>NZ_JBBOTA010000001.1:4800000-6791436 GCF_038005365.1 Paenibacillus sp. FSL H8-0315 | reverse complement strand
GTACCCTTGCAAACCAGTATCCCGATCCGGCATAGGTAGCGCTTTGCGATCCAGCTTACCGTTTACTGTAAGCGGTAGTTTCTCGAGCACTACGAAATAGGGTGGGATCATGTAGTCCGGCAGCTGTACGGCCAGATGTGCACGTAGCTCCGGAACCGAAAGCGCTTCACTGCTCACGATATACGCGCACAAGTACGTTTGTCTATGTGAATCCTCTCGTGGGATCACGACTGCTTCACGAACCGATTCATGTGCCGTCAAAATAGCTTCGATCTCCCCACACTCAATCCGATAGCCGCGAATTTTCACCTGATGATCGATTCGGCCTAAAAATTCAATGTTTCCGTCCGGCAGCCATCTCGCCAAATCCCCAGTCCGGTATATTCGCTCGCCAGGTACATACGGATTCTCAACAAACTTCTCCTCCGTTAATTCTGAAAGATTTAAATAACCGCGCGCCAACCCATCTCCACCTAAGCAAAGCTCTCCCTTAACACCTATCGGCTGTAAATTCCCCTGATGATTCAATATATAGGCCGTTGTATTAGAGATTGGTTTACCTATTGGAATGTTATTTTGCTTGACCTGCACAATTGGATAATACATTGAAAAAGTTGTATTTTCTGTCGGACCGTATACGTTTACAATTTTTATGTTTGGATACTTATGGCACATACTTCGGATATGGGTGGGGGAATGAGTCTCGCCACCCGTCAGCAAATATCGCAGTGAAGCAAACGCTCCTGTTTCATACTGATCCAACTGATTAAATAGCGCCGTAGTGAGAAACATAGTTGTAATTCGATCTCTTTTGACACACTCAATCAATGCGGACGGATCCAATATCGTATCCCAAGCGGCCATATGAATCGAATGCCCGTTTAATAAAGCCCCCCATATCTCGAATGTTGAGGCATCAAATACGATAGAACCCGTTTGCAAAATGCGATGTTCTTCCGAAAAATCAATGTAATTGGTATTCCGAACCAGTCTAACGACGCTTCGATGTTCTACCATTACCCCTTTCGGTCTGCCTGTCGATCCAGACGTATAAATCACATAAGCCAAATTGTCGGAGCGCTGAACGTCCGTTTGATTCGCAAAGTTCCTTGGATCGGTTCCCAGATCTCCAAGATCCACTGTTCCGATGTTAATCGGCACTTGTCCCTTCGAACAGGTTGTCGTTACAAGCAATTTCGCACCACTATCCCCAATCATATATCGGATCCGCTCGATTGGCAGTGCGGGATCGATTGGTAAGTACGCCCCGCCGGCTTTTAAAATACCCAGGATTCCAACTATCAGTTCTAAAGACCGTTCAGCCATTATAGCTACTATCGTTTCTGACCCCACACCCTGCTCGCGCAGCTTCCAAGCCAACTGATTCGCCTGTCCGTTCAGCTCCGCATAGGTCAACTTTTGGTCTTCATACACAACCGCCACCGCGTTCGGAGTCTTCTCGACCTGCACCTCGAACAGCCCATGAATCGTCGCTTCCCGCGGATAGTCTGCCGCCGTGTCGTTGAAGTCAACTGTAAGTTGTTCGATACTCTTTTCATCTAATAGACAGATATCTTGAATTTTCAGACTAGGTTCTTGAACAATATCCTGAAGCATTACAGAAAAGGAGTGATAAATGTGCTCTACAATCTCATCCGTATGGTTGGCTTTATAATCAAAATCCAATTCGAATTCGCCATTCAAGGACCAGTCTCTAATAATAAACTGGAAAGGGAAATATTGATGTCCACTATAGACCTCGGTTGCTTCTACAGTTAAACTTTCTAAGTCAGTGACAAGTCTTGTGCCATAATTATTTACAACAACAGAAAATAACTGATCTACTCCCCTTTTCCGTAAATCTAATTCTTGTACTAAATTTTCGTAAGGATATTTTTGATGAAAGTAACATGACACCAGCTCCCGCTGTACTTCTCGGGCAAACGAGTCGAAGCTTTGCATAGTATTTATTTGAATCCGAAGTGGCATCGTACTTGCAAACATACCAATTGCGGATTTTTCTTTCGATCCAGAACGATTGGAAACTGGAGTCCCAATTACTAAATCGTTTTGCCCCGTAGTTCGATGCAAATAGACAAGCATTAACGAGACAAACCAAGCATTTAGTGAAATACCGTTCTCGTTAAGTCTTTCTCTAATCCGATCAGAAAGTTCTTTGCTCAGTGGGAATGATTTCCGTGTTCCAACCGTGTCGCCAGCAACAACTTTAGAAGTTCCCATGATCGTAGGGGACTCAAAATCTTGATAATGACTTAACCAAAATCGCTTGTCTTTTATGTACCGATTAGACTCTAAATATTTTTTTTCACTGTCTGCAAAATCTAAAAAATTACTAGAACCCCCTACTAGATGTTCTTCGCCTTTCGCTAGTTTTTCATAAATCTCAAGTACGTCTCGATGCCATACGTACCCTGACCATCCGTCCGCAATGATATGATGTACCTTGAGAAAATACCCACATTCATCATCACTGATTTTGAACAGGGCAAAGTAATTTAAAGAGCTATTTTCTAATTGATAGGGGATAGCCGCTTGTTGTTGCGCCCAATGTTTAAATGCCTCTTTGGGATTATTAGAAGTACTAAAATCTATTAGCGGCAATGGGGTTTTGCGGTAAGGCACAAGATATTGATATGGTTCACCATCTTGTGTACGTAAGAATCGTAATCCTAAACCCACATGTTTGCTGAGATTAGATTGGATGGCTGATTCAATCCACTCTAAATTCACTTCTCCTCTAAAGACAAAATACAGCGTCAAATTATTGAGCGAAGTATCAGGATAATGCTGCTCCATCATCCAAACCCTCTTCTGCGCGTGCGTTAACGGAAATACAGATTCGCTTCCACTTAAATGTCTCATATAACTTGAGTCTCCCTCATTAATGTGTTGACTCTAAATGAACTAACTGGAAAATAAATTCTAAAATAACATGTAAATAACTGTCATCCTTCTAACCCGTACTTCCAGCGAAAGGTTACAGTATTTTCGTTAAATCCCCATAGACACAGCAAGAGACATTGCCTAAAATCTCCCTTGAACTTAATACAAAATTGGCGAAACACTTGTTTTGTCATCTTTGTAAAAAGGCCTTCAATCACATTGAGCACGAACCATTCTTCAGTGTGAAGACAAATCCAAATCGATCTAGAACACTCTCCAGATAAGCTTTAGTTTCCTTGATAAGTGAGCGTTACCAGGTCAGTACACACCAGCAAAATCAGTGTTTCATATCCCTGGATATCAGCCCCATATTCACCTATTTATACGTTTACAATTCAAAAAAACACTGGAATAACTCCCTTTACTCTTCTTCCTCTTGCGACTAGCGAGAATTGAAACCTTTTCTAATCGTTTCTATAACGGATTGTGATTGACTATGAATAAAAAAATGATCTCCGTCAAATTCAAAATACTTGCAAGCGTTATCGGTTACTTGATCCCACTCTCTTACATCTCCTGACGTAGTTTCGTCCTGGTTACCGGAGAGTATATAGACGTCGCACCCAAGTTTACTTTTTCTCTCTTGGAATAAATAGGTCTCTGCTATCCGAAAATCTGACCTGATAATAGGCAAAAAGAGTTCTAATAATTCAGTATTTTCAAAAAAGTGCGGCGGCGTTCCGCCTAATTCCATTATATGTCGTTTAAACTCTTCATCTGGAAACGTGTGAACGATTTCTTTATCTTTATCTATTATTTGCGGAGCAGATCTTGCTGAAAAAAAAGCGATATCAGGTTCCATATACTCCATACTTTTCAGTTGATGAATCGTTTCATATGCAAGAATTGCCCCCAGGCTATGCCCGAAAATCGCATATGGATTTTCATTTAATTGCTGCACAATAATTGATGTAACATCTTCAACTGCTTCTTCAAAAGATCGATAAAGCGGATCGTATATTCTCCTCCCTCTACCAGCTAATTCCACAGGAATAATTTCAGCGATTCCGCCTAATTCACTTGACCATTGACTATAGATGGAGGCCGAAGAACCGGCATAAGGTATACAAAATAATTTCATAGTTCGTCTCTCTCACTCTTTATTAAATTTTTGTTTACTTCATATATTTTGTGAAACTAAACCAAATAGCCGTATTTATTTATAATGCGCATTTCAAAAACATGATCAACCACGGTCATTCGCCCTTTCAATCTTGAAGAATTTGAGAATTATGGGTGCTGTCTAATTGCCAAATGCCAATTTTGCAGTGTATTCTTTTTTTGCGATAATCACTAAATTAGTCACCCCCTGAAAAAATGGTACTATTTTTACATAAATAATAATAATTACCTTACCATAAGATTTTCAACACAGATGTTGGTAATCCTTCCTTAAAGTGAAAAGAATGTTGAAGTTTCGTGAACAATGTCAGATGCTATTCTGCCCGTTGTATTGCTCCCGTTATTCTCACGATATTTGTTGGAGGTTTGTTCTTACTTGGCACGTCATTTCTGATATCTTTACTAGTCCATATTTTTCAACTCAGCCCGCTCTAACTTGTTCACTCTGTTGGAAATAGCACTGAGTCACTAAATACAGAAAAATAGATAGATTATAACAAAATATGTTTTTTATTCTATTCGTTTGAAAAGAACTACTATATAATGGTTCTGAATTGGGCGCGACTAAATAGTATATCCGCTAAATCTAATGAGAAATCTTGCTCTAAAAAGGAGATATAGACAGTAAATGGAAATACACGCCGTAAAATTATCTTTTGATAACATATTAACAATGCAAGAACACCTACTTATATATCTTCCTTCTAACAAAAGAGACAAAATCAAAAAGTATCATCATCCTGAAGACGGCCTTCGTTCATTGGTAGCTGACTTACTCTCTAGACTTGTATTATGTAAACTAATTGGCATTACTAATACAGAATTCACCTTGAAACTGACTACTAATGCAAATGGGAAACCATATCTACAAGCAGCACCCTGTCACTATAACTTGTCTCATTCTGGAGAATGGGTTGTATTGATTGTGGATGAAATGCCCGTTGGTATCGATATCGAGCAAATAAGATCTATTGATATGGAAATTGCGAAAAGATTTTTTTCTTCAGCTGAATATGACAAAATATCAGCCATGCCGTCCAATCAACAGCTTGCATTTTTTTATTCAATGTGGACCTTAAAGGAGGCAATAATTAAAGCAGATGGACGAGGGTTATCTATACCCCTTGACTCGTTTTCAATCTTAATAGAAAACGACAGGATTCATCTTGATCGGGGTTCATCTAGTATTCAGCCTAGTTTCTTACGACAGTATGACATAGATTCTACTTATTCTTTATCTGTGTGTGCTATGCGTAACAATTTTCCATTAGAAGTTAATATATGGAATCTCGAGTCTTTTGCCACAGCTACTAAAAATTCTCTTGATGCTCTTACTTCGAACTACAGCAAACGAAAAATTTAATACTTAAATCGATTTGAAAATTCAGATGATCTCAGAGTAGCTCGGTTATGCATCCTTGAGCCATTTCAAATGGCAGGTTAAACGCTGGACCGGCGTCTCTCTGCTACAATATCGACCAAAAGTTCAAGATGTCGCTTGGTTGTTTAATACAAAACACGGGAACGACACGCTTTACAAGACAGCTTTCCATTTTATGCTTGAATAATTCACAAATCAGGTAATGATGAATAAAATAGAATTTTCATACTCGAATTTGTAATTTCCCCACAGGAATCTCTAATTAAAAAAGAGTATCCCAAACCGGGATACTCCTCTTTACCATTAGCTTATCGTCTCACCCTCCGAGCAAAATCCACAAACTGAAATTTATCCAGCCGGTGTCTAGACTCGGTATATTGGTAAAGCACCGTGTTCTCCAAATAAACATAGTTTCGTACTACTACAATATGCGTAAAATTCTTCAAATCGAGCAGTCTATGATCCTCCTCGGTGGAAGGTTCAACAGATATGAGCTTCTTCGCATAACTGATCTTAAGTCCCAATTCCAGCTCCAGATATTCATAGATTGAGCCTTCCGCGATTTCCTCACTCAGAAAGGAAACAATATCCGCACGAAAATAATCCTTATCCAAAATGATCCGTTCACCTTCAATCTCTCTGGCACGAACAACCTTCCAAATCAGAGTTTCAGGTGGAATCTGCAGATGTCTGGCGATTGCGGAGCCTGCCGGCTCTTGTATCGTCCGCTCTACCAGTGTCCGCGAGGCAGTACCCAGGGTATCGGCCATCTCTTTAAATGAAATCAAACCGGTAACAGGGAAATCCATTCGGGTCATGTCAAGCACAAAGGAGCCTCTGCCCTTAATTTTGTGAATATATCCTTCACGGAAAAGTAGATTCAGCGCTTTGCGCACGGTCTCTCGTGAAGTAGCGTAAGCTTCGGCGAGTTCACTTTCGGAAGGCAGCTTGGTTCCCGGCAGCAGTTGTCCAGAATGGATTTGGTTGCTGTATTCATTATAAATTTGCAAATATTTATTTTCTCTCAATTTTGATCACCGCCCTTTATTGTATCACGTCATGCCTTTGGAAGCATCGATTCAATTGGAGGGAAATTTATAGCGTTGAACATATAAATTCTTATATTTATAGAAAAACAGCCCCCAAGGGGCTGTCTTTCTAAAGTATAAAGTCTTTGCCAATATAGCCTTTATCAACCCTTGAGATGAATAGTCAAGATGCTTGTTTGTTTGGCCGTAGCTGGTCCGGTCTTCTCCTCGATCTTCTCGACCATCTCCTGACCTGCAGGAATGATGATTGGAGTAATCACCGGGTAACCTGCTGCGCGGATAGCTTCCATATCAAATTCTAGTAGAAGCTCTCCTGCTTGCACCTTATCACCAATATTCTTCAGGCTGGTAAAACCGCTACCTTTAAGCGCCACCGTGTTAATTCCAACGTGGATTAATACCTGAACACCGCTGGCATGCTCCAGTATAAGCGCATGTTTGCTCTTAATCACATGAGCTACTGTAGCATCAAAGGGAGCATATACTTTCCCCTCAGAAGGTTCGATTGCAATTCCCTCACCCATTTGCTTTTCAGCAAAGGCAGGATCGGGCACCTGTTCCAGCGATACAGCAGTTCCACTAAGTGGTGAGACAAGCTCTAGAATATTAACTGATTCCTGTGACCCTTGAACTGAATGACGGCTGCTCAATTCCTCTGGTTCGCTCGTAGTACTAGAAGCCTCTGTAGCTGTGTTCTTTTCGGAACGACCCACTACAGAACGTCCGTACAATACTGTGGCGGCAAATGGCACAACGAGAACAATAACCATGCCAATAAAGAAAACGCCCCACTGATTCGGGAAAATCGAAAGGAAACCGGGAATTCCCCCTACGCCAATGGATGAAGCTCGAACCTGGTTAACGGTAAGGAGCATACCGGCAATTGCTGAGCCGATCATCCCGAAGATGAAAGGATAGCGATAGCGGATATTCACCCCAAAGATTGCCGGTTCAGTCACGCCGAGGAATGCAGAGACGGAAGATGTAGCCGCCAACCCTTTTGCCTTTTGTTCTCTAACAACGAACATCATCGCCAGTGCCGCAGCGCCTTGCGCAATATTGGAGAGCGCCAGCATCGGCCAGAGGAAGGTGCCTCCCTCACTGCCGATGAGCTGAACATCGACTGCCAAGAAAGTATGATGCATCCCAGTGATGACCAGAAGTGCATAGAATCCACCATAGATCAAACCACCAAGGAGCGCAAAATGATCAAATACATAGATCAAACCCGAGGTGATAGCATTGGCAATGGCGAACGTAACGGGTCCGATAATGGTGAAGGCCAGAAAACCTGTAACCAGCAGGGTCACTGGAGCAACGACCAGTAGTTTAATGGAATCAAGCACCCGGCGGTTGAGGAACTTCTCCAGTCTAGCCAGAATATAGGCCGAAACCAGTACAGGCAATACTTGCCCCTGATAACCGATCTTCTCCAAATGCCAGCCGAACAAATTCCAGGTCGGAACGGTTCCCTCAGTTGAAGCACTTGCATAACTGTAGGCACTTAATAGATCCGGATGTACGAGAATGAGACCCAGCACGATTCCGAGCAGAGGACTGCCCCCGAAACGTGTAACAGCTGCCCAACCGATAAGGGCTGGTAAAAAGGTGAAGGCTGTGCTGGCAATCGTGTTAATAATCGCAGCAATGTCTTTCCATGCAGGATAGACATCTACCAATGACTTACTATCAAAAAAGATACCAGGTCCGGTCAAAATATTATTAATCCCAAGCAGCAAACCTGCGGTTACGATGGCCGGAAGAATCGGAATAAAAATATCAGCCAGTGTTTTGATCGCCCGCTGCAATGGATTCTGTTTCCGTGCTGCCGCTGATTTCACGTCATCCTTGGAAGAGCGGGCACCACCAGTGATTTGAATCATTTCATCGTATACTTTATCTACAGTTCCTGGTCCGATAACGATCTGGAACTGCCCTTGCGCAGAGAATTGTCCTTTTACGAGTTCGTTACGGTCCAGGGCTTCCGAATCCACCTTGCTCTCGTCATACAGCGAGAATCTCAGCCGGGTTACACAATGCGTCGCAACCTCAATATTCTCCTTGCCCCCAACCGCCCGTACAATATCTTCAACATTTTTGCGGTCTATAGCCATATCTTCACTCCTTACAAAATTGATGTGTGCTCCTTCTCAAGTACACCTCGTTAGCGGACTAACCACATGTAGGAAGCATAAGGACTAAGCTGAAGCTCTTGTGTTAATGATGGTGCATCTGCTGTATTCCCAATCAGAAGCTCGTCCTTACCACTTGGCGACAATTCAGTCCAGTGATTGTCTTTAAAGCGGAAAGAGATTTCTTTATTGCTGAAGTTCGAGACCACAACAAGTGTCTCTCCATCTCCTGTTCTGGCGTAAGCGAAGACTTCAGGATGACCTTCATCGAGTCTCTTGAAAATACCTTCTATGAATACTCCATACTCCTTGCGAAGTGCAATTAGTTTGCGGTAATGGTGGAAGATGGAATCAGGGTTTTCCAGTTCCTTCTGCACATTGATGTCTGGATACCGCTCATCTACCTTCAACCATGGAGTACCAGTGGTAAATCCGGCATTCCGGCTGTCATCCCACTGCATCGGCGTACGTGAATTGTCCCGCGAACGCTCCTGTAGAATGCTGAGGGCAACCTCCGGGCTTTTCCCCTGTTCACACAGAATGCGGTACATATTTAGTGACTCAATGTCGCGGAACTCATCGATGCTTTTCCATACCGGATTCGGCATACCGATTTCTTCCCCTTGATATACATAAGGTGTTCCCTGAAGGCCATGCAGAGTTGTCGCGAGCAGCTTGGCGCTTTCCACACGGTAGACCTTATCATCAGTGAATCTGGAAAGAGCACGCGGTTGATCATGATTGTTAAAAAATAGTGCGTTCCAGCCTCCGCCTTTCTGCATTCCGGTCTGCCATTGCGCGAACAACCGTTTCATTGCCTCGAAATCATAAGGCATCAGTTCCCACTTCTGTCCATTCGGATAGTCGACTTTTAAATGATGAAAATTGAAGGTCATGGAAAATTCCCGCTCTTCAGGACTTGAGTACCGGATACAATGCTCCAGTGTAGTTGAGGACATCTCTCCTACAGTCACCATCTCAAACGGACCAAACACCTCTTCATACATTACTTTGATGTATGCATGGACCTGTGGACCGTCAGTATAGAATTTACGTCCATCCCCCGGTGGAACACTCCCGTCATCGTTAGGGAAGCGCTGATCTTTGGAGATTAAATTAATTACATCCATGCGGAAGCCGTCGACACCCTTTTTAGCCCAGAATAACATCATATCATTCACTGCTCTACGTACCTTCTCATTCTCCCAGTTCAGATCCGCTTGGGTTTTATCGAAGAGAGTAAGATAATATTGTCCCGACGCTTCGTCGAACTGCCAGGCAGGCCCACCGAACTTCGACTGCCAGTTGTTGGGTAAGCCGCCGTCCGGAGCCGGGTCCTTCCAGATATAGTAATCACGGAAAGGGTTGTTCCTGCTTGAAATGGACTGTTTGAACCACTCATGTTCAGTCGAGGTATGGTTAACCACGATATCGATCATTAGCTTCATTTCGCGTCTATGCAGTTCCTGTATTAGCTCGTCAAAATCCTCCATCGTACCGAAATCCGGGTTGATATTTTCATAATCTGCTACATCGTAACCGTTATCATGTTGCGGCGAAACATAAACCGGCTGTAACCAAACAATATCGATTCCAAGCTTCTGCAAATAATCTAATTTCTCAATAAGTCCTTTAATATCTCCTGTTCCGTTGCCTGTAGTGTCCTTAAAGCTTTTCGGGTACACCTGATACACCGTGGAGCGGCGCCACCATTCCGAATACTGGGACTGACTCAAGTTGAACACCTCCAAAAAGAATTCCTTTATTTCAACCATTAAACCTGTATATACAAGTTCAAACACTTCACACAGTTTAAACCTGTATATACAGGTTGTCAATACTATTACTATCGAAGGAGTGGCATGAGTAGAAACTAGATTATTTATAACGTTGTATTAGAATGCGATTCATCGAAAAAAGGGTTAACGACAGGTGGCTCTAAAATTAACCCCTTTAATAATTGATTATTACCCTAGTATTTGATCCGTAATAACAAAAAAAGCCGCTTTCTCGGCAGCTTTTTAGATACAAAGATATGTAGATAAAAAAACAAACAGGATACCTTTTACTAATACAAGTTAGGTATCCTGTTTCTATTCAAAGTGTCTATTCAAATTATAGTTTATTTAAGCTCCTGTAGGAGGCTCTTACCAAATTGGGGCATGGTCACAACAAAGTTATCAGCAACTGTTGCTCCAATATCCGAAAAAGTCCTCGATATAGGCAGCTCCCCTTGTCGATTGAAACTCTTACTGTAGAGGAGTAAAGGAACATATTCACGGGTGTGATCCGTGCCCGCATGAATGGGATCATTCCCATGGTCTGCCGTAATTATAAGAAGATCATCTTCACATAGCTCCGCTAGAACTTCATGTAATCGATCATCAAATTCTTCTAGCGCTTTCCCATACCCGATCGGATCTCTACGATGGCCATAAAGTGCATCAAAATCGACAAGATTCAAGAAACTAAGTCCTGTAAAATCAGTATGAAGGGTCTCCATGAGTTTATCCATGCCATCCATGTTAGACACTGTTCTGAAAGACTTGGTGACACCTTCCCCATCGTATATATCTGAGATCTTGCCAATCGCTAGTACATCGAACCCGGCATCCTTGAGCTCATTCATCACGGTTCTTCCATACGGCTTCAAGGCATAATCATGACGGTTCGATGTTCTTTTGTAATTTCCGGGCTGCCCGAGGAATGGTCTAGCAATCACTCTTCCTAGCATGTACTCCTCACGTAAAGTAATCTCTCTGGCAATCTCACAGATTTGATACAGTTCTTCCAAAGGAATAACCTCTTCATGAGCCGCAATCTGAATCACGGAATCTGCAGAAGTATAGACAATGAGTGCACCTGTGTTCATATGCTCTTGTCCAAGCTCATCGAGAATAGCTGTACCACTAGCGGGTTTATTCCCAATCACCTTTCGTCCTGTTCTTTCTTCTAATTCATTAATTAATTCATAAGGAAACCCTTCAGGAAACACTTTGAAAGGAACATCAATTCGTAGGCCCATGATCTCCCAGTGACCTGTCATCGTATCCTTTCCATTAGAAGCTTCCTGCATTTTGGTCCAATAAGCTAAAGGGTGCTCTACGTTGGGAACTCCGGGTATTGGGTCAATATGACTTAACCCTAGCTTGGATAACGCAGGAACATGTAGCCCATTCATTTTTTCTGCAATATGCCGTAATGTATGTGATCCTGCATCCCCAAACTTGTCAGCATCTGGAGCTTCACCAATGCCTACAGAATCCATAACGATGACGAAAATCCGCTTAAACCGGGGTGTTTGTTTCATGTTAATACTCCTTGCATCAACTAGAATATGATACCGATAATCAAAGCTGATAAAACGCTTACAAGTGTGGCGCCAAATAACAGCTTTAATCCAAATCGTGCGACGATATTCCCTTGCTTTTCATTCAATCCCTTCACTGCACCCACAATGGTACCAATCGACCCAAAGTTAGCAAATGAGATTAGAAAAACGGAGACAATGGCTGTAGTACGGCCACTTAAACCTTCTTGAATCTTAACAAAGTCAAGCATAGCAACGAATTCATTCGCAACAAGCTTTGTCGCCATAATACTACCGGCCTCAACAGCTTCATGCCATGGCACACCGATAAGAAAGGCGATGGGTGCAAAGACGTAGCCTAACACTCCTTGGAACGAGATTCCGAATATGCCACTGAAGACTCCGTTAATTAAAGCAATGATTCCTACAAAACCAACTAACATTACCCCAACTACTATGGCTACTTTAAAGCCATCCATAATATATTCGCCCAGCATTTCAAAAAACGTTTGTTTTTCTTCTACCTGAACTTCAACAATATCTTCTTCAGGTGTAACTTCATACGGATTAATGATGGATGAAATGATAAATCCGCCAAATAGGTTTAATATCAATGCAGCTACTACATACCGAGGTTCTAGCATCGTCATATAGGAACCAACGATTGACATGGATACCGTAGACATTGCAGACGCACATAATGTATACAAGCGATGTTTTGGCAATAGTCCAAGCTGGTTTTTCACCGAAATAAATACTTCATTTTGTCCGACAATTGCGGCTGCAACTGCATTATAAGATTCCAATTTACCCATGCCATTTATTTTACTTAGCACCAAACCAATATACTTTATAATGAATGGCAGTATTTTGTAATGTTGCAAAATCCCTATCAATGCTGACATAAAAACAATGGGCATCAAAACATAAAGGAAAAATGTATGCGCCCCTTCATTTGCAATGCCGCCAAACACAAAGTCAGTACCTTCATTGGCGTATCCAAGTAATTTTGCAAAACTATCAGCAAACCCTTTAATCAAAAATTCTCCAATGCTCGTTTTTAGGATAATTAATCCCAAACCTATCTGAATAGCAATCATTACAATGATTGGACGATATTTAATCTTTTTCTTATTGTTACTTCCTAGCCATGCCAGTAATAGAACAATAACCAGACCAGCAATAGAAATTAGATAATGCATTTTTAGCCCTCCAAATTATCGGTTAATTTTCTTGGAATCCTCATATCGAAATGCATCTTTCCACATTAACCCTTGTTCCAAAATAATCGCTAACAGGCTTCCGCATATTAATCCATTATTTAAAATGGCTATCACGATCGGAGATAAATGGGCCGTAGCTGATGCAGGAATAAACATTAAACCTACACCCACTAAAAGGGAAAGCCCACTGACAATAAATGTTCGCTCTTCATGAATAACCTTTTTCAATTCCTTTAGCGCTAGTCCGACCATCTTCACAAAAATGACGAAGGTAACAGAATAGCCTATGGGAGCTGGAATCGCAGATATGAAATTCATCATAGGCGGAAACAAGGATATTGAGATCACTAAGCTGCAGCCTATTAAAAATGATTTGCGCTCCCTCATCCCTGTTTGCTCAACATATCCCGCCGCTCCCGAAATAGGGACTGAGCCGACCGCTCCTAAACCACCACTAATAAGATGCGTAATTCCAGAAGTAAACCCGGCGCGCAAATAACGACGATGATCCCCTTGCTTTGGTTTCATAACGGTCTCCATCAAACGGATGGATGCCACTGCATTGGTTATTAATAATAGGGTTAGTAAAAATGCAGTAGTAATTGTCCCGGCATCGAATCGGGGTGTTCCAAATGGGAATATTTCCGGCAGCTTAAATAGAGTATCCGCACGAGAAACCGCCGGCATACTACCGCAGATTATAAATAATAGGCAGCCTATCACTATACTGAGAATTATTGAAAACTGGCTTAGTAATACAAAGCGGCTGTTGCCTAACCAAAAGGTAATGCAGACCACGATCACACTAAGGATGAATACTTTAACATCTAACATGGTGTGGGCTATGGTAATCCCCATCATCCCTTTCATAAAAGATCCGCTTAATTGAAAGATCAATAAAAGTAAATAAATAAAGGTGATGGTTGGAGTAAAAAGACGAGCGATTTTATCCATTAGCTTAAATGCTGAAATTAGGATAAACAACACTCCGCTAATGATCATCGCTCCACTTAAAGCCTGTAAAGCGCCGTTGTTAGAGGAATAGAGTCCCCCCACTAAACTCGCGTAAATGGTAAAAATGCTCCACCATAACCCTGCTGGACCTTCATGAATAGGGAATTTATGACCCATCAGGCCTTGTAAAAATCCAGCTATTGCTAAAGTAATCATGGTGCTCTGAATGAGTCCAGAAGTCTCTATGGGTGTTAAGTTATATAAATCTGCGATAGCAATGGGTGCAGCAATTGCACCAGCGATCATAAAAATCATCCACTGCAATCCTGACAGTATTACCTTCATTTCTTTCTCACTCTCTTTTCTAACAACACTGCACTCTTATCAATAAATCAGCCTTCAACGACTGTGTTAAGAGCTACTTCGACCATTTCATAAAAGGATTGTTCACTTTCTTTATGAGTTAGGTGCTCCTGTCTTAACAATTGACTGCCGACGGTCAAAATCGATAACGCTTTTACACCATATTTAGCGGCTAAAGTGTATAGGGCGGTACTTTCCATTTCTACAGCTAATACACCGAAATCCATGAACTTATGAAGCCGATCTAAATTTTCACGATAGAATTCATCAGAATTATAGATGTTACCAACAAACACCTTTGCATTTTTAGCTTGTGCTTGTTGATATGCTTTCATTAGCAATGAGAAATCTGCCGTTGGTGCAAAATTACAGCCATGAAAGATCTTTTCCGTCATATTACTGTCTGAAGATACTGCTTGGGCTAATATAATATCGCGGATATTGATATCTTCCTGCATCGCGCCACATGTACCAATGCGAATCAATTTCTTAACTTCATAATCGACGATCAATTCTGTTGCATAGATACTCATCGATGGATTTCCCATCCCTGTCCCCTGAACCGACACAGGCACACCCTTGTATAATCCAGTGTATCCATACATCCCTCTTACTTCGTTATAACAATAAGCCTCCTCTAAAAAGTGTTCTGCCACAAACTTTGCACGTAAAGGATCTCCTGGGAGCAAAACGAGCTCTGCTATTTCTCCCTTATTTGCACCTAAATGCCTACTCATAGTTCTTCCTCCAACTTTTAATAGTAAACTGAGGTTTACCGAAATCGCTTTCCACTTGCCTTCAAGTAAAATCAGTTTCGAAACTAGATTGAGCATAAGGTTTTTTAACATTACAAACTAGACCAAAAACTTACGGAGCTTACGGAAAATAATTGGTCAAATTATAAAAGCAGTTCTTTACGAATGTTGACTAAATCTCTTTTAGAGGGGATCGTGGAAATAATAACAACAGGCACTGTCGTTAATGCAACCGGGATATTACTAATGACAAGATCGATATTATTTTGCTGCATGATCTCGTCGGTCAGGCCTTTCATTATGGAAGTATTAAGGATCAACTGATCTCCAATTTCCTTCTTTATCAAGTCTGCTATGTAATGACGAATTGAAAATTCTTCCCCGATCACTAAAAAAGCCCTCTTACTTTTATAACGTAAACTCGAGCGGACAATTAAGGTTAGCTTTGTTAAATGAAAATGATTAAACAAAACGGAAGGGTAAGTTTTATTCCACGTTTGCATACAGGTTTGCAATTCTTGATAAATCTGCTGGCATTCCTTTTGAACATATGTTGTTAAATGACTTGTTGAAATCATCATCCATTCCGGAATGGCATTTTCGATTAATAGCTTGTCAAAGAACCCGTAAATCTCCAAAATAAACCGTTCTTGCATATCTAAGTTCGGGTATACCTTTGCTAATAACATTAGAAGCAGATTCCCCATTTGATATTCTTCTTTATCCTTGTGTAATTCGACTTCTTTCATCGGAGTGATCTCTGACCCTTCATAATAATGATATTGGCTGAGACTAACCATGGATTGCATAAAGAATATTTCACTGTTTGGAAATTCAACGGACAGCATATCCTCAAGACGTTTTGCAATAGTTTTCACTGGAAAATAAAACATCCCCTTTTCCCAAGGGTAAGCATTTTCGTCGATTTTCACACATTTTCCTTTAGCCACTCTTTCTATAACAATGGCCAACAAAAACGATAATCTCCTTTTGGAATTGATAAAATATACAATGTTATTCTCATTTTCTATATTTGTGATTAACTGATTAATATAAGCAAAATCAACATTCGCAAAGGGCCAGCCTGTAAACTCATACGCATCACAATATAACTTCCAATAAAAATATCGAATATTCATTTCATTCCCTTTAATCATGGGGGTAGAAAAACTAATGCGTAGCTTATAAGCTTTTAGATCATCATTATTTAATTGCACAATCAATTTCTTCAAAGACGAGGTACTCATAAACATGGCTTCGGAGAGCTCTTCCACTGACAGTCGACCCACATTCGTAAACAAAAAATCCATCAGCCGATAAAAGATGGTTTGTCTGAACATAGAAGAAATCACTTCACTAATCGTACTTCGCCCATCACGTTGAAGAACTATTCCCTTTCCTCTAGAAACCTCAATGGTTACAGTAGATGGTAATTGCTTGCTGATTTCCTCCACCATCTTCCGGATGGTCTTATCAGAGATCCCTAAACTTTTTTCGATTTCCGCTAAGGTAAACCATCTATGTTCTGTATCAAGCAGCGTTAATAGTTGACTAGCTAAATTAAATCCCTTATCCATTTTTCTACACCCACTTCAATTTCGTTTTAATTTTTATAGTATAAACAAATTCGCAACCATACCCTATTATTTTTCAATAAAAAAACTCGGGTTTTATTTACCCGAGTTTCAAATCACATTATATTTGTGTTTTTTCTTCAATAGGGCTAATTGCTTTCAACTGCATCGTTATGACGGCTGCAATAACGGCTTTGATGATGTCTCCCGGAAGAAAGGCCAACGCTCCGACAAGACCAGCCCAGATCGAAGTATTGGTTATCAATGCCATGACAGGGGCACCAATCAGACTCACTAGTAATACACCGAAGATTATGTTGATAGCTACCAGCTTCCAAGTTCGAACCTTCGGCCAGATTTTTTCGGAATACCAGCCAATAAGGCCGGCCGCGATTGGAAAACTAAATATGTATCCTGCAGAAGGTCCAACTAACACCGCGATTCCGCCGCGACCGCCAGTCAGTACAGGCAGCCCAATGGCTACTAGTATGATGAAAATAATGAGACTGAGGGCGCCCATCCGTTTCCCCAGAAAACATCCAGCCAACATGACGCCAAGCGTCTGGGCAGTGATCGGAACGGGGATGAAGCCGAGGGGGATGGGCGGTATCATCCCCAACACCGCGATAAGTGCTGCGAATAATGCAGCATAAATTAGTTCTTTTGTCTTCAAAAAAATGACCTCCATTGGATATCAATGATTGTATTCTGGTTAGTAAATACGTCCAGTAAGCTGAATTATAATGGAGATATTCTTTATTGTAAACCATAAATTAATATATGGTTTACAATAGAATAAAATACCATGCTTGAGTTTTTCCTATTGTTATATAGAATTAGAGTATTCAGTCGCAATCGTTGGATGTTAATCTATTCAATGGGTTTTGGTCGGAGAGTTATACTTTTGGAGGTTTAAGTTCATGACAGTAAAAGAACATATTCTTGCCTTGCTCGACAGTAATAAGGGTGAATATTTTTCCGGCGAGGAAATAGCCGTTCAGTTATCCGTGACGCGCAGCGCGGTCTGGAAAGCCATAAAATCTTTACAGACAGACGGTTATTCCATACAAGCTGTAACCAATAAAGGATATTCCATGTCACCACAAACGGATATCTTATCAGCCAGTGCAATTTCAAAGTACCTGGATACTCAGGGGCAAAAGTTACGTGTTGAAGTCTTTAAGACCATATCTTCCACGAATGAAGCCGTAAAAAACCTTGCCTCAAATGGAGAAGCTGAAGGTAAAGTGATTCTTTCGGAAGAACAAACAGCTGGTCGCGGGCGAATGGGCCGGAAATTTTTTTCTCCACCTGGAACGGGTATCTATATGAGCATCCTGCTGCGTCCCAAGCTGTCCGCAACAGACTCAGCTTTATTGACCACTTGCGCCGCTGTAGCTGTAGCCCTTTCTATCGAGAGCGTATCCGGTAAAGAAACGCAGATTAAATGGGTAAATGACGTTTTTATGGAAGGTAAAAAAGTATGCGGGATCCTTACCGAAGCATCCGTGTCACTGGAAAACGGCTGGCTTGATTATGCTGTTCTCGGCATCGGTATCAATGTAGTCCTCCCTTCCGAAGGCTTTCCCAATGATCTTACCGAGATTGCGACAACTGTAATTTCCGAAAACAATCCTTATGGTGATCTCCGCAACCGTCTCGTTGCAGAAGTACTAAACCATTTCATGAGATATTATGAACATTTAACGGACAGATTGTTTCTTTCCGAATACAAAAAAAGGTTAATTTCACTTGGCGAACTGGTGACCGTGATAAAGGATAATGAACAACGTAAAGCAACAGCCATTGATATCGATGACGATTGCCATCTGAAAGTCAGATATGAGAATGGTGACGAGGAATATCTTTCAAGTGGAGAAGTCAGCATTAAAATTTAACTGGAGCTTCGCCTCCAAAGCAGCTAGTGCTGCCTCATGGCAGGCTGCTTCATCATACGAGCCAAAAAAACCTTGCTGATCCAAGGTTTTTTTAGATGAACTTAAAATATCAACTTAAAGCTTAGGATTCTACTGTACTAAAGTATCTAAATCAGGCTGCAATTTGTTCCGCAGAACATACAGCATGATGGCACCCACAAGGAACGCAACAGCATCTGAAATGACGAGCGACCAGACTACTCCGTGGAAACCGTTCATTCGATTAGCGATATACAATACTGGAATCAGAGTAACACCTTGAATAATTGACATAATAAAGGCGGCGGTTCCTTGTGCAGTCGCTTGGAAGATCCCCGTAAACAACGCGGTCGTTCCTGAAATGAACAGGGATAAGAACGTTACATGAAGAATATAGCTGCCCAGTTCAATTAATTGCGGGTCATTCGTAAATAAACCGATTAAGTGGTCGGAAATCAGATATACAATAATGCCGAACACGGCTGCTAATGCCACAGTCACTTTGATTGTGAATGTAATGGTATGCTTCATGCGTAATTTATTGGCTGTAAAAGAGAAGGCAATCAGCGGCACGACTCCCTCACATAAGCCCATCAGAATAACCTCTGGAAATTGTAATAATCGTGATGAAATTCCGAAGGCCGCAATGGCCTGCTCCCCATATTCGACCAGAAAACGGTTAAAGATAAGTGACATTGCACCCATGAAGAGACTCATAACAAAAACGGGTACTCCAATTTTAAATACATTGCTGAGAATGTCTTTGGAAGCTTTGAACCATTTTACAGAGATGGTTAAGAATTGGCTCTTATATCCCATGTGGAAGGCGTAGAATGCACTTGCAACCAAGTTAGAAATGACTGTAGCAGATGCAACCCCGATCACGTCCCAATGGAAGACGAAAATGACTAGCGCATCGAGAATAATATTCACAACAACACTGAGAAGCATGCCGATCATCGAAGTGATCGCTGCCCCCTCCGAGCGCACGATATTCTCCAGCGTGAAGAATAGAACGACGAAAGGTGAACCAATAAGCATAATCGTGACATAGTCCTTCGTGAACCCGAAGGAGTCAGGCGTCGCTCCCAAGCCATGAACGATTGAATCGATCAACGGGATGCCGGCAGCCATCAAAATAAGACCGAGAGCTAAACTGCTGTAAAAGGCGAATGAAGACACATGCTTTACATCATCATATTTTTTCTCTCCCAGCAAACGGGAGATGAATGCACTGCTACCGATACCAATCAAGTTACCTAGCGCCATAATGGCGGCGAATAACGGTAAAGTTAGTGCGAGTGCGGTTAACATCGCAGTATTGCCCAGTGTACCAAGGAAATAGGCATTCAAAATGGAGTATATGACACTCATCGACATGCCTAGCATCATCGGTACTGCGAAGTGAGCTACGGCTTTTGCGACAGGTGCTTTTTCAAAGTAATGGAGGTTTTCTGCATCCATAAGGTTCACCACTATCTTTCTTTATTTTGTTTTTTGAAATTACTTAGAATTCTAACTATCGGTCCAATATGATCCGTGACGCAGCAACAAGCAAACCTGTACCCTAACGACGAGTTTTCAGATTTGGCGTACGAAATTTGACTATTCTTCAGTTTCACATTACGCTGCCTTTGCCGTTCATCTTTCTCTGGTGGAAAGGCAGCGCCTCAGCTACTGTTTGCTAAAAGACTTTAATTACTTATCGTCTGGGCCATGTGACTTGTCAGGTGACGAATTACTGTCATCGCTGGAAGGCCAGCCGAATCCGCGCATGTCACCACGCCCTTCTCCGCCAAATCCAGGGAACCTTCCGCTAAAGCGTTCGTCCCTAGAATTTCCCCACATTCTGTGCATTTGTCCGCGCATAGCCATCATTTTTTCAAATTCCTCTGTTCCCATACGCGCCTTGGCAGCTTCCATCCACATAGCCATCAAATCACGTTCTCCGTCCGATCCAAGTTCTTCCTCCAAAGCTGTAATGACGCGAGTTAGGTAATCCCCGAAAGCTATCTGCTCTTCTGGCGATAAGCGAGAAAATATGTTGCCGCTGTCTATCTCTTGTTTCTCTTCCTCTTGTCCTTTTTGCGTTAGGTAAATCAACATGATACGTTTGTCTGTTTCTGAGGGTTTACGGGTGATGTATTCTGCTTTCTCCAGTTTACCAAGCAATTCATTGAGGGATGATACACGGATGTCCAACATATAGGATAAGTCTTTGGTGCTGATACCGTCTTTCATCCGAAGAAACGCTAATATCCTCCCTTGCCCACGTGATGCGTCGGCCATAGGACCAACCGCGGCATGAGACTTCAAGTGTTGTCTTTGCAACAGCCATTGCAGTTTCGCGAGTTTTTCGTACAATTCAGTATTCATGTCCATAATGAATCCTCCATTAAGTTTTTACGGTACCTGTTTAACTTTATAACGGTACCTGTTGATTTGTATTATAACGGTACCTGTTAGATATGTCAAAATGTTTTTTTACAGGTACCGTTAATATGTTGTTTGACTGTTTATGGACGTGGCTTATAAGCTTGCAAACAAATACAAAACCCGCGCATTGCGCGGGTTATTTTAAAATTATATTGTGATTAGTTTTCATTTTTTATATCTGCAAGCAATCCTTCAAACCACTTCAGAGCGGTTTGCTCGCCTATTCGATGTGCCTTGATATTCTACTTATCACCGGCAAGTGTAAGCCACTTGCGGTTATGATGTTCCTGTACTTCAACGGGGGTATCGAAGAAATCACTCAAAACATCTGACTGCAAGCAGTTTACTGTCTCGTCACCTTTGTAGATTTCACCGTTCTTTACCAGCAGCGTGTGCGTGAAGCATGGTGTTATCTCCTCGATATGATGGGTTACATACAGCAAGGTTGGTCCACCAGGTTGCTTTGTTATCTTCTCGATCATCTGCAGCAGCTGTTCACGTGCAAAAATATCTAGTCCCGTGCACGGCTCATCAAGGATTAGTAGATCTGGATTGGCCATTAGTGCGCGTGCAATGAGGACTTTCTGACGCTGTCCTTGCGACAAGGTATCATATGTACGACCAGCCAAAGAAGAGCAGTCTAGAAACTCCATTAACTCCTCGGCTTGCTTTTGATCCTCTTCATTCGTCTTATCATACAGACCAATCGTCGCGAATTTTCCGCTTAGGACGATGTTCAGGGCAGTCTGATGGCCGTACAGCTTCTGCTGCAAGGAGGTGCTTACCCAACCGATTCGTTTGCGTAGCTCTCTCAAATCCACATCGCCAAAGCGATGGTCCAGCACTTCGACTTGTCCTGTTGTCGGCCAGATATAGCCGTTCACGACGTTTAGCATCGTCGTTTTTCCTGATCCATTCAGACCGACGATACACCAGTGTTGTCCCTGCTTCACTTCCCAATTCATATCGCGTAAGATCATTGTCGTATCACGTTGCCATGATACATTTTTGAGTGATATAATCATGCCCAATTTTCCCTCCTTAAACATGCTTCAATGAGTTCAATATTATCATGGTAAAGTCCTTCCCGTAAAAAAACATAAACGCAAGATTTTCTCGCCAGCGGTTCTACGGACAATTAATCTTTGATTCTCTGTTTGTTTCGGTATACTGTCGGAGGGATCCCGTTAAGCTGTTTAAAAATCTTACTGAAATGATATTCTTCGTAGTACCCGCATAATTTGGCGATTTCCTTAACTGGATAATCGGTAAAAACCAGATAACGACAAGCTTGCTGGTTCTGTAAGTGCATATGGTATTCCTTTGGCCCCATCCCCGTAAATTTCAGGAACATCTTCCGCAAGTAAGATGGCGAAATGCCGTATTTCTCCGCCAATTTCTCAATCCGGTGATGATCCTTATAGTCGTTCTCGAGAGTTTTCTTGATCTGTTCGAAGGCGGCGAAAGCTCCAGACTCCATCAGATTCCAGTCCGGTTGTACGGTCTGGTGCAGCATATGCAGTAGGATCTGCATTTTAGCCCGGGATACAGCTATGCCATCGGTTAGTCCGGGCAGCCAGTCCTGGTGAATCCCCCAGACCAGCTGGCTAATTTCCTCAGCTTGCTGTTGGTTATATTGGCTTAAGAAGGGAAGTCTCAGTTTTACGATTGGCTTGACTTCCTTCCATACCGCATCATAACCAAGCTCTGCACAATCGAAGAGCAACATCGTTATGCGAAGTGGAGCATCCATCTGCGAGCGCATGGACAGTTTAAGGCCTGGTTTTAAATAGATTAGCATTCCAGCCTCTACTTTGTGCTCAACATTGGTCAGGAAAACCCCTTTACCTTCATGAATCCAGTACAAGCTGTGCACATTTACCATGTTACGGATGTCCTCCCAGCCGGGATAAGTAGCTTTGTCGAGTACAAAATGGATATGCACTGTGAGGTCATTCAGCTTGTAATCATTTTCTTCCAATTAATAATCCCCTCCTGCTGCTAAAAGAGCGATTTAAACAAGACGGTAACGTTTTTTTCTATTCAATGCTTAAACTCCAAATGTTACTATCCATATTATCAAGATGTCTGAAATTCACAATACATTACAGGAAATAAAGGAGGAACATACTTGTTAAGGACTTTTAGCGAGTATCAAATTCGGAGAACTGCGCTGTTGGATGGGCCTTGGGATTTCATGAAGGATCCGTTAAATACGGGTGTTCAAGAAAAATGGTTTGAGCGATTTCCACATTCTTGGCAGTCTCTTTATGTGCCCTCGTGCTGGAATAATGAACTGGGAATGTACGATTATGAAGGTGTCGGTTGGTATCGTAAAAAAATACAGACTGTGAATTCGCAGCATGTCAGACTCATCTTTCATGCCGTGCTGGGCCACGCCGACGTCTATTTGGACGGGCAGCACCTTGGGTATCACTATGGAGGATTTACACCTTTTGAATTTATTGTTCCTTCCTTAGGGGCAGGAGAACATGAGATTATCGTCCGGACGGACAGCACCTTGGACCGACTTACGATTCCTACGGAGCAGGTGGATTGGTTTCATTATGGGGGAATCATACGGTCGGTGGAGCTGCAATATTTGCCTGAACTTTACATCGAACAACTGAAGATTGATTATGAACTGCATGGACCAGATGCCGATGTCACTGTTCAGGTGAGGCTCCATTCCTTCTTTAAGGAGCAGCACACTACAAAGATAACATTCTCCGAAAGCGGACATGAATTGCACTCGGAAGAAGTACAGATTGAAACTGGCCAGACCCTCAGTCATACGTTCAAGTTGCTTATGCCTGAAGTACGTTTGTGGAACGTAGGTCTTCCAGAACTGTATACCTTTCAACTGCGGACAGAGGAAGACGACAAGATTGAACGGATCGGTTTTCGCTATATTGAAACAAAGGATCATCGGATTCTAATTAACGGTTCACCTGTTTATCTTAAGGGTGTGAATAGACATGAAGAGCATCCTGAGTGGGGTTTCGCCTTCCCTCCGAAGCTGATGCACAAGGAGCTCAGTATCATTTTGGAGTTAGGTTGCAATTCCGTCCGGGGTTCTCATTATCCCCAAAGCCCATATTGGCTTGATCTACTCGATGAGCAAGGGATTGTATACTGGAGCGAAATTCCGATATGGGGAGCCTTTCTGCCGAACGAAACAGTAAGTGAGCCGCTCTTCCAGGAGCGTGCACTGACTATGATTGAAGAAATGATCAGCTTGCATATGCATCACCCAAGTGTGATCTTTTGGTCCGTTCATAATGAGATTGATACCCGGACGCAAGAAGCATATGCTTTCACACAAGCTCTAGTCGGATTGGTGAAGAAACTCGACAGTACTAGGCTTGTCACCTACGCTACGATGCATCCACTCGAAGATATTCTACTTCCTTTATTCGATGTTATCGGTATTAATAAATATTTTGGTTGGTACGAAGGCGATACAGCCAGCTTTAAAGACATGCTGGAACAGTTCCATGTGCGTGCGGAGCAGATGGGAGCCGGTGACAAGGTAGTGCTCATGACCGAATTCGGTGGTGCTGGACTATTTGGGGATGTGGGCTGGGAGCAGAGATTGTTCAGCGAGGATTATCAGGCAGATATTGTAACTGAAGCACTGGCGATCTTCAAAAATGATTCGAAAATTGGCGGGACTTACATCTGGCAGTTTGCAGACATCCGCGGCGATCTGAAGAGCAGCAGCAAGAACTTTCGCGACCGTGCCCGCGGCTTCAACAACAAGGGTCTGGTTAATGAATACCGCAAACCTAAACAATCCTTCCGTGAAGTGCGCCGTATCTATCAATCTTGGACAGATTAATATCCACATTGACTAAGAAGCCCATCGTCAACATGGGTTTTTTTAGTGTCTGCATTCTTAGTTCCTTACAGCTGGTGTCGGACGCGATATTTATATAGTTAAGCTGGGCGTATTAAGTCGGTTCTATTCTTCGCGTACTCGGGTAGCAGTAAGTTGATTGTCTATTTTCGGCATTCGATACAAGTGCTTGTCCTCTTACACTGCAGATAGATAAAGGAGTTTTAATCTAGAGTGATCAGTATGGTATGAATAATACTTGTTAATTTCCCATGGTCCGTTGCCGTTTTTACCATTGTACGTAGTCCTAACCAGGCATTCATTAAATAATGGGAAATAGCCTCGGGCTCCAGTGAAATTCTAAGTTCACCTCTTTGCTGGCCAGTCTGAACGAGGTCATATAACAACTTCTCCGTTTTTGAATAGCTATTCTCAACAAAGGATGCAACCTCCGGATCCAGTACTCCCAACTCCACACCCGAATTAACTATGAAACATCCTTGAGGTTCTCCTTCGCTCCTCATCGAAGATTCTAGAAATTGTCGAATGATCTCCTTTACGGGTTCTTGTTTCTCAACCAAGAAGCTCATTTTTTTGTTTTGAGTAGATTCGTACCGTTGGAGTGCCGTCAAATATAAGGCGTGCTTATCACCAAATGTATCATAGATACTTCTTCTGTGAATTCCCATACAGTCTACCAAATCTTGCATTGAAGTTTTCTCGTAACCTTGCATCCAAAATAGTTTTATCGCTTTATCTAGTACTTCATTAATTTCAAATTCTTTGCTTCTTGCCATTGTAATCACCTCAAGCAATCATTATACATTTAAGTAAACGATCCGCAAACTAATATATAAAACGTAAATAAAATCAAGCAAGATGCTTGATTTTATTCATAACATGATAACTTAACTGATGCTTACCGAAGAATTCTTACTTTGTCTGCTTATAAACAATCCAGAGTCCAATCTTTTTCCAGCGTATGCAAAAAAGTTGTACCCCACGTTTAAGAATAGGGAAGCCAGTTCTTTTTGCTCCAGTTTCTTCAACGATCGTTTTAGTGACTAATATCTAATTCGATTTAAAACTCAGATATAATTGGATAGATTTGATCTCTCAGATTGAAATCATAGTTCTGGTCAACAATCCCTATCATATCATTGCTATCATAAAGCTCTACCATGAAACTCGCCATTTGTTTGGCAGTGTGGTATTTTGGCATGTTTGCTTTGTAATCAAATTCTTCAGCATCTATAGATTTCTTTACAAATTCCGTTTCAGTTATTGCTGGTGCTAAAACCTTTGCTTTTAATTTCGCGCCTTTAAGCTCTAGTTCCTTTGCAAGCCCTTCGGTGAAGGCACTAACATAATATTTAGATGCAGAATAAGCAACGCTCCCAACAGCAATGGCATATCCGAGTGCGGATGATACGTTAATTAACTGAGTTCCTTCTACATCAGTATAATCTCGCACAAATAGTGTTGAAAGGATCGTCAAGGATTCGATGTTAACACGTAACATAATTTCAACTTTATCTAAATTCTGTTCTACCACAAAAGAAGCTTCACCAAGTCCTGCATTATTAATCCAGGTTTCTATTTGGTATTCCTTCAAAGTGTTATACAGTGTGTAAGCCTGCTCTGTAATAGACAGATCATTTGAAATAATAATAACATTTACATTAAGATCAATATTCTGAATTGTTGATTTAAGTTCTTCTAATTTATCTAATCTTCTAGCTACCAAAATTAAATTTTTACCGCGTGCAGCAAACGCCAATGCTGTTTCATACCCAATTCCTGAGCTTGCTCCTGTAATCACTGTATATTTCATATTATTCTCTCCCTTTTAAGTTTTTTGATCAATTAACAACATTTCAATAGAGTTTATATTCACGATTAAACTTGTATCTCATTCACCCCCTCCCTTAATAAATTTCTTCAAAATATTCAAGAACGATCATTCTAGTTAAGGTAAAAAAACTACACTATTAACTCTAATTTGCATCAGTATATCAATTCTAGAATGATCAGTAAAGAATTTTTTGACAACAATTGAGACCCTCCTTAAAATCTGATAATAACTTTCCCTTTAGGATGACCTTCAGCAACAAAAGTCAGTGCTTCGTTAATATCTTCTATGTGGAATTCTGTAGGGTCCACTGCTGGTACAATCCCATTATCTTCAATAATCTTCGTAATTTTCTTTAATTGTTCGCCATCACTGCGAACAAAAATGAAATGATATTGAATCTTCTTTTTCTTCGCTTTATGATCATACTTAGCCCCGGCGATGGTGAAGAGCTTTTGTTTCCAGCCAGAGAAGCCCAAATCTTCTGCAAAACGTTTGTTAGGACCGGTCCGCAGAGAAAGAAGGCGGCCTCCTGCTTTAATAATTGAAAGTTCATGATCAAATTCGCTGGGTCCCAAGGTATCCATCACATAATCAACATCACTAAGCTGTTCCCAATAGTTCGTAGTCGTATAATCAATATATTGGTCTGCACCAGCGGCCATTGTCCGTTCACGTGCTTCTGGATTTCCACTGATGATGACCTTGAGCCCCATGCTTTTGGCGATAGGAATGGCCATTTGGCCAAACGAACCAGACCCTCCAGGGATAAACACGCTTTCGCCAGCTTTAGCATTTAATTCTTCATTTAACCCTTGATAGGCTGTCAATCCTGTTAATGGCGCAGCAGCACCAGTCACAAAATTCAGATTGGTGGGTAGGTACCCGATGGCATCTGCATTAATTGCCGCGTATTCCGCAAAGGCACCGATTTTTTGTAGTGGCAGACGTGAATAAATTGCATCGCCAACTTTGAAACCTTGCACCTTCTTACCCACTTTTTCAATAACACCCGTCAGCTCGTTACCAAGTACCAAAGGGAATTCATAATCCTGAATCAGCTTTACGCTTCCGGTACTAATGAGCAATTCCAAATGATTAACTGCTGCTGCTTTCACCTGGACCAAGACTTCGTTATCACTTATTTCTGGGATTGGAATATCGTTCACTTTTACTATGAACTTTTTTGAATATTTGGTGATCTGTGCTGCTTTCATGATAAATGACCTCCTATGCGTTAAAAAAGTAACATTTATTTATTTTTGTAACTTACACAACAAGCATAAAACTATAAGTTACAAAAGTCAACAATTGTTACTGGATATTTCATATGTTAAAATACTCGCAAGTGTATAAACGACAAAAAGGAATTTATTGAAGAAAGAAGGGTTGACAGTCGGTGGCTAAAATCACTCAAGAGCTTGTTATTGAAACAGCTGAGGCATTAATTAAACGCACGGAAAAATCCGAAGTGACACTCTCACAAATTGCGGATGAATTAAGTATCACCCATGCAGCGCTCTATAAGCACTTTAAAAATAAGCAAGAGCTCTGGGCAGCTGTATCTAAGAGCTGGTTCAACCGGATGATTTCAGAACAAATTAAATTAGATATGACTAATTTAACTAAACCGCAAGAATTGCTTCACGATTGGCTATGGGCATTTGTTAACGCAAAAAAACGCGCTTATAACGAGAATCCCAAGATGTTTGCCTTGAATACTCAATACGTGGATAGCAATCCACTGGTATTACGCGATGTTCTCTGGGATTCCTACCAAATCATTGACGGCTTCATGGACTATCACGATCCCCACTTGGAACGGGCTGAGGCGATTCTCTCTGCGTTTGCAGTATTTAGCCTCCCATCCTTCAAAGAATCCTGGAATTTACCTGACTACCAAGACAGGTTTGAACGCATCTGGAGTTTAATCAAACAGGGTCTATGAATTCAAATCCCTTAGTTTTAAAAAAATTATTCTTCAATCATAAACATGGTCCAGAAGCTTCTGTCTTCTGAAGTACTGCAGTTACTCTCCCACTTTTGTCCGGTTCCGCCAATTTTCGTAAACTCGGAATAAAATTATCATTACGAAGTCCTGCTCCGATGGAATACGCGGAACTCCTCACTGAGTATGCCAACATGTGCAGGTTACGGACGACTTCTGGAACCTGTGGCTGGTGCTAGATATGCGCCGCACGGCGTAAACCTTTATTGGTTCTTCTAAGATTACAACTTATAAAAAGAGGTCTGTTGTAATAAGACAGATCTCTTTTTTATTCCTTATTTTCATTCAGCGGATTATCGAATTAATAAATATCGTTAAAGTGCAAGCGGATTACAATATCCAGATCGTAATTGCCGAATCTCGAACCATAGAGTGTCCATTCCCCCTACAGTTCCCTTTAGTTCTAAAAAGTTTAGCTTTTTTCTCGGCTTCTATTCCCAAGCCTGTAAGTCCAAGCAACCCTAAGAGACCCAACCACCTCATATTAGTGCCTCGATTCTCATCCCCGAGTGCCTGCGCTCGGTAATTTCCATTCTCGACCGCTGTTGAATTATGATTACCCGTTGCATTAACATTCCTTTCATTCAGGTTATCATTTGTTTGATTAGCCGAGCACTTACCAAAGGTGTTGGAAGTCTTAATGACTCCCAATCCATCCCTGCCTTGATTGGAGATACACTCCACCATCTCCAGTGATAAGCAACTTCATTGAATGCAAAGGCAATTATACTTGCAATCATCACGTTGAAAAACATTTGATTCCTCCACAACTCGTGTTCAATTTTATCGTTCCTTATTTTCACATTTATCCTTAAACTTGCACGGATGACGACGCCTCAAATTGACATACAAATTTTATGTGAAAAGCTGCAATTTCCGTGTTTTTGTGGGCATGCTAATGTTTGTTCAAATTCAACAATAAAGGAGACTGTTTATGACAGGGATTCTAGGCGGTAACCCCAAAGAAGAACCGATGCATTATGGAGAGATTTTTACGGTTTGGCAAGCCTCTATGGTAGCAAAGGGAGCACTCTCTTGTTACAGAGCTTATATGTATCACGCTGGTGACAATGACCTGAAAAAAATATTAGGAGCTTTAATTGATCAAGCGGAGCTTGAAATCAGTGAGTGTGATACACTGCTCTCAGAGCAAGGTATTGCATCTGCACCAGTAATGCCAAATCGGCCCGATGCCAAGCTTGAAGATATTCCTGTAGGGGCACGTTTCACAGATCCTGAAATTGCTGCCAAACTTGCAGCTGATAATGCTGTTGGACTTGTGGCATGTAGTCAGGCAATGGGACAATCGATCAGAGAAGATATAGGGGCTTTGTTTGCTAAATATCACCTTACCAAAGCAGCCATCGGCCTTAAAATTCTACATTTGACTAAGAAAAAGGGCTGGTTGATTCCTCCACCTCTTCTTGTCAAACGACCTGAATCCGTTAAGGCGTAATCCTACTCACTCTTCAGCTTCTTATAAAAGAAGGCCTGCAATCATCCGCGGGCCTTCTTTTGCTTGTCCTACTACTACCTTTATTAGAATATGTTATCTATATTAAGGAGGAGGACAACATTAACGTATTTATAGGTTATATGATTCTAGGATTATCCCTCTCGGCACCTCTCGGACCCATTAATGCAGCACAGCTGAACAAGGGACTCCGCGGAGGATTTATGCCTGCCTGGATAGTTGGTTTAGGGACGGTTAGTGCCGATATCATCTATATGCTGCTTGTTTATTTTGGCCTCATTCATCTGCTGGATGCTCCGTTTGTTAAAGTGTTTTTATGGTTGTTCGGATTCTTTGTCCTCGTCTATTCAGGTGTAGACAGCATTAAAAATACAAGAGAAATTTCAGGGATTTAGATGAGGGGAAACGATGTCTCACTGTCCAAATCTTATCTTTCGGGATTTCTGATGTCCTTGTTTAATCCCCTCTCCATCCTTTTTTGGCTGGGTATATACGGCTCAATATTAGCTAAGGTGGTTAGCGAGTATCCAATTCAGCAGTTATTGATCTACAGTGGAGCGATCGTCCTCGGGATTTTACTCTGGGATGTAGCCATGGCTGCCGCCTCCAGCCTCTTTCGGGGCGCTGTTCTTTTAAGAATAGCTAGGATACCCAAACGTGCTTCTACAATCATTCATCTCACTCCTAAATACTCCAAACCGTATCCAGCAGCTCGTCCACTGCTTGAATTCTGTTCACAGAGGGTGTTTGTATTAAATTCCCTCTGACCATAACCATAGCTACATTCGACAAAGCTTTTATGTTCTCCAATGGGTTTTGCTCCATCATGATTAAATCCGCATATTTGCCAACTTCTATTGTCCCTGTCTGGTGATCGATTCCCAAAATCTCTGCATTTGATTTGGTTACTAGTTCAATAACCTGACTTGCGTTCAGCTTTGTTTGTCGCATGAAATGATCAAGCTCACGCCAAAGATCATAGTGGGTTACATAGGACATAGCGGCATCCGTGCCCACACCAATTTTGATATCATGTTCTATAGCCTGCTGTAGCCCTTTTAACATAGAGCCATACACAAGCCGGGCATTTTCCTTAACGGTTGTATTCAACTTTGTCAGGCTCGGGTCTAATTTCGCACTGGGATAAGCTGCTTGTAAAGTAGGGATCACAGCGGTGTAGCCCTTTAAGGCTCTGGGATTATTTTTGTACAGCCTGATCATTTCCTCATCCATCTCCGCGCCGTGTTCAATAGTATCCACCCCACCCTTTAACGCAACTCTTACACCTTCGGTACTTTCTGCATGTGCCGCCACACGCATCCCAATTTTATGAGCTTCCTCGCAAATCGCAGCCACCTCTTCTTCCGTCATTTGCAAGCGGCCTGCTTCTCCGACCCTTTTGGCATCGGTAACCCCGCCAGTTACACATATTTTGATTAGGTCCACTCCGTTTTTTACATTGATTCTTACATTTCTTCTCCCTTCCCATGGTGAATCACCGACCAAAGCCAAATAAGGTGCACCGTGGCCATTCGTTACGCTCAGGAAATACCCGGATACCAAAAGATTAGGTCCAATAAATTGATTTGCCTTAATCTCATCCCTCAAAAGAACATCAGTATAAAAAAATTCACCTATGCTACGCATCGTTGTTACTCCGGAATGCAGTGCGGTTAGGGCATTGTTTTTCATCCGTTTCTTCAATACGTTTCTGCCCAGTCTCGTATCCAAAATATGATGAAACGCAAAATTCAGCAGCCCTTCACTGGCAGATAGCGTAAATGGCTTCCCATCGGCAAAAAGATGAACATGCGCGTTGATGAGACCGGGCATCACATATTTCCCCGAACAATCGATCGTTTGGTAATGGTTCGGAACAGTTACAGCGCTTGCTTTCCCGATCTCTTGAATCAACCCGTTTTCCTGAATCAAAATAGTCATATGGGTATCTGTTCCTTTTATTGCATCTCCATATATAACATTGCAGTCCTTAAACGCATAACCTATCTTCATCGTAGCTTCCCCCGTTTCATGATTACACCTTTCAATAGTGAATTCATTATTCAATATTGGATTAAAAAAATAGGGACCCTCGTAGATGCTTAATGTGCATATCCACTTAGTTGTCCCTCATTGCAGCGTTGTGCGCCAGTTCCACCCCACACCTAAATTCGGCGCATTGACGTTATTCGTTTAAGCTTTTTAGTCCATGCAGCCAGTATAAGCTTAATGCCTCAAAAATCCGTTTCCGGCTATCGGCGCTCATCTCGTGCTTTAATAAATCCAGAATCATATTGATGACATTGTTCGCGATGATCTTCAGCAGAATCATATTTTCTTCGGTTCCGATTTCGTATCTTTTATAATGATCCTTAATATAGGGCCTTTTAGTTTCGATCATCAGATCGATCAGCTCGTTTTTGGCATTGCTATATACGGTCCCTTTATTCTTTTCAAAAATAATAACAATCTGCCTGCTGTACTGGGTTAATATAGTTATTTGCTCTTGAACGATAGCTGATTTTTTCTCATTATTAACATCATCAAAAAAAGTCTGGTTATCGATGCGAATATTTTCCACTAACACATTCTTCAAATAGTCCACTAAAGACGGCGGAACAACTGAATAGAACAACTCTTTTTTATTTTTAAAATAAGTATAAATATTTCCAACAGAAATTTGAATTTCATCGGCAATATCATTCATTTTGGCATCAGAGAAGCCTTTTTGGAAAAATACCTTTAAAGCGGCGGATTCAATTTCCTGTTTCACTTCATCTTTTTTAGACTGCATATTGCCCCTCACCTTTAATAATGAATTGATAATTCACTATTAAAAATAATTCAAAAGATTGAATTTGTCAAACCACATTCGTGATTCAGCCATTACAATATCTCGATATAGCCTTCTGTTCCATGCACACGAATTCGTTGCCCGTCTTTTATCAATTTGGTAGCATTCTCCACTCCGACAACTGCTGGCAAGCCATATTCACGCGCAATAACTGCCCCATGGGTCATTAGTCCACCAACTTCAGTAACTAGGCCTTTTACAGATACAAACAATGGAGTCCAGCTAGGGTCAGTAAATAAGGTAACTAATATATCTCCGTTTTCTAGATCAGCATCCTCCATGTTTAAGATGACACGCGCACGTCCCTCTATAACACCGGCAGAAACCGCTAAACCTACAATAGCTTCAGTTGGGAGGTTTTCTCGTTTATACTTCCCCGCAATGATTTCACCTTCAGACGTAATAACACGTGGTGGAGTTAGTTTTTCAAATAATTTGTACTCTTCTTTGCGTTTGCTGATGATCTGGTAATCCAATTTATTTGTGCTTGCAACTTCGCATAGTTCTCCAAAAGTGAGATAGTATATATCTTCTTTTTCAGGAATAACTCCCGCTTGTATTAGTTGTTCAGCTTCTTTCAGTAAAGCTTGTTTATAAACGAAGTAGCGATTAACCATACCGTATTTGGGGTATTCCCTATACCCGCTGAAATTCCGGATGAGATCAATCATTCGTTTTGTTTCATTCGCTTTTTGTTCACCATCGGGTAATTGCTTCAATCGATCTAATAGCTCTTGTTCTTTTTTCAAAGCTTCCTGTCGACCTTGCTCAAATTTCCGATGGCCAGCATTAGGTTTAAAGTTTTTGATATTACTGAGAATCATGGGGACAAGTGTAGTTGGTTTTTCGCTCCAACGAGTTCTTGTAAGATCGATTTCTCCGGTACATCGCATTCCGTATTTACTGAGATAGTCATAGAAAGCGTCTTGGGTTTCCTGCCCACCCTCAAAACTAACCAGTTCATTTAAGAAATTATCATCTTTAACCTGCTGTAAATAATCAATGACTTCCGGATATGGCCGAATCACATCAGCGAGATTGAGTAGCGCCAGACCCATTTCTGAAGTAATATTGCCCTGTACAGATTGAGAAAGCGTATCCGCTGCGTTTTTTTCACCTAACCACTCATTTATTTTTTCATTGATCCATGCTGAGGCATCCATAGCCGCCATAATCACACGCATACTTTGTGGGTTGAATAGAATCTTCTTTAATTGCTGCATATCTTCCAGAATAAAATCAAACAACTCCGCCCCTGATTTGGTTTGAATGATTTGTTGCAACTCTTCTATCGAGGCTTGGTTGCTCTTAATGAGGTCAGAAACGATTGTCGGATCATTTTCCAGTTCTACTTGAGAATCACTAGGTGGCAGGCTTGTATTGCTCTTACTCGGAGTAGAAGCCTTTTCATTATCTGCCGAAAATTTTATAAAATCTTCTCGCTCTACGATGGTTATGAGTGCGTCTTTTATGAGGGGATCAGATTTACCTAAGGCTTCTATGATCATTTCTCTGCTGCCAGGTGAAGCAAGACTTGATGTGACATCAACAAACAATCTTCCGCCAGCTGTACGCATAGGTGCAGGAGTCGTTAACAGGTAAAAAGCCAATCCCAGCGGTTTCATGGGATCTGTCATCATTTGTTGATGACCAACAGATACATAAACGTGGTTTTCTTGATCATTCGCTTCAGGGATGGGGAATAAAGTCGTGATCGGCCGACTCTGGACGATATAAAATGTATCCTCGGCCAAACACCATTCGATATCTTGTGGGCAACCAAAATAAGCTTCAATCTGTCTGCCTATCCTTGCTAATTGTAAAATTTGTTGTTCAGTAAGTGTTTGAGTCTCTTGCTGATCGAGTTCGATCTGCCGGGTCTCTGTTCCGCCTTCTTTTAGTCCGTAAATAGCCAATTTTTTGGTTGCTATTCTCTTATCGACAATTTTCTCTTGCTGTACTTTATAACCATCGGCAGATACCAAGCCAGAGACCAGAGCTTCGCCAAGTCCAAAACTGGCATCGATGGATAGCAGTTTTCGGTTAGAAGTAATCGGATCAGCGGTAAATAAAATCCCTGAAGCCTGTGGAAAAACCATCCTTTGAACGATAACGGATAAATAAACTTGACTGTGGCCAAATCCATTTTGCATACGGTAGATTACGGCACGATCCGTAAATAGAGAAGCCCAACATTTGCTGATATGCTGAAGGATTGCTTCTATGCCGATGATATTTAAATAGGTATCTTGTTGACCTGCAAAAGAGGCATGTGGTAAATCTTCAGCGGTGGCACTAGAACGCACTGCATAAGCATGTTCATCACCCAGCTGGGTGAGATAGTGAGAAACTGCCTTCACAACATCGAAAGGAATTTCTGCTTCCACAATGATTTGCCGAATCTTCTTACTGATTTCACCGATTTGATCCCGATCTTCTACTTTTAGCATAGTTAGTTGATCCAACAAAGCATGATACGTTTGGTTCTGTTCGAGGGCTTGGTGATATCCTACTGTTGTAATACAGAATCCTTCTGGTACTTGTATTCCTTCTATTTGTGATAGTTTCCCTAAATTTAACCCTTTTCCGCCAACGAGCAAAAGCTGTGTATTGTCCACTTCCTGAAAACCGAGAACTAAAGAACGCATTTATTATCGCTCCTAACTATTAAATTGAGAAAAAAATTGACAAGAATTTAACGGTATGATAATATAAATATATAAGATGCAATTATTATGCCTAACTATAGAATTTCAGTCGTGAGTTGATTATATCATCGTGTCTTTTCATATGCAATATATAAGAATCTGATGAGATAAATCAGGTTCTTTTTTTGATTTCAGCTATCATTAGTGTTAAAGCAAATAAACCGTAGCCCCTCAAGTGGCCTACGGTTTATTTGCTTTAATATTAGAATGACGTAATAGGGTATATTATAATCCCTTCACTTCAAACTCATAGATCCGCGCTGCCGTATCGGCTCCCTGCGTAGGTTTGAGAATCAATAATTTTACATAGCGGGCTTTTACTAACGCAATTGAATCAGTCGACTCGGCAGCCGAGTTTCCTTGGACGTTGACGACATCCGTCCAGTTCGTTCCGTCGCTGCTGACCTGAATCGTATAATCACTGGTATTAAAACCGGACCACTCTCCTCCGCTCTCAGCATGCTTGATGACAAAAGCGCTGAGTTGATGTTCGGCGCCGAGGTCGACTTGAAGCCAATGGGGCAGATTGCCAATTGCGCACCATTTACTGTTATCCGTCACTTTACCATCTACGGCGTTAGGTGCCCCTTCCTTTTCCCCGCAGGCATGATCGGCTGTTGCAGTTTTACCAAGTGCCAGATTTTTCACTGCTCCAGCTTCCTTACTCACTGTGATGAGCTCTTTTTTCGTAATTGTGTCTTGGCCCGAGCTGTTAGTTGCAGTCAGTGTCACACTATAAACGCCTTCCTGAGCGAACGTCACAACTGGGTTCTTTGATGTGCTGACCGCGGGGCTTCCGCTTTCGAAGGTCCATGACCATCCTTCTGTCACTTCAGTCGACAGGTCGGTGAAGTTTACGCTCTCGCCTGGAGCGACTAGGGTTTGATCAGTTTTGAACTCCGCAGTCGGCTTTGGATAATCCGGCCAGCTGATCTTCACGCTAGAGGATTGACCTTGCTCGTATCTTCCATTGACGGCAACAACCTTCAATACTGTGATAGTTTCTTTGTCTATTCTTCGCATCTCAGGAACGTAAAACACATGATTTGGTGTTGCACCTATGAACATCTCACTGCCATCTGGAAGCACTCGATAGATTTCGTATTGCTTGACCTGTTGGTCAAGCTGTTTCCACTGTAATCTGGCATCTCCATAAATACCATTGCGAAAATCAGTTTGAGTGACCTTAAGATCGCGAACCGCGGGTAGTGGTTTGATCGGGTCATTAGCATTTTGAATGGAGAGCTGGCCAATTTGAATGTTGTAATTATTAACCTCATTCTTAGAATCAAAATACAGTGACAACGCTACGATCCGTTTCCCTTTGTATGGGGTCAAATTCAATGTTTCAGTTGTCCAGTCTGGCGATGTCTTATCCTTCACATTAAGGAAGATATTTTGATCGGGCTGATCTGCGAATGCAAGACCAACCTTCAGGCTTGGCTTATTTTGTGTTTTGTACGTAATAGACAGCTTTGTGCTTGCTTCGATCTTAAGGTCGGTCTTGTAGAGCTTCAAATGTGTCGCATTGTTAGGGTTCAGCACGCCTGATACCTTCAACGAACTGCCGCCGTAATAGGCATCGGACCAATCGAGCACTGGTGAAAGCGGGGTACCTTTGCTGTCTGCAATCCAGCGCCAGGAGGGAAGAATATCCTGCAGACTCCGGTTGTTCCAGCCTTTATCCCGCACCTGCTTCCCTCTTACAAAATATTTCTGTCCGCTTCCCGTGTTGAAGTTGGTGGTGAAAGGCAGCTCATTGATTGGTGATGATTCGATCACATCGTTAGCGATACCTTTCCAGGCTTGATCACTCGAGGTGTTACTCGGATTCCCGTTTGGACCCACCCAGAATTTATTCTCGCGTACGAAGAAATCTTCCATACTCTCTGCGCTGTTAAAAGCCCAATCGGGGCGGTAAATACCAAGGGAAGTAACGGCAGGATCTTTATCCGGAAACAACAGATTCCAGTTCACCTTTGTATCGTAACCCTTGGCTTCGACATCGATGCCTGCATACAAGTCATATGGACTTCTGCCCAAGCTTCTAGCCTTCTCTGCCGAGCTTTTAAGATCCTTCCACCAAAAGTTCAGGAACATATTGTCTGTAATTTGCTTTTTATTGTCTTGCAGGAACATCGCATTCTTGTCGTTAAGTGCATTTTGCCAACTGATACTGCCCTCATTGGTCATGGAATCATACCATACGATGTGCATAGAATTTGACTTGTGTGATTCCAGATAACTTAGGAAAGCTTTCATTTGCTGTGCGTCGGCCGGCGTTCCGCCCTCAGTCTCCTGGTTAATAAACCAGCCGTCAAATCCGTAATGGCTCGCAACCTGGATCAACTTGTCAGCAGCAGGAAAGGAGCCGTCACTATTCTGCTGAAGCATCTGCTTGACCCATTCATACTTCCCGCCATATACGGTTGGTGGAAAGAACACCGTTCCGATGATCGGCACGCCATTTTTATGAGCCGCGTCGATCGTATCAGCGCTTGGAGGTACGATGATCCCTTCGCCCGCGGAACCACCCCAATAGACCAGCTTGTCAACATATTGCCAATAGGTAAATGTGTTAGCTTCGAATTTGCTTGAACCCTGCGATGGAACTCCGCTTGTTCCCGGGTTCAGTGCTGATAAAGCCATGACTTTTGGCGCTTTGGTTGCATGAGCGTTGACTCCATCTGCTACAAAACGGTCCTGCAGCGGGACTGTGCTCCGGTTAAATGCGGCATCCGGGTCGGATGCCGGACTCCACTGAAGCAATTGCTCCGGAAACCAATAGGATGAATAAGGCTGTTTCGCGAACGCAGTTGTGGATAAGGCTGCGCACATCACAAGTAAGAATATAAAACCTGCCCCAATCTTTTTCATGCCATACTCCTCCAATCGATTGATTAAATGATTGCGCTTACATTTTATCAAGTTGGACAAAGCTATAGATAGTGGATTAATGGCAAGTTCAGGTGCATTTATTACAGGTTGTCAGCCTAGGCTATAATCCCAGTGGGGAATTTGCTCCTAGAAATTTGATATTTATATACAAAAAGCCGCAATTATGCGGCTATTAAATGTTTATGATAAGGTATAGCGTCAGTTATTACGCTTTTAGGTTTAAAAGAAAATGCCGTGTGTCCTGATAAGCCTCTGTCCAGCCCATCTTAGCATAGAATCGAAGTCCATCGAGTCCCTTAAAATAATAGGCACCGATTAGCCGCTCCTCAAAATTCGGGGTCACTATTCTAGCTTTCTTTTGATAATTTTGATATGTGTTAATGACATCACACCAAGGCATATGCTTGTCGAGAACCGCAAGGTCTATGAGAGAATCGCCATACATGCAATTTCCATCAATAATGCCGGTTATCCGTGTTCCGTTGGACAACATATTCCACTGTTGAAAATCTCCGTGTATAAAGCTTCTATTAGATTCATTATAGGGTACATAGGTCATCAAACGACTATAGATTTCTTCGTATACGTCTCTTTCCAAGCAAGACGTGCGGAAGAGTTCATGCCAATTCTCCCAGAATGTCCCCGTCTGATCTTCCGCATTTACGGCAATGACGAAGTCTTTCCAAGATGAATAGGAACCATTGCCGTCAGGTCCGATCCAACCATAACCGTTAGTTCCCCCAATATCCGCTTCGGCCATTCTTGTTAAAATGCCGATAATTTCTGGCATCAGACGGGTTTGTTCCTCTGCTGTACAATCGGATAGATTGCGACCTTCCATTCGCTCCATGATCAAATAGGTTAACTGATTAGTCCTCCCTAACCCCAAACATTTTGGGAAAGGGATACCTTGGTCGAGTAGCAAATTAGATACAAATTGTTAGGTCTCATATGCTCGTTCCAAATCGCTGAATTTCACAACATAGTCTTTTCCTTCTAAAATAAAAGAAAACACGTTGCTTATATTGCCGCCAGACAACGGTGTAATCTCAGCCGCTCCCTGTCCAAGATGATTCCACAGTACTTTTTCAATTTCACTCATGGTCAATTCCGGTTTTTCGTAAGCCATATTTACTCCAACTCCTGCTTATTTGAGTCTACATATGAATTTATCCGCAGCATATCAAAAACACCCTCATCCTAAATATCTCGTTTCTCATACTCAAAGGGTTCATCACATGAGTAAATTTCATGGAAAAATCCTACATATGGGATATCGTCTTCTAGACATTTTATACGATATGACAGCTCTTCATCGCATTCCGGGTCTTCACCATTGTTCCGCATTACCTCGAATGCATCAACGATGTTTTCCATGAGGATTACTTGGATAAACAATGGCAATGTGTCTAACATCGAATCTTCGATCCTGGTCTCGGATCTGTAGCCATCAAGGACTGTTTTAAAATAATCATCCATAAACTGTTTGCGTTTATCAGTGTCTTGTTCAAATTGTATCCAGCCCACTCCAAGTGTCCAGAGATTTGCCAGGTCATACATATACCAACAAAAGCAGGAGTTATCGAAATCAAAAACAGTTATTTGCCCTGTATCAAAATCGATCATATAATTCCCATCGCAGTAATCAAAATGAACCATCCCAAAAGACTCGTGATTCCTGTCCATCCCTTCTAAGGTTGTTAAGAGATCTACCAGTTTCTCCTTCAAAAGAGATAACGAGTTAGGTATTAGCTTATCTATATAATCGGCATTGTATTTATCAAAAAAATCATACCGAGAATGGACAGGTGTATAACCCTTCGACAATTGATGCATTTTCCCAAGAACTTTGCCACAGTTATAATAGTATTCCGTAATAGGAACGCCTTCCCGATACTGATAATTATTTTCCGCGAGCATCCCCCCCTTGGCCTTTTCAAACAAGCAGACAAAAAAGGTATGATTATTAAGAGTTATCGTTTCCAGCAGATTCCCCTTCTGGGAGTTGACCACATTCGAAACACTGCCGCCATGCTCGTACAAATACCTGATATATTCCACTTCACCCAAAATATCTTCTCGGCTTCTGTCACTTAAAAAGGCAATTCTGATTATTTTTGCTTCAGAATCAGCTTTATCACAGTTATATGCGACATTCCGTCCTCCTTCATGTGCATTGACAAGCCTGATTTCATAACCTTCCAATCCGTACAATTCCATCACTAATGGAAGTAAGTGTGTATCAGCGATTTTAATAACCTCGTTATAATTCAGAATATCTCTCCTCTCAACTTCTTCAATATATGGATAGTTTACCAGTTCCAGCAGATAAACAGGATGGAGAAAACAACTATAACTGAACTATCCTGCTTCATTAGGTCATCGTTCCTAGGTACACACGAATTAAAATATCTTGGTCATGGTTACCGAATCCAGCCCCATAAAGTGTCAAACCACCAACATTAACAGCCTTCTCGTCAACTGCGAACCGAAGCGTCCAGAATTGTTCCCGTAGCAAAATATCTGCGACAGTAATGTCCGACATCCTTTCTTCATCAATAAATGTGCCCGAAGTGTCAATGCGGATCGTCTTCAATAACCCGTATTGATTTACATTCCGATGCCACCAATCCGGAGTATATATGCCTCGTGCCGCTCTTCCAAAGTCTGCCGGACTGGTCCAAGTTCCAAGCTTCACACCGTTAAAAAAGAACTCAATATCCGAAGGCCAATGATCTTTCAAGCCTGGCGCTTCAGAAGCAATTTCCATTGAAATCTCGATGGCCTCGGGCATTTGACCGGGAAGTAAGTAGTTAGGCGTTTTGTACTCTACGTAACCTCTCCCAAACCACAAAATGCCGGCGTTGACCCGCTCGGGATCGAGAAAATAGCGGGGATCGTCCCAAACCCCAATCTCTTTCTCTTGTGTCCCAAGACCACATGTAGGATGGACATCAAACGAGGTATAATGACCGACTGAAATGGTCTGCTCTCTGATCCTCGGGGTTTGAGTGGCAGTGGGGAGTTCGATTTCAACTCTTTTTTGTTTAAGGAAACACATTTTGTGCGTTCCTCCGTTTAGGCGTATCCTGTGACTTCCTGTAAGTCCAGCTTGTTCGAGCTTTCGGATATGCATAGTAACTATGGAAGGACTAAGCTCTAACTTAGCCGCGATCTCCTTCACATTCATTTCATTATCTGCAATGAGGCTCATAATCCTCCATCTGACTTCGCTTGCCAGCGCTTCATATAACGCCATGAATTTTGCTTCGCCGTTTGCTTTGATCATCATCATAATCACCTGACCTGTGCTTATTGAAATTACATATATATTAATTTAATAAATATAACGTACATCTTCAACCCCGATTCATTGAAAACCTATAAGCAATAGTGTTTAATTTTCTTAGTAGTTAAATATATTGAATTCTTATTTATATGAATTTATTAATGAGGTGGAGAAATGAAATACAATAACCCGGTCATCAAAGGGTTTTATCCTGATCCCAGCGCATGTAAAGTTGAAGACACTTATTATTTGGTCTGCAGTTCCTTTCAGTATTTTCCCGGTGTTCCGATTTTTGAAAGCAAAGATTTAATTAATTGGACCCAAATCGGTCATTGCTTAACCCGAAAGAACCAGATTCAACTGGATACTGTGGACAGCTCCGGTGGTGTATTCGCCCCCACCCTGCGGTACAATAATGGACGATTCTACATGACGACCACTAATGACACTCTGCGCCAGAACTTCTATGTCTGGACTGACAATATTTACGGCGAATGGTCTGATCCGATTAATGTAGATCAAGGCGGTATTGATCCGGATTTGTATTTTGAAGACGGCAAAACGTATTTCATGAGTAATGGGACAGACGATTACGGAGTTAATGGTATAGTCCAATGTGAAATTGAAATTGAAACTGGGCAGAAGCTGTCGTCAAGCCGTTCAATCTGGCAAGGATCCGGTGGGCGTTATTTGGAGAGTCCTCATTTATACAAAATTAATGGACAATACTATCTACTAGCTGCTGAGGGTGGAACCGAATATGGGCATATGGTTACTTATGCAAGGGGCAATTCTCCTACTGGTCCATTCGAAGCCTACCCGCATAACCCCGTATTGACTAATCGAAATTTAGGCGGTTACGAGCTTCAGGGAGTTGGACATGGAGATTTGGTACAAGACCATGAGGGGGATTGGTGGCTGTTACATCTTGGATTCCGGCAGACTGGCCAGTATCTTACCTATCACCATTTGGGGCGCGAGGTTTTTCTAACTCCGATTACCTTTGGCGAGGATGGATGGTTTACAGCAGGTCATGAAGGTACCACACTTATAAGTTTCGAGACTGATCGTATTGCGGACACAGTCATTCAGCAGGAGAAAAGAGTCTTTACGTTCGAGAACACAGATTGGAATTTAGACTGGTGTTACCTGCGTCACCCGGTTACAGAAAATTATCGGTTAGAAGCTGATAAAATAAAGCTTAAAGGAACTGCAGTTACGTTAGATATCCCGGCTACTCCGACATTTATTGGTATTCGTCAAAAAGATTTTAACGCAATTATTTCGTGCCAAGTCAGCCTTACGAATGGTGAAGCCGGAATTACACTTTACATGGACGAAAATCACCATTATGATTTGGCCTTGCGTAAACATCCAGAGGGTTATGAGATTATCGAACGGCTGAATATCGGAGATATCAAATCCATTGAAAAAACAAAAAATATAGGTCAGTGCAACCATGCTTCATTAGTTGTCAAAAGCAGTCCAACGCATTATCAATTTTATATCCAGGTAGACGGTATTGAGATCTTACTCGGAGCTGCGCAAACCAAATATCTATCCTCTGAAATAGCCGGAGGATTCACAGGTGTGCTTATTGGTTTGTACGCCACTGGAGAAGATCAAGATTATAATGCGATATTCACAAGCTTTAGCTGCCTTTATTCTTAAACCTTCAAATTAAAATGAACTGTTCAAGGCTAAGGGTCTTATAAATAAAAGAGGGGTTAACCCCTTAATTATGGTTAACCCCTCTTTTATCAAAACCAACAAGATCCCAAGAAAAATTAGATATCCAGCTTCCTTGTACTTAACGCTTTTACCATTACAGGATCTCTATGTGAAAAGAACAAGCTCTCTTTTGTGTCTAACAGCGCAAATTGTTCTATATCCTCTGAGTTTAATTCAAAGTCAAAGATATTAAAGTTTTCAATTATTCTTTCTTTCCGGACAGACTTTGGAATCACAACAACTCCTCTTTGCGTCAACCAGCGTAAAACCACTTGGGCAACAGATTTATTATATTTTTGGGCTATTGATACTAAAACTTCGTTCTGAAACATGTTGTTTTTACCTTCAGCAAATGGACCCCATGATTCAATCTGAACATTGTTTTCTTTCATGAATGCAGCACTTTCAATTTGTTGGCAGAAGGGATGTGTCTCAACTTGATTAACTGCAGGAGTTACTTCATTATGAATAATCAAATCAATCAGACGATCGTTCTGGAAGTTACTTACGCCAATCGCTCTTATTTTTCCTTCACGGTACAATTCCTCCAGCGCCCGCCAAGAACCATGCACATCACCAAATGGCTGATGAATTAAATACAAATCCAAATAATCAAGTTGCAATCTTGAAAGGGATTTTTCAAATGCTTCCTTTGTACGTTCGTATCCTGTATCTTGAACCCATAATTTCGTAGTAATAAATAGATCCTCTCTTGGTACTCCACTCCGTTTGAGGGCTCTTCCCACCGCTTCTTCGTTTAGGTATGAGGCTGCGGTATCTATCAGTCGATAACCTGACATGATCGCATCGTAAACAGCTTGTTCACATTCAGCTGCATCTTGAATTTGAAAAACCCCAAAACCAAGTATCGGCATTTCAACACCATTGTTCAAAATAACTTTTTGCATAAAAAATCCTCCTATTAGTTGATGATATAGCTCTATTTAAAAGTGTGAACTATCAATATCCATTTTAGACAAAGCTTCATTTAGACTATCTACATCTTCCTTTGTTAATTTGAGATCAGCTCCATATAGGTTTTCTTCTAATCTGTTTAATTTTGTAGTGCCTGGAATTGGAATGATATATGGTTTTTGAGCTAATTCCCACGCGAGTACGACTTGAGCTGGTGCTGCATTTTTACTTTTTGCAACTTGAGTAATTAAATCTAATAACACTTGATTATGATCAATCACATCAGGTTTGAATCTTCCCATGAAACTTCGATAGTCACCTTCATCATATTTGGTTTCCTTGGTATATTTACCACTTAAGAAACCATTTCCTAATGGACTGTAAGCGATAAAAGCAATTCCTAATTCTTCACAAAGTTCAAACAACTCTTTTTCCGGTTCACGCCACATCATGGAGTACTGATTTTGGGTTGCAGTAATCGAACATACAGCATGTGCTCGTTTCATATAATCAATCGGTGCATTTGAGACACCCCATGTTTTAATCTTCCCTTCAGCTATTAAATCTTTCATTGTTTCAGCGACAGCTTCAGGTTCGACATTTGGATCCACTCGGTGCTGATAATATAAATCAATGCAATTGACCTTCAACCTTTTTAATGAACCTTCTATTTGTTCACGAATAGAATCTGGTGTGCTATTCAAAATAAGTTGAGGTTGACCGTCTACAGCTTCTTGTCCTAAAATTCCGAATTTAGTTGCAATCACAACTTGATCTCTTTGTGGTGCAAGGGCTTCGCCTACTAATTCCTCATTGGAATCTCCATAAAAAGCAGCAGTATCAAAGAAATTACATCCTAGTTCAACTGTTCTGCGAATTAATTTAACCATTTCATTACGATCTGCTGGCTTTCCATAGGCATGATCCATTCCCATACAGCCAAACCCTATTGCCGAAACTTCCAAGCCACTATTTCCTAATTTACGCATTTGCATCTGTGATCTTCCTTTCGCATGAAGTTCAGTCAAAGTTCAACGCTCGACGTAGTCTGCATTATTTTCAGCACGTTAATCCAGCTAAATTAGTTTGGGTACTATTTTAGTATGCAACAATTTTTCACAAAACAGATATCATAATAGTATTAAATCATTGCCTATTCCTCTCATTTCATTGAATCCTCCCTATGTATGAGTCACTTTATATCGACTACAAGGATTTCAAACCAAATCTTAAGATTAGATAAATATTGATTCTGCTCCCTTTAAAACAAATTCCCCACAGGTAATAATGGATACAAACCTACTATTGGAGTGAACAGTAATGATTAACATACTCGTTGTTGAAGATGATAAGCATGTAAGAAGACTTCTTGAAGCTGTTCTGAAACGCGAAGGATATGATGTTGTAACTGCTGAAGACGGAGTTAAAGCTTTGGAGGTCCTTGATTCACAGCATATTGATCTAATCATTCTGGATATCATGATGCCTAATATGGATGGTTATGAATTCGCCAAGGAAGTAAGAGATGCCGATAGCTTGGTCCCCATTCTTATGGCTACAGCAAAACAGCTGCCTGAAGATAAGAAAAAGGGGTTCCGGATTGGAACTGATGATTATATGACCAAACCCATTGATACCGAAGAAATGCTGCTCAGAATCCAAGCGCTGCTTCGCCGTTCACAAATCGCAAGTGCCCGCAAATTAGTAGTGGGTAAAGTGATCCTTGATTATGACGCATTGACAGTAACCCGGGAGGACGAGAGACAAACGCTACCGCAAAAAGAATTCTATTTGTTGTATAAGTTATTGTCTTATCCTGAACGGATTTTCACGCGCATCCAGCTTATGGACGAGATATGGGGCATGGAAAGTGAAAGTACGGATACAACCGTTAATGTGCATATCAATCGCCTGCGGAAACGGGTTGACGCTTATCCAGAGTTTGAACTGGTTTCCGTCAGAGGTCTTGGATACAAGGCGGTGCGAAGCCAGTGAGCAAAATAAGTAACAAGCTCAGCAACAGAATCAGCCTTCCCATCTATTTTTCTCTTATCATATTTTTCATCTTTCTTATTACCGTTGTGATTACAGGACTACTCTTCTTTCTCGCACAGGTTTTTGGTTTGTTGAACGAAGAGCTTGCCCAGGATGGATTCGTACTACCCATAATGGTATTAATCGCTTGTACAATTATCGGTACCACGATATCAGCCATCACAAGCCGGAAAATGGTAAAATCCATCCGGTTATTTATTGAGGCCACAGAGCGTCTTGCCAGCGGTGACTTCTCCATGCGGCTCCAGCTCAAAAGCCCGCCAGAGTTTGAAATTTTATCAGAGAATTTTAACCGGATGGCTGAAGAGCTTGGGGGTATCGAAATTCTGCGAACCGATTTTGTGAATAATTTTTCCCATGAATTCAAAACACCGATTGTATCTATTAAAGGGTTTGCCGAAGTCTTAAAGAACGATGATCTTACCAAAGAAGAACGGAATGAATATCTAGATATTGTCATTGAGGAATCGACCAGACTTGCCTCCCTTGCTTCGAATGTACTGGAGCTGACGCAGGTTGAGACGCAAAAGATTCTGACAAACAAAATGCGGTTTAATGTTGGGGAACAAATTCGCCAGTCTGTGCTTTTACTGGCTGCCAAATTTGAGAAGAAGCACCTGAAGCTGAATGTTAATATTCAGGATTATGAACTCTCCGGCAATAAAGAGCTTTTAAATCAGGTTTGGTTAAATTTATTGGATAACGCGATCAAATTCACTCCTGAACATGGCGAAATTGAAGTTAACATGAAGAAAAACGAAGATAACCTGTTGATTCTAGTTCGTGACTGCGGAAGCGGTATTCATCCTGAGGCTCTTCCCAAGATATTCGATAAATTTTATCAGCAGGATACTTCCCACTCTACTGCAGGCAATGGACTTGGATTAGCAATTGTTAAAAAAATCATTCATCTACACCATGGAACCATTTCTTGCGAAAGCATTCCATTACAAGGAACCACATTTACAGTTACGATTCCGATTGGAATGTAGTACGAGCCCTGGAGAACCTCATCGTTCTTTCAGGGTTTTTTTATTTTTCAGAAAAGTTAACTTTCAGTTTATCTTCTTTCGTTATCATTTAAGCAACGCCACATAAAGGAGTCAGATGTATGGTAACTATACTTAAGTACTTAAAACCGAAGGAATGGGCCCTAATCGGTATCAGCATCCTATTCATTGTCACACAGGTATGGCTGGATCTGGAATTGCCCGGTTATATGAGCGAGATTACTCGTCTTGTACAGATACCAGGGAGTGAAATGAGCGAAATCATTGCAGCCGGAGGCTGGATGTTGCTCTGTGCCCTTGGCAGCTTAGCCACATCAATTATAGTGGCAGGGATCGCCGCTAAAATTGCCGCCAACTTCTCTTCAAGATTACGCTCCAAATTGTTTGATAAGGTACAGTCTTTCTCTATGGAAGAAATCAACAACTTCTCTACAGCTAGTTTAATTACCCGTTCAACAAATGACATTACACAAGTGCAAATGCTGATTGTCATCGGTCTGCAACTGCTGGTGAAGGCTCCCATCCTTGCCGTTTGGGCAATGCTCAAAATTACAGGCAAGAGTTGGCAGTGGTCGCTTGCTACCGGTGTCGCCATTGGGGTATTGATTCTTATTGTCGGCATAGTGATCGTGCTAGTGCTTCCGAAATTCCAAAAATTGCAGCAACTGACTGATAATCTTAATCGTGTTGCAAGAGAGAATCTTACCGGCCTTCGTGTCATTCGTGCGTATAATGCGGAAAGCTACCAGGAAGATAAATTTAGTGTAGCCAACAGCGAGCTTACCCGAACGAATTTATTCGCCAATAATGTACTGTCCATGATGATGCCAAGTATTTCTCTGATTATGAGCGGTTTAAGTCTCGCAATATATTGGATTGGTGCTATTTTGATTCAAAATGCCAATGGTACGGCGAAGATGGGCTTATTTTCAGATATGATTGTCTTCTCATCCTATGCGATGCAGGTGGTTATGGCATTCATGATGCTGATCATGATTTTTATCCTGATGCCTCGTGCCCATGTATCCGCTAAAAGAATCAATGAAGTGCTGGATACTAAGCCAAGCTTAGAGAACGGATCACTTACTTCCTCCAAGGCAAATCGGTTGGGTGAGGTCGAATTCAAAAATGTCAGCTTTAAATATCCGGATGCAGAAGAATACGTTATTGAAGATATCAGCTTTACGGTGAAAAAAGGAGAAACTGTAGCCTTCATCGGTTCAACCGGATGCGGAAAAAGTACCGTCGTGAACCTGATTCCTCGCTTTTATGATGCTACAGCAGGTGAAGTGTTGGTGGATGGAATTAATGTTAACCAATATGAGCAAACTGCACTGCGCAATAAAATGGGATATGTATCTCAGAAAGCGATTTTGTTTGGCGGCACGGTGAGCTCTAATGTTGCTTTTGGCGATAATGGCAGTGATCTGTCCTCTGATGTTGTTGATGCCATTTACACCTCTCAAGCTTCAGATTTTGTTGAAAAGATGGAAGGAAGCTACGAGGCTCATGTCTCTCAAGGCGGTACGAACTTGTCTGGCGGTCAAAAACAACGTCTTTCCATTGCCCGAGCCATTGCCCGTCGTCCTGAAATATTAATCTTCGACGATTCCTTCTCAGCGCTTGATTATAAGACGGATCGCAAATTGCGAAGTGAATTGAAGAAAAAATCCAGCGGTACAACGATACTAATCGTTGCCCAACGGATCGGTACAATCAAAGATGCAGACAAAATCATTGTACTGGAAGCCGGACGAATGGCAGGCATGGGAACACATGATGAATTGATGCAGACCTGTGATGTCTACCAAGAGATTGCTTACTCACAACTTTCAAAGGAGGAGCTAGCTTAATGAACAAAAGCAAAGAGCAACTCAACACGTGGAGCAAACTTCTCCACTATTGCAGAAAATATATCCCTGTAGTTCTTATAGCTATTATTAGTGCAGCAATCGGTACGGTTCTGACTCTGCTTGGACCGGATAAGCTTTCGGAGATGACAGACTTGATCACGGCCGGCCTCGTCACCGGAATTGATATGGAAGCAGTAACTTCTATCGGCCTTTTCCTTGTATTTATCTATATCCTTAGCGCTGTGTTATCTTTGGTACAAGGATTAATTATGTCCGCAGTTACGCAAAAGGTCTCCAAAAACTTAAGAGCCGATCTCTCACGCAAAATGAACAAACTTCCGATCTCTTATTATAATAATTCTACAACCGGTGACATCCTGTCCCGGGTTACCAACGATGTGGATACGATCGGGCAAGCTTTAAACCAAAGCGTCGGCACACTGGTAACTGCCCTTGCCCTCTTTACGGGATCCATCATCATGATGTTCAAAACAAATGTGATCATGACTATTACGGCGGTTGTTGCAACTATCATTGGCTTTGGCCTCATAGCGGCAATTATGAAAAAATCCCAAAAGTATTTTCAAAGTCAGCAAGAATACTTAGGGAAAATCAATGGCCATGTGGAGGAAGTATATACAGGACATACTGTAGTGAAAGCCTACAATGGTGAATCGCAAATGCGCAATACATTTGAATCCCTGAATATGAATCTTAAAGATAGTGCATTTAAAGCGCAGTTCCTCTCCGGTCTTATGATGCCGATTATGATGTTTATAGGCAATCTAGGTTTTGTGGCCGTTTGTGTAGTTGGTGCTGTGCTTGCTATGAACGGAACGATATCCTTTGGGGTCATTGTAGCCTTTATACTGTATGTCCGTTACTTTACACAACCGCTCTCTCAGATTGCTCAAGCCGCACAAAGTCTGCAATCGGCTTCCGCGGCAAGCAAACGTGTCTTTGAGTTCCTCGATGCTGACGAAATGGACAATGAAAGTCATAAAGAAAGACATCTTAAAACTGCTGTGGGCAAAGTTGATTTTGAACATGTGCAATTTGCTTATGAAAATTCAGATAAACTTGTGATTAAAGATTTTTCTGCAGAGATTAAGCCTGGGCAAAAAATTGCTATAGTCGGCCCTACCGGCGCAGGTAAAACTACACTGATAAATCTTCTAATACGGTTTAATGAATTAAAGGGCGGAGAGATTTATATTGATGATACCCCCATCAGCAGCTTAACAAGAGAAAACATCCATGATCTATTCTGTATGGTCTTGCAGGACACCTGGCTTTTTGAGGGCACTATCAGGGAAAATCTGGTGTACAACAAAACAGGTGTAACCGATAAAGAAGTTGAAGATGCTTGTAAGTCGGTAGGCTTGCATCATTTCATTCAGACCTTAAGTGCCGGTTATAATACCATACTAAATGACAAAGTTAATTTATCCACAGGCCAAAAGCAACAGCTTACGATCGCCCGCGCGATGCTCAAAAATGCCCCAATGCTCATCCTCGATGAAGCTACAAGCTCAGTCGATACAAGAACAGAGCTCTTGATTCAGCAGGCAATGGATAAGCTCATGGAGGGAAGAACCTCTTTTGTTATTGCGCATAGACTCTCAACCATTAAGAACGCCGATGTGATTCTGGTTCTGAAGGAAGGCGATATCCTGGAAAGCGGCAGCCACGAAGAACTACTTGCCAAAAATGGTTTTTATGCGGAGCTTTATAATAGCCAATTCGACCAAGCCTCTTAAAGCCTAGTTGACACTGTGAATTATATAACGAAAGTCAAAAGGACCTACTCATTGTTCTTATCCAGAACAATGAGTAGGTCCTTTATTTGCTATGAACACATATCATCTACTGGCAAGGAATTCATCAAGCTGTTTTTGCTTTTCAGCAATGACTTTATCTAGGCCAGCCGATTTTTGGGCGGCGATAAATTTCGGCAATTCTTTGTCCAGATCAACCGAGCCGGTCTCAAGCATCTTTTGATATTCTCTTAGAACGTTTGCTAGTGCTCCGACTTCGGATTTGACTGGCTCGCTGTCAAAGGTGAAGCCCAGTGCCGGCGATGATTTAGCGCCTTCGTTGAACTTTTTGAACTGCTCCCACTTGTCTGGAGCTTCCGAACTCCAGACATAGTTCAGGAATTGATTTCCCAGCTCCCAAGCGACGCCCGGTGCGTACTGTCCTGACTTCTCCGTCTGCGTCATAACATTACCATTAAGTGTAAAGTGTGTACCTTCAATACCGAAGTTAAGCAGATTAATAATTTCTTGATCTGTATGAAGCAGGTTAATCAGCATCATGGCGCGTTCCGGGTTCTTAGACGTTGATGAGATGGCTAACATGGCGCCGGTAGTCTCCGATGTGGCGACCGTTTTACCTGTTAAAGTAATTTGTGCAAGCTTGCCATCAAGTCCTGTCGCGGATGCGATTTCTTCTGCTTTGCCTGGCTTAAGAGGCTCTACAGTGGAAAATACATTGCCCGTCTTATAAGCATCAAGGGATGACGTTTGGGAAGTGGCCGCATCTTTGTTAAGATACCCCTTCTGGAAGAAATCACGGGTTACTTTTAATGCATTTAAGTATTGTGGATACTCTTCGGCCGGTTTGACTGTCGCTTCCGTGCCATTCTTATCGATAGCGCCAGGTATCGTCGTATCACCTAAAAAATCCAATTCCACAAAAGAGTGAGAGGCGAATGTGCCACCCGTTGTATACAGCGGATACATGGTTGGCTTCTTCTCTTTAACGATCTTATAAACGGCATCTAAATCTTCGATTTTTTGCACTTTACTCATGTCGATGCCGAGTTCATCAGCGATATCCTTCCGGTACACAATGCCCCCTGACGATGCCAATTCTTTATTCGTAGGGACTGCATAATTTTTGCCGCCGATTTTGGAGCCATCGAGAAAAGCTGGATCTAAGCTATCCTTAATGCCCTGGCCATACTGATCGAGCAAGGGACCGAGATCTAAGTAAGCACCTTTGGCAACGTTCTTTGCATACCCGTTCCATGAGGCTGTAAATAGAATGTCTACGGGCTCTCGAGAAGCGATGATGAGGTTAGTCTTATCATCCCATGCTCCCCAATCGATTGGTGCGATATCTACCGTCGCGTTGATTTTTTCGGTCAAGATCTTGTTCAGCGCTTCCTCGACGATAGCCTCGTCCGCCTGTGGAGCTCCTTCGTAGACCAGCTTTATTTTATAAGGCTCCAGCTTCGAGGGCTCATTGGATGTGTTATCGGTGGTTGAGTTCGCTGATGAGCTCGGTGCGGCGCTTTCTTTTCCGGCATTATCTGGTGTAGCGTTGTTCGAGTTGTTTGAATTGCCGCAAGCCGTAGTGGCTAATGCTGAAATAAGCATCAGTGTGAGAAGCAGTGAAGCCTTGCTTTTCGTATCCTTCATTTTCAAGTAATCCCCCCATAAAATAAAATGATATGCTAAACCATATACTGGTTTTAGCCGTTTCCGTGCCCACGTAAGTGATCGGCAATCTTAGCCTTTAACGGAGCCTACTGTCAGGCCTCTGATAAAGTATTTCTGGAAGAACGGGTAAGCAAATACGATAGGTCCAACACCTACAACCACCATCGCCATACGCACGGTTTCACTTGGGAAGTTGATCATTCCGCCAGCTCGGGTAATTTCAGCCATCGCGTTCGGGTTACTGGATAAGTACTGGATGTTGACCATCATCTTGTAAAGAAAGTACTGCACGGATATATTGTGGTTGTCTGTAATAAACATTAGGCTTAGGAACCAGTCGTTCCAGTATGTCAGTGTTTGGAACAGTGCAACGGTTGCCAGAACCGGCAGAGATAATGGCAATACAATTCGGATAAATATCCGTAGCTCCCCTGCCCCATCTATTTTTGCTGACTCCAGCACAGCTTCAGGTACGGTCTCCTTAAAGAAAGTGCGCATGATCAGTACCCAGAATGCGGACATGATCAGCGGCATGATCAGTGCCCAAAGTGTATCTTTTAATTCCAGCATCTGTACGTATACCAAGTACCAAGGGACTAAGCCGCCGGAAATCAGCATCGTTAGAAAAACAAAAAATGTAAAATACTTAGCCTGCGGAAAATTATTCCGTGAAATGGGGTACGCATACAGAGCTATTATGATGACACTTAGTATCGTACCTATCACCGTGACGGTTAGTGAGATTCCATAGGAATGAACGATTTGACTGATATCTTTCATTAGGAATCGATAGGCTGCCAGATTGAAATTTTCGGGCATAAATCGATATCCGTGTGTCATAACGGACTGCTCATCGGAGAACGATACCGAAAGAATCAGCAAAAGCGGTAGGATACAGAGCGCCGAATAGATGACAAAGAAGATGTTGATGAGGGTTGACGCCCATCCCGACAGCTGATTCTTTGGATTGGACCCAGATAAGGATTTACTCATTGTATTGGTCATAAGGGCTCCTCTCTTAGAACAGCGCGTTCTCGCGGTTAAAGCGGCGAACGACCCAATTAGATACAAAAACCAAGATGAAACCAACGACTGATTGGAACAGGCCTGCTGCTGAGGAAAGTCCGATATCCCCAACGGTCAGGAAGGTGCGGTAGACATAGGTATCGATAACGTTTGTCACAGGGAACAATGCCCCCGATTCACGTGGCACTTGAAAGAATAGGCCAAAGTCGGCATTGAAGATCCGGCCAACCTGCAGCAAAGTCATAATCGTGAGGACAGGCATGATCAAGGGAATCGTGATTTTCTTGATCTGTTGCCACTTATTTGCCCCATCAATTGTCGCGGCTTCGTAGTACTCCTCGTCGATACCAATGATTGCTGCCATATACACAACCGTGTAGTACCCCATGTTCTTCCACGTGTTAATGATCGGCAAAACGATCGGCCACACTTCTTTCGTGAAGTACCAGCGTACGGAATCAAGACCAAGCGCCGGCAGCAACGTGCCGTTGAAGTATCCTCGCTCGTCGCTCATGAACCCATATACTAAGTACGAGATGACGATCATCGACAGGAAGTATGGCAGGAACATGATCGTTTGGTGTAGCTTCGAGAGGAAGCGGTTTTTCATCTCGTTAAGCATCAAGGCGAACCCTAGAGGAAGCGCCATGTTCAATACAATAAACAGCGAATTATAAAGCAATGTGTTGCGAATGATGATGTACGAATCCTTCGAGGCAAACAAATATTCGAAATTCTTCATCCCTGTCCATGGGCTTCCCAGGATTCCGTCCTGGTAATTGATTGTTTTAAAGGCAATAACGATCCCGAACAAAGGGATGTAGTTATTTATTACAAGCAGAACGATTCCCGGCAGCATCATTGCGTAGAACATCCAGTAAGTACGAAGATTCTTCACGATGGAAAAATTACGTACAGTACGTATTGGTTTCCTATTTGTAGGAAGCGGCATAGCTTTCAATAGAGTTGTTGCACTCCTTTCACTGTCTTACACACTCCCCACACCGTTGTTTAGGCGGTAATGGGGAGTTCAGGTTTTCACTATTGAGCCGTAACGTCAATTGTGACGTTACTTATTGAGGTTCTGTTCCCCACTGAAGAGCGCCTGCGATATAGCCAGTTGTATGGCTCCAATCGGTGTAAGTCGAATCGGTCGGATCGAAGGAGTAATCTCCCGTCTGCGTGTAGTTCGTCCAATCGGTCTTGTTCACGCGGATCTGAAGCTCAATGCTGGCTCCAGCTGCCAAACTTCCGGCTCCGCTCGTAAAGCCGATTTCCAGATAATGATCAGCTCCTGTCAAAGGAGCCGGCAACTTGACGAAGTCGCCAGTTACGTTGCTACTGCCGACAGTGGACCAATCGCACCAGAAATTCTGGTCCTTCTCCCCATCGATCGTGTAATAATAATGAAGCTTCACGTCAGACAGATTGATGGCAGTGGTACCGGTGTTCTTCAGCTTTATCCGTGGGCTCAACGAATTGCTCGTTGCCGTAACAGGAGAATTGTACTGCTGCACTTTGATAGATCCACTTTCGGCAGTGGGGGTATCGACCACGGAGACCTCAAGATTCGCACTTGCTCCTGCGCTAAAGTTGAACGTCAGCGTCGTTGTTCCCACCGGTTGGGCAGCCAGATATGCCTTCTGAATCGTCACTGTCGTGCCTGATACGGTGTAGTCCGTACCAGCAACTAGGGCAGTCGTGCCATTATTAATGCCGATGAGTGTGTTATCGTTCAGCGTCAAGGTCACCGGAATGTCGGTCTGATTCGCGATTTGCTTGTCAAAGGCAGCGGTCGTCGGACTGATCGTCGAGTTAATAACCGACGAATCGTTCACAGCAACGGATAGCGTAGCAGATGAACCGGCGTTAAACAGGAAAGTGAGGTTCGCCTTGCCGATTGGCTGCTGCGCGAGATAGCTCTTGTGTAGAGTGACCGTGTTGCCCGAAACGGTATAGTCCGTGTCCACAACGAGAGATGTCGTACCGTTCTTAATGTCGGTGAGCGTGTTGCCGTTCAACGTTAGAGTCACCGGAATATCAGCTTGATTTGCTGTTTTCTTATCAAAGGCAGCAGTCGTTGGACTAATGGTCGAGTTGCTGCTATTTCCGGTTGCGAATGCGGCAATGAATACCAACCCTGAATTCCAATAAACGGTATGTTCATTTGTAGTCCATTCTTGGAAGTTATCGGTATAGTTTTTGGCTGCAAATCTTGATATCTGGTTTCCTACGGTTATGTCGTTGGAGTATTTATTCGGTCCTCCGACAAGATATCCCTTAGGTACACCAGGTAATCCATCTGTTCTATACATGATGCTGAACGGATATTTCACGCTGTTATCACCGTAACCTGATACAAAAGATACGCCTACCGGGTTCTGGCCAAGAATCCAGTCTAACTGACTATTGTTAATCTCATTAATGATAGCGCGGTTGCTCTCAAAAGTTCCCAGTAACTTCGTACCGATGATCATTTCCATCGGTGTGTCCGCAACCTGCATGGTGATTCCCCAATAGTAGTTACCATCTTTTATGATGCTTTTCCAAGGGCTATCGTTATATCTGCTCACTTTGTCATTGAACCATTGCTGGAATTTATCCGAATACCAGCTTAAGACTCCGGAGTCCGGATTAGCGGCTTTCAGATAACTGAAGAAGCCTGTATTCCAGGTGTTTGCCCAACCACTGGCGAAATCAAGGGTATCCTCAAAAAATATTCCCATATCGGTGTAATTCGCCAGGAAATAATCATTGTATTCGGCATCGCCGGTCGATCGGTACAGGGAGCCTGCAGCCCACAGACGATTCGAAGCGTCATCCGTCACATCGTAAGGCCATCTGCCCGTGTTAGGCGTCCGAATATTTTCCGGATGTGCTTCCAGGTACCCCCATGCGTCTATTGCCGCATCCAAGCAACTTTGGGCAAAAGCCGGATCAATATTCTGATAAATTAAGTAGGCATGTGCCAATACACCGGCTGCGGTAGCTGTATCGGCGGTCGTTTTGATATCAGTCCGCGAGCTTACCGTATCCTTATCGATAATTTCTCTGTCTACCATATTGTCGTCATCCTGAAAGGTCACTCGCGCATAGAAACCGCCAGTTGCAGCATCCTGCATTTTGAGCATCCATTCCAGTTCCCACCTTGCCTCATCCAGGATGTCGGGAATGCCGTTTCCGCTCTCAGGAATATTAAATTGATTGTCTGTAAATTTCTCCGGCATCATTTCATAGGCCCAGAAGAGATCCGACAAGGCTTTGGCTCCTGCGTTAACGTACTTGCCTTTATCGCCCGCATCGTACCATCCCTTGGAAACATCTTTTTTGATGGAAGGGTTAGACATTAAAGGCACTGCGGTGTCAGGGGTAAAATCTGTTCTTTGATAATTTTGAGTGTATGGGCTGGTAATATTAATCCCGGTTCTCTGGTAATAGAAGTATCTTGTTACGTCATTTAAAAAGGGTTCATAGATTTCGTTAGCTTCGCCGATAGTGAACTTGGGCGAATTCTGAAGACCCTGCACTGAAACATAATATTTTCCCGGAATCGTTAAATTTGTGAAATCGGCGGTAAAAATACGCTCCCCGCTATCGATAGCATCATAATTTTTGGTGAGTACAAGCGTTCCGGAGTAAGCTGTCGAATTATTTGTGGCGTTAATAATGTTAAACGTAGTACCTGCATCGACCGTGAGCACATCCTCAAAACCGGTTACAAGCGCTTGCTTCACTCCATCTACGGGATACCCTAATTGATTGACCTTGATGGGGGCGTACTCTTTCTCCTTATCGGGAGACGTAACCCTAATGTCATTAAGCCACACTTTTAAAGGTTGAAAACCATTATTCTTGATGGATAATGCATCTATGGAAGATACATCAATTCCTTGGGAGACCTGAATTAGATCCTTTAACGGGATCTTCACATGGGTCCAACTTGTAGTAATGTTGACGTAGTTGTTAATGTTTACTGTAGTGGTAATTTCATTGCCGGCAGCTCTTTCGAATACCCGGTCTTTGAAGCCCAGTAAAAAGGACTCTCCGCCCGCATTTCCTTTGATATTAAACTCAAGGAATCCATTTGGATGATAAGAGGTAAAGTCATATGCTTTCCAGCCGGCAACCGTAATTAAAGCGTTGTACCAGGAAGGACTGGTAGGCGTCTTCGCATTCAACAATAATGAAGGCAATCCATTGTACATTGCTGTAGAATCAATGGGAAGCTTGCTGTTCTCCGTCTCCAATCCAAACCCGCTATCTCCTGCCCAGCCGTCGGATATATTACTGAATATTTGGTAATCTAGTAAGTCTCTCCACCCTGCAGGCGCTTCGGGGGTTGCCGCATTAGTCTTGATCGGATTTGAAAAAAAGATAGTCACAAACATAGTTAATGCCAGAAACACGCTTACTTTTTTCCTCATTACCTCTCCTCCTAAAAAGTTTTGTGAGCATAAACTGCTTCGCTCCGCTTCATACAAAAATCAGTTCGAAAGTTTACACTTAGTTAGTGAGAGTTACTCTATGATTAACTTCGTATACCATCACCTCTTTTTTGAAAACGCTTTCTAATAAAATCATTTTAATTCACGAAGTTAATCCTGTTATATAGAAGAAATAAAGGAACATAGAAGAAAACAAGCCACAATATTATGGCTTGTTTTCCATGTACCAATTATTTACTTCTCTCGTGATTACGTCGCCGCCATTCTTGTAAAATTGGGCTACGAACTCATCAAAGTAGGAGATCGGCTTCTCGCCATAAATGATGCTCAGATAACTCTCCGTTGCGAGTTTCTGCAGGAACACTCCGTGTTTCTCCATCCCGTCCGTTAAAGGTCCGTGGTATCGGTTTGGGATTTCGAGTCCCTGCTCGGCAATCGCCACCCCAGCCGCCGTAAGTTGAGCTGAATTTAAACCTTTAATAGCTTGTTCGATCGGCGTCGTCACTATGGCTTCCGAATTTTCAGATAATTTTCTGATTGCATCCGCATTCATATAAGGCAAGGCTGGAGCGCCACCTGTCAGCGGATAGAGCATCCAGCGCATATCCATTGAAGACCCGTCCGCAAGCGGCCACTTATCATTTGGCACGCCTTCAGTGGCGAAATTGACAGTAATGACCTTGTCGTTCATGATCACATAATCGTAACCTTCGTGAAACCCTTGTGCGAATCGGGGATCGAAGTACGGGTCATCCGGGCCGAAATTTTTGGCAAGCAACTTGTTATAATAAGCGAACCAGGCTTCCATATTCGTGAAATCCTTGCTGAACACCGTGTAGATACCGTACAACGGCTTTTGTGCCTTGCCCTTTAACCCATCTGGTCCGGCAGGAAGGGGGTAAGCCTGCCAAGCCGCTTCGGGATCGACCTTCACTGTATCGCCGAGCGGCCAGGCTCCCATCCAAAACGGGCCGAACATGACACCGGCCATTCCGTTAACCGCCAGTTCGGACGCTTGGCTCGGGTCCTGCATGCCTGCATCCCTGTCCATATAGCCCTTCGCCATCCAGGATGCCATCGTTTCCAGGTATTTCTTAGCATCCGGGTGTACGGCGCCAAAGATCAAGCTGCCCTTCTCGTCTTCATTCCAGAACAGTTTGATGTCAGACGTGCTAATCATCTGCCTTGAAAAAGCTCCGGCAATCGCATCTGTCTGCCCCATCCAGCTCCAGGGACCTTCCTTCAGCGGAACCGCTAGACCAACTTCGTCATCTTCGCCATTCCCATTAGGATCTTGTTCAGAAAATGCCTTCAGCACGTTCTCCAACTCACTTATCGTCGTAGGCGGGTTCAACGACAGTTTCTCAAGCCAATCCTTACGGATCCACATGACCGTTCCCTCATCTCCTGCACTAAAACGGGGAAGTCCATATATCTTGCCGTCTTTGGTCACTTCTGCCATGGTATAAGCGTACTTCTCCAGCGCTTCTTTTAGCTTAGGATGAGCATACTTCTCGATGGCATCATCCAGCGGAAGCAACTTGTCGGCTTTGAGCAGATACTTCAGGATGTCTCCTTCAGCGCTAAGGGTGTCCGGCAGCTTGCCATTCACAGCCAGCGCGAGCCGAATTTTGGTATCTGCATCTTCGAACTTGCTGACAATCCAATCAAACTTCGTGACGATTCCCAGATTATCTTCCATCCAGCGGGTATGCACGTTGTCTGTAAGGCTTTCATCTGGCTTGAATGCGTTAGGCCGATTCTCGTCTACGATTCCTGTTGTGATCGTTATAGGCGGATCGTATTTAAAGTCCCATACCGGCTTCTTTTCCCCATTGGATGTACTGTTCTGTGCCGTTTTCCCTGTGCTACTTAAACAGCCGGAAACTAGCAGCACTCCGCTCAGAACTGCCCATAGAAAGATGGCCTTTCTTTTTTGCTTCTTCACCGGCCCAATCCCTCCATTCCCAATCGGTATCTGTCCCTGAATTCCTGCGGCGTCACCTGATAATAGTCACGGAATTTCCGAATAAACCAGTTAGTATTGGGATAGCCAATGCTTTCACCAATATGGTAGATTTTATTATTTGTATGCTTGAGCATCTCGCAGGCTTTGAGCATACGCTGCTCGTAAATATATTGGGATACGGTAGTGCCTGTACACTGCTTAAAGATTTTTGACAGATGGTTAGGATGTACGAAGACGCGTTTGGCCAGCAAAGTAAGTGACAAGTCCTTGTCCAGCTCCTTCTGGATGTAGAGTTGCGTCTTCCGGACGATCACCTGGCTGTGGTCCTCGGTCTCCTCCCCTAGCTTATCGCGAAGTGTGCGTAGTAAGTCGAGCGCCCAGCTTTCCAGCTGCGACGCGTGCAGCATTGCTTTTCCTTTTACGAAAGCCGATTGCTCAGGAGTGAGCATTTGGGCCAGCGTCCTGCCACTGCGATTCGCGATATACTGGAAGGCATTGGAGAGAAAGAAAAAGACGTCGCGCATGAGGTAAGGTGAACCCGTATGCATAAGCGGTGACACGAACGCTCGGATCTTAGCTTCCGCCGCTTCCCATTGCTCCGTTTCCAAAAGATGTGTCAGCAGAGGCGTTTCATAGAGCTTGCGCATAAGACGCGCTTCCTCTTCATTCCGCTCTGGCACCTGCCCATCCGAAAAACTGTCACTATCCAATCGTGATTTAGCTGTCATATAACTAGCTTGCAGTTCTTCCGGGAATAGACAGTCGGTTTCTCCTACAGAAATTTCACCTTTAAGCAAACGCTGTACTTCTTGCTTTAATCGCTCTATCCGCTCAAGCACCCATTCCGGTTCGGGTGGTGCTCCTGATAGGTCGTATACCAGAGCGAGCAGGTTTCCTTCATCATCCGCAGCCGACCAGCAGTCATAGCGGTCCATCAGCAATTCTTCCAGCATGTTTGTTACCGCGAACCGGATCAGTGACTGCGAATAGAGATCTTGTCCGTCGAAAGGGGAACCCAACCGGACAAGGCACATCGAGACATGACCTGGTATTGGAAGAGGGAGGTCAAACAGCTTTAACTTCTCCGCAAGCGCCTTGCCATTCAGATTTCCGCTGAGCACTTTGAGCAACAACCCTGCTTTCAGTTCTGCACTATTGTCTCGGTAGATACGGAAGCCCTGTTCGATTGATCGCTCCTGCTCAAGCTGCTTAATGATCCGGCCCATTGCCGTAAGTAGCTGCTCGTCCTTCGCGGGCTTCATCAGGTAATCGAGCGCTTGCAGCTCAATCGCTTTTCGGGCGTAATCGAAGTCCGCATAACCTGTGAGCAGCAGGCACTTCAGCCCTGGAATACGAAGCCTGGCCTGTTCGATCAGTTCCAAGCCGTTCATGCGTGGCATACGGATATCCGTCATAAGGATGTCAATGGGGAAGGAGTCTATCAGAGCAAGTGCCTCGCTCGCGCTGTAAGCCTTCCAAACGCGGGAGATACCAAGTGTCTCCCATGGAATCGTATCTGCCAGACTGTCCGCATAATGTTTCTCGTCATCAACTACAAGCAGGCTATTCAATGCTCTTCCTCCTTCGTTTCTTCTTTCATCCCCTGTCTCCAAATCAGCCTCACGTTTAGACCACCCAGTCTGGACGGGCAAAACTCAATTTGAGCGTCTGAACCGAAGTTGCCTTGCAGTCTTTGATATACGTTCCAAAGACCGCAGCCTGCATATTCGCTGGCCGGAATATGAAGCTCCATTTGCAGTTGGTCCATCCGTTCTTTATTTAATCCTTTTCCGTTATCCTCCACTTCCAAGTGCAATTGGTCTTCATTGACGTAAACTCTAATTTCAACCCGGCCTGGATATTCGACGTTCTCAAGTCCATGCACGATCGCATTCTCCACGATTGGTTGGATAAGAAGCCGGGGAATTCGCAGCTCCGCCAACTCTTCAGGCAGTTCGATGCTGTAGGACAGTGTCTCATTGCGAAGCCGTAGAATCTCGAGGTGAATGCGCACGAACGCCAGTTCTTCACCCAGGCTGACTCCTTGATTATCCATTCGCGTCGTATACCGGTAATAGTCGGCCAGATGATACGCCATGTCTATAACTGCCCGATTCTTTCCCATTTTGGTCATATTAATGATGAAACCCAAACAATTGTACAGAAAATGAGGATGGATCTGTGCTTGTAGCTGTTTTAGCGTGGCATCGCGCGCAAGGATACGCGATTGTAGGACATTCTCGATGAGATCTTGGATCTGCGTCGCCATCTCGTTAAAGTTCTGCATCAGGAACGTGAATTCATTGTTTGATTTCTTCGGTAGCCGGTACGCGTAATCGCCCTCCTTAATCCGCTGCACCGCACGCACAAGTTGGAAGATAGGTCGATGTACGTTCCAGTACAAAGCAGACGCGGCGGTAATACAGGATAGGAGCAAAATAATCGAAGAAGCTCCAAATAATAACCTCTGTTGCTTGATAGGTCCGATAATCTGGTTAAGTGGAACAGAATCGACGAGATGCCACTCAAGAATATTGGAATAATAATAGGTAATCAGATAAGGCCTGTCGTCGAAGGAATGAATTAAAAAACTTGAATCCCGGCTATTGATCCTGTCGCCTAATTCCGCGATAATTTGGTCCATCTTGGGCCCATCTGCGGATCGGCTGGCGATGATGGCATGTCCTTCTTTGTAAAAAAACGGGTTGTCAGAGTGACCAGATTTGTAGGTATCAAGCAAATTTTCAAAGCTCCACTTGTAGAGGTTAATGCGAACGGCAACATCCAGATCGTCCGGACGGGCTGGTTTGTAACCCGTAGTGACATAAGTTCGAGTAAAACCGGAGCCAATCTCCAAATCTTCGCTGTAGCTCCACCCTAGCGAAAATCGGCTATCAAACTCTTTAAGGTCATATTCATAGGAGGGGGAAGAAGAAATACTATCGTCTCGTTGCGGGAAATAGACGGTCACGTCATTGCGCCAGTTGCCCGATGCGCTGGCCAGTGACAGCTTCTCTTGGATCAGCAGCCTTGTCTTCATTAGGGAATAATCGCTCATGTTGAGGTTGTAAAGGTATTCCAGCACGTTCGTGTCAACGAGCATAGGTGCGGAGACTAAGTCGAACTTCTCAATGCTGGCATCCAGTTGTGCCACGAAAAGCTCCATCCGGTTCAGGCTGGCTTTGATAAGCTCCTCCTGTATGACGTTGATGCTCTTAGAGGTAGAATAATAGTACAGCGCCACGACCGGAGTTAGCAGAATCAGCAACAACACTAACATTTTCTGAAAAATATTAAATTTGATCCGCATGGGATTTCCATCCTTGTTTTGTAATTACACCTCAACCTGTATTTTACAATGGATAGAAAGCGTTTTCTATACAAATTCTTTGCGTTTCAGCAAATTAAAATAACCTCATTCCCAATGAACTCTACTTAGGAATGAGGTTGCGTTAAAATTTGAAGGCATTATCAACCGTTATTTTAGGACTCCCCAAAAAGAATCTCCGCATTAAATATCTTGCGATCCTGCTATTTCCCATCAGTTTCATGCAGGCTAGCGAGAATTTTTTAACCCCTTTAGGGGATTTAACGGTCATGCTGATTATCAACTGTTGAGCAAAATGCACAAAACGAATTTCCCGATTACGAATGGGCTGCAAACGATCTAAACACTTGTATTCATGATTTGGCTCTAATTTTGATGCAACAATAAGTTCAGCAGCGACCAGCGCTGTTTCAAAAGCCAAGGACAATCCGATAGCTCCGAGTGGTGAGGAACAATGTGCAGAATCACCGATTAGAATACAACCCTTATTATGCCAATTGTCCACCATGAAAGTCTCTGATTGGATAGAAACAAACGATTTGAAATCAATGATCTTTTCAATGTCTTCTTTAAGCTCAGGAAAGGCCTTTATGAATTCAAGCTTTAATGGTTCGATGCCTTTGCTTTTTATGGAATTCCATTGGTCTTTCCTCATTGTAAAACCTATCTGCACACAATCAGAGGAATAAGGAAGCCCTATGAAGTTACTAAAATCAGACAATCTGAAAAGGAGTTTTTGATTTAGCTTGAACTCATTAGTCGATATTTTGCACCAGATTAAATCAAAATCTTCTTTTTTATACTTAAAAGAAAAATCGCTTGTCTTCCTAACCGTCGACATCCGTCCATCCGCTCCGACTACTAAAGAAGCATGGATCGCAGTCATTTGTCCATCTACTAAGGCGTTTACTCCGACTGTTCGATTTGCACTTTTAATAGTTGAAGTGACCTTTGCGTTAAAAATGAGCTCAAAATTACTATAATCCTTTGCCAGATCATAAAGAAAAGTTAACAGGACGGATTGTTTTATTTTAATTGCGTAAGGTCCCTCCGGCATTTCTTTTTCATAATCAATTTGAGTGATATATTTCTTATTATTCCATATTTCAGCATTAAATAATTTTATATGCTCATACTTTTCAAGACGCTGTTCCAGATTCAACTCTTTCATGAGCCTTACAAATCGAGGCTGAAGAACTTCTCCTCTGAACTTGCGATTAAAGCTTGTTTGACTTTCCAGTACGGTAACTCTAATTCCGTTTTTGGCTAACAGCAGCCCTAGAAAGAGACCAGAAGGTCCACCACCAACAATGCAAATCTCCGTTTCTTTATTCATTCCTATCACTCTGTGGGTAAAGTAGCAGCCCGTTCATTTTTCACTACTGGAACCCTAGCCGATAATCTAAGAAAAAGAGAGATTAAAAAACCTAATAAAAGAATAGAACCTAATATAGTAAAGGATAACGAATAATTTTCTGTTTTTAGTAATTTTAAAGCTAATATCGGGCCTGTGCTAGCGCCTAGGAATAGAATAAATGCATTGAATGAAATCGCAGACCCTCTTGCATTTCCCCCTAATTGACTGACGATTGAGATGATAACGGGAGTTACCAGCGCGATACCAGCCACAAATACAACGCTCATTAGGACAAGAAGTGGCAGGTTCGTACTAAAACCTAGAGCAAGCAACCCAATTGCAGCTAAAGCTAAGCCGCCCCTTAGAACAGCGGCCATTCCAAGTTTTTGAGCAATTCTTCCGGAAAAGGGTGATAAAAGCATCCCCGCGATTCCAAATGCACGAATATAAAGGATATCCTGTGAGGAAAGACCAAACTTAGCTGAGCTTAAATAACTTCCCAAAACGGTGTACATGCCAACTAAAGTTAATAGAAGCATAAAGGTTATCGCAAAAGCCAAAAGCAATTGTGATTGTTTTAGCAGAATTGTCATTTGTTTAAACTTCCGCAGAACATTTTCTTTCGGTCTTAGCATTTCATCTTTAGGAAGGAACCTCATTACTATCACTGAAGTAATACCATACACAATTCCCAAAATAAAGAAAATAGCACGCCAGCCAAGAGCTTCGTTAACAATCCCACTAAAAACCTGGCCTACTATACCTGCCATTAACAGTCCTGAGCTTATAAATCCAACGGCTGTTAGTCTTTTATGAGGCGGGAACATCTCCCCTGCATACACTAGCGCAATAGGTGCAAAAGCAGCAGCCACTAGGCCTTGCACTCCTCTGAGCATAATAAGCCCGTAAAAACTATCCACAAATCCTAATGCAAGCGTAACTACGGTTAACCCAATAATGCTGGCTACTAAAAATACTTTACGTCCATATCTGTCTGAAAAAGGTCCATACAAAAGACAGCCCAGAGCATAACAAAGAGAAAATGAACTCCCAATCCAAGCCGCCTCACTCGAGCTAATCTGAAAGGCATGTGAAAATACTTCGGATAATGGAATTGTAATATACATGCTAGTTAAAATAACTAATCCACACCAAAATAAAATAATCGTCATTAATGAATAGTTCTTATTGTAATTCTGAACGTCTATCGTCTGATTCATAAAGTAAATATCCCCCGGTTTACTATTAATTTGCAACAGTGATGCCTTCCAAGACATGGATCAACAAATCGTTTATGTAATCCGCATCCGGAATTTGTTTATAGATGAGAATTTGAAAGTATATGGGACCATAAAGCAGATCTAAAGTTATATCCAGATTGATTGCTGGTTTCAATTCTCCCTTATCTATGGCTGCTTGGAGTAATTGTTTGGCTTCATTTCTTTTTGTCATTAAAAACAATACGTAAAAATCTTTCGCGATTTCTTCGCTCTCTGTAACTATAGTCAAAGTGGATTTCCCGATTTTGCTATTGAGGATACGAGCTAAAGCTTCAAGCTGTTGTTTGAAGTTATCCTGAATGGATTTATTACTATCAAATTCAAACTCTGATTCTACGGTCATTAGAAAAGCGTCCAGTACAAGACGCGCTTTATTTTCCCACCATCTATAGATGGTTGTTTTGCCTACTCCAGCTTGTGCTGCAATCGCCTCAATCGTTAAAGATGAATAACTGTTGGATTCTAACATTTCAAGTGTTGCAGTAAGAATCTCTTTTTTACTTCGAGGTTCTTTGTTTTTCACGTTCATATTCATTTCACCTCCTAGATGTTATTTAAGTTATTAAAAGGATGTAATTATAGAACGATACGTATCGTTTCATTTATTACACTATCTTATATCATTTTCATAAAATTTAAAATAGTTAATTTGAAAATTATTATTTTCTTGATTTAGGCATGCGGTAGATGACGAAACATAACTTGCGCATACAAAAAATAACGCTTCGGAATGGTCCGAAGCGTTATTTTTTTTGGTTATTTGCAATTAAGGATTTGATGACTGATTAAATATGTGCGATATGTACAATATGATCCTTTTTATTTAAATTTTCACTTATAAATCATGGATATCAAAGCTAAGTTAATCATTGTTTTTTCTTTGTTCTTTTTCTCTTGATTTTATCAACTATAAACATAATAAAAATAATAACAAAAATAATTACGATAATTATACCTACTGGTGATTCGAAAAAAATGAGCATGAAATATAGTAATACCGTCTCCCAAAATGACCAGTCAAAATCAACCATAGGTTCCACCTTTCTAATAATCTTGGCGAAGTGATTAAATTTTAATGTTCGTGGGATTTGTCCCGAGAGTAATACTTGTAAGCGCTCCTATTCTATCTTATCAAGAGTCCCAGGCCACTCATTACATAAGGACGAACAATGTCCACAAGTAAATCGGTCTGATCAGCCTCCCCCTCAATTAACCAAGAAAATGCAGCGCCATAGATCGCTGAACCTGTCATTGCTGAAATGATCTTTGTATGTTGGCGGTCTGCAATATCGTATTTATCCCCTCTCAGAAATATGTTTTCAATGATTTGCTGCAGCATATTTTTCACTTTCTCATCCACCAGCTTAGCAATGGATTTGGAATCCATTCTGCATTTCTGATAAAAATCAACGATGTACTGATGAGTCAACAAGATCAGCTGGTTACATATTTCATCTGAAAACTCCCGTGCATTTATTACTTGTTCAGGAATCATTTGATGAAAAGACTGTTCTGTAAATTCATCGAGTAATGCATATTTATCTTCATAATGAGCATAAAAAGTAGCCCGGTTTATCGTAGCTTTCTGTGAGATATCTTTTATTGTCATTGAATCAAATCCTTTAGTCTGTAAAAGATTTCTGAAAGCTTCTCTTATTAACAGGCGAGTCCGTATTACTCTCGGATCTTCTTGATGTACCATCTGAATATCCCCTTTCTAAAACATCAATTATCGGAATTTGTTGTCTATGCAACTCTTTTCTTACACTGACGGTTGTAAGCATAAACTTGCCATACTATTATCTTATCAAACAGATGTTGCTTAAACAATCAGTGTCTAGTTAGTCGGAAGGAATGATAATAGTGAACATAAAACAAAATAGACTTCTAATTTTTGGGGCGGGTGTGATTGGCAGTTTATACGCTCTTAGATTTGCACAATCGGGGTTTGACGTCACTTTACTGGCTCGGGGAAAAAGGCTGGATGAACTTAAGCGGAAGGGTTTGAGATACAACGACAACAGAATGATAAAGCAACTATCCATTAAGACGGTCGAAAAGCTTGCAGATGATGACATCTATGATTTTATCTTTGTTCCTGTACGATATGATCAGGCAGAATCTGCCCTGTCTGCGATCAAAAATAATCAGAGCAAAACAATAATTACACTGACCAACACTATTGGTTATAATTCCTGGCTAGAGATCGTAGGTGATCGGTTACTTCCAGGTTTCCCTGGTGCAGGTGGAGACATTAAAGAGGATATTTTATACGCTCAATTTGGTTCCAAAACTTATTTTGGTGAAATAAATGGACAAACGACCGAAAGAGTTAAGGAGCTTGCTTTGATATTCGAAACAGCTGAAATGCATTATGAAATACAAAAAGATATTCAAGCATTTCATGTTTCACATGCTGCACTCGCTGCAGTCAACAAGCATTTTTATACGAATGAAGGAATGGTAGATATTGAGACAGCAATAAGTGAAAGCATTCTTAGCAAAGTAGCTACAGATATCAAACAAAATCTTCACTTGGTAGAGCAAGCTGGAATCCCTGTAATCCCGGCCGAAACGAAGTCAATGGGAGAATTGATGGAAGAAGAGATTATATCCCGGTATCGGCAGATGCTGAGTGATGAATTTATCATTGATGTTAAGTTTGGAAACCAAGCTATCAGCAGAAAAGCAGAAATAATGTTATTGGATGAAAGGTTTCATGAGAAGTTTTCGTTTTTGTCCAAGCAAATTTTTCCATAAAAGTTATCAAATGAGTTCATAGCCCATATTACTAAATACTAAAACAACGTAAATATGGAGGTGTTAGATTGCCACTGAATCAAGATCAGCAGATCTTTCAACAAAGTACAACAACTCAAAACTGGGGAAATATTCAGGGACAGACCTTAGTTGCGGGCCAGGGTAGCTTGAGAAGAGGAATGAACTATAAGTTAGGCGCACAGGCTATGGCACAAATCAATAATTTATTAAATAAATGGGCTGAATTAAAAATATTGGGGAGTGCCGAAGTTTCACTTCTTCTCCAAGTACAGATACAAACGCCCCTGGATCTATTCGACGAAGCCGGGCTAGCTGGACGACTTCAAGCCGTTCTTAAAGCGGCGGTAGCGGCTGGATTAAGCATGAATATGACCGTTAAAGAGTTATTGAAAATCCTGAAGAATAAACCGTCAGGAAATGGTTTATCCGGTGAATTGATTGAGCTATTGTTAGAAGAATCAGAGCTCGAAGGTTATTTGTATGCCCAATTTGCGGTTGGTTTTATGGCGTATGCCAATTTTGTTATGCTTGGTAATTTACATAAGACAGCTACTCTAGGGGAATCTGGATTCCAATTTGTCTATGAGGCGGGAATGGGATTTATTGCGGGGGGTGGCTATAGAGGTGGCATCAATTTTAAATTCCCCGATCCTGCAAAACTGGTCAATCGTTATGGGAACGGCTTAATTGAGGGCATTGTTAATAAAGCTATTGACTCACAGCAGGAACAAGCATTAATGCTCGGTACTATGCTGAGGATAGGAGTGAAATCAGCCTATGAGGTTAGTAGACAATTAAATGAAGGTACCGGGAGCAATACCGAAAAACTAGCGCAAACCGTTCTTACATTTATTGGGGGGCAATTCCAATCGTTGTTCTTCTTGACTATGAATGTGTTCTTTAAGGAAGAGATCCTTCGTTTACTTGGCCTTGCTTCTTTACCAGCTGAACAAACCACAGAAGTCATTCAAACCTTGAAAGGTTTGAATTCTTTTCAGTTAGTGCCGGATAACCATGAAATCTTTGTTCGTTTAGATTCATTATCAGCATTAATCCAAAACGAGCAGCTTAAGAAGGAGTTTGTCCGAAGTATTTCTGCTTTGTGGGTATCAGCTTTGTTGCTCCCCCTTGCAGTGGAAGCGGCAGACAAAGCAACCATCCCTACTTTTACGGCACAATTGTCTTACCAACCTCCTCCCGCTGTCAAAAGTGCAATTAATACAGATTTGAACCGTCCGTCTGACACAAATTTGAACCAGGGGGATCTTCTTTCATTTCTACTTGATAAACCTTTGACGATTGCCATTCAACATGTAGATAGCGTTCGGGAGATAGCAGCAATTCTGAAACCTGCCGTTTCAGGAACTGCCCAAGATGCAATGAAGTTCTTATTTAGTCCCTCATTTCCTTCGACTACAGGGGAAAACTCTTTTAGATCAACGCTTGGAGCCATAAACCAAGCTTTCGATCATTATGTGGATACGGAAATAAGTGCTAGAAAAACTGCAATCTCGAACACTTTGGCTGGCGAGGAAGAGATTAAGATACTGTTTGAGCAAGCCCTGATTCCCTGCATACAACTGACTTCTGATGTTCTGATTCCAGAGATCGTTAATGGATTTCAAAATTTTGACATAAAAACTATGCAAGAAGCATTATCCAGCGTATTACTCACAATGCTTGGAAGAAACGTTATTCATGTCATGGACGGAATTCAGACTTCAGTTAATGAACAAATCGAGGGTCTTCTTCGCGAAGCTGCAGGTCAGGCTGCAAATGTTCTTGGACCACTTGGAGCTCAAGATATTTTAAAGAAACCGTTGGAGGCAGCTGTTAAAATTATTGCGGAAATGGTAGCGCCTTTGACACCTGAAGCACAAGAACAGCTTTTTGAAAATGCTCTAAACATATTTACTCCAATAAAAGGTAACGCCGTGGACTTCGCCAACCATTTGCAAAGCGATCCGATGTGGATGCCTCAAATGGCTGAAATAGAAGCAATAGCCAAAATATTGATAAATCATTTAACTGATCATATGATTCAATTCGCTCTAAAACTGATTCCAGCGTTGTTTCAAGCCTTGATCGATGAACTACTCGCCATAATCGAACACTGGCTAAATGAAATAGCCAAGATATTAAATACTATTACCGATTTCATAACTAAGCTGATGCAAGAAAAACTAATGAAAGAACTGATTGAACCGGTAATGGAAATCGCTGAAAAAGCCGCTGACATATTAACGTTTAACATTTTTTCTCTAATCGGTGCCGGTAAAGTAAAAGATGAATTTTTCAAAGGGTTAAGAGGAGCAGTCGAAGCTATAATTCAAGAAGCAATCATCCCTCCTGTTGTTATGACAGTGAAAGAAATCAAGTTCAATCCTCGTAAGCTCGTGGATCTTTGCCGAGACGTTTCCGACTTTACTTTTACAAAATTTTCTGAGATTTTTAACGATTATATTTTTGGGGAGATCCAGAATCAACTTGAAAAAGGTTTAAATATGAAAAATTTCAAATTGGATATTAAAGTGCCGGTTTCTTTTTCGATTGACTTACCATGGCCTTTAGGGTCACAATCCTTTTCTCATACGTTTAGACTTACAGATGTCCTCATTCCGTCATCAATCGTTTTGGACATTGTAATGAATTTAATACGTAACAATCTAAAATTAGGAGGAACATCTGAGTATCTTTTCCAAATGGTTGTAGCAACTATCGATAATTTAAAAAAAGTAGATCAATATAAATTGAATATGGCAGATGCTTTGAAAAAGTATAGTAATTAAAGGAATATTCAAGATTCCAGTTCCCTTATAATGCAGTTTATAACTCAAAAAAGGCAACCAGTCATCCCTGTTTTTTCGGCGACTGGTTGCCTGAATTTGTGATTTTTTGTCCCTGTTCTATTCCTTAACGACTACGGTCATTTCTTTGCTACGTGTGATCCCGCTGCTGTTCACCAGCTCAGCCAGATTCATCGTGATTTTGAAACTGCCGTCACCATCCCAACTATCATTTCCGAAAGCAAAAAGAGCTAGAGCCAAGTGAACTTGGCTCCAGCTCTTTTGTGGTGCTTACAATTCCATTACTCTGTAAATTAAAGCAGCGGCTTCCGCACGTGTGGTCAGGCTCAGTGGTCTGAAGGTACCGTCGGTATAACCGTTGACAATTCCTGTCTCCCGCAGGTACTCAACCGCATCCATCGCGTAAGAACCGATTTGATTCTCATCGGCAAAAGTTGCTGCCTTGCCGGAGATATCCGACTGGAGAGCAGTTAAACTCAGAGCGCGAAACAGAATAACAGCCATTTCTTGGCGGGAAATAGGTTCTTTTGCGGCAAATACGCCTTCGCTACGTCCGTTAACAAGCTTTAGCGCCAGAGCTGTTGAGACAGCTTGGTAATACCAAGCATTTGAACTCACATCTTTGAAAGTACTGCTACTCTCGGCTTGAAGTTCTAGCGCTGATACTAACAGCTGAACAAATTCCGCTCTTGTAATTTGCCGGGCAGGCTCGAATTTGCCCCCGCCTGTGCCATGAATAAGATCACGGGAAGCCAAAGCTTCCAAGATGACTGTGGAGCCTGAATCAACATCAGAGAAGTGGATATTTGCATTAGCTGCAGCATAGAGTCCAAAATCCCTTGTTGTAAACGTTGTTTTGCCTGTACCTGATACGTATTTGGAGTTTTTGACCACTTCGGCCACTCCCTCGCCGGTAACAGAGTAGACGATGGCTTGATGTGGAACTTCATCAGGGTTTAATTCATATCCAAATGATACCTTCATTGCCGCAGAAGGGCTTAATGTTTCTTTGGACTTACCGTCTACCGTCATTGAGATCCGGAACAAAGCATGCGTTTTCCATTTCTCTTTTATGGCAACTGGAAGGGTTGACGCATCAACAAAATGGATAGATAGCTCCAACTGCCGGGCACCCTCTGGAATATTCTCACCTAAAGTGTTAATTGGAAGTGTTATTGTGGCAGCACCTGCTTTTACAGTTAGGGAAGTAACATTATCTTTTAGTTCGGGAATGGGCACTTGAAAAGCCACACCACTGGCAGTCGCATCCTCTTCAGCAAGCTCAAGTACTAAAGCTCCATCTTGCACTCCCTTCATCGCTTTTTGGAGTTCTCCTGTGAAAAGCTGTGCAATTTTTATTCCTTCAGCACCGGGTGAACCCTGAGTGCGAATACGGCCCGCTGAAATTATATTCACTGGACTATCTATTTTTCCTCCACTACTCTCATTTGTGTTGCTATTATTGCTGCCGGACGAATTGCCAGGCGTATCTGTTCCCCCACCTTCTTCACTCCGCACTACATTCAAAGTGTAGGTCTTAGTTGTTATGCCGTTCGCAGCGGTAACTTTAACATCGATTCTGTTATCTCCTACCTTAAGCTCACTTCCGCCCGTTACCGTCAATTTGGCTTCTGCATCAGAAGGTGTCCCAGTTACAGCCACCGCTGTCTTGGAAAAGGGCACATTTATTGTATAGGTCAGTTTCTTACGGTCAAACCCAGGGATGTCTGTACCGTCCATACTCAAAACGCTCAAATCGGCATTATCACTCAGTGGGGTCTCTTCTTCACCTTCTACGTTCATAAACTGGAAGGTGCGGAAAAGTGAGGCGTCCTTCGCAGCGCCAATGCCTGATCCCCATTCAATATATCCTTTTCGACCCGCGCCATCATTATCGTTAACCAGCATGCTGAAGCTTAAGATATCGCTCGCCGCTGGACGGATCGGGCTTATTTCGCTCCAAGGTAGTGCCAGTGCATATGAGGTAACCTTGGTCGCCTCATCTCTGGTCACACTTAAAGTTCCCTTAGTCAACACTCCGGTAGCTGCACCTTTCATGGACAGCCAACGATATATTTGCGGCCCCTCTGGGGTTTGCGAGATTCCGTATTCATACCAGGATTGACTATCGCCCGGTACACCGGGAGCAAGACTGAACTGAATACTGTCATTTTGCCAAATATTAATCCCGGCGGCATTATGGCTGAATACATCATCGCGGATATCGGCGGTCAAATAAATGTGTTCTTCATCCCAGCGTAGTTGCGCTGTTCCACTAAGATCATCCGCACCCTTATATCCGTTGAGCAAAGGGGTTCCGTCCGCAAGATCAATCAGAGCTGGACTTCGTGTATCGGCCTGATGCTGCATCCGGTTAATATCTATGTTTTGCTTGAGGTGAACTGTCTCATAACCTTCAAGGTCAACTGTCAACTCAAGAGGATATTTAACCCCTTCAGAGAATCCCGGCAGTGGAATTGAATAAGTAAATCCACTATTTGGGGCAATTTCAGACAATTGCGATTCACTACCGCTGATCTGACCAGTCTCTTCCCCTAGGGTCCAGGAAATCTTTTTAATTCTCAGAGGATCCACACTGGAACTGTTCGTAAATTGAAGTTGTAGCGACATGCCGCCGTTATTACCATCTGTAATATGAGGAGCAATTTTTAAACCTTGAAAATATAGTCGCAGATCATCTACAGGGGCTTCTGGAAGCGTAGCAGGATCAAGTCCGGGTCCATTATAAGCTCCAATATTCGGTGGAGTTGCTGCTGAAACGGGATTGCCCCAGTAGTCCCGCCCACCGTTGTCTGCAATGACAGCACCGGCCCCAAGTGCAGGAGACCCCTCTCTCAGCTTGTAACCGTCCACTGTATTCCAGCCCATTCCGGCGGTGCCCTGAGCAACTAAGAGTGGATTTGCTGTGATAGGATTGGTATTTTCCGGCTCGCTTACTGGATGGTTGCCATATAATAGATTATGGTCGAAGCTACCGTTCACCCCTGGCAGATTATAACCTCCTTGACCAAGGTTGTAGACCAGATTGTTCCTAAAAGAATATGGAGCGTTAATATTTCCTGCGTCATCCCATTCATGATCGATAATTTTGGTGTTTTGCCCAGCTCCGATATAGATAGTATTGTTATAGATTTGTGTATCTGGCGTAACCCCGCCTGCAAAATTAAACGTATGCGTTAGATCATTCTGGCTGATGTTGTATCTGACTACATTGTTAGAGGAGCCTGTCAGCACGCCTGGAGTCAAACGGGCATCGACAAAAAGCATGAATCCGCCTTTGTTGCCATGGCTGTAATTATATTGAACCACACTGTCCATCGTATCGATATCCAGATTGAAGCCTTGACCATCTCCCTCTGGTTTGTTCGTGTTAAAAGACTCATTGAACTGGACGATATTATTCTTGCCGCGAGTCGGCCAAATTGCGGCAGAGCCGTTAAACTCGCCTTCTTCGGAATAATTTCCGCCTTCCTCCGCTATGTTATGCTCAATCACCGCTCCATCCGCACCGAAGGTGAGAATACCGTCGCTGTCGGCTTGTTTGACATAATTTCCACGGATCGTAACATTGACCGTAGCATAGTCTGCTCCGTTAAAACGCTGATCCCATACCACAATACCGGTCCGGCCTATCCGTTCCACTGTATTGCCCTCGATCCATACCCCATCGAACTTGTCCGTGCCCGTCGTTCCGCCCACATATACGGAGATACCTCCAAACGCATGTGGGCCACCTTCGGCTCCGGAAACCGTCGGATAACGGAAACTGCTTGATACATCATGGACATAGTTATCCTGAATGCGGATATTACTTAATGTTCCTCCATTAGCATTCTCCACCATAATACCTTCCCGGTAAACAGTTCCCCTCTCGGAAGCATAATTAGTGACCTCAAGATCCCGAATCACCCAGTTCGAGGCGTTACGTAGGTATACAGCTGCTCCGGCCATGCCTCCACCGTTGATAATCGGTTTGCTTCCACTCCCATAGGCAGATATTGTAATCGGTTCTTCATCTGTGCCGCTGCCCTTAGGATATAATTGTTCGTTCCAGATTCCACCCTTCTTTAACAAAATACGATCCCCAGCTTCAAAGGTAGTCTGATTCACTACAGAGAAGGTCTTCCAGGCAGAATCCGGAGTTTTTCCATCGTTGTTGTCGCTGCCTGCAAATGAATCCACATAATATTCTCCGTCTCCACCGCTGCTCCCTCCATCTCCAGGCAAGCGGTTGGATAAAGTGACCGATCCTAGTTGCATCAGCCAGGGTGCGGAATCACCGCTAAGCTCGATTTTTAAATAATGAATGCCGGAAGGTATCCCTTGTGCCGGAGTATAATTCGTCCCAGTCCAAGCCGCATCACCAGTGGCCTGTGGAGGTTCATGAACAGCAGAAAGTTCTGTCCAAGTGGATGCATCCGCCGAACCATAGAACTTGATAGTCCCGCTAGACCCGGCAAAGGAATGCATGCGGGCTGTGAAATGTTGCAGATTATGCAAATGGTACACGAGTGATTCTGCTGAGTCTGCTGTTCTCACCGCACGAGAATGATCTCCACCAAAAAAAGCGGGATTGCTTGTATCTAAAGACCAATTTGTACTGTGTGCATAAAGCTGTGCAATGTCGTCAAGCTCATCAACAATCGTTTGTGGTGCAAGCGACACATTGGAGAGTGTAAGGTGCCCAAGCTGCATCAGCCAGGTATCGAGGTCACCACTGACTTCAATTTTGAGATAATTGACACCATCCGGCAGCGCCCCCGAGGGTGTATATATTGTTCCGTACCAGCCAGAACCGGTTGCGGTGGGACTGTCGTTGATGGCTGGAAGCTCCGTCCAGATATCTGCATCTGGCGATCCGTAGAACTTGATAACAGCCGTGGAACCAGAGAAATAATACGCTTGAAGCGTAAACGACTGAACTCCAGTCAAAGGGTAAATGGCATAGCCAGTCTCCGTGGAGGTTCTGACCAGCCGGGCTGCATCTCCTCCGAAAAATTGAGGATTACTACTGTCAATTAGCCAGTTCTCGGACCTGTGTTCCGCTGCCGGTAGGGTTGAGAAATCATCGGCATTCGTCTCTTCAGAATGGGCAGAAACGCCCATTACGGGAAGCAGCGCTGTGAAGATCAGCACCATTATAAGCAGTGATTTTACGAGTTTTTTGAACATTATTGTATTATTCCCCCTTGAACATTTATTGGATGGTTTGGTTTGCGAGACCTTCAGCCATCGGGTAATTCCATTCCACGACAGCTTCGGACAGCTTTTCGTCCACAATGGATCTATACTTCTGCTGCGCCAAATTCAGTGCGATGGCATCCTTCACATGATCGAGCGGCTGAACAGCTGCATCATCTGCCGACAGGCAGTAAAGTAGATGGATAGCCCCATTTTCAGCAAACAAACTGCTAATCTCTCCCGGCGCCAGTTGCTCTGCGGTAAGCAATACCTTTGGATTTTCCAGAGCTGCTGTTCGCCGTGAAGCACTTGTTATTTTCACCTCGCCAACGTTTACGCCAAACTCTTTTGCCTGGTCTTGGAAGCCTGTGCCTGAAGAATCTGTTGCTGCTGTCGCTGTTGCTATTGCATGGAGCTTTTCCATTCTTTCTAAGGCTTTTTGCTGATCTTTGTACTCTGTTTCTGGGCCAAAGGGAAGCGTTGCCCATTCCAGACGAATCGTTCCCGGCAGAGAATATTTCGCAATTAGATTTGCTGCATATTCCAATTTCACCTGTTCGTCTGAAATCACGATACTTCCGTTACTGCGCATTGCCTCAATCGTGGCTTCCTCAAGGTTGCTCATGTAATAACTGAAATAGGCCTGCGCCTCCAGATGAAGAGGACCATACACCACCTCCTTATTCGCTGCTGCCTGACTCCGCCGATTATTCTCGCGCTCCATTTCCTTGAGAAAACCTTCAAAACTGATATCCGTTACGACTCCTGCTTCTTGAGCAAGCTGTAGCTCCATCCGCTTCGTCAAAAGCTGAGTTTGAGCTGTATTGATCCATTTCTGCATTGGATTTTCGCCGGAATAGTAGGCAGACCAGAAGTCTTTTGAATAGTCGGCGTTGTAAGTTTGTTTAAAATAATCAACAATCAGTGCCCGATTCATTTGAAGATGCCAGTTGAACTCCGCTGCTGTGGCCTCCTGCCCGTTAAGGGTCAGAAGCATTTCTTCTGCTTGTGGAGCTTGCAACTTCTTCGCACCAATCAGCAGCAGGCTTCCTGCTAACAGAGCGGTCAGAATAACGATTAGCTGATTTCTTTTGGAATGAAGTTTTAGAGTCATATATTGATTCCTCCTCTCTTCCTTGGTGTTAAGCGCTTTCATTCTCTTCGATATTAGACATGTTTACCTTGAAATAACAGGCGAGAAAGCTGCGAAATGGTTTGCCATTTCACGATTTGACCGTAAAGCCCAGTTTTCGCCCTATAAAAAAATGCTGTCGGAGAATAGAGAAGTTACGTATTCGAACGTGGAATGTTGTACAATGTGCAGGAATTCAGCGCGTTTGTCGGGATTGAGCAGCAGATTGTTGTATATCAAGCATGATATCCATGCAATTACGGGATCGGAGTGATTTATAGAAAAGTCGATTTGCATTCATCACTGATTCAGTGTGTTCCTCAATTTTTTTTGATTGTAAAATCATCTAATAAAAACAAAGGCAGTCCGGAATTTTCCAGACTGCTTTGCATTGTTCTTAAGACTGATCTGTGCCCGAAAACATACAGAAATTCAAGACTCCACCTTTGACAATCTCGTCATGTGACAGAGAGTGGTGCTCCCATAGCGATCCGTTCCAGTGGACCGATTTGCTGTACACATTGGCGGGGCTGTTGTTCTCTGCTTCAATGATCCATTGCTGCCCATTTTCAAGCTGAATAGTTACCTTATCAAAAAGCGGGCTGCCGAGCACATATTCAGGAATTCCGGGACTTAACGGGTACAGGCCGATGGCGCTCCAAATAAACCAAGCACCCATGCTGCCGTTATCTTCGTCGCCGGGTAAACCATCCATCTGGCTGCTGAACAGTTCGGCCATGGTTTTGCGGACCCAATACTGCGTTTTGCACAGCACACCGAGTCTGGCAAATATATAAGGAATGTGGAAGCTCGGCTGATTGCTGATGGCAAACTGCCCCAGATCGGCGGAGGCCATTTCCGACATTTCGTGTATTTCCAAACCATAGGATCCCACTTTAAATACAGGTTCCTCAGCCATCAACTGATCCAGACGCTGGACAAAAGCCTCTTCACCGCCCATCAGCCCGGCTAGTCCCGGGAAGTCGTGGGGCACAGCCCAGCTCCCCTGCCAAGCCCCGCCTTCACAAAACGGATTACCCCACTCCAGAGGATCAAATGCTTCCTGCCAAGTACCGTCCTCATTGCGACCTCTCATAAACCCAACTGTTGGATCAAACAGCAGCTTATAATTCTGTGCCCGAGCCATAAAACGCTCATAATCATCCATTTTGCCAAGTGTTTTGGCAATCTGCGCAATACAGAAATCTCCGTATACATAATCCAACGTGTTGCTTACACTTTCATGGAAACGGTCATGCGGCAGATAACCCTGCTGCAAGTACAATTCAAGGCCCCTTCTGCCCAGCTTCTCGTCCACTGATGGACGATCTGCATGCTTCAGAAGACCTTCATACAGTACCTCTGTATCAAATCCGCCGATGCCCTTAACCACGGCATCCGCAGCTGCGGCATCAATCAGTGTGCCTGGCATGGCACTGCGCTCCCCTGGTGACAGCCACTTTGGCAGCCAGCCGCTCTCCTTGTATGCCAATGTCCACGCCTGCATAATCTCACCCAATAAAGATGGGAATAAGATACTGTATAAAGGAAGGCTGGTTCGGTATACATCCCACAGCCCGATATCCGAATACATTGGACCCTGGCAGATGCTGCCATTAAAAGGGCTGTAATGGATTTTCTCGTTCTGCTCGTTATATTCATGCCACGTTCTCGGGAACAGGCAGATTCGGTACATGCAGCTGTAAAAGGTGCGGAGGTTCTCTTCATCTGCGCTTTCAGCAACAATGCGCCCCAACCGTTCTTCCCAGCTTGCCTCTGCTCTATTCAAGATCTCTCCGAAGCCGTCTTCCCCAATCTCTCGGTTCAGATTAAGCAGCGCCTGCTCTCCGCTAATAAAGGAAGTCCCGCACTTCACTCCCACTATGCCAGATTCCGGTGCAGCTATTCCTACATAAGCGCCCAGTCGTTCGCCAGTCCCTTCATGGGTCCCCAGTGGCTGATAATCTCCGTTAAAGATTCCCGACTCCTCCATGTGAAAATCCCTATCGAACTGGAACACGAAATACATCGCGAAATTATCGGGCACCCCGGCGGTATGGCCTCTTGTGTAGCCGGTGATTCTACGTTTATCCGGCTGGAAGGTGAGATGTGACTCACCTTTCAGAGGTGCTATAATAAGCCTGTTCTGCTGCCTCTCAGCGAAAGTTATTCTTATCGCTGCACAACGTTCGGTTGGAGTCAGCTCAAGCCGGGTGCGGTAACGTTGAAGAAACACATCGAAATAGTGAGGGGACACTTGCATCTCTTCCGTTTTGAAGGAAGAAGAACGTGAACCGGGACTGAGGAGCAGTGGACCTGTCTGCGGCAACAGGATCAGATGCCCATAATCTCCGATCCACGGGCTGGGCTGATGGGTCAGCCGGATGCCCTCTAGGTGGCGATGGCGCGGGTGGAAGAACCAGGTTCCACCTGCTTCATAGGTTTGCGGGCACCAAGCCGCCATACCAAATGGCATCGCTGTAAGTGGCAGTGTATTGCCATGTGAATACCGGAAATCTGACTCCGTCCCCTGTAATGGATTTACATAATCTAACCAACCCAAATAGATACACTCCTTTAGCCAGTTTTCACCGGCTCTATATTCTCCGCTCTTTACTGATACCGGTTAAGATAATCGGAATACTTGAACATCTCCAGCTTCCACCCGCACAGTCAGTTTTGTAGTTGTGGGTTTCAATAGATTCATTGGTTGAATTTCAGCGCTGCCATCATCAAACCACGGTTCGACAGAAGTATAAACAATACCCAGCGTAACGTCAGCCTTAACCGCCATATCCCCTTCATTATGAACATAAAGAAATGCCCCTCGGTCCTGCTCACCTTCCCACTCGGAGAGATCCGCGCGGACACCGCCGCTTGCTTGTACATACGGCTGCAGCTTTAGTTCCTTCTGTAATAGATCCCGCACCAGCTGAAGCGTTCCGGGATGTCCATCCTGCCAGTAGGCAGCCGCAAGCAAGGTACCGAACCATACGGCACGCCCGTTGCCATAAGCGGCGGTAGTCAACACAGGCATGCGGTCCTCGGCAAATTCAGCCAGTACCTTCACATGGCTTTCCAGCTCTATATCCGATTTGTAATAGGATCCGTGCGCCGTATCGTCTGCTGCCGATTCCTCCGCCTTGCTGTGCTCCATAACATTCCGCAACGGAATCGCTGTCCGTGATTCGAACGCAACCTGATGATAGCTGTGATCCAGGTTCTCAGCGGAATGAATCCAAGTCTCACGGACCCCGAACACCTGGTCAAATCCATAACCGGGCACCGTATAGCTGTGGCAGCCATTCTCTGCCTGAAGTGCACCGAACGAGCATTCCGAAATCAAGATCCCGCCCTTTTCCACCCACTCGCGTAGGATGTCACACAGTTTGCGGTTCAAATATAGAGGATAGGGCATCCACAAGCAGTGGTATTGCTCCAGTGTCTTCTCGTTAACATCCGTCTCATGCAGAAATTCAACTTTATAATTGAGCTCATGCAGTAGTTTATGGGCGCCTTGTAAGGAATCGTTGTAGGTGTCCAGATGATCATGTGCCGCAAAGTTAGCAACCTGGTTCTGCGGACTGAACAGAATGGCAATCCCGTCTCCGCGCCGTTTTGCATGCATCAGCTCTTGCTTATTGTTTTGCACCAGCTTATTTAGATGAGCCATATCCTTGTACCATGGGGTTGGACTTCCGTCCAAATATACACTGCCCCATGCAGGGGCCTCCTGTCCCAATATCTCTGGTCTGTACTGCCAGAACAAATATCCCGTGATGCCACGAGCGAGCGGGGTCAGAATATGCCGTTTCATTTCCCGCAGGTCCGGCTGACGCGGCTTCATTGCAGTATTGCCTGGCAAAGCATGAATCTCCGAATTGATAATGGGTTTACCTTTGGCGGCAGAGATCAGTAGATCAGCAGACCAGGCCGAGGACCCAAGGCTATTGCCTGTCAAGTCACAGGGCTCAGCCAGCTTGAAGTCGTCCGAACCCGCTGTAATCATATTAAAGATAGGGGCGGGCACAGTGTGGGCCATAACAGGATGCAAAAGATCCAGTGACTTCACTATATCTACCCGGCTCCGCAGCTCATCCGTTAAAGTACCGGACATGAACAGGCGCCAATCCACCAGATCATTAAATACGCCTTGTCCACGCGGTGCCTCTACTTCCTCCCAGCTCCCGTAAGTCCGCTGCCATGATTCATTGAGGGCTTCCAAAGTAACATATTTATTTTTTAGCCGTTCTTGGAACACCAACAGCGATTGCTCGCAATAACACACCTGGTTGTCAAAAGACAGCTTGCGCTTGATTCCTGTGGTTAGTTCAGGCTCATTCCATAAATCCCAGACCCAGAGCGCCGGATGATCCTTAAAAGTCTTCACCGTCTCCGCCAGAAACTTTGCCTTTTCTTCGGCGGCAGCTGCATGATGATAACAGGGCCCCGGCGCTCCGCCGATCTGGCGGCAGTTAATCGCCCTTGGTTCCAGAATGGAACCGTCCGCTGTAACCATTTTGGAATCAGGATATTTTTTATAGAACCAGGCCGGCGCCACGTCGAAAATTACATTCAAAATGACCTTCAAACCATTCCTCTGCGCAATATCCATTAGCTCCTGAATATCATCGAAATGATAGGTCCCTTCTTTGGACACACTCGCGCGCCATTGTACCCAATATTTCACACAATTGAAGCCCTGTCCGGCAATATTGCTTAGGTCTTGTTCCCATTGATCACGGAAGGGGGTCGGGGAACGGTAATATTGAAACCCAAATGGAATAAATGAATCTTGCATCTAGTGTACTCCTCCTACAACGTTCAATTTCGATCTCTCTATGTTTATAAAAGCGCTTACTGCTCTTTTACGCTTAAAGTCTATCACAGTGGATTTTGCAAAAGTTAGGATGGAATCCTATGAAACGGTTTGCGAAGCTGTTGAAATGTTTGATCCTTACGCTACGTGGCAGTCACTGCGCAGAGTCACCGGGGAATATACTGCGAAATCGTTTGCGATCCTGACAACCTCAGAAATTATACCTCCTCTTTAAGAGGTTTCATGTTTATAATGGCTGTAAGACATATTAGAAACTACTTCGAGGTGAAGCCAATGTTGAAAGCGCTTGTAGTGGATGACGAATATCTGGTCCGCATGGGCATCACTCAGACCATAGACTGGGCAGAATACAACGTCGAGATCATAGGAGAAGCCAGCAATGGCGAGGAAGGATTGGAGCTTGCCCTACAGCACCGTCCAGATGTGATCATTACCGATATTCGTATGCCGTATATGAACGGTCTTGAGCTCATCGAAAAAATACGGGAACAGGACATGCTCGTAGGGATTGTCGTGCTCAGCGGTTATGACGAATTTCAATATGCGCAGGCTGCTTTGCGTTATGGCGCCTCCACCTATTTGCTAAAGCCCATTAATATAGAAGAACTTGCAAATACAGTTCGAAGCGTCGGGGATGAAATCCTTGGCAAAAAGCAACTCTCCAAGCGGTATTCACAGCTTAATGAGGAATTGGCCTCGATCTCCAAGCAGTTCTGGCAGGATTTGCTGCATGACCAACTGCATGACGAAGAGTTTATTTCAAATAAGATAAAATTACTGGAACTGCAATTGGAACCTGGAAAAGCTATCCTACCGCTGTCCATTACCTTTCCTCCTGATAACGGCCTTCAAGGAAATACTGTAGGCAAAGCGCTGGAGGATGCAGCGGCGACTATTCTGGAAGCGCATTCTTTTGAGCAACTGTGTCTATTCCGGGACAGCCATCTGGAGTGGGTTATGATCCTTCGGACCGGGGAACCAGAGCTGGCCGGAGATTCTGCACGAAAATTGGGCAAACAACTATCTGAATGGAGCCAACAGCACTTCGGCCAGGCCTTAAGCGTCGGCATAGGTAAACCTGCGGGAGAATGGAACGGGATCGTAGATTCATACCAGCAGGCTGTACTTGCTGCGCAGCGTGCCCTTTCTGGCATAGAACGTGTGCTGTATGCTGAAGAAGAGGCTGGGGCTCGGTGCCGGCGCGAAATCAGGGACGCACTCGCTTTTATTCGGGAGCACTATGCCGGAAACATTACCGTTGAGATGGTTGCTGCGGCGGTCTTCGTCAGTCCAACCCATTTGATGCATCTATTCCGTAAAGATCTGAACAAAACCTTTTACGAATGTCTGACGGAATACCGTATCGAGGAGGCCAAACGTATGCTGCGCAATCCGAAGTATCGGGTGTACGAGGTTGGCAATCAGGTCGGCTTCACTGACTCCAAATACTTTAGCCAGATCTTCAAAAAAATGACGGGCATCCCGCCGAGCGAATATGCAAAAACCTATGGGTAAGCGGAGACTAGCCAACCGGATGGATTCCTGGATGAGGCGGTTCAAGATCAAAAGCCGGATTGTTGTTGTTCTGTTAGCAGGACTGTCTCTGCATCTGGTGCTGATGCTCGTTATTTTCAATTTTTATTCCTATACCTACCTGCAAAAGGATCTGTACCGCCATGTCGTTCAGACTCAGCGCCAAATTGGGCTTAGCGTGGAGCTCATGGTCGATGACATTCAAATGTTGTTTCTGCGGTTTCTGGTGAACAGTGATATCTACCAAATCATCAATAACGATTCCCTGCCGTCAGCTGACAAGGAATCGCGAATTGGAGCTATCATCGACGGTATGCTGGCCCAGAACGACCTGGTGGGTAATGTAATTATCAGCACCAACGATAATATGCTTTATTCTTACCAGTCTAAGGAGCAGATGCTGGAAGTGCCTGAAGCCCTGTTCATCAAACGCATTCAGGAGAGCAGCATGCCTGTTGTCGGTGAGATCAAACGGGATGGAGAAGGCAATGCGTATATTCCATTCGGCCAGCAGTTCCGCAATTTCAATACTGGACAAAATATCGGGGTCGTGATCATTTATGTCAGGGAGGCTGCTTTGGCGGACCTGTATTCCTCCAGCTTCACTGGCATCGGCTACTCCTTCCTGACTTCCGACAATCGGATTATTTCTCACCCCGACAAACGGCTCTTGGGCAATTTTTTGGAGGAAAACGCCCCTCTTCGCCCAGGTAAAAAAGAAGGCTATCGTACCTGGTCAGATAACGGAAATTCCTACATCATTGCTACTTATCCTTTGAATCCCCGGTTGGAGACACTTGGGGTCAGCTGGGAATTCACCAGTGTGATTTCCAATCACAAACTGCTCTCGGGAATCGCCAAAGGCAATCAAAATGCGCTTCTGTTCGCCAGCGTTACCTTTATTGTGCTGCTGATTTTTTCCTTCTATCTGGCAGCCAAAATCACCCGTCCACTGCTGAACTTGAAGAAGAAGCTGAGCCTGTTTGGCAAAAAAGATCTGGCCGCTGTTTATGAACAGCGCGGTCAGGTTGATGAGATTTTTCAGCTTGAGTACAGCTACTATCAGATGGTGGAGCGGATCAGCCAATTAATGCTGGAGAAAGATGAGGAGAAAGAAAAGCAACGGAAAGCTGAGCTGACCGCACTTCAATCACAGATCAATCCCCATTTTCTCTACAACACACTGGATGCAATTGCCTGGATTGCCCGACTGAAGAAGCAGCCCGATATCGAACGGCTGATTTCTTCATTAGCTACCTTTTTTCGAATCAGCCTGCATAAAGGCGACAAGTTCGTGACCGTGGACGAAGAAATCCGCTTGGTGCAGAGTTTTGTGACAGTTGAGCAAATGAGGTTTCCGGATAAGTTCGAGATTGAATACGAGATTGAGGAATCGCTGCGCAAGGTTCGCATTCTGAAGCTGATTCTTCAGCCTATTGCAGAGAATGCGATCAAACACGGCATCAGCGAGAAACGCGGGATGGGCCGAATCTGGATTAAAGGCGAATTAGTGGCAGATGAGATTCGCTTCACAGTGACTGATGACGGGGTGGGATTTTCCAACGGTGCGACGCTTAGCCAAGCCAAGGAAGATGTGTTGTTTCAGAGCGGGTATGGACTAAGAAATGTGGACGAACGAATTAAACTTGAATATGGTCCTCAATATGGTTTAAGTATCTCCAGCACGCCGGGGCAAGGCACCACGGTTACGATCAACTTGAAGAAGGAACTGCCCAATTAGCGAATTTAGTTTATAAATGCGGACATAACAAAGAAATCGAACCTTTTTGAGTGGGTAAGCGGGACTTCTACTTTGCTTAAAAAAACGATTTCTTGTTTTATTCTGAGTAGTGGCAAATTAAAGATACTTTCGAGAATTATAGGTGCTTTAGTTGTATTTAATACAGCTAAAGCACCCTTTTTTTGCAGCGAGCAGAAGTTTAAATGTATTTGGTACATCTATACGTTCCAATTCTGTTGGCAGCAACTAACTTTCCGAATAATAAGTGTACTGAATACAACTATATCTTACTTCATCCGTTTATTGCCCAAGCTAGATGTATGAAATACACTTCGGTTAGCGATTTTCATGATTCAGACTCCATCTTATCTTAGTCTTTCATTGTTGAATTAATCTTCAGGTACAACTGCTTCAGTGGATTAACTATACTGCCGCTAAGCACTGAGATCAGCAGCCAGAACACTATGAACACTACGAGGTTCAGGGCGAGCATTAAATACTTAAACGTTCGCAGCTCTGCATTCATGCCATCTGCTGAGATATAGGTGACAATCCGCTCTGCCGATTCCGGTAGTGGATAGAGCAAAATCAGGCCGTCAGCCGTTTCCCGCTCCAGCAGATCTGCATCACCTCTGCCTGTACTATTTTGATCGATACCCTGTGTCACAGGCTCAGGCAAGGTAGCTTTTTCCGAAGTAACTAGTGCTGCTTTGATCTCCTGCAGGCGCTCCTTCGGGACATCGGCAGCACTCAATAGCTTCCTGTTTCCGGTCAGTAGGTAAACTTCATTTCCCCCGTAGATTGTATTCTCGCCAGATAGGTAGAAGCTGTAAAGCTTGTCAATCTCCACTTCGAGCGAGAGCAGACCGAGGACGTCTCCCATCGAACCCTTAATTTTTACTTCAAGCAACAGACGGTCGCGCAGATCCGAAGGTGCATTCATTAGATGCTCCCGGTTCAGCACCGTCCAGCGCAAAGCCTGCTCTCGGTTATTTAGAAATTGTTCCATCCCTGGTTCTTTTTTGATCTCTGCAAAGGGCAGCAACCCGGAAACATTGCTCGAGGAGTAAGTTCCCCCTGCTTCTCCCCAAATGTAAATGCCGAGAATGTCACTACTGGAAGAACGTATGCCCTCAAGTATCGGAGAGATTGCCCCGTCATATGTTGGTTTTTTCAGCGCATTCTGCACCACCTGGTTGTTGGATATAAGCTTCGAGGTCTCCTCCAGCCAGTTCATGAACAGAAGTGTGTTCTTATGCTGCTGGCCAGTGTACTGAACGGATAGCTGCCGCAGCATGTCAAGGCTTCTATGCTCCATAGTACGGTACAGAATGAAGCTCGAAGCGACAATATAGACAGTAATGAACAACACCAGGACTAGGCGGATATTGCGGCCGAACGATCTGAACATATGACTTCCCCATCCCCCTCCGGTGTATGAATCATGAAAACAAAATCAACTGAAATCAGACTAACAGCTAAGGTGACTAATGTCGATCTCCTTGTAAAAGGAACCCTCATCTGTCTCATGCACTTCATGATTAGGCAGAATTATTGTAATTGCCGATCCGGCTTGCCAAAAAGCTTTCATGTGGAAGATCTCCTGTCCTGTTACTGAACGGATCTCCCATTTGATGTTTATTGGGCCGATACTTGTACTTACGGTTCCGCTGGCCTGCCGCAGTTCTCCATAGTGGGGCTTTATAGTTATTCCCTCTATTCCTTGTTGGACACCCAATATCCCTCTGGTGAACTCAGTGATCGGCAGTGCGCTCCATGCGTGGCAGTCACTTCTGGTGCCGGTTGAATCTATTTCTGGAAGTGTAGTGAGATTAAGCTCCAACTGCTTCAACCACCGTGTCCATAGTCCGAACGAGCGGTCATACATTCCGCATTTCTCTAGCGCGCGGAATAGATAGTAGCTCATCGGCAACGAAAGCTTAGCCAGTGATGTGTCTGTTAACGTTGACTCCAGCAGTGCCGCCCCTTCTACAACATCCACTGTGCCCGCCAAAACCGCCCAGACCTGCGTGTGCTGGCTATGCTGCGTTCCCGCAGTTGCCTCCGGACTGTCGCGGAACAGCAGACTGTTCGTTAGCCGGCAGCAATCCATTACCGCAGCGTTGACCGCCGCTTTGCGTTGACGCAGTTCACCAGCAATCTGTGTCCAACCGCTGGCTGCAAGCAATTCAGCCGCTTGCTCCAGCGCGGCCGCATACATCAGGCTCAGTACGGTTGCGGGTGCATCATCCGTACAATCCGGTGCGCCGAGCGGCCATTCCTCCACCCAATCGAAGTAATTCCAATATTGGCGGGGCGTTCTGTCCACCAGACCCTCCGGAGTCAGATGTTGATCGAACCAGTCCAGCACAGATAACAGCGCTAACCGGTACTGATTCACCAAGGCCATATCCCCGAAGGATCTGTAGTGGTCATGAATCATTCCGATCCAATATAGGGAGAAGGAAGGAATGACCTGCGGCAGCACAGAGGGATAGCGACTTTGCAGCATCCCGTTTGGTAGCTGAGAGGCCTTATAATCTTCCATAGCTCTCCGCGCTAACCGGTCGTCCCCTGATAATAGGTACGTAAACTCCATCATCAGTTTGGTATCCATGGTATACTGCAGCTGTTCATAATACGGAGTATCCTCGTAGGTCTCATGCATGCAGCGCTGAAGTGTTCGTACACTGAGCTCCCATAGTTGGTTATATTGTTCATCGGAGCAGTGAAAGTTTCCTTCCGGCTGCAGTGGATATCCGGTCTCCCTATAGCTAAAGCTGGAAATCGTTAGAGGCTCGACACCAGCCTGCACTTCCAGCCGTACATAGCGGAAAGTACGGAACCAGAACGGTTCGTAGATTTCCATCCGCGCAGAGATGCCGTAACCTGCCGGGTGATAGCTATCGTAGCCCCCTCTTAATACATGTTCCTTCGTATTATCGCGGACAGCTTTGCGGCGAATCTCATCATCCCCCGTTTCTTCTTCATAACACTCAGCGCATAGTAGGGTAATCCGGCTACCTTTGCCTCCAAGAAGTCTAAGCTGCAAATACCCTGTGGTTAGCTCGCCAGCATCCAACTCCAACCAAAAATGTTGCCCTGCTTCTATTGTTATTCCAGCGGAAGGCAGTACTGCGTTGGGTGAAGCGCCGCCATCTCCATTTCGCAGCTCCAGACTATGCCCTTCCTCAAAAAAGGCTTGCCCTACCCCGCTACTGCTGCGCATTAGCTTCAGAAAAAATTGCTCCCGCTCATACAACAGCGGAATCGGACGCCGGGCCAGCTGCCAAGGGGTTAATTGGCCATATTCATCCCGCACCGGTTGCACAATTCCGGTAGCAAGCCAGGCACTGTCATCATATTCGGGCAGTGTCCAATCCAGCAGCGCTGCGTCACCCCCCACTTCTTCCAGTCCACCCATCCAGCGTATGATCGGAAACTGCTGGAGCTTATAGCTGCGATCCTTAATACTTTTCCATGAGCTATCCGTATTTAGCTCCTGTACTAGCTGCCCGCCTTGTGTAACTGCCGCTTCCACAAGCAGACCGCCTTTTTGCGAGCGCCAGACGGACAAAGGTCCGTCTTCACCCAGTTCAAAGGGCGTAGTCCCTGCATAATGAACGACCATAACAGCAAGCACATTTAAACCTGGTTGTAGAACATTGTCCAGACTGAATTCTTCATAATACTGTATATGACCATGTCCTTTACAAGGACCGGCCCATAAACGCTGCCCATTGACGAACAGCCTGTAGCGGCTGTCTGCGGTAATGGCCAAATCCAGGGTGCAGGTCTTTCCGATACCAGCTGGCAGTTCGAACACTCTGCGAAAGTACGCACGCTCGTGCTGCTGTTCCCTATCCGCTGATCCTTGCTCCTCCTGCGGCCAGATCCAGCGTGCTCCCCAGTCTCCCCATTCTTTTGCTGCCATGTTATGCATATCTCCTTTATCTCATTTAAGTAGTTAAGGCAATCTACGCAGAAACGGCATCGCCGCCCTTCAGAAGGACGACGTCGCCGTTGGTCTGCGTTTTATTTAACCTTATCGAGATAATCACGTTGGAATTCTTCGGCAGCCCTATCCAAGATCTGTTGCGGATCTGCGTTCTTGTCCGTCAGTACGGTTTGCAGTACGATATCCAGCTTTTGGTACAATTCCTGTGCGTTGACTGGTTCTTCCGCCCGCATGCCTTTGCTGCCATTGTCCATATAATCACGGAACAAATCCAGATTGACGTTGTTGTATTTGTCGAGAATCTTTTGTTCTTCTCCAATCCGTTTCTCATCAGTCCAAATCCGCAGCCCGTAAGGCCCTACGATCAGCCCTTGATCGCTCAGTGTCTTCTTCTCAATATCCCAACCGGTCAGTGCCTCTTCAGAGGACTCTGGTGTAAATCCGTAGGTTTTTAGCCATTTGAATCCGGCATCAATCTGCTCAGGTGTTACATTAGGCGAGAACATATATAGGCCGCCACCGAGCAGGGTTACAGGTTTCCCGATCGGTCCTACTGGAAGCGCGGACATTGCCACATTGTCCTTGGACATCTTAGTCTGTTGCTGGATGACCGGTGACCAGTCATTCGTGCCGAAGCTCATAGCGACCTGATCGGTTCCGAACAAGCGGAACATATCGTTCGTAACATCGACCAGATTGTTGTCGGGCAGTACATCATATTTCCATTTTAAGTCCTTCACATATTGCAGGGCCGCTGCTGCTTCCGGTGAATTGAACACCGCCTGCCATTTCCCGTCTACCTGTTTTTCAAATTCTGCTCCGTATGCCCAGGCAATGTTCATGAACATCCAACCGCCTTGACCACTTTTTGTAGGCAAGAACATTCCGGCTTTACCGGTCTTTTGTTTAATAATCTGCGCAGTTTCTGCTAGCTCTTCATATGTTTTAGGAAATTTAGGAATTCCCTTGTCGTCCAGCAGTCCAGCCTCCTTGAAAAGATTCATATTGTAGAGCATACCGATGACGTATCCGTCCTTCGGAATCCCATAATACTTGTCGTCCTTGGTAACCATTTTCAGCAGATCTGGATTGATCGCCTTGTCGTAGCCATATTTTTTCATCGTATCCGTTATGTCAGCGGCGTAATTTGCCTTGATGATTTTGCTTGTTTCTGTAAAAAAGGTTTCGTATACCGTCGGAAGCTGGCCGCTGGCCGCTTTTGGCAGGAATGAGCTGACGTCATACCCCCATTCATCTTTGTCCACAATAATTTCCGGATAATTGGCTTTCATCTTCGCCATGACCTGCTCATACTGGGCGATTTTGGCTTCCTCATTCGGCTTTGGCCAGTTACTGACCTTGATCGTCACCTGTTGATTGCCCGCTGTCTCCGTCTTTCCTCCGGCATTCTTCTCATTGGAGCCGCCTCCGCAGCCAGCCAGTCCGGCAGAAAAAAGCAGCGTAAGTGCCAGTGTAGCTGTCAGGTTCTTGGTGTGTCCTTTTTTCAATGTAATTCCCCCTAGTCTTATTGTTAAAGCATTCTTCGCAACATGTAAAGCGCTTTCTTTTTGAATCTGAAATCATCTTAACATGCACCTTCTGCAGCACCCTACGGGGCAAAACTGTGAAATGGTTTGTGATCGGGTGATGTTACCCTTTAATACTGCCGCCGAAGGATTGCCCGTTCATAATGTACTTTTGGAAAAAAATAAACAGGATAATCGGCGGCAGAATCGCAAACGTCAACGCAATAAACTGTATGTCCTGCGGCAATGTCGCCTTCAGATTGTAAATAGCCACAATGACCGACCAGGTCGATTTATCCTTCAGCACCATAAAGGGCCAGAAGAAGTCCTGCCAGACACTGTTCATCGTAAGGATTGTAATTGTAGCCATAACTGGTCCGCTGAGCGGGAGAATGACTCGAATAAAAATACCGATGGTGCTCGCTCCGTCAATTTTGGCTGCTTCCAGCAGCGCTTGTGGGATGGTATCGAAAAAGTTTTTGAAGATCAGAATTACCACCGGATTCACAGCAGCCATAAACCACATCGGCCAGTAAGTATTGGTCAGGTTCAAGTGCAACAGCGGAAAATCAATCAGATTCTTAAACAGCGGCACCATGCCCACTGTATTCGGCACCATCATGGTCCACACGATCAGGGCAAACAGCAGGGCACTGCCCCGCGGCTTTAGCTTGGAGAAGAAATATCCGGCCAGTCCGTTAAAAGTAAGGCAGAACAGTACAGAACCTGCGGCCAGATAAGCCGTATTCAGATAATAACTGAGGAAGTTAAACTCCTGCCAGGTCTCCCATAGCTTGCCAACATTGAACGAGCGGGGGATCAGGGTGGGCGGGATTGCATAAAACTCTTTGATGTCCTTCAGACTTGAGACCATAATCCAGACCGGAGGCAAAATACAGACAGCGGCCAGCACAATCATCAGAATGAACATGCACCAATACAGCAGGCGCACCCAAGGTGATCTGTATTCTATATTGCCGATAATGCCATATGCTTCTTTAGTTTTCATAGCTTCTACTCCCTGTTCAATTTCTTATCCAGCCGGAAATAAATAATGGTAAGCACCATCAGGACTAGAAAAGTAATAACCCCGAGCGCCATTGAATGGCCTGCTTCAAAACTCCGGAACGCATAATAATAGCTTTGCAGCATCAAGGTCATTGAGGCATTGTTCGGTCCACCCTCAGTCATTACCAGGGGTTCATTGAAGATCTGGAATACACCGCTGATCTGCAAAATCATCATCAGTCCGATCATGCTAGAGATTTGCGGAATGGTGATACTTTTGAATCTCCGCCATACATTCGCACCGTCAATCGAGGCTGCTTCGTACAGATCATGATTAATACTCTGTAGACTTGCCAGATAAAGCAGCACTGTTCCCCCGAAATTTCGCCAGGTAATCGTGAAGATAATCAGCATTATCGTCATTTGCGGATCCTGAAGCCATTGCTGCACCGGAAATCCCATGGCACTCAGCATAATATTCAGCACGCCACCCTTTCCGGGCTCAAACAAAAACATCCATAACATCGAAGCGGCAATGCCGGGAACCATACTCGGAAAAAAGACCGAAAAGCGAAAAAATGACTTCCCATGTCTCAATTCATTAATCACGACAGCGACAATAATGGGTACGGCAAAACCGATCAGTAGTGACCAGAACACATACACAAAAGAGTTGGTCAATGTCTGTTGAAACGCCGAGTTCTGTATAACATCCTTGTAATTCTGCAGTCCGGCGAAACTTACGGCATTATAACCCTCAGTATTGAAAAAAGAGAGCACAATGCCCTTCACGAGCGGCTGCCAGGAAAAAAAGAAAAAGGCAAACAGTGTGGGTACAATTAATATCCAGGATGACCAATCTTTGAATAAACGCCGTACAGGATAACCTTTCTTTTTCTCTGTCATTAAAGGATTTAGTTCACTGGTTTTTCCAATCATGCTCCTGTCCTTCCTTCCTCCCGGAATCAAGCTTTAATCCGGTCAGGCGTTGTATAGTTGTTATACCTAAATGATAGCGCTTCCTACTGAGCGCCGAAATCCGGTAACCCTGCGAAAGCGTTTGTAAAGCTACTTATTTGTTGGCAAAAAAAAGCAGTGCACGCACCGGAATGGCCGCACACCGCTTATGTTCATGTTATAGTGAATCGTTTAGGCCTCACTTAACCCTGCGCTGATGCAGAGGACGGCCGCTTCCGCCCGAAACGCTTCGCTCGCCGGATTGGGCTGCTCCTCCAAAATACGAAGCACCGACTGAGGCTCTACGCCGGGCTGTGGCACACGGGAGGGAGAAACTACGCTCCACTTCTGCTCACCCTTGAGCCTGTATGACAGCTCATAAAGATAAAAGCCCGCATGTTGTCCGTCAGTGAGCTGGCTTACGCCATCCTGCCACGAGCAGAGTTCAAGCGGATGCTGTTTGTTCGGCAATACACCGGACGCCAGTGTGATGCGCTCATTTCGAACTACCTGCTGCTTCTGTTCCCAAGCCTGCTGATCTAGGATTCCCAGATCCAGGCGGTATTCCATTCCCGGCTCTCCATAAAGAGTCCAAGCCACAGGGCTACCCACCGCTACGAACTTAGGTGCTTCCAGAAAAACGGGTTGATGAGTTGGGACAAAACGTTCGGTCTGCTCCCACTCTCCCGCAGCCGGACTGCGTCTGCGATAATGCACCGTGCCCGTGAATTCAAGCTCCTGTTCCTGTAGCAGAGCTATTAGACATAGAGTAGCTTGCTCGTAAAGATCCGTGCAGTTGTTATGGCCGAAGCGGTATCCGATCTCATGGCGAAGCGGTATCCCGCGACTCCGGATCAAAGCCGCGAAGGAAAAGCTGAAGCGGCTAAGGGTAAAGGCATCATGCGTGCCATGGTTAATCAGCAGCTTTGTGCCACTCGCTTTAAGACCCTCCAGAAAAAATTCGGATTCCAGTCCGGTCGTTTCCTTTAGACTTGCAGAGTCAATAGTTCCCGTCAGAGTCTGTAGCAGAGTCTCGATTCCCGTGCTGCCGTTCTGTGGATGCTGCCAATCTTTCTTCCAGATTTCCCGGTAACCGGTGTCTACTTCCGCCACATGCCAGATCAGTGGGCAAGCTCCTTCGGCAAACTCACGGGTAAGCCCGTTCAGAATCAACGGCGGTGCATAACACAGTGTGTAGCGCACCCGGTAGGGTAAGCAAAGCGGATTGCCTCCAGCCAGCAGCGCAGTTAAGCCGCCGCGCGAACCACCTACAGCCACTACCTGCTCTGCATCACCGCCATAACTTTCTTGACCTCTGGTAATTGCCGCCCCAATGCCAGCATAGATGGAGCCTTGCAAGGAACGGCTGCCGATATATCCTCCTCCGTTCCACAGAATGCCGACAACGCCTTTGCCGGTGCTGGCCAGAGTCTTGCCGATGATTTCCAGAAATGAGGGACCTACCGTACTGAAGGTATTCTCATTGGCATCATAATAACCATTGAACAACAGTGGATATCCCTTAACATTTGCCGCGCTCCAAAAGGGCGGCAGAATATAGGAAGCAAGGCTATGCTGGTCATTCTCTGTAACTAGCAGACTGCCGCTGATGAGCTGAAATACAGGCGCATTACTTAAAAGTGAAGCATTGTCTGTGGATGCATTGCGGAAAACCACCGGAAATCCGAAGGTCTTAAGGATGCGGTCGCTCAAGGAAACTGCAACTAGATCATCTACAGCATAGAGACTGTAGCGGTCACCGATATAATGCTCGAATTGCGGAGTTTTAAAATTCTTATTTCCCTCGTTGCCTCCGAACAGCTGATGATCTTCCGTATTGTATACATAAGGGCTATCTGGGTCGCTATTGTAGAGTCGTGCATGCTCGGAAACAACCTTTTCCCCGGCTTCGTCCATCCGCAATGTCCCTATGCCATCTGTTCCGCCATAACGGAAGCCTCCTTTTCCCTCAGCAACGCTATTATCCCAGTGAGACACTACAGGAAGCATATTGGTCAGCATAGGACTGACTAATACAAATACCCCCTCCTCTTTCTCGGAGATCCCTTCTGCTGCTTCAACTTCAACAGTGTCTTCATGGAGGGTTGACCAATTCGCTTTCTGATAAGCTACTTCGCCGCCTCGCAAGCAAGCAAGCAGCAGTGGAGCGTTGTGCAGCCTTAAGTAATCAGCCACTGCTCTGCTAACAGGTATAGCGACAGGTGTAGATCCCTTGGCTTGAATAAACCGACTTAGCGGAACATGTACCTCCGGTACAAAACACAATGTTTTACTCACGATTTTTTTCTCCTCCAACCTGTATCATTCTGCTCTGTGCTGTTAGGAACGACATGAATCTAATTTCTGGCAAGCCATCTGTGATCCTATAATTTTCCCCAGACAGGAATCCTCCTGAGAGTTTAGGAGTGCAAATAACCGTTACTGTTTTGGTCTCACCCGGAAAGAGGGTATGGAACTGCTCATCCGCTTCCATCCAGTAGCGGTCTCCCCTTTCCTCTGCATGGATATGCAGTAAAACTTCACTACCGGTATTTTGGACTGTAAAAAGGGCCTGCTGGCTCTTCTCCTGAGCACCCGTCGGCTGCCATAAACTCTCCTGACGCACCTCAAGATTGCCTCCTATAAGTGCAAGCGCGGGAGCATATGGATGCTTTTTATTGGTAGAGAATACATATAAATTCTGCTGTGGTGCTTCATCGCCGTCCTGGTAGGACAATCTGACGAAATATAAAGCATCCTCATGCTCTGGCACGTTGAAATTCAGCACCCCAGCGCCGACAGCCTGATCTTTGTTTCCCTCTGCCTCAAATGATTGCTGATAGATGCACCGTCCGACTGCATCGAAGACTTCCGCGTCGACTTCTACCCTGTGTCCATTTCCTCCATGCACGTATACATCTCCCTGAAATCCGGTGCTTGGTGTAAGCAGTAGACTGCGGTAGTCCAGCGAAACATGTAGCGGACGGAAGGCAGATTTCACCCAATGGTAGGCCATCTTCGTTTCACCGTAATAATCGACAAGGTTAGTGCAGGACACATTCGGCCACGGCTCGTTGAATTGCCATACAATGCTGCCGCTGTTTCGGAACTTACGGCGGCGGTTAGCCTCCAGCACGAACCGGATTCCTTCCGCCTGTATCCACTGGCTGCAGGCAGAGAACTGCTCCAAATCTGTCATGCTGCCGAACATTTCTTCTTCACGGCTCAGCGTATCCCACCACTCCCCGTGATGTCTCCATATCGCGTTGTTCTCCATAGAAACCGGTCGCCGGTTGGTCTCACTCAGAAATTTCTCCAGACTTTTGAGAGAACTCAGACCGTCCACCCCAAATTCGCTGTGCAGCAGATTATCGTTGCTGCCATATAACTCGTAGTGATAAGGGTTTCCCATATACTTCCAGTAACCGTGCACATCATGCCCCTGACCTTTTGCATCCGTAATATATTCTACCGGGCCGGAAGCTGAGGTCGGTAGGAAGAGTCGCTGCGGATCATACTGTTCTACCAGTTCTTTCAACATCGCCAGATTGGAATCGCTGCTGTCGGAAGGCTTATTCGGCTCACTCATTAATTCATTGCCGCCGCTCCATACCGTTAGCGATACATGATTGCGTTTGTCACAGAGCGCTGTGCAGGCAGTCTTGTGAAGCAGCTCCAGAAACTCCGGCTGCTTCGAAGGGATATTGTCAATACCTGAACTGGACTGAATGAACTCCTGCCAGACCATAATGCCGTTCACATCACATAAGTCGTAAAAAGCCTTTTTCTCAATGATTCCACCGCCCCATACCCGAACGAGATTAATATGAGCTGCTTTCATCAGACGAATCATCAGTTGATATTGTTCAACCGTTACATTCCCGTAGAGATGGTCCAGAGGGGTCATATTTACCCCTTTCATATAGATCTTGCTTCCGTTAATCACCACTGTATATGGTAGGGCGTTGTCTGGACTGTCTACATTGTGGATATAATCGAGCTTGCGAATGCCCGTTTGAAAGCTCTGGGTATCCAACTCCGTTCCAGCTTCATCCAGTAGCTTTAGTTCAAGATTGTACAGTGGCTGCTTTCCATAACCGTTTGGGTACCATAGCTCAGGTTCGGGTATGTCCAGCTCCGCGTTCAGAAGCTCTCCAGCTCGAACTGGTCGCGATTGAATCAGCAGCGGATTCCCCTCCGGATCAGCACAGGTGATGCACGCTGTCAGTGTCCCATCATCTTCAGAGCCAGCCATTCGCTTGATTCCTGCTTGAATGGTAATTCGACCAGACGAGATCTGATTTCTATCGTTCTCGCCAAACTCCGCATCTGTAGTGATCGACACATCATCCCAAGAGCACTGTTGATGTACCCTCAATACCACATCATCCCAAATTCCGACATTGACCAACCGGGTAGAGAAATCCCATTTATAATTAAAACGGCTCTTCTGCGTGAAGGTAGCCGAGGTTTTGCCGATTTGCCCCATTTCATCTGGCGCCTGCTTCAACAGCACTGAAATTTCAAGGCTTTCCCGCCCGGAGAGCAGGTCTGTAACATCAAATACAGCCGGCTCGAACATACCTTTATGTTCACCCAGCAGTAAATGATCAGCGTATACCGAGGCTTCATAGTCCAGTCCCTGAAAGACCAGTTCAACTCTGGCTGCTCTCAGCTCAGGCTGCTTCAAGGTCGTACGGTAAACCCACCAGCGGTTCTCCACCCATTCACAACTCAGGCTATTTAACTCTTGATTAGGGTTGGTAATCCAGCCCTGTCTGAAGAGATCATAGTGAACTCCACCCGGCACAGTGGCAGGCATCCAGTCCGTAACCCCCATCAATTCCTGTCCCAGCTCCATACTGGTGCCCTTTAGCGGAACCCAGGGCCAATACCCTTTGACTTCCCACTTCAAATCGTTCAATCGAATTTCATTCATGTCTTCCCGTTCCCCCAAACCCTGCTAAATTTGGCGCTGTTCCTGACGATGAGCGGCTCTGGCGCCATTCGTTAATGCGCTTACAACTTTAGGTGTGCAGCTTCATTACCAATGATAGCACCGGGTTAATGTTTTCAAAGGTCTCCAACCCTGTGAAATCGTTTGTAAAACTGCTCAGTTGCTGATAAACACAAACAACCCCTCTAGGCTGGAGTGAGGCTTATCAGCAATCATCTATAGAGGTGGCTTTTTAAGGCTTGTTTTGTTTCGGAGCCTCTGACTCCCGTGCTTTACCAATACGTGTAATACGTCGAACGCGAAAAAAGGAGTTCCCTTGAGCCGCGAAAGGCTGCTTGGTGAACTCCTTTACTTTTTGTTCGATAGAAGTTCTAAGAACTATTGCAACAATGTAGCACCACCTATCGGACATAGATGACGCTAAAAGCAGTATTATTGTACTTTTGGTGGGCTAACGGTCCCCATAGCCACTATCTGTATGAAATACAACACATATGGACCTCTTTTTAAGCAATAGCGTCACTGGAGTCCGAAATGTTGTTCAAAAGGCTGAAAATTAGTAAATAGTGTCATCTGGGTCCGAAACCCTCAGAGACTCAGATAACGATGACACTGTTGAAGCTGGCGGCTACCAATAAACTAAAAGCAGCAAAAAACTAAGAGCAGCGAATCTCTCTTTATTAAGAGAATCGCTGCTCTAGATCTTTTTACGATGAAACCGTCTGTCTTACTCAATGAAGAAAGTAGTTTTTAGTATAGCGCCCTTGGACTGTTCATCCATATGAAATGCGATAAGGAGCCTTAGTAATCGCCTGCCTCTACCTATTGGATCAGCTCAAGAAGCTCCGCAACATTCGCCTTGTACTGTGGTTTGAAATCATCTGATTTCATATAACCCGCAAGGCTGGATAAGAACTGTCTGCCTTCCGGCGTATCGCTAACCTTATCAGCATCCAATGCGCATATCAGCAGGTTGCCTGCTCCTACACTGCATTCCACTAGGAAACTCAGCTTATGATTGCGTTCAAAATTATCGATAGTCTGCACTACGGGATTCCAGTTGCGGTCTGCCGCATCCATGATGAGCGATTTCGAATTCTCAACAATACTCCACCAAGGATAGGTAGAATATTCCTCGCTCGGGAACTCACGAAGCACCGGGTGCTTGTTATCAATCAACATCCCCATAGTACCAATGGGTACTGGCCGGTTCATGCTCTCTGAGATCGAGCGGAACATTGGATAACACCAGAAATCTGTGCAGTAATAACCTTCAACAGCATTTTGGAGAGATTCCGGGTTCGGCATAAGCAGCACATTCTCACCTTGCTCCAGCAATGCAAGCGCATCATCAGATAGCTTGTCGAAGACATGGACACCCTCCAGCATGTTGCCACTCTTCACTGGATAAATCCACAGGTCATAGCTCTTGCGGATATCTGTTCCCTGTATGGAGAGGGATAATACGATAGTACTCATCCGTTCAACTACAGGTAGTTTTATTGCCAGATCGCAGATATCGATATAATTCGTTCCTGCAGGTACGTCCACCTCGGTTGAACCTGAGGCGAGTATACCGTAATCCTCGGTAAGCTCCCAATGCAGTTCAAATGTACTCGGCATACCACTGCGGAAACAGCTCAGTTCGACATGGGCATCGAACGTTTCACCAGAGACATAGTTATACTTGGGAAATCTCGCCAACAGAACGGCATCATTACAAAAAGTTCTCCAGTCCTCAGCACTTATCATTCCTTTGGAATCCATAAAGGCGTCGAGGACACCCACCAGCGCCGTTCCCTGGCCACTGAAATCCTGCAAATCAAGCAGTTGGAAACCCGCAAGCCGACGGGAGCGGAATGCCGCCTCGAGTTCCTCTTTGTAGCAAGCTACTGCCAGTTGCCCCGAGCATTCGAAATATTTGGCGGCCAAATGACCCAGCCCTTTACTTTCCAGTCGTTCACGGAAAATTTTGAAATTCTCAGCTTTGAGCGGACCGTTGTATTTATCGATTTCCTCATAATTAGGATAGGTAGCATACTGTCCGATCTCATGCGAGATTACCGGAATGTGCGGTATCCATTCTGCGGAAGCGTCTCCAGCCTTCACCGTCTTGGCTTCCGTACCATACTGGATCTGGATCTCTCCGCCAGCGGCAGCTTCCATCCCCTCTCCGTTGAAGAGATCCTGAGGGACGATCTGATCGTCATAGTCTTTCATCGTGCCTGGCAGATCAATCTGGACATGACCTAATGGAGCATCACACATCGCATAGGAGCCTCTGAACAGCCGATCTCTGGAGAAGCGCACGCCGCTGAAGAAATCGTCATGTTCCAGAATTTCTGGCACCCATTGGTGGTTATTGGACCCCTGTGTATAGAGAATCCGATTATCAAATGCTTTATAGTCCTTTAGGAAGGAATCAATCTTAGCTTTGCTGCCCCATAGCTCGTTGCCAAGCGACATCATCACGAAGGAGGGGTGATTGCCAAAAGCCTGGAGAATGGCATAGCCTTCGCTGATCAGATAGTCCTGCTCCGCCTGATTATGGCCCTCGTCGGTTTCTTCCGTGATTGTTCCCCAAAATGGAAGCTCTGGTTGCATGTAGATACCGAGCATATCCGCTGCGGTGAAAGCAGCTTCCGGCGGACAGCAGGTATGAAAGCGATAATGATTGATGCCGTAAGACTTGGAGATGCCAAGGATTCTTACCCATTCCTCGACGTCAGTCGGGGCATAACCGGTAAGCGGGAAGATTAGGCCGTCATGTTTGCCGCGGAGGAAGGTTTTTTGTCCGTTGATTGTAAACTTATCGCCCTCTGCCCGGAATTCCTTCAATCCAAAAACGAGCTCCTGTCGGTCCATTATATATCCATCGCTGTCTTTCAAAACAAGGTTTATGTTATAAAGATTGGGAGCGCCTTCACTCCAGAGCAGCGCGTCTTGACCAAGCTCATAGTTGAAGGAAAAACTACCCGGTGAGACTGGGTACTCCCGCTGGTCCACAGCATGTGTATTGTCGCTGTTGAAGCTCTGCGCAGACACTGTAAGTATAGATTCGTTCCTGCTGTCCAAGGTTGCCGTGATTCGGACTGAGCGGGCTGAGAGATCCGGATCGAGCCGGATGCCGCTGAGCCGTGACTCACCATAGAACTGAAGCTCCATACGTCCGGTAATCCCATTCCAGTTGGTCTGGGTATCCTGCGACGTTAAATGTCCACCTTTGGTTGGGTAACCAGTATTGTCCACACGGATGGTGAGCGTATGATTCCCAGGTTGAAGCTGCGGCAACTCGTATATATGTGGGGTGTTCAGACTGTTACGGCTGCCTATTTCCTGATTGTCCAGCCATAGAGTCGTCAGCCTCGTGCGTTCCAAATATAGGAAGCAGACTTTGCCGGCTAGTTCTTCCGGAATGACGACCTCTTTTGAATACCAGACTTGCCCTTCAAACAAATACTCATCCGTTAATGCGCTTACTAAAACATCCTCGTTCTTCGAACCTTTGCGTGCGTAGGACGTTGTTCCCGGCAGTGTGATAACATCTGTAAAAGGCAATGCCAGTCCTTGATTTCCCTCATCCAATTGCAACTTCCATTCGCCTTCCAGGCTGATCTTTGTCTGCAAAATATCACTCCTAATAATGATAATCTCTGAACTCCTGAGGTGTAGTGCCGGTTGTTTTCTTAAAAAGGAAGGCAAAATAAGCCGCGGTTTGAAAGCCCACCTGTTCGGCAACCTCGTAGACCTTAATATTGGGGTCACGAAGCAGTTCCTTGGCTTTGTTCATACGCGCTTCCTGCACGAAGTCGGAAATCGTGCGGCCCATTTCTTTTTTGAAGAGCACACTTAAATAGCTGTGATTCAAGTGAAACTGCTCAGCAAGCTGCTTTACAGTCATGTTCTCATGCAGATGCTCCTCCAGTTGGCGGGCGACCCGCTGGATAAGGTTATGCTGCTGAGCGACCTGCTCTCTTTGATTAAGCTTAGCATATTGCGCCAAATATTCCAGTACGACCTTCCTGACTTCATCTACGCCTGTACAGTCGATCAACCGCTGCCACATGAGGATGTTCATCTCTGAATCCTTCTCATGTATACGCTTCAGTTTTCTGGCTAGTTCGCTAAGCAAACCCATTCCGAAAGCCTGCACATAGGAAAAGGATACAGGCTCTCGCGCAAGTAACACTTCGAAAGCATGATTGAAATAAGCGGAAGCTTTATCGCTCTCTCCTCTGTCCAGTAGCTTAACGATTTCCGGAATGTATTCTTCACGCAACCGGAAATCATGATATTCATTCATCAAGTTCCGGTCGAAATAAAGGATTTGTCCGTAGCCGGCCAGCCTGGCACCGGTCATCATATGCCTTACTTCCTTATACAGCAACGGTATTTCCGTCCAGAACAAACACTCTCTGCTGATTCCGACCGAGACGGAGGCTTTATACTGCTCTCTTAGGATATCTTGGATAAACGCAAGCTGCTTCTCAAGTCTTGCCCGCACCAATGGCGTTGCGTTCAGCACAATGACGGCCAGTTCATCCGCTCCTGTCTTCCCTATATAGGTACCGGAGAAACCAGATAGACCAGTCTTAACGCAGTTCAATAGCCCTTCGCTAAGCAGGATCCGATCCTTGGCATCATGCGGATTATCTAGGAACCTGCGGTCATATCCAAACAGGAATAAAGTTGCCTGCCATTCCCCATTAGGCAGATCCAGCAGGCGCCGCCAGGATTCGAGCAGCTCATCACTGTGGATCCAGCCTTCGACCATATCTTTGACGAAACGTTCCTGCAGCACCTCATAGCTCTCTGTAACTTTCTCCCTAAGTACAGTGGTTTCCTGTTCAATCTGTTTTTTCTTCTCAACTACTTCTCTGAACACAGCCAGTTTCATTTCGAGTTCTTCCGTCTTGATGGGCTTCAGAACGTAAGCTTTAGCTCCCAGATGTATAGCCTCCTGCACAAATTCAAACTCGTCATATCCACTGATCATCACAGTCTGTAAAGACTGGAGTGTCGGATAATCCGCTCTGCATCTGGCGAGCAGTTCGATCCCTGTCATACCGGGCATCGAGACGTCAGCGATCATCACATCCACAGGAGTTTCTCCTAGAATCGTTAGTGCTTCTTCACCAGATAATGCAGTTAACGGTTCCTCATACCCCAGAGCTTTCCAGCCAATATGACGAAGAAGCCCTTGAATCTGCATAGGCTCGTCGTCGACAATTAATGCCCGCATTAAGCTCCATCCCCCTTTTTTATCTCAGGACTTTCCTTGCAAACAGGGATATCAATGGTTACACAAGTCCATTCGTCTTCTACACTTTCAATCTCAAAGCGGCCCTCTGTGCCAAAATACAATGCAAGACGTTCACGGATATTGTTCATCCCGAATCCGTTTTGCGTACCCGTGTAGCTGCCGGCACGGATCTGTTCCAGCTTCTCACTGCCAATCCCTTTTCCATTATCAAAAATCTGAAACTGCACCGTATTCTCCACTCGTTTGATCGTAATTTGTATAAAAGCATGAGTTCTAGTTGTGATGCCCCCGTGCAGATAACAGTTCTCGACCGTTGGCTGTAGGATCAGCTTAATGCTGTACAGGTCAAGAACGTCCGGCTCTACCAGCCACTCTACGGATACCTGACCGGGATAACGCAGCTGCTGAATTTCGATATACGCTTTCAGATGCTCAATTTCGTCACGGATCAGCGTCACATTAACCCGGTTATTGAGTGCCAGCCGATAGAATGTCGTCAGCGCATCTATGGTTCGGATTTGCAATTCGTCCTGCTGATCTAATGCCCGCCAACGGATCAGACTTAACGAATTATAAATAAAATGAGGGTTAATCTGTGCCTGCAACGCCCTGAATGATTGCTCCCGCTCTTTGAGCATGGCCTCTGTATGTTCTTCGACCAGTTTTCTCAAACGGCCAGACATGGAATTGAACAGTACCTCAAGCTCCCCCAGCTCATCGTTGTCACGGTTTCTCACTGTAACTTCGAAATAGCCCTGTGAGATATCTGTCATCCTGGTGCCCAGCTTGCGGATCCGCCAAATCACATTTTTAAGTACAATCATGATTAGAAAGATGGACAGCAGCAGGAAAAAAGCAATACCTGCTCCGATATAGTACATAATCCGCGTAGACTGCTCCTCCAGTCGATCAAGATGCACAAGTGCGGCAACCGTCCAGCCAGACTTAATCTCCTGAGTGATCAGCATCATCCCGCTTTTTGTCGCTGAGGTTTCCAACGAGTTGTTCCAGTACTGACCTAAGGAGGATGAGGATAACCGGCTGCCAATTTCAGAGGGCTCCGAGGATGCAATAATGCGTTCGTTGTCGTCAACGATATACAATTCTCCGGCCCCTTCAAAAGGATGTTCGAACGATTCCATGAAGACACCGTTATAGTTCAGTAACAGGTACACAATCCCGTAAACATCTCCATACGCGTTCAGAATTTTATGGGATACCACTAGCTTAGTCCTGTCGTCAGCTGCATTAGTCCATACCAGATTGTCTGTTGTGCGAAGCATTTTCGTATACCAATCCCGCTCTCGAATTCCCGAAAGGCTCCGTTCTTCCGGCTTCCACAGAAGCCCTCCATCTTGCACTAGTGTATCGTTGGTATGATAGATTCGGAAGTTCTCAATCCCTGGCAAGTATTTACTGGTGAGCAGGAAGGAACGGTCCACATAATTGACCGTACCCAATTGTTCATCGATATCCGCATAGTCCCTGGCTAATCTAGAGATCAGCTCACCATCCGTAGCCGTTCGGGTAGCCAGCAGATCATAGCTTTGCTTCCTGAATTCAATACTCTGCGCACTTTGCCGAACGGCTTCCCTGATCGTAAGCATATAATTGGCCCGCACCGTATGAAGCATCATGTACCCTGCACCTGCAGCCAGCAGTACGGTGGGGAGAAATACAATTAGTCCGTAGAATAATACAATTTTACTCCTCAGGTTCATGGAACGGGTCATACGGATGATCCATTTCTCTATTTGTTGTTTAATCATAGATTCCCCCCATGAAGTGCAAAGGGAGCCCCCTCCAAGTGAGAGGTGCTCCATTAATTTTTTATCGTTTACGATCCGCGACTGAAAGAGCATCACGGTTGTCTATTGCAAGGCTGTTACTTCCTCCTTGTACGTATCCAGCCACTCCTGCTTGACTTCACTCCAGTGCCCACGCTTCTCTAGTGCTGCTTGGAAATCGCTCCAATTCTTTTCGAATTGCCCCTCGTCTTTGGCCATTAAAAGCTTGGCTCGATATTCCTTGCGGATATTTTCGATCTCCGGTGAATATTTCTCCCATGCGCCGCCCTGTTTCATCTGGAATAGATCATAAGGCTCTGCCACGCGGATCGTTCCCATTTTGCCGATAGCTTCAGTGAACTTAATGGTCTTAGCAGCTCCGGCTTTTCCTGCATCCTCTGTGTTCCACCATGGGTACCATTCATTGCTGTAAGAGGCAGTCATGTAAAGCTCAGGGGTGACTTTAGCTTTTTGTGCGGTGTCTCCGGAATTGCGGCTCGTCTTGTAGGTTTCGTCTGTGAATTTCCATTTGCCCAACGGTTGATCAATCCAATCCCAGTATAATCCCGCCGGTCCTTCATTAATGACCTGCTGCTGCTCGGGTTTTGGCTGCAAGGTATAATCGAAGAATTTCAGAATAGCTTCCAGATTTTTAGTTTTTTCACTAACATAGACATCATAGCCTGGATTCGGATTGGTAACCTGGTTAATTCCGACTTTCTCTACACCATCCACTTTAGGAAAAGGGATCGCTTCGTAAAACCACCCTGGCTCTGTTGGGCCGTCCAATGTCTCCCAGGCTGAGGCAGGAATGTTCCAGAAGCTGCCGACATTGAAGGCAATACGACCCGATTTGTTCTTTTCTGTATACTGTTCTCTTTTGCTGGTGACGACCTCTGGATCGATCAACTTCTCCTGGTACATCTTGTTCATCCATTGATAAGCTGCTTTATAATTGGGATCGTCGTAAGCGAATACAAAATCATCGCCGCGTTTGTCAACGCCATTACCTGCTGTAGTCACCCCGAATGCGGTCAAAATCGCGTTTTCATCGCTCCAGCCCAGATTATCACTAGTGTCCATTAGGAATGATAGAGGAATAAGCGATTTGCCGGAAGCATCCTTCTCTTCTGCAGCTTTCCGAAGGAAGGTCTCAACTCCTTCTAACGTTGCTAAGTCCTCTTTGGTCATACCTGTTTTCTCCAGCACATCACTTCTGACAATCCAGGCTTGAGATGCCCAGCCTGGCCACGGATCTTCCGGGTTTTGGTCAAACCAGGTAGGAATGGACCAGATATGGCCCTCATTATCCTTCATAAGTTCCAGATACTGCTTTGGAATAGACGCAAGTCCTGGATATTTGTCAGGCATGTCGAAATACTGCTCTAGCGGCATAAGCTGTTTCGACCGGTTCATCGCGCTTTTGACCGTTTCGTTTCGGCTGAAGATAGCTGCATCTTCAAAGCCGCCTGTGTTTATCTTCAAATTAAGTGCAGTCATCGCGTCGCCTTGAGTGGTTTCCAGCTTCACATTTACTCCAGGCTCCTGTTCACGCCAATATTTCTGGACCAAACTATCATTATTGATGGTTGCCGTCCATCCAAGCCAGAGATTAAAGGAAGTCGAGCCACTGGCGGGCAGGTTACTTGACGTTTCATTGTCGCTTCCAGGCTTGTTCGTAGTATTCTCACCTGATCCGGAGCATCCGGCAATAGACATCAGTAAGGTTGCTGCAGCCAAAGCGGCTAGACCCGTTTTTTTGAATATCATTGATTTTTCCCCCTGTTCTATTATTGAAAATCAGCCTTTTACTGACCCTACAAGAACTCCTTTCACAAAATATTTCTGCAGGAACGGATACACGCACAGGATGGGGATTGCACTCACCATAACGACTGCCATCTTAATCGACATCAGTGTAATATTCTGCATTTGTGAGCTTCTCGCCAAAGCTTCCTGGTTGGTATTCGAGCCAAGGACAGCGGATAAATCCTGAGCAGCGAGCAATTGCTGCAGGAAGGTCTGCACCGGAATCAGGTTCTGCTTCGTGACGAAGAAAGCACCGGCGAACCAGTCATTCCAGTGTCCCACTGCGGTAAACAATCCAAGTGCGGCAAGCATAGGTTGAGAGAGTGGAATAATAATCTGAATCAGAGTACGAACAGGACCGGCTCCATCTAGTTCAGCGGATTCTACCAGAGCTTCAGGGATTCCCTGTATAAACTTCAGCATGACAAACATGTTCCAGACCGAGAACAGCCCGGGAAAAATATACACCCAGAACGTGTTGATAAGCCCGAGATTATTAAGCTGAATATAGAAAGGAACCAGTCCTCCACTGAATAGCATGGTTAAAAGAATATAGCCTAGAATCGTGCTTCTTAATGGAAGGCCGCGGTAGGACAAGCCAAAGGCCACCAGAAGTGTGACGATAAGTCCTGCGAATGTGCCAATGACTGTCCTAGCGATTGTAATTAGATAAGACTGGCGGATAATCTCATTTCCTAATACAATCTCATAATTAATTAATGTGAAATTTTTGGGCCATAGATACACGCCACCTTTGGCCGCACTTGCACCGTCATTCAGTGAGATGGCCAGCATGTATAGGAATGGATATAGTACAGACAAGCACAGACCTGCCAGTACTATGACGATGACGTATTGAGCTATTTTTTCACCTCTGCTGAGCTTCATATGCCATCACCATAATCCTTCACCATTTATTTTTCTGGATAACTGATTAGTCGAAACAACCAATATCAAGCTGATCACTGAGGATAACAATCCCACTGCGGTCGCCATTCCAAAATATCCCTGCTGCAATCCGTTGCGGATGATATACGTATCCAGTACATCCGCGACCCCTTGATTAGCAGAATTCATCAGCGGATAAATCTGATCCATCCCTACTGAAATCAGGCTTGGGATACTCAGAATTAGCACAATCGATATTGTCGGTAGAATACCCGGGAAGGTGATATGCCGAATCTGGGCTAGCTTTCCTGCACCCTCTACTTTGGCGGATTCATACAATTGCGGATCAATCGTTGTGATCGCAGCCAAATAGAGAATCGTGTTCCATCCGGTCTCTTTCCACAAGCCGCTTAATATAACCATGGGCCGGAACCACTCCGTGGAACCTAGAAAAAATACAGGATCACCGCCTGCTTTCTCGATGAACTGATTGACCAGCCCACCATCCAAAGTCAGAAAAGACTGCAGGATGTAAGCGACTACAATCCATGAGAAAAAATGAGGCAAATAGCTGACCGATTGCACGAATCGCTTAAATACAGGCCGGGTTACCTCGTTAATCACCAGTGCCAGTAGAATCGGTGCCGGGAATCCGAAGATGAACTTAAGCACAGATATATATAACGTATTTTTGACGACAGTTAAAAACTGGGGATCTTGCAGGAAAGAAAAGTTGTCTAATCCCACCCATGTGCTGTTCCAGATCGAGGTGCCAATCTGAAAGTCGCGGAAGGCGACCTGAATCCCTGCCATCGGAATATAGCTGAACAAAAATAGCAACAGCACTCCCGGAAGAATCATTAAATATTGCCATCGGTACTTGTAGAACTTAGCGTACAATTTACATCCCTCCTTGATATTTCTATCATAAGGTGCAGCGGGAACCCTGCCTATATAACAGTGATTGGTTATCTATTGCTCTGATTGGTTCTTTAAAGCGCTTACGTTGTTAGACAAGCTCCGCTCGCACGCAAATAAACGCAGCCTTAAACGGCTGCGTTACATTTTTTATGACGAAAGCTAATTATTCGATTCAAATTATTATTGTTAATGTACGGCTTTTTGCCCTACCGGTTGTGAAGCCTTGGAATAGCGGTTCTCTGGCAATGGAATACCGAGATTTCCACGCAGGGTGCTACTTTCGTATTCAGTGCGGAACAGGCCCCGCTCTTGCAGAATCGGCACTACCCGATCGACGAATTCCTCCAGTCCATTAGGAACAGCAGCTGCGATCATAAATCCGTCTGCTCCTCCACCCTCAAACCAGGTTTGAATCTGATCAGCCACTTGCTCAGGTGTGCCAATAAAGCTGCTGCGCGGGGTAGCGGATTGTAAGGCGACCTGTCTTAGTGTTAAGCCTCTCTCCTTCGCGTCCTTTTTGATTTTATCCGTGCCGCTCTGAAAACTATTGCGCCCCAACTCGCCAAGCTCAGGGAACGGTTCATCCAGCGGATATTGCGAGAAATCATGATGCTCGAAGAATCTGCCCAAATAGTTCAGTGCATTCTCAATCGTCACGAGACCAGCAACCTCCTGATATTTACGCTCTGCTTCCTCTGATGTGTCGCCAATGATTGGTGCAATACCAGGAAAGATCAGCACCTCATTCGGATCCCGGCCAAATGAAGCTACCCGTGTCTTAACATCGCTATAGAATGCCTGGGCATCTTCTAGCGTTTCGTGGCCAGTGAAGATAGCATCCGCTTCCTTTGAGGCGTAATTTTTACCAACTTCTGAGGAACCTGCCTGAAACACGACTGGCTGCCCCTGCTTCGAACGAGCAATATTGAGCGGTCCTTTCACGGAGAAGAACTCTCCTTGATGGTCCAGGGTATGCATTTTTTGCGGATCAAAGAATACACCTGTTTCTTTGTCTCGAACAAACGCATCATCCTCCCAGGAATCCCATAATCCGCGGGTCACCTGCAAATATTCGGTAGCAATACGGTAACGCTTGCCATGGTCAGGATGCTCTGTTTTGCTGTAATTCGAGGCAGAGCCTTCCAGTGGTGAAGTCACCACATTCCAGCCGGCCCGGCCACCGCTGATTACATCCAGTGAGCCGAATTGACGCGCGACGGTAAACGGTTCACTGTAGGAGGTGGACAGGGTACCAACCAGACCGATGTTGGTGCTGACGGCGGCGAGTGCGCTAAGAATGGTCAGCGGTTCAAACCGGTTAAGGAAATGCGGAATGGACTTTTCATTAATGTACAAACCGTCTGCGATGAAGATCAGATCCAGCTTGCCTTCTTCTGCCTTCTGTACCCACGCCTTGTATAATTCAAAGTTTACACTTGCATCCGGCTTAGCATCAGGATGGCGCCACATCGACGTGCTGCCTCCTACTCCATGCAGCAGTGCGCCTAGCTTCAGTTGTTTTGGTTTGGTCATGTTCATTCCTCCTAAAAGTTTTGTGAGCATACGATTCCCAGGTTTTACTTCATGCAAAACTAACAATGAAAGTATTCATTGCACGAACGATGCATTGACTGCGCCCTGCTTGATTCGCTCAATCTGACCAAGATGTCTCTCTACATGTGCGGTGAAGCTATGGACGATATCGGAAATTTTAACGTTTTCCCCCTTGAAGTTAACCCCGCTTTTCTCCCAATTCTCTGCGCTGAGCCGTTCAAACAATAGACTGTTATAATAAAGCAGGCTGCGGAACAACTCCAGACTATCGGAAGCACTACCACTATTGGCGTACTGGCCGCTGACCCAAGCGTCCTGATTGAAGACTGGCAGCTGCGCAGTTGTAGCAGCGAGAATATCACGTATACGGAACGAAACCACAATGCTGTGATCAGCTAGATGGGCTAAAACCTCAGTAATACTCCAACTCGTTGGTGCTGCCTTCCATTTCAGCTGTTCCTCTGATAACCCTGCGGTTGCATGCACCAGTTGGTTGTGCGTACTTAAAAAATTGCTAATTTGAACTTTGCTCATTAAATCCCCTCCAAAATAAGGCCTGCTTGCGAATGATCAGGTGTAAAACGTGATAACGCAAAAGGTTGAATGTTGTGGTTGGTAGCTCCACTTGTCGCCAAATCAGCAAGTATTTCACCTACAACACTAGAAAATTTAAAACCATGCCCTGAGAACCCTCCGGCTACCAGCACATTGGAGTGGAGCGGATGGCGGTCAATAATGAAATCTTCATCAGGTGTATGCTCATATTTGCATACAGAGCCTTTAAGTAATCGGCCAGCTGCACCCGGCATGTAAGTCTCCAGTACTCTTCGGAGGTCTTGCTCATCGCTGGCTTCACTGCCAAAGGGAGCAAGTAGTGTGCCTGGTTTCCATTCCAGCCCCGTATCGTGCCGGCCGATCTTCAGACCGGCTCCAGCAATGCTGGGAAAGCCATAATAGCCACCTTCCTCAGCTCCTAGCGTGAAGCCAGGGAAGTTACCGGCTGCAAAAGCAGGTGAGCTCTCAAACCAGCCCACAACTTTGCGGATCGCCTTGATTGGCAAATGCACAAAAGGCGCTAACGCTCCAAACCAGGCTCCGGCACTAAGGATAGCTGACGCTCCGTGATAATCGCCGTTTGTTGTATGAACTGTTACACTGCTTTCGCGGGCGGTGATGTTTACTACCGAAGTGTTCGTCAACAGTTCCGCACCCTGTCCAAGGGCAAGCTGGCGGTAGGCGGAGATACAGCGCTCGCTGTACAAATACCCGGCATCTGGTTCATACATTGCTGCGAATGTTTCCGGAATGTTCAATCCCGGCCAGCGCCGCCGGATCTCTCCGGCATCCAGATGCTGGACCTGCACCTTCCGTTTCTTTGCTTCCGCGAGACGACCGCTGAAGGAATACACTGCACTATCTGCGAGATTCAAAACGCCCGAGCGGACAAGCAGTTCTATTCCGCTCAACTGCTCAGCTTCTTTCCATAAACGATCTGCCCGCAGAGCCAAATCAATGTAGGCGGGATCACCACTGTAAGCATGCCGGATCAGCCGCGTTTCCCCGTGATGGCTTCCCTGTGTATGTGGAGGATCAAAGGCATCAATTAGCAGCGTCTTCACTCCGCGCTTCGCAAGATAGTAACCGGCACTCATGCCCATCGAGCCTGCGCCGACGATAATTACATCGTAACTGTTATGTTCAGCTATAATTCTGCACCTCCATCGGGACTGTACTGCACTAGGGATCGTACAGCTACATCCGCAAGGAAACGTGCTGCCACAGGGAGTGCACGTTCATCCAGATTGAAGGCCGGATGATGCCATTCCTGGCTTCCTTCAGTACCTACAAAAACGAACAGTCCGGGTACCACGCGCTGATAGAAGGCGAAATCCTCTCCAGCCAGAGAAAGCTCTGGCTGAATCGCTCGGTAGCCAAGAGCTTCGACCGATTCAACTCCAAGCGCTGCTAGGGAGGGATCGTTGATAACCGGAGGTGGCCCTTCTATCCAGCGAACGGTAGCTTCTGCTCCAAGAGCCGCTGCTACACCGACCGCCACTTCCTGAAACCGGTCCAGCACTTTGCTGCGCACCGTTTCATCAAAGGTGCGGATCGTCCCTTCAAGCACCGCTTTTTCGGGGATAATGTTCCATGAATTGCCGCTGTGAATCTGCGTCACACTGACCACCGCACTCTGCAGCGGGCTGACATTGCGACTTACAATGGACTGGAATGCCGTCACAATATGCGAAGCCGCTACAATCGGGTCTATGCCAGCCTCCGGAACGGCAGCATGAGAACTGCCACCCTGCACTTCTATCACAAACCCGTCAGCTGCTGCCATTAAAGGACCACCCTTAATACCGATGGTTCCGACTGGCAGGTCTGGCTTGTTATGCAGCCCGATCACTGCCCGGACGTCTTCTAGTGCCCCGCTAGCAATGATTCGTTGTGCACCCTGCGCCTTCTCCTCGGCTGGTTGGAATAACAGGCGCACCGTTCCCTGTAATTGCTGCTCTCGCTGTTTCAATTGATAGGCGGCACCAATCAAGGCAGCCGTATGGAAATCATGCCCGCAGGCATGCATTTTGCCGGGATATAATGAAGCAAAGGATACTCCGCTTTCCTCCTGGATTGGCAAGGCATCAATATCTGCGCGCAGTGCGATGACCGAACCGGGCTTTTTGCCGCCAATCTCTGCGATCACGCCGGTAGACAGACCGTATTCTACGATCCTGACTCCTGCCCGCTCCAGCAGGGAAATAATATATTCTGTTGTGCCATATTCTTCATTGGACAGTTCCGGGTGCCGGTGCAGATGACGGCGTATCCCGATTAATTCTTCTTCAAGCGCTTCCGCACTCAACTCTTTAGCTTTACTTGTCATTTACAGTCACCCTCCTTTACACGATTTCCTGTGTGATACCGAGCCCGCCCGCTTTATGCCTCTGCAGCCACTTCAGCGATTGCTTCGCTCAGTAGCTCAAAGGATCGGAGCCGTTTGTCAAAGGGATGTACATTCGTCGTTATGATGAACTCCTCGACACCGGATGCCTCTGAAAGTTCCAACAACTGTTCACGGACAGATGATTTTGTTCCCTTGGTAATCTCCGGTTCCAGCTCTTCAATCGTGTAGGCTTCATTGCTCTGGCGGGCAAATTCCTCCGCCTGTTCCAAGGTCCCTACTGTCAGCTTCTTCCCGCTCGCCAGTTGAATCCGGATCAGCTTATGCGCACCTGCCAGTTCTTTCGCTCCCTCCTCAGTCTCAGCCACCACTAACGCTAAAGCGATAATCGCTTGCGGTTGTCTGCCCTGTGAAGAAGCGAAACCGCTGCGGTAAGCACGAATGGCATCCAGCGCTACCGCCTTATCGCTGTTAATAAACAGGGAGAATACGTACGGTAACCCCAGTTCAGCGGCAATTTCCGCGCTGCTTACACTCGCGCCAAGGACATACAACTCAGGAGGAATACCAGGAAGGGGACCTGCCTTCAACCCTGCCAGCGGATGGTTTTCTTCGAGGCGGTTATGTACATACTTTTCAAGCTCGATGATTTTGTCCGTCAGGTCTGGGGTTTCAGCTTTTCCCTGCTGTAGTGCCTGTGTGCTACGTGGGAGTCCACCGGGAGCACGTCCCACACCGAGATCCACTCGTCCAGGAGCCAGTGTAGACAGCACATTGAAGTTCTCCGCTACCTTATATGGGCTGTAATGCTGGAGCATGATGCCACCGGAGCCAATGCGGATTCGCTCTGTTTTAGCCAGAAGATGTGAGATAAGTACTTCCGGGGAAGAACCGGCTACCTGCTCGGAGTCATGATGCTCCGAAACCCAGAACCGGTGGAATCCAAGCTCTTCGGACAGTTGTGCCAGCTTGATCGTATGCTGGAATGCTTCCTCCGGCGTTTCTCCCGGATAGATCGGACTTTGATCAAGTACGCTGATTGTAATAGCCATTGTTTTGCCTCCTATATAGAATAGTTAAATTCAGGTGTAATCCGCTTCAGGAACTGCTTCGTTCTTTCTTCGCGCGGATGGTTAAACAGCTCTGCCGGAGTCCCTTCTTCAACAATGACGCCTCCGTCCATAAAAACCACATGATTCGCCACATCGCGAGCAAAGCCCATTTCATGAGTCACCACGATCATTGTGATGCCTTCCTTGGCAATTTTACGGATGACGGCCAGCACCTCACCCACTAACTCTGGGTCCAACGCCGATGTGGGTTCGTCGAACAATATAACCTCCGGCTCGAGCGCCAAGGCACGGGCAATGCCAACCCGCTGCTGCTGGCCTCCGGACAGCTGACTTGGATAGGCGTCCAGCTTGCTGCCAAGACCAACCTTTTCAAGTAGGGCGATACTCCGATTTTTCGCTTCGTCCTTCGGAAGCTTTTTGACAATCAGCAGTCCCTCCATCACGTTCTCCAGTGCGGTTTTATGGCGGAATAAATTGTACTGCTGGAACACCATTGCCGTTTTTTGCCGGAGCAGATGAATCTCCTTTTTGCGGGGATGTTTGCAGTTCACTTTGAAATCGCCGATGGCGATCTCTCCGCTGCTTGGCTTCTCCAGATAATTCACACAGCGTAAAAGTGTCGTTTTGCCTGAGCCGCTGGGACCGAGAATGACGACAACTTCACCCTTCGTCACCGTTAAATCTATATTGTTGAGCACCTGATTCCGACCAAATGACTTCGAAATTTGCGCAAGCTTGATCATGCTACTCCACCTCGATTGTACAGATTAATTCTTTTTTCAATCAGCGACGTCACGCGTTCGATTAGGAACGTAAGTCCCCAGAAAATCAGTGCTGCCGCCAGATAAGCCTCAAAAAACTTCCAGTTCGTTGAAGCTACAATTTGCGCCTTAGCATTGATATCCACCACCGAAACGGTAAAAGCAAGGGTAGATCCATGCAGCATACCGATTACCGAATTTGACAGATTAGGCAGACTCGCCGCCAGCGCCTGAGGAAAAACAATCCGCCGCAGTGCCTGGGGTGTGGTCATTCCGATAGAATGGGCCGCTTCCAGCTGACCGCGATCCACAGCAAGCAGACCGGAACGGACGACCTCGGACATATAGGCTCCCGCTGTAATCGAGAATGAAATATAGGCAAAACCGATCATCGGAATGGCTACCGACCTGAAGCTCCAGCCGAACTGCACTGCCAGACCATCGATTAACACGGGAAGCCCAAAATAGATAAGCAAAAGATGCGTCAGCATCGGTGTCCCGCGGATGAACGTAACATAACCGACAGCCAGCGGATACAGCAGTGGAATTCTGTATATCCGGATCAACGCTACAGCCACACCAATCACAAATCCAATGAGTACTGAGACAGCAGTAATAGATAAGGTCACAGGAATTGCACTTAAAATTTGCACCAGAGCAGTCCAGATAAAAGATGGGTCCAGCTTCATAATCCGCTACCTCCTTTACCCGGTCCAAGTTCAGCAATGATGCGGCGGTAGGACCAGCTTTTGTTGATTTTGAACGATTTTTTCTCCGGTGTATTCCGTTTCTCATGCCGCAGCAGCCGGCGTTCTGCTATAAGCAGCAGTTTCTCAATTGTAAAGCTGATGACCAGATAGATTAGCGCAAGCGCGATATACGTTTCAATAAAATGCTGAGTTAAGCTGCCTAGCGTCTGTGCTTTACCTGACATTTCCATCACCCCAAGAGTAAAGGCCAATGACGTATCTTTCAGTAGAGCAATCACCAGATTGGAGAATACCGGAACTGCGATTCCGAGCGCCTGCGGCAGCACGATTCGCGTAAAGGCTTGAAACCCCGTCATCCCTGTAGCATAAGCAGCCTCTACCTGCCCCTTATCCACCGCCATTACAGAAGCCCGGATCATTTCGGACATGTATGCTCCCGTATGCAGCCCGTAAGTAAGAATCACAAAAACAAGCACCGGAGTCCGGGTCATATCGACATGAACCAGCTTCATAATTTCGGGCAGACCATAATAAAACAAGAAGAGCTGGATAAGAATCGGAGTTCCCCGAAAAAAAGAAATATAGATTTCGGAGATGGTTTTTAACACAGGCACTTTATAAAGTCTTGGCAGAGCTACGAGAAAGCCGACAAGAATTCCTGTCAGTAGAGAACAGGCGACAATCAGAAGCGTGGTGCTTAAAGTCCCTAGTAACTTAGGCAAAAACGAAAATACAAAGCTGATATCAAACTGTGCGCCCATATATTCCCCCCCTTCCCGTGCTCACCGGCTCAATCATTTCACCGAATCCGCTGTAACATCCGCACCCAACCATTCCGTACTAAGCTTGCCTAGTGTGCCGTCTGTCTTCAGCTCTTTAATCGCACTGTCAATCGCATCTGACAGCTTTTGTGAATCGGCATCATCCTTACGGAAAACATAGAGAATATCCGCGGATGACAGCTCGTCACCCGTAGCTTTTAGCTGACTCTGCGGATCAATGATCGGCAGGACAAAATCTGCAGCCAGCGTAGCGTCCACACGCCCAGTACTAATCTGTGCGACGGTATCATTCGCTGCACCATTCTGATACACGATATCAATCGCATTGTCATTCTCTTTATTGTAGTTCTCGAGTATTTGTGCTTGTGCACTCGTTGCACCTACAAGTACCTTTTTCCCTTTGAGATCATCAAGCGATTGGATTGAATTATTATCCTTTGCCACTACAATGCGGTTTCTCCAGTGGGCATAGGCTTCTTTGTTAAAAGAGTACTTCAGCTCCCGTTCCGGATTTTTCTCCATGACATGGGCGACCAAATCGATTTTTTTGGTTTCCAGGCTCAGCAGCAGATTGCTGAAATCCATGGTTTGAAATTCGAATTCATATTCTGGCAGCTGCTTATCGATTTCTTTGAGCAGTTCCACATCAAATCCGGTGAGTTTGCCGTTCTCATCTATGAAGCAGACTTTCGGAAAAGCAGTACCCGTGCCCACAATGATCTTAGTTACCTTTGCCGAATCCTTTGCCGGTGCCGCAGCTTCTGCTGCATTTCCATTCTGATTGCTGCTAGCGCTGTTACTGTTGTTTCCGCAGCCGGCAATCGCCAGTGTCAATACCGATGCAAATACTAGTGAAATGGACTTTTTCATTGTTTTATCCCCTTTGAATGAACTGTGGTTTGTCTGTAAGTGTTTTTTTCATCAGATACATAATGCCGTCACCGTTCTGCTGATCCAGTTCTAAAAACCGTTCGTACCCCCGGCGTTCATACATTTGAACCAACCACGGATGTTTCTTCGCCGTTGCCAGCGTGACTGCAGCCGAACGTAACTGTCCAGCAATAATGTTCTCTTCAACCCAATCCAAAAGTTTTCCACCATAACCTTTGTTACTGTAATCTGGATGAGCAGCAAACCATTTGATAAAAGGCAGTGGGCTAATCTTCTTAATCTCTTCTTCCTTTGAAAGGGTTATGGTTGCAACTATCGTTCCGTCAACTTCAAGCACATAACACTCATTCGTAGCTATATTGTCTTCAATAAGCGCCAAGTCGGCTGTGGCCGCCGGCCAATGCAGCCCGAGTTCACGAATCAGCTGATAGGCACGATATGTAACATCTAGCAATTGCTCCGCATCCTTCAGTTCTGCTAGCCTGAATACCTCACTCATCACATGCCCTCCAGCCTTTCGGAAATTAATTTAATAATCCCTATCGAAATAGTCGTGATTATATGCAATTAACTTTATCACTGCATGTGTCCACGCGCTAATAGAGTTTTTTAATACATCTATACAATTAGTCGATCTCCCACTTTACCAATCCCCAGTTCAAGCAAGGTTTCGATGAATTCTGCGTTCTCTCCATTCAGTGAAATCAGGCTGGTTCGCAAGGAGATGCCTTCCGTCTCCGCAATATCCACCCGGATCAGCGACCCCGTCGCCACTTCCTCTTGCACACTGAGGGCGGGAAGGAAACAGATGCCTGCTTTTTTCAATACCAGCTTTTTGGCTGTCTCCAGGTTATCTACCTGATATTCAATCTTCGGTGGCTGTTCCATACTCTCAAATACACGATGCAGCCGCATCCAATCCAAAGATCCGCATTCAAAAAAAACCAACGTCTCCTGGCGGATATCCTCCAGTGAAGCCCGCTGTGCTTTAGCAAAGCGGTGTCCCTCATGTACATACAGTGAGATGGGGTCCTCGCAGAATGGAAAGGTTTGAATTGCCGGATTTACGACCTTACGGATAAAAGCCAAATCAAGCTCTTTCGATTTTAACTTTTCAGTCAATACTTCCGTAGAAGCTGTCATAAGCTTGATTGTGATATGAGGATATCTGCGCTTTAAATGAAGCATCAGATGGGGCATTAAATAATTGGAAACCGAGACCGTACTGCCGATTCTCAGTTCATTTGGAATGTGCCCCTTAGCCTGAACCTGATATTTACCGTTCTGATAAATCTGAAGAATCTGCTGCGCATAGGGTAGAAACTGTTTACCTTTATCCGTCAGGTTAATCTGCTTCCCCAACCGATCAAACACTTTGCAATCCAGTTCCCTTTCTAGCGATTGGATCCGGGCCGTTACTGTCGGCTGTGAGATATATAGGACTTCGGCCGCTTTATTGAAGCTTCCATAATGATTGATGTAGACAAAGGCCTCAATATTTTCAATGTTCATCCCTAATCCCCCTATGCTTTTATTAATTTTACTATTCCGATGAAAAAACAATGAATTATAGCGATGCTTTCCTATAGATTTTGTTTATATCTTAGTCATCGCCCTATTTTTTGTCAACAATTAATTCCGTGTAAATCAATCGGATTTTGAATCAAACGTTATGTTTATTTCATATAGAACTTTTCTATTCCTATATCAGAATTATAAAACACCTCTTATTCCACTGGGAATTATCATATATAATAATTTCATTCGAATGAACATTACATTTGTCTGAAAGGGGATAGCGAAAACATGTCACAAAAGATCATTATCCGTGAAGCTGAGAATAAAGATCGTAATGCTATCGCCGAAGTGCTGTTAGATGCATACCACCAATATTCGGAGATCATGCCTGAGCCGTTGTGGCTGGAGTATCGGAAATCGCTTCTTGATTCCGTTCATGGTGATACCCCGCTCGTACGGATCATCGCTGAAATCGACAAGAAAATCGTTGGTAGCGCACTCTTGTTCAGCTCCTCGGAAACGGCTTACGGGAAACCGGAGCTCGGGATTCACTCCCCGATCCTACGTCTGCTAGCCGTATCTCCATCCGCTCGTGGTCTTGGCGTTGCAACCCTTCTGATTCGCGATGCTGCACGGAGATCACTACAGTTGGGTGCCACCACCTTGAACCTGCACACCTCGGAAATGATGTCTTCAGCCATCAAACTGTACCAGCGCTTAGGCTTTAATCGTGCATATGAGACCGATCTTATGAACGGTGACACTCTAGTACAAGGCTTCCGGCTAGACCTGCTGTCCTCCGTCCGTTCTACAGCGGGACAAATATAGAATTCGAGAATTCTTAAATATTTGTCTTTTAAATATAAAAAGAAGCCTCGGAAAGCTTCCCCAATGATCTTGTGTGATCGTTACGGTGAACTCCCGAGGCTTATTTATTTTTCTTTTTTATAAGTGATTTCTTTAAAACTCACAGTGATTCCCCCCGTATTATCGGCATCGCCCATTCGAAGATCTGTAGTAACGATAGCACGGGAAGGGATGGACGAAAAGCTTGCCCCCTTCTGCTTCTTTTTTACATCATAGAGATAATAAGAAACATCCTTAACATTAAGCCCTACATTATCCTTGTGTATAAGTTCTACAGTATAGGATTTTATCACGGCTACATTAGCGTCCATCCACCCCACAACTTCAATAGCTGTATCTTCATGGTTGCCTTCAGTCTTAATGGAGCCGATGGAATGACCATCCTGATTATAAAAATTAATTTTTTGTGCAGCTATTTTCAGATAATCGATATCGATGTCAAGAATTCGGTTTTCGTTGATCTCTGCTGAATCCATCCAGGCAATCGTGCCCGCGGGGTTCCACTTTATTTTCTCAGAAGGTACATATTGCTCTTGTGGTAACGGAACAGTACGAAGAGAAACTCCTTTATTATCGTAAAAGGTTAATTCGCCGCTCTCATCATCATGTACAAATCTTTTAAAAGTTGGTGAGAGGAACAGGGATGGCGCCCCGGTCGTCGAATGTGGGATTACGCGATATTTCAGAAGATGGACATCGTCCTTTCCCGTTTTCAGATCAAAGATCCATACATTGCCGAGATAACTCTGCATAAACAATTTTTGCTCATCAGCTTTCCATTGAAATTTATAAATGTAATCATAATCATCAGAAAGCGGCCAGAAGTTTTCCCGAAGTCGTTCAATCTTTCCTGTAAGAACATTATATGAGGACAAATGATATTGCCCAGCTTTTTTCGTCACATCCGATTCCAGAAATAATAGATGATCCTCATCCAGCGGGATTAGCATATTATAGTTGCTCATAAAAGCATTATTCCATAGATTATTGGAATCGTTGAGCTCGTCACTCCATTTCACCTTTACCTCATCCGTAGCAGGATCATGGGCTAATAAAGCGTTGACAGCATTATGGTCGCCATAGAAAAGATGAATGGTATGATAAGAGATCCCTTGCAGTTCAACTACTGCTCCACCGTTTAACAGATAGTTATTTTCGGATAGGCCAACCGGTTTGGCCACCAGATCTCCAATAGAGTTCCGTTCTGTATTAAACTCCAAACCATTAAATTTTGCTTCCGAGAACAGAATCTTCTTTAACTCGGCAGTTGATTCCTTAGTAAGTGTGTAGCCTGTATCCGTTTTGTTCACATTCATTAACATGCCTTGCTCGCTTGTCTCGTTAATCCATAAATGAAAGGCATATTTATTATTATCTGAAATTAGAACGATATCGTAGTTAGGCGTTGCGGTATTTAAATTCCCTGGTATTTGTTCAGCAGTACGGATGGCTCGGACGAAAGTATCTATGGTTTCATGATCTGTGTATTCATCCTTTATGTTAGCATTCACTGAACCATGTGCTAGAGCGTTTGCTAATGTGATTCGCTTGATGGTCTCATCTAATTTTAGATTATCTGATTCTACTTGTTGTTCAGTTGATTGAAATAAGGTAAGCAAAGCAGCCTTATCCGTTTCAGATAACTTGTAATGCCCATTTACTCCTGATTTGGTGAAAAGACCATTATTATTGCCCATAATCCAGAATGAGAATTTTTCGTTTTCTTTACTCTTCAATTCAACAGTAACCTCATAATCAGGTGCTGCAATATCAAGCTTCGCGTTGTCATACTCAGCAGTATGTATAGCTTTATTGAAACGTTCTATTAGCTTTTGGTCCGTTATGGTTATTAATCCGCCGCTATCATTATGGATTGTAATGGAGTCCACAGAACTCAGATCGATTAGCTTTTTATTCGCTTTATCTTTACTCCCTGTATTGGCACATCCAACAAAGATTATTGAAATAACTGCTAAAAGGGCTAGTAGATTTAACTTTTTCATATAGGCTCCCCCTTCTTATTCTCTCTTCTTTGACGCCGGATAGAGGATAAAGTTGCAAAAAATGAGATTTTACACCTATTTAAAAAGATCTAATTAAGCCAAATCTAGCCTGTAACCATTGGATCTGATTCTTGGCCTGAACAAAAGTACAGTGTTTGTAGCGATAAAAAAAGCCACCGCACAGGCCTGTTCTCCTGTAAGGCAGCTTCTTCTTTATCTCATTATATCTTTTACAGCACCCGTCAGTACACCAATAACTTCTTGCTCGGAGGCCAGCGGAGAGTCTCCTTCTACTGTGTGGGCTAGCATTCCGGCCGCGGCCGCAAAGGCTACAGTATGCTGAGGATCAAAACCTTCCAGCTCACCATGAATTATACCACTGGCATAAGCATCTCCAGCCCCGACTCTATCAAGCACCGGAAAGCTTAAGGTCTCGGAATATGCGAAGCGACCGGATTTGAAGATATAACCGCGCAATGAATGGCGGTTATCATCATGGATGGACCGATGCGTTCCTGCTACCGTACTTAGACTGTAGCGTGAAGCTACTGTGGGAATCAGCTCCTGAAGTTGTTCTTCTCTTGAAGTTCCTTCGGGCTTCATACCAAGGATTAGCATTGCGTCTTTTTCATTCATCAGCACGATGTCGGCCAAATGCAGCATGTCTTCGTAATGGGAGCGCGCCAGCTCATAGCCTCTCTCCCCCCAGAGCGATGGGCGGTAATTGCAGTCAAAAACGACTAGACCACCGTGTTGCTTAACCGTTTTTGCATAAGTTTTCATCGCTTTTCGCACATCATCGTTCATTGCCAGTGTTATCCCGCAGAAATGAACAGCATCCGCGAGGTCTGCCAGCTCTGCGAATGGATAAGTACCCGGAGGAGCAGTATTGAAGCTGCTCTCCGGGCGACCGGAATAAGTCACTCGGGAGGGGCGAGCCCCGAATCCGTTTTCAAGAAAGTACATCCCTATACTTGAGCCCCCGCGTTGGATATGCTCCGGCTGGATGCCCAGTCGCCGAAGATAGGCTGTTGCTGCGTCACCAATAGGATTCGCAGGCAGTCTGGACACCAAAGTCCCCCGATGTCCGTATCGGGACAATGCGGACAGTACATTGACTCCGGTGCCGGAGAACGAATACTTCAGCAGGTTACCCTGAGATAACAGTTCAAAGCCCGGTACCTGTAGCCGCATCATTATTTCACCAAAAGCGGCGATATGTTTAGGCATATTGATCTGCCAGCTTTTTCATCGTCCGATACAGCTGTTGTATGTCCGCCACTCTCGTTCTTCCGCTCTGCGGATCGATGATCGATGTATAGACATGGGGAATCACCTGCGGCACTCCCGCTTCCAATATAATAGACAAGATCTCTTCAAAGTTGTCCAGATCGATACCGCCGGTCGGCTCCAGCGCAAAACCCTCTTCCGCACAGGCTTTGGCCACAGCGATTAGCTCCGCTTTACGGCTCAGCCCCTGCATCGGAAAATACTTTAAAGCATTTCCGCCCATATCCCGAACCAATGCAATCGCCGCATTTACGGGAATTACAGCGGGTACAGATTGTGCCGCACTGGCCGGGCCGGTGGAGATATTCACAAAACCGGGTTGTCCCGTTGGTGCGATCATGCTGTTAATCCAACTATCTTTCGCTCCAAGGTTGGCACGGGTCGCACCAACTGCTGGGAATACCTGATTAATGTGGCTGCCAGCATAGGATTTGACAATCTCTGCAACAACAGCAGCTTGCCGATTATCACCCGCACCTAGTCCTATTGATACCGCACCGTCAATTTCCCGCCCATATGCCTCCATCGCCTGCACGGCTTCTTCTACCGTTGCATAGTCTTTGGACAATACACCGACCAGTACATAACCTTCGGCAGCAGCAAACACCTCTTTGGCATTTTCTATATCCTTAGCCAATACGTTTAAGGCCACCCGACCTTTATAGAACCGCTTGTTAATTTCAGACATTGCTTGCCCCTCCTGTCAATTCCCTTATCCTCGCTGTAATCATTTCTATGTCATCACCCATTAGCGGACGCGGGTCAATATCAAAATAACCTTGCCTTACCCCATAGTCTCTAGTGTAAATAGCCACTTCACCTTGTTGAAGCTGCTGGGACAGCTCAAGTGCTGTTATTGCGCACTGATTCGGGTCCACATGGATGCGTCCACGGTAAATCGCCCGGCCTGCTTCATCCTGCACGATAGTTACCCGAATTCCGGGAAGCCCATCGAGCGGCATCAGCAATTGGAGCGTAGCTTTTTCCTTTTCGCTTGTATCCTGTTTGTGAGCATATTCATCCAACGCTTGCATCAGGCCGAAGGATGTTTCCTTACCAACCTTCATGCTGCGTCCAATGCCGTGAAGCTGCACTTTTAGCCATTCAATATAAAGACGTTTTCCCGCCACAAGTCCGGATGTTGGACCTTCTATGGCTTTGGAGCCACTATAAATGACCAGATCGGATATTTGCACGTATTTCTGCAGATCCTCTTCCGCTGCAGCATCTACAATAAGCGGGACGTTATGAGTTTGAGCCACAGCCCAAGCTTCCTCTACAGAGATCATATTCTTCTGAACGGCATGATGAGATTTGACATACAAGATAGCCGCAGTCTGATCCGAGATCGCAGCAGCCAAATGCTCCGCCCGTCCTTCATTGGCATAACCTGCTTCCACCACTTTACCGCCGCCGAGATAAACCATGGTTTCCACTGGTGCACCGTATTGTACGTTATGACCTTTTAACATCACAATTTCATTTCTAAAAATGCTATCCTGATGGAGCCGTAGACTTGTACGAATATTACCGCGGGTTACCAGCGCCGCCACGGATAAAGCAATTCCACTGGAAGCCGAGTTCACGATCACCGCTGCTTCAGAACCTGTATGACGTGCAACATAATCCCCCGCTTTATCCACCAAATCGGCGATTTCCACATAACTCTGTCCGCCTTGACGCATAGCTTCCATCACCGTATCGGTCGGTGCCGATACCCCGAGGATGCTCATCCGGCCGCTTGCATTAATAACTCTTTTCAGGCCGTATTTCGCATTCCATGTATTTGTCACCTATGATCACTCCTATTGCTTGAATGGTTTGCTGTGCTACCCGGCGTTCCCCCTCAGAATCTACCAGTTCAATCTTCTTATCCGTCACACGAAAAAGGGTCAGATTCGCCTTGTTATTGATCCGAATCTCCCCAAGTTCCGGGCGTCCCAGCCACTGGGCTGCTCTGCTTGTCACCCGTGCAATTGTATCTTCAAGGGAATATCCCAGTGCAAGGAATTTGTTCAACAGATTCGCCATGGAGTAGACGGGACCATTGATACGGTTGCCTCTGTATATGTCTGTGCTGATCGTATCCGGATCAATACCGTTTTGTTTGGCCGCCTCGGCCACAGCGAACGAGAAGCTAGCCGTACCATGTCCCACATCCAAGTGAACTCCACGCTCAATAGCATCTCTTAGCACTTGGAGCGGTCGATTCTCCTTATCGAACAAATTGTTGCTTTTACCATTTAGATAATGGGTTATCACGTCGTTGCGTTGAAGTAGCGGTAAAACCTCACGGATATCCGGCGGTGCGGAGCCTATATGTACCATCAGCGGCAGCCCGGTCTTTTCCGAAAGCTCCAGTGCATGTTGAAGCGGTTGAATGCCATTGTCACCCACTACGCTTTTGCTGATTCTGGCCTTCAAGCCTACGATAAATTCAGGATAAGCAACTACCGCCTGAAGCACCTTTTCATGATCAATCCACTCTAGTTGGGACAACTCGTCAATTCGCATCAGGCCAATCTTTGAAATGTTAAGAAAAGCAAGCAGTTGCGTTGCTGACTTTTTCCCCGCCTCTGCCAGCTCACCAATACGCTCCGCTCCGCAGCTACCTGCGTCCACGAGCGTAGTCACGCCACATTTGATTCCGATTTCATCGATCTCGTCTCCATACGGATTCAATTCTGCAAACGCATGTACATGCAAGTCGATCCAGCCGCTAGAGACATACGCCCCATTGGCTTCCACGACCTTGAAACCATGGTCTTCGGCGGTGCCACCGGGAACAATCTGGACTACGTTGCCATCAGCTATGACAATGTCCACTTCCGCTCCATTCAGGACTTTCGCCCGGCGGAGGAGCAAACGTTCTGCTGTCATCGTCACACCTTCTTTCCAAATTCAGAACATTACCGTCCTAGGTCTTTCCCGCACAATCTATAACACAAACAGTCCCAATGGATGTAGGATCTTTTTTCACAGGGACTGTTTGAATGAACTATTTATTCTTTATCACTACCGTGTTCAGACCCGAAAACCCTTTAAAAAATTCACAGCCTGGCGGATATCTTCCTCCGGATTAGTGCCAACTTCCCGTTCTATGGTCAGGAATCCTGTATAACCGATGTCGTTCAGTGCTTGCAGATAGTTGTTCCAATCAACAGAACCCGCTCCGAGCGGAACTTCACGGAATGCCGAGCCGGTCTCGGCCATTTCAGCGATTTTCTCATGGTCTAATGCTGGTGCTTCATAACCATATTGACCGTAAACATCGCGTGGATCGATATCGGCAAGCTTGAGACCATCTTTAGCATGGGTGTGTACAATGTAGTCTTTTAGAGTATGAACACCTTGCACCGGATCATCACCAGTCACCATGACCATATTGGCCGGATCAAAATTAACGGAAACCCCTCTGGAACCCAGACCGTCGAGGAACGTCTTCAGACGTGCAGCGGGTTCTGGCCCAGTCTCAATCGCAAAATAAGAATTCATCTCATGTGCATATCTGCTAAGTTCCTCACAGGCAATGTGCATGGTTTCATAGATTTTACTGGCAGGGTTAGAAGGAACAATACCGATATGTGTAGTTACGATATCTGTACCTAGCTCCTTGGCCAGCTCCATAATGCGCTTGGACTTTTCAATTTTGGCACGGTTCTGGGCAGGGTCCTGAAAGCCATGTCCGCCTAAATCTCCAACGAGGGCAGAGATTTCTAAACCTAGCGAAGCAATGTAATCCTTCCATTCACGGCGTGCTGACTGAGAGAGAGTAGCGGGATCAAATTCGCCTTGTACCGCATAAATCTGAACTCCATCTGCCCCAGCTTCTTTTGCCTTGCGCAATCCCTCTTTCACTCCAACCTGAAAGCTGTCTACGATAACACCGATTTTATTAGTGATAATTGGTTTAACCATGGCATAATCCTCCAGTATAATGAATTAGATTTGGTTCCAAACCCGCTTGATGTATTCCAGCCCCAGTCTTGTTCCCTTACGGCACTCTTCCATTCCCTCAAATTCTACAGAGATATATCCATCGTAACCGCTTTCCTTAACGATTCGAATTACACTCGGCATATCGATGTCTCCTTGACCAACGATGGCACCTCTCAACCAGTTCCCACCGGAGGATTGGAACCAACCTTCGCCAGGCTGGCGGTCTTGCGGACGAATATAGAAATCTTTGAAATGCACCATTGAAGCAAGCTTGATGTTGTTAGGTACAGCTATTAGCGGGTTCTCATCTGCGCACAGGAAGTTCCCAATGTCGAGTGTTGTACGGAAGTTGTCTCTACCCACCGCATGAACCAGCGCCTGTACACGATCGCTGTGCTGAATAAAGTATCCATGATTCTCCACACTGGTCGTAATGCCTAAACCTGCGGCATAATCAGCAATTTCTCGGCAGGCTTCAGCCAAACGTGGAAGCTCTTCCAAAAAATGCGTGATGGATAGATCGTTTGAGGAGGCTACATCATGCCGCATCCGCTGAATGCCTAATGCCGCGCACACGTCTACTTCCCGCTTTACCCGCTCGACTTCCCGCTGCATTTCCGCTGTCTCCAGCCCGGCAAAGTTCGCCCCGATAGCATAATTGGATAACTCTAGTCCACGACCCGCTGCTGTTCGTACAATCTGATCAATTAGCTCAGGATTTTCAACCAAATTGATACCCAAAGGTACAATCTCCGCATGTTCTGCGCCCAGATCGGCGATCGTCTCAATGACTCCTTCAAGCGTGAGCTCACCCGTTGAAAAAGCCGAATGCAAACTGTAAGTGCTGATTCCTAACTTCATAGTTTCACCTCTTCACCTTTGGCTGCGGATTCATAGATCGCGCCGAGTATCTTCATGATTGTAACGCCGTCTTGCACAGGACTAATTGGTGTAGAGCCGGTACTGATGTTGCTAGCAAAATGATTAATTTCATTCTGGAATGCACTGTTGAACTCAAACCCCTTATTATCGGTCTGCGGATAGGTATTGACGATCGTATCCGCCTGTTCTTTAACAATGACTATCTCAGGATCAATTTCAAAACCCCCCTTGTCACCATACAGGCGTACCGAACGCTCGTCTTCTTTGGCATGCAGTGTAAAGCTGACATCGACCATTAGCGAAGCTCCATTCTCAAAGCGAATCAGTGCATTCGCTAAATCTTCCACCGTATTGTTCGCTGCGTCGTAATCGGCGGCTTTATAGAATGAGAGATTCTTAATATTAGAACGATTGCCGAGCTTCCGGTAGGTATTAGCACTTACCGATACTGGATTCGGACGGCCCATCAAATACCAGCATAGATCAATCACATGGACACCAATATCGATCAGCGGTCCGCCGCCGGAGCGTTCAATATCACTGAACCAGCCGCCGGGATTGCCTAGTCTCCGGAACGTCGTTGCTTTTGCATAATAGATTTCGCCGAATTCTCCTTGTTCCACCAACGTCTGAAGGAGCTGGGCATTGGAGTCATAACGTCGTACAAAGCCTACTTGCAAAATCTTGCCGCTCTTTTCCACTGCTTGCTGTACCTGAAGCGCTTCTTCAACCGTACGGCAAAGCGGCTTTTCCACAAGCACATGCTTGCCTGCCTCAAGCGCCGCGATGCTGATCTCGGCATGAGAGTTGTTCCATGTGCAGATGCTGACTGCATCTATTTCGGAATTGGCCAGTAATTCACGATAATCCGTGTATACCTTCTCGACGTTATATTCTTTAGCAACTTCGCGTGCACGTTCTTCATTCAGATCACATACCGCATATATGGTTGTCTGCGGATTATTCCGATAAGCACTTAAGTGCATGCCGGAGATAGAGCCCGTACCTATTACGCCAATTTTGATCTTATCCATTAACACTCGCTCCTTTATTTTGCATAGGTTATGATTCGTATTATAATGATTTCAACCCTAAACACCATGCAGAGCCTTGCGGTTTCATTTGTACAATTGTGCTATAGGAGGTGCAGTCTATAAATGTTGGACTATGATAAACATCTACAGGAACCCATGGACATGCCGGATCCCGAGTTTCCGATTAAAGTACATACCCAGCGTTTCCACCAAGAAGGAGTTATGTTGTTCCCACATCATTGGCATGAGCATCTTGAGTTTATATTTATTGAGAGTGGTGAGGCTGTTTTTGAGTGCGGACGAACACCGATCAACGTTCGGGCTGGCGATTTAGTTGCTGTGAACAGCAACGAGCTGCATTATGGGGTAAGCGCTTCTTCTGATTTATTGTATTATGCGATTATTGCAGATACTTCTTTGCTGCATAGTGCGGTAAGCGACGCTGCCGAAACCAAGTTCATCGCCCCGATTCAGCGGAACCAGCTGCTGTTACGTAACCATATCCGGGGGGATCAGCATATTACTGACTGTGCTTTGGCGATTATTCGGGAACTGGAACGTCGCGAATTTGGTTACGAGCTGGCCGTCAAGTCCGAGCTATACCGCCTGTTAACGCTGTTGTTGCGCAGACATATCGTCACCGTACTCTCACAAGCTGAGCAAGAGAGGCGTATTCAGACCGTTGAACGCTTCGCACCTGTTTTGCGATATATCGATACCCATTACCAGGAACCGATTCAAGTTGACGAACTTGCGGCGCTAACGGGGCTAAGCCGCTTCCATTTCAGCCGTCTCTTTAAGGAACTAACTGGGCATACGATATCTGAATATGTAAATGCTGTCCGTTTAGACCGTGCAGATTATTTGCTCCGCCATACCCAGCTAACGATTTCTGAAATCGCTACCACTACCGGCTTCAGCGATATCTACTATTTCAGCCGCACCTTCAAAAAGCATAAAAAAGTAACCCCTAGCAGTGTGAGGGGATTCTAGTTAGAGTGAACAAAGGACTGCCTCTTGGCAGTCCTTTGTTAGTGTATACAGCGTTCCTCTAGTTAAACTATTATTGCCATACAAGCTGTCCCTTTCTTATTTTTGCTGCATAGATGATTTGGCCTGTATGATAATGGACTTCTCTCAACATCGCTATCATGAGATTAAGAGCAGTGGTCTCGTTATTTACTTGGCTATATGTAAGTGGTGGCAAATTAAGAAAGGGTTGTGACATCAATAACTCCGGGTTAGATTGGAGCCGTTCAAGGTATTGGATAATAATATCAAAAGCATCCCTGGTCATGGTTATAGCTTGTTCTTTTGTCATTTCTAGACCTCTTTCAAACTCCCTCTCTCTATCTCTTGTATCAGGAATATCTAAAAGAATGGTTTCAATTCGTGAGTGTACTGCCCCGCTAATATGAGCAACTAAATTTGCAATACTGTTACTTTCCACGGTTGGGGACCATGTAATATCCTCTTGGGTACATTGCTCGATTGCTTGGAGCGTCCATTTCTTTTCCGATCTAAATTTAACCAACATACTTTCAATTAACTCAATGGCGATATCCATTGCTAACCTCCTATTGATATAACCTATGTAAATTTTACCAAACTCATCTCTACTGTCAAATGAAATCCAGTACCAATGCTATTTTTATGCCACAATGTTTTGTTACATTCTTATCCGAGCTCCTGAGTAGAGTTAATTGATAACGTTTGTTGGCCTTAAAAGAAGGAGTTGGTATATGACACTGGATCATTCAGATTAGTACAAAAGAGACTGATGAGATTATCTACTATTTTTAGAAAAAGGAGATACGAAATGAAACTTAAAAAATGGATTGCCCCTATCCTCACATGTTCTCTGATGAGCCTCTCTTTCGCTACAGGATCTGCAAGTGCAGCAACTAACAGCGAGTATAGCTTGAAATTCAATGCGACTAACTATACTACAAAGACCATAACGGTGGATGGTCAATCCGTCACTTATCGGGCATATGAGAATATCGTTTATGTAAAGAACCCTGTAGATATTAATTATGAAACTATGAACGTCTATGTCCCTGAGGAATACTTCCAGGGTAAGTCGATCGGTAGTTACACCGCCGATACCGCACCTATCTTCTTCCCAAACCAGGTTGGCGGGTATATGCCTGCTCAGCCAGGTAGTACTGAAACAGGTAAAGGAATGGGTATGGGGGCAGGTCCACAGAACGGCGCTCCGAAAACAGACAAGGAATCCGCAGCAGCCCCAGGCGCCGATACAGGAACGGAATTGAATAAACCCGCTGCGGGTAAAGACGAAAACGCAGGAACACCTTCATCTGAATCTCCCAGTGCTATCGCAGTTGCCCTGTCCAAAGGTTATGTGGTCGCATCTCCAGGCGCTCGCGGTAGAACTACAAAGGACGAAAAAGGTGTTTACACTGGTAAGGCACCCGCAGCTATCGTAGATCTGAAGGCGGCTGTCCGCTACCTTCGCTTTAACGACGACATTATGCCTGGTGACGCCGAGAAGATCATCTCTAACGGCACAAGTGCTGGCGGCGCGCTCTCCGCATTACTGGGTGCTACCGGCAACAATGCGGAATATGAGCCTTATTTGGAAGCGATCGGAGCAGCTGATGAGCGTGACGACGTTTTTGCCGTTTCGGCCTACACGCCGATTACGAATCTAGATAACGCAGATGCAGCTTATGAGTGGCAATTCAACGGAATTAACACTTATGAAAAACTTGATTTCTCCGGAAATACGGATTTTAACATGGAAAGAAAGTTGGTAGAAGGAACATTGACGGAGGATCAGATTCAGGTATCTAACGAACTGGAAGCTATGTTCCCTGAATACGTCAATAGTCTAGGACTTACGAATACTGACGGAACAGCTTTGAAGATGGATGCGGACGGCAATGGCACCTTTAAAGATTACATCAAAGCTTTTGTGATCGCTTCAGCGCAAAAAGCGTTAAAATCGGGTACAGATCTGTCCGACAAAACCTGGATCACCATTGAAAATGGCACTGTTACGGATATCGACTATGATCAATATCTTGCTTACTTGGGCAGAATGAAACTGCCTGGAGCCTTTGACGGTTTAGACCTGAGCAATGGTGAAAACGATCTATTCGGCACAGCGAATGTCGCTGCACAGCATTTTACTCAGTTCGGTTTGGAGCATGATACAGCGGGGGGAACACTTGCTGACCAGAATCTAGTGAAAATGATGAATCCAATGAACTATATCAGCACTGAGGGAACAACCACTACAAATAATTGGCGGATTCGGATGGGAACCAAGGATAGTGATACTTCCCTCGCTGTTTCTACTATATTGGCAACAGAGCTTGAGAACAAAGGTTCAAACGTTGACTTTGCAATGGCTTGGGATATTCCACACAGCGGAGATTACGATCTGGATGAGCTTTTTGCTTGGGCGGACAAGGTTAGTGCTACTTCACCAAAAGCATCCGCAGCTGCCATTCCTTCCAAATCATCATTGTTGGTGAATGGTAACAAGATATCTGTTAACGCGTACAATATCGACGGCAGCAACTATTTTAAATTACGGGACATTGCTATGGTTTTAAACAACACTACACAACAGTTTGAAGTGACATCGGATGAAAATACGAATACTTTAAACATTACATCTGACAAAACGTACACTCCGACGGGCATTGAACTTTCAGCATCTGTAAATACTAGTTCAAAGACCGGTGTTATGACAGCCACTAAGATAACTTTGAACGGACAAGAGATTTCAGTAACGGGCTATAATATCGGCGGTAGTGAGTATTTTAAGCTGAGGGATATTGCAAAATCACTTGATTTTAATTTGGAATGGGATGCTGGAACGCACACCATAAGTATAGATACTTCTAACATCTATAAGGACAGTAATAAATAATAGAACAGTAACTTATTCTGGTTACAAGAGGCCGATCCTTCAATCGGTCTCTTTCCATTCCATTTAGAATGCGATTATTTCCCTCACGAACATGCAGTCTTCCTTGCTCCTTTTAGACAATTTACATACAATAAGGTCCAAGATATCGGAATAAAGGTGGTAGCTATGCAGGGTAAAGTGAACATACTAATTTGTGATGACAATATAGCTGTACATGAGAGCATATCTGCTTATTTACAGGCGGAAAATATGGAATATGAATCCGTATACAATGGTGAGGAAGTTCTTTACAAATTGGAAGATCAGCATTTTGATCTCATAATTCTAGATATTATGCTGCCTGGACTTTTTGGGACAGAGGTCTGCCGTAAGATTCGCTTGACTAGTAACGTCCCGATTATAATGCTGAGCGCAAAAGGTGAGGAAACTGACCGCATATTAGGCTTGGAAATTGGTGCAGATGACTATATTACAAAACCGTTCTCCCCCCGGGAGGTCGTCACAAGAGTAAAAACCATTTTAAAACGCACTCATTACACCTTTCCAAGTGAAGACGCCATCCTGACGCTGGGAGAAATGAAGATTGACCGAAATGCTTTTAATATCAAAATTAATGGATCACAAATGGAATTTACACCTAAAGAGATCGAATTGCTTATCTATTTTACAATTAATAAAAACAAGGTGCTTTCAAGAGAACAAATCTTAAATAAGGTCTGGGGTTATGATTATTTCGGTGATACTAGAGCCGTTGATAATCTCATAAAAAGAATGAGGAAAAAACTGCCTGAAAAGAATTTGGGATTTGAAATCAAGTCTGTTTATGGGATGGGCTACAAAATGGAGACTTCCACATGAAAAAAGTAACTTCCAACAAAAAAGTGATTTATCTGGCCATCCTCTTTTGTTTCATTTTAGGACAACTTGGAGGAACCTTGATTATTAAACAGCTTTTTTTGAATTATAAATTAAAAGATATGCTGCCTCAGGCCTCTGCTATAGCTGCTGAAATGGCACAAAATGAGATGAGCATTCGAGGTTTTAAACCGTATCTTATGAAGGTGTATGATTTAGAGGGGAATGACCTTTCACCTGGTGACGAAAATAAGCATCTTTTTTTCAATGTTACATCGGAAGAATTCAAGGATGCCCTTATAGATTATATTCCCGAAGTAATTAAGTACAATAAATTCGCTGCGATTAAACATATTAATGGGTTTCCGAGTAAATCCATTGTCGTAGGTGCACCTATTATTCAGGATAAACAAGCGGTCGGAGTCGTCTTTTTATTAGAACCTGGTAGTGAATTTCAGGCGGTATTGAATGGCTTCTATTACGTTTTTACAGGTACCCTTCTGTTAGGCACACTAATAATCAGCTTCTTTATATCCTCCTATCTAAAGGAGATGAAGCAGCTTGAAAAGACTCGTCGGGATTATATAGCGAATATTAGCCATGAGCTGAAATCTCCCATTGCCTCTATCAGAGCTTTAACGGAGACGCTGGCAGATGGAATGATTCAAGATGAAGAAAAAACAAATAAATACTATGGAATTATTTTATCCGAATGTGCGCGCTTGCAACGATTGATTTATGATGTACTGGAATTATCAAGAATGCAAAATAAAAAAGAAACTTGGAATAAAGAAAAAATAGATACTCAGGAATTAGTCATGCTTATTGAGTCTAAATACTCTTTCTTGTCCGATGAAATGGGCATTGTATTTGAGATTACAGATAACGCCAGAAACCTTCCAGATGTTTTTTCTAATAAAGATAAAGTGTTGCAATTAGTCAATATTTTGATGGATAACGCCATGAAATACGTTCAGGAGGATGGGAAAATAACTTTTGATGCTATTGTGCATTCGAGGGTTGTAACTGTGCAGATATCAGACAATGGACCCGGCATTGCAAAAGAGCACCTCCCTTATATCTTTGAAAGATTTTACAAAAGTGAACAGTCCCATAATGAAAAAGGAAGTGGTCTTGGGCTTGCTATCGCCGAGGAAATTGTAAATGGTCTGGGAGAAAAAATATTGGTTACAAGCAAACAGGGAAAAGGAACGGCTTTTCAATTTACCATTAGACGGTTCAAATAATAACTCTCTCATTTAACACCAAGAAGGTCAGGTAAGGGTATTTCCCTCTACTGACCTTCTTATATTTTATTAATTGTGTAAAAGAAACTATCTTCCATCTTATGGGTATAATTAACATAAAGCTCTATAGGAGGGAAAATCATTGAGAAAAATAAGGAAGCTGATTCTTTTAGGATTTTGCATCATGATTTTACCGGGAACCGTAATTTATGCTGCAGCTGGCTCATCTGAAGTTTCATTATATTTGAATAATGTGCTTCAAAAACAGCCCGCAATATTGTCCGAAGGTTCGATTTCCTTGACGACAGAACAGTTGTCTAAAGATTTATTTGCACTATTCACCTTGGATGAATCAGGTAAAACCGTTCGAATCTACAAGCCTAACATAAACATGGTAATGCTCGATAATAACGGAGAGATTTTTGGTAAAGTAAAAAGCCCGTCACGTTTTGCATTTTCTACTCTATTACAGGTGGATCATTTAAAAACAGAAATTTCAGATATTAAGGTTGTGATCACCGATCCTGCGGATAAAACAGAAACCATTGATGCTCAACAAATTAAGAACAGCGAAGAAAACTTTTGGTTCAAAACCAACGAGTATACATATTCCTTTACTACAAAGGGCACCTACACTATTCAAGTATTTTTTAAAGATGTGGCTTCGAAAAAGTGGTTTCCTGTCTCCGAAATCGATATATTTGGCATTTGAATTCCAGTTATAATGGACTCCGCTCATTCTATTCTTATCGCGATATTACCAAATTGTTCTCCCTGCTGCATTCGGTGAAATGCCTGAACTGTGTCTTGTAACGGATACACTCGATCAATGATAGGTCGAATCGAATGGTGTTCCATAAATTGAAGCATATCCGCAAACTCTTCACTACTTCCCATTGAGCTACCTATGATACTAATTTGCGGGAAAAATATGGCTCGCGTCGGGATTTCGATTCGATCTCCTGAGCTTGCACCAAACGTAACAATACGTCCATTGGGTTTAATAATATCAAAGTAATGTGGGAACGTCGCAGGCCCAATGTTGTCGAGGATGAGATGAACGGTGTCTCCTTTCATGCTTTCCTTCCAGTTGCTATGACTGTCAAACGCATGATCAGCTCCATGAGCGAGTGCAGCTTGTCTTTTCGTTTCACTGCGTGAAGTGACACTGATACGTGCACCCACCGCTGAAGCCATCATCATGGCATAAGTCGCAACCCCACCACCAATGCCAGGTATAAGAACATGTTCACCTTTCTTTAAGCGGCCTCTAGTGAATAGCGCCCGATAGGCTGTTAAGGCAGATAAGGGCAGCACGCCGGCTTCTTCCCATGACAGGTAAGCTGGCTTGCTGATGGCATTTTGCGCAGGAATGATGATTGACTCAGCGAATGTGCCTTCTGAAGGTCCCCCTACAATGGCTGGAACGTTTGGAACATTGTCGCTATATTCCCATCCGATGCACGGATTAATGATGACATCTTCACCTACATTATGATCCAGCACACCTTCACCTATTGCTTCAATTCTCCCCGCGCCATCAGAGCCGATAATCAAAGGAACATCCTGTTTTGTTCGGTCATCCATGATAAACAAGTCCCTGTGGTTCAGCCCTGCAGCCATTAACCTAACCTTCACTTCTCCAATCCCCGGTTTCTTATCCATAATCTCTTTATAGTTCAAGCCCTTCAGGCCACCTTCTCCAGCATGTACAATGGCTTTCATCATCCAAGCCCCTTCCTCAAGTTGTTATTAATGAATCTATAATAAATTTTACATAGTGGGTGTAATCCAGTAAAATGATCAAAACTGAAGGTGACTATCATAAATCATCATACCAAGAAGGTGCAAAGGAAATGGAAAGTGGAGATTTGAGAATATTTCAAGCGGTTGCTCGCGAGGGTAGCATAACGAAGGCTGCTCAAGTCTTGAATTATGTCCAGTCAAATGTGACGAACCGGATTCAGTATCTAGAAGCTCAGCTGAAAATCCCCCTATTTCGTCGATCCAATCGAGGGATGACGTTAACGCCGGCAGGTGAGAACTTACTGGTATATACAGACAAAATATTATTACTAATGGACGAGGCTGTGATAACCACACAATACTCTGAGCACCCTGCTGGTCCGCTCCGTTTAGGTTCCATCGAAACAACAGCGGCTACTCATCTGACACCTCTGCTAACCGAATATCACTTACGATATCCCGAGGTTAATCTATCGCTTATAACGGGAGAAACGCATAACCTCTTACAAAAGGTGCTTGATTACCAACTAGATGGAGCCTTTGTTTATGGACCCATTGACCAGCCTGATATAGAACATGTTGTTGCTTTCGAAGAGGAGCTGGTGCTTATCTCACAACCAGGTAAGAGCGAAATGCGCGAATTGCTTACAAAGCCAATGTTGTTTTTCGACGTCGGATGTACACATCGTGCCAAAGCTGAGAGTTTCCTAAATGAAAGCGGGATGAGCTCTTATAAGATTATGGAATACGGAACGTTAGATGTAATTCTAAGTGGGGTTTCAGCTGGACTCGGCGTGTCAATGCTGCCCCAATCTTCGATTTCCAAGGCCGAAGAGGCGGGAGTAATTACTTCCCACCGTCTGCCTGAAGGATATCGAGATTTGCAGGTATTGTTTGTGTATCGCCGGAACGCGGTTTTTTCTAGTGCGTTGTCAAAATTAATCCAAATGATCGAAGAAATATAGCAAACATACATATTGGGGATTGATTATATTCGAGCGCAAAGCTTGTTTATTAATCAAACCCTTTTCAGCTTTTTACGATTATACTTGGTATGTCTTGTTCCCATTTACTCACCACGAATCACTCGAAAACCTTGATCAGGACCCATACCATTCGCTTCGAACTTTCCCCGAAATGAAATCTCGTTGTTGCTAATGCCGCCGATCCACCCGCCACCCTTTACAACCCGAAAAGAACCGCTCTTACTATCTATATCTCCGTACCAGTTCCAACACCATTCCCTAACATTCCCTGACATATCGTAAAGACCTAGCTCATTAGGTTTTTTGCCACCAATAGATTTTGTTTTGTTATGGTTGTTTTCTATGATCGGCCAGTTCCAATCTCCTGATAAGTATTTGTCTCCAGCGTTTTGCCAATACCATGCTACTTCATCTGCTTTATTGCTTCCACTGTAGGTGTAACTTTTGCTTAACTGTCCTCCACTTGCAGCATATTCCCACTCTGCTTCAGTAGGCAATCGGTAACCATTAGCTCCTGCATTGAGCGTTACTGTCCATTTTAAATTATCATTATCACTCTTATTATTCGGATCTTTTTTATTTTTATCTATATTGTAATAGGGTTTGAACCCCTCTTTTATACTTCTTTTATTACAGTAATCTATTACGTCATACCAGTTAACCATTTCTACTGGCAATTTGTCGCCTTTGAATGCTGAAGGGTTGCTTCCCATTATTTCAACCCACTCTTTCTGAGTAACTTCATATTGCCCGATATAAAAATTTGATATAGTTGTACTTTTGTAGTTGGAATTTGTGTTAATGAAAGCCCCGCCTTTGACTAATACATAAGTATCCTTCTGTTCAGGCTTTTCTTGCGAACAAGCGCTGATAACAACTACTATTAAAAGAGAAATTAATAGTTTTCTCATGGATATATCTCCTTTCCAACCACTGGTATGTAGTTAAGTATCATTTGTTGAATGATCTAGAATGATCTAAGGCTGCCGGCTGTGGACCGACAACCTTAGCAATGACAGTGATTAATAGTTATTTTAATCATCTGGAGATGCCTGAGCTGGTCCGATGCTCAAGTTACCATACTGTTACGTTTGAGCTCCCGCTACTTTGATATCCTTCTGTCGCTAACACCTGATAAGACCAACTGCTGCCCAGATTCATTCCGTAACTTTTCCAAGCATTAACGTGGTTGGCAAAAGTGATCGCGACATTGCTTCCCGTTGCTCGCTTGGATTGTCTTACACTCCAAAACTGTGTGAAGGTTGCCGTACCATCAATAGAAGGGGCGTTCGTTCTCGTAGTCGTATATATATCATATGTGCCTCCATCACTGGTCACGGTACCTTTATAAGTTCCAGTAGGTCTATAAGTGCCCCAGCTATCAACGACGTAATATTCTATGAGGGAGTTTCTCGTCCACCCATAAAGAGTTAAATACCCATTGCCGGATGGTGCCCAGACGCCTGCATTGTAGTTTATTGTTCTAGATGGGGATCCAGTATTCCAACCTTTACCAACAACAAAGTTACCAGTATTTGACCATGTAACACTGTAATTCCCACCAGATCCATTAGTAGCATTTACTGTCCCGCCACCATCGGTCCAATTTTGCCAATAGTCTGTCGCTGCACTTGAGGTTGCTGCAAACAAGCTGAAACTCATTGAAGCTGCCATAATTACAGTCACGATTTTCTTGTTAAATTTAAACATAATCTACCTCCTGAAATTTTTTGTCACTACATACCTACATACTGCTTGTCTGTATTTCTAGTAGTCGAAGCAATTCCTTGTTGGGGCAGATTCGCAACACCACTTCCTTCCATATATATTAATGTAAGCGATTACATATGGAATTTTATCATAGATCGTTTACTATTTAATCTCTTCAAATTAAAGCTTTTACCCTAAAAAGTATTGTTCTTTTGGGATACCTTATTCACTGGATTTTTGTATCTGCCACAATTACAATCCAGTATTTTTTAGTAACACGTTCATAAACCAAGGCTTAATCAGTGGTAAGACTACTGCTGGTTGCATAGCTTTTGTATGGTCCATCTGGGCTCCCGAAAGGATTTCAACATCCCAGCCTAAATCCGCCAACTGCTCCTTATTCTTTTTTAACAACCCGACGATGTCAACGGTAACGCTCCCGAAATTTTCACCGTAAACAATCGTATCATTTCCACCTGCAAAAGCTAGTTTAGGGAGACTAAGCAAATGTTGAATACTGCGATCATCAAAGGCTGTGAGGCTCTGGTATAGAGAGACAAATTGTGCTGTAACACGGGTATCTATGGTAACCTTTATATTGCCCCAATCCATTTCGTTTGGATTCTCCGATCCTGTTGGGCTTTCTACAGATTCATTTTGGTTACTCAAAGCTTGTGTATGTGTTTTATGGGTCACAACCCTCATTTCTTGATAGGGGCCATTATAGGGTGGAAAACCTCCCATTACCAAACTCTCCAAGCGATCTGTTCTTATAGCCATTTGCAATCCAATCAACGCAAGCCAGGAATAACCGTAGTAACTAAAGCTTGTAACATTCATTTCATCCGCAATGTGGAGAAGATCCTTCACAATATGATCTGCTGTTAGATTTTCCTCTGGATATTGAAATAGATGACCTTCATAATCGAAATAAAGCACTTGAAACGTATCCGCTAATCCTTCAACAAAATGTTTACCTAATTCGGGATCTACTCCCCATAGCTTTAAGTTTTCTGCTTCCTGATTGTACACAGATTTTTTAGCGATGGGTAACATGAGGGTTGGACAATCTGGAAGTCCTGCCATACCTACTTCTATTTCTGATTGGTTTGCTAATTGTATTATCTTTTTCAATGAACTCACTCCTTTGTGTTCTATAAAAGTATCATATAACATTCATGCAATCTTTCGGTTTATCCCTCTACCTCCCTTGATATATCTACCTAAATTCGATTTAATATTGTTGTAGCACTTGAAGGTTCAACTTTAATGTTTTGGGGTGATGATGTTTATGGAAGAGATATATACACCTACACTGATAGCTAAGCAATTAAATGTGAGTACCACTACTTTAAGGAGATACGAAGATCAAGGCTTAATTCCAGATGTATCAAGGACCGCCAGCAACCGCAGATGTTACACTTCCATCCATGTGCAAGCTTTTATTACCATTCGGGCATTATTGCAGGGATATGAAATTCCGGTTGTGTACGATGTGATGAGGAAGATAAAAGGCCAGCAGATGGAGTCTGCTCTTTGGGCAATCAATCAAGAGCAACATAAGACCCAAGTGGAAAAAGAAAGGTTAGAGGAAGTCTTACGCATGTTTCGGGATGTTGATTTATCTAAATACAAAGATTTAACTGTATCAGATTCAATGACGATTGGTGAAGTTGCACAAATGGCAGGAGTTAATCCATCAGCTATTCGGCATTGGGAACAAGAAGGGCTAATCTCTTCGAATAGGAACAAAGATAATGGCTACAGAGTCTTCACTTTAACGGAATTAAGAAAAATTATTCTTATCAGCAGTTTAAGGAAAACTGTTTATTATATCGAGAATATGAAACAGCTTTTGAATGAAATAGAAACACATAACTACAAAAAAGTGGAGGTATCCTTTCAGCTTGCCTTACAAAAATTGAATTCTCAATTAATGAAGCAGTTTATCGGGATAGCTGAACTTACAAACTATGTGAAATTGTATAAAAGTAATGCCAAGTAACATAATGATCATAGAAAAAGGGCTACCTTGCGGTAGCCCTTTTGTGCCTATTTGAACTTGATGTCAACAATCTTCCCTCTTTCCACAAAACCAATATTTCGATAAACCTTATTCGAGTCAGGATTCTTTAAATCAGCATAAAGCATGGGCACTAAATCCTCCGATAAAAGAACAGAACATAACTCTGCTACTAGTGCACTTGCATAACCTTTTTTCCGGCAAGACGGAGGTGTGTATACCGCATTTAATCTGGAATATCTTGCCGACCTATGTGCAATGTACGCCATCGATACAGGTTTATCGTCTACAAACCATAAATACAAGTTCCCTGTCTCAATCATCCTCTTGGCATCTAGAATTTTAGCTTCTGGGTTCACCCAAACCCCATAAGCCCCCTCTGAGAAACCCGCCAAAAATTCTGCTACAATGGCCACGTTTTTTCTCGTTGCTTGCTGCATTGTACCTTTTACGTTCAAAGGTTTCTTTGGATCTGTACAGAAATAAGATTCTATAGTCATCGTGGACTCATATTGAAGATGATTTGCCTGAGAATACAGCTGTGCAAAACGTTCTGTTGTTTTTGGTTCTCCAGATACTCCCGGTAATGTAGTCTCTTTAAGAAATTCTATAAGTTCTTCGTAGAGAACGGCCTTCTTATCCTCGACAATATCCTTAGAACTCCAAAGCCATGCGTTATGTCCCGTTGACTGGGCATAAATCATTGTTTCATCAGAATCTTTTAAGCAAGTAGAACTCTTCGACTCGCAAATAAGGTGAATCAGGTTGTATTGAACCTCATCAGCAATAAACATATCCTGGCTAAGTATTCGATCGGAGACATTGATTTTTTGAAACATTGTTACTCCTCCTTATTTATTTATAAGAACGCAAAAAACTCCGTCCCATTAGGGACGGAGTAGATTCCGCGTTACCACCCTGATTGGTGTATTTATGAATACACCCTCTCTGCTGCCATCGTCCAACAACGATGCTTCTTTGTAACGGCAGAATCCCGGGCCCGCCTACTATGATTTCGGGAGCCAGCTCTGAGGCGATTGTTCGATTCGGGTGTCCTCTGCCTCGCACCAACCGGCAGTTCTCTGATCGACATATCCGGATTTACTTGTCCTCTTCGTCGCATTTGATTGCAATGTAATTAGATACAATATAAAGTAATAGGGATTTTATGTCAATAAAAAATATGTAAGTTGGCGACGTTAAACAATTATTATTCACTGCGAAAAAAGACTAAACACCAAATTGTCTTAAATGATGGTCTAGATGTTTATAAATCCCTTTACCCCATTGCTCCGGAGTGAATTTTCCGAAAAAAGGATGTGGATGGGATGAACAATTCTCCGGACCGTTACTTTGAAAAGTTATAATCTTTTGTTTCAGTATTTCTTTTTCTTTTCCAAAATCTCTATCATCTAAAATAAGTATGGTCGGAATTGTTGACATATTATGTGGTACTGGCTTGTCATTGTAAAAAATAGATTTCACAAACCCTCCTATTAATATTCCTAGCCAACTTCTAGGAGGAAAGGAGTTTCCATTTGCGATGTCTTGAAATGCTGAACAGTGAGCCAACATTTGAGAAACATTCATTTTTCCCCACTGTGGGTTTGAATTTGGACTTAAATTCTCGATACGGCTCAGTATTTCCGCTGTATGTAATTTGTTATATATATTTTCCATAAACACACTTCCATTACGTTTTTTGGGTTTTCGTTTTTTTCATTATTAGTTCTGGTGATCCATATATCACGATAAGCTATTGTATTCATGATTGCATCATAATAATTTTACAGTATACTGCCGATCTAATATTCGCCATTTCCATTATTCTATCCTTTATTCACTATCATGTCCTTTAACGTAATAAAGCTATCCATCATGGAGGTAGCTCCTCGTCTTAAACTGTCTTTAAATATCGTTTCCCGTTAGTTCAACAACCTACGGATTTCTGCAATACAGAAATACTTTCCTTTAGGAACGCCCTATTCTTTTCAATCCCTCTATTTTTACACCAGACAACAGCACCAAAAGCATCGTAAAAATCATAAAAGGGTAGTATTGTTTCCAAACCCATTAGAGGACGAATTGTTGAATATCCCTCTTTATACGAAATTCTACTTTGAGGATTCACTTCCCAAACATATCGGTTAATTTTTGTGAAATCAATTTCCGAGGATCCACCCCGTGCACTCTCAAAATCAATAATTCCAACAACCATATTATTATTTGTTAGTATATTACCTTGTCGAAAATCCATATGAACAACACACGGGCCATCAGGAGGAGGTAAAACTGAGAAAGCACCCTTAAAGTAATTAATACATTTTTCGAAAAGTCCTCTCTCAAGGACTTCCTTGCAAGGTTCTATAAATTTTTCAAAGCTATTTCTTATATAAAGTCTCCAATTGTTCTGATTAAAAAATTGAAAACCGTCTAATCCTTCCACACCATATCCCGGCATTTTAACTTCATGCAGCTTTGCGTGAAGTACTCCAATTTGAAATGCTAATTCATCGTCAATAGCACCTGTACATGGTATACCTTTAATCTCAGATAAAAGTAATGCACCAGAAATTAAGTCATCCCCACTCCAGAAGTCTAACACCTTTGGAACCGGTAATACCTCCCTCAACAGTTCAAGCATACGATATTCGCGATATAGTTTATCCCTGTTATAAGGGATCTTCGCATACAGCGTTTCTCCATTAGTAAGATTCAGCTTGTATACTTGTGAACTAAAGGACTCAGGAACATTATCTATACTTAATACATTAAGGTTAAATCTTTTTATGATTGTTTCTACTAAGTTCAACTCGCACCTCACATGTTATGAATGAATAGTAATTAGTTCAGCTATCTTATTCTTAATTTTATTGAACTATCCTAACCATTAGTGCAATAAAATTACACTTAGCCCTTTTTCCTTCTTGCTCTCAGGTAAATGACCGAAATCACTACTAGTCCTATTGCAATTACAAAATACAAATCAATATCCTGCTCAAACATTAACCACATCTTGTATTCTAGGTGTACTTGCTGTTTGGGTCGAAGTCCTTCACCGAATAGTTCTGTTGCTTGGTTAAGGTTATTCATCTCAATTGTTGAACTGCATGGACTACTGCTTGATTCGCCATCCACTTCACTAATGTATATTAAGTATTTATTACCTTCCTTAAAATCAAAACCCCAAGTGTAGTCTGTTCCCACAATAATTTGAGAGTCAACTTCAGTTTTCCAACTTCGTTCAACATCCACTAATATATATCTGATTTTCTCTTTTGGCCCCGTAAATCCTTCTTGTTTCAAATCGACCTTTATTTGTTTTACTTCACCGTAAATTGCTCCACCGTAGACCTCTAGGGCTTCTTGGGGACTTCCTAACTCGACACAGGATAAAGCTTTAGCATCTTGTCCATTTGCAATAAAGAATGCGAATGTGAATAAACATATTAACGTGATTAAACGAAGTTTCAATTTACCACCTACTCTTATGATTTTATTACATAACTTCTTTATTGACATAAGTTATAGGTGAAATGTTGCACTAATTTTCCAATTCCTTCAATGAAATAGGGAGTACACCTCGACGGTATGCTCCCTATTTGGGTTGACAATAGTATTTCGTTGGCTGTGGATGAAGCGCAAGCGCCGCACCTCAGATGATAGAAGTTAAAGTTCTTCCTGGGAGCTTAAAGCTTTGAAGAAATATTCCCCACGGATTTGATTCAACTTTATTCCCTAATTCATTTACAATTAGATATTGAACTGAGCTTTTATAAAAAAACGCACCTGTTAGCTCAATAGCAATAATCTGCAACTCCTTACTTCTCCCAAAGCTCGATCAGTCGACCTTCTGGATCTTCAATCCAAATAAACTTTCCAAATTCACTAATCTCTATTTTCTTTGCAAGAGGTACACCAATCTGTTCAAAATGCTTAATCGTCTCGTTTAGATCATGCACTTGGAAATTTAACATCACTTGTTGTTCTATTGGAAAATAACTGTCATCCTCGGTAAAGAAAGAAAAAATAGTCTCATTTCCCACTTGAGGTTTTATCACAGTCCCATTCCAATTCTCAATGTCAAGCTTCAACACCTCACTGTACCACTTTTTTGTAGCTTCAAGATTTTTAGTTCTCCAGAATATTCCTCCGAAACCTTTAATCATCGTATCTACACTCCTGTCTGCATTGAATTTTCTAATAATATACCCTTTAGGATTAAGGAGAATCCACCGTTAACCTCCAGTTATTACACTGAAGGTTAGTACTAACGGGGTATTCAAAATCACATTCACAATAAACGAGAAGCCTAGCTTATGAAAAATGATATTGGAAGCAGGAGTGAAGTGTATCGGACCCTATAGTCGCTATTAACCATAATTCGGCTCATTTGAGAACCTATCGGACTCTATAGTCGCTATTGGCTCGAAAAGCCCTCATATCGCGCATGTTTGGAACAAATAACGCCTCTGGGGTCCGAAACACTTATTAAAAGTCAAAATTCAGCCGAATAGCTGCATCTGAGTCCGATCGCTCATGGTGAAGAGAGCGTGTGGGAATACAATACGCACAACAAGCAGCATAGTCGCACATCCGGAATCACAGACGCCAAACCAGCAACATAGTCACAAATTAGGTAACACAGACGCCCAACAGAGAAGCACCAATCAAGTATTGAAGTATCCGTGTGTTCGTGTGTTCGTGTGTTCGTGTGTTCGAGTACGCAAATGTTCAAGGAGTTACATCATGCTTCTTCCATGTGGAGATCATTCCTCCTAGCCCAACGCGGTGTCCGTTGCTCATTACTTCTCCTTCTTATGTAAATAATCTTCATTTTAGATTCTAGATTAGAATTATTTGCTATAATGTTCTCATGAAAAATAAAACTATTCTAAACAAATTAGCTATCATTCTACTTTTTATAAGCATTCTCTTTGGCCTACGCTGCATTTGGTTGAGTATATTTAAGGTTTCCAACACTGTACCTGTGATTAACAATGGTGTACTGGATTTACGCGGCCAGGATCTGGAGCAGGCTAACTTATTCAGGCTGGATGGTGAATGGAGCTTCTATCCTTCGCAATTCGTTTCTTCGAAGACTTCTACTCTACCAAAGCTATCCCACTCGCTTCAAGTTCCTGGAAATTGGAGCCATGTTATGGGAAGCGATCAGAATTCTTCTTATGGTTATGGTACGTATCGTTTGCGAATTTTGGTAGACCCGCTTCAGCAACCTGTCTCTTTCTGGATCAAACAAATTTATTCCGCTTCCAGTGTGGAGATTAACGGCACTCCTATTCTCAATAATGGGGTAATAGCTCTTGATGCCGATACATATGTACCCAAAACCACCTCATATACAGCAGCTTATTTTTCAAAAAACACCACAGTGATAGATGTATTTATTCACGTAGCTAACTTTGATCACCCCTATAAGGGCGGTATAAAAGGCCCTATTTTCTTTGGCTCTCAGGAACTCATTGACCGGACATACTTTTACACTGTCGGATTTCAAATGCTTACAGCAATTATCTTACTACTGCATGGGCTTTATGCCTGTATTCTGTACTTATTTAATCCTAAAGAACGTGCTCTGTTTCTTGTAGGATTAATGACCTTATCTGTAGCTGTAATCCTTTTAGCTCGAAATGACAACTTAGTGCTTTCATTACTGCCGATTAATTATACTTGGTCCTTAAAAATCCGTTTGATCGCCTTCTTATGGCAAAACCTTTTTATTCTGCTTGTTTTCAGGAAATTCACCTCAGGTACCAAAGTCAACAAGTGGTTACGTGCTTACACATGGTGTCTTTTCCTTTATACCTTGTTTATATTTATTGTCCCTGCTTATTTAGTCAGCACATCCATTCATTTGGGAATCATTCAAGTGTTCCAGTATATTCCCTTCATTTGGTTGCTCTATAGCTTAGGGCGCTTATTGTTCAAAAAGCAAGATGATAAAGATGTTGTTTTTCTGCTGTTATCAGGTGCGGCGATCGTTTCTAATTTGTTATGGAATTTGTGGGATAGTAACGGACACTATTCAATTGTCTATTATCCTTTGGATATTATCGCAGCCATCGTGGGCTTCTCAGCTTATTGGTTTAAAAAGTATTTTCAAAATGCTAAAGAGAACATGGAATTAAATGAGCAGCTGAAAAAAGCAGACAAACTTAAGGACCAGTTTCTTGCTAATACCTCACATGAGCTGCGTACACCGCTTCACGGAATCATGAATATCGCGCAAAATATTGTCACAAAAGAAAAGGACAGACTTTACGAAAGTAGCCGTCAAGATATGGAACTGCTGATTACAATCAGCCGCCGTATGTCTCATATGCTTGGTGATCTACTGGATGTGGTCCGTCTTCAGGAGCATCGTGTTATTTTACAACAGGAACCTATTTCGGTTCAATCGGTAGTTCCCGGTGTGATTAGTATGCTTCAATATATGATTGAAGGTAAGCCAGTCCAGCTATCTATGGATATCCCGGAAGCTATGCCGCCAGTTCTTGCGGACGAGAAAAGACTGGTGCAGGTTTTATTAAATCTGGTGCACAACGCGCTCAAATACACCGAAGCAGGACTTGTAGCTGTTAAGGCTGAGGAACAGGACGGACAGGTTCTTATCTATGTGACAGATACCGGAGTAGGCATGACTGAAGAGACTATGGCACGGATATTTCTACCCTATGAGCAAGGCCCTCACGGAATAAATGACGGGCGTGGAATTGGGCTGGGATTAAGCATATGCCGACAGCTGGTAGAACTGCATGGGAGCAGCCTAAACATTCAATCTGAGCTTGGTAAAGGTTCAACTTTTAGTTTCACTCTCTCTCTTGCCGATTCTTACAGCGAACAGATAATAAAACAGACGGAACCTACAGTTTCGTATATGGCAGATGAGATTCATAGACAGATGGCTGAGTGGGGAATTTCCGAACACCAGCCAAGTAATCTCTCTGAAAAAATTCCGCCGCTTTTTACAGAGATGAAGGTAAATATTCTGGTGGTAGATGATGATCCTGTCAATCTGAATGTACTAAAGGGTATTCTTGAAACCGAACCTTATATCATAACTACCGTGAACTCAGCCCATGAAGCATTGGAATTGTTGGATAAAAGGAACTGGGACTTACTTATTGGCGATGTTATGATGCCACAGATGTCGGGATACGAATTAACACAGAAGGTTCGTACTCGCTACTCCTTATATGAGCTCCCGATTCTATTGCTTACTGCCCGTAGTCAGCCTGAGGATATTTATACTGGATTTTTGTCCGGTGCCAATGATTATGTCACAAAACCTGTGGATGCAGTGGAGCTTAAATACCGTATTCGGGCTTTAACTGCAATGAAGCTATCCTTCAATGAACGGGTGCGGATAGAAGCAGCCTATCTACAAGCACAGATACAACCGCATTTTTTATTCAATACGTTGAACTCTATTGCCGCACTCAGTGATTTGGATACTAAAAAAATGCAGGAGCTCATTGGCGCGTTTACTTCTTTCTTAAGAATCAGTTTTGACTTTTTAAATATCGGAGAGCTCGTGAACCTCTCCCATGAACTGGAATTGGTAGAATCTTATCTTTATATTGAACAGACTCGATTTGCAGAAAGGATATCTGTTGTCTGGAAGGTAGATCCGAATATTGACATCCTAATTCCTCCTCTATCCATCCAACCGTTGGTAGAAAATGCTGTTAAGCACGGTATACTTAAGCGCCAACAGGGTGGGACTGTTGAAATACGTATTATCCGTCTGCACAACGCTGTAAAGATTGAGGTGGAGGATAATGGGCAAGGTATGGATTCCGGGACCCTCTCTTTACTGCTGAAGCCAATGATGGAAGGCAAAGGTGGCATCGGGCTGGCCAACACCCATCGGAGGTTAAGTCAATTATATGGTCAAGGTCTCTCGATCCAGAGTAAGCCTGGAGAAGGCACCTTGGTATCCTTTGTTATACCAGAGGACAGTGATAACTTTTCAAGCAAAAAAGCCGCTCCATAAGGAGTGGCTTTTTTGTATCGTTATCTATATCCTTTTAGAGTAAGCTTAAAAAATAGTCGGCACCATTCCCCCATCCATGCGAATTGGAGAACCTTTAAATGCAGAGGCATAAGGACTGCATACAAATGCTGCTAGTCTGCCTATTTCAAAAGGTTTAATAAATCGTTGTATTTCAGATTGTGGAAGATTTGTAGTCATGAATTTTCTTTCTTTTTCTGAAAAAGTCATATCTTCATTGGAGTATATCCCATCAATAATTTGATGCACATTTTCAGAAAGTGTTGGTCCTGGCATGATTGTATTGACTGTAACTTCAGTTCCTATCGTTAACTTAGATAAGCTTTTTGACAATGATAATAACATTGATTTGGTCATTGCATATTGAGGCATTTGGCCTGAAGGCATAATGGCTTCTTCACTAGCAATAAAGAGAATGCGGCCATAATCTTTTTGTAACATTTTAGGTAAATAGAATTTTGTTAATCCATTTGCAGCAAGGACATTAGTACGGAAATATTTTTCGAATATTTCGTCGTCAACGTCCTCATATTTCATAATTTCATAGATACCCATATTATTAACTAAAATATCTATATTAGGGTATTTTTCGAATAAGGCTTCTCTTTGTTCAATATTCACAATATCCGCTGTAGCATTTTGTGGAGAGGTAGCCGGGAAATTTGACTTTATTTCATTTACAGTTTGTTCTACCTGATCATAATTCCGTCCATTAATCAGTACATTAACTCCTTCTTTAGCAAGTTCAAAGGCGATTGCTTTGCCAATACCTTTTGTTGATCCTGTAATTAAAGCTGTTTTATTATTTAATCCCATATCCATATTACATTTCTCCTTTTATCACGGCGTGCTGAGTAGTTGTCATTTCAAGAACAGTCCTGTGTGCCGGCTAGGATTATATTATCGTACCGGGGTTGTTCAGTAACTAGCGGATTGCGCCAAAGTTCTTGTTTAACACGCCAATGATAAATCTCTGAAAATACTGTCTTTATGAAGAGGGTATCGAGTTTAAACCTAAATGTTCAGTACGCCAATTTGAAGGAGTATCACCTTCCCAAAGACGGAAGGCACGGTAGAACGAGTTCTGGTCTTCATATCCAATCAAGAAAGCCACTTCTTTAATATCAAGCGATGGATCTGCCAGATACTCTCGTGCTTGCTCATGTCTAGCTTGTGTCAGCAATTGCTTGAAGCTTGTGTTTTCTTCAGTAAGCCTGCGTTGCAACGTACGGTCACTCATACTTAATGCCTTCGCAACAGCATGAATGTCAGGGCGTCCTCCGCTGAAGCTGTGTTTCATGATCCATTTGACCCTCTCGGTTATAGAGCGAGTGCCCTTCTGTTCAGCAAGCGTCCGGTCCAAAAAGGGAGTCAGAATCTCCAGCAGCTCTTCGTTGTACGAGATAAAAGGCCGATCCAAATCATTTCGACGCAACGTCAAACGATTATATTGAGCACCTATCTGAATTCGGCAGCCGAAATAAGCTTCAAGAATCTTAACATTTCCTATAGGCTGTGAAAACTCGACAAGCTGTGCTGTCAAAGGTAGACCTGTGCCTCGCCGCCCAAGCTCTAGAAGAAATGCCAAAGTGAGGCCTAGTAGCAGCGGTGGACCAAAATGCCCGGGATGCTGCCATTCCAATTCGATTGTACATAGCTCGCCTTCTTCGGTAAAACGCAAGCTTTCAGGAGGGCACATTTGTTTGTATCGTACCATTCGCTTAAGAGCATCGCGATAGTCCTTAGCATGGTATGTTGCTAAGACCGTAGGCGGATATTGTGTAGTTTCAAAGACGGTTGCAAGCTTAATGATTCCTTCGGCTGTATCCCCAATGAGATCGGAATATGCCTGCCAGACTGCGAAATATTGGGCGGTGGTGACTTCTGACTCTGTGATCTGGCTAAGTGGAAGATTTGCTTTGCTGGCTACATCTTGTGCAGTTATTCCTAATTGACTTAATCCAGCCCAAAATCCTGGTGGGATTTTAATTTGATCAGAGGTATGAGACTTCATACATATGGACCTCCTTTATTAAGAACTCCAGCACGCTTGGGCAAGCAGTTCGAACGAATGTAACCGTTTCTCATAATCTGGAATCATGGTAACGATAATGAATTCATTAACTCCATACAAAAGAGATAACCGTTCCAACTTACCTTTAACACTTTCCGGAGTACCTACCAGCAGCTTGCGTTCCAAGGGCTCAGACTTCGCTTCGGCAGAACCTTCTTGTTGGAATAATGCCGTACCAGATGAGGCCAATCGCTCTGCCTCTTCCTCAGTCTCGGCGCAAATGACGCCAACAGCAACCATGGCCTGCGGTTCAGGAGAAAGTGAAGAAGGAGTAAAGGTTTCACGGTAAGCTTGCAAAACCTCCTCCCCTGCTACATCGCTCATGAACTGGCCAAACACATAACCTGCTCCAAACTCGGCAGCATATGCCGCGCTTTTCTTGTTTGTACCCAGCAGCCATAGCTCTGGAGATACGGGAGGGACCGGACGGGCGGTTATTGAACGTCCTTCATAGGAATAGTTACCCTGCAATAATTCAGTGACGCCTTTAAGCAGTTCTGGCATTTTCCAAACATTTTCGAGAAAATTTCCACTCAGTGCTAAACTTACTTCAGCAGTACCGCCGGGAGCTCTGCCTAATCCAAGGTCGATGCGTCCCGGGTACAAACTGGCCAGCAAATGAAATGCTTCCACCACCTTTAGCGGCTTATAATGTGGCAGCAATAAAGCGCCTGAGCCAAGGCGAATGTGTGCTGTTTTCGCTCCAATATGCGATAAAAGCACCTCCGTAGAGGTACATGCTAATCCCGGCATATCATGATGTTCAGCAACCCAATAACGAGTATATCCCAGTCTTTCTGCTGTCTGAGCCAGCTTCACTGCTTGTCCCAATGCGGTACTAGCATCCACCGTATTAAAAACAGGTACGAGATCTAATACACTAAGCTTAATGGATGTTGTTGTCATGGTTAAGTCCTACTCGAGGGTTTCGGTAAAATTCGATCATATCGATAAAAATAAGCTTGTAATCAACTGCAACCGCGGCCAGATCATACATTCGGCCATGGCCGTCTTCTTTGGAGGCAAAAACAACATCGTGCCGCAGCTTATCCATAATCATTTTGCCGATGAACTGATGCTCGTATTCTGCGTACTTCTTTTTGAAAGCTTCATTAAATTCCCACAGCTCTTGGTAAGACCGCTCTAGCATTGCGTTTACCAAAGTCAGCTCGTTGCCCTCTTTTTGTACAGCCACGTAATAATTTCCGCGCTCATCCTTGATCAAATCCTTATATAACTCAACGTTCAAAGTTAACGTCTCCTCTCTGATTACCTAGGACTCAATTTTATAGGCTTGCAGTCAGCACCGTTGGCTCTGTCGTGATTTCTACGTTTCCTGCAACGGCTCTGGAGATCATGCAGGAGCCTTCTGCTTTATGGGCAATTCGGATGGTTTTATCGATATCGTCCTGTGACGCATCTTTGGTAAGGGTGATTAAGGGTGAATGTTTGATGGCTTCATATGTAAAAATGTTATTCGTTACATCGACCGTCGCCTCTGAGGTTAACGTCAGCTCTGAAGTCGTAAGCCCTGCCCGCTCCAGCATTGCTGCAAGTGTAATGAGATAACAGGTTGCTGCTGCTCCCAAAAGCATCTCATCCGGATTCGTTCCTACTCCGGGTCCTCCCATTTCCTTCGGAATGGAAATTTGAGTCTTAAGCTGTCCAGCTTCAATAGTTCCGTCACTGTTACGGCCACCGTTCCATACGGCGTTCAATATAAATGGGTGCTTCATTTTTATATATCCTCCCTAGCTTGATATGCATGATATATTTTTCATCGAATACTTTACATGCTAACATAGAAGAATGTGGTGAACAAACAGGCTCAGGCCTACTATTCATGAAACTTATCTATAAATTAAAATTCAGGAGGTTCTACCATCATGATAAACGACACGGATATCAAACATCTTAAGCGTTGTATTGAACTTGCCCAAATTGCACTCGAAGCTGGGGACGAACCCTTTGGTTCCGTCCTTGTATCAGCAAGTGGCGAAGTGCTGGCGGAAGACCGCAACCATGTAGGTAGCGGTGACCATACTCAGCATCCCGAATTCGCTTTAGCCCGCTGGGCAGCTCAGAATATGACACTGGAAGAACGTAAGCAGGCAACAGTGTATACCTCCGGAGAACATTGCCCTAAGTGTGCAGCGGCACACGGGTGGGTTCATTTAGGACGAATTGTATATGCAAGTTCCTCGAAGCAATTATCGGCGTGGTTAAATGATATGGGAATTGCAGCATCACCCGTCCGTAATTTAAGTATTCAGGAGGTTATTCACGATGCGTTCGTAGATGGCCCTGTACCCGATCTTGCAGAACAAGTACGGGAGCTTCATCTACAATTTCACGAGAAAAGACTTCATTAGTATGACGAAACAAAAATAATTGATTTTTCCGTAAAAAAAGAACCTTTGTATAAAGGTTCTTAGGCTGTCGAGAAAGTCTCGACAGCTTTATTTATGCCCAGAAAAGGGTGATTTCACATCCCTTTACCTTTTATTATTCTTAATTACTTCGCTAAAGCGGTCAGGGAAATTTGTATGTACACCATCTACACCCCAAATTACGGCTTTATCCATATTCACTTGATAATTCACAGTATATGGAAACACCTTTAGCCCTGAATTTTTTGCCTGCGCGACATATGCCGCATTTATTTTTTGAAAGTTAGGACTTATGCCTACAGCATAAGTTTTTAATCTATTCACATAGGATTCTGATATTTTATAAACAGGGAAATCATACCATACAATTTGATAAAGAGGGACTGCTGGATTTATGGAATGGAATCTACGTAAACTCGCTTCACTAAATGAATGAATAGCAACATGAGCCGACAGATCATAATTTAAAATTTCTTCGTTTAACAATGCCTCGATGTTCGAATTCGACGTGGGATCTTTAATCTCAATCATATAGTCCACTTCTTTTCCGAACCTTTCAAATACCTCTTTTAGTGTCGGAATACGTAAATCTACATATTTATCTCTAGCGAACATGGGATATTGTTCATTAAACCATGAACCCGCGTCTAATTTTGAGATCTGCTCTAAAGTAAAATCCTTTACATACCCTTTAGCATTCGTGGTACGGTTTACGGTCCCATCGTGAATAACAACAGGAACATGATCTTTTGTTAACTGAATGTCTAACTCGATATAATCGGTCTTCATATCAATGGCTAGCTCGAATGCAGGTATTGTATTCTCAGGAGCATATCCTGAAGCACCACGGTGAGCGATGGTATATACTTTATCCGCAGGCATGATAATTTCCTTTACTTTAATGCGAATCCAGGGGGAATAAGCATACAAAGAGGTGAACAATAAGATTAATAAAAGCACATGTATACCTATAAAGTAGATTCTGGAATTTTGAATTTTTTGCATTAAGCTGACCTCATCTTTTTAAAAATATAATGTAGAATACTTGGTGTCTTTCGCTCTAACATTCATTCTTGTGTAAAATTATGATTTATATTCCCTTATGTTAATCTCACCTCATTGTATTTGTAAGGACAAAGTTTGGAGATTTCTATTGTACCAGATTATCTAGAGAAAATATTGCGAGGCAGCATAAATGGGAAAGGGTCTGCAAGGTCAAGAAAGCAACATCTAAACTTTGTGGGGTATAAACTATAGTTGCTATATATACAGAGTCCTAAAGTTCTTATACCATTAACTTTGTAAGCGATTAACTTTATAGGAGGAAATGACTTGACAAAGCCAGTGCAACCCAATGAACCTCTCGTAACTCATATTTATACTGCGGATCCTTCTGCTCATGTATTTGAAGGCAAGATTTATATTTATCCCTCTCATGACCTGGATCACGATATGATCTCTAATGACAACGGTGACCAATATAATATGGAGGATTACCATGTTCTGTCTATTGATGGAGATGGCTCCCCTTGTATCGACCACGGTGAAGTGCTTCATGTGAAGGATGTCCCATGGGCTAAACAGCAAATGTGGGCTCCGGATGCAGCATACAAAAACAATACCTACTATTTGTTTTTCCCAGCCCGAGACCATGACGATATTTTCCGAATTGGGGTTGCAACCTCAGCGTCACCTTCCGGACCCTTTACACCTGAACCGAACTACATTCCCGGCAGTTATAGCATTGATCCCGCTGTTTTCGTTGATGATAGTGGCAAATCATATATATACTTTGGGGGTCTTTGGGGCGGTCAACTTGAAAAATGGCAAACCGGCTCATTTGTTGCGGATGCAGAGGGACCGGCTGAAACGGCACCTGCTCTAGGACCTATCGTAGCGGAGCTGAACGAGGACATGCTGAGCTTTGAAGGTGCGCCTAGAGAAATATCCATCGTCGATACGAACGGAAATCCGATTCTTGCTGGAGATGAAGAGAGAAGATATTTTGAAGGTCCATGGGTTCATAAATATAACGGTTATTATTATCTTTCTTATTCCACGGGTACTACCCATAATATTGTATACGCTATCAGTAAAGATCCGCTTGGGCCTTTTGTATATCAAGGAAAAATACTTACACCCGTCCTGGGCTGGACAACACACCATTCTATTGTTCAGTTTAAAGAGAAATGGTATTTATTTTATCATGATAGTTCTTTATCTGGTGGTGCTGACAACAAGCGTTCTGTAAAATATACGGAGCTGAAATACAACGATGATGGCACCATTCAAACCATCCATCCTTAGTTTTTATTGAAATGGAGTGCATGCGTAGTGCACAGGAGGGGAAATATCATGCCAATAACACAACAAGGTGCTTTTTATACGGGGAAATATCGCAATTTATTTAAAGAGCTCGGCTTTTCTGAAGATGAAATCAACGCTAAACTCGAAGAAACTTGGAGTGATTTGTTTTACGGAGATCCGAACGTACGAATCTACTATCCGCTGGACGAGGATAAAAGCTATATTCTGGATACAGGTAATCTGGATGTTAGGTCTGAAGGAATGTCCTACGGGATGATGATGGCTGTTCAAATGAATAAAAAAGATGAGTTTGATCGTTTATGGAACTTCTCTAAGACGTTTATGCAGCACAAAGAAGGCCGTTATGCCGATTACTTTGCTTGGCACTGCAAGCCTGACGGTACAAGAATTTCTCAAGGACCCGCACCGGATGGGGAAGAGTTTTTCGCCATGGCTTTGTTTTTTGCCTCAAAACGTTGGGGGAACGGTCCGGCACCTTATAATTATTCCGAGCAGGCTCGAATAATATTGCGTGCTTGTGTACATAAAACTGAAACAGGCGCTGGTGACTCAATGTGGGACGCGGAAACGAAACTGATTAAATTCGTACCGGAATCCACCTTCAGTGATCCATCTTACCATCTCCCCCATTTCTATGATTTGTTCGCTTTGTGGGCTGATGCAGGTGACCACATGTTTTGGCGAGAAGCGGCGGAAGCCAGCCGCTCATATCTACACACTACATGTAATCCTATAACTGGTCTCGCTCCCGAATATGCTAATTTTAACGGCACCCCGGCAGAACCCCAGCCTCATGGTGATTTCAGTCATTTTTTCAGTGATGCTTACCGGGTTGCGGCTAATATCGGTTTGGACTGGGCATGGTTCCAAAAGGACAGCTGGCAGGTCGATCAATGTAACCGGATTCAAGCTTTTTTTAGGAATATCGAAGTTTCCAATTACCGGAGGTATACCATTGAGGGACAGGCATTCGACGAACCGGCGCTGCATCCGGTAGGCCTTTTGGCGACCAACGCTATGGCTTCGCTTGCTTCTGATGGCCCGGAGGCAGAGCATTTTGTCCGTTTGTTTTGGGATACACCTTTGCGAACTGGACAACGTCGTTATTATGATAACTGTCTGTACTTCTTTAGTTTACTGGCCCTAAGTGGAAACTATCGCATTTATTGAAGTAAATCGAACAAAACAATAGGACTCCATTCCTCAAAAAGCCGAGGAATGGAGTCCTATTAATCGTAATAAAGCTTTGCTATTATTTAATAACTACATATTCCAAGTTCACAAGTTTTGCGTAAGCAATAATTTGGTCTGTTGTAAGAGTTAATGAAACAACGGTGTGGTGACCGCCACCATTTTCGATCCAAGCTTTAACTCCGTCTTGGAAGTTTGGTTTAACATTCCAAAGCACACGAGCTACTGGAAGGTTTGGAGCTGGAACAGTTGGTTCAAAAGCAGTCACTTCATTGATCAAAAGTTTGTAATGCGTACCGAAGTCAGCCATGGAAACCACTACACCGTCTCCTGCTTTGCCGTCAAATACTAAACGGGCTGGATCGTCTTTACCACCAATACCTAGTGGAGACACGATGATTTTTGGTTTGTTGCTTGCCAAAGTTGGATCTACTTCAAGCATATGGGATTGAAGAATAGATTCTTGTCCAACTGTCAATTCATAAGTGTAATCTTCCATAAAGCCAGTCGATTGGTTATGGCTCATCACTTTAAGCAAGCGGTCTAGAGCTGCAGTCTTCCAGTCTCCTTCTCCAGCAAAACCATATCCTTGTGCCATCAAACGTTGAACAGCAAGTCCTGGAAGTTGTTTCATTCCATGTAAATCTTCGAAGTTTGAGGTGAAGGCATTGTAGCCACCTTGATCAAGGAAACGTTTGATAGCAATTTCATAGCTTGCTTGAACTCTTACGCTAGCTTCCCAAGCTTCTTTGCTGTTAGTGCCATAGTCGAATTCATACAGCTCTGCATATTCAGCAAACAAACCATCGATTTCCTCTTCTTTAACTTCATTAATGACTTGAACCAGGTCACCAATACCAAAGTAGTCAACCGTCCAGCCAAATTGAATTTGGGCTTCAACTTTATCTCCTTCAGTTACACCAACGTTACGCATGTTGTCACCAAAACGAGCAACTTTGATATTGAAGCTTTCGTTATAAGCAACGGCTACGTCCATCCATTCTGCAATTTGCTTTTGAACTTCAGGGCGTTCCCAATAGCCTACAACCACTTTGTTTTGTTTGTTCAAACGGGCGTTAATAAAACCATATTCACGGTCACCATGAGCTGCTTGGTTCAAGTTCATGAAGTCCATATCAATTGTTGCCCATGGAATACTTTCATTATATTGCGTAGCTAGATGAAGCAAAGGTTTTTGCAGCATTTTTGTTCCGCGGATCCACATTTTTGCAGGTGAGAAAGTATGCATCCAAGTGATGACACCGGCAACTTCGTCACGGTAGTTAACTTCTTTCATAATGTTGGTGATTTTATCTGCGCTGACAGCCAAATCCTGCAATACTAGTGGGTAAGGCAAAACTCCGCTTTTATTCAAAGCATCTGTCATCGTTTGTGCGTGCGCTTTAACTTCAGCCAATGCTTCTTCCCCATAAAGATGTTGCGAACCTACGACAAACCAAAATTCTTTTGCTACTGCTGTTGACATATTCATCCTCTTTTCATCATTTTGTAGTTTGATTATTTTTGACCGTAATAAGCGTCTTTCCCATGTTTGCGCAAGTAATGTTTATCTAGAATACGTTGTGGCAATTCTTCCGCAAAATGGTTCAACTCTCTAGCAAATAAATTCATTTTCGATACTTCATCCAACACTACGCTGTTCATTACAGCGGATTTTGCATTTTTCCCCCAAGTAAAGGGTCCGTGGCCTTTAAGCAAAACACCGGGAACCGCCATAATATCTATCCCGCGTTGTTCAAAGGTTTCGATGATTACATTACCTGTTTCCGCTTCGTAACCCCGATCGATTTCCTCTTGCGTCAAGAAACGCGCACAAGGAATGGAGCCATAGAATGTATCAGCGTGCGTAGTTCCCATTACAGGAACGTCAAGTCCTGCTTGTGCCCAGATAGTCGCCCAAGTGGAATGTGTATGCACGATTCCGCCAATTTCGGAGTAATGTTTATAAAGTACTGCGTGAGTAGGGGTATCGGAGGAAGGTCTCATCTCCCCTTCAACCACATTGCCATCCAGATCAACAACTACCATATCGCTGGCTTTCATTGTTTCATAATCTACACCACTAGGTTTGATTACGAATAATCCACTTTCGCGATCAATTGCACTCACATTTCCCCATGTATACTTGATTAGTCCATGTTTCGGCAATTCCAGATTGGCTTGAAAAACCTCTTCTTTAAGTTGTTCTAACATCTTGGTCCCTCCATTTTCAGACTAAATTATCAACAGCGGATTGCTCAATCGCCAGACCTTTTTTATAACGTTCGATAAAGGTTTCAAAACCTTTAATGTCGGTTGCATCGGGATGAATTTCTTCTCCCTTTACATCTTTGAACACTTTTTGATCGAGGAAGTCTTCCAAGCTTTCTTCCTGATTTTTGTTCATCATGTAGGAGGCAAGAATAGCCATTCCCCATGCGCCGCCTTCTCCAGCTGTCGACATTACGGAAACAGGAACATTCAGTGAAGCTGCCATCATTCTTTGGCCAACAACCGGAGTCTTAAATATACCGCCGTGTCCTAAAATACTATCTATGGCTACATTCTCTTCTTTCGTTAAAATGTCCATTCCAATTTTCAAAGCACCAAAGGCGCTGAACAAATGTGTACGCATAAAGTTAGCCAGATTAAATTTGCTCTCAGGCGAACGTACAAATAACGGACGACCTTCTTCTAACCCCGTAATGTTCTCACCCGAGAAATAACCGTAACTGAGCAATCCACCGGCATCTGGGTCTGCTTCCAAAGCTTTATTCAGCAGTACGCTGTACAATTTGTCAGCTTCGACCTTTTGCCCCATCGCTTCATAGAATTCACGGAATAATCCGAGCCAGGCATTAAGGTCACTTGAACAGTTATTAGCATGAACCATACCTACTGGACTTCCGTCTGGCGTAGTCACCATATCGATTTCCGGATAAACCTTGGAAAGCTCTTTTTCCAATACGATCATGGCAAAAACAGAGGTTCCTACGGAGACATTCCCGGTACGTTTTCTTACACTATTGGTAGCAACCATACCGGTTCCTGCATCCCCTTCTGGAGGACTAAGCGGAATCCCAGCTTGTAATTGCAATGATGGATCCAGAATTTTGGCTCCTGCTTCGGTTAATAGACCTGCTTGCTCACCGGCAACATACACCTTAGGAAGAAGGTCGCTGGTCTTCAGCGAATAACCTTTGCCAGCAATAAGCTCGTCAAACTGTTGTATCATAGATTCATTATAATTTCCTATGGATTCATCAATCGGGAACATACCTGAAGCATCTCCAACACCAAGTGCTTTGTTGCCGGTCAATAACCAATGAATGTATCCTGCTAACGTTGTAACAAACCGAATCTGCGGCACATGTTCTTCTTTGTTTAAGATCGCCTGATAAAGATGAGCAATACTCCAACGTTCAGGAATATTGAATTTAAATACATCTGTCAGTTCTTTGGCTGCCTTACCCGTTGTTGCATTACGCCAAGTCCGGAACGGAACGAGCAATTGATCCTGTTCGTCAAAAGCCATATATCCATGCATCATTGCAGAAAACCCGATTGAACCAACGGTTTGGAGGGTGATTCCGTAATTTTGTTGAACTTCTTGCTTCATCTCACGATAAGCATCTTGTAGACCTTTGATAATATCTTCTAGGCTGTACGTCCAAAAGCCGTCTTTCAACTGATTTTCCCATTCATAACTTCCAGAAGCGATCGTTTGAAAACTATGATCAATAAGTACTGCTTTAATACGCGTGGATCCAAATTCAATCCCTAGCGAAGTTTCTCCCTTATTGATTGCTTCTTCGATGATTAATCGATTCGATATCACGTTGGTCACCTCTCTGACAGCGCTTTTTTAATATAAAAGAATTCGCTTTCTTAATTGACAGCTTTAGTATAAATTTTTGTACGTACATTTGTCAATAAAATAGTTATATATACATACAAATATGGAGAAGATAATAATTTAACTCCGGACTTAGTTTGTTTATGATGATCTAAAGGTACGAAATATTTACATTTTTCATAAAAAAAGAGCCCCTTTATATTTAATTCGTAGTCATGCTATAATTTGTACATACAACTTAACGAAATGTACGAATTATAAAGCGAACAAGTATGGAAAGAGGAATTACATGAAACCAAAGTATCAAGTGATTATAGAGGATATAAAAAGCAAGATCCTTTCAGGAGATTACAATGTAGGCGAACAAATTCCTACGGAGTCTGCCTTGCAGTCCTTGTACGAGGTTAGCAGACAGACTGTTAGAAAAGCCATTTTAGAGCTATCCAACGAAGGATTCCTCCGCAGCGAAAAAGGTTCTGGCACGTATGTCAGCAACCAATATCGCACAAAGACCGGCGGGAGTTCCCATAAGAAGACGATCGGTGTAATTACGACCTATATCTCTGACTATATCTTCCCTTCTATTATCCGGGGGATTGAAAGCCGAATGAATGAGGATAACTATTCACTACTATTGGCTAGTACCAATAACGATGTTGCGCAAGAAAAAAAAGCTCTCGAAATGATGTTGTCCTACGGCGTAGATGGTTTAATTATTGAACCTACGAAAAGTAATCTGTATAATCCCAATATTGCGTATTATCTGTCGTTTAAGGAGCAAGATATTCCACTCATTATGATTAATGCTTTTTATGAGGAAATAGAGCTCCCCTTCCTTTGTCTTGACGATGTGCAGTCCAGTTATCTGGCAACAAAAGAATTGATCTCCAAAGGCCACTCTCAAATTGGACTTATCGCAAAAATGGATGATTTACAGGGCAAATATCGAATGAAGGGCTATATCAAAGCTCTCGAAGAAGCTAAATTACGGTTTTATCCAGAGCAAATATTTTCGTTCAACACCGAGACCAAACAAACCTTAGCTACGAACTTGAAGGATTTCCTAAATAAAAATAGAGATACCCTCTCTGCGATTGTCTGCTACAACGACGAGGTTGGTCTGGAAGTGGTCAATGCTTGCAGACAGCTAGACATTTCTATACCAGAGGAATTATCAATTATTGGCCAGGACAACTCCTATATTGCCCAAAATGCAAACATCAAACTGACCACTTTAACACATCCCCAAGAAACTATGGGCCGTGATGCAGCGGATTGGGTCATTAAAAAATTACAAGGAAAAAAGGATCTTCCCAACAATACTTATTATCAACCTGTGTTAATTGAAGGAGAAACAGTAGTCGAGAGATAGAATAAATTCTGAGGGATTTTGCGTTTATCTTCATATGTAAATGTAATAACCCACCAGTCGTGACTGGTGGGTTATTTGCAACTGTTATCTCCGTATTCTTTAAAGGTTCGATTCGTGTTTTGAAGTCATCAGTACAGAAGAAGCAAACTGTTTCACAAGCTTGCCGGGATTGATCCCGTATTTCTCCCGAAACACCTCCGAGAAGTGACTTGAGTTGGAATAACCCACAGCACAGGATGTCTCATTAACGTTCAAATCACCTTGCTGCAATAGGTGTAGAGCCTTCTCCAGCCTTATATCCCGCAAATAGCCGAATACAGTTGTTCCGAACATTTCTTTAAAGCCAGATTTTAATTTGTTATCATTCATGCCAATCAATCGGGAGAGCTCCAACAGGCTTGGCGGATCTATCATCCGTTGCATCATGATGTCCCGCGCTTCACTAATTTTTGTCATGTCGCTTTTCGACAGCTTTGTTGTCCCAGAAGTACCTTCTGTTAGAATCGATTGAAAGCCCAACGACAAAAGCTCTAATGTACTACATTCGATCTCCAGATTTTTGGTGCTGCGGTTTTGAAGAGCTGCCAGCATTCGCTCAAGCACGATAGCAGTAGACGGCTGCATCGTTTCCTGAAAAACACGAAAAGATGCTTGGCCAAGAATGCGGTCAAAATCAGCGGATCTCCCACCCCCGCCTTCTTCCATGAAGTGATGGAAAGTCGAAACAGGAATACCTATGCCTAACATCAGATAAGATTCATTCCCCTGAAACTCAAATTGAGAGCCAACTTCATTCATGAGTTGTAGCGTACAGCTTCCCGGAACAAACTCATACTGGACACCATCAACAGAGACTTCTCTTTTCCCTTGCAAACAATAATTAAGCTCAACCATTGCTGTTTTGGTTACGAGAGGCACGCTGTAATCCTGGCGAAAGGTAAAATCGGATACCACCACATTGATATCAAAGCGTGGGACGAATCGACGAACGAACCCTTCTCCCCTTTGCGAATGTAGTGCCATGTGCTCTGTACGATCTCTATTCTGCCGCGGCAGCTCAAGCCCATCGAAAAAAAGATTGAAATTGTGATGAAAATCTATTCCAGTCATTGCTACCGCTCTCCGATCAAGTTTTTATAATAGTGAGAACCATTCTCATTATTATAAAGGATCCTCTCTTTTTTGACCCGCTTGAATATGGTGTTATCTGGATACGCCATCTAGGAAACACTAACATTTCTTTTACTTAATTTCTTAAATACCGAGTATTCCTTATTGGACTTAATAAAACTTAATATCTTTTCGGCACATTCTATTGAATTCATCTCTTCCGTATTTACTTCGAGGTCATATTCATCAAAGCAATATACTTTGCTAAACTGTGAAGCTGCTAGTCCAATCTTTCTATCTCCTCTTGTTTGCTCTCTTCTTATGAGTTCTTCTTTCGAGCATATTACACCTATAAATAACGTAGGCTGATCGAAAAATTGCTCAAGAAACACATTAAACCTCTTATCATTGTCGATTACGGTATCTACTATTACATTAAAACCCATTTCTATTAACAATTTAATTGTCGAGCGGTACACTGAGAATATGGAATCATCTAATATTTGGGAAACGACTTGATGATCTATTTCTCTTGTAGGTTCATCTGGAAATTTATTATTAATAAAATCATTGTAATTATTAAAAAAATCATCAATTGATAAATGATAAAAAGGAATCTCTTTCTGTTTTATCAGTTCAGTCGATATGGAGGTCTTTCCGGAACTTGAAGTTCCATTTAGAAAAACTAATATCCCTTGCTTCAATTTAATCATCCCTTTAAATAATAATCATTGCAACTCAGAGAATATTCGAGAAAAGATTAAATTATCCTTTACTGTTTGATATGTTCCTTGATTTGTTCGGATATTTGCTCCAACAATGCTTCTTTTCCTAAAGCAAAGAAAGCCTCATTATAATTTTGTCTGCTTGTCATGCGATATATATTATTCGATTTTGCAGCTTTCAGATTACTCCAGACCTTGCTTTGGTCAAGAACATTCTGGTCATTATCGGATAATAAAATGATATGGTCTGGATTAAAGGTAGACAGTGCTTCTAGACTTGTCACTTTCCCTCCCCATGGATCTGGCTCCGGTGTACCTGGCGCGAGGGGTAATCCTAGATCATTAAAAATCATATCCGCAATACCTGTGCGGGAATAGATGCGTATTTCTTTCTCTGTAGCTTCGATTATCGCAAACGTCTCTTCCTTGGTTATCTCAGTGATTTGATCATGTAGTAGTATAGCACGTTGATCATAGGCCTTCAGCCACGTTTCCATTTCCGCTTTCTTATCAAGCACCTCCGCAACAAATGCAAATCGCTCTCTAAAAGCGTTAAAGCCATAAGGCACCCTCACTGTTGGAGCAATCATATTTAGTTGATCATAGATTTTTTCTTGGGTAGGTCCTGCCAGTATCAAATCAGGGCTTGCTGCAATGATCGCTTCTAAGTTGACTTCCGTCTGAAACCATCCAGCGGGAGTTACATCAGGCAGTTCTTTTTTGAGAATAGGAGTGATTTCTAATGAATTAGCCATATCTGTATTCCCAGTAATAACAGGTTTATATCCAAGCACCAGAAGTTCTTCCGTTGAGCCGGATACATCGGCAATTCTAACCGGGTTCACCGGTATTACAATATCCCCTTTAGCATCCTTGAGGGTACGTGTTTCGGTCGAATTAGTAGCGACGGGTTCTGAATTTACCGCAGGTTGAGAATTTTCTACCTTAGCCTCCTGACCTGAATTCCCACACCCGTACAGCATCACCATCATGATTAAGGCGATTCCCACAAAAGAGATCTGTTTTAAACTGAACATTTTTCCAACCCTCTCCAATCTACTGATAATCATTCTCACTTCTAGCAAGTCCGATCATACACTCTGCTGATAGGACAGAACTACCGGCAGAGGGATTGAATAACGGTTTGGCGGATATTTATTTAATTTTTATCGTTTTTTAATTACTTCTGAAGGATTAATTCCATACTGCTTCCGAAAAGCTTCGGCAAAATGACTAAAGTTGTTGTAACCTACCATCGTCGCTGTTTGGCTGACACTAATCTCCCCGGTACTTATGATTTCCCATGCTTTTTCTAAACGTTTGTTCCGTAAATATGCAAATACAGTTGTTCCGTACTCTTCCTTAAATCCAACTTTTAATTTGTATTCGTTAATGCCTGCCAGCTTGGACAATTCGATTAGCGAAGGTGGGTTTGCCATGTGGTCAAGGATGATATCCCTGGCTTTCCGAATGTTTTCTCGGTCACTACGTGATAAATGCAAACTGCGTTTAGTATGTTTCTGCTCAAAAAGAAATGCGTCAAAATATACAGATAGGAGTTCTAATGCCTTCCCCTCTACGTACAACCGGCGCATGGAGGTATGATATGGACAGTCTCTCAATTGCACCAATAATCGGGTGGTTTCTGGAAGAATAGGCATACGGAACATTCGAAAAGCACGTGAATCTAACAGCCCGGATAAGCTGCGAGCATGTGAAGAGCTTTGATCCGCCATCCATGAATCGAATAGTGTAACCGGCACACCTATGGACAATAAACGGATAGGTTCAGCACTCCGATAGTGAAATTCCGCTTGGAAATCCTGCATGAACTGCAATGAACAACTATCGGGCATTAACTCATGGCTGGTATCTGTTACATGAACTTCCCCGCTTCCCTGCAGACAAAAGCTTAACTCAATCATCGCCGCTTCGGATTGAACCCGAACTAGGCGATCATCAGCAAAACGGTAATCACTATCAACAATTTCGATCCCGGAGGGTGTGATAACTCTATCGACGTATCCTTGGGTACTGGATTGTGCGAAATGTTTCCTCTCTGTAGTACCCCTCATAGACGGAGCCTCAAACAAAGCATCGAAATACCCGTTATAGATGTTATGAATAGATGAACTTGTCATTCTGTTATACACTCAGCAGGTAAGCTGCACTCCGTAATCCCAATATTATGTTTTATCATGAGCAGATCACCTTTTCTCTTCTATTAAATGATAACGATTATCATTTAGATCATTATATGCGAGATATTAGATAACCTGCAATGCACAGTTTTTAAGGATCTCTTATCTCCGCCTTCTCAGTAAAGCGGTAGCACTTCTTGTGTCAGACCTGAAAAGAGGTCGCTGGTTTGATCAAAAAAGGTATCAGGCAAATAATAATAAGCATCACCCATAGACACCACCTTTAATTCGGGAATGATATACATGGCGATATAAGTCCCGTCTTTGAGGTTGAACTGTAATTGATATGATTTTCCTTGGGATTGCGCCGCTGCAAGAGCTTCATATTCCTTAATGCTTAGCTCTGTTTTTTTTGCGCTGTACAAACCTTCGATAATGGACTCAACAATAGGATGATCAGTGATAGTCTTTTGCACGTCATTCCCCACATGATTCAGAATATAGATATCTTTTGCATGCTCCTTCAGATTAGCCAGATCTAGATACTCCTTCGCGCTCATTGCAGAATCGTCTACCTTCGCCACAATTTCAGCTAGATAATAATATTGCTCATCCTTAACTGCAATACGAAAATGGGATGGGTATGTTGGGATTTCATACAGCTTTCCACCCATAGCGAACGTAGCGGCATAATCTTTTTCCGCATTCTTATCCCCGTCATTCTTTCCGGGCTCTTGGTTGAGATCAAACTCTAATGCACCAAGCGATTTGTCAGGCTCCATACCTGTGAACTTAAACTGAGCGCCATCTGCTACGAATGCATAACGGTATCCATTGTAATTCAGAATTTTGCGAACCCCTGTGGGAGACGAGACTGGTGTCTGCTGTGATATTTGTGGTGAATTAGGCAACGGAGTCTGCGGAAATTTATAAACGGCCACACCTAACACCAATGCAGCACAAGCTGCGAGTGAGCCCCACTTTACATAAGCTTTTTTATTAGTGCGTCTCGCGGAGTTGGCTTTTTCTATCAGATTTTCGTCTATGTAACCGATTGTTTTGAAGAGCTCTTTATTATTCAAAGGAAATAACCCTCTTTCTGAAGATATATTTGGAGTTTTTTGCGTGTTCTGAAAAGAATTGATTTGGTTTTACTTTCACTGATTGAGAAGCGTGCGGCAATATCGGCCAAAGAATCAGAATACCAGTAACGCCTCAAAAAAACATTCCGCTGATCTTCCTTAATGTTGTGTAGAAATTTGCTTATAGATTCGGCTATTTGTGCTTCCTCGTATTGGGTTTCAACGTTGTCTGAAGAGGATAAACAATCGTTTAATTCATTAAGAATCGTATCGAATTTTTTATTCCGTTTTTTAGCCATGTAATAATCGTATTTGTTCAAAGCAATATTTCGTGTGATTCTCCCCAGAAAAGAGGACAGCTTTGCAGGAGACTTCGGCGGTATTGCTTCCCATGCACCAAGAAAGGTATCGTTAACACATTCTTCCGAATCTTCAGCATTAGACAAAATGTTATGAGCGATCCGAGTACAATAATTTCTATATTTTTTCGATGTTTCTTCTACTGCCCTTTCATTACGTGCAAAATACAATTGTATGATTTCACTATCTTCCACTCCATCACTTCCGTTCGATTTAATTTAAGCATTCACTTATAAAGTAGGAAAAGAAGTGTTTAGGTTGCATAAAAATATAATTTTCTATAAGCTTCGGCATTCAACGCTGATAATATGACATAAAAATACAAATAACCCCTCATCCTAAGGGATAAGGGGAAGTTATGATATCATCTAATTTTTAATTAATTCTACTTCCTTCATTGGAGCCTTTGTCTTACGGAGCATCATCCAGATCCCCCCCAGACAAAATAAAACACTACATCCCATGCCAAACAACGCGCTGGCGTTTAATGCCTGAGGTGAGCCTTTCATTGTAAGCACAGCCATTTGAGTGACAACAATGGAGACTAAGGCATCAGTAAAGCTAATCATTTTTAATGTTGATATAATGGGATTTTTGAGATGACGGTTAACAATATTTCCATGAATGGCAAAACCAAGTTTTGTAAAAGCGATCAGTGCTACCAGATATACAATGTAACCTTCATAAACCAAAGCGTCTCCGACTAGATAAATCCGCAAGCAGACCAACAGATAAGAAACCCCTAGAAGACAAAGAAAAACACCGCCACGCTTATAAACATAAAGCTCCATGGAATACCTTTGCTGTGCTGAACTGACTTTTTTAGCTAATGTATATTTATGAAGCACCTGTCCTTTGGCTATACACAGGATCAGATAATAAAGTGCATTTGTGATGAACCATCCGGACAATAGATATAACCCAAGAATTAACTTGCCTATACCAATAAAAGCATTGATGACTAGGGAAGCAGCGTTGAACATGGCGGTTCGATCTTGCGGATTTCCGAAGTACCGAACTAAGATTGCCTTAATATATATCATCCTTTCAAGAAAACCTTCATATCTCATTTTATGTTTCTAAGGGGACAATAGTATCATACTTGGCTCAACCCAGCAATAAAGCAAACAAAGTTCTGATTTATGATATATTAGAAAAGGTTGTGCTAATTCAGCAAGAGGAAATAGCAACAGCAATTGTTAATGGAGGCAGGTCGTATATGTATAGAAAATTAACAGCAGCAGAGTTGGATGTTATTTTAAGCTCGATTAATAAGGAACAGCATTTTTTATATTATTCATACCTTACTTTTCGCAGACAAAACACAGTGCATTACGGTCAGTATTCTGACCAGGGCGAGTTGCTTGGAGTATTAGCCTTTTTAAGTGGCCTTCCGTTTAATGCTTTTTCTGTATATCCAGTTCAGCAATCCTTTTGTCTCAGCTCAATGTTGGCGTTCATGAAAGATGAATTACATCTACATAACCATGCGGTAGGTAGCTTTATTATTAACGAACAAGAGCTGCAGGTCTTTGCTTCTCAGCTTGAGTTCTACAGCCCTCCCAAAAAATTGCTTCTTATGAAACATATTCATGAAGATGTTCTACCAACAGCGGACAAGCATGTTATGCACTTAGGACCTGCTCATTTCCAGCGAATTGAAGCAAAGATGAACGAGCTGCAAACCATGGCTTTTTCAAAAGAAGAATTACAGAATCCGTTCTATGGTGTGATGGCACAAGACGAGCTGATTGCTGTAGGAGGATACCATATATATAGTGAGGATTACGTTGAACTAGGAAATATCGGAACAGATGTAGCCTGGAGAAGAAATGGTTATGGAAAAAAAGTCTGTGCAGAGCTAACACGCCAAGGACATGCCATTTCAGCTAACGTATATTTGAATGTTTTTGAGGAGAATGTAGGAGCCATTTCTCTATATCAATCGCTGGGATATGAACTCATTTGCCAACAATACATCGTTGAATTTGTTATTTAAATTAAAAACGTACTGCAGCTAATGCAGTACGTTTTTTTTAAATTTTAGGTGATACGCCAGTTAACCTTGTTTATTTCATTGCTTTTGCCAGCTCTGTGAAAATAACCCCAAGCGCATGAGCACCCGCATCTGGATAACCGATGCTGCGTTCCCCTACTGTACCGGCTCTTCCCATACGGGCAACGATTTCTATAGTATTTTTAGAACCTTGGACAGCTGCTTCCGCTGCTTTATTTGCCGCCACTTTAATATCGTCGCCTTGTTCTGCACTTTGGGTCCAGGCATCTGCGAACGGTACAAGCGCATCAATCAATGTCTTGTCTCCGACGACAGCCCCTCTGCCAAAAGATCTTTCACCCGTATCTTGAATCCCTTTGACAACAGCCTGCATCATATCAGCAAACTCCTGAATGGTCAGCTCTTCCTTCTGCTGAACATTTTTGCTCGCTGCGCGGAAGCCTGATCCCCAGATCGGTCCGGATGCTCCGCCGCAATATTCCATAATGACCATGGAGCAGGCGTCAAGGAACTCACCGATATTAGTGAGATGATGAGCTAAAATATCTTCCCACTCGACTTTCAGCTGTTTAAAGCCCTTAGCTACACTCATCCCGAAATCGCCGTCTCCAGCGTGGGAGTCAAGCTCACAGAACGGAACTTCATTCTCGATAATAACCTGGCTCATTTGATCGAGCAGATAGACGATATTTTGCAAAGTAAACCGATTGTTCTTAATCACCGCTGCAGCAGCATCCGTATTATTCTTAAAGGATACATTGCTGTCTGCTTTCTCTTCTTGGATTACTTCAGTATATTTCACAGGCTCAAAAGGGCCTTTAATCGACAAGGCTGGTGTATCACAAGGCGCAGATAACCATTTCTTCAGTGTCTCATCCAGCTTCATTATCGTCACCGATGCACCTGCCATGTCAATGCTGGTCATGTAGTTACCAACAAACACTTTAAACACTTGCTTATTCTTAGCGGTTAATTCGCGGATGACAGAATTGTTCAGCAAATATAACTCTTGCAGCGGGGTGCCTCCAAAACCATTAATTAATACGGCTACTTCCTCCTGCTTCTGATCATTCATTTGGAAGTTGTCTAGCAAAGAGGTAACCATTCGCTGTGCTAATTCATCTGCGGGTACAATTTTCTCCCTGCGTATTCCAGGTTCTCCATGGATGCCAACCCCGTATTCCATCTCGTTCTCTTCAATATGAAATGTCGGAGTACCTTTGGCAGGCACGGTACAAGAGGTATAGGCGAAGCCTATGCTGCGCACATGATCAATTGCATGTTGCGCCGCTTCTTTCACTTCCGCTAAGGACAATCCAGCTTCTGCTGCTGCTCCGGCTACCTTATGAACAAGCACTGTTCCGGCTACGCCTCTTCTGCCTACTGTATAAAGGCTGTCTTCAACGGCAATATCGTCGTCTACTTTGACATAATCCACTTCGATACCGTCTTCAGTTGCTAGATGGGCCGCATTTTTAAAGTTCATGATGTCACCGCTATAATTCTTGATAATAAGCAGCGAACCTTTGGTGCTTGCTGTGCGGCGAATCGCTTGATAAACCTGAATTTGGGATGGAGAAGCAAACACATCACCGCATACAGCTGCATCCAGCATCCCGGTTCCTACAAACCCGGCATGAGCCGGCTCATGCCCGCTTCCGCCACCACTGATCAGGGTAACTTTATCTTGATTGATCTCTTTCTTAGAAATCACTTTGAATTTAGGATCGAAATCCAGCTCGGGATGCGCCAAGACAAGCCCGTTACACATTTCCCTAACCAGAGTCTCCGGCTTGTTTATTATTTTTTTCATCTTAAAGCTCCTTACTTGATTTATATTGACGGCCTAATTGATCGGCTGCCATAATTGCTGATGCAACCGCATCCTCCGTAATTGGGAACGGCATCGAATGGATAGATTCCTCAGCAATGCAAGCTTTTTTAGCAACCTCAAGCAGTTCCTCATAGGTTACATGCTCAACACCAATATCCGCTAAGCATACTGGAAGGCCAATCGAAAGACAGAAGTCCAACACTTCTTTTAATTCAGTCCGGTCTGCATTTTCAAGAACCAATTGAGCAATCGTGCTGAAGGCAACCTTTTCACCATGATAATAATGATGAGTTCCTTCCAAAGCAGTTAACCCATTATGAATCGCATGAATCGCTGCCAAACCACCACTTTCAAACCCAAGACCCGATAAAAGAATATTCGTCTCAATTATATTCTCCAAAGCTGGGGTTACGATATTCAGATCGCAAGCTTGCTTCGCCTTGAATCCATTCTCAAGCAATGTCTCATAGCAGAGCTTCGCAAGTCCCAACGCTGTTACTGTTCCTTTAGCTTCACCGCAAACCCCTTCACGAACTCCGCAAGGTAAACCTGCATTCACATTGGAGTAAGAATTTGCAGTAGCTCTTGCTTCAAAATAGGTTGAAAGTGCATCTCCCATACCTGCCACAAGAAATCTTGTAGGTGCATTGGCAATAACTGTTGTATCAATCATGACTACACTCGGGCTTTGCTTGAAATAAGCATAATCATCGAATTCACCTTCCGGAGTATAGAGCACCGCTGAGTGGCTTGTCGGAGCATCAGTTGCTGCTATCGTTGGAACGATAATCAGCGCTTCTCCTTCAGCTACACATTTTGCCGTATCAATCGCCTTACCTCCACCCAAGCCAATCGTACATGCACATTGATGTTCTTTGGCTAGCGCTTGTAATCTGGCGACTTCTTGTCTTGAGCATTCCCCGTGGAAGCCGCTTTCAACAAGAGTTATATTAAATTTCTGTTTAGTTGACTCCAGTTTGTCTTTCACACGTGTTACATCATCTGGATGGGCAATTAACAAAGCAGAATCACCAAATGTTTTTACGAAGTAACCTAAGTTCAATAATTCATTCTCACCTTGTACATATTTCGTCGGACTGATAAATGCTCTTCTCATTTTTCGTTCCTCCTCAGTTGTTTATAGTTATCATTATAGATTGCTCTAATTTAAGAAACATGAAACAATAAAAGCTTATTAAAGCGTTTTCTTATCGTATTTTTTTGTCATAATCGTGAAAAATCGAACTTTCATGTCATTGTGTTGAATTATTCTGTATAATGTTCATTAAGATTCTATAACTTACATAGGAGAATTTTGTGATGTCAAAATCCCGGTTCAACCTAGAAGAAATTATTGATTTGAAGAAATGGGAAAAGCTCCAGGATTCCTTATCTCTTGTAACCAAAATGGCTATTCTTACTGTTGATTACAAGGGTGTTCCTGTGACCAAGCACAGCTATTGCCAGCCATTCTGTCAAGGTGTGCGCCAGGACTCCCATCTCTCTCAATATTGTCAAAAATGTGATGCCCGCGCTGGGATTGAAGCGGTTCGCCAGAACAAACCGTTTATTTATTTATGTCATTTCAATATTATAGATATCGCGATTCCGATCATTATAGATAATCAATATCTAGGTGCAATTATGGCCGGACAGCTCAAGCTTCGTGAACCTGACGTGCCACAACTGGAGCAAATTGTCTCTCGCCCGCCGAATGTGGAGACGAACATGAAATTTAAAGCACTCAAAGAGGATTACCAGGCACTGCCTGTTTTATCCTACGATGAAGTAACAAAGTGTGTTGAGCTGCTGCTGCAGTTAAGTACCTATATCGTGGAGGAAGCCATTCAAAAGCATACTACTGTGGATTTGTATAAAAAGGTTCTGACCACCAATATAGAAGCACCCGCTTCTGCTGAAGCAATGGACGAGTCAGACCGTACGTATCGAAAAATCCAATCCATACAGCAGGAGTTATCCGGGGCCTTGATCGAGACCAAATTAAAGAATGGTGTACAAAAGTTCGTCTCTGTAAATTCTGTGCTTCAGCCTGCTTTTAATTACATTTATGCACACAAAAATGAGAATTTCAGCCTCAAAGAGATGGCTAAGCTTTGTCATATCAGCCCCAGTTATTTCAGCCGTATTTTCACTAAAGAAACTGGAGAGAATTTCTCCATCTTCATTGCCAGACTCAAGATTGAATGGGCTAAGCAACTGCTGGAATCCACGGATTCCCCGATCAATCAAGTCAGTGATGATTTGGGCTTTTGCGACACGGGCTATTTCATTAAAACCTTCAAAAAATACGAGAACCTCACCCCGGCTGTATATCGGAATATGTATATGAGGCGATCAGCAAAAGAAACCCTCCGTTAATAAAATTAACGAAGGGTTAGTTCCTCATTCCCACCAATGCTTCATTTCACTAAATCCTACATCCCATAACTTCACATTCCCTTTAAGGATAAAGGTTATTTCTTTTACGGTAACTAATGCCGTATTGTTGAGTTCAGCTTGGGAACTATATTGTTCACTGGATTGAAGGATCATGTTACCATCAGCTATAATCATTAGTTCACTGCTAGAAATTTCATTCTGCGGGAATCCAAAGCTGAAATATAACCATACCTCTTTTTTATCACCCAAAGTATAGGTGTATTTTTTAATATCTTCACCTTCACTGCTGTACAAATTCATTTTTGGTATTATATTTTCACCTGCGATAGTGAAACTGGGAAGATTATGCGTGATAGGCATGCTTCCCGTAAGCTTTTCTAACGTTTGTAATCCCTGCACAGGTCTTTCACTTTTCTTCAGAGTTAAATCAATGATCTCAGAGATTCCCATGATTCCAACCAATAGCACAACAACAGATAATGCCGAAGTAAAAAGTGATCTCCTGGTGATTTCCGGGGAAAATCCAATCTTATATGCACAAAATCCGATCATTGCTCCTAACGTATTGGAGATGACATCGGCTACATCAAAGGAACCCAAAAAAGTTAAAGCTTGAAGACTTTCCAGCACAAAAATTGTTAAGATAAACAAACAAATAAACTTCTTAAAATGTGTACGATACAGCAAAGGGAATAATACGCCAAAAGGAATAAAAGCAGCGATGTTCCCAAAGTCATAAACCCAAGAAAAGGATAGGTCAAAGAGATCAGGAAAAAGAAGCGGAACACTTTCTGGAATCAACATAAACGTATATTCATACTGGCTTGTTGCATGCTCTACTCTATTGAAAGCAAAAAACAAAAAATATAAGATCAACAGTGTATACAAAATAGTTCCTATAATAAGAATCTTTCGTAATTTCACTCCCATAATAACTTCACAATTCCCTCCATATGTCGATGGAAATAGTATATCTCTCCAAAGTGACATTCCCGTGACACTGAAGGTGACGATTTAGTCATTCAAAGCTTATATCGACAAAAAGTCATCACCCTTAATTTAAGGTCGATGACTTTTGGTTACATAAATTATCTATTCGAGACTAGTTTCCAGTGCTGGCCAGCAGAACCTGTATTATTTGTTTGAATAATATTTGCCCCCTCTGTCGTCGAACCCTGATCTACTGCCAGAACTTTTCCACTGTTACGATTAATAATATTGTAAAAATCACCTGAGGACTCCAAAGTCCACTGCTGGTCATTCGATCCGTTATCATTCCATTGTACACTTTGAGCACCGTTAGCTAATGAACCTCCTAAAATGCCCAGGTTTTTACGACTATTAGTATTGACCAGCTTCGTGTAACCATCAGCTGTGCTGACTACAAACCAATTTTGGTCATGGGATGAAATTCCGCTGGTCCACTGAACCGCCTTCCCTCCATCCGCCATCGAACCTTGATAGATACCCAACACTTTACCACTGTTCTCATTAACTAATCGATAACTGTCCACCATAATATGTCCTTCATCTGGAACCAACTCCCACAGCTGATCAGTGCTGCCTGCATCAGTCTGCTGTATAACTTGGGTACCCTCTTCAGTAGAACCCTGCGCTATACCTAACGTCTGACCACTGTTACGGTTAACAATCTTGTAGTAGTTACCAGAGGCTTGTAAAGTCCACTGCTGGTCATCGGAATGGTTTTCAGTCCATAAAACGGCTTTAGCTCCTTCTGTTGTTGATCCTTCTAATATTCCGGCGACCTTTCCACTCTTTGCATTCACAATGGATTTGTAACCGTTAGGAGCATACCCACTTTCCGCTGTGGAAATAAGCCAATATTGATCCAAAGAATTAGTCCCGCTGCTCCATTGGACGAGCGGATTGCCATTCGCAGTTCCACCTTCCAATACACCTAAAGCCTTCCCACTCTTCACATTAATTAATTTGTAGTAACCTACGGACATATCACCATATTTCACCGTGTTTTTCCCACTAAAAAATCCGGCTTGAGGGATAAATAAGCGGCCATTGCTAAGCGGCAGTAGTTGGCGGTTATACCCTGCATCTACGGGCGGATTATATGGAACCCAGCTTCCGGATGCATCCACTCTAGAAGAGTTGATCAGCACTTCTTTTTTTCCTGCAACGTTTAATACGAGTCTCCCATCTCCCAAAGCAGAAATATAGGGACTTCCTCCGTACCCTACAAGAGATCCTACTACAGTTGGATTCCAGCTCTCAGGATCTGCTGAAATTTTCAAATAATTGGGCACGCCCGGGTATCCGACCATCTCATAGGTCATTGCGTAATTACCATTGCCCAGCTTAGCGATTGTAGGCATTCCTGGACGTAATTTACTGTCTGCAAATGCCACATCAACTACCACAGGTCCCCAGTTCGTACCCTCCAACGTAGTCTGATGAACTAACTTCTGGGCATGAGCAGGATCACGTTCATCTGAATAATAAACAATGAGTTTGTTGTTGTGAACCAAAAAGAAAGGCTCCCAAATGGGATCGTAACCAATATCGTTTCGTCCACCTTCAGCAATGGTGCTTACATATGTCCATGTTCTGCCTAAATCATTGCTTTTATATAATTCCAACTTGGTAGCTGCTTTGTTGCTTGGCACAGAATTTCCTGCAAGAAGCATAGTACCTGCAGGCATGTTACCTATAGATTGGGGGAGTTCAAACAATTCAGGGCAATTTAACATTCCCCAACCGTTTTGAGTATCCTCCACTTCTCCAACCTGATTCCAAGTGACACCATTGTCAACGCTTTCATAAATAGGGAAAACAGGGGTGGTATTAGAGGTTTGTTCAAATGTAGCATACATTTTATTATTGTTGATGCCACTATATTTAAGCTGGATTGCCCTAGGTGATAAAGCCCCATAGGATGGTGAATCTGCTGGTGGTACATATAAGACATTAGGACCGAAAGCGTTTACAATATTGCCGTCAAAGCTAATCCCTGTGCCAACCACTGTCACTAAAACCATCAAAAAAGACAAAACCTTCCTCAGTTCTCTTCTCAAAAGTAATTTCTCCTTTACTCTGGTTTTTTTAAACGAATACAGCTTCAATATAATTAATAAACGGATAAATGAGAATGTAATATCTCGACCGGATCATGCAATATGATTACACAAATAGACTCTCATCTTCGATTTCAAGTTTTGAAATTAGAAGAGGCAGATGAACAACCTTTGATAATCAAAAGTTGTTCATCTGCCTCTTAACTTATTAGGAATCTACTTTTTCTTCTTGATGTGGTATCTTTTCATTGTGATAAAGGACGAATTCGTATTTATTCCCCGTTAGTTGATCATTATAAAATACAATTTTACGGTTCAGTATATCCAAGTTTTGTTGCAATGCCTTAATTTCTTGTTCCACTTGTTGCTTACGCTGTTCAAGTAAATTTTTCCGTTCAGGAATTGTCTCGTCCCCCATAGCCCGCCACTCGGTATATTGCTTCAATTCTGCCATCGTCATTCCTGAATCTTTTAAATGAAGCAAAAATTGAACCCAACCTATATCCTGATCTGTATATTCGCGTAAATTATTGTCACTTCGATGTGGAGTAAGTAAGCCTTCCATTTCATAATATCTGAGAGTGCTCTTGTTAACACCGACGATTTCTGCAAATTCTCCAATGGAATAAGGCATGATCCCCACCTCCATTTCTAATTTTGTTTCTATTCAAAGGATATACTTAAATTAATAAAAAACCAAATGTCGGAGTATCAATCCATTTTTATGGCTTGCCTTAAAGTGTACTTTAAGGTCTATACTTCATTTTGAAGCAGTTAATCATCGATGAAAGGGATGTTCTTATATGGCTGAAAAACAAACAGCAGGACGAGACTTGTTAGGAGAATTCGCTCCGAAATTTGCTGAACTGAACGATGATATCTTATTCGGTGAAGTGTGGTCAAGAGAGAAAGAATTATCTGCACGTGACCGCAGCATGATTACAGTTTCAGCATTAATATCAGGAGGAAACTTTGAACAATTAACTCCACATCTGCATAAAGCAAAGGCAAACGGAGTCACAAAAGATGAAGTAGCGGAAATCATCACGCACCTTTCGTTTTATGTAGGGTGGCCTAAAGCATGGTCGGCATTTAATATTGCTAAAGAAATTAATAAAAATTAAACGAAAGAGGTTTTTATTATGGCTAATGAGCAACTAAGCAACAGTAATATCTTTCCACTCGGACAAAAGGTTGAAGATAATTTTATAGGTGATGCATACTTGCAGATGATTTATACTGATGCGACACCTTTGAATGCGCCTATTGGGAACGTAACCTTTGCCCCGGGAGCTCGCAATAACTGGCACTTCCATAAAATCGGACAAGTATTATTAGTTACCGGTGGTGAGGGTTGGTATCAAGAAGAAGGCAAACCCGCTCAATTCCTCCAAAGCGGGGATGTTGTGAATATTCCAGCGAACGTAAAACATTGGCATGGTGCTACAAAAGACAGTTGGTTTGTCCACTTAGCCATTTCACCCGGAGAAACAGAATGGTTAGAACCTGTTGATGGTGAGCTTTATAATCAATTATAAAAAAACGCATCGAGTCTATAGACTCGATGCGTTTCTTTTCTATATCGTCTTTTTAAGAAAACTAAACTTTATTGCTCAAGAAATTGGTAAACTGCCATCATCTCTTGTTTATTCAACTCACGAATACGATTGAAAATTGGAATATCAGCAACAGCTTCAATATTTAAGCTTTCAGAAATAACGTCACTTACTTTACCCGTTAGCCAAGTTTGAACATCTATACCTTCAACGACTTCCTTACGCCCTTCATCATTGATTCCACTGGCATAACAACTCACACAGGGAATCGTTAATTTATATACGCCATCATGAAGTCCATCTTCCGAAATAACTTTTTTCCCTTTACAGAATGGACAGGGATGGCTTGCTTTAACCTTATTAATTAAGGTGACGATTTTTTTGTAACCAAACGCTTCATAGACATAAGTCAGCTTTTTATATTTTCCATTAGTGAAATACTTATCTATGATATTTTCTCTTGTTTCGTGGATATTGGCAAAATCACAGATCGTAATCCGGTTTTTCCTGCTGATGGTTTCGATACTGCCGCTAATGCTGTCCCAGAATGGCATGGCATTTTGTAACACCATTTCATATTGCGCAAAACTTCCTAACTCTAGTTCAAGCATTTTTAGAGCGACTTGTGTTTCCCTAGGTAATAGAGAGACCTCTTCTGTCAAAACCATATCGCCGCCCACGATGGCTTTCATTTTTTCTAGTACCTGTAATTCGCCAACAGTGCTAATAACTTGATCAAGGGGCATCCCGATAATCTCACGAATATCAGTGTCGCCGTATTTAAGCTTTTTATGATGATTTAATACCGTTCCTTGACAAATTGGACAGGTAATCATTTTTTTGGATGCTTTAATATGCTCTTTAATAATCGATTTCGAGATAACCATATAGTTCCCGATAATGGTATTAAAGCCATCCCAAGTTCTCGAGGCTTTAGCTGCTTTATCATAGAAGGACTTTTCCCAATACCCGTATAAAAAGGTGTGTTTTTCAGCTTCTGTCATCTCATTATAACTTTTGCTAATATCCTGTCCGAGCTCATTCTTTAACTCATCAAAGATGAATTTTATTTTTGGTAATTGATAGAATTTCAGAATCTCCATCGCATCTGGATGTAATGAACCGTCCCAAAAGGGTACGTTCTTGTCCTGAAGAACAATATCAAAGTCAAATTCTTCAATCACACGGCGGCCCTTACAGCTTGGACAATGATTGTCTGATTGATAGAAATCAAAGCTTTTTGTATCTTTATTAGTGGGATGCGCTGCCACAATATGGTTGATCAAGCCACCCATTTCATAAAGGAAAGTAAACTGACTATACAAGTGTCGTTCCAGATCAATGGCGATGACAGGCGCAATCGTATCCGATTCATATTCACCATAAATCAGGCGGGCCATGGAGGATAAGCTTTTTAAGATGCCACCTTTATAGATGTTCTCTGCATTTTTAAAATAGGGGATCTGACCTTCTTTTAAATAGTCAATTCCATTTTGTAGCTGGAGTGTTGAAGAAATGTGCGCAGGTGCCACACTATCAGCAGGATTTTGTTGACGATAATAATCATCATGACTGAGAACATCAAGATGCTCCACAGGTGCAAGCTGTCTTTTGCCAAAATCAACGATAAAATCAGAGTTCTCTAACATATAGGAATTATGTTCAATCATGATTATGGAGACAGATTCATCCTGCAGAATGTCCCTAATGCTGTCAATGAATTGATTTAAAATATTTTGTGATAAACCTTTGGAAGGCTCGTCAAAAATAAAAAGTGTATGTGGATTTCTTGAGCCCGCAAACAGCTCAGAAACTAAATGGACACATTGAAATTCACCCGTGGATAAGGACTGTGTTTTTCGCTCCAACGTCAAATAACCAAGTCCAAGCTTGATCAATAAGCTTAGTCTTTTATGAGCAATGTCCTCATTTGGCAGTTCAACAATAATATCTTCAATCGAGCGCTCAAAAATATCATCAATATCCTCACTGTACTTTGTGAGTTTCCTTTTAATATCAAGAAAAGTGGCAACGGTCGAGCGACTGGTAATCGACTGATTTCGATCTTGCCCTACGATCACCAGCTTATCTTTGGAATAACGCTTTAGAAAATCTTTGACCATACACTCATTAACCAGTGTAGATTTACCACATCCGGACTCACCTGTAAAAGTTACCAGTCTATTCTGGGGAATCTGAATCTCGGCCATTTGAATATTACGACAATAAAGATCATGAAATTGATAATATTCTGCAGGTGCTGCCTGATTTAGTTCTCTATTGATGGGCTCAGGACGTGGTGATTCCTCAACTATTTTCCCGCCGTATTTGCCACTGCCAGGTCCAAAGAACAAGTGTTTATCCGCTGTGTCCAGCACCGTGTCAGAATGGTCAATGAGCCAAATTTGATTTTTATATCCCAATTGTTTAATCTCCGCTAAAATCTTCAATAGCGTTTGGTGATCGAGACCCACGGAGATTTCATCAATGATAATCACGGTATTTTCACTTGTTGCCATGAATTCTGCCAGGTAAAGTCGTGTTAATTCTCCGCCTGATAATGTACCCATAATACGATTTAATGTTAAATAACCAATATTCATATTGATTATATTTTTCAGAATTTGTTGTTTACCTTCACTTATTTTTAGAATATCTGCCTGTGATAAAATGGTCTCTATACTTAAGTCGTTTAGATCAGAAATACTCTTTGCTTGATCCAATAATTCAATTTTATATTGTTCAGCTGCTTGATTATAGCGTTTCCCCTGACACTTTTTACACTCGACATTTTTTGTAGTTCCACGACCCTTACAATCAGGACACCAACCCAACTCATTATTAAATGAAAAAACCTCTGGAGAGAGATTATATTGTTCAGCAAGAGTGACACGGATTTCAGTAAACACACCTGTATGTGTGCCAATGGTTGACCGAGGATTTGAAGATATGGATGATCTACCAAGAAAAAGAACAAGTGGCATTGCTTCCATTTTGATCGCACTGAAATTAGTCTCCATAATATTGGGGAATAAATACTGGTATTCAGCTTTTGGCAGTAAGGAAACGAGACGTTTTTTTGATTCTTCCCCAATCGTTTGACAAAAAGTTGTTTTACCAGATCCAGACAAACCAGCAATTCCTAACGACTCATCAACTGGCAGTACCGTTTCTAATCTGTTAATATTGTTCGCAATTAATTGATTTATTTTCATAGTAAGCTCATCTCATCTCCATTCTCTTCATCTAGTATTGCCATGATTTATTCCATTAAAAAGGGCACTTTCCTTATTCCAGAAAAGCGCCCTATTCTTGAAATTACAATTCTGCTAATGCCTTTTCGAGCTGACCACCCATATTTGTCCAAGCATATTTAGCACCTTCGATAGCTCCTTGGCGGGCTTTCGTCTCCTCACTAAATCCTGATTGATCTAGATGGAGGTTAACCTTCCCCTCTGAATCTTGACTCACAGTCCAAGTAACAGTAGTACTTTCTCCCGCACTATTCCAAGTATAAGATAACGTATGCGGCTCATCCACGACGAGTACTTCGCTATCTACAATTCCATCCCACCATTCATTTGGCTCAGCACGGAATTGAAATTTATGACCAACGACGGGTTTAAAATCATTACTCCAGATCCATTTCGCAAGCGTATCCGAATCCGTTAAAGCATTCCATACCTTCTCGATCGAACTTGTAAATTGAAAATCTAATGATACATCTGGTTTCATAGTTATTCCTCCAATATAAGTTTTAATTTATCAATTCTTTGTTTCCAGAATCCTTCATAAAAAGATACCCAATCTTGAATTTCTTTCAAAGGATTGGCATTCAACCGATACCTCGTCTCTCTGCCAACCTTCCGAGCAATTACGAGACCAGCATCTTTAAGTATATTTAAATGCTTCGAAACGGCTGTACGACCCATTTCAAAATGAATCGTTATCTCATACAGAGGTAATTCATCAACATCAGCCAGAATTTGAAGAAGTTTTCTTCTTGTTGGATCCGCAACAGCGTCATAAACATCCCTCACTTGACTATTGTCGCTCACAACCACCCCCACCTTTTCCGTAATATTTCCTGTAATGTCACCTAGTATCCATCATTATTACCTAATAGGACACCATTTGGTGTCTAATTGATTATAAGACACCAAATGGTCACATGTCAACAATTCAGTAAAAAAAGCATTACCAAAAGCAAGTCCAGCTTAGGACTGCTTTTGATAATGCCTCCAGATAAATCATTTCGTTTTACGATTTAATAATTAATCTAATTGTTCTCCATTAGTAGCGATAACATTTTTGTACCAATAAAATGATTTTTTCTTTATACGACGTTTTGTACCTCTGCCCATATCATCTTGGTCCACATAAATGTAGCCATAACGTTTGGACATTTGATTTGTTCCTGCACTCACCATATCTATGCAACCCCAGCTTGTGTAGCCCATTACATCTACACCATCTGCAATGGCTTCTTTTATTTGCTTAATATGTTCTTTTAAATAATCAATTCGGTAATCATCCTCTATAACATCGCCTTCTTGTAATACGTCTAAGGCACCTAGGCCATTCTCTGCAACAAGTACCGGCTTTTGATAGAGGTCATACAATTGGTTTATTGCAGTTCGTAAACCCTTAGGATCAATCTGCCAACCCCAATCACTCGATGGTAAATAAGGATTTTTCACTCCGCCTGTAAGCAAATTCCCTTCAGCGCCTTCTATCTTTTCTGGATGTGCACTGACTGCACCAGACATATAGTAGCTAAAGGATACATAATCCACTGGATAGTCTTTCATGATTTGTTCATCCTCGGGCTCTGTTTTCAGAACTATATTTTTTTCTGCAAACATTCGAGCGGTGTAAGCCGGATAGTAACCTCTCGCTTGTACATCAGTAAAGAATAAAGAGGTACGTTGTTTATCAACTGTGGCTTGAACGTCATCAGGATCGCAGCTATAAGGAACAAGAAGTTGATAACTAACCATACATCCAACCATTGCTTGAGGATTACTTTCTTTACACGCTTTGGTTGCAAGTGCACTTGCTACAAATTGATGATGTGCTCCTTGAAACATTGCTTGTTCAATATTCGGGTGATTTTCTTCGATAACTCCTAGACTTACATATTGGTGATGTACTACACAGTTAATTTCATTAAAAGTCATCCAATATTTCACTTTACGCTTGTATCTTTCAGCTACAGTGGTTGCATAGCGAACAAAGAAATCTATAACTTTCCGGTTCACCCAACCTCCATACTTAGTTGTTAGATGAAGTGGCATTTCATAATGGGATAAAGTAACAATAGGCTCAATTCCATATTTGTTCAATTCATCAAACACACGATCATAAAATGCAAGACCTTCTTCATTAGGGATTAATTCATCCCCATTTGGAAAAATACGAGTCCAAGCAATGGACATACGGAAGGCTTTAAAACCCATTTCGGCCAATAAAGCAATATCTTCTTTATAGTGGTGATAAAAATCCACCCCATGTCTTTTGGGATAATACTTTTCACTTGCGGGATCTTGTGCTTCTTCTATTTGTTTATGAGTCATGAGGTGCCACTGGTCAGACCAGTTTTTTTTAGGGGTGTTTTCGTCAAAAATATATACATCTGCTAGAGAAAGCCCTTTACCGCCAACATTACTTGCTCCTTCTAGTTGATTGGCAGCTGCTGCTCCTCCCCATAAAAAGTTTTCTGGAAATGTCGTTTTCAATTCAAACATGTGTAAACCCTCCTTGTTGTTAAATAAAACATATGCTACGGATTAAACCTGTTGGATAAGGGCATCTTGTTCTTCTTTATATTTTTGATTATCCATTATTCTAAAGAACGGATAGTAAATAATAAACGCTACTGCAAACAGTACAATTTGTAAGATCATTCCCGAGATACTACCTGTCATCAAATATCCGCCGATAATTAATGGCATTGTTCCCGGAGGCAGTACACCTATTGGCAACGCTACTAATCCAAAATCCATGGAGAGATAGGTTATCAAAACAGTAACAATCGGTGTTATAAGAAATGGGATTAACATCATTGGGTTTAATACGATAGGCATCCCAAAGATTAACGGCTCATTGATATTAAATAGTCCTGGTCCAATCGTCAGTCGACCCATTTGTTTCAGCTGTTTGCTCTTCGCAAAGAATAACATAGCAATCGTTAGTCCTAGAGTTGCACCAGATCCACCGATAAAGATAAGATATCTGAACTCTGCTGTAACAATATTATGGACGGGTGAACCCGCTGCGTAGGCTGCAGCATTTTCTGAGGTCAATTGCAACCAGATAGGCAACATGACAGAACCTACAATGGTGGAACCATGTAATCCGATTGCCCATAATAAGTTGATTAACAAGAACACAACAATTGTTCCCGCTAAGCTTGTTCCAACAGTGGTTAATGGTTGTTGAAGAAGCTTGGCAACAATGGTATGCACGTTATCAAAACCAGTAAAGTTCTCAACAAGTAGGCGAACTCCCCAGACACTCACGATAACAAAGAAACCAGGAATAATCGCTGTAAAGGATTTAGCAACTGTTGGCGGCACACCATCCGGCATTTTAATAACTATATTTTTTTGTACGATTCTGCGATATATTTCTGTTGCGAAGATTGCGGTTAACAATCCTACAAATAAACCTTGACTCGAAAAATAATTCACGTTCATTGCTTTTGTAACAACATCATCTACTGTGAAAGAAGTTGATGGAGTGACCACAAAATATGAACATAATGCCACAGCCCCTGAAGAAAGCGGATCCACTTTATAGCTCTCTGCTAGTCTATATCCCACGGCAAATGTTGCAACTAATGCGACAAGGTTAAATGTACCATTGTACGGATATAGTAAAGCTGTTTTGATATTTGGATGGGCGACCAAGAATTCTAAATAGGCTGGAATTGGCAGGTTTGCTAAGATTAAAAAAATGGAACCGATAATAATAAACGGGATAGTTAAAACCATTGCATCGCGAAGCGCTTGTAAATGCCGCTGACCAGAGATTTTACCTGCAACTGGCATTACCTTATCTTCTAAAAATTTCGTTATTTTATCCATAGTTTCTTGCACGCTCCCGAAGAAGTATTTTCTTATTGCGATGCCACTTCTTTTTGATCCTATTTTGAAAGCTTATAAAGTTCAATGATTTCCGTAACAAGTAAAGAAATGGTCTCTACACTCATTAGTTGGTCTTCAGCATGCATAAGGATCAGTGAGAATTGAAGCTGTTCGCCATTTGCTTCTCTTTTGATTAATGATTTATGCATTTTATGACCTTCTCTAAAAAATTGCTTTGATTCTTCTAATTTTTCTTGTGCCTCTTTAAATTCTCCCTCTTTGGCTGCGTAAAGCGCCTCCATTACTAAGCTTTTAGCTGCGCCTACATTACTGATAATGTTAAAAGCCACAGTATAGTATTCCTCTTTCACTTCATCTACCATTTCTCTCTACTCCTCTCTTATCTCTATTTACTTTCAATTAATTGCAAGGCTTGTTCAAGTACTTTTTCACCGTTCATCATTCCGTAATTCAACATATCAATAGCTTCTATAGGAATGTTTTTATCTGCTAATCTTGTTTCTAATTGCTTTTTCATATATTTCACCTGAGGTCCTAACAATAAGACATCAACCTTTTTCTCTTGCAAAGTAATATCAATTTCAGATGCTGATTTAGCAAAAACATCGACATCCAACCCTTTTTCTTCAACAACCTTCTGCATTTTTGTTACTAAAAGGCTTGTACTCATTCCTGCTGAACACACTAACATAATTGTATTCATATTGACTTCCCCCTAAAATTATCATTTATTGAACACCTTTAGTGTAAACTTAAATCGCTTTCTTTTTAAGCTAACCTTTTTCCAAATCAACAGGAAACGGTTACATTGCAAATAGTAAGGCAGTACCTAATTTCTCACTCACTCTAGTTTAGTAATTGTATAATTTCTTCCACAGAGTCCTTAGCAAGGATCTGCACAACAATCTCTTTATCCTCTATCAATGATCCTAGCTTTTTATACATTTTATCTAGGTCGACATTGTTTCCTTCTTTAATGTTTAATAAACAAATTAATTGCACCATTTGCTTATCATTCCAACGAATAGGACGTTTTAACGTACAGATTGTCCAAAAGGTTTCCGAGGTAACAGGAAGTGAAGGATGTGGAACAGCGACAAGATTTCCAAAACTAGTGGGTGCATAGGACTCTCTTTCAACTACTAAGGATTCATAATGCTCTGGTACAAGTCCTTGTTTTGTTAGCTCATTGCTTAAAAAATGAATCACACTTTCCTTTGTGGTAAATTCTTTTTTCACGAATACTCTAGATGTGTCAAGGTAAGAATGAGTTTCTGCCACCTGTTCTGAAGACAGTAAGACTTCCTTGATTCTTTTGAGGTCTTTAGCTTCTAGAAAGGTATTTACAACATAGACGGGAATACCTATATCTTCATTGATCGGAACTGTACTGATAATAAAATCAATCGAGGATAGGTCCGTTTCTGCTAATTTGTAAAAACTAATTGTGTCTACAATCTGCAATAGATTCTCAAATGAATTGATCAATCGGTAATAAAGTAATTTGGCACTTCCAACACCAGACGCACATACAAGAATAACTCGTTTTATTTTTTTGTTTTTATTTTTCATTCTTTCTAAAGCAACCCCAATGTGCAAGGCAATGTAAGCAACTTCATGTTCTCCAACTTCTGAATCCAAATAGTAGTTAATACATTTACTCGCAATAAGTGCTCCTTCGAATGCGGCTGGAAAACTCGTCTTAATATCATTTAACAGAGGATTTCTAAAATTCATGTTGTATCTTAATCTATTCATCGCAGGCCTAATGTGAAGGGTCAGGGCTTGAATAAATTCATGGTCATGGCCAAAATCCCAATTCAACTCAGTTTGTAAACTTTTCAAAATACAGCTGACAATGGAGTCCACTTCATCGAACTTACTGTACTCCGTTAGATTTTCTTTCGGCAGCAATTTTGTTCCAACCAAATGGATGATAATATAATTAATCTCTGAATCGGAAAAGAGCAGATCTGTGAAATCTTCAATGTCTTTAACAATTTCATGGGCAACAATTTTTTCAAAAGGATACTCTTCCATAAGATTTACCGACGGTTGTTCGATTAAAAATCCCTCTTCGATACGTTTACAAGCTATTATTAAGTGAATAGCGAGGTTTTCCAAGGAAATATCTGAAATCTCAATTTTGTATTTATTTACTTTGCCGATGATTATTTCTTTGATTTTCGTGTATACCTCTTTGTCAAACAAAGTAAAGTTATCGAAAGTTGGATCGGAGTTTTCTTCTCTTTTGTATAAAAAATTAGACAAACATATTCGTTTCTTAAATTCATCGCCCTCTATAAACAGGCCATAATGAGGCCGATTAACTAAATTCAGGTTGTATTTTTCCAGTATCTTACGCACTTCTTTTAGATCGTTTTGGATTGTCGATTTAGATACAAACATCTCATCTTCAATAGTGGCCAACTTGATATACTTATTTTCTAATAAAAACCGACTCAACAAATAAAGAACCCTATTATCTTGTTCAGAAAAGTCTACTGTAGAAGGATTGATTTTATCATTAGTTAACTCATTTAATTTTTGGGAAAATATATCTTTATCGAAGACTCTTACAACGAAGCCCTTCCCACGAATTAACTCTATTTTTAGTCCTACTATGGCGGATATATTTTGTAACTCTTTCAAATCATTACGGATCGTTCGATCGCTAACATTCAGTTCCTTAGAAATCCATGCAGCTGTGACAGGTTGATTAGAATTAATTAAGTATAAAAGTATTTCTTTTTGCCGTTTTGAAAACAATTGTATCCCTCTTTCTTATCCTGAGTATGAATATGAGCTAATATTAACTGAAGCATACATTTACATACATTTGCTCATTTTTTTATATCGGTTACAATATCACTTCCTAAGAAAATTTGATAGTGTTCTTACAGTAACATACGAAACAGGCGTCCTCATTTAAGAAGACACCTGTTTAAATTTCAGCTTCGTTTGACGAGTCATGACAAGAAATTTGCGGGTTAACTCAACTTCTGCTGCAGTATAATTGCTAGCTCTTCCGCTGAATCCCACACAATAGGACGAATATCCTTAAGCTGTACAAAAAGTTTATCCGCCTCAATACTGTTTACGGTCCATAATACGGGTATGTTTAAACCAAGTGCATATCCCGCTGAAAAATACACCTCTGGGGATTGCCCCGTTAAATCTGCGATAATCAGTTTGCTTTCTGCGATTTGATCCAACTCGTATTTTTCGCCGTTTTGAGTTTTCGTATGTGTTAATAAGCGCGGCAGGAAACCACACTGTTCTATTTTGGGCAATAACTTCTCCAGCCATGTTGTAGACAAATTTTCTTCATCCGACACGAGCACGAGACAAGGTTTTAGTTTTTTACCTCCAGCGCTTTCCGCAGCTTCATTCCAGCCGGTTTCAGTAAGCTTAAAGGTCATGCCTTCCCTGATCAGAAGCTGATCACTTATCAACTTGTCTATGATGTATACCAGCTCTTGCAGATTGGGAGAATACGTCAAGTTATAGCTGCTAGAGAGGGGTTGAATGACAACCGCTTCCCCCGGGCCTTCAGAATGTCTATATAAATATTGCAGTAGACGGTTTCCTTTATCTTCAATGCTGACAGGTATTTTTGGTGAATTTACAATAGACTCTAAATCATCAGCAGATATAGTGATCTTTTCATCACAATCAGTCAGCTCACGTATGTAAGCAGATACTACATGAAGCATGTCGCGTTTCTTTTGATGCGGGAGCGAATTAATGGGTTCGTAGCTGTCTCTACGTAGACTATAAAACCCGCCTGGTGAACAAGAACAGCCTATATATCTATCGTTATCGCCTTCTGGTTCAATGGAAACAATCTCATCACAGAACAAACAGTGTTTCTTAATCATGACAACTCTTCACCTCTTATTAAGTGTTAGCCTCTACCTTACCAAGATTTTTTTGAAAAGTAGACAAGAAGATATTTCCTGTAGCAGGTTATCCCAAGGCGTAAACGTATTATTTCGAGGCTCGAATGTAGATTTTATTCAATAAAAAACCGACATAAGAATCAGCTAAAAAACTGAATCTTAGGTCGGTTAATATAGGCTTGGAGCCGGCATTTAGGATTGTGATAAACCTTCTATAACTTTATCAATATTCCATTTGATCATCTTAATGTATGTGTCGCCCTCTTCGCCTTTCTTAGCTAAAGAATCGGTGAAAATCTTAGAGTGTATCGGTACTCCCGTTTCATTTGCGATAGTTTCCATTGTTTTTGGATTTACGCTAGTTTCCAGAAATAATGCAGGCACTTGATTTTCATCAATGATCTTAATTATGTTTTTCATTTGTTCAGGCGTTCCTTGACTATCCGTATTGATCTCCCAGATAAAAGCTGATTCAAATCCGTAAGCTTTGGAAAAATATTTGAATGCTCCTTCGCTGGTAACAAGGATACGTTTCTCTTGTGGAATTTTTTCGACTGCTTCTTTTGCATATTGATCCAATTCATTCAGTTTCTTAACATATTCCGATTGATTATTAAGATAAAATTCTTTGTTGTCGGGATCCTTTTCGATTACACGTTTTGTGATGATATCTACATATTTTATTGAATTCTGAATATCCAGCCAGGCATGAGGATCTACCTGTGTTTCTTTTCCTTTTTCTGTTAGGTACATCGGAGATACTTCATCTGAGACTGCAAAAGCAACATCCTTTTTATTAGTCACATCTAGAAGATCTTGAAACCACCCCTTACCTGTTTCTAGGTTCAAACCGTTATAAAACACTAAATCTGCGCTAGAAACCTTACTTGTATCCTTGGGTAATGGATCGTACATATGCGGATCTGTTCCGATGGGTACCATACTGTAAACTTCGGCTTTCTCCCCTACAATGTTTTCGGTCATATCAGCGATAATGGAGTATGTTGCAACAATCTGCAGCTTATCATGGTCTGCATCTCCTTCACTAACCTTTGAGCATGCGGTAAGAAGTACGATAAACATTGTCAAAGAGAGTATTTTTATGGTCTTCATCCTTGTTTCAACCCTTTCCTGAAAAAATTATTTTTGGGTGAGATTATAAATGAAATTCCGAACATGCTTACGCCGACCAGAACAATCGTGGCACTTGTAGGTAAATTGAATTTAAAGCTTACAATTACACCTATAATCCCTGATACAGCGCCAATTGTAGAAGCCAGGATAATCATGTGGAACAGCTTATTCGTCCAGAGATAGGATGTAGCAGCCGGAATAACCAGCATTGCAATCACAAGCACAATTCCTACTTGAGATAACGAAGATACGGTAACCACAGATAGGAGCATCATCAATAAATAATGATAGAACCCTGTTTTTAACCCATAGGCTTTGGAAACAACCGGATCAAACGAACTCATTAAAAGCTCTTTATATAGCAATGAAATGATGGCAATAACAACAATCATAATAATAAAGGATTGCATTAACTCCGACTGTGGGACGGCCAGAATATTACCAAACAGAATGTGAGTTAGATCAAGCCCGCTTTTGGCAAAAGTAATTAGGACGATACCTAGCGCAAAAAATGAGCTGAGAATAATGCCGATAGAGGTGTCACTTTTAATATTGCTGCGACTTGTAATAAATTGAATGAGAACCGCTGCTAATAGTCCAAATAGTGAAGCTCCAAGAAGAATGTTGATTCCTAAGATATAAGATAACGCCACCCCGGGTAACACCGCATGTGATAACGCATCTCCCATTAATGACATCTTTCTAAGTACAATAAAGCTTCCTAAAACCCCTGATACAATTCCAAGAATGATAGCAGATAATCCCGCGTTAAGTGCATATATCGGAATGTTTAATACTCCTGAGAAATAATCAATCATGATCTGTCGCCCCCATCCCTTTGATCACCAGATTACCTAAGGAGGCACCATAGGCGCTGAGGATATTCTCTGGCGTAAAGGTGTCTTTAACGTCACCAAAAGCAATTAATTTCTTATTGAGAATGATGACTTTGTCAAAATATTCTTCGACCTCATGCAAATCGTGATGAACGATGAGTATGGTTTTTCCTTCTTCGCGAAGTTGTTTTAGCAGCTTTACAATGATTTTCTCACTGACTAAATCTATGCCTACAAAAGGTTCATCTAAAAAAAATACATTTGCTTGTTGTGCAAGTGCCCTGGCGATAAAAACTCTTTGGAGTTGTCCCCCGGACAGATTGCTGATTTGTTTATTCGCAAGATCACTTATATCCACCATCGCCATACATTCCTCGACTCTTTGCCGCTCTGTTTTTCCGGGACGCTGGAAGATTCGCAAATTAGGGTAAGTTCCAGTCAGCACTGTATCCCTTACCGTGATTGGAAAAGAAAGATCAATGTCATTCTTTTGCGGTACATATGCGATCTTCCGTTTGTACTCAGAAATATCTTTTCCCTCCACCATAACTGATCCTGTTCTCTTCTTTATCACCTCTAACAATGACTTGATGAATGTAGATTTTCCCGCACCATTTGGTCCGATAATTCCGATTGTATACCCAAAGGGGATATCAATATTTACATTTTCTAGTGCAGAATTACCGAAATAATCTACGTTTAGGTTTCTGATTTCAATCATAAAAAAACTCCTTATCTCTGTTAAGTTCATATGTAGCACTGTTCTGTTCATCCTGTTAATTTATTTCCCAATAGAAACAATGATTCCTTTGATCCAATTTGTTTCCCTAGGTAAACTTTTATTCTTATATACAATATATTTACCCGAGGGCAATATGTCAACAACATTCCTTAAATCAACAAAAAAAAAAGAACCCAAGTGATTTGAGTTCTTTTGCATTATTTCAATATAAAAATCTCATAGTTGCAGTAGTTTTAAACATCTAGGCTGCATCAAATACCCCCCTGTAATACGCTCTGCCTGCAATTGAATCGTATATTCTCCTGCCGTGGGGAAATACAGCTCACCTACTTGAAAGCTTTGAAAATTACTAACCCCATCAGTAGAATGAACTTTAGCTTGTAAAATTTGATCCGCTGCCTTGATGAGGTAGACTCCGCCACCACCATTCTCTCCTTCTTCGCTGCGATATTCGATACTAACCTGAAATCTTACCGGACCTAATGTCCGGACATGCCAAATTGCGGTATCCTCTCTATCCTTCCAGTCCAACAGATTATCATGGTCTTTTTTTCCTGTATCGTAACGGAGGGTTGGACCAACGATCTCACTTTCAAATACCCCTAATTCTTGTAAGGTATCTTCTCCAAATTCCAATAATCGGACTGGATTACCTTCTACAGGTTCTGCACAGACAATTGCGATGACCAGCGGCATGTTGTTAGAATTTTCGGCAAAGTTCGGTAAGCTGGGGAGTTCGACTTCCAGATCCTGCACAGATAGCTTTGTGAAAATCAGCTCCTCCCCTCCATCTAAAGCAAATACCTTTTGAACAGCGGTCTTCAGACCGGGGACGATTAGCTTATTTCTCTTCTTAAGATCGAAAACATGCAGATATAATGTGTTTCCTTTCAGAGTGCATCTGCCCCATGACGGTTTGGCTGTGGGCGATTCTCCAGCACCGTAAATGCTATCCCCATTGGTATTTAACCAATCTCCTACATCAAGCAAAATGGACTCGGATACCGGATCCCATTCCCCTGTTGCTGTTGGGCCGATATTGATTACCAGATTTCCATTTTTACTTACAACATCGATGATCTGGCGGATGATAGTTACAGGGGATTTCCAATGGTGATCGGATCTCTTATACCCCCATGAGTCGTTTAACGTAATAATATTCTCCCAGTACTTACCAAGGTTACGAGTCGTAAGTTGATTATCAGATGTATTTGAATAATCTCCAAGTGGTGCTTTCCATACTCTGCTATTGACCAAACATTCTGGCTGAATTGCATGAACCGCCGCCAAAAACGCTTCTCCTTGCTCACGGGTCAGTTTGCCTCCGCAATCAAACCAAATTAAACCAACTTTGCCGTAGTCCGTCAGCAGCTCACGGACTTGAGGGATTGATTTGCTGTGCAAATATCGTTCAAAGCGTGTGCGTTTATCGGTATCATTTATCCACGTTTGAACGTCATCGTAAGCGCCGATATTCAGTGGATAATCCCAGGTATTCCCTTGAGAGTCTGGATCATGCCAATCCATCGCATGAGAGTAGTAAATTCCGAGTACCATTTCTTCCGCACGACATGCCTCCATTAGTTCCCAAAGGGGATCACGGCCCAATGAGGTGTGCTTGACGATCGAATATTCGGATACACTCGAGTCATACATCGCGAAGCCGTCGTGATGTTTAGCTGTAAAGATGATATATTTTAGGCCAGCACGCTTGGCAGTCCGCACCCACTTCATTGCATCAAAAGCTGATGGATTGAACGCTGCGGCCATTTCCTCATATTCAGCCACTGGGATCTTCGCGCGTAGCATAATATGCTCACTGTAAGAAGCTTGTATTTCTTTTCCCTTCCATTCACCCGCAGGCAGGGCATAAGGGCCCCAGTGAATAAACAAGCCGAGCCTGGCTTCCTGCCACCATTCCATACGCCGAGCCTGCTCGTTATCTATCGGAGTTTCGACCGACTGTATACTATACGGATCATCGAGAAGGTTTTCTGTTGTTTTTCCGTTCCTTACCATAACTGAAGAACGGCTCCGCGGAGTTTAGATACAGCCTCGACGAAGAAATAATCGCCATATATCAGTGGCGTATCAATGTGCACACCCCCTGGAAGATTGGATGTTCCAGAAAGAATCAAGCCCTCCTCTTCCGGAATGTCCCAAGTCCCATAATTCTCATAAAGTGAGCGAACGATTTGTTCTGCGGCTCGTAGGTAAAAAGAGGCTTCCGCCTGTGGTACGATCTTTGCCAGCTCAATCAAGCCACATGCCGCACATGCACCAGCAGAGGTATCACGCGGCTTTTCGCCTGCATCAGGTGCCCTGAAATCCCAGTGAGGTACATGATCCTCCGGAAGATTAGCTAAGAAGAAGTGCGCAGCTCTTTTAGCTCCCGTTAGAAACTTATTCTCTCTGGTATAGTGAAAAGACAAAGTAAGACCGTAAATCATCCATGCGCTGCCCCGTGCCCAAGCGGATTCTTCCGCATAACCTTGGCCGGCCATAGCGCCGATTTTTTCGCCTGATTCCGGGTTGAACTCCAGAATATGATAACTTGATCCATCCGGACGTAAAAAATGCTCAACTACCGTTTCCGCATGCGCAGCGGCGATATGCCGGAAACGCGGATCCTCTGTAACTTCCGATGCCCAGTATAGTAAGGGCAGATTCATTACAGTATCAATGATGGACCATCCCGCCCGGTTTATCTTCTCCGTGTCATGCCAGGCTCTGATAAATGACCCTTTCAGGTTAAAGCGGCTGGCCAGTTGAGCAGCAGCCATCAACCCGCGCTGCTTGGAGCGTGCATTACCAGTCACTCGGTAATTGGCCAAAGCTGAGAGTGTCCATATAAAACCAGCATCATGATGTACGGTAAGGGCATAAAGAGGTTCATCCAATTTCTCTTCAATTTGCTCGGCGATTTCTTGCAGCGCCGGATGATTACCTTCTGCGGCAATCTGCCACAAAATACCCGGCCAGAACCCTGCTGTCCACCACGATGGACGCATGTTGTCGTATACTCCGCTCACGGAAGCATGCGGAAAACTAACACCAATTCGCTTACTAGTCATTTCCACTTTATTTACAATTTGTTGCCAAGCGCCATCCGCCCATTCCAGAGTAGACTCCGAAATTGCCAGTCCGCGAGTTTGTTGAGTTGGTATTACTTCACTCATTTTAGTTCCTCCTGTAAACACTGATGATATTTATGAAATTTAATTTCTTAAAGCGTTGTCCGTAGTGGAATTACCATATTCCAAGTGTGCTTCGCATTTCGAAACCCTCCCGGTCCATCTGCTACTGCAGCGAATAAATGGGTAGGGACCCCTTCTTGAAATAATAGGAACGGACGTTCAAAGCTGCCCATCCACTGCTCTGTGCCGTCCTCCCAGAGTACCCGCCGGGAATACGATTGCGTTGAATCAGCCAGCTGCCAGTCGGTTCCATCCGTAGATGATGCAAATATCCCACCGTGCTTTTCTCCACATATCCGGCCATCCATATCTTTGGCGATCATTTGGTACCCGTCCGTGGTCCGCCAGATAAATGGATCTTCAATATGAGACCGCTCTGGTGGAAACAGCGGTGCGTTGTTAATTACTTTATATGGCCCTTCGTCCTTAGATGAACCGGCAATGCCAAGCGTCATCTGTCCATAGGAATTGCCCTCATATTTGCGGGCTTTATATACCAATAGCAAGGAGCCATCTTCGCGGATACAAGGAGCCGGATTGGATGTGAGGAAGCTGTCGAACCTGCCCGGACGTGTAGGCAGAATAGGTGCGTCCATCCTTGTCCATGGTCCGAATACACTGTCGGCTATAGCTAAGCCAACACGTTTGTTGGCACGAGCGGCAATCACCCGATAGTCGTCAAATTCCACTGTTTCATTAGGCTGCGGCTCAGCGAATGGATGAGTGGAACCCATATAATACAACAGATACTTATCACCATAACGAAGGATATGCGGATTATGGGTGCTTCGTCCGTCCCAGTATTCCGCTCCCCTTGCGGGTAGTACGGTTTCTTCGTACGTATAAGGTCCTTCCGCGTTATCGGCAGATGCGCGGACAATTTCTGAGCGGAGTAACCATCCCGGATGCATCGGCAGCCACTTCGGCCAACGGGATGCAAATAAATGAAAACGCCCATCCTCGCCACGCACAGCTGATCCGCACCACACCCACCAATCCTCCATGCGGAACCCTCCGTTCAAAGGAGCAGGCAACATTCGGTCCATCAATGAAAAAGTCATTTTCTCCCTCCACGGCTTATTGCTTTACATCTGTTAGTCCATAACGTTTAGCAGCACTGCCATGTAGCCATTCCGCCGCAATATTCAGCGCCTCCTCCCGGCTGATCCAGCCTTCCGCTATTTGACTTTCCAAAAAGCGCGTAAGTATTTTTTTAACGATCAGCAGCTTGCCATATGTCCATTCGATACAGCGCGCATCCGAGACAATGAGCGAACACTTGAGCGGGGCGAGTGCCTCTAACCGATACTGCATGCTCTGCAAATAGGTACTGGGTCTGAAGTTATACCACCACATCCCACCTACATGAACGTTAGGGAAATTCCATCCAGCCTGCACAATATCCAGGTTATTTAATTCTGAAGCCACCACCAGCTCAAACGAAATGGAATACCGTTCAAACAAACCATACAGTTTAACAATCCGTAGCGGATCGTTAACTGGCGCAGCCGATGTATTACACCATCTGCGTTCGACGCCGAGAAACAGCTGCAAGAACATTCCTCTTACTTGCAGTTCTGAACAGATATGATGAAGGAGCAGCATCATGATTTCATCCGGTCCAGTTACGCTGCTAAGATTGTAAACATCATGAGCATTGGCTTCAAAGGCTGGCAACGTAGTCATGATTCCCGGACAGCCCATCGTCTGATATGAGTGCAACTGCTCGCTAATAAACTTTTTCGCTTGAGTATAAGCCGCTTCCCGGCTGGGATCAGAGGCATCTGTAATATCCTTTGCCAGCTCAGGCAGCCAGGAGTCAATTCGAGGAATCAGTAGAGCGTTTTCTCTCATGTGTGCAAAGTTGGCATGCTCCGGACGGTTTACAATAAACCGCTGCACATGCAGACGGTCAGCTACGTTTTGCGCCCAGCCGGGATCGTTACTTTTCTGTTTAACCGTTATATCCGCTTTGAACACCGACTCTGAATCAGTGATGGAGATACCGTACAAATCTTTCATGATTGCTGTAAAAGCACGATTCATCATCGTATTACGGGAAGCGTGGTAAGCTCTAACAAAAGAGTCAGTCCGCTTCTCTTTCGAAAGTTGGTCCGCATCCGCCGGATATCCTGCTGACTGAAACTCTTGGTTCAACCAGAAATAATCGGCTATTTCCCAGAAGTCAGCCGCGTTTAGCTTATCGCCGACGAGATGGGTATGTGTATCGATTACAGGCAGACGCATGATTTCATCACACAAAGCAGTTTGACTCATTGTTCTCCCTCCTAACTGGCAGGAAGCCCTTCGAATGAAGAGGCTTCCTGAGAATCTATCTATTTCCGGCTTTGCTGATTAAGGATTCCCTCATTATTTTTGTAGCGTTCTGTTGCTTCTTTTAAGATTTCTTCGCCGCCCTTTTGCTTATATTCCTCGATGACTTTTGGGAAATCGCTAATCGGTTCTTTGCCATAAATCATTTTGACCATATGGTCTATGATCAGTTTTGGTGCCTGATCGGGACGTTTGGAGGCAAGATCAGGGAACTTGCTGAAAGACTCCAGATCAGGTACAAATCCGATGCCCCCTAAGCCTTCTTTACTCAGAGTTTCATCCAATGCTTTCAAAACATCTTTACCACCCGTAAGCAGCTCAGTTCGTTCGCGGTTGATTGTTCCGTCCCCTACCCAGCGCAGCTGTGTGCGGAATTTCTCTTCATCTTGGGCAGCCTTGTTCTCTGGCAGCTTATAATCAACTTTTCCGTCTTTTACCTTGTAATTCTCGCCTTCAATCCCAAAGCTATAGAAATTACTGGCTTCCGGGGTCTGCATCCATTCAAACATTTGGATAATCCGGGCAGCCTTTTCTTTACTGACCTTATTGTTGATATACAGTGAGGTATTGACCGAACTATACAAACCGTATCCTTTTTGTCCATTGTCACCGGTTGGCGACGAGATAATATCCACTTTCGCTTCCGGATTGGACGCGGCGATCTGGGTCCGGAAATCCAGGAGATTCTGCGCATTAGCTGTCCAGATTCCTGCATTGCCTGCAGCAATATTTTCACCATACTGTGCCGTTTGAATTGTCGCAAAATCCTTCTGAATGAGGCCTTCGTCATACATCGTTTTGTATACGTTCAGTGCTTTCTCCATATTCTCGGAATTATAAAATTTGGGTACGATCTCTCCATTATCCTCTGTAAACTGATAGCCAAGCGCGTCATATGCACCAAATGCGATATCTGCATACTTGAAGTTCTCACGCATCTGATAAGGAGCGCTCACACCGAGTTTCTTAAAAGCGCGCAGCACATTCAAGAAATCTTCAATCGTCACTGGTACCGGAAGGCCAGTTTTCTCCAATAAATCAGTTCGGATAAAGGTGGCACGTCGAGACGGATTGCTGAGCCAAGTCGGAATGCCATATATTTTTCCGTCGTAGCTGACTTCATCCCATGCTTCCTGCGGGACAACCTTCATCAGGTTGGGCGCATTCTCCTTCAGCAGATCATCCAGCGGCATAAAAACACCAGCCTGAACCGACCCAGCCATCGATTTATCCGTAGCCCCTCCGACATTTTGAACCACATCCGGGATATCACCGCCGGCAAACATAACAGCCATTTTGGAATCAAAGTCCTTCAAAGGAATTAACTTAATGTCTAAATCGACATTCGCCCGTTTCTCCAACTCCTTGACCCACTTATCGGTGTTAATGTCTTTAGAACTTTCCGTGTAAGCGTTTCCGCTTGTGTTTAACGAAATACTAAATTTAAGCGGTTTTGATTCGCCTGCTGCATCGACGTTACCGTCCGATGTTTCATTGCTTCCGCATCCTGCGACGAGACTTGAGACAAGCGCCGTGGATAGGATCAGACTAACCCATTTTTTCATCTGGATAATCCCCCTTATTAGTATAAAAAGGTATTTGGTTTACCTGTACCCATCATAAAGCTGTATCAACAGCACTCCCATGGGGTGGATTATTGTGGGATGTGTTTTTTTGTGATCGGTTGTCGTTATAAAAAAAGGCCATCCCAAAAGTCCGCGGCTCGGACCTCAGGACAGCTTTTTGATCCTCGTTCTCTTCGGCGAGTAGCGCCTATGCGTTAAGCACTTGCTGTTCCTTCCTTCCTTCCGGAAATCGGCATTCTCATGATCATGCGTGTTCCCCATTCTGGACTGCTTTCTACGTCAACTCCGAATTCTTCTCCGAAGACAAGTTGAATCCGGCGATGAACATTTTGCACACCGATGCCGCCTGGGCTTTCTTTCCCTTCCTCCACATCGGCGAGTCGATTTTCGCTCAGTTTGAGGCGAAGTTCTTCAAGCCGCTCCGGGGTCATCCCGCAGCCATTATCCGTAATGCTGACCCAGAAGATATCGCCATCCTCTCCAGCATCAATCGTAATTGTATGATAATCTTCAACACCATAACGAAAGGCGTGCTGGAACACATTTTCCACAAGTGGCTGTAAGGTCAAGCGGACCATTTTGCGCAGAAGCATTTCAGGCTTTATCCGCACATCGATTTCAAACGGCTTTCCGATCCGGTGATTGATAATGACCATATAATGGATGACATGTTTCAGCTCATTGGCCACGGTTATCTCTTCAAGATTGGTGCGCACCGAATAATGCAGCATGTAGGACAGGGCTCCGACGATTTCTGATATTTCATCTGAATCCTGAATTACTGCATAGCAGACCACCGTTTCGAGCGTATTGTATAAAAAATGGGGGTTGATCTGCAGCTGTAAGGATTGGAATTCGGCCTTCTGCCGCTCAGCTTCCATTTCCTTGTTCTTCAGTTCTGACTGATACACGGTGTCCACAAGCTCTGACAGGCGGGTTACCATCAGATTGTAACGAACGATAAGCCCAGTGACCTCATCCTGGCTTTTCGGAAGGGAGATTAATTCCCAATTTCCTTTTTCGGTCTGGCTCATTCCTTTCATCAGTATACGGATGGGTGTAGTAACGGACTTACCAAATCGGCTTGCCAGAAACAGCGCTATCATAAATGTCAAAATCGCGACAACAATAATATAATTCCGGATGGTAATTAGCGGCTTTTGCAGCTGAGTGTCTGGGATGGATACAACCAGATGCCAACCGGAATATTCCGCATTACGGCTGATATAAGATTTTTCCACGCCCTCTGCCGAACTGCGGAACATCGCCTCTCCTGCTTGCTCAATTTGCTTGCCAAGACTATCGGGAATCAACGTCCCTACTTTGTTTTGATCGTTATGATATTGAATCCTGCCTTCGCCATCTACAATAAAAAAATAGCTTTCGGGACCAAGATCGATTCCTTTCCATAACGTAGAGAGCTCCTCCGCTTTGACTTCGATGCCTACGAATCCTTTCATCTCTGGTGACTGAAGACCGCGAATGCTGCGGATTAAGGTCAACATCGGCGTTTGATCCCCACGGATACTGTAATTGATTACATTCAACTGTCCACTGACATCTGTATGTTCTTTGAAATACCGGATCTGTCTAGCGGTGTCTTCCTGTGTAAAAGATGGCGCTGAACCGCCATTATAATAATAAAGCGCATTCCCGGAATACCCGATAATATATAGGGCTTCAATCTCGGGATTGCGAATCCATACAGGTTCAACAATAGCATCGCGAATATCGGTCGTGTAGCGGTAATTTTCATATTCCTCACGATCTGCTGATAGATCAATATATCTTTTAACTCTCAAATCCGTTAGTAGCGCCACGGTCGACCGTTGATAGGATGAAATATAGAGATTGGTATGATGAACTGCATTATTTACGATCTGAATCATTTGGTTTTCAGTGCTTGACTGCAATTGCTTGGCAGAAATGCTGTAAAAGGAAATCCCCAGCGCTGACAGGGAAAGTAAGATGACAATGGTAAAATAAAATAGCAGCTTCCGGCTGAGGGTTGCTCTCATTATTCAATGCCAAACGAAGCACGGTATTCCGAAGGTGACACACCCACGAGATTTTTAAATGTCTTCGTAAAATGAGGATAATCCTCGTAACCTACATGAATCGAGATGTCACTGATTGTCATGGTGGGTACGGCAAGAAGTCTGCGCGCTTCCTCCATTCGTCTCCGGATCCGATAGTGTACGAAGGTTTCCCCCGTCATTTTTTTGAATAATGCGCTGAAGTAGGTGCGGGCAAGTCCCACCCGTTTGGCTACTTCTTCTAACGACACATCCTCAGCCAGATGTTTATCAATGAAAGCTTTTGCTTCTTCAACCGGGTCCTTATAGTTGCCTTTGCGAGTAAGCTGCAGCTCCGCAAGTATACCGTTTATTATCGCGACAAATGCTAACATCGTTTCTTTTTTCGTATTGGCGGCTTTCACATCTCCACAGCACCGGGACGGAGGCTTCCAGCCTCGGCGTTCCAAGCGATCTACGATCATTTGCAGACAATCATTCAGCACTGCATCCATGCTAAAGACGTTCAATCCTTCAAATAAACCCGATGTTTCTCTTTCATCAAGCAGACGGTTTGTCTCATCACGTTGCAGCAGCCAGATGTGTTGTTCCAGCTGTTCGGCCCAATCCACGTATTTATGAACAGGAATAATGCTGCCTGTCATGCCGGATATCAGTTCTCTCAGCATATCATGCACATCCTGCTGGAGAACCGGCTTCAGTAAATACCGTTTAACGCCATAGGCCATTGCTCGTTGTGCATATTGAAAGTCATTGTACCCGGAAATGACTGCCACCTGGACATGACTGTAATCACGGTGAATTCGTTCACATAAATCAAGGCCATCCATCCGCTTCATGCGCAAATCTGTCAGCACTAAATGCGGTTCTAGCTTTTGGATCGTTTCTAAGGCTGCTTCGCCGTCGTCGGCTGTATAAATCGCGGTGAATGAGACCGGATAACGCTGGACCATCTTCACCAATCCTTTTTGAATGACAGGCTCATCTTCTACAATCAATACTCGCACTTGTATCAAATCCCTTCCGGAATGGAATCAGAATCAGTTGTCTTGTGGTATGAAATTGATTTGAAGTTGCGATTATTGGCAACGCTTCCATTTTTGAGTTTGGATTATATCTTACCATATTTTGATAAGCAGATGGCTGTTTCTTTTAAAGGATGATGCAAGCTGATTAATTTAAGACTTAATAGATCCGATTAACATCCCTTTGATAAAATACTTTTGCAGAAACGGATACACGATAATAATCGGCATGACGGAGACGACAATAACTGCCATTTGCACACCTGCCGGAGATACTTCATTTACGTTTTCTAATAAGCTGCCCGCTTGCCCAAGGTCGTTACTCAGTACAATTTCCCGAAGCCGCAGCTGAAGTGGATAAAGCGCTCGTGTATTGATAAAATACAACGCCGATGAATAAGAATTCCAATGGGATACCGCGTAAAACAAGCCCATAGTTGCCATAACTGGTTTGGACAAAGGAAGAATGACGCTCCACATCGTGCGCAGCTCTCCCGCTCCATCCATTCGCGCGCTATCTATCAGCTCAGTAGGCAGGGCTGAGAAAAAAGAACGCATGATGAACAGGTTATATGCACTGATGGCCGATGGGATGATTAATACCCATAAAGAGTCGATCAAGTGCAAGTTTTTGATGACCATATAGTTCGGTATGAGCGGAGCGTGAAATATCATCGTAATTAGGATTAAAATCAGAACTCCTTTGCGCATCGAATATTCGGATCTGGATAAAGGATAGGCCAGTGATGCAGTTAAAATCAGATTAATAAGCGTTCCGACAACTGTAATAAATATACTTACCATGAAAGCTCTCCAGATGGAGGTATCCCCAAGAATAACTTGATAATTCATAAGCGTCCAATCTACAGGGAATAGCTTAACCTCGCCTGCATTAATGGCATGAGTGCTGCTAAATGATTTGGCGAGCACATGCAGCAGAGGGAAGACCATCAAGCACCCGACCAGCATCAGAAACATATAGTTGAAAACGTCAAATAGGCGACCTTTATTTTTCATTTACTCTTCGACTCCTTTCTAGTAAAGTCCATCCCCTGATGCTTTTTTACTAAGCGTATTCCCGATCATGACTAGCAACAGTCCGACGACCGATTTAAAGAGGCCTATAGCTGTTGTATAGCTGTATTGCTGATCAATAAGACCCACTCGGTATATATAAGTATCGAGAATATCTCCATTGGTCTCATTAAGCGAATTGATAAATACAAACACTCGCTCAAAGCCAAAATCAAGGAAGTTACCGATATGAAGCAGGAACATAATCATGATAGTAGGCAAGATCGTCGGGATCGTTATAGATAAGGTTTGTTTCCAACGATTTGCTCCGTCAATCCGAGCCGCTTCGTACAGCTCAGGATTCACAGCAGCGAGTGCGGCTAAATAAACAATAGTTCCCCATCCACTGTCTTTCCATATGCCTGTTCCAACCAGGATGGTACGAATATACGAGTCCTCGCCCAGAAAATAAACGGAGTCGAGCCCAAAAGTATTTAAGATCTGGTTCACGATACCTGTCGTTGGGGACAAAATGCCAATCATAATCCCCCCAATAATGACCCATGAGAGAAAATGGGGCAAATAAACGACGGTCTGCAAAATCCGTTTATAAAAAGCTTTTCTCACTTCATTAAGAAGGAGGGCGAATATTATGGGAACCGGAAACGCAAAGACCATATCATATAGGCCGATCAGGATAGTATTTTCAAGAATTCTCAAAAACTCTGGATAGGTGAACATCCGCCGGAACTGATCAAGGCCAACCCACGGACTGCCTGTAAAACCTTTGAATATGTTGTAGTTTTGAAAGGCCATGATGGAACCCGCCAAGGGTAAGTATTTAAATACGATAAAAAAAATAATGCCTGGAAGTGAAATGAGATATAGCGCCTTATATTTGCGCAAATTGGTCATTCGTCTTTGGAATGGGGAAAGATCTGGCCTGCTCGCTGGCAATGCGGCTGGCACTTGTTGTGGCATAAATATCGCTCCTTTGGTTGCAGTTTGGATTTTGTTGTATGGCTAATGTTAATCCAATATCCAGGTCTTCAAAATGGAGATTTTTCGGCTTGCCTGTGTTTTATTACGATTGACTATTGTGCACGAATCTTGCGGGACTTCCCTGCAACTGAAGAAAAAGTATATTCAAATCCCTGACCATCGCTAATAAGAGATTGTTCTGGCAGATCGAGCGGAACGGCAGACCAAATTCGATATTCAGCGGTAACCGTAGAGTGAATCGTCGCTTCATCCAGCTTTCCTTGGCTCCAAAAAAGATCAACGGTAAAACCACCTCTTGCTCTCATCCCCCTTATGTTGCCTGAAGCCCACTCCTTGGGAAGGGCAGGTAATAGTCGAAGTTCTCCTCGGTGGGATTGCAGCAGCATTTCTGCTACCCCTGCTGCTCCACCAAAATTGCCGTCTATTTGAAAGGGTGGATGGCAGTCTAAAAGATTCGAATACGTGGAGGAGGCTAACAGTTTAATTAAATGCTCATAGGCTTCCGCACCCATACCGAGACGGGCATAAAAGTTGACGATCCATGCCCTGCTCCAGCCGGTATGACCTCCACCTCCGTCAAGGCGGCGTTCAAGCGTTCGCCGGGCTGCTGCGGCAAGCTCAGGGGTGTGCCTCATGTCAATCTGTTCCCCCGGATGTAATGCGAACAACTGAGAAATATGCCGGTGACCTGCGTCTTGCTCTTCGTAGTCAAACAGCCATTCCTTAATCTGTCCATGACTGCCCACACTCGGCTGTGGAATGTGTTCAAGCGTCTCATGTAGTTCAGAGAGAAACATTGTATCTTCTTCTCCAATAATTAATGCCGCTTCCGAACAGGCGGAAAGCAATGTATATGCGATTTGCAAATCCATGGATGGTCCCATACAGAGGCTGCCGCTGCTTCCGTCCGAAAGAAGGAAGCGGTTTTCCGGCGAGACTGAAGGCCCAGTAATTCGTAAGCCACCTACCTCTACCATGTAATCAAGCAGAAAAATCGCTGCTTCCTTCATCACTGGATAGGCCCTTTCCTTGAGAAAAGAAAGATTCAGTCCAAACCGGTAGTGTTCCCACAAATGAAGGCATAACCAAGCAGCACCCATTGGCCAGACCGTGCAGGTAATTAGGATGCCTTCTGGTCGGGTTTCCGCCCATAAGTTAGTGTTATGATGAGCAACAAAACCGCGACAGCCATACATTTCTTTTGCCGTTTCTTGACCGTTCAACTGCATCCGTTCGATCAGATCAAACAGCGGTTCATGGCATTCAGCCATATTTAGGACTTCGGCAGGCCAGTAATTCATCTGGAGGTTAATATTAATTGTATATTTTGATTCCCATGGCGGGGTAAAGCTATCATTCCATATGCCTTGCAGATTAGCAGGCAACGTACCTGGTCGAGAACTGGAAAGCAGTAAGTAGCGCCCATACTGTACATATAGAGCAACTAGTCCCGGATCACCAGACTCATTGGGATTGCTTCTTTCATCTTTTGCTTGCTGTAAACGCTGTAATCTCTTATCGGTAGGAAGCTCAGCGTACGGGTCTCCATCCCTAGTTAAATCGATTGAAAATCGAGCAAACCGGGACTTGTATTCCTCCTTATGCTGCTTTATTAGAGTTGCAAAAGACTGAGCCGTAGCTTGATCCAATTGCTCTAGACAGGCTTTTTCAGGTTGATCTACGCGAAAGGTACTCTGCGCTGCCAGCATAAGGGTGACGGAGTCTGCCCCCTCAATAGAGATGTAATCCCCGATGAGCCTCTGGCGGCCCCCTTGTTGAACTGCCCTTAGTGCTGTGCAAAAGCGAACGCCATCCGCTCCGCATTCCCCATTCATTAAAACTGTGTTTGCAGGACCAGTGCTACAGCCGGTATCGAACGGACGACGCATAAGATTCGCAGCCAACGTGATCTTGCCAAGTCTGTCAGCTGTCAATCGGACTACCAATACACCGTCCGGTTCACTTATAAAATATTGCCTGTAATAGCGAACCCCGCCACAACGGTACGATACCGTAACGACTGCTTGCTCTAAGTCGAGCTCCCGCTCGTATTCTTCAATAACCTCACTAGAATCCAGAAACTTTAAAATCAAATCTCCAAGTGGCTGGTACGGCTGCTCATATTTTGGTGAAGCAGTCATAGCCATTCTTGCCAAATGTTCTGCCTCCGCCTGCCTGCCGTCTTTCAACATTTGCCGAATCTCTGTTAAATATGGCTGAGCTGCAGGATTAGCTGCGCGTCCAGGGCAGCCGTACCAAATTGAATCTTCGTTAAGCTGGATTTTATCTTGGCCGATCATACCGGACACCATTGCCCCGAGGCGCCCATTTCCTATGGGAAGAGCCTCATTCCAATTTGACGCCGGGCTTGTATACCATAATCGAAGACGTTCTGATTCCTGCTTGGTTGCCGGTAATGCCACCTCTTGTTTCGCTCGTCTTCTTTCACTCAACTCTTGTTCACCTGGCCTTTCCTATTTTCAGGTCATATCATTCGTCAGTAACTCCACTTCCTATGCTACTCTTGATCCTGATGTCTCTCCATGGCATAGATTGTTAGGGGTTGTGTTTTTTTATGATCCACACTAAAAAGGATGCGGAAAATTCCGCACCCTACTGTAAATTATTTTTTTATATTACTGAGCGCATTTCGACCTAAACGTTCCATCAGCTGCTGCTTGTAGAGACTATTAATGACGACATGTTGACCGCAACTGCACCAATATCCATCTTCACGGGGCCGGGAATCATAATCGTTAGGAACCAGTCCGGGTACCTTGCTACCAACATGGCCAATGGCGTAATTTTGAGCGGTTGGTGGCCGCTGTAAAGTGAGCTCTCCGTGTGTATTCCAAGTAACATAATTCGCACCTGCCCAACCATGTCCGCTGCCTAACCACGCCCTATCCCGAATAGAGATGGGAGCTTTGATATTATCGAACAGGCCTCCGACTGACCAGCGATGATGAGGTTCACTGGTGTTATAATTTTTAACAGCTTCTCCATCCAGAAATACATTCGGCCCCGGTACCCAGCTATCGACGGTGAACGCATGCCGCGCCGTCTCTGTATAAATACGTTGAGCGAGATTTAGCTGGCCCATCTGATGTATGACATAACGGCGACCCCCAGTAACCACACTGATCATATCGTACATTTGACAGTCCTGAACCGTAATCCATTTGGAATAACGCTTCATTTGAACGAGAGAATAGGACAGATGATAACCTCTCACCTCTCGAACCCAGCCATTCTTCACACTGTTGAACACGACGAAGCGTTCAGCATGCTTTTCGTCCGCATAATAAGGATCTGTTGTATCGTTATCCATCTTAATATCTATAATACTTGGGTCAAAATCGGACTCTACCCTCATATTCTCTACCCCAACCTGCTGAATGCGGACATCGTCCGTATATTTATAGATCTCTCCGCCGCCCCACTGACGTTCGATAGCATTCGCCAATGGGGCATCGACCGTAATCGTATTACCTACAATAGCAGTGATGACTCGGTCAAAATCCAGATTGAACGGTGACCATTGGGTTACGGTTCCACCCGGGCGCTTATATATGTTACCCATACCAATTTCGTGAATCCAATTTTTATTACCTATTCTGCGGACTATGATCTGATCGCCTACATTGTAAGCACCCCCGTCTTCTACATGGAAAGAACGCGAGCCTGAGGGTACATACAAATCTGAAATCATCTGCTTCGAGTTGCTGTCCAGCATAAGATCTGCATTTTCACCAATTTCAATTAGATTTCGCAGTTTCGCTCCGGTACCATAGAGAATAGTGCCCTCTTTTTCCTGACCTTCACCGCGAAGGACGATCCCGCTTGCTTTAATGAACAACGTGCCTCCGACTTCATATCTGCCTTTTTTCAACAGGACTGCCCCGCGGAATCCGTTCTTATCGAGCGGGAGCATAGCCAACTGGTCAATTGCCACCTGAATACGGTCCGTCGCGTCTCCGTCCAAGGGTAGAACGGTCGACTTAACGGGAATATTCGGGATCTCAACACCACCACCCCTATAACCCACATTAGAAAAGTCCAAGATACGATTACCTCGATAATCACCGATATACATCATCATTCCATCGTTACCAAGGAAAGCGATTGTGCTCTGTCCCGCGGGGATGCTCTTTGGATCCAGCACGGTAAAATAATATGAGTCATACTGAGGAGCTATTCCGTCCTGCTTGAGGGTCATTCGCAGTTCATAAGTACCCAGTAGATCAGCCGTGCCTAACGGTGTCCATTCCATTAACGAGTCTTTAACCATAGGAGTCTCAGGCAACTCAGTCACCAGTTTCGTTCTATCAAAAATCAATTCACCGGCAACCCTTCCGTTAACACACGGTGTGAAGGAAACCGTCGGGTACACCTGACTTGGATTGAGGATGGCTGGTTGGCCAATTTCAGTATTCATGTGCGTATGCTTCAATGTGGAATTAATAATAAAGAGTTCATCTCCTTTTCTATATTCACTCTCACATATCGGATACATATTACCTTGGCTTAAGAAGAATTAACATGTCATTTTTATCGATTGGAATGTGTTTTCTTATTCACCTATTTATGCAAACCCTTGCACCCGCATGGTGCTGAGCAACGATTAAGCCAAACTAAAGACAAGTTTCTAAAGGCACTAAATGGTAGATGAAAGTTTAGCTTAGGTAAAAAAAAGGCGCGATCCCCAAGGGTATCACGCTTTTTATCTAGCTTAGATTTCCTATAACTGGGTGTGGCACATAAGGCTCTTCCAGACTCGCTATTTCACTTGGCTCCAGCTTCACTGATACCGCTGCAACGGCGTCCTCCAGATGATTTGCTTTGGTTGCACCAATGATAGGCGATGTTACTTGCTCTTTTTGCAGAACCCAAGCAAGCGCTACTTGGGCACGTGGAATCCCGCGCTTTGCCGCAATTTCGGCAACTACCTCAACAACCTTGCGGTCAGCCTCAGCCATTTTTGCATAAAATGCCTTTCCGACTTCGTCTATCTCTGAACGAGCTGTTTGTTCATTCCAATCACGGGTTAGTCGACCTTTAGCAAGCGGACTCCATGGGATCACACCGATTCCTTCTTCCCGGCAAAGAGGCAACATTTCCCGTTCTTCTTCCCTGTAGAGTAGATTCAAGTAATTTTGCATAGAGACAAATTTAGTCCAACCGTTACGCTCAGCAACATGCTGTGCCTGCAAGAACTGCCAAGCATACATAGAGGACGCTCCAATATATCTAACTTTACCTGCCTTTACTACATCATGAAGGGCCTCCATGGTCTCTTCGATAGGAGTGTCATTATCCCAACGATGGATCTGGTATAGGTCCACATAATCTGTGCCCAGCCGTTTTAGACTGTTGTCTATTTCGGTCATAATCGCTTTGCGTGAAAGTCCTGCTCCATTTGGTCCCTGATGCATCCGGAAAAACACCTTTGTAGCAATGACTACCTCATCGCGGCGAGCGAATTCTTTTAAGGCACGTCCGACAATTTCTTCGCTTGTTCCGTCAGAGTATACATTAGCCGTATCAAAGAAGTTGATGCCAAGCTCCAGTGCTCTTTTAATAAAGGGTCTGCTCTGCTCCTCATTTAGCGACCACGGAGCCATTCCACGTTCAGGTACTCCGTAACTCATACAACCAAGACAAATTCTAGATACATCCAAACCAGTACGACCAAGTTTTGTATATTCCATTAGTTTGTGTCTCCTTTAGATTTTGGGTTTGTTTACTCCTAAACTGCGGCGAATTTCCATATCTGGTGACTCGGCCAATTTAACAACTAATGCAGCCACACTTTTTCGCGACACTTCTCTCCCTTTAAAAGGTTCACCTTTCTGAGTTGTTTCGTAGTCTATCTCGTCTTTATAGGTAAACCATCCAGGTCTCAAAATTGTATAGTTAAGATTTGAAGCTTCAATAATTTCTGCAGATTTACGATATGGATCCAATATACTGCTGTACTTCTCTCCTGGAACTTCATCGTAAATGCCCATTGAGCTGATAAAAATCAAACGTTTAAGACCAGTGGTGTTCATTGCTTCAACGATGGTCTTAGACATTTTCTCCAAATTACCTGCCAGATTAGCATAAACAACATCTTGCCCGATCACCGCTTCTTTTAATTGCTCACTATCCAACACATCTCCTTCAACTACTCGAGCACGGCTGGATGTTATATGGCTTAATCTGTCCGAGTTACGGAGATAAAGTGTTAACCGGGCATCGGTTTCGTTCAAAAACAAATCAATCGCATGTCGTGCAATTCCGCCATTAGCGCCTAAGATCAAAACATTGCTCAATTTTAAAACTCCTTTCTTAGTTCTAATTATGCGATAAATGAAGTGAACGCCGTTATCTCAATTATCTTAAATGATTGCCTATTCCTCTCACTATCACTAACACAAAAGATGTTTTTACTTTATAATTGAATAAGAACAAAACATTAGGAGGAGCACATGTCTAAAGAATTACTAGAGCGGAAAGAAGAACTCGCCAGATTGATTGAACATCATTCGAGCCAGGATGGAGTATATGAGACCGCTATCCCCTCATTATTTGTGATTCGTAACTCCAATGTGACCGAGCCAGTATACAGAGTATACAAACCTTCTTTATGTTTCATTGCGCAGGGAACAAAGGAGATCTTATTGGCCAAGGAGCGTTTTGAGTATGGTCCCGCAAATTATCTAATATCATCAATGAATTTACCCGTTATCGGTCAGATTATAAAAGCTTCTCCCAACGCACCCTATTTAAGCTTTAAGCTAGAATTCACGCAGAGTCAGATTTTGAAAGTACTAAATGATTCCGAATTTAAACTCGCTCCGAAAGAAAATGCTAAGCGCGCTATGTATGTCGGGCAGATAGAGTTACCACTATTGGATGCGATCCTGAGATTGGTACGTTTGCTGGATGATCCCAAGGACATTCCGTTTTTGGCTCCGATTTATACTGATGAAATTCTATACCGGCTTCTGCAGGGACCCTATGGAGTTACACTCGCTCAAATTGCGATGGAAGGTAGCAGCACCTACCGCATTCGGGAGGCCATCGAACAGATTATCGAGAACTGTGATAAACCTTTGCGGATTGAAGAGCTTGCTGAAACAGCCAGTATGAGTATTTCTTCGTTCCATAGACACTTCAAAGAGGTAACTGCCATGAGTCCTATTCAGTTTCAAAAGCATCTGCGCTTACAGGAAGCTCGCCGCCTTTTATTATCTGAATCAGCGGATGCAGCGGATGTCGCGTTCCGAGTTGGCTATGAAAGTGCATCACAATTCAGCCGCGAATATTCTCGGATGTTTGGTTCACCACCTAGAGCAGACATCAAGCGTTTGAAGGAAGATATGCTCATTGGATAAAAGCGAACGTGTTCGTCATTCACAATATGGAACTATCAGCTTAACACCAACTTGTATGGGTAACCTTTGCGCACAGGCTGATTCTATCGGGCTGGTCCTATCAGGTTTATCCTATCTGCTGATCACTATCGGACCCACGGGACCTTAAACGCAGTATTATCTCACATTTGGGATGCTAAAGGACCGCATAGCCGCTATTGGCTCAAAAAACACTCAATATGAATCTATTTCGAAGTAATAGCTGCATTGGGGTCCGAAACTATGCTTAAAAAGTGATAAATACGCAAATAACGTCCTCTGAGTCCTTAAGCCTAAGAGGTTGATAAATACAAGCTGAGGAAGACAACCAACAACAACCAAAAAACACAAAGCAGCGATTCATCCATACTTGGAGAATCGCTGCTTTGTATTTTTCACAAGCTAACACTGCTTTTTCTGACGATCACGTAGCCGACCGCCTTTTATTTCTTTTGATAGCTAAACCAATCATAATAAGCAGTTGTTCCATAAGGAGAGTAGTTATACATGCCGAAGAATACTCCAGTAAATCCGCCTGCGACTTCAGTAGATATCAAGTGTGTCTCGGCTTCGCCAAGCAGATGCCATATTTGATCCACACCTCGATAGTAAAATATATATTTTTCAGGTAATACCTGGATTCTCAATTCTACCCCTGTACCTTCGAAAGCCGAAGAATATGCCACACCAATTATGCTCCCTACCTGTCTGCGCAGCGTAATAACATTTTCACCTTCCATCTGCGTTAGTCCAATTGCGTAGTGATACTTCTGATCCATAAAAACTACAAGACCAGCTTCGTCACCCTCAAGAGGGCTAAATTCCATTTTGGTGGTAATTTCACAATTCAAATGCCGCTGTCTACAGCCAATAAAAGCAGGCGTACCCTTCTCATTTAATCTCACATCTGATCCACGTAAAGCTAGCCACCCTCCCCGTTCCTGCAATGACCAATCCACCTTATTAGCATTACGTATGAAATTCCAGCTCATTCTTAGGTCAGATTGATCAAAATCGTCGGTTTCAGGCTCTTCTTCCCACGGCATTGGTGAGGGCAGGTCAGCTTCCATTTCTAAACCAACCACTCCGTTATCACCAATCATTGGCCACCCCTCCTCCGTCCACTGAACCGGAGCCAAATATGTCTCTCTGCCAAGATGATGACGGTAAGGATAACCTACTGGTCGAATCCCCAGAAATACCGCCCACCAGCTACCATCCTGAGCTTCAACTAAATCGGCATGCCCTGTAGCTTGAATGGGGTAATCTGAACTTCGATGTGTCAAAATGGGATTGTGAGGAGACGATTCATAAGGCCCATATGGCGATCTACTTCTTGCAATAGTCTCCATATGTCCATATTCTGTCCCACCTTCCGCACACATCAAATAGTAGTAATCGTTTATTTTGTAAAGATGTGGACCCTCAGGGAATTTCCCTCCGCTACCAGTCCAGATCAAGCGTGTATCGCTAAGCTTTTGACCCGTTTCAATATCAATCTCACATTGGTAGATCCCCATCCCTTGCTCGGAGCCTGTGCTTGTGAAATAAACCTTTCCATCGTCAAAAAACAAGGAGGGATCAATGCCTTCTTGCTCCACATAAAGTGGATTCGACCATTCGCCTGCCGGGTCATCCGCCCAAACGTAGAAATGACCTCCGCTATCCTGATTTGTCGTAACCATATAAAAACGACCGTTATAATAACGAAGAGTCGGCGCCCAAACACCTCCGGACACCACGGATTCATCAAATTGAAGCTGATTCTCACGAGTCAAACAGTACCCAAGCTGCTTCCAATGCACCAAATCCTTGCTGTGCCAAATGGGTATTCCCGGAGAATAGGCAAATGAACTGTTTACCAGATAATAATCCTCGTCTACTCTGCAAATGCTTGGATCTGGATAAAACCCCGGGATAATCGGATTGTTATATTTCATGTAGTATTCTCCTTCTCTATCTTAATCACTGAAACCTATGTCAAGGATTATACTGCTTCAACTGGATAGAAAGCCTTGATTATTCGGTCCTAAAATAGCATGATATAGACATTCATCTAGACAAGCTTTTGGAGGGTAACGAGTTGAGTGAATTTTATTTAAAATGGTTTACATCTGATCGTCAATTTCCATTTTTTATTCAATACGGCTATCACGACGAAGACACCGATCTACATAGACATGCGGACTTTTCAGAGCTCGTAATTGTATTGAGTGGCACAGCTACACATATTGTTAATACTGAGGAGTCTTTTATCAAAAAGGGAAATGTGTTTGTAATTAATGGTTCGACCCCGCATGCTTTTAAAGATCCTCAGGATTTCAAGATCTGCAATGTTATGTTTCAGCCTGAATTGCTATCGACGGCCGGAGTGGATTTGCGGACATCCAACGGCTTTCAAGCCTTATTTGTGTTGGAACCCCTGTATCGTCATAAACATTCCTACACAAGCAAACTCAGCTTGCCGATTCCTAACCTGGAGTATGTCTCTTTTCTCATTGCGGGTATGATTGAAGAATATCACAACAAGCTACAGGGTTATCAAACCATGCTGGGCTCCAAGTTTATGGAACTGGTCGTCTATTTGTCCAGACATTATGACCCACAGGAAAAAGGGATTCAGGGGAACCATCTGATGCATTTGGCGAATGCACTCTCATATATGGAAGATCGTTATCTTGAGCCGTTAACACTGGATCAGATCGCCAAACATTCGGACATATCAGTCAGACACTTAAACCGGATCTTTCGCTCCTACTATCAGACAACCCCGATCGCTTATCTTCATCGTTTACGTCTGGAACGGGCTTGCGGGTTATTAAAGCATTCTAATCTCAGTATCACCCAAATCTCACATGAATGCGGGTTTAGTGATAGTAATTATTTTACTCGCCAATTCACTAAAATCTATGGGATGTCACCCAAGGTCTATAGGAACAAGCTTTGAGGGTAAAAAAAGAACACCAGGCAGCGATTCTCCTATTATTGGAAAATTACTCCCTGGTGTTTTTGGATTAATACGCATTACCTGATCAGATTATGGGCAAGTGAATATAAACAGACTAATGGTCGCTAATCGCTTATAGCAAACCTTGAACTTGAGGCGATCGGAATTTACTCTCCGCATTCTTCTAGATCTACGTCTTAATCGAATCTGGAAAATAACTGCATTCTATACACTTATTCCGTACGCAGAAAGAACCTTCATACTTTAACTGCACTTTATACAACTAAAAACAACCAAACCTACCTAATGGGTTGAAAATCAAGGAAATAGATGTACGAAGTACACTTATATCTACGAGCTGAGTGATTTGAAGGAATATAGCTGTACGAAATACAGTTAAACGTTGGTAAACAACGCTGACTTCGGCTCTACGGGATTATCCTCCCCCATTGATTATTTATTAATTAAAACCAACGATGGAATGTGGTACATAAGGCTCCTCTAAAAACGCAATTTCTTCAGAGGTTAAAGTAATGGATAACGCACTTACTGCATCTTCGAGATGCGATGTTTTTGTAGCCCCGATGATAGGTGCTGTAACTGGTTCTTTTTGAAGCAACCAAGCAAGAGCGATATGAATCCGTTGAACACCGTGTTTTTCGGCGATTGTCGCAACTCGCTCCACGACTAATTGATCGGTATCGGCAGTTCCATCATATTTAGATTTTTGAATCTGATCAGTTTCTGAACGATGAGTTGATACCGCCCAGTCTCGCGTAAGTCTTCCTGATGCAAGGGGACTATAGGGAATAACACCAATATTCTCTTCCTTACAAAGCGGCAACATCTCTCGTTCTTCTTCACGATAGATAAGATTGAGATGATTTTGCATAGATACAAATCGGGTCCAACCGTTTTTCTCCGCTACATATAACGCTTTTTGAAACTGCCAAGCATACATTGCTGAGGCACCTATGTATCTTGCCTTACCAGCCTTCACTACATCATGAAGAGCTTCCATCGTTTCTTCGATAGGTGTGTGATAATCCCAGCGATGAATCTGATATAGATCTACATAATCTGTTCCCAATCTCTTGAGACTCTTATCAATCTCACTCATAATTGCTTTCCGGGATAATCCTGCTCCGTTCGGACCTTCATGCATACGGTTAAAGACCTTAGTTGCTAAAACAATCTCGTCTCGATTGGCATAATCCTTAAGCGCTCGTCCAACGATTTCTTCACTCGTTCCATCGGAGTATACATTCGCTGTATCAAAAAAATTAATACCCAGGTCAAGCGCTTTTTTTATGATAACACGGCTCTGCTTCTCATCAAGCACCCATTGATGGATCCAACGTTCGGCAACGCCAAAGCTCATACAACCTAAACACAGTTGGGATACGTCCAGCCCCGTTTTTCCAAGTTTTGTATACTTCATTTATCTCGAATCCACACTTTCCAATTAAATTGTAATATCCTAATGCCCTGTCTTAAAGGGGTACATATTAATTCATAAAACAGCTCCAACGCATACCGATGAAAAGGAACTGGGGAATAGTTAACACTTCCAGCAGTACATTGCACCTAATCGATGATTTAAACGGCGTTTGAATAAACTGAATTTATATTCAATCCTAGTCCATGTCAAGCCTATTAATCAAGTAATAACAGCATTTGAATCAAATCTTGTTCATCCGCCTCTTTCCGTGTAAGTCTGTGTCCGAAGATTGTTCATTTCATAAAATAGCTTAATAAGGTTTCTGCGCTTCTACTTGGGAATATGAGGTGACATGATGTTATTTTCTGCACAAGGGGTACCACCCCAAGGATATTACCAAAGCATCTGGGACTTTACTTCCCACAACGAAAACAGTACAAAGGAAGCTGGGAATGTCGTTCCTTTTGACTTCGGACGGGCGGCTGAGTTCAGAGCGCCTAAAAGCATTGAAACGAGTATTGCTCCAGCACTAACACCTTATTGTTTGAAGCCCTTTGGCGGATACGTTGCCACCATTTCCAGAGGGAAGGTATGGGGAGAATCTGGTGCTGTTCTAACACCAGAAGGGAAATTGATCTTTGATCTTTCCCAAGAATATGACGCCAAGCAATATAGGATGCTTGAAGCAGATGAGCACCCAGTGTTTCACCGGTGGAATGATCCGCAGCTTCAACATTTTGCCGGGACCGCGGCGGTGTTAACCTTTTGCGGAGCCCATAACTATTTTCATTGGATGTATGATGTGCTTCCTAGATTAGCGATGCTTCAATCGAGCGGAATCACTTATTCCACTATTATCATGAATCCAAATCCGTATGGACCCTTTGTGGAACAAACGTGGACCATGCTTGGGATATCCGAGTCATTGGTGATCCGGACGAATTCAGAAGTATATGTTCAGGCTGACCGGCTACTTGTCCCTTCCTTAATGATGAATTCACATTATCCTCCTTGGACCACGGATACACTGCGAAGATTTTTGTTGCCGCATAGAGAAACAACACTAGTCACTCCAGAACGTTTTTATATCTCACGAAAAAAAGCAAGCTCAAGACGGTTGGTTAATGAAGATGATGTCATCCTCTGCCTTGAGAATTTTAATATCGTACCGATTTGTCTAGAGGACTGGACGGTTGCCCAGCAAATCCAATTATTCGCCTCAGCGAAAGTAATCGTAGGTCCACATGGTGCTGGACTCGCTAATCTGGCTTTTTGCCAGCCTGGAACACAGGTCATTGAAATTTTCCATGCCCAGCATGTTGTTCCAACCTATTGGATGATCAGCAACCATAATAATCTCGAATATTATATGGTGTACGGGCAAGGTGTACCCGATCCTGCGATTCGTTTTCCAGGACTGGAGGACATCTATGTGAACGTAGATCGTCTGAAACAAACGATGCATCTGGCAGGCTTGGAATGAGAAGAATGCTTACTACTTTCTCGAATTCAAAAAGCGCAAAGCATATTTTGCTTTGCGCTTTTTAAGAAACATAGATTTAATCACGCCGTGTTACATACTTCAACCATAGCCCATCATCCGCAAGTTTTTCTACACTCTTCAAGCTAAAATTTGCTGGGGGCTGTTGTTTCATAGATGCATCCATTTCAAATAAGGTCACAGAATTAGAGGCACCATCTGCGATGGGAACTATAACCAGGCTCAACTCATCAATTAAATCTTCATTCAGGAAAGACCCGTTTAAAATGCCCCCACCCTCCAGCATCAATTTATCGATTGAGAATAATTGTTTCAGCTTTCCCACGACTACAGAAAAATTCAATCGTTCTTTTCCACCAAATATATATGAGATTCCTAGATTTTTCAGATAAGCTAGATAAGCATCAGATACCTGTTCTGTAAGCACTTCAATGATATGATCCTCTGTTCTATTGTGACTTCCTTCTGAAATGTAGTTTTTGGTCCAGCCTAATTTTCCAGTGGGATCTACAGCTACTGCATATGTTGAGGCATCTTTTTGAACGATATAGTCTGTTCTTGGAATGCTTGAAAGGTTACTCTGCTCTAATTCTAGTTTATTGCCTAATGTAAAATTCTCCTCCATGGTAATCCTGCCACATATCCAAGCTTTACATCCATACCGATCATGAATATTTTCGTACTCATCAATAAAATAGGCAGTCCGTTCTTCATCCAAATAATCTCCGATGATTTTACCATCCAATGAGGTAAGCATATGGCAAATAATATAGGGTCTGTCCATAATGATCCCCTTTTAACCAACTTGAACAGTTGGACGAATAATCATTTCATTGATAGCTACATCTGACGGTTGCTCAATGGCAAATGTGATCGCACGTGCAATGCTGTCTGCATCAATAGCCACTTTGTAAAATTCATCCAAGCCAGCTTTTGACTCTGCATCTGTGGTAATAGCTAACAATTCGCTGCTGACGGCACCTGGAGAAACATTGGTGACACGAATATTGGTTCCACTCATCGCTTCTTCTTGACGAAGCCCTTCAGAAATTGCTCTAACCGCATGTTTGGTGCCACAATATACTGTACCCCCTGGGTAAATGTTATGGCCAGCAACCGATGACAGATTAATAATATGACCTGATTTTTGCTCTCTCATTGAGGGGAGAACAGCTGCAATCGCATATAAAACCCCTTTGATATTTACGTCAATCATTTGATCCCATTCATCCACCTTTTTCTTAAAAAGAAAGGCTTGTGGCATGATTCCCGCATTATTAACTAATACATCAATTTTGCCAAACTTTTTAAGTGCATAAGCAGCCAGTTCTTCCATCTGTGTTTGGGAAGTCACGTCTGTTACTTTGTAGATGGCCGTTCTACCACTTTGTTCAATTTCTCCTTGTAGCTTTTGTAGACGTTCCTCACGACGTGCGCCTAGGACAAGCTTAGCTCCTTTAGAGGCTAGTTCTTTAGCAGCGGCTTCCCCAATCCCACTAGAAGCACCTGTAATAATTACGACTTTATCTTGGATATTAGACATGCGAATAAACATCCTTTCGATATTGAATATTGATTCATTAATGGACTATAGTCTATTATTATAAACAGTTACAAAATACATTCAATTGTACGATGATTCTGTTTTGTTCAATACTGAACAGATCCTATGAATGTGTTCAGTATTTTCTGAAAGTTAGGTGAACCACGACTGTCTAAAGTGGATAGAAGAATACTCAAAACTCAAGATGCGCTTAAAAAGGCTGTTATTGAACTAATGTCTGAGAAAAATTTTGACGACATTACCATACAGGATCTCTCCAACACAGCAAATGTAAGCCGGGGAACGATCTACCTTCATTATCTGGATAAATATGATTTGTTAGATAAACTTATCGAAGAACATATAGAGGTCCTAAGAACACTTTGTGAATCGGCGTCTGAATTGGATTTTATCGAGGCAACGTTGACCTGGACGGAATACTTCGATAAAAATTATTCTTTCTTCTCTATGATGCTAGCGAGTAAAGGTGCTCCTTATTTCCGAAATCGTTTCTTAAACTTTCTTCTCGACGAGTTTCGGCATGAAGTAAATGTCACCGCAGGAATAAACCTAGGGTTAAATGAAGAGGTTATTATTAGTTTTGTTGCATCAGCTTATGCAGGGGTAGTGGAATGGTGGTTCAAGAATGAAAGACCTGTGACCTATCAAGTCTTGGCTGAACAACTCGGAACGTTATTAGAGAGGAATTTATAAAAAAAAAGCGGCGATTCTCCTATAATAGGTGAATCGCCGCTCTTTTTTATCGGGCATTAATTACGCCGATAGATTACACATCTTTTTAAGGACTTCGGTCCCAGATGACGTTATTTGGTAGTTTTCAGCTCTTGAAGCAGGGCTTCGGACCTCAAGGATGTTATTCCTTAGAAAGTGACTTATATTTGGTGTTTTTCACGCCAATAGCTGCAGTGGGGTCCTTTAACATTCTGAAAATCAGAAAATCTCGCCTTTAAGGTCAGAGGAGTCCGATAAAAGCATCTACTTACAAATGTTATCGGTTCAAGTAAAGATTCTTTTAAATCGCTCGTTTGAACTGGGTATTGTACAACTCGTAATAAACGCCTTGCAGCGCAAGAAGCTCTTTATGACTGCCTTGCTCGGCAATTCCGCCACCCTGAATAACGAGTATACGATCAGCATCCTGGATGGTACTAAGCCTATGGGCGATCACAAAGCTTGTTCGTCCCTTCATTAGCTTTTCCATCGCCTGTTGAATATGCATTTCCGTACGCGTATCCACACTGCTGGTTGCCTCATCTAGGATCAAAATAGCTGGATCAGCTAGAATGGCGCGGGCAATCGTTAAAAGCTGACGCTGGCCGTGGCTCAAATTACTGCCTTCCGCATGGAGAATAGTCTCATATCCATGCGGCAGTCTATTGATAAAGGCATCTGCATTGGCCAATCTTGCCGCTTCCTCTACCTCTTGGTCAGTCGCATCAAGACGGCCAAAGCGAATATTTTCCCGAATCGTTCCCGAGAATACATGCGCGTCTTGCAATACCATTCCCAATTGACTACGAAGTGCATTTTTATCCAGCTCTCCAATATCGCGGCCATCAATGAATATGGAGCCGCCGCTCAAATCATAGAATCTGATCAGCAAGTTGACAATGGTCGTTTTTCCAGCACCCGTTGGGCCGACAAGCGCAATTTTCTCTCCGGGTTTTGCTTCAAACGTAACCCCACTCAGAATTGGTGAATCCGGCTTGTAAGCAAATGAAACGTCTTTGAAAACAACGTTCCCTTTTAACCTTGGCAGATCGTCACTTTGTCCATCACCGTCACCATATTCGGATGGCATATCCATAACTTCAAACACACGCTCCGCACCAGCAATTGCCGACTGAATTAGATTGTACTGGTTAGCAAGATCGGAGATCGGTCGTCCGAACTGTTTGGAATACGTAAGGAAGCTAACGATTACGCCAACCGTAGCCATGTTATGAAAAGCCATCCAGCCACCCACCCCGGCAATGATCGCAAATCCAAGGTTATTAATCATGTTCATGACCGGTCCCACTAATCCGGAAACAATTTGTGCTTTAATGCCGACTTTATTCAACTCTCCGCTGATTTTGCGGAACCGTTTCACTTCTGTCTCTTCCCTGCTGTATTGTTTGACTACTTTTTGTCCGCTGATGGTTTCTTCGATAAATCCACCCAACTCACCTAGATGGCGTTGCAGATTTTTAAAATAAGTTCGACTTAAACCTATGATTTTACGGCTGGACAATAACACAAGAGGGATCGTTATCAGTGAAACTACGGTCAACGGAACGTTCATCATTAACATGATCACTAGTGAACCGCTTAGGGTGATCAAACTGTTTAATAACTGGGTCACACTCTGATTAAGTGTACTGGATACGCTCTCTATGTCGTTGGTTGCCCGGCTCATTAGTTCTCCGTTAGCTTGCGTGTCAAAAAACTTAATCGGTAGCTGTTGATATTTGCTGAACAGATCACGACGCAGCTCAAACACGGTATTCTGTGAGACGGATGTCATAACATAGGCTTGCACCCAAGCAACCACACTGCTTAGCCCATAAATACCTATTAGGAGTAGACAAAAACGAATAAGACCCTGATAATCGTGAGGAATTACCGCAGTATCAATCGCTTTACCGATTAGATAAGGCCCAATCAACGAAAGAATTGCATTTAACACAGTAAATACATACACAATGATTAACCCGAACCGCTGGCGGTTCAAATACATCCAGATGCGTTTGAATGTTCCCGCTTGATTCTTAGCACGTACGATTGGCACAGCTCCGCCCCGTCCGGGGCCAGATCCAGGCCCAGATCCAGGTCCGAATCCGCCTGATCGATTAAAAGGAGTGGTGTTCATGCCATTATTAAGCTTTGACATAAGGCACCTCCTCTCCCTTCATCTGTGATCTCCAGATATCTCTGTATATTTCACTGCTGTTCATAAGCCCATCATGTGTACCTTGTACAGCAATTCGGCCATTTTCTAATACCAGAATACGATCAGCATCAATTACAGAGGTGACACGCTGAGCTATCAAAATATTCGTGCTGCTGCGCAGCCGTGTTTTTAACATCTGCCGGATTCGTGACTCTGTCGCTGCATCGAGCGCGCTAGTGCTGTCATCCATAATGAGGATTGTTGGCTGAATTAAAAGTGCCCGTGCAATCGAAAGCCGCTGCTTTTGCCCACCGGACAGGTTAATGCCACGCTGGCCGAGCTCTGTATCGTAACCCTGTGGAAGTTCTAAAATGAAACTGTGAGCTTCAGCGGCTATTGCTGCTTCTTCCACTTCCTCATCTGTGGCATCCGGTCTGCCGTATCGGATATTATCGCGGATAGTACCGCTGAACAGAATAGCCTGCTGCATAACATATCCGATTCTGCTGCGCAAATCTTCCAGAGCAATCATACGAGTGTCGGAGCCATCAATTGTAATGGATCCAGAGGACACTTCGTAAAACCGGGGAATGAGGCTGACCAATGATGATTTACCAGTACCGGTGGCACCAAGAATGGCCACTGTTTCTCCTGGCTCCGCAGTGAAATTAATATCGTCTAACACTAGATTTTCATCCGAAGGATCATAAGCAAAAGATACATTGTCAAATACAATCCGACCGTTGTGTATGGCATCTTTTTTAGCGTTGGCAACTTCTGTAATCTCACTAATGGTGGAAAACACTTCATTCTCCCGATCGGCAGAAACCTTGGCTCGTGAGAAGAAGGTCAACATATTGCTTAACATCAGCATTGACATCAACAATTGGGTTATATAGTTAATAAAAGCGATCAGCTGACCAACTGGCAGCCCACCGTTCCAGCTTTGCACTCCCCCAAACCATAGTACAGCAACAATACTGGCATTTAGTACAAGCATCATTAGCGGCATATTTAATGACATTAACCGTACCGCTTTTATCGCAATTTCTGTATAATCCTTGTTAGCTGTATTAAAGCGTTTCTGTTCATGGTTAGCGCGGACGAATGCTTTGACTACACGAATGCCTGATAAATTTTCCTGCAACACTGTGTTCACACCGTCTAATTTGACCTGCATTTTCTGAAACAAAGGAAAAGAAAGTCGGATTAACCCATACAAAATTAAACTCAAGAGTGGCACGGCAACGGCTAGGATGAGGGTCAGCATAGGACTAATCCGAATCGCCATCACCAAGCTTCCGACTAATAGCAAGGGAGATCGAATACTCCGCAAAATCATTTGCACAAAGGTTTGCAGCTGTACCACATCATTTGTTAATCGTGTAATCAGTGAGCCCGTCTTCAATTGATCCAGGTTCTTGTTAGAAAATTTCTGAATATGTTCAAACAAGCTAATCCGCAAATCATTACCGAAGTTTTGAGAAGCAATACTCGAAAAAATAGTGCAGCCCACCCCACCAATTAGACCGATAAACGCTACACCAAGCATGATCAGTCCGGTCGAGAAAATATGAGACAAATCTTTTGTCATGACACCCTTATCCACAATGCTCGCCATGAGTGTGGGCTGCAGTAAATCCATAGTCACTTCGACCAGCATCAGCAATGGTGCCAACACACACCACACCCAATATGGCCTCAAATAATGCTTAAGCTTCCACATTCCGCCACCTTCAATTGTTTAAGATAAATAAGTGATTTTAGAACTAATCGGTGTTCTAGGTTTCGCATTCGGCACTTCCTCCGGATACCCCATTCCAAATATCCCAATAACATCGTAATTTTCTTGAACACTAAGAATCTCACGATTATGAGGCAAAGCCCCCAGCGAAGCCCAATACGTACCTACACCTGCTTCATGTGCAGCTAATAAGAAATTTTGTACGAAACAAGCAGCAGCCATAACATTCTCATCGCGTTCAAACGCAGTTGCGGCAGGCTTAGACAGAACTGCAAAAACAACGGGTGCGTTGCCAAAATCCGTTTTATGCTTTAATTTCGCTCTAGTATTGGGTCCGATGAAAAGAAGCTCCCAAGGTTCGGTCATACGATGATTAGGAGCGTAACTTGCAGCCTCCAGCCATGAATGTAACTCCTCTTCACGAATTGGAGTCTGTTTGAATTGTTTTGTACTTCTACGGGTTTTAATGAGCTCAGTTATTTTCATCTTTTTCTTTACTCTCCTCTTTATTAACATTTGATGTTGTATCTTCTGGAGCGATCTCATGAATCTGAAAGATTTGTTTAAACTCTTCAATGATCGCTTCCGTTGCTTTTAATTCACCGCTAACCACTTGTTTAATCGATTCAAGCTCAGGCTGATTTAACTGCCGCTGTAATGTAGCCCGGTTAACCATAAGCTTATCTAAAAAAGCGATGGCTCTGCCACGGCGAAAAGTTTGAGCACTTTTAGGATGTGGATCCATTGATTCCGTCATCCCATGTTTCATAAAGCCACGATCTCTGTGTTCGCCACGTCCCTCACGATCTCTATGCTCTCCATGCTCCCTATGACCGCCACGTTTGCCGACATGTCCTTCACGCATTTTATTTCCTCCTTTTGCGGTGTATACATTTGTATACGCGCTCTTCATGTATACAAATGTATACGATATAAACCATTTCTGTCAAGATCATTTTTCCATTTTGTAACATCATTATTGCTTACTTTATATCTTAAAAAACAATAAAAACCCGCATAAAGTGCGGGCTTAAAGAGAAAAATTATCAAATTCAACGGAGTGATTTATAGGGAAAAGCTATTTTTCTTATACTCCTGAACGGATACTCCCATTACTTTTTTAAAACAGTTACTGAAGTAAAATGGATCTTTAATGCCGACCTTTTCAGCAATTTGATAAGCTTTCCAATCCGTTTCATTCAGAAGCTTCACCGCTTTTTCCATTCTGCACTTGAGAAGATAATCCGTAAAGCTAATCCCTGTGTCCTGCTTAAAGATCCGGCTAAAATAACTGGAATTCATGTGGAATTTATTCGATACATAGGATAAAGACATCTCCGGAATGTGCATCTCCTGTTGAATAAAATCTTTAACTTCATGGATAATATTATTAGTTTTTTTGCTTCGTGCCTGGATTACTTGAGAGGTTACCTTCTCTGTGAGTTCTAGCAATGTCTGTTGCATGTCTGGCAGGCTATCGAGCTCAAAAATCCTTGTATATGGCGAAATATCGAAAGAAAGATTATTATCTAGTATAACTCCCATTTCAGCGAGTGAATTGATTAATGTGGAGACAAATTGGGCGGAAACCAGCCTAGCTCGTTCCACAGAAAAAGCCTCGGACTTCTCCAAATCCTGAAACATTTTCTCAATGGATTGCACAGCCTTGTCTAAGACACCAGCTTTTACAAAAAACAAAATTTCCTCAATTTCATTCGTCTTAACTTCCCAGGATCGGCCCCCGAAATGAATTTCATCATTAAAAAAATAGATGGCGTTACTGCCCTTTAACTTACCATATCTAACTGCCTCCAGCGCCTCTTTATAGGATTCTTTGATCCTATTGAAATCCGTACAGGTACTACCTACGCCAATGCAAGCTTTACATCCAAGCTTTTCATGGAGCGATTGGGCCAGCCACTCTCCAATCTTCGTAAGATTCTGATTATCTTTTCTATTAAGAAGGACAATCCGTTGACTGTTATCATAAAAAACTTCGATTCCCTCATACTCTTCAAGCGCGTAATCAATAAACCTCTTACAACGCAAAGACTGCAGGATACGTTGTTCCTCCCCTTCTTCTATGGGAATTTGAAGTTCAATAAGCATGATTGAAAACAAGCTGTTCACTGATTCAGGAAAAAAGTAATGGAATCGGCTATCCAGCTGATCGGGGTCCCAGAGGCCTGATAACAAATCATTTAGAAATTTTTCTTTTAGTTGAACGGCGTGTTCTTTTAACTGTCGATTCAGCTCCTGATATTCGTTCCACCGCTCTGTCTCTTCCCGGATTTTCCCATGAAGATCTACCGCAACTCTTCGTACCTCCTCGGCTTGGAGCGGCTTCAAGATAAAATTTTGTACTCCAATGTCCAGGCTTCTTTTTGCATATTCGAATTCGGGATGTGCAGTGATGATCACAATTTTGACTAGCGGATACCTTTCTTTTATCAACCGGCTTAATTCCAGTCCATCCATAAAAGGCATACTGATATCTGTAAATACTACATCCGGTTTCATGGTTTCGATCAGATCTAACGCTTCGCTTCCATTCGAGGCCTCACCTACGAATCTGTAACCAACTGCTTGCCAATCTATAATGATGGGAACAATTTTTCTCGCATTAATTTCATCATCCACAATAATGGCTCTGAGCAGTTCAAGCTCCATGACTATTCCCCTCCTCAAGCGGTAGTTCCAATTCAATCCGAGTTCCTTCTCCCGGTGCACTGACCAAACTACAATTCATGTCCGCCCCATAGTACAGCTTCAAACGCATCAAAGTACCGCGCAACCCAAAACTGGACTCATTTTGCCCATAGGGCTCAGCTTGCATTTCCCGACGTTTGTCTTCATTCATCCCCACACCATCATCTTCCACGACTAGCTTCAGTCGATTCCCCTGAATACGGGCAAGGATGCGAATCTTACCACACTCCCCTAAAGGGCGAATACCATGATAAAGCGCATTTTCTACAAGCGGCTGAAGCGTCAATTTGGGTATCCGAACATACTCAGCTTCTTCCGACACCTCAATTTCACTGATGAAAATTTCTGGATAGCGAATATTTTGTATACTCAAATAACTTTTAGTGATCTCTACTTCTTCTCTTAACGTTACTACATCACTGCCCTTACTAAGACTCTGACGATAGAAGGCTGCAAGCTCAGAAATAATCTGGTACGCCTCATTATTATTTCCTGACAAAGTTAAATAGCCAGCTGATTCTAACGTGTTATATAAAAAATGTGGTTTAATTTGCTGCTGCAAAATATCCAATTCGAGTTTCCGAATCAATTTCTGTTCTTCTTTCTCCCGCTTCAGCGCTTGCTCAATGGTCATAATCATATTGTTATACCTATCTTTCAACTGGTTCAGCTCATCCGTTCTCGCCTCGTACCGAACCAAACTGAAATCTCCAATCTCCACTTTTTTCATGGATCGCAGCATATGTAAAATAGGTGTAGTAATGAATCTAGAAATCCAGACGGAACCTAAAAATATAGAAATGAAATTAAACAACATAATCATTAACAGCATCAGATTAAATTGACGATAGGGGCTTTCCCATTCCCCCAAAGGCTGAGCGCTAGTAAACCTCCAACCACGATCCATTGAAACCAGAGAAGAGATCAGATAATTATGATCTTTGATCTTTACGATTTTGCTACTACCGAGCGGCACATCAAGCATAGAAGAGTTTGTATAGTTCGATAATTCAGGCCGTGTAAAATCAAGGAGTGTCTCATATCCAGTTTCGATCATTAAATCAGGTTTATTATCGTTGATCGAACGTTCATAGCTTTTTTTCAGCTCCTGAACCGTAATGTTCACGACTAATACTCCTATTTTCTTGGAAGTGTTCATGTCGTTTACGATGCGAATCAGAGAAATATATTGTGGATCCTGCTGGGGTTCCTTCGTCTCAAAATTGAAGATACCTCCGGCATTTTTCCTCCAAATTGATTTTCCGTCTAAGGTGACCGCCTCGGAGTACCATTCCGCTGACTCGATCCCATCTGTTCTGATCGGTTTTGCAGACTGCAAATCAATCGCAAACTTACGTCCTGCATTATCGAATAGATAGACAGAAGAGATAGAGGGCTCTGCGAGCATAAAATCTGACAGAGCCACCTCTAGCTTGTAAGTTAAAATTCCGATGTCGTTACCCGCCAGATCACTGCCCAAAATTTCCTGAACCGCATTGTTCGACACGATCATCTTGGAATAATTATTCGTGCTGTCAAGAAGTGATTCGATTCCGGAATTCATGGCGTTCAAGGTTTGAAGCGATACCTCACCTACCTTTTCCTCGGTGAATTTCTCATTGATTCGTTGGTACATAATACCGCTTGCAATCATGGAAACCACTAATAAGGCCAAGTAGTAAAAAACGATTTGTGATCGGATACGTGCAAACCTCATCGGTAACCTCCTGGCCGACAATTAAGCGAATACGGACTTTTATTTATAGCTTCTTCAATACGACACTAGTATAGCATTTTTCGAAGGATTCCTATCCCATTGCTTTAACCCTTAACTGCCCCGGCAATAATGCTTTTTTGGACTTGGTTACTTAGGAACAAGTAGATAATGATCATGGGTAGTGTAGCCACAACCATTCCTGCGAACATAGGTCCAAATTCTGTGGCATAGGCACTTTTAAACGAATTGATGGCGACGGTAATTGTTGCTAAGTCAGGATCATTAATGAATGTATTGGCAAACATCAGTTCGTTCCAAGCGGATAAAAAAGTAAAGATGGAAGTGGTTACGATAGCCGGCTTTACAAGCGGAAGCATAATACGGAAAAAAACCTGATAAATATTGCAGCCGTCTACAACGCTGGCTTCTTCCAACTCCCCTGGCAGCGCTCTAAAGAAACCAATCATGATATAGATTGTAGTAGGAAGTGCACTAACGGTATAAGGAATGATTAAGGCCCAAGGCGTATTCAGCAAGCTTGTCATTTTTAACATCTGAAAGACAGGTAGCAGCGTAGCATGAACGGGGATCATCAATCCCAGCATGAAGAAAGTAAGCACCACATTATTAAGCTTCCACTTCATTCTTGCGACAGCAAAAGAAACCATTGCCGATAACAGAGCAGAAATAATGACAGTTACCGTTGTATACATAAGGCTGTTCAAAAAGTTACGTGCGATATTCGCCTTAAAAAGTGCGTAGTCGTAGTTCGCCCACCGCCACTCATTAGGCAAGCCCATCACATTTGAGCCTGTAATTTCTATGTTTGTTTTAAAGGAGGAAAATACAAGCCACACGAGCGGATACAGTTGAATAACTGCGAAGATTAGAAACGCAATCTGCAAAACAACCTTTGGCCAGCGGCGGTTATGTGTTGTTGTCATTAGCTCTCCTCCTTATCATCGTAGGTTCTGATCAGTTTTTGTAAAACTAAGTAGAAAAAGAGACATTCCACAACCATAAACACGGCCATCGCGCTGCCGTACCCATACATATTGCGATTAAAAATCGACGAATACATCAATGTACTTGGAACACTAGTTTCCGGTGTAGGGTAGCCATTGGTCATAATGAAGACTAAATCGAAAAACTTCAATGATCCCAAAACAGCAAATATGACGCATACCTTCAGGATCGGTGAAATAAGTGGAATAGTGATAGAGAAGGCGGTTCTTATACTTGATGCTCCGTCAATTTTCGCAGCCTCGTACAAATCTTCAGGAATCCCTTTGATGGCAGCGTACATTAGAAGCATATGGTAGCCGATATATTGCCAAACGATTGGAATCATAACACTTATTAGTGCAGTTCCGCTTTCCGTTAACCAATCATGTGTCCAGGAGGACAAGCCTAGTTGATTGAGTATCGTATTCAGCATGCCATATTCAGGCTGATAGATTTTCAGAAACATAACCCCGATGACAGAGGAGGATACCAAGACTGGAATGAAATACAAAGTACGATACAGCTTTTCACCCCACACCCCTCTGGCAAGAACCAGAGCGAGCACCAGAGCTATCGGAAGTTGCATGAAAACAGAAAGAACTGCCAGATACAACGTATTAAGTATCGAATGATTAAAATCCATGCCGTACGTATCTGCAAAAAATAAATCCTTATAAGAAGCTAAACCAATAAATTTAGCCGGTTGTATCCCATCCCAGTCCAGCAGACTGTAATACATAGACTGAAGGATCGGGAAAAAACCAACAAGAATGTATAAAATCAAAGCAGGAACAACAAATACGGCGATAGCCTTTTTGTTTCCGAATACTTGATGCATGCTTCACTCCACCTTAAATCGATCAGGCGGCGAACAATTCTCGCCGCCTGACGCAGATTATTGTCCTTGATTAACCTTGCTCTGTAGTTCTTTCGTGTAGTCTTCAGGTGTTGTTTTTCCGGCGACGAATTTCATCAGCGAACCGAACATAGATTCAGTGTCATTACCATTCAGCATTTGATCCCACCAGTAGGAGAAACCAGTTGCTGATGAGGACAATTCACCAATTTGCAGAGCCAGTGGATTCATTTGAGAAGTGTCACCTACATCAACTTTCCATGCTGAGGAGCCTGAACCAGCCAGAAATACTTCTTTAGACATGGTCTCAATAAAGAACTTGTATACTTCCCATATTCTTTCCTTGTTTTTCAGATCGGCATTGAGCACGAATGTTTCACCCGAACCTCCGAACCACTCGTCAGCATTTCCTTTCCCCCCTGGAATGGTTGGAAATTTAATCGGTACCACTTTACCTTTGACCAGAGAGTTATCATCTTCAATCTGTCCGTTGACCCAAGCGCCCATGAACATCATAGCTGCTTTGCCTGATAGGAACATATTTGTCGCGTCATCATAAGAAGTTCCAACAAAATGTTTGCCGAAGGAGTCCGCATCAATCAATTGTTTGTATTTCGCAGCAGCTTCTGTGAATTCAGCTGTGTCGAATGATCCTGTTTTCGTTAAAGCGGCATTTACAGCATCCACGCCTGCCATCCGGATGGCTAGAATCGCGTTCCATTGCATTGCTGGCCATCTGTCTTTAGCCCCAAGTGCAATCGGCTGAATGCCTTTTGCTTTTAGTGCTTCAATCGCAGCAACAAGCTCATCCCATGTTTCCGGAATTTTCGCTCCTGCTTGCTCAAATAGTTCTTTATTGACGTACATTTGAGCAGTAGCTATATTGATCGGCAGACCGTAAAGCTTGCTATCGAAGATGAAATTGTCTGTCGTACCTGGTACAATTTGGTCCAGCGTTCCATCTTTTGCGAGATCATCAATGGACAAAATCCGGTTCCCCGCTATAAATGGCTCAGAGAATCCGCCACCCCAGGTGTAAAAAATGTCGGGCAGCTCATTGGCGGCTGAAGCCGCTTTCACTTTTGTTTTATAAGATTCGCCCCCAACACCCACATGCTCGATTTCTATATTAGGGAATTTAGCCTTGGTTGCCTCAAGTGCTTTATAAAAACCAACAAACCCGCCGTCTTTAGAATTTGGATCCGCGAATTGGGACCACATGGTAATCTTGAGCTTCTCTTCCGCAGCAGGTGTTTTTCCCGTATTGCCTGCGTTTGCATTAGCCTCAGAATTCACTTTATTCCCGTTGTTCCCACCACAAGCAGTGATAAGCATGGACATAGCCATCAACACTGTTAGAGTTAGGTTAATCCTTTTTTTGTTGACCTTTTTCATTCTTTTTCGCCCCCCATTTTTATATTGCTTACAGGACTAATTATATAAATCAATTTATCGAGTGAACATGAAAGCGTTTTACTTAATGATGTATTCTCTTTACATTAGACATTTTTCTTTATTAGCTACACATAAAGAAGACCTCTGATTTCTTCAGAAGTCTTTTTTTCATTCATATCAAAACTTAGGGAATGAACACCTCTATATAGCTGAGTGGCTTAGGTACTATCTTCTCTCTTCTCTCTTATCAGAAGTTATCTCATGAATCTGAAACATATGTATGAACTCATCGATGATCGCTTCCGTAGCTCTTAGTTCACCACTAATGACTTGTTTTGCCGATTCAATCTTTGACTCGTTTAGCTGCTGCTGCAACGCCGAACGATTAATCATTAGCTTGTCCAAAAATGCGATAGCCCTAGCACGACGAAAGGTCTGAGCGCTTTTGTGAGGATGCTCCGAACCCTCCTTGACTCCATTTATATTCATTTCTTCATGCTCTCCGTATTCTCGATGCTCGTTATAACCGTGCTTATCTATGTGCCCTTCGCGCATAATTATTCCCTCCTCTAATTCCACTTACAAAACCATAGCCCATTAATAAGACCGGGCAAGATGGAAGCCGTCTGACTCCTTATCCAAGTAATGTGTATACCATCTTCACCTTTATATTCACAAACGGCTTTAGATCTCCCTGAGATGAGTTATTAATTATAGCATTGGATAGATCCATAGTTACAGGATAGGGTGCAAGAAGAAACGGTTTGAATTGTACTTTCCATCTACGCTTTATCCGATCGTCTCTTAATTCTATTTCTCCCCCTGGAATTGCAACCATAGGATAGTCCAAATAGCCCTCAATTTCGGTCGACACTCTAGCTGCCTCCTAACTATAATTTTAATCATGTATTGACGGGTATACAGAATAGAACTATAATCTATACAATTCCTAGAAACATACTATGAATTACAAAAAAATAAGAAACATTAAATCATCCTTAGTTTGTCCACAAGAAGGAGTGTAAACACATGCCAAATGTTCAAACTTTCAAAGCAACTGCTCATTTGCAAGACGGCGTAAAGGTCGTTACTAATGCAAGACAATTCGAGCTGGTCATCGATGAACCGACAAGTCTAGGGGGCACGGATACAGGAATGAATCCTGTTGAAGCTTTGCTCGCTTCTTTGGGTGCCTGCCAATCCATTGTAGCTCGGGTCTACGCCTCTAAATTTGAGGTGGAGCTTGAAGATTTCAGAGTAGATGTGGAAGGTGACTTGGATCTCGACGGATTCTTCAACCGCTCTGAAGTACGTCCTGGCTATTCCGATATTCGGTATACATTCTACATAAAGACTCCATCCCCTGCTGAGAAGGTCGAACAGTTCGTACAATTTCTGGAGAGCAAATGCCCTGTAGGTGACACCATTGCTGCTCCGGTTAATCTCAAGCTAAATCGTATTGTGATTGAAAATTAACCTTTTAATAATGCTAAAAGAGCTGCAAAGTTGCGTAAAAGCGACTAAGCAGCTCTTTTTCATGTCCTGTTCTCCGACTTCATATAATGTTAAAAATAATGCCTTCGGAGGAACCCAAAACATGACGGATATACTAAGTAAAGTAGATGAAGAAATCGAACGTTTGTCAACGTTCTTGCTACAACAGCAGAAGGATGACGGCTCATGGCATTTTTGTTTTGAGAACGGGATTGTGATCGATGCTTATATGATCATTCTCTTTAGGGTGTTGAACCTGCAGAATGAAACGCTCATTCGGCAGCTACATGATCGCATTCTTGATGCACAACAGCGAGAGGGTTGCTGGCAGTTATATAAGGACGAAGAAGCTGGGAACTTATCCACATCAGTCGAAGCTTATTATGCCCTGCTCTATTCTGGATACAGTAAGATAACAGACGAGCCAATACTGCGGGCTAAGCGTTATATACTGTCTAAAGGTGGTTTAGGCAAAGTCACAAGTATCTTAACTAGAGTCATACTCGCCGCAACGGGTCAAAGCAAGTGGCCTTTAGCAATTTCTTCGATTCCACTGGAGGTGCTTTTGTTTCCCTCTTACTTCCCTATTAACTATTTCGAATTCTCTGGCTACTCTAGGGTACACCTCACTCCTATGCTCATTATGGCCGATCGGCGATTTTCGATCACTACAGCCAATGCTCCTGATCTGTCAGATCTTATAGAGACACGATTGGATACAGATGAATCGCCTACCCGTGGATATCAGGAAATGCAGGATGTTATTCAAATGGGTTTGAGCAGATTACTCGGGAGTCCACACTACATACATGAAGCTGCCAAAAACAAAGCGGAACAATATATGCTCCAGCGAATCGAATCCGACGGTACCTTTTACAGCTATGCCAGCAGTACGATTCTTATGGTTTTTGCCCTGCTTGCTCTCAATTATGATCGGCAGCATCCAATAATTACACAGGCCATTCAAGGTCTCACCGCACTGCAATGCCAATCAAATCGTAATACTACAATTCAAAACTCTCCATCTACAATATGGGATACAGCGTTAATCTCCTATGCTTTACAAGAGGCTCAAATTCCGGTTGATCACAAAGGAATAAAACACGCTGCAACTTATCTTCTGGATAAACAGCATCATAAACCTGCTGATTGGAGCATCCATAATCCGGATATAGTTCCCGGTGGATGGGGATTCTCTGAGTCTAATACAATCAATCCGGACGTAGATGATACAACGGCAGCCTTGCGAGCCATCCGAAGCTTATCAACCATTCACCCTTCATATCTGGAATCATGGAATCGCGGACTGAATTGGGTCCTATCGATGCAAAATAACGACGGCGGCTGGCCGGCATTCGAAAAAAACACCAATAAAGAAATGCTCACATGGCTCGCTATCGATGGTGCTAAATCTGCAGCCATTGATCCTTCGGAAGCAGATCTTACCGGACGAACTTTGGAGTTTCTCGGAAACTTCGCTGGTTTAAATACACAACACGAGTTCATTAAAAGGGGTACAAAATGGCTGATTCAACATCAGGAGAAGGATGGTTCGTGGTACGGAAGATGGGGTGTTTGTTATATTTATGGCACTTGGGCATCATTAACAGGCCTGCAGGCTGTTGGGCTCCCTATAAATCATGATACATTGCAAAAAGGAGTGAAGTGGCTTCTAAGCATTCAGAACTCGGACGGCGGTTGGGGGGAGTCTTGTCACAGCGACCGGCTACTACAATATGTTCCTTTAGGAGAAAGCACACCTTCACAAACCGCCTGGGCACTTGATGCGATTATCGCCGTTCAGCCAGAGCCAACAGCTGCGGTGGAAAAAGGAATTCAAAGACTAATCACGTCTATTCATGAAGAGGATTGGAAAACTTCTTATCCCACTGGCGCTGGTCTCCCCGGTAATTTCTATTCCAATTATCATAGTTATCAGTATATCTGGCCACTACTCACACTGAGTCATTACAGAAAAAAATACGGTCAAGGATAATACTCGGTAATACTCGGTAATACTCGGTAATACTCAGTAATACTCAGTAATACTCAGTAATACTCAGTAATAACTTGCGTTGTCCTGCTCCACTTTTTAACTGTCTCGTAAAAGCTTGAATCGCGCCCTATGCCGTCCTTTTTGACAAACTCTCCTTATCAGTTCTTACTTAATAGTCTACATCTCCATTTCAGTCGGTCCGTAAACGGGTACGACCCAGTAATGCAACCAAATCATTCATTAAATGCCATAGAGATTGGTATATCAGCTACCCTACCCTCTCCAATAACTTACTCCAGTACGTATTCCTTTGTTCAAACTAAACTACATGTTTTCTTTCCATAAAGACCGCCTACTATTTCTTTTAGTAAAAAACAGCAGAGCAGCGATCATCCGTTATAGGAGAATTGTTGCTTTGCTGTTATGAACCGGGGGTAGAATGCTTTTGTCCGTTGTACCTACCTCTAAATCACCCAGTCTTGATCAAGTTTAGAGCTTTTCGGACTCAGAAGACGCTATTTGCTTGTTTTTAGGATTTTTAGTTAGGTTACGGACTCCAGTGCAACTATTCCTCAAAAAGAGAGCCATTTTTGGTTTTTTTCATGGTAATAACTGCGATGGGGTCCGATAAAATTCCAAATGTAAGCTAAATCTGCTCTTAAGGTCAGCTGTGTCCGATAGAAAATACGTGTGCGAAAAATGTTACCTAATCAATCCAATTTGCTATTTGGAGCAGCCCTATAGAAATCACTTAGATTACTTATGAGATAGATTCCATTTTTGCATGGAGTCAATTGAGCGTAGTTAACACATAGTCAATCAGGCGCAATCTCCGATAATCAAGGATCGCTGCCTGATATTTTGGATCACTGGCGTTTTGCCTGAGCAAATTATGACTGTAACTTCTGATATCCCCACTCCGTATATTTGTAGCGCAAGATTTTAACGCAATCTGATGAAATAACTGTATTTTATACACTTAATCCATATTGCTAGGGAATAACTCCGACTTTAACTGCATTCTATACAATTAAAATCAAGAGAAATCACCTAATAGGCTTAAACTCGTGAGAATAGATGTAAGAAATACAGCTATTTTCAATGTGTAACTGTTTTGAACGATTATAGCTGCACAAAATACAGTTAAACACCTCGCTGCTCCCCATCCATTACCTTCATCCGCCTCCATACTGTTACACAGAGGGTTGCATAATCAGTCAATTTACTTTTTGGAGCACGGTACCGGAATATCCCCTCCTCTTTCAAGAAACAGGTGTAATCGTTGGTGGTTTCGGTGCCCTTTCCCACGCATGGGTTACCTGCAATGTTGCTGCATAGGTGATTAACGAAACAAGCAACGCTCCGAACAGTTGAATAATCTGCCCCAGGTCCAATCGCTCCAGAATTCCGTGAGCCGCCAACCCGCTAAGCGCCATGACAATTCCTCCTGCTCCAACCTTGAATACAATACGAAAGTCAAAATAAAACCCGATCGTTCCTGCCACAGATAAAAAATTCAACAGTGTCAGCAGCAAGAGCCCCAGTCCGAATCCCATGGCCACCCCTTCGATTCCAATATTAGAACCTAGAACAAAGATCGCAATCACTTCAAAGACATTCGTAAGAATATGATTCCACATAACCGTTGATGCTTTCCCCAAACCAAGCAAAATTGCTTGCAGTGGCGCTCCGAAATAATAAAGAAAAAATAAGGGTGCTATTAACTTTAACAGCTCGCCCGCTTCTGGCGAATGATAGATCATGGTTGTTAAGGGTACAGCCCATAAGTACAGGATGATTGTACATGGGAAACCTACTATAAGCGCGGATCGCATAGCCATATCCATCCGACTATGCATAAGCTTGCTATTGTTGCTCACACTTGCTTCGCTGATCGCCGGAATTAATGCAGTCGACAACGATTGTGTGAAGAAGCTGGGGAGAAACAACATGGGAAGAGCATAACCCGCCAGAAGTCCGAATTGCTTGGTCGCCATCTCAACACCCACACCAAACAGTACTAGACTTTTCGTAATCAGCAGTGGTAGAAAGGCATGATAGAGAGAATGAATAAAACCGCTGCCTGTCATCGGTAAGCCGATGCGCAGCAAATCTCTCAACGTACTGTCTCCTTTAAGTGAAATTCTTGTCGTAGGTGGTGAAGAGGTTTTGACCTTACCTCGATTTGCCCATTTGAAAACAGCGAATAAATAGAGCAAACCAAAACCTTCCCCAACAACGGAGGCAGCCATTGCACCAGCAGCCGCATAGGCAATACCGTAGGGCAACAAAACGTTGACCACACCGATAATGACAATGATTTGCGCCAGATTCTCAATAATATCGGAAAAGGCAAGTGGGTTCATGTTCTGTTTTCCACGAAAATAACCTTTCAGTACAGCAGACATCGCAATAATTGGAATGATCGGCGTAATAGCAACCATAGCATAATACGCCCGCTGATCGGCCAAAAAAATCGATGCGATCCATTTGGAGCCAAACAGAGCCACTAAAGTTAATATAATACTCAACGTACCCGTAATGCTTAAGGATACTGTGAGAATACGCTTTACTCGCGCTTCATCCTGCTTAACCTCAGCTTCCGATACAAGCTTTGAAATCGCAACAGGAAGCCCCAGCTCTGTCAGCGTAATAAATAAGGGAAGCAGTGGATGAGCAATCATAAGCAGCCCTACTCCCTCTGCTCCCAAAAAACGTGCCAGCAAGACTCCGTTCAAAAAACCAAGCCCTTTTGTGAAAAATGACGACACGGTTAATATGAACGTGCCACGAATAAAACTTTGTTTACGCATCCCCATTTATACGCATCTCCACCTATGGTTTGTCCTGTCCTTCTTTCTAACTTATTCGAACAAACACAAGTACATGCAGACAAGTATTTGTAAAGTATTAAATCAGCAATAAGCCCGACACATCTAAGCCGGTATACCAGGCATTTTCCTCACTTTCATTAGCTTCTGTAGCAATAACATTTTTCATAGACCAGAGATACTTCTCTGTATTGTTCATTAGTACTGTTTTTGTATAAATTTCATCCTCCGCAATAAAAGATATATTAAGAAATAAATAGATAATTTACCAATGGCATGTTATCATTTTGAATGCGATTTCAATAGCTTTGTTATTACAGTTTTTTTATTCTTCTTCGTGAATGTCTTTTTGCAAAATCTTTGATATGATAAAAAAGAATACAAAAGGCTTTACGGAAATCATTCACATCGTTAATAACCACTTCTAAATTTTCCAAAGATAAAGGAGAACTTCATTCATGAGTCAGAAAACAAGATTAAATAATGACTGGTTATTCAGCAAACAGCCGCTTAAGTCCACTTTAGAATCGGTGATAGCAGCTGATTCGGAGTGGATCGACGTAACCTTACCCCATGACTGGCTAATTTTTGATACACATAATCTATATGAAAGCGGAGAAGGCTGGTACCGTAAAAGCATAATTATAGATGAGAAAGTGCCAAATAGTCGTGTCTCGCTTCGTTTTGAAGGCGTATACATGGACTCCACTCTCTATGTGAACGGCCATATCGCAGGCGTCTGGAAAAATGGATACTCCACCTTTGAATTAGATATCACGCAATACATTATTGAAGGTATCAACGAAATCTATGTTCAAGTGGTTCATGAGTCTCCTAATTCACGCTGGTATTCCGGTGCGGGCATCTATCGGAGTGTATGGCTGAAGACGTATCCAGGGACACATATTGTGCCTGATGGTATTTATATCTCTACTCATAAAAAAGAGGATTCCTGGAATGTTGAGATAGATACCGAAGTATTGTGCAATGATCTATTACAAACCGCAAATCACTACATAATTCGTCACAGTATACTGGACGCTTCAGGTATCTGTATCTCTCATGCAGAGAATGAAAGTCCAGTACAAGTCGGGTCTGCTGTATCCAGCTCTGCCCTCTTATCCGTCAATAATCCAATGCTCTGGGATATTAACCAGCCTTACTTATATTCCCTAAAAACTGAACTGCTGGAGAATGATCAGGTAATTGAAGAAGAAATCCAAACCTTCGGATTCCGTACGATGGAGTTTGACAGCCAACAAGGTTTCTTTTTGAATGGCCGAAAGGTGAAGATTCATGGCGTATGCCAACATCATGATTTGGGATGTTTGGGGGCTGCGGTGAATAAGGTAGCTCTAAAAAGACAGATTATCCTCCTGCAGGAGATGGGCGTAAACGCTATTCGTACGGCCCACAATATGCCAGCCGTTGAACTGATGGAACTAGCGGATGAGATGGGCGTGCTCATAGTTTCCGAAGCATTCGATATGTGGGAACGCAGTAAAACTCCTTTTGACTACGCCAGATTTTATCCGGATTGGTGGAAACAAGATATTGCCAGCTGGGTACGCCGGGATAGAAATCGCCCCTCCATGCTCATGTGGAGTATCGGAAATGAAATATACGACACCCATGCTGATGAACGTGGGCAAGAGTTGACCATAGAATTACGCGATCTGGTGCAGGTTCATGACCCTAAAGGAAATGCAGTAGTTACTATCGGTTCCAACTATATGCCATGGGAGAATGCACAGAAATGCGCAGATCTAGTGAAGTTCGCAGGATATAACTATGCTGAAAAATACTATGACCAGCATCATGAGGAACATCCCGACTGGATTATTTATGGTAGTGAAACTTCGTCTACTGTACAGAGCAGAGGCATCTACCACTTCCCTTATGCTCAGTCTGTATTGTCTGACGATGATGAACAATGCTCAGCCTTAGGGAACAGTTCTACTAGCTGGGGTGCCAAAAACACAGAAGCTTGCATCATCGCAGATCGTGATGCGACCTACTCGCCGGGACAATTTATTTGGACTGGATTTGACTATATCGGGGAGCCAACCCCGTACTTCACTAAAAACTCGTATTTCGGTCAACTGGATACCGCAGGATTCAAAAAGGATTCCTATTATATTTATCAAGCAGAATGGACGGATTACAAGGTCGCCCCGATGATTCATATTTTTCCGTACTGGGATTTCTCTAAAGGGCAGCTTATTGATGTGCGAGTATGCTCCAACGCACCACAAATCGAATTGTTCTTTAATGATCAATCCATGGGCACGGTTAACATTGACCATAAACATGGTAAAAAGCTGCTTGGGGAATGGCAGCTCCCCTATAGCGATGGTACTCTGCGAGCAGTCGCTTATGATGAACACGGAGTGCAGATCGCTGAAGATACGGTAACTTCTTTCGGAGATTCGGCCACTGTGGTCATGAATCCTGATAAAACTCAGTTGACTGCTGACGGATCGGACTTGGTATTTGTTGAGATCTCGACTCTCGATCAAGAAGGACGTCCCGTGGAGAATGCCAATAATCGTATTCAAATCTCTGTAGAAGGGCCGGGGCGTCTTGTTGGTTTGGATAATGGTGACAGCACTGACTACGATTCATATAAAGGAACAAGTCGCCGGATGTTCAGCGGCAAATTGCTTGCGGTCATTGCCTCTTCATTGGAGTCAGGTACAATCGTTGTACGTGCATCTTCCCATGGCTTACAGTCTGCTGAGCTTACACTGACTTCCGAAGCACGAGAGCTAGATCATTCTAAGGACGAAGAGCTTATACTTTATCAGCATTCGTCACAATCACTATCGGATGTGAGCGAGTTATCCCAAGACTATTTATCAGATGAAATTCCCGTTCGCAAGCTGGAAATCATATGCCCACAAGGAAATCAACTAACGAAGGACACTCGAGCACTTCCGGTTCGTGTGCAAATTCATCCAGAGAACGCAACCTATCAGGAAATTGAATGGCGAGTTACGAATGCTGCCGGTATTGACGCCAATATAGCCGTTCTTGAGGCAAATGGGCATGAAGCAGTAATATCGGCATTGGGAGACGGAGACGTCTATGTACGGTGTGCAACGAAAAACGGTGCAGATCAAGTGCGCCTGTACTCGCTTATGGAATTCCATATTCGAGATATGGGAGCTGCCTTTTTGAATCCTTATGAGTTTGTTTCCGCTGGTTATCATAGCAATACGAGCCGGAACTTAACAAATGGGAATGAACGCGGAGTGGCTACTGCAAGAGAAGGAGAAAGCTGGATCTGTTTCGACAACATCGATTTCGGTGATTATGGAGCTACTGAACTTACCCTTCCTATCTTCGCGCTAGATAACGATAAATATACGATTGATATATGGAAAGGTACTCCGGATGCTCCAAACGCAGCTCTGCTGACACAGGTAACCTATCAAAAACCTTCCATATGGAATGTATATCAAGAGGAAACCTACTCATTACCTGAGCGAATAAAAGGTGTCACCACCCTTTGTTTTGTTCTTCATAAAAAGATTCATCTCAAGGGCTTTCAGTTTAACAAACCTTTAAAAGCGTACGAACAACTTAACGTTCTGGAATACAATCAGATTTATGGGGATTCCTTTACACTGGCAGATGGACAAATCAAAAATATTGGTAACAACGTCTCTCTCATCTTTAAAGATATGGACTTCGGTGATACTGGAAGCACTAAACTAACCTTATGCGGGCATTCGCCTATCGATAAAAATACTCTGCATATTCTATTTAGCGGACCAGAGGGTGAAAAGAGACAGCTTGTGGAGTTTACACAGTCAAGTGATTATTGCGAAAGAGAATTTGTATTGGAGCGCATAACCGGTCCGCAAACCGTCACCTTTATATTTCTACCGGGGAGCCAGTTTGATTTTAAGTGGTTCCGGTTCCAAGCAGAGTAAGGTATTTTCAACTTTAAACTAATCGATTAGCAAAAGGAAAAACCCTGCGCATTAGCGCAGGGTTTTTCCTTTAACTTATATTTAGAGCTTACTTAGTCAACTTTATTAAATTCGATCCAGTCGATCTGTAAACCTGGTTTAATGAATTCCAGTTTCATTTCATAAAGACCTGCTTCGAGTTCTACTTTCACAAGCTTTTGTCTAATCCATTGACCTTCTGTCCCGTTGGTTTGAATGGTTGTCATCAATTGATCATTCAAATTAACATTGCATGCACTTTGAGCCAGCTCAGGCTCTGTTGACATGATATGCACGAGGATCCGATATTGTCCAGCTTGGCCAACTTCAAAGAAAGTCGATCCTTCAACGGCTGGCTTAACCTGTGGATTTTGAGATAAGGATTGTACTTGTTCTGCAGTAAGTGAAGGATTAGCCTTAAAGGACTCAACCGTTTCAACAATTTGCTGTTTTCTCGAGAATACTGGAGCATGTATGATGAACTCACAAATATTCATTGCAGAACGTTGCAGCTCTCCTCTAGTCAAAGATCCATTTTCCAAGGATTCAATGGTGTTGTCATTCCATCCATTAATTTCGGCGCCATAGTTAGCTACAACCATGTACAGGTCATTTTGTGCACGGACCATCCAATTTGTAAATTTCCGGTCTGCAGCTCCACCATTAACGACATCATTCATGATGGCCCACCAGTCTGTCATGACAATACCTTTGAAGCCCCATTCTCCGCGGAGAATTGTAGTGTTCAAATCGTAATTTGAAGCGGCCCAATGTCCATTAACAGGGTTATAGGAGGTCATAATTGAATTCGCTCCACCCTGCTTCACTGCAATTTCAAAACCTTTCAAATAAATCTCGCGAAGCGCACGTTCCGACACAACAGCGTCCACTTTACTGCGATGTTTCTCCTGATTATTGCAGGCAAAATGCTTCAGCGTGGCATTAGAGCCACCTTTCATAATCCCACGTGTACATGCAGCGGCAAACACCCCAGAAATCAAAGGATCTTCAGAAAAATACTCAAAGTTGCGGCCATTAAGCGGGCTGCGACGAATATTTAGACCTGGTCCAAGCAAGGTGTCTATGTTGTTTCGTACCAACTCTTGTCCTTCTAACACATACAGCTCTTCGACTAATTCGGCATTCCAAGTAGCTGCAAGAAGCGTTCCGATCGCAACCTGAGTCGCTTTTGCTCCACTATCCATACGAATTCCTGAAGGACCATCTGCCGTACATGCAACAGGGATTCCTAAGTTATATAGACTATCACTTACTCCTCCAAATGCAGAAGCTGTACCCGGTGTAACCAATGGGCTGCTCATACCTTCACCCCGTACAATGGCAGCCAAATCATCGTCACTAAGCTGGGCAATAAAAGCTTCCATACTAACTTTTTGTTCAAATACATCTCTTAATTTATGCCCTTGATTGCCTGTCTGGGAGATCGTTGTTGGTAGATTGCTCTCGATCCGTTCTGCTAACGAAATCTTGCGTGTTGGAACCTCTGCATAAACAAGTTCATATGAACCGTCTACTTTTTGAACACCTGGTTGCATTCTTGTAAAGCTTTGCGTGGGTGCAAGAGCTTCTTGTAACTGTTCCACAACTTGAAGAGTTTCCACGACATAGCCGCTATTCCCTTCAACTTTGACTTCCTCCACTTTTTTAACACTCGTTCCCACAAATATGCGGTACGTGCCTTCTTCTAGCACATAAGCGGAAGCATGCCCTGACACACCAGCATCATCATAGGAAGCCATTGAATGAACAGGGAAACTCACGGTAAGACGTTGAGCTTCGCCTGGCTGAAGGACTTCTGTTTTTGCGAAGGCTGCCAAAGCTTTAGCAGGCTGTCCCAATTTTCCTTGTGGAGCTTCATAATAGACCTGAACAACCTCTTTTCCAGCAAAGGTAGTTCCTGTATTAGTTACGGTTACGCCGACTTCAACATTAAGTTCGCCAGCTTTGTAAATAAGTTTAGCTTCTTCTGGCTCGAGCTTAAACGTGGTATACGATATTCCATAACCAAATTCATATTGAACCTTTTCTGGGCAAAATGTCTCGAAATAACGATAACCAACATAGATATCTTCCTGATAAAGGTTTGTAAATTCATTACCGTAGTTGTGTGTTGACGGGTAATCGTTGATGGAATATGCGATCGTGTCTGTTAATTTTCCGCTTGGAGTTACTTCTCCAGCCAGCACGTCCGCAATTGCATTACCACCTTCCATTCCCCCCTGCCAAGAGTAGATGACAGACGAAATCGGATTTTTATAGCTTTCATCGTTCAGCCAGCTCATATCAATAATATTAGAGACGTTCAGTACAACAATCGTTTGCTCAAAATATGTAGTTACCTGCTTCAGCATCGCTTTTTCATCAGCTGTTAGTTGGTAGCTTCCTGAACCATCGACATTATCCTGATCTTCTCCTGCTGTACGTCCGATTACAATGATTGCTTTGTTCGATTTACTTCTAGCCTCAGCTACCAATTCGTCGGATAAAAGCATTTCCTTCTGGTTCCATGGCTCTGCAGCCCAAACGCCGCCACCATTATCAAACGGATTTTGCTCAATCCACTTCTCATATACTGCTGCCAAATCTTCGTTGACCGTAAGGTTCTTTTTACTGCGAAGACCGCCCAGCAGGTTGGTCGTATAAGTAACATGAACACTACCGCCCGAACCAGTACCACTGCGATAATAATTCACTTGAGTTCTGCCAAAAACAGCAACATTATCACTTTCAGCAAGCGGAAGCACCTGATGATCATTCTTCAACAGTACCGCACCTTCTGCTGCTACCGTCCGGCTAAATTCTGCAAAACCTTCTAATGGAATTCCCACACTCTGTGTACTCAACTTGTTTCCTCCTGTTGTTCAATTCTATAGGTTGTTTCTTTAGGCATCAATTACATATCATAAAGTTTAACTATACCATTATAGTACATTGGATAACTGTAATATATATAATAATTATCTTTATTAATATAATAATATTGGTCTGTTAGAGTTGGAAATTTTCAATCGATGTTAAAAATATCAGCTAAGTTCAATGATCTTCGTGGCAACATTATGGCAAAATTCGCGATCATGCTCCACAAAAACGAGTGTTGGTGTATATTCAAGCAATAGCTCCTCAATTTGCATACGTGAAATAACATCAATAAAATTAAGCGGTTCATCCCAAATATACAAATGAGCTTTTTCACTAAGACTTTTGGCGATCAGGACTTTTTTCTTTTGGCCGCCACTGTAAGTGGATATATCCTTATCAAATTGAATTCTGGAGAAATCAAGCTTTCGCAGAATAGATTTAAAAAGACTTTCATCTATCCCATTCTCTCTAGCATAATCTGTTAAATCGCCCCGTAGATCTGAAGTGTCTTGTGATACGTAGGAAATGATAAGCTGGCTATCCTTAGTGAAGGTGCCGGTATAATCTATCTCCTCACCGCAGATCAATTTGATGATACTTGATTTGCCGGAACCATTTTTACCCGAGAGTGCAATTCTCTCCCCCTGCTCAATGGTAAAGCTTACTTCTGAACATACCCTTTTCTCTCCGTAAAAAACCGAAACATTGTCCAGCTCCGCAAGATGACGTTTATGATAAGCAAGCTGCGTAATCTCTAAGTTCTCAGAATTTTCGATGTTTTTAAGAAGCTTAGACTTTTCGTTGATGGCAGATTGCTGTCTCTGCTCGATGGCTTTAGAGCGTTTCATCATTTTAGCGGCCTTGTGTCCAACATAACCTTTATCTAACTTAGATCCAGAATTCCTAGTTCCATTTTTAGTTTTTTCCACCTCATGTGACCAGTTACCTGTTCGTTTAGATGAGGCTGACAAGCGTTTGATATCTCTTCTAAGTTTTTCGTCTTCCGCTATCTCAAAGTTATCTTGTCTGACTTTATTCTCCCACCAGCTAGAAAAATTGCCCTTTTGAATCTCTATATTGGTTTTGTTAATTGACAAGATGTGGTCCACACAATTATCAAGAAAGGATCTGTCGTGAGAGACCAGAATATATCCACTTTTCGTATTGAGGTAATCACTGACAAGCTTTCTTGCCGTCATATCCAAATGATTTGTAGGTTCATCAATCAACAGGAAGCTATTTTCCTTAATGAATAATGTGGCTAACAGCACTTTCGTTTGCTCTCCGTTAGACAATGAATCAAAGGGACGATATAACACATCCTCAGAAACCTTTAGCAAAGAAAGCTCACGCATTAACTTCCAATGAATATAATCCGGAAAAATCTCGCTGATCACATCTATGGTGTTAAGCTCCTTGTTATTCACCTGAAAGGGGAAATATTCAAAGCTGACATGAGCAGAAATATTACCGCTGTATTCATGCTTTCCAAGCAATAAGCTAAGAAATGTAGTCTTTCCTCGACCATTTCTCCCTGTAAAACCTAATTTCCAATCGGTATCGATTTGAAAGTTTACGTTCTCAAATATGTTATCGTAGCTGCCTTCATAGGCAAAGGTTAGATTTGTGACATTTATTAATGACATAAAATAATCCTCCTGTATTTTAACAAAATAAAAGCCACAAGAAAGTTACTTTCTTGTGACTCAAATAAATACAGCAAATCCAGCCCCAAATGGAGTTAGATATGGATATATTTTCGAGTGAAAAGAAGTAGTAACTTTCTTGCATACAAAGAATAAAACAAACGAAATAAACCATTGTTGTTGTTTTATTCATCATGGGACGCAAGAATAATTACTACACTATACTTTTCAACTCCGATCATTAATTTGTAATTATGTTATCATGCATATTTATTATTTTCAACTTCCTACCCATAATTCGTTAAAAAAGTTCAAATTCTTCTTCTATAAGATCCATATTTACACTCATAGCTGTCCGACTCCCGTCAGCCGCGGCAAACACTAACTGAGAAGGCATAAAATAAGAAACATCTCCAGCCGAATATAATCCTGGAATCGAGGTTCTCCCCGCACCATCCGTGCTAAACCCACCAGAATCATTCCGCTTTACAGTCAAATGGTCTACGATTGATGACGTTTGGATCAAATTCGGAGAAATAAACCCTCCCGTTCTTAAGATCTCAGTACCATCTGCAAAGCGAACCGCCTGAAGTTGCCCGTCATGACCCATAAAAGAGGAAACTGTTTGTTCATTGACTACAACTCCCTTAGCCTCAAGACTTTTTTTCTGTTCATCTGAAAGGAATGTCTTGCCGTTCGTGCAGATAACCAAATCTTTACTCCAATTGAGCAGCATTTTTGCCATATGAAAAACATGTGGATTTTCGCAAACAACGACAAGGGGTTGATCTCGTAATTCCCAGCCGTCACAATACGGGCAATTAAACAGACTTTTTCCGTATAATGGTCGTAGGCCCTCTATCTCAGGAAGGACCTCCTTTAACCCGGTCGCCAAAATCAATCTGCGAGCTTCAATGTGACGACCAAACGAATCATGTACCGCAAATCCAGAATCATTTTTGTTAATCGAAATAATCTCAGTCTGGATATGCTCAACTGACGGATAACGTAGTACCTCCTCATACGCAATGCGACGAAACTCGGCTGGTGTAACCCCGTCTCTTGTAATAAAACCATGTGATGCATGGGTAACAGCATTCCTTGGCTGATTATTATCAATTAAAGCTACTTTTCTTCTTGCCCTACCAAGAACAAGGGCTGCGTTCAAGCCTGCGGGTCCACCACCAACAATAATGCAATCGTAAATCATATGAATCATCTCCTATATGCAGATATTAAAGACTCTTTTTATCTATTATTAAACCAAAAAAATATTCGTTCCATCATAGACTTAACGAATCTATAATATCTCCAAATTAACTAAAGTGTCAACCCAAACTTTCCGATCCTCCGTGAGTTTTATTTAGTGTAATACTAGAAAAAAGTAAATAAGCCCATTACCGTATGTTTGGAGGTAACTTAATACTCCAATATATCAGGTAAGAGCTATATGTTGAACTTACTTGGCAGTGCAGGGCTTCCTCACTTATCAACCTTCACCGTTTGCTAATTCTAAATCATCAGCCGAGGGTCCGTAAAGACCAGGTACCGGCACGTCAAGCAGCCGCAGATAAATTCCAAGCTGCGCCCGGTGGTGAACCATATGATTCAATCCGATGGTACGAAGCGCAGCTGCCCGTGTCTGACGACGGATGATCTGCTCCCCGTTCCGCAAGGTCCACTCCGCGCCGAGCATCTCCACATTGCTTGCAGTAATTAATTCCTCAATCTCACGAGCTTTCAGGTCGAACTCTTGTAGAACCGCGTCGGGACTCTCCAGTGCTTCTCGTCGATATGCCACAGATGCCAAATCAAACTCCGAGTAAAGTAGAATTGCAGATTGCCAGCTCAGAAGGTTAACGAGGTGTGTGGCCAGCCCACCCAGGCTCATTGACTTAGAGTGTGGTTTCCATGTCATATTCTCTTGAGGCAGCTTCTCCAGTATCCGACGTGTACCAGCCAACTCTTGCAAAACATCCCCAATGATCAGCTCTTTAACCATTCATCTCTCTCCTCTCTTCTGTAAAGCAATTTCTTTTGATCATTCGTGTGATACTTTTGATTTCTTTTCCCAAACACTTTCTAACTCTCCGCTAGATCGGACCGAGGTGCACTTATTTCGTAGATTTATAGCATTTCACCAGGTTATCGGACCCAGATGCAGTTATTTCCCTAAATACACTCCAATTCTGTGCCAATACAAGCCAATAAGAGCTATGCAGTCCGATAAGCTTGAAAAATGCAGCGAAAATCTAAAATAGCTGCAATGGAGTCCGATACGATGGACATTTGGCGAAAGTCCAATACAGAATACATCAGAAGAAAGATCAAATTGGATTATGAATAACGACTTCGACATCGCTTAAGAAACATCCTGCTGAGCATTCGTTTTTCAAGTCTTCTCTCTGCAACTTTTTAGATACTTTCTGCCAATTGCATAGTGGTAACACATGTATTATCACTCTTAAAAGTGGAAAGCTCAGATTTTGCTGCTTTTCCATCCTGCTCAATGGTTACGTTATATTTTTTGTCCCGGGGTAACCAAAGATCAATAAATCCGTTAGATAGCGATTTCATTTCTTGATCCACAATCACATTGCCTTCGCTGTCTTCAATATATACTTTAAACTCATCATCCGTTAATTCCCCTTGGCAGCCAGTCAAGCTATGTGTTGCGCAAGGATGCGTATTCTCCACATATGGAGCTATAGAAACAAAAAACTCATCTTTAGGCAAGTCGTAAGTTTTCTCTTTATTGTTACTATCGGTTACAATAAGTTGCTCAGAAGTGATAGACGCGGACAGGTTTTCCAGACTGCTTGAACTATATTCTTGCACTAATTGCTTAATGTCGGTTGTATCTTGTGCTGAAGGCGTATCCTTATCGATACCTCCCAATAACAAATACGCACCTAATGCAACAACCGCCGCTCCCGATACCACCAAGATATTTCTTTTCATTTGTAATCATCTCCTTCGCTTATTCGCCAGATTATGTACTCACTCAAAGTATCTTCCATTTCTTTTAGTATAACTAGTTAAACTAAACTAACACAATTATGAACAAGGCAAAATAGTGAAAAGTTATGTATTTGATTCATCCTCTATCAACACAAAAAAAAGGCCTCCTCACTGGTTTTTCAACCTCGAGGAAGCCTTTTATCTTTTATATTATTATGCTTGTAAATTACCGACCATAACACGAATGACATCCGCAAGAGGAGTAGCTGAACGTTTCAGCAGTTTCTCTAAATCGCTACTTTCAATATTAAGCCAACCTTCACGAATCCCACGTTGTATAGCTACAACTATTGGAAGCGCAGCTTCTGGGACACCCACCTCCGACATGGTCTTGGCATAAGCCTCGTCGTCAACCTGGATTACTTTGATTTCTTTACCGATTACACTGCCTATGATCTCAGTCAATTCCTCTTGTGTTAAAGGGTTGCCAGACAATTCATACACTGTGTTCTCATGTCCGTCACCTGTCAGAACATTTGCTGCAGCTTCTGCATAATCTCCGCGTGTAGCCCAGCCAACTTTACCATTCCCTGCTGAAGTCACCCATGGGGCACCTGCTAGAGCACCTTGAATGGAGCCGATCTCATTCTCCAAATACCAGTTATTACGGAGGAAGCTGTAAGGAATGCCTGTTGCGCGAATAGCTTCTTCGGTGATGCGGTGAACTTCAGCAAGAAATAGTTCACTCTTGTCTGCTTGTCCTACACTTGTGTAGGCAATGAAGCCGACGCCTGCTTTTTCCGCAGCAGCAACAGCTGCTTTATGTTGACGAATCCGGGTTTCATTATCACCATCTGCAGATACAATTAATAATCGATCCACACTGGCAAATGCTGATTCCAGCGTCTCAGGTTGATCAAAATCACCATGACGGACTTCCACTCCACGTGCCTGAAGATCACTTGCTTTTTCTGGGTTCCGCACACTAACTACAAGATCACTTGCGGGTACAGTTTTAAGTAAAGCTTCTATCACCAATGATCCGAATTGACCTGTTGCTCCTGTTATTGCTATTTTCATTTTTACTTCCTCCTCAAATTAGGATGATAAATTTATTTTTAACCACTACCTGTAACCATTGTAGTTACAATAAGTTTGGATGTCAACTTATTTATGATCCCAACTCTGGCTGGATAATAAACAGAAGAACTAAAAAATTATATTCACAACAAAAAAACCACCGTCATTTCCGTTAGGAAAAACGCTGGTTCTATGATCAGCTCCAACTCAACTTAATAATGGTCCCTTGTCCAGGGCTACTCTCAACAGCAATCCTGCCCTCCATACATTCGATTAATCCCTTGGAGATCGCCATGCCAAGGCCGGATCCGTTGGAGCTAGATACCGTGTCCGTTCCTCGATAATAACGTTCAAATAGACGGTTAAGTGTGCCTTCATCCATTCCATCGCCATCATCGGAAAATTGAATAGTAAATCCACTGTCCAAGTCATTCATAGTAAGCGAAACCGTTAAAATCGTATCCGAGGGGTTATGAAGTAAAGCATTCGCAGTCAAATTGTTCACAACCCGCTCTAGCCATGGAGTATACAATCGGGCCCTCACTTCGTTTGGTGCCGGCACAAATATAATTCGCTGCTTCCCGTATTCGGGATTTGCAGCAGCTTGATCAAGGGTTTGATGTAACCAAGAGTTCAATTCCACTTCCATCAGCTCTGGTGGCTTGATCCCTGTTTTTAGCCGATAGGTCATGGCAAGATCACTGATCAGCATGTCCATATGGGCTGATTTATCCAGCATCGTCCTTGTAAACTTGCGAACTTCCTCTTTCGACCAATCATACGAAGGCTCCGCCAGTAAATGGGCATAACCAGTTATAGAAGATAAAGGAGTTTTTAAATCATGTGTAACACCTGCGATCCATTCTTCCCTCAAATTCTCTGTTTGTTGCCGCAACGCCTGATCTCTCTGCAAATTAGCAGATAATTTCTCTATGGATACCATAACATCAGAAAAAACCCGGTATCTCCGCCTCCATTTACCTACGTGGGTTCGACTACGACGATTTCCTTTACGGTCCATAGGCTCTGTATATATGGCATTTCCAATGGAATCGAGCCATACAAGCATATGCAGCATTGGCGCTCCAAACCTATGAGCTTGCCATAAAGAAAGCAATATAAATGCAAGCAATAAAGCAGCGAGCATTGCTAATGAGCCTTTAATGACAATTTTAACTTCTTCAGGTACCCATACCTTTTGTCCTGTATCTGCACCCTTTACGTTCGGTTGTCCAACGATCCATGTTTGGCCCGTTTGTTTATCAAAAGAAGATCGGACATGATAGCCGTAACGTTCACTGTAGAGAGTGCGTAGTGCTAGCTCTGGCACTGAGTACTTGGTGGGAATCATCTTTGGCCTATTATAGGAGAGCAGCTCCGTACCCGATGAATCAATGAGTTGAACAAAAGCCTGTGATGATTTAATTTCTCTTTCAATCGAATCAGGCAGAACCAGATCTCCATCTACTGCATCAAATGTACCTTCGCTCATTTTTTTTAACAGAGGATCTAGTATATTTGACGCGCCATAAAGAAGCGTGAATTGTCTCCCATTTTTCTCTTGAATCCATACAGCCAGTGTATACGGAAAAGGCTGAGTCCCTGTCCAATAGGCGACTACTTCACCCGGTCCATATTGAATTGGGACATCTTTTGGAGTGTTGTAGGCACTTTCAACTTTTCCATTTTCATCGATGTTTTGCAGCCAGCCCTTATTCTTCTTCACTTGCTCCAACAAGCTCGGGGAAAATTGAATGCCCTTCTCATCAATTTTGGAGGATTCAACCAGTTGCTCTAAGCCAACATTCGCAAAATCACGCGTAATACTGATATCGAGAAAACGCAACAGCATCCAAGTAAACGTTACTGCTGCAATAGCGAGAACAACCATTCCCGTAATTGCTAGCTGTAGAACGAACCTTAACGTTAACCGACGTTTGATATTCATGGCATAGACAACTCCTGGCGGTCTACCTTCACCAGCTTATAACCAAGACCCCTAACGTTAACAATAAATTTTGGATCGGACGGGTCTGCTTCGATACGTTCTCTAATTCGATGAATATGAACCATGACCGTATTATCATCGCTCAGTGCTTCATCGCCCCATACTTTCTCATATAACTCACTTTTGCTGAAAATCTGATTGGGATGTTTGCATAAGAAGACCAGCAGTTGAAATACAAGTGCCGGACAAGCAACAGACTGACCCTCTACCAGGAGTTCTCCCGCTGTCTCATCTAGCTTAAACCTTCCGTAATCATATACATTTGCAGATTTATGGGGGACTATTTCTACACTCTTGCCAGTAGCCTGTTGGTTAGCAGAAGCAAAATATCTCCGCAGTTGTGCTCTTATACGAGCCACCACTTCAAGCGGGTTAAAGGGCTTGGTAATATAATCATCTCCGCCTATAGCAAATCCCGTTAATTTATCGAAATCAGACGTTCGCGCAGTCAGAAAAAGAATAGGGGCATCCGTCGTCTGACGGATAAAAGGGCAGATTTCGATACCACTTCGTCCGGGCAGCATTACATCCAGCACAATTAAATCATATTTTTTGGATTCACAGGCACTTACTGCTTCTTCACCTGTTTGCACTGTATCTATATTGGCGTAGCCTTCCTTACGCAGCACTGTCTCCATAATGTCTAAAAGCGATACCTCATCATCAACCAATAAAATTGAAGCCTCATTCATATAAATTTTCCCTTTCACAATAGACGTTTTTATCATCATAGCATGATTTTTTTGGCTAGCAATCTTACTAATCTTAACGGAAGCTTAATTCGTATTCATTATATAGCTAGTAAATTATGTAAGTGTTAATATAGAATTTCAGAAGCGCTAAGGATAGACTGCTACAATCGTAATACTGGGAGGCGATATATATGAACAAAAAACCTAAAAAAATCATTCATAAAGTTATTTTGAATACAAGAACTGCCTTGGCTGTAGGGTCATTGTCTTTATTAATGGCTGCCTGTGGAGGAGAGAATGCAGATGTGCCGACTACTGAAAAGGCGGAGCAGACAACAAGCCCGGCCACAGCTGCCATTCTGAGCGGATTTGCTCCAGATGAACTATCAAAGATTCTACTGGACGGGAAGTACAAGGAGTTGTATGCCCGCTTTAATCAGCCTTTAAAAGATGAAATAAGTGAAGCAGAATTAACAGAGACAGGAAAAGAATTCACTAAGGGTATCCATGCATTGGAAAAGGCATCGACCATGCAGCTTAATGGATTTGATCGACGCACATGGGTTAGTGATGCTGGCAATAAGGGGCTTGTCGGGATGTTTGATCCGGATGGGACGATTACATTAATTCAAGTTCAAGAGCTTACCCCTTCTCCTGAAACCGACAATGTACTAAGCAAACATGAATACGCACTGCCGTTTGAGGGAGATTGGTATGTATTTTGGGGTGGTGAAAATGTGCTTGTGAATTATCATTATGAGTTAGAAATCCAGCGGTACGCTTACGATTTTATACAAACCAAAGATAACTATTCCTATACAGGAGATCCACTAAAAAATGAAAGCTATTATGCCTTTGGCAAAAACATTCTCGCTCCAGCGGACGGCACCGTTGTATCGGTTGTGAATGACATTAAAGACAATGAGCCAGTTGGGGTCATGAATCCGAATCAAGCTACCGGAAATATCGTTGTCATTGATCATGGCGGGGAATATAGTCATTTGGCGCATCTCAAACAAGGGTCAGTTACTGTAAAACCGGGGGATAAAGTCGAAAAAGGTGAAGTTATTGGCTTAATAGGTAATTCTGGTAATACGAGCGAGGCCCATCTACACTTCCAAATCTCAGATGGAGCTGATCTATTCACTTCCCGGGCAATCAGAGTTAAATGGGAGAAAAATTTAAAACCAATTCAAGGTGAGACTATTTCCGCCGCTAATTAGCGCTAAATTCCGGGTCGCTAAGGTTGTCTCTCATAAATAATAAATCAGATGAGACAACCTTGATCTTCCCTAAAAAACATCCTACTTTCTTGTAATACCAATACATATAATCCGGGTAATTCACAAATAATAATAGACATATAGGATATATAGTGACTAAATATGGCTCTCTTTTCAGAGGAAAGGAAGTGTCAACCCCGATGTCTTTACTCCTAGGCTCTCATGTGTCTATGACCGGAACAAAAATGCTCCTTCGAGCTAGTGAAGAGGCAGCCTCTTATGGAGCGACCACCTTCCTTTTTTATACCGGAGCCCCACAAAATACACGCCGCAAACCCATTGAAGCTTTGAATATTGAAGCAGGACATGCTCATATGAGAGATAACGGTATTTCTAATATTATTGTACACGCTCCATTTATTGTTAACTTAGGAAATACACTTTCGGCACAGGTCTTTGAGCATAGTATAGAGTTTCTTCAATCAGAAATCATAAGAACAGAAGCTTTGGGTTCAACCCAAATCGTCCTACATCCTGGCTCCCATGTTGGTGCTGGCTCTCAAGCTGGAATCTCTCGGATCGTGGAAGGCTTAAACGAAGTGCTAACAGATAAACGAAATGTTCAGGTTTCATTAGAAACTATGGCTAGAAAAGGTAGTGAATGTGGAGTCTCTTTTGAAGAACTTGCAGCTATTATTGATGGAGTGACCCATAATGAGCGTCTATCAATTTGTTTGGATACTTGCCATATCCATGATGCCGGTTATAACGTAAAAGAAGATTTTGATGGCATATTGGATAAATTTGATCGATTGATCGGAATAGAGCGACTAAAGGTAATTCACGTCAATGATTCAAAGAATATTATGGGCTCACATAAAGACAGGCACGAAAATATAGGACACGGATATATCGGCCTTCAGGCGCTTCGATATGTGGTCCACCATCCTCAACTATCAACCATTCCCAAACTCCTAGAGACTCCCTCCATCGGTGAAAAGAAATATGTAAACGCACCCTATAAGCATGAGATTTCCTTGTTAAGGGGAGAAACAGATGAGCTGGTAAAAAAATAAAAACCGCCAATTACGCGGTTTTTCATCTGTGCAGCCATGATCGACTATCCTTTTGTGGAATCAATTGTAGTAGGTGCGGTTCCATTTACCTGGAGTTTTTTTAACGAGTTTTTCTTTGCTGTTAATTCTTTGGAAAGATCAGCTTGCAGGCGATTCATGTTCTTAATTTCATCGTTAAGCTTTTTGATTCGCGTCATTTTACTGCTCAAATCTGTGTGAGACTTGCTAAATTTCATATCCTGTTCTAATTGATTAATTTTGAATTTGGATTTTTCTTTTTTGTTCTTCACGTTTTTGAGCTTGCTCTCTACCTCTATGATTTCTTGTTCTAACCTTTGGATCATTGGTTTGGTGAAATTAATCGCCATTCTTACACCCCATATCATTTAGTGTTGCCGAGAATCAATTCTACTATAAAAGAAGAAAAAAGCACACTCATTAGAGTATGCTTTTTAAAAATAATCAGAGAAATAAGGATGTTCTGGCCTGATTAACCCTTCCAGGAATTGAACTGTAGCTTCATCTGCCTGGATCCGACCGATCCTAGCCAAATAGGTAGGTCGCTTATAGCCCATTAACATCGTGGTTAAAGTAGGAATGTCAATCAACAAGGAAGGGTTAGTCCCTCCTGCGTGCAAAACACCTGTTCCATCTTTATCCACATTAAGCGTAAATGTACCCCGGTTCCATTCCAGCATCGGATCACTCAAGGTGAAGATAAGGCAACCATCTTTATCCTGTTTTTTAAACGGATACTGTTCGATAAATAATTGCACATCCACTATCCGGGCCATAAAATAAGGAGCAATGGTTTCCTTGATGTCACCATCATCTAAAACGAAGGAAAGCGGCTCCCCTTTATAAATATCCCCTTTGACAAGAGTAATCATCGAAAAATGTGCACTTATAAAGTTCCATAATCCCACGCGAGCTTCTTCGTTAATATATACCATTTCTTTGATGTAAAAGATCTCCTCAGCAACCCAATACAACAAATACCCCGTGGGCAAATCATCATTGTTATAGTAGATGCCCACTGTCATTTCATCCAGATCCCAGCGTAAATATTCTTCCCAAGCCAACTTATTTCGAAGCATAGCTCCATGATGCTGCATGGAGAACTGATCATATATCTCCTTGATATCTGGATGTTCAATAGTTACCCGCTCCACGTTCCCAGGAACTTTTTTAGTTTTCGGCAGCTGGGTATCCGGAACTTCAAATGAGATTTTATCGGTAATGATCTCCCAGCCTTTCCGCCTATAATACGGAATAGAATACGGAAATAGATAAGAAATTGATTGCTTGCGGCCCCGCATTTTAGTTAATGCATGCAACATCAGCTTATTCATTAAACCTAAATTAGCATATTCGGGATAGGTTCCAACACCCGTCAGGCCACCCATCTCATAAATTCGCCCAAAAATATTTACTTGAAATGGGTATACTGCTAACTGTGAGATCAATTTATCACCATCAAACCAACCGACCACATCAGCATACTTTAGAACTGGCAGCTTCGCTTGGGTGATTTCACGATTTTCCCAACCAAAGATTTGTAAATCACGATTCGTCACTTGAAATACATAACGCAATAAATTATTAAATTGCTCTGCATGTTTAGTCTCGACATTTGCTAACCTGATTCTGTCCTGTAACTTATTGCGACTCACTAGCAATACCCCCGCTGAATTCCCCAGATATAAATCAGAAATCACTCTTATTATTCTTTATATCCGTTCAATAAATACATTCTTTCAGAGAAGGTTAGCCTAGCGAATTCTTTTGCAGCTGCGGGATCAAAGCATACGCAAACGTGATGAATGGGCTTAACCACAGAAGGGTGGCATAAGGTATATATTCAATTACCGGCACACCTAGTGTAGCAGCGAAAAAAGCACCGCTAACTCCCCAAGGAATTAAAGGATTAACAAGGGTTCCACAATCCTCTAACGTACGGGATAGTGTCTTTGCTGGAATGCCTCGGCGATTATATTCATCTTTGAACATTTGACCAGGCAACAAAATAGAAAGATACTGTTCACCAGTCATCCCATTAACCGCAATGGATGATGCGCCGCTCATAAGCACGATACTGCTTTTACGTTTGAGGGGTTGAATGATTTTGCGAAAAAAAGCCTCTATGACACCACAATGTTGTATTAGTCCGCCTAATGATAAAGCAATCAAAATAAGTGAAACAGAACTCATCATTGATTGCATTCCACCTCGGTTAACGATAGAAGCAACGGTTTCATTGGCAATAGTACTTTCGTATCCATTCTGCATCACACTGAACCAGAAACCGATTTCTGCCTGCTGCTGAATAATAGCGGTCACTAGAAGACCAGTAACAATACCAACTATCAGTGTAGGAAGGATTGGGATTCGTTTGATTGAGCAAATAATAACGGCAAGTGGTGAGATCAACGTTAACCAGTGGATATGAAATCCATCTTGTAGAGCAAACTTAATCCCCTGAATCGACGATAAATCAATCGCATCGGCTTTTGGTGCGAACAAGAAAAAGACAGTAGTTATTATAAGCGCCGGAATCGTTGTGTACATCATATTACGAATATGTGTGAACAAGGATATACCTACCACTGCAGGTGCAAAATTCGTCGTATCGGATAAGGGTGACATTTTATCACCAAAACAAGCTCCGCAAATGATCGCTCCAGCAGCAAGTGTGGGAGAAATCCCTGTCGTCAAAGCAATACCCATCAAAGCTACGCCGATCGTGCTAACGGTGGTGAATGAGCTTCCAGTAAACATAGAGACGACAATTGTGACATATAACGCGCTTACTGCAAAGTAGTTCGGATTAATATAATCCATACCATAAAATAAAAGTGTAGGCACCGTACCACTCATCATCCATACAGCGATCAATATTCCGATTAGCATGAGGATAAGAATGGGCATTATAGCTGTTTGGATGCCTTTAATGATAGCTGCCTCAATATCTTTCCATGACACGCCAAATAAACCCAATAAGACTGCTGTGCCAACTGTGGTTGCGAGAAGGGGGATATGAGGTTCTGCTTTTAATAGGAAAATAGATACAAAAAGAAGTGCAAAAATAAAAGCGATGATAATCATACTTTTTGAAAAACTAAGCTGACGGTCCATAACGATAGTGCTCCTTAACATTGTGATTGGGATAAAATTCGGAGATTGCGGCGCTTCCTTACTTTTAAGCTTTTAGGCTTTTGGGCAATGAAGCACAGAGGTAATATTAACGATAAGATAGAGAAGAGTCAATGTTAAGAACATACAATGAAGGTTTTTCCATAAAAAAAACAGAGGGCAAAATGCCGCTCTGCTATATATTCACCCTATTCACTTTACAATTGCAGCTTTAAAATATCCTGCGGAATTTCAAATTTATATTTCGCGGGAATATGCTCATGCTGCTTGCATCCCCATAAAGCCAATCCAAAATCGACACCAGCATCTCGTGCACATTCATAATCATAAATCGTGTCCCCTATGTAAATAGATGATTCAGGGTTTGCTTTTGATACTCTAATAAATTCTAGCAAGGGGTCTGGATGTGGCTTATGCTTTACTGTATCTTCTGCGATAACGGTATATGATAAATATTTAGTTAAGCCAAATGGAACGAAATCGTCATTTAGCTCATCTCTTGTCTTGGAAGTCACAATTCCTTGAACGATCTCTTTTGACTGTAATGAACTCATTACATCTACAATTCCGTCAAAGATGTTAATAGTATCATAGAAATCTTTCATGAAAACATTCCATCTCTCATTGCCCTCATGAATATCTTCGATCCCAAGTTGTGGTAATGAAGCTGAACCGGGAATACCTAACACAAAATAGAGCTCTGACAATTCATACTCTCTGTTATGATCCACCTTTAACATCTTTTGCAGAGAACTCAGAACAGCGATTTCTGTATCAATTAAGGTTCCATCCACATCAAAGATTACAGTGTTATATTTACGCATAACTACCTCCTATAAGATTACAACAAATACAAGATTATTAATCGTTAAGCTTAGTCTATTACTTAGAAAATAACTCTACGGCTTGCGTATCCATAATCGGATTAATATATTTCTCTAGCGTAATCGTTAGGGGTTGAGGATAATCTTTCGCTCCCTTTCCAAAAGTATAACGCATTTCATCCACGGCTGTACCCTCCTTTGAAGTCATGTAGCCACCGAAGTTTCCTGCCGAAGTTGTTTTGATTGCTCTTTTATGCACATTTCCTTCCGCATCAGTAAAAGTCTCAGCAAGTCTAGTATAGTATTTTAAATATTCGGCATCAGTAATTGTATGCCGTAACAAGATCTCTCCTTCATCTGCATAATTCTCTTGCGTTGGAGAAACAAGCTCAAGGCCGCTTCCCGGTGCTTCAATGATTTGCTGCTTATTGAGATCGACAACAATTTTCATTTTATTCTTTTCCACTGCCGAGATACCAAAGGTTTTTAATGAAACGGTGTCTGGCTGACGGTTTAGGCTGCTCTGGCTGTTCCTGAACACCAGCGTAAACTTGGTGTTGTCCGAATAGACTTCAGAATTGTCAGAGTTGACGATGTCGGGGTAAAATAATTTTTCGGTAGCTCCCCCATTTGTATTAATCAGAACTGGATTAATCAATTGAAAAATTTGTTTATCATTGTTCAGATCATACTCCAAATCTACATAGGTACTAAGCGGTGTATATTGCACTAGATTCACTTTAATCTTTTGCCCGTCAACTGTCAGCGTTTTATCCGTTTTTAGAATTCTTTCCTGTGCTTTGAGCATATCAGGATTAAGTTCGAAAGCAACATCCAGATTAGTCCGGTACTTATTACTACTGGATTGTAGCGCCTTATCTGAAGTTTCAGTGAGAATGACATTATAGTTTACTTCCTTTGGATATTTAACCGTTGGTGAAAGACTAGTAGTGTATATAAAATCCTTAGACTGGCCTGGTTGAATTCGGTTATCGCTGGCAAGCATACTTAGTGCAGCACCTTTATGTAGATTCGACTCCTGTATGCCTTCATATTGAAGCGCAAAATTCGCATGTATAACTTCTTTGTCTGTATTGTTCTGAACACTGTATAGAATATACACCTTCCTTCCATCTGTTACTGCACCAGTTACATCTACTCGGTACCCCTTGTTTTCCGCGCTCTGACCCACCGGCATCACGAGATTCTGTTCCAGAGCACTAGCAAGCGCTGGTTCTAACCTTGAAAATGAACGATACGCTGCAAAATCATCTGTATTTTTAGGGCTGGCGGTTTGAACTGAAGGTTGAGCCACTTCCTTGGCCGGTAACCCGATTGAAGAGTATGTAAATAATAGGGCTGCGGCTGCAGCTGCGATCACTCCCAAACCTGCGGTATAAACGCGGCGTTTCTCACGTTTTTTTCCTTCCATAATTCCCTTTCGCATCGCGTTATAAATTTTCATTTCCTGTAAAGTTTCAGTATTCTGATTCATTTCATCAACATTTTTCTGCAAAATACGATCTTCTTTATCTGTCACTCTGTTCACCTCCCATATCACTTCAACACATTACGAAGCTGTTTAAGTCCCTCGCGTAACCAGGTTTTGATTGTACCTTCAGGTTTTTTTAGCACTTTTGCGATTTCGATTGTAGTCATGTCATTGTAATATTTAAGAAGTACCACATGCCGATATTTGGGCTTTAAGCTGTTCAGAGCACGTTCCAGATCAATCCGGTCGTTACTTTTCATTTCCTGAGTTGCAACCTCTGCCAGCTTCTCCGTAGGAATCACTCGTTTTTTTCGTCGTAGTTCATCCATACAGCAATTGATCGTAATTCGAATCAACCAAGGTGTAAATGACTGTTCATCTTTAAGCTTCTTACGTTTCATCCAGGCTCGACATGAAGCCTCTTGTACAACTTCTAACGCGTCCGCTTCTGTCCGTAGATAACTATAAGCGACGGTGTACATTTTCCGATGCTCCACATACAGGCGTTTAAAGAAAACTTCCTCATCCATTCGGGCAAAATCAACCATTCTGACCTCGTCCATCGTCCTATCCACCACTCACCACACCCCCTCTTTTTTTGTCAGTGTCGGTATTAGGATAAAGTCATCGTTCTGATGTTCTTATAAGTAAGACGGAGTTGAACGTAAAAACGATTGATTTTTTTCATAAAAAAGTGCTGGCAAAGATGCCAACACTCCATTTTCATATTTATCGATCACGATTAACCATATAATTCAATAGATGTTTTAAAAAATTGATATTGCGGGGGATCTCTTTTAGCGCCTCCATGGCAAGACAATAGTGCTCCCACATCTCTTTTCTAGCGCCTTCTGAACCCAGAATGGATACAAACGTTGCATTGTTATTCTCAACATCCTGCCCTGTGGGCTTACCCAGTAATTGTAAATCCCCTTCCAAGTCGAGTAAATCATCTTTAATCTGAAAAGCAATCCCCGCATGATAAGCGAATTTCTTCAAAGCTTCAATTTCTGTCTCCTTAACCTGTGCGAGAATCGCTGGCATAACTAGTGAAGCTTCGAACGCAATGCCCGTCTTATAGAAACAAATCATATTTAATTGCTCTAGCGTCAATGCTTTTCCTTTAGAATTCAAATCCATCGCTTGCCCCATGCAGGTATCTTCCGCCTTTTGAGCTGAATATTGCATTAAAGCAATTACGGATTTAGCATCGAATGTATGAAGGGATGCCTGTTCCTCAATCGACTTCTGAATTAGAAAGAGTCCTGTCAATTCCGCCGTTGCGCTATTATACACCTCATGTAGAGTTGAACGGCCTCTTCGAGTGGAGGCATTATCCTGAGAGGGCAGATCATCGAAAATTAAGGATGCAGTATGCATATATTCCAAAGACCTCAAAAGCGGCACAATTGCCGCGCTGTCTAATCCGTATTCGTTCACCCCCATAACCCAAGTCAGAATAGGTCGTATTCGCTTGCCATCACCCTCTAAACTATAATTGGCTGCATCAATTAACATTTCTTTCATAGCTGGTGTCCCAACAGGTTTATTAATTGGCAATTGATTGTTGATTTCACCACGAACCTTTTGAATCGTATTGTGAAAATCCACCTTTTCCTGCTTGTTGTTTTTTAAATTCGTAAGCATTTGATCTCTTAGTAGTTTGTCAAAAAAATCCACATCATCAGCTTTCAACACCATTTGCTGCACGAGACGATTAAATTCGGGTTGACCCGAAGCAAAGATCTCCATAATCTCTTTATACTTTTCAGTACCCAGACGTTCTTTACAACGCTTCAAACCGTTAATTGCTCGATCTAGAATCACTTCACGGGTTTTGGCATCGGAGTGATATACGGAATGGATTAGATGAGAGATGACGGTCCAGTATAATTCAAAAGGGTTTATCAAATCTGAACGTTGATCACGGTATTTCAGAAAATAGGTATACGGCGTTACCGCTCCCTCTTTCATATCGTCAAACATATCTGCAAAATCATCAGCCAGTTGATTGTAAAGACCATAATAAAAAGTGCGTTGATCAAATCCATCATCTGTAGGTGCACTAATAACGGATCGGACAATTAAACGGGAAGAAGAGGATTTTAAGATAATGGGGATATAAAGCTCTTCATTGGTGTATTTAGCATTGGAAAGTTCCTTAACACGGTCCAGCTCCTGAGATTGAAAAAACACAAAGGATTGCTCGAAGAATATGTTCTGCATTTCTGGACGTTGATAGCTTTTAATATATTCGAAAGCTTCACTAAGCTCCGAATGTACGTATCGAATGAATTCCATGTTCTCTCCGGACCATTCTCCAAGCTCAGGCAGAGATCTAGTAAGGATAGCGTCGCGTATCATGAGGGAAAATTGCTCTTTTTCTTGAACCGTTAAGACACTGGAATCGAGAAGATCATCAATAAAAGGGTAAGTCAGCCCATAAGAATAACCAAGTCTAATGGCTTCGCTAAGCTTCTTAGAACGTTCCAAAGGTGGGGTACTCTCCCCCATTTCCTCCATTACATGCAGAATGACCCCGATAATGATCTTAATTAACTTACGCTGCGCTTGTTCAGCATTCATTTCCTGCGGAATATGGGTTGATACGTTCTTTAGCTTGTCGATCACCCAGATGGTGGCGGTCTCGACGCCTTCTTTCTGCGCCCAGCGATATACTCCTGCCAAGCTCATAAATTCCGATTGATCTCTTATCGTTGTTGAATCGTCTGGGATCAATTGAGATCTAATGTCAGCAACCATTCGCTGAATCCTGTTTTGTGTATCAGTAGAATCCAAGGCTTTGCCCAGATCCCTCATATATAAATAGGACACGCTGCGATCTAAATAATCATCCAATTTACCGTTAAGATTTAGCCAGCCTATATACCTATGATAATCCTGCGAATCAGGTTTCCTTTTCCCTCTAGAGAAAAATGACAACCATGAGCGGCGATGAATATGATGTTTTTTCCATAATTGAATATCTTCAGTGAGAGTAGATACATAAGTTTTTTCTTTGAACTGCATGTGCAGTGAAACAAAATACTGAGCCGCCCTCTGCTCAGCTAGCGAATAGGCTGAATCGGCATGTTCGGTTACATTCACATTCATAGGTGGATTACCTCAACTTCTCTTTTGGTTAATTGTCGGTCATGTTCATATCTTATACGGAGAAGTGTCTTTATGGTTACGAATTCTTCGCCATACGTTTCCCAATAAAGTCAAAGATCAGACCCGCTGTCCTTTTTATAGGACCCAATGAAACAGGATAATAATAACCCGACTCAAACCAGCCTTGTTCTTTGTAATAACGATAATCCTTGGAATGATCATCAAGCATTGTTTTTATACTTGTACGTGACATTCGAAACAGCATTAATCTGAGAAAAGAAGGAACTGGAGTCTTGGGCGACATAAGGTCCTTATAGAATCTTTCGGAGGCTTTCTTTATTTCTCTCGTCATTTTTTTCTGCGCAACTTCTGTTCTTGGCTCCAAAGTAGTCAAGACACAGCCTTTTGTAACTTGAAATCCGAAATTCTCGCCCATATTACTAAGGTATTTCACAATTTTGCTGCCTCCAAAGATCCCCTGATTGACAATAGCCGTGAAGGTTTTCCCGAAGAATCGAGGTCTATGAAACACAAAAGCAAGCCGGTCCAAGAGGTTCTTCATCGGTGCCGATACATGAAATGCATAATTAGGTGTGGCGAAAATAATTCCGTCAGAATGGATCATTTTCTCCATCAATACATCGCGATCATCCTTTAGTGGACAATATTCCTCACCTTTATTGAAACATATCTTGCAGCCCCGGCAATATTCAAGCCGATAATCTTTTAAAAAGACATACTCAAATTCAATATCACCATATGCTTTTAAATTATTGCCAAATTCACAAACCGCTTCAAAGGTCGCATGCTTTTGTTGATTCCCAATAAATGCAGTAACTTTTTTCATTTGAACCCCTCCATATATGCATATTTTGAATAACACCCATCAATATGAATGAATAATATTTTATTCATTCATATTGTAGCACCTTGATCCCTTTTATGCGATATAATTCCATTTGAGAATGCAAAAAAAGAAGCCCGACTTGACCAGGCTTCTGTTAACTTCCCTCTATATCTTTTTAGCGTAATTATGTGTAACAAAATCAACTAGCAGATTCACACTGCTCTCCATATCGTAAATCTCTGTGTTAACTGTCAATTCGGCATGTTCAGGGGCTTCATAAATAGCATCAATACCTGTAAATTCACGAATTTCACCTTTTCTAGCTTTCTTATACAGCCCTTTAGGATCACGTTGTTCGCAGGTTTCTAATGAACATTGCACATAAATCTCTGCAAACTCGCCAGACTGAAAACGATATCTAATCGCTTCTCTAGCAGCTGAAGAAGGTGAAATCATCGGGACAAGCACTATAAAGCCTAGATCCAAAAACATAGATGCTACTTCGGCTGCGCGACGCATATTTTCTTTACGATCCTCTTCTGAAAAGCCTAAATCAATATTCAAACCTTTCCTTAGCTGGTCGCCGTCGATCACAGCACATCGGATGCCTTGCTTAAACAATTCTTTTTCAGCTTGTTGTGCTAGTGTACTTTTTCCTGAACCTGAAAATCCTGTGAACCAAAACACGCCCGCTTTATGACCGTTCAACAGCTCCCAATCTTTTCTATTCATTCTAAGACGCCCCTTTCTATATGATTAATATTATACTAGTTTACCGCAGTCTTGAGAGAAATGGCTGATCCTAATTCCTTCTGTATATACGCTATATCAGTCATCTGCTCAATATGGTAAACTCCACCTGGGGGTGGTGAATCATATAGATGTTTTGCTACTGCCGCTGTTACTTTTGCCGTAATGATAGATTGATTCTTTCCTTGTAATAAAAAATCCGCATGAAGTAATTTACCTTCTGAATTTCTTCCATGTGCCTCAACCTTAATAGCGAACCCATCATCCCCCAAATGCAGCCGCCCCATAACACGAACAATTGAATTCTTCAGCCAGCCTATTTGCAGTAAGCGAACGGCTCCAGTTCTTTTCGTTATTGCCAGTATTTTAGTAACTACAGCTGAATCAAGACAAAATCGTGTAGAGATAGACGATGATTTTAGTGTTCTGCTAAGTGTCTGTTGATCTGAGAATGGAAAACGGTAAGCATATCGCTTACCCATCTCATCACCAAAATGATACAACCTTCTGTCTGTAAAGCTCTCCACCTCAACCTGGCGATTATCCTGCTTCACTTCGAACTTAGCTGCTAAACTGTCAACTGTCCATTCTAGCGCCGCTTTGCCATGAGAATCACCTAATCCGAGCATAATCGCAATTTCTATCTCCTCAATCTGATCCATCTGCCGCTCTGCTTCAAGGGCCAGGAGATTAGTGATGCCGGGAGCAAGTCCTACACTTAAGACAGCACTTGACCCATTGTCTTCAGCTTCTCTCTTGTATTTCTCAATTTCATTCAAAAACAAACCGTTCGCAGATACATCCACATAATGAATACCGCTTCGAAACACCGCTCTTATAAAATCCGTATCCGTTTGATCTAAGCACATAATGATTAATTTCACTCGTTCTAACTTATCAGTAGGTAAAGGTTTATTAATATCCAACTGCATCGGCTTAATTTTCCCATCAGTTGCTTGACTGAATTGCTTTGCTTTTACAAGACTTCGCCCTGCAGCATATACTTTTCCAGGATATTTTTTCTCTAAGATTTCACAAATGGTACGCCCTACATGGCCATATCCACCGACGACTACAATATCTTCTTTTCTCTGCATTTTATCACCGCATCCTATATAATAGAAATAATTAAGAACCATTCTCAATTATACGGATATGGTTTACATTCACTATCCCATAAATGTGGGATACCTGTTTTTATACTCCATGACTAGAGGGCTGACCTATGAAAACCATAAGACAACTTAATCATATTAAACAACAAATCATAAGGTTAGGTACTGTTTCTGAATCTTCACATAGCTACCGTACTTCATTACTGTCGATTTTACGCGAGGCTGTACCCTTTGATGCTGCCTGCTGTACCCATGTTGATCCACAGACACTACTCTCGACAGGTGCGGTTACAGAAGATAACGTGGAATCCATTCATCATCACTTGTTCCAGATCGAATACGGTGAAGACGATATTAATCCCTATGAACAAATGGTTCATAGTAAAGTGCATGTAGCTACTTTATATGAAGCAACCGAAGGGCAGCCAGATTTGAGTGCCCGCTATCAAAAAGTACTGTCTCCGGCAGGATTTGAGGATGAATTACGCGCTGTACTTGTTCATGGAGATGCGTGTTGGGGGTATCTGACACTTTACAGAAAGTCGGGTCAGCCTGTATTTTCACAGGAAGATTGTGTACGGATAGCCTTAATGCTTCCTGAGATTGCCGCAAGAATGCGGGCTTTCAGTCTTGAGTTGCCTGAGAGAAATCAGACTTGGCTGGAAGAAGATTACGGTTCCGGAATTGCCGTCCTTTCTGATCAACTAGTGCTCCTCTCCTCCAATCCTACAGCAGACCGCTGGTTAGAGAAACTTCGTTCATTAGAAAAAATTGATCACCATATCCTGCCACGACCAATTCGGGCGGTGAGCACACAAGCAATCAATAGTCCCTCTGAATCTTCGGGGATGGCAAAGTCCTGTATCCGGATGTCAGACGGACCTTATCTAGTGATCCGGGCTAGCCGGCTTCATGCATACGACGGTCAGACGCAAATTGCCATTTCATTCGAGCCTGCACGTCCAGCAGATATGCTTCCTATCATTGCAGAAGCGTATGATCTGACGAAACGGGAACAGCATTTACTTGAAGGAGTAATTCGCGGATTATCTACTAAAGAATTGGCTGCTGAGTTACATATTTCTGCTTACACGGTTCAGGATCATTTAAAATCCATTTTTGCTAAAGCAGGTGTCAGTAGCCGTAGAGAGCTTATCTGGCATTTACATTCTCGTTATAGCATTTCAGAGAAATAGGATCGCCGAGCTTCTTATCAAAAAAGCCCAAGCCTTTATTAACAAAGGACTTGGGCTTTAATTTTTATCTTTTATTTCCTTAATGCGATGCCGTAAATTCTTCCAGCTCAGTAGCAGGGTCAAACTTCTCCCTGCTCATCACAAATGCTGCCATTAGAGCTATAACTGATGGAATAATCGCCCAAGCAAAGGTATGAACAAGAGAAGAAGATAATCCTTCGGTGATTTTATCAAGAACCTCAGAGGGAATTTTGGCCCGTGTGTCGGGAGTCAAAATTGTACTTGGATCACTTAGATTAACACCTTCTGGTGCCGCGCCTCCCTTACTGAACATGGAAGCTAGTTTATTCGAAAAAATGTGACTTTGAATAATACCAAATACCGTAATGCCAAGTGTCATTCCCAGCTCCCGTGTGAAGCTAAGTGTCGAACTTGCAGAACCCCGTTGTCTTGCTGTAAATCCATGAATCGCTGCATTGCTTAGAACAGAAAATGATGAACCTATGCCAAGACCCACCAGAAACATAAAAATAGTGACCATAAACCGGGAGGAGTCTGGTGTTAGTGTGGTAAGTAGAGCCATACCTGCTACAAGGAGTACTAACGTAGAAATCATGATCGTGCGATAATTAAATTTAGAGAGCAAGAATCCTCCGCCAGCAGCAGTGATAACAGAACCAATCATCATCGGAAGTAGAACAAGCCCCGAATTTGTGGCAGACCCGCCAAGAACCCCTTGAATATAAATTGGAATGTACACCGAGGCTGTAATAAATGCCGCTCCGCTAAATATCGCCATAACATTACTCGTAGAATAGAGACGATTCTTGAACATGCCAAAGGTAATGATTGGCTCTTCTGCACGACGTTCGATAACAATAAAACCAATTAAAAACACAACAAAAGCCATAAACAATCCCAGAATCATTGTCGAGTCCCAAGCATATTTCTTACCCCCGAGCTCAATCGCAAACATGAGACAAAGGATTGAAGCTACAAGTGTAAAAGCCCCAAGATAATCAATTTTTTCTTTGGAATGCTCAACAGATTCTTTGTAGAAGAAAGCGATCATAAAGAATGCAATAACACCAATGGGTAAATTGATATAAAAGACCCAAGACCAATGAATATAATCCGCTATATAAGCGCCAATAAGAGGACCAAAAATACTGGAAATACCATAGGCAGCACCGAATAACCCACCGATTTTCCCCCGTTTTTCTGGGGCCACTACATCGAACATAATCGTGAATGCAATAGGAACGAGTGCCCCTCCGCCAATACCCTGAATTGCCCGATAAATACTAAGCTGAACAATAGAATTTGCCGTACCACATAAAGCTGAACCAATCATAAAAACAATAATACCGAAAATAAAAAATCGCTTACGTCCATACATATCCGATAATTTACCGAAAATCGGCATACCCGCCATCTCAGCTATCATATAAGCGGACGTAACCCACATCAATTTGTCAAAGCCGCCAAGGTCACCTACAATGGTTCCCATTGCGGTTGCAAGTATAGTATTATCCATTGATGCCATAAGTGTAGCCAACAATAGAGCTACTATAATAACCCCAACTTTATTTTTCTTTTCCATGCTCCTTTTTCTCCTCCACTTTTCCCAAATGTTTAGTTCTACTCTAATTGTTAAAGGATTGTGCACAGGCTTCATTCCAAACCACGTGATTTTATACCCTTTGCAAATTAGTGAATAATTCGATAAAATCAAGACAATTAATTAGGTGTTCATCAAGCATCTTGTTTATTAATTATCTTGACTATCAAGATATAAACATTTTAAAAGGAGGGTCCTCTTTTGTCAAGAGATCGACACAATCAAGTTACAATTCAGCAGGAAGACTTAACTTTACGCATGCGGGGCCTAGGCAGCCGAACGGTTTTGTATCAGCAAAAAGTAGCAACTTCTCTAGGGTTATACAATAACGATTTTCTATCTATAGATATCCTTCATGAAAAAGGTCCTATCACCGCCGGCGAGCTATCCAAATTAACTGGACTTACTACAGGCAGCATTACCACATTAATTGATCGACTTGAAAAAAACGGCTTTGTTCGCAGAGAACATGATCCCAATGACCGTCGTAAGGTGATCATTGTTCCTTTATATGAGAATAACGAGGTTGGAAATGCCTACCTTCCTTTGCACACTAAGATGGTTAAACTGGCGTCTTCCTTTACTGAGCAGGAGCTTGAGCTTATAACAACATTTTTAGGCAAAGCAAGTACCATCCTGGAAGAGCAGATTCACTATCTCAGCACTACAACGAGTAACTAAAACTGTATAATCGTCAAAAAGGACGATATCCCATGAAGTCAAATGACTTTGAGATATCGTCCTTTTAATATAAGTATGGATCAAAGAGAAGCTGAAGCTTGAGCAACTAAAGAGACCAACTGTGTAGAATCAAATGTGTCTCCTTTTCGAAGCTTCAGGGTTTTCCTTTCAGGTGGTCCCTCAAATGCTCCCTCTGGAAGCGTTAGCTCGGTTGTATTAAAGATTACAAAGCTGACTGCGTCTTTTGATGTCGAGATGGCCGCAGCGTATTTTCCATTTTTCAAAAAATGAGGTTTCTTATACTGAATACGTTCCTGCACATCCGGTATAGCCTGATGAACAACCTCACGTAGTGAGGTGGACAACTCCACCTGCCATGATTCTTTTAGCGCTTCAATAAAATCGATTACTTCCTGATTCATTTTTCATCTCTCCCTTTAAGTAATTAAATGGTTTGCCTGAATAAGCGCAGTAAGTTGTTTAACAAAATCAGGAGGTCCTTTGAGAAATCAACACATCTGCAAAAGAATTTCAAAAATTTAATAGTTTAAATTCCCCTTATATTAATTTCTTGTTCATGTCCTCATTATCCTTCTGGCAATTTAGAGATATCCAGCTCGTTACAAGCTAAAAAGGGAAAAGCTCCTAAGAGCTTCTCCCTTAACCTCGTACATAAAATTAATGAATCGTTAGATTAAAACCGCTCTGAATATAATTCAGATTCGGATAAGCAATGTTAGAAGTTGTCAGGTTATTAAAGGTTGCCGCACCATTGCCTGTATAGGTGTAAATAGCTGCACCTTTATGTGGACCTGAGAACCGTGAAGTTGTTATTCCATCAAGTCCTGTACCGTTAATATTGATGTTGTTGAACACGATGTTCTCGAATCCACCACCATATCCAAATTGAATCGCATCACGCTGGGTATTAATGATGTCTATGTTATTAAATGTAACGTTCTTGATAGCATCATTTGATGCTTCAAGATCAATTGCGCCACGTTCACCCCCATAAAGATCTTTACTCGTGCCACTGTTAATAATGGTTGTGTCTGAGAAAACTACACCCGTATTATTCTGGAAATGATAACCTGGAAAAACGGTATTCATACGTATGCCGGAACCACCAACTGTATCAATGATATAGTTATGATCGGCCTTATGACCACTTCCTCCAAAGAAAGCAATCGCTGCCGCACGCCAGTTATTCTCAATGGTGTTATACGAGAAGGTATTATTCACACCAGCAGGTGCACCATTTGTGTTACTGGTCCATACTGCAAGACCATCGTCACCATTATTTCGCACACTGCTATTGCGTACAATTGAATTGCTAGTTCCTTGCGAGAAGTTGATGCCGTCTGCAAGATTGTTCCGAATCCGACTGTTTTCAACTACCAGCCCGGTAGCATAAATCGCAGGTGTATGAGCGTAGTCGCCTACCCACATTCCGCATTCAAAATGCTCTACCCAGACATCATGGATAATAGAGTTGGTTCCAAAGTTATCCATAAAACCTTTGTAAATTGCATTTTGTCCATAACGTGAGCGCAAATTAGAATTCATATATACATTACTGAAATCTAGCTTACCTGAAATACGGAGTGAAATACCACCGCCCGCAGCATTAGGATTGGTGAACTGAATATTGGTGTGCCAGAGACCAGCACCAGTAATAGTGAGGTTATTGATCATATTACTAGCAGAACCAATCTCCCACATACTGCTAAGATTAAAGGTACCTGCTGGAATATAAATAGACTTTCCGCTTGCCACGGCTGCATTTACAGTAGCTTTAAAAGCTGCCAGATCATCTTGTCCGTCGTTTGCCACAGCACCGTAATCTGTTACAGATACGGAGTTAGCTGGGCGGGCAATTGCTGTTGGAACAGATTCAATTTCAAGGAAATCCACACCATATTCCAAGCTATCTCCATTGTTCTTCTGGATTCGAATCTTATCCCCAGGTTGGAGGGGGGTATCCATCTTCCAGTGAACTTCATCAAAACGGAATAGTGGACGTCCTGCACTAGGTGTATCGCCAGGCATATCACCTGAGAAATACTGCCAGCTGTAGTATGAGGTTAAGGAAACTGTTTTTACTTTCGCTCCATTCACATACACATCCAGTGAACCATTCAATCCCATCCCATCTGCAGAATCAGGCATTGTAAATCTCATCGTTACACCTGCGCCGCCTTGACCCTGTCTGACCGTCCACTCTAAGTTCGAACCATTCGAAGGAAGAGCTATATAACGCTGGCCAGAAGCTTCAGAAGCGATTAATGCTTGATCAAAGGTTGGCGCCGATTTCAATGTCGCGCCACCCCCGAGAGTAGCATCCTCGGTATCATATCGGCTATACGGCATGCTTGCACCACGCGCAGCATAGACAACGAGATTAGAAACACTTACATTATTCGCTTGCTTGGCAGCTATCTCATTAGCATCCACTTCAACAGTAGTGGTGACTGTGTAGTTACCATTAATCGCTGTCCAAGTCCCTGGAATCGCAACATTAACTGATGCCCCAGCTGCTAAGGCACCGTTATAAGATCCATTATAGGTTTGAATAGTGGAACCCGCAGAGTTTTTAAGAACAACGCTTATACCATGTGAACCACTTGCAGAGGCAATGGTTCCTTGATTCTTAAGATTTACATTAAACGCTACATTGTTATTAGCAACAGGATTACTTGGTGCCCATGTAACAGTTCCCACTAAGTCAGAGCTGGACACTGGAGCGATAATAAGTGACGCTGGGTTCGTGTAGCTGTTATTCGCTTCATTTTGTTCGATAACTAGGTTGTCTTCATCGACTTTGGCACTAACTGAATACGTTGCGGCAGGCTTAACTCCTGCGGCAAGTGTCATCGATGCTGTTGTCGATGCTCCAGTTGCTAGTACACCTACCGGAGCTGAGCCTACAAGCTCATTATTTAAATAGAAATTAACAGTAGTAGCTGGAGAGCTGGCATTGCCGATATTCTTTACGATTGCGTTCAGCGTAATCGCATTAGACTCAACCGGATTCGTTGGTGACCAGGACATGCCAGTAATCACCAAATCCGGATTCGGAGCTGGAGTACCGTATACTTCAAATTCGGCGATCTGTCCAGCTGGAGCACCCGAGTTGGCAGTAATATTAAGCTGTAGACGTTTGACAGTTGCGGAAACAGGAATGGTTACTGTATTTCCTGAAGCTGGATTAAACGAATACGATTGTGCTGACACCAGATTCCCAAATGTCGTTGTGTTCTGATTGTGACCGAGCACTTGAATCGTTTGGGTACGTGCTCCCCATGCAGCGGCTGGATTTAACTTTAGAACGATGGAGGAAACGTTGTAGTTTGACCCCAGGTCAAGTATCAATGAACTAGGATTACTGCCACCTTCCCAGTATGTGTTGGTGTTGTTGTCATTAGCATTTGCTGCCACAAATGATTGCGTATTAGAGGATGCGGTAATCGATTTGCCAACCGCGATATTACTGCCCGCAACAGGTGTGGCCGTTGGCGTTGGTGTGGCTGTTGGCGTTGGTGTGGCTGTTGACGTTGGTGTGGCTGTTGGCGTTGGTGTGACTGTTGGCGTTGGTGTGGCTGTTGGCGTCGGTGTGACTGTAGGCGTCGGTGTGGCTGTTGGCGTTGGTGTAACTGTTGGCGTTGGTGTGGCTGTTGGCGTCGGTGTTGGTGTACTAGCTCCATAAATTTCGAATTCAGATACTTGCGCTGCCGGCCAACCCGTATTGCCTGTTACATTCAGGCGTACATAACGAGTGCTGGTTGCTGAAAAATCAATCTTAACGGTGTTCCCTCCTGCTGAAGGATTGAACACATAATCAGCTGAACCAACAATGTCAGTGAATGTAGATCCATTTGTGCTGCCTTGAACGGCGAGTGTTTGCGTACGCGTCTCCCAGCCCGTTGGCAGCTTCAATACGATTTGGTCAATACTTGTCTCTGTACCGAGATCTACTTGGATCCATTGCGGAAATGCATTATTGCTGCTTTCCCAATACGTCTCTTGATTGCTGTCTTTCACATTGTTTGGACTATACGTTTGTGATTGACCACTAGCCGTCACAGTTTTGCCCAGCGTCAAATTCGCACCACCAGAGGCACTAACAAATGTGAACGGACCCGCTGCCAGGTATAAACTTGAAATCAACAGGGTTACTACAAGCGACCATACGACATACTTGTTGCGCATTATAATCCTCCTCTTAATGTAGATACTCACTAACGTGTCGCCTTATCGGAGTGCTCAAATGATAGCGTTTACAATCAAATTCATCTCAGAGCACATTAAATAACAACCGATCCTCCTTTCAATGTGAGACACTCTCATTATAGAGAAAGAGCGGATCAAGCTATAAGATGTAATTCTACGGAAAAGATATGTGATACCAATATCGCGATACTACCCTAAATATGGAATCTATTAACATCACGTCCATCAAATAAAGGCCTGATTTCTCAGGCCCTAGTTTTTTATGAAGATTAACTTGTCGTTTTAAGTTCTTTTTCATTAGCTGAATCTGGAGAGTTTAATAAAACCACACCTCCAACTATTAATACTATGCCTGCAAGTGTAAGCATACTAAATGGATCCCCCCATATTACGATACCAACGATTGCGGTTAGAACTGTACCTACACCTGCCCAAATCGCATAAGCTAGGCTTAAAGGTAAAACTTTGAGACTTATGGACAAACTATAAAATGCGATAATAAAACCAATAATAACACCTATAGTAGGCAATATTTGTGTGAACCCTTCTGACATTTTCAGCATAGTTGTACCTATTACTTCGCTTATAATAGCTACCCCAAGTACCCAAAAACCCTTATTCTTGTTCATAACATTTCCTCCAAGCTCTAATGAGATCCACCAGAAAGTTTCATAATGACTACTCCACCAATGATAAGAATCAGGCCGAGTAGTTTTTTCAGATTGAAGTTTTCTTTATAAATGATGACTCCAATTAACGCAGTTAAAGCCGTACCTACCCCCGACCAAATAGCATAAGCCGTCCCTAGTGGAATCGTTGAAAGCGCTAAAGAAAGACAATAAAAGGCTGAACCCATGCCGAGTACGACTCCTATTGAAGGTAAAATCTTTTTAAACCCGTTAGAAACCTTAAGCATGGAGCTACCAAATACCTCGCAGATAATCGCTGTTGCCAGTAACACATATGAATTCAACAATAACCCCTCCTTACTCCGTCATGTTTATTAATTCTTGAATTACTTTATCTCGTAAATCCTTATCTAAAGCTCCTAATCCGAACATTTCTGAATACCATAAACCGTCCGCTGCCAGCCTGACAATTGTGGAACGTACAGGATCTATTCCATCGTTCTCTATATTGTTTTGCCATACTGAGTATTGATCTTGAAATTTCTTAAGGATATCCGGATTCGTAAAAAGAGCAGCCGAAAGCGCGGTGCTAATCTCTTGCTCTTCCTTAAGATCGTCGTCAATCGCCTGAACAAACGCTCGTCCCCACTTCCCCGTTTCTCTAGATGTATTCGCTACTCTTTCTTGAACATTACTGAAAAAATCACTTGTTAACTCTTCCACCATACTTTTTATTAAAGCTTCCTTATTCGGAAAATGGTGCAGCAGTCCACCTTTACTGACCCCCGCTTCTTTGGCAACGGCTTCAAGCGTAAGCTTCTCCACCCCATTATTTTTAACTACTATAGAAGCTGCTAATAAAATACTACTTCGTTTTGAATTACTGTTCACGATAATCACCTCTGTTATTTACTATACCGTCTGGACGGTTTTATTGTCAAATAAAAAATCATTACCTTAGATCAAAAAAAGCCTGGTAATCCAGGCCTCCAACATTTTTAAAGCAATTCACATTAATTTTTTTATATACCAAGCATCACAAGCGAAATGCTCCGACCCCGCAAGCGGTTCATCCAAAAGCTCAAATCCATTTTTCATATAGAAACGGTTAGCTGCGTGCATGTTTTGAAGTGTCTCCAAATAACATTGGTTGTAATGAAGCTTGGCAAAGTCCAGCGCTGTGTTTAAAAGTTCGTTGGCTATCCCGTTACCTCTAATCGACTGAGATAAATACATTTTTTGCAACTCACATATCTTGTCATCATTCCCGAAAGGAGCAATGCCACACCCCCCTAATACTTCCCCTCCCTCTTCGACAACCCAATAAGCCCTATTCTCACTATGATTATAATAATCTGATAAATGATGCAGGCTGTCATCCTCCCAGGCTAGACCCGAGCGATTCCCGCCAAACTCAATTAGGCAGTCCCTAATGACCTTTTCAATGGAGCTATTATCTTTCATTTGTAATAGTCGGATATTCATGAGTAACGTTCTCCTATCTTTCGATTAGCTTTCTTCAGTTATTATATTGTATCAAGCTTCAGAATGGATAATTATAATGGGATTCAAACATAATATAGAGAAATTTATTTAGGAGGGGCTTCAATGAAAATGGCAGCTAAGCAACTCTCGATTGCAGCATTAGGTGGGGTTCATGAAATTGGTAAAAATATGTATATCCTGCAATACGCAGATGATATTGTTGTCATTGATTGCGGCTCTAAATTCCCAGATGAAAGTCTCTTAGGGATTGACCTAATTATTCCTGATGTTTCGTATTTATTAAATAATATTGATAAGGTACAAGCGTTGGTGGTGACTCACGGACATGAGGATCATATCGGCGGGATTCCTTACCTGCTTAAACAGTTGAATATCCCAATATATGCTTCCCGTTTAACCTTAGGATTAATCGAAAATAAACTTAGGGAACATGGAATTTTACGACAAACGAAACTCCATTGTATTAATTCAGAATCTACGTTAACCCTGGGAGCCATTACTACAACATTTTTTAATACAAATCATAGTATTCCAGATTGCCTTGGCGTAGTATTCGATACACCTGAAGGTATCGTAGTTCATACGGGAGACTTCAAATTTGACATGACGCCTGTCAACAAGCAGTATCCAGATATACATAAAATGGCCGATATTGGGAAAAACGGTGTAAAGATCTTGCTGTCAGAAAGCACTAATGCTGAGCGTCCTGGCTTCACCCCTTCTGAAAAGCTTGTTGGCGCTCACATAGAAGAAGCCTTTTTAAAAGCAGACCGTAGAATTTTTATTTCTACCTTCGCCTCAAATGTACATCGTCTACAGCAGATCATTGATGCTTCTCATTTAACTGAACGTAAATTGACCTTACTCGGCAGAAGTATGGTAAATGTAGTCAGAGTGGCCCAAGAACTCGGTTATTTGAACATTCCGGACGATATGCTGATCGAACCTGCAGAAGCTGCTAAGCTCCCTCCGGCACAGGTAACTGTTTTATGTACAGGCAGTCAAGGAGAGCCCATGGCCGCACTATCCCGCTTAGCGAACTCAAGCCATCGATTGATGGAGATCCAGGCTGGGGACACGGTGCTGCTCGCAGCCAATCCCATCCCGGGAAATGAACGGAATGTTTCAAGGATTGTCGATAATTTATATATGCTGGGTGCTAAAGTCATCTATGGTTCACGCAGTGAGCTTCACGTCTCCGGGCATGGCAGCCAAGAGGAGCTTAAGCTAATGCTGACTCTAATGAAACCTGAATACTTTATTCCGATTCATGGTGAATACCGTATGCTGCATCATCACAGCTTGTTAGCGGAGGCGGTAGGCGTCAAACCGGAAAATATCTTTATTCTAAAAAATGGAGACATCGTTGAGTCATCGTCTGGTGTTGTCCGCCAATCCGGTCGAGTGACTGCTGGGCAAATTCTAGTAGATGGCCTTGGGATCGGAGATATTGGAAATGTTGTGCTTCGCGATCGTCGCCAGCTGTCAGCAGACGGCATTCTGATTACAGTGATTACACTGAGCCAAACCGATGGACGTCTATTAAACGAGCCAGACACTATTTCCAGAGGATTCGTTTATGTCCGTAACTCCGATAATTTAATGGACGAGATCAACCAGCATGTAACATCGACCCTTAAAAAAATGAACGAAACGGATCTCGGCCAATGGAATATCATCAAGCAGACCATCAAAGAATCATTAAGTAAGTTCCTATACGAAAAAACGAAACGACGGCCAATGATTCTTCCAATCATCATTGAGGTTTAATAAAAAGGAGTTCCCGTGGGGAGCTCCTTTTCTCTTTGTATCCAGTTGTAGAGGATAGATTTTAACTACATTTTAACTAAATTGCGCACAAGTATTCATCTTGATACATTCTGTCGCCATATTCCGTTGAATATTAATAATTTGCTCCAATTGGGAAACTCGATCTTGAAGCTTTAGGTTAGTTGGATCCGTTTTTAACTGTGCGGCCAATGAAAAGTATTGAGGCACTTCCCAGATACAACGTAAAGCAGTGCCTAAACAATAACCATATCTTGCAAGGGACTCGTCCCCCTGCCATCCTGAATCTTTTAATCCCTCGATATAGTTTTGGAATAAAGACTCTTTATATTCCTCGTAGCGATAATTAGGAAAAACTCCTAAGCTCATATTTACGCCAAACATTTTGCCAAGGTCTTCACCTATCCCCGATATACTCATAAATTGCCAGTCAATTAATATTAGCCGTTCGCCGTCCGTATCACTTTGAGTTAGCAGCATATTCATTTGACTGAGGTCTTGGTGTGCAAGCACTCGCGGCAAGCTATTCAAAGAACGCAACCTTCTGTCAATCTGGTCTGTGAAGTCTTGGAACCATGTCCAGATACTACGTTCATTATCATTGTGTAATTGATTTATATATTTTGCTGGATTAGGGGCGTAGATTTTACTCGAGGTAGTCCATGATTTAAGCCAGTTTCTGCAAATCCACTTCTCATCAGGAATTTTCTTTCCTGTCAGATAAGTTCCATTGAAACGACCTAACTGTTCAGCGATGTAATCAAACTGTTCCTTTGTGTAAGCATATTCCCCATCTATTCGTTCCATCCATAACCATACGGTACCATCTGCTTGTTCCTCAACAAGATAACACTTAGGTGCCTTGATTGAGCTAGGAAGCTCGTCGAGAATCTTGGATTCAAAGACTAGAGCTTCTCGTCGCCAGTAATTGTGATGCTGAAGATTATCTTTCTCCGCACTATCTGGCTTGATTATCTTTAATATGATTGACCATGGAAGCTGCTTATGATTAATAGATGCAAAACCGCTTAGACGAAAGATACCCGCTGTTGTAAAGTTAGGTGTTTTATAATCTAAATCTTCACATGTAAAATTGACTATCTTTGCTTCGGATTCTTCAAAAATCCGCTGAACACAGCTGTTAAGCTGATCCATTTTATTCTCTAGCACATAGACCCTCCCTGTCTCTGTTAAGATCCCATTCTATTCCACTAAAAAAAGCCTATGAAGCGTAACAGATTCGTTATCACTCATAGGCTTGTTCATCAAAGACTTACTTATTAGAATACTTTCGTTGTCCAATCTTCGCAATTCCAGATATCGGTTACGATGTCCTGATAAAAATCGGGTTCGTGAGAAATCATAAGAATGCTTCCTTTGTATGCTTTTAGAGCGCGTTTCAGTTCATCTTTGGCATCGATATCCAAGTGGTTCGTTGGCTCATCTAATACAAGAATATTAGTTTCGCTATTAATCAGCTTACATAGACGAACTTTAGCTTTTTCCCCACCACTTAGTACAGCAATCTTACTCTCAATATGCTTCGTGGTTAATCCGCATTTAGCTAGAGCAGCACGTACTTCGAATTGTGACAGAGACGGGAATGTATCCCAGATTTCCTCAATACAAGTCTTGTAATTGCCTTCCTTCATCTCTTGCTCAAAATAGCCAATCTCCTGATGATATCCACGTTCTACTGAACCAGACAATGCAGAGATTTCACCTAAAATACTGCGCAGCAATGTTGTTTTACCAATTCCGTTTGCCCCAACCAACGCGATCTTCTGTCCACGCTCCATCAACAAATTAAGCGGTCTGGACAATGGAGAGTCGTAGCCGATAACCAATTCTTTTGCTTCGAAAATCATCTTGCCGGCAGTTTTACCTTCTTTAAAGTTAAACTGTGGTTTCGGTTTCTCCTTGGCAATCTCGATGATCTCCATCTTGTCGAGCTTCTTCTGTCTGGACATCGCCATGTTACGGGTAGCCACGCTGGCTTTGTTACGAGCTACGAAATCCTTCAGCTCTGCTATTTCTTGCTTTTGGCGATTGTAAGCAGACTCAAGCTGCTGTTTTCTCATTTCGTAGACTTGTTGGAACTGCTCATAATCACCCACATATCGGGTCAGCTTTTGATTTTCCATATGGTAGATCAGGTTGATAACACTGTTCAAGAATGGCATATCATGTGAGATCAGAATAAAAGCATTATCGTACTCTTGAAGGTAACGTCTCAGCCATTCAATATGCTGCTCATCCAGATAGTTCGTAGGCTCATCGAGGAGCAAAATATCTGGTTTTTCAAGCAATAGCTTAGCAAGCAAGATTTTGGTACGTTGACCACCACTAAGATCGGCTACATCGCGATCCAATCCAATGTCAGTGATCCCTAGTCCACGCGCGGTTTCTTGTACTTTCGCATCGATCATGTAAAAGTCTTGATTTGTAAGTGTATCTTGGATGGTACCTACTTCTTCAAGCAGCTTTTCCAGCTCTTCAGGTGAAACGTCACCCATTCTGCCATACATATCGTTCATCTCTTGCTCAAGATCGAACAGGTACTGGAAAGCACTTCTGAGTACATCTTGAATCGTCATTCCTTTGGTTAACACTGCATGCTGATCGAGGTAGCCAACACGCACCCGCTTGGACCATTCGACTTTACCTTCATCAGGTTGCAGTTTGCCTGTAACAATATTCATAAAAGTGGATTTCCCTTCGCCGTTAGCGCCGAATAATCCGATATGCTCGCCTTTTAGGAGACGGAATGAAACATCCTTAAAGATCGCACGATCTCCAAAGCCATGACTTAATCCTTCAACATTTAATATGCTCATTTATGGACACCTTTTTCTTATTTTTCTCGCTATATTATAAGCAGGATTAACTAAAAACTCAATGGAGAAGCAAAAAATTATCATTTTATGGGCTAATTTGCGAGCAATTTTAGTTTTGTGGACCGTCACTTGCCGAGAATGGGTTTGCGCTGGCGATTGCTCGTCATCTTTTATATGATAGTATGCATAGATACACATTGGAGTTGACTTGAGAACTAAGGAGAATTAAAAATGAATAAACTTGTATTTTTTCTTGGTCCAGCTGGAGCAGGCAAAACAACGTTAGCTAAAGCGATTGCTTCGCGGCGCAAAATACCTTTTTTCGATATGGATATCCTACTACGGCCTGCTGCTGACGCGATAATGACTTTACACGGACTGGATCCGGCAGATAGAGACTCAGCTGAGTACAAAAGGTTATGCCGAGATTTAGGTTATCGAATCACTATGGATGCTGCGCTGGATAATATAGGCTTGGACGTCGATGCTTTTGTAGTTGGTCCCTTTACCAAAGAGGCGGCCAATCCTGACTGGATCAGCCATGAGTTAGCTCGGATCGGGCGTTCCCTTCATGATGTTGAGGTCAAGGTTGTCTTGGTAGGGTTAGCCAACGAGGAATTGTACCGGGAACGAATTCAAAACAGACAATCACCACTAGATGAATGGAAGTTCCAGCATTGGAATGAATTCCGCACTTCTCTTGGCAACCGTACGGTAGAATGGCCGCTCCCGGCTGAAAATATTGCGTTGATCGACAATTCTAACCCGGATATTAATGCTACTGTTGCGGCAGTAGAACGATTTATTTACGGCTAAACTTTCGGACTCAAATCACGTTAATTCCACTTTTATCACCTTTTGCGCAGAGTATCGGACCCCAGATAGCCTTATTTCCACATTTAGCACCTCTTGTACAGAGTTTCGGACTCCAGTGCAGCTATTCGTTAGAAAAGTGGCTTGGGGCGTGTTTTTCGTGCCAATAGCGACTATGCGGTCCGTTAGGATTGCAAAAGTGCGATAATGCTGCGCTTAGGGTCAGCAGAGTCCGTTAGCTGCTGCGTCACCCGTAAAATAGCGAGAGCAAACGATGTTTGAGGTTTGGACAAAGAGCCTTGGCTAAACTTTCGGACCCAGATGACGTTATTCCCACATTTATCAGCTTTTGTGCAGAGTTTCGGACCCCAGTGTAGCTATTCGTTAGAAAAGTGCGCTTGGGGGATGGTTTTCGTGCCAATAGCGACGATGCGGTCCGATAGAATTGCAAAAGTGCGATAATGCTGCGTTTAGGGTCAGCTGAGTCCGATAGCAGCAGCGTTCGCGTCAAATAATGAGAGCAAACGATGTTTGAGGCTTGGACGAAGAGTTTTGGTTAGACTATCGGACCCAGATATCGTTATTTCCACTTTTATCACCTTTTGTGCAGGGTTTCTGACTCAGATCACGTTATTCCCAAAATTCTTTTATTGAATATACTTCTGACTGACCAAATCATCAGCAAGCACCGCGGTTGGTATCACAAATTCAACGGAGCCCATATAACCCGGTGCGACATCGTATTTGTTAAACACAATCACAAGCTTACCTTCGGTGTTGATATAAAAGCTCTGATCCTTCGTAATGGAGGTAAACTGATCCGTTGGTACATCATCGCCATACTCAGGGATCCAGTAAACTTTCTCAGAGTCTGCTTTCATTTGGGCAATCATCTGTTCTTTAATATTTTCGCTGATGCGTTCAATGTATTGATCATCTTTAAATAGCATTGGCAATGTAATAAGGATCTGGTTCTCTTTGTCTATCGTATCAAAAGTAACTTCCATTGAAGATGAACCAGCGGTTTCCTCAACATATCTGCCAATGGAGAAAATGCGCTCATTATCCGTTTTCACTTCATAACCTACATCCAGCCCCAAATGGCCCCCACCTTGTTCCTTCAACGCTTCGATCTCCGCTTGGAACTTTTCGTATAGTGCTTTATTCTCACTTAAATATTTGCTGTTCAATCCAAGCTCCAGTTCTTTGTTTTCCATATCCGTAACGGCTGGAACCTTGATATTTGCATCGTAGTTCTCTTCTTCTACAACGTATTCTTTAATAGTTAGTACTTTTATTATCCGATCTACGCCTGGAATGGAAGATAATGCACTAGCTACGGTTGTACTGGTGTTTATGGCTACTAGAAAAATAACTGCGGCCGCACCAACACTGGCCACCCACTTAGTTGTCGTGTGTTTTTTTCTATTGGCTTTAAGTGACTGCTTTATAGAACGGTTTACAATCAAATCAAGTTCATCCGGAATGGGAATATCGGTATACTCTTTATGTAATTCTTGTATTCTTTCGTCCATCTTACTTTATCTCCTTTAAGGCTTCATCATTCAGCTTCACCCGCAATAACTGAAGGGCCTGATACAGCCTTGTCTTTATTGTATTGGTGTTCTCATTAAGAACTTCAGCCACTTCATTAATCTTCATATCCTCAAAATATCTAAGCACAATCACACTTCGGTATTTCGCCGGCAGCTCTTCCAGTGTTCTTTTCAAATCCATATCTGTATAGCTATCCTCAACAGCCGGACTATAGGTTTCTATTATCTCTGGCTCCATCGTCTGAACCTTCTTGTTTCTGCGCAAAAAGTCTAAGGAAGTATTCACGACAATCCTGTAAAACCAGCTTTTCACGGCATCGTGATCCTTTAGCAAATCCATTCGTGTCATCGCTTTATAAATAGAATCCTGCACAATGTCGAGGGCATCCTCTTTGTTTTTCACATAACTGTAAGCAAGCCGGTATACATTTTCTTTGTTTTCTTTGATACATCGCGTCAATATTTTCTCGGTTTTCCTATTCAACATGGTCGATTATCCTTCTCTGTTTGTGATCTGGTGTTGTAACAGGAGTAAGACGTTTGGTGAGTATAAAAAAGTTTGGAGATTCCAAATAAATTATTTATTTTCTTTTTCCAAAGCTTTAATTAGAATTGATGCATAATACTTGGCACCCTCACGTTTCAAATGAACACCATCTTTGTAGAAGTAGTCGTCTTTTCCTTCACTAGCTGAGTACCAGTCTACTATGGTCGTATTCCTGAATTCACTGGAAACTTTTGAAAGGGTGGAATTCACAGTCTGCTCCCACTTTCTCGGCACACGTGTATTGACCAAAAGAATCTGCTCCGCATCGCTTAACGAGTTTAGTAGTTTACGTAATTGCTTGGAGTTAAAAGCTCCATTCGTCCCCAGCTCTATGATCATCCGCTCCCCTAAGCGTCCTTGTGCTCTAAGCTGATCAACCACCTCCTGTGCCTGCATCATCTGTCTGCCGACCTTTCCATCGATAACAATACCAGAGAGACTTTCTACCAAAAATGGTGCTGCATCCAAAATGACAGAATCGCCAATGGCCGTAATATTCTTTCCAGTTTGATTTTTCCCGGTTACCGCTATGTTTCCTTCTGGTTCAACTTGTTTCTCTTCAGTGTCAGGTTTTTGCTTTTCAACATCAGTCGTATCTTTTTCTACGGGTGGTGCCAATGAGTTGTGATCTATTGGATCTTGCGCTATTCCCTCTTGCTGTACATTCTGCTTATCTGCAACTTCGATTGGAAGTGTGTCAGATTCAGCGTTGGATAAATATCCATTGCAGGCAATCGGAATAAGAATCAAAAAGATCATGGTCATAAGAAAGACTGGGCGGTAGCTGCGGCGTTGTTTTGCACTCCAATTGTTCCAAATGTTTCTTAATGATCCCCGCCGGAGCGGCTCCTCGACATATTTGTATGATAAGGCTGCCAGTAGAAAACTTCCTGCTAACTGAAGGATAATTCGAAGCACGCCGCTCTCATCTGGATTCCCATTAGGGCTGGTAAGAATTATTACGGGATAATGCCAAAGGTATAAGCTATATGAACGTACACCTATCCATCGCAAGGGTTTACAGCCCATTTTCCGTCCAAGAGAGCTGGCAGGATGAGCAAGCACGGCAATCACTACTGCAGTAATGATAGAGATGATCAAAAATCCACCCCGATATAGTGATTCATCAAACTCGTTAACCCGGTAAACTAGCACCATTAATACCAGCAGTCCCAGAGCACCAATGATATCAAACATATAACGAGATCTTTCTGTGACTGTATTTTTAAGTTTCTGACTAGGCCATGCAACAGCAAGCGCCGCTCCAATTAGAAGTGCAAATATGCGAGTATCTGTTCCATAATAGACCCTGCTTGGATCTGTGCCCGGTACATAGAACATAGCCATGGCTAAAGCTGAGACAGCAGCACAAGCCAGAATCCAGGCAATAAGTTTACCTCGACGAGGTATGATCTTTAGTCCTAATACGAGCAGCAGCGGCCATAGAATATAAAACTGTTCTTCAATAGAAAGTGACCATAAATGTCCGATCGGAGAAGGAGGTCCAAAACTTTCGAAGTACGAAACATCATGAAATATTAACCACCAGTTATTAACGTAAAATAGTGATGACATGAAATCTCCTGTCAGCCCATTTAATCTCGTGGGATCTATGATTAAGAGCCATATGGTGACAACGATCAGCATGACTATCGTCGCCGGCAGCAACCTCCGTGCTCTACGTATCCAAAAGTCCAGAAGGTCCAATCTTCGATGACGCTCCCATTGGTTAATGATTTGGTCTGTGATGAGATAACCCGAGATCACAAAAAAGATTCCCACTCCCAGCAGTCCACCCCCAGCCCATTTCAAATTCAAATGATAGGCTATGACAGCGAGTACGGAAAAAGCTCTTAGTCCATCAATACCAGGCATATAACGCTTGTTGTCATTCATTCTGTTTCAGTCCTTACCCTTAATTTGTTGTTCATAGGCAGGACGCAGGAGCAGCTCAAAAAGTTCTTTAAACTGGCTAATCTGTTATCAAAAGTAAAAAAACACCCGCGCAAGAATTACCCTGCGGGATGTTTTTAATAAATCAAACTACTTTCACAAACTTCTAAATGGTTATTTCTGAACTTCAACCTGAAGAATTTCTGATACGAATTGAACAGGTACATAGGTTTTGTTATCTTGCAGAACAGGTGCTGCACCTAAAGCTTTAGGAGTCATTTTTGCGAAGAAGTATGAATCTTTGTTAAGCGTAACACTTGTCCACTGTGCTCCTTTCATCAACTCAGCGGTTTTGGTAGACTGATTCCATTTCAATTCATAGTTTAGTTGACTGGCCACATCACGAAGCGATACCATTAGCACGCCTTTCTTATTCGTGAAAGTAGCTACTTTTTTCAAATCAAGCTTAGTTGTATCCGTTGAACTATGATTTAAGCTGAACCGAAACTCTGGTGAACCTACATAACCTGGCGCAATGCTGTATTTAGGGAATACGATTACTAAGTTACCTTTATCGATATAGAACGACTGCTCAGTTGAAGTTCCTGTGTACTCTTCTAAGAAATATTTATCTGAATCCTTTTTAATCGCTGCCAGAATGTCTGCATCGAGCTTCTCTTTGTAGTTAGCGCCCAGTAGATCCGTTAGCGCAACAGGTTCTGCCTCAGCTATATTTTTCACATTATAAGTATCGATCCGCGGCATGCTTGTTCCACCTTCAGAACCTTCAGTAGTAACAGTCAAGGAGATAACGCCTGCTGGAGAACCTGTTCCATCTGATTTCAGATCATAAGTAATATAAAGAGTATAAGGATGAAATTCCATTTGATCAGCCTGTGCTTTTTTGCCCATTTCTGCGGCGTCTTTCTCCCACTGTGCCAGATCCTTTTCAGCATGAGAGAGGATAATATCGTTCAGTTCATCTTGATAATGAGTATCCAGCATTCCTGTTAGCTGTGGTACTTTTAAATCTGCAATCAGGTATTTACTTGTTGTGTTAAGTACTTTTTCTTGCACTTTTATGCCAGCAAGGGCTGGTGCCTTCGACGGTAAAGCCGCAGAAACATTAGCTGTTACTTGTGTGGAAACCATAGCATGAACCGGTAAAGAAGCTGCACTCACTCCCATAATGGCTACACATCCAACTGCACTCATTTTAAATAGATTTTTTGTTCTTTTGTTCATATCTCGTCATCCTCCATCTCTATTTATAAGTGCCTTCCGATGACACTCATTAGCTAGGACGCAGGAGGACCTCTAAAAAGTTTGCTGGTTTTCTAATTTAAATATAATTTCTTCAACTTCTGTACCCCGTAACTCTACGTAAAAAGGCTGCACCTCATCATTTAGACAATACTCCAGCCGCAGTCTGAGGTTTTTCCATGTGACCATTTCCAATGCTTGTTCTATCGAAAAAAAACCAACTTCTAAGCTCTCGGAACTAGTAGCAGGTTCGCCGCCGATGGCTTTCCCTAGAAATAGGTTAGTACATATAGATCGATCAACATTTTGAAAAACTCCGCAGAACTTATTAATCTCTATATCAATGCCCGATTCTTCTTTGGCTTCCCTGATTGCTGCTTCTATAAGGGACTCCTCCTCTTCAACCTGTCCGCCTGGCATCTCCCATCCTCTACGTGGACCTTTTATTAATAAGATTTCTTCTTGATCATTGAATACAACTGTAGCTGCTGAAAGAATATGTTTGGGGGGATTCATATCCATTGTTACCTCGCTCTAAATTTATTCTAAGCCCTAATTAATTCTGAATACAGGTCCTTTGGGTGAGAAAGGCAAGTCATTTCCCTTGGGCAAGATATAAGCATGGTCTCTTTTAATGGTCAGCTTGTCACAATAACCATCTGTAATAATTAGAAGTGGTCCTTTTTTCGGAAAATCCTCAGCTTGTTGAATCAAATCAATAGCTGGTTGTAAGATCGTTCCCCCTCTTCCCTTCACTTGTACCCGATCCGCGATAGCCTCCGGGGGCATGTAACCTGCATCATAAGGACAAGCATCACAAAAGATAATCCGTGCAAAAGGAACATCACGAGCCTGCGCATAACTTGAAATGGCTCCTAATGCTTTGGCCAGAAGCTTTTTATCCATTGAGCCTGAGGTATCTAAAATAACTCCAAAAGTACGGCCATCATCTGCAGCACCGCTATGAACCCACTGTGGTCGAGGGATATCAGGTGTAGAAGATTGACGTCTGCTAATTCGTGAATAAGATCTGGTCTTCTCAAGCGGTGAAAAATAATGATCAAACCACCGAGCAAGCTCTACATCCCATTTAATAGGTGGCTGGCCTAGCGCTCTAATCTCTTCAACTAGGCCTGATGGCAAAAGACCGCGGCTTTGCTCTTCATGATACATCAGTCCTTGTTGCATAGCATTTTTACAGAAATCATCTAACGTCTGTCCTTCTCTCGCATCCCAAAAACTTGATGAACCGTTATCTAAAATGTCACCAAGTCCATTCCCTCTCAAGGTCGCCAGTTTCTTATAAGTGCGGATATCTCCGACCATACGATCATAAATCGTTTCAGCAGATAAACCTTTAAGCTCAGGATCTAATAAGAGTCCAATTCGCGGATACTCCCCTACACTCATTTCTACTAGCCATAGATTTATTACGTAGTCACAAGCCACATTCCAAAGATAATGATCCCGGCCAAGACATCGCTCGTGATGCTGAAGCCCCGCGTGCAGAAGCTCATGCGCCATCACGAAAATACACTCCTCATCGTTTAGTCCGGCTGCAGGGTTCATAAATATTTTGCGCTCAATAACGTCAATGGCAGCTATGGAAATATCAAATCGCCGACATATCGCTGGATCTTCTATAATCTCAAAGCCGGCGGCAAGCGCACCTAATAAAGGATATCTGTCCATAAACCATCGTTTTGCACGTTGTGGAGCGGTTAATGAAAGTGCAGGGTCACTAATAGTATTAGCATGGCCTCCAGCAACACTTACTGCATTCGTCACAGCATTAGATAACCCATAAGCAAAATAGGCTTCCCAATCCGGTGCTTTTCCCCAGTATCTTTTGGTGGTTTCTCTAACATTCATATCCAGTTTTGAAACACCCGCAGTCCCAAAATATCTGGAGGTGTCCGGAATTCCTTTTATCATAAACTGCTCGTAAAGCTGTTGTTCATCTTTAATTGTAAGATCAATTCGCGACTCCATATCTGCGGGTACTTTCCCAAGCTTCAAGTCATTTAAAAACTTTGCTATGTACACATCACATGCAACGTTCCACGCCACTTGATTCTCTTTAATCTTTAAATGTCCAAGACCTAAATGAAGAAAACAATGTGCCAAAACGTACATCCATTCAGCAACCTCGCCACGCCTTTTAGGATGAGTGTAAATATAACCGTTATTAGTGACAATTGCCCAGCCGTCTTCAGGATAGGGACTATTTTCATTATGAATAATCGAAGCTCGAACAGATAACGGCGCAAAAATAGGATGATCCGCGATTAACGAACATGCTTCATTAAAATTTTTCAAAGCGGGATTATCTGGAGTTGTTTTTTTAGCCATATTTACCCCCGCTCTTTTATTGCAAGACGTGGTAAATCACGTACAATTTCAACCATTAACCAATCTGGAATATTATCACTTTGCTCCTGCTTAGCAACTACTAGCTGTGCAATTTCAAAGCTAATGACGGACAGGTCTTTAATCAGCTTTTTAACAGTGTGTGCAAATTGGCGATGTCCATCTCGTACGTTATCTTTAATCGGAGGGAGTTCTTTGATAATCTGGGCACGCAAGGATTGCGCCAGGAAATACAGGAGATCCCGATCTTCTGGAGCCGTTGGAAATGAGGATTTACCATCTATAATTTGATTAAGTTCATATTTTCCAGTTAGATTTTTATAAAAAGCCCTGAATTGTGTGGCGTGAGCAGGTGTCAGTGAACCATTCGCTAAAATCCCCACGGTATCCGCATTTATATCATCGCCAAACTCATGTAGTGCATCACTAAGCATATGCCAAGAGCGTGGCGTGGAGAAAGGCTCTTCAGTCTTTGGAGGTGCACTCCACAAATGATCGGGACGCAATTCCAGATATTCAATAACCATAGGATGAATGCTATGCTCATATGCCCAAGAGATCCAATTTTGAAACGATACATTTAACTGTATATGGAACATCCGATTGATAAGCGCGGATGACATAGGTTTAACAATTGCACTATCTTGTGCACGGTTACCAGCTCCTATTACTATAGAGCCCTCAGGTAGGTGATAATCGCCTATGCGGCGTTCGTGGATGAGACTATAAAAAGCTTTTTGCACTTCTTGAGAACAGGCATTAAGCTCGTCCAGGAACAAACAATAAGGTTCATCCCGAGCAATCATTTTTGGAGGACAGAATTGGCTCTTACCGTTAACGATTTGCGGGACTCCAATGATGTCTTCAGGTGCTAATTGAGAACCTAATAGAGACACACAAGGAAGACCCACCTGATCAGCAAAAGCTTCTACTAGCGAAGATTTCCCAATACCAGGCGCCCCCCAGATAAAAACAGGGCGAATCACAGAAACGTTTAGAAGTACTTGCATAAGTTGAATAGGTGTTACAGGAGTTGCTAGATTCAAATAAATGCTCCTTTTTTAATGAAATGATAATAACGATAACTATACACAGTATAACAAATAATTCATTAGCTCAGGAACGAACTTCAACAACAGATGAATAACCCCACATCCTAAGTCGAGGGTTACTATTTATATCAGGGGAGGTTGTTGCGCAGATTTTAATAATTTCCCACCGTCATAATGTTTCCCATATTTTTTCACTATTTCTTTAATTTCATTATCTTCAGGAATTGAGTTTGAGATTTTCCATGTTAAAAAGTAAGCCTGTACTTTCCCGCCATAAAAAACCCATGAAAAAAATCTCATAGCAAATTTATGTGCACCTTTTTTCCTGAAATTATTCATGGAGCTTCCTTTTTTCCACACCGTTATAGTCTGCCCGACACCTCCCTGAAGTTGTCCAGAGAGCTCGGCATATAGGAGATTTTCATTTTTCTGAAGTTGCTTCTTAACGAAATTATTAATAGTTCCATTAATCATAATTCTGAATATATTGAAATTTTCTCCTCGTGTTACTGAGATAATCGCCGTTTGGGGTAACTCTACATCTCTATCGCCTAAAGTGAACTTTGCACCGTACTTATTGTTTGGATCTTGATGCTTAACCCATTCTCTCAATATAAACTCCCCCGATCCTTTCCCTATATATATTATCAACCCACTCTATTTCATTCGAAAAAACAAACCTTTTCTTGACGAGATATAAAAAAGGATGATATATTGTTTCACGCTTTAATAATTAAGTAGTTAATCATTTAGTTGTTATCTAAAATTTAATGGAATTACTTATTCCGCCCTATTTCATAACTTTAGGAGGCGTGATTTGGCTAATAATGAAGATTTTCTTCAGATTTCTACTATGTTCAAATCCTTTTTAAAAGGAATCTCTCAAGATTGGAACAAACAAGACTACCCCCTAAATATTACACAGTTCAAGACCCTCAGGACTTTATCTAAGAACGGTCCACAAAACGTATCACAGATTGCTGCAGCTCTTGGTATTACCTCAGCAGCAATTACAGGCGTAACAGACCAATTAATCGCTGAAGATTACGTAAATAAGGAACGCGCCAAGGATGATCGAAGGGTGGTACACATCACCATTACGCAGAAAGGAGAAGCAACGATTAAAGAGGTGCAGGAACGCCATCAAGAACTTATGGAATCTTACTTTAAGATACTGCCCGATGAAGATATTGAGCATTTAAGAAGAATTTTCGCAGTTATAATTTCTGATTTAGACAAGAGATAAAATTTAAAAAGTGGCGGGGAAACAATCGAATGGAACATTTATCCAGCAAACGAAAACTTAGTATTATGATAGCTATTATGGCTGCAATGCTGTTCGCAGCGATTAATCAGACAATTACAAGTACTGCTATGCCGCGTATAATCGCAATTCTTGATGGCATGGATTACTATACTTGGACTATTAACATTTATTTATTAACATCAACAATAGCAACCGTTCTTGTCGGTAAGTTATCTGATATGTTCGGACGTAAACCCTTTCTATTAGCAGGTATTCTATTATTTATGGTTGGGGCTTTTCTGACAGGAACATCTTCCGATGTTTATCAATTTATCATTTACCGTGGGATTCAAGGGGTAGGTGCAGGTATTATTCAATCCACCGCATTTACTGCCGTAGGCGACTTATTCCCTCCGCGTGAACGTGGTAAATGGATGGGGTTGATGATGGCAGTATTCGGCTTCTCCAGTGTGCTTGGACCAACGCTAGGAGGCTTTTTGATTGACAATATGGATTGGCATTGGCTGTTCTGGATCTTCCTACCGCTAGGTGTAGTAGCCTTCGTGATGATTCTTACCTTATTTCCTAAAGGCAAACGCGGGGAGTCAACCAGCATCGACTATTTAGGTTCCTTGCTAATGACAACCACCATCGTGCCTCTACTGCTTGCCTTCACCTGGGCAGGTACAGAATATGATTGGGGTTCTTCGCAAATTCTCGGCCTGTTGGCGGGAACTGTCGTTTCGGCACTTCTCTTTATTTTTGTCGAATCCAAAGCTAAAAATCCAATCCTTCCGCTTCATCTATTTAAGAATAGTGTAGTTACCATATCTAATATTATTGGTTTTATTATGAACTTCGGTATGATGGGAGCTATGATCTATCTTTCCTTCTTCGTACAAGGTGTTCTGGGGATCTCCGCGACATATGCAGGGTATGTTACTATGCCAATGTCGATCGTTATGGTTGTAGCCAGTGCCCTTACCGGACAAAAGATGGCAAAAAAAGGAAAGTATAAACGTTACGCATTAATTGGAATACCCATTATGATTGCTGGTATGACAATTATGGTATTTATGAATAATGTACCGATGGCTGTCCTAAGTATGATTGTGTTTGGTCTTGGGTTAGGATTGGGGATGCCAGTATTCTCACTAGCTACTCAAAATGCGGTTTCACACACAGAACTAGGTGTAGTAACGGCCTCCTCACAATTATTCCGTAATTTAGGCGGTACGATCGGTATCGCAGTCATGGGTACCGTTATGTCCAATAGTCTTACCAAAAACTTGAAGGAAGCTCTGCAATCGTCATCAGCGCCGGATTTCACACAGATAGATCCAAAACTTGCTGAGCAAATGCTCTCCTTCGCTAATCCACAGGCATTAATGAACAAACCATTGCTTGAACAGACTCAAGCTAGTCTGCCAGCCGATGTACAGCCTGTCTTCTTACAAATGATTGAGGGTATCCGTGATGCTTTAGGACAGACATTGTCATCCGTGTTCTTAACCGGGACCATTGTGCTTGTTGTAGCTTTCGTGCTTGTCTTCTTCCTGAAGGAGCTTCCACTTCGTACTTCTAACCAAATGCCAGTTCCTGAAGAAGCTGAACAGGACCTGTCAAACATGAAATCTTCAAAACTTGCAGTGGATAAAGCCTAACCGCAAATTATTTTTGAAGCTGACTATAAAACAACAAAAACTGCAACGTACTCATGCGTAACTGAGTAAGTTGCAGTTTTTGTGTTGATCTATTATTTTACAGGTGAAAGCTCATCTTCTGTTACCCACTTATGATTTTTCACTTCATCTCCACCCGTAGTAGGTTTGTAATTAATCATATAGACAGTGGTTTTTTCTGCTGAGTTAATCTGAGCCGTTGCACCCTTCATATCCTTCATATGATCAGATTCCATAATGACCTCTGAGCCTGGTTGATAGGATATATCCTCTGCTTCTTTTATTTCTTCATGAATAATCCACTTATGATTTGTGACCGGCTGACCTCCTGTAGTAGGTCTATAGGAAACATTATATGCTGTCGTCTCATAAGCTCCCACAATTGTCGCAATGGCTCCCTTCATCCCTTCCATATGGTCAGTTTGGATCACAGCTTCACTTCCTTCTTTGTAAGTAGGATTCTCCGCTACCCTCAGATCTTTTGGAACTTCACCTGAACTTGAATGTGAGTTATGTTCCATTTGTGTATCGTTAGAAGACATCTGATTGCCATAGCTATTGTCATTACTACAAGCACTTAAGCTGAAAGCAGCTGCGACGACTAGTAGAAATAATTGCTTTTTCATATAAAAGACCTCCGAAATTTTATCTGCCTATAAGTATTATTTTACCCATTTCAGAAAATCACAAACGGAACTAAGGATTCACAGTTTGTAAAACAGTAATTTATTTTCCATTAAATGAGTATTGTCTCAATGCTTAAACTATATTTATAATGTTTTCTGAAAGGAGGCTGCTATAATGAAGACTAAAATATTCACTTTGTTGCTTCTTTTGGGTCTGGTGAGCATGGCTACGATGATCGGTTCTGCTAATGCAGCTCCGGTATTAACCATAGGAAGTTCTTCAGGAGATGTATGGGATCTACAATATAGATTAAAAACCCTTGATTTCTATACTGAGCCCTTAGATGGGGTATACGGATCACAGACGAAAGCAGCGGTTGCTAAATTTCAAAAGGCCTATGGCATAAGCGCTGATGGGATTTCGGGGACAAAAACTTGGAATATTTTAAAAAAACACACGCTTAATATTAATGAAATGGATATTTTGGCTAAAGTTATCTACAGTGAGTCTCGCGGTGAGCCTTATGTTGGACAAGTTGCAGTGGGTGCAGTAGTCATGAATCGTATACAATCTAGTCAATTTCCTGACAATATCAAAGAAGTTGTATTCCAAAAAGGAGCTTTCACAGCCGTATCTGACGGCCAGTATTGGCTTACACCAAATCAGACAGCTTATTTAGCTGCTCTTGATGCTGTTCGAGGTTGGGACCCGACAAACCATTCAATCTATTATTTCAATCCCGATACAGCAACTAGTGCATGGATTTGGTCACGTCCGCAAAACTTAAAAATTGGTAAGCATATATTTGCAAGTTAAACGCATCAAATAGCTAAGATCAACAAAAGCCGATCTAACTACGATAGTTAGATCGGCTTTTATTATTAAACCTATTCGGTTGTGTTAGAATCCATTCCAAGCACTAAAGCCACCAAATATTGCAGTGAATTGTACTTATAAGCTTTTGCCTTTAGGAATGAATTCTTAAACATAACTTCGAAATCCCCTTTTATGGATTCGATAATTTTGTTTGGTTATTGAATGTAAAAATCATCTTTAATTCATCATCATATGACTTCCCGCATTCCTCTAAATAACTATCACCAGTGTATTCTTTTAAAGTTTTCCTCCAAAAATGCTGTGCTCTCCTATTTGTATCCGTGGGATTCGTTTGCAGCTCCCAGTTACCCAAATGAAGCTTAAAGACTTCCTTAGCCGCATATTCAGCGATCCCCTTACCACGGAAGGGCCGTAGAATAAAAAATTCATTCAAATAGAATTCACAAGCAGACGGTGTGTATGGTGGTGTAGCAACTAATGCAAACCCTACTGGAATATCATTTTCTTTTATTAAATAAGGATACAAAATGCCAGCTTTCTCCCACCAAATGTCGAAGACTTTATTCTGTTCCTGCAGTGACTGTGTCTCGTCCTCCTCGAATATCCCATATCGATTAGGAATCGTCCCCCATATTTCTGATAGATCGTGTAAGTATAGTGGGTAAAGGTTGTTAATAATAAACTTCGAGGCACTGTCAGTTAAGGTTATTGTGATATTCATGTCGTTCCCTCCTTACCTTCTGTCGAATTCCTGAATATATTTATGGAGATCACTCAAATATTATGGTTACTGGAACAAGCTTAATCTCCATCATACCTCCACAATTTCTTCTCAATAATTACTTCTTTTCTCAGTATAATTAGGACCTCACTCTAGTTATATGCCATATTCGATTAGAATTAATTTTTATATAATGTCACCATTTATATTTGATAATTAAGTTAAGCGTACCTACTGTACTTCTATATACTCGTCTTAACTTTTGCGGATATAGTACAAACCTCACGCAGATTATAATTGTATGAAAATGGGGGGTGTACTCAGATATGCCGGATCCTTTTGTTTCGAGACCTCTAGATGAAATAAGATTCTGGTCACGAATCATCAAAGAACACTCTTTTTTTCTTAAACCTTGGGTTTCGTTGTGAAGACACGCAACTAATTAATGAAGCAAACCATTTCTATGCCACATTCGAAGCCATAGAGAATAAATCACTCGGATTCACTGTGGATTCTGATCCAGTAGTAATATGGAAGTTTAATGAGGAAGTTCATAGTGCAGCATCACATATCTGGGCGTTTAAAAGGAAAATACTAGGTCTAATTCTACAATGTAAGCTTCCAGGCGGAACGAACTTCCCCTTATTAGTGGATCATGTCAGTAGGGAAGCCAACTATTTTCGAAATCGACTGTAAGAACTGAATCAGGGTAGGTTAGATCTTTTATCAGACGCAATTATTAATGAAAACCAAACCCCTGCTCAGTCAGCAACTTGACGAGAATAAAGTCTCAGTTAAATCTCTCCGTGACTTTAAGAAAACGGCACGTGATCTTATTGAGGAATGCCGAATAAAGAGCATCATCCATCCATTGCTTGCGGATCATGTATTCCGAGAAGCAGAACGATTCCTGTATATAATTGATGCATTTGAAGCCTCTTTGAATATGAATAAACAAATCGTATAGCATTACATGAAATCTATTTAAAAGCGATTAATGTTGCAATTAGAAGCAATGACAATGATGAAAGAAGCACTAAACAAAACAAAGGTTTCTAGTACAGCTATTAATGCCGCAAATAAAAAGATGGATGAATTATAATTAAATTCCAAAAACCACGTCAGAGTTTCCTCTAACGTGGTTTTTTTGGATGATAAGCTATTTTTTTGAATAAACAATTTTCTTAATACTATCCCTAGATAGGCAATATTCATCTGAAAGCTGGTCAACCGTTGCACCCACAGCAAACCTTAGACAGATTTCGATGTTTCTAGATCTTAAGTATTTTCTGCTCCCTGACTTTTCGCCCCATTTTACATGTGATTCTTCAGGCTTAGGGATATAAACCATACCCCCGTTGATATATTTCTGAATTTCCTCTAATAATTCTTTTGGGAAAATCGTATCTGCATTTACATATTTCATAATCGCTCTGCTCCTTAAACTTTTTATGAGTTTGAAGGTAGCAAAGTCTATTCTTTAAACAACCCATGCACACTGCACTAGCGGTAAAATCAATTTTTCGCTCTATACAAACAACCGCCGTTGTTTATAAGTCTAGACTTTGCATAGAGCTGATCGCTAATCTTCTCACGATTGTACACCCTCCTTTTTAATGTGTAATTACTTGTTTCAGAATACGCTCTGCTGTTTTTTCTCCATTCGCAATACAATCTGGAATGCCTACACCATAATAGGAGCATCCAGCAAGGATAACATTAGGATACCTGTCTGTCATCTTCTTCTCTAAGGATACTACAATTTGATGATGAAGTTTATGGTAGTTTGGCATTACATCATGCCATTTGGTCACATCGTAGGTAGCTGGCTGTCCTGTTATCCCGAGACTGGTCTGTATATCTTTCAAAGCCACCTTCAATAGTTCCTCTTCAGATAGCTTGATCAACGAATCATAATGAGGGTTTGAGCTTTTATAAAAGAGTCTGACAAGCAGACGCTGTTGTCCTGACGTATGCTCCCACTTGCGACTTGTCCACGTACACGCATTACATAGAACATCATCGCTGTTGGCAGTGATGAACCCTGTGCCATTCGCAGGCAGCTGACTGTCGGGGATATCAAATCCTAAATATACACTAATCATAGAACTATTATATAACTGATTGAAATCTTCATTTAGTTTTTCGTCTTGAAGTAGCGCTTGTGCAGTAGAATGCATCGTTCCAAGTACGACAACATCGGAGTCTATGATTCGTCCATCTGCCAAAGTTACCTGGTACTGCTCTCCACGCTTCTCAATTCTTTCGGCACGAATCCCTTTGATGATCTCCGAATTAGAAAGATGTTCTTCCATAGAGTCGATCAAGGCAGATACACCTCCCTTGAATGACATGAACTTCTTATCACCATTCCCTTGAAATTTGGCTTTATTTGCGGATAAGCCTTGAATAATACTGCCATATTCATTCTTATAATCAATCAAATAAGGCAGCGTTGAGGCAATTGTAAGTTCGCTTAGCTTCCCGGAATATACACCTGAAAGAACCGGTGAAATTTGCTTCTCGACAAGTTCTTTTCCAAAAAAAGCTTCTAGAAAATCACCCACGGAATCGTTTTTCGTAAACTTATTATTGGGAGTGTAGAAATCTTTGAGTGCTTCAACCTTTCCTTCAGCTGAGATCAGTTCTGTTGTAGCAAGCGACTCCATACTGAGCGGAATGCCAAAGACTGCATCTTTAGGAATTTGCTTCAGTTTACCTTCTGTATAAATAAAGGATATTCCTGTCGCGTTATATACAACCTCATTTTGAATACCCAACTCTTCAATCAGAGGTGCAACATTCGTTTTGCGAGTGACAATAGAATCTGCCCCAGACTCCATAATGAAGTCTTCTTGTTTTAGTGTTCTGATTTTGCCGCCCAGTCTATCGCTGGCTTCAACCAAAATGATTTTTACATCTAGCTTGTTATGCTCTATAGATTTCTGTAAATAGTAAGCGGTAGACAATCCAGTAATTCCCCCGCCAATCACGACAACTGTTCTCAATTCGTTGACACCTACCTCGTGGTTATAATCTGTTCAATTCAATTGTGTACATTATATCATAGGAATTTATAAGAATTTACATACCAACGTGTCAGATATGACACAAAAAAGCCGCGTTAAACGCGGCAATGATGGGCTAATAGTTATATATTTTCCTGTTTCAATGCATCGATAATGTTCTCTTTTTTCACTTTTGAGCTTGAATATAACATAGCTGCGCTAACGATGATAAACACTGCCAATATGACACACAAGATACTCATCCACGGAAGTGTGAATCCATAAGAGAAGCTGCTCATCATTGATCTATAGATCAAGTACATAATAACTATACTAATCGGAAGCCCATATAGTAGTGACTTTATTCCATAAAAAACACTTTCGTAATTAATCATTTTATTAAAACCATTTGGCGTCATGCCCACAGACTTCAGCATCGCAAACTCTCTTTTACGAAGAGATATGCTAGTTGATATCGTATTAAAAATATTCGCAATTGATATTAAAGTAATCAAAGCAATAAAACCATAGGTGAAAATAGACATTAACATGATCATCTGCTCACTATTTTGTCTATTTTGATACACATTTTGAACATAGATATTCCGCTCTTTCATTTCCTCTATGGCTTGTTGTGTCGCTAATGGGTTTGTGCTGTTCAAGTTAAGCCGGCTTTGAATATCTTTGCTCATCGCATCATTTGTTAGTTTATCGAAGACTTGTTCAGAGACGATGATGTTTATTCCACCAACCATTGCTGAATGTACTCCCATTGGACGTTTATCAGTTAGAGCGACAATTTTTACTGGTGATAAATTCGTCTCTTTTTTGGTATCCCAATCCGTATAAATAAGCTCAAGCTTTTGGCCGACTTCAGAGTGAAAAGCTTTAGTCTCAACAATTTTTTTAGCTTTCTCATCCTCAAAGGTAACCGTATCATTCACAATAGCAGTCATCTGATCAAGCTTCGTTAGTTGTTCATAATTTATACCGACCGTTTCTGCATAGGTTTTCAAACTCTGTTCATTTAGTGCATAGATCTGAATATAGTAAGGATATTTCCCGTTCTTTAGAACACTCTTATCCGCCTGCACAATCTCTTGCAATTCTTTTGCCATATTTTTCTCATCAATCCATGAACTCACACTGAGTTCCTTAGTCACATTATATTCCGTTATATTAGGTAATTTGGATATCGAGTTCGTCAACCGGTCCACTTTTTGAGCGTCCTCAGTCCCCATATATACTTGGATATCATAGTTCAAACCATCCTGTGAGAGTTCTACCGATCTTCTCATATTAGAAGTGAACGCTGATACAGATAAAAATAAAACAATACTAATGACAAGTGAGAACACGGTTGCTTGGTACCTGCGTTTATTTCTCTTTAAATTCTTCAAACCAATTTCTGCTTCAATACCAAACAATCTGCGCACGAACTTGGATGTTTTCACCGCTTTACCTGAGAGCTTAACATCGGTTGTTTGTCTGATCGCATCAATTGCCGAGATCTTTGAAGCCTTTCTGGCTGGAAGATAGGTGGATATAAAAATTGTCAGTATTGAAACTAAACAAGCGGTTAGTAGAGACAGAGGTGTAACAATCAACATTAATCTCTCAGTTATCCCTAATACATCTTTAATCATCGAATTGATAAACATAAAAGTGATCCCGATGCCTGCTATACCGCAAATGATCCCAATTGGAATACTAATTAAACCGATAATCATTCCTTCAAAAAACACTGAATTCTGCTTTTGCCACTTTGTAGCCCCTACACTGGAGAGCATCCCTAAATGACGTGCACGCTCCGAGACAGAGATTGCAAAAGCATTATAGATTAAAGAAACGGAACCAATGATAATCACAACCATAATAATTACTGACAATAAAAGAAGTGTGTTACGTAAGCCATCGTTATTCGTCACACCATAATAGCGGAGCAGACTATTATTATAAGAGATCGACTCGATCTTATTTTCTTTTGCCAATTCCTCTGCATGCTTGTATATGGAGCTGTCCACCTTTTTTAATACAACCGTCGCTGTGGTTTTTTCAGCTGCTCCAATCATGCTTTCATCCACATAACTTATGGCAGTATAACCCGGAGACCATGTTGGTTCCCAAGTAGGACGTTTTATCACTCCCACAATCGTATAGTTCATTGATTTTTTATGAATAATCTTTTCAAGCAAGGTATCCTCTTCAGTCCGTAATCGTTCATTCTGAGATAGGGGTTGGCCACTATTTTCATCATCGCTAGTGACACGTTCACCCACATCAAGCGTTAAAGTTTCACCAATCTTGTAAGAGACTTTTGCATTCTTTGCAATCTCCTCAGAAATGACTACTTCGTGGTTTGTCTTCGGGAGTCTACCTTCCAGCAGTTCAATCGGAAATTGTTTAAAACCAGCTGCATTATATTCCTTGATATACCAATAGGGTTTATTCTCATTCTTCCCACCCTCTAAAGGGGCGTAGCCACGATCGTTGGAGATCACTAGGGCTTTTGTCGCATCATCTGTTTCTATCGCTTTGAGCTGAGCTTTAGTAACATTTCTATATTGGACATGCCATTCTCCATTTGTAGAGATACTTTGCTTCTTCATTAATTCCATAAAAGAAAAACCTAACGTCGCCACAGCCGTTACCATAGCTACTGAAATGATAACTCCAATGATAGTTACCAATGTTCTTCGCTTATTCTGTTTCAAATGTCTTATAGTTAATTTGTTTACGATATTCACGGACGAATCACCTCATCTTTAGCGATCCTTCCATCTTCAATAGTAATGACCCGATCTGCTTGCAAGGCAATACGTTCATCGTGAGTAATCACAATCAGTGTTTGATTATACGTTTTATTAAACATTTTTAATAATTCAATAATTTCACTGCTATTCTTGCTGTCAAGATTACCAGTTGGCTCATCTGCCAGCATAATTGCAGGGTTACTAATTAATGCTCTGCCTATGGATACCCGCTGCTGCTGTCCGCCTGATAGCTGATTCGGCAGATGGTTTAAACGATTTTCCAAATTTAACGCCTTCACGGTATCTGCAAATTGCTTCTTATCCACTTTATGCTGATCGAGCAGCAACGGAAGTGTGATATTCTCTTCAACCGTCAGCACCGGTATGAGATTATAGAACTGATAAATAAGACCAATTTGTCTGCGTCTAAAGATCGCCAGCTGTGTTTCATTCAAATCATAAATATCCGTGTTATCTACAAATACTTTACCACTTGTCGGTCTATCCACCCCACCTAATAAATGCAGAATCGTTGATTTTCCTGAGCCGGATGGTCCAATAATCGCTACGAATTCACCTTTTTTAATTGAAAAAGATACATCATCCAGAGCCTTTACTGCGGTCTCGCCTTTACCATATGTTTTAGACAGATGTTCAATCTTTAAAATATCCATTGTTAGACCCCCATTTGTTGATGAGATCAGTATATCTGTCTACAATGACTCTTCAGTGACTCTTAAGTGACATTCTAGTCACTAAGCCATAAGTGTTAAATCACTTGCTTGTAAAATTTGATCCGAAATTGTGTACCCTTTCCTACTTCACTCACCACATCAATCGTGCCGTTTTGTTCAGTGATAATACTTTGCGCCAAGGCAAGTCCAATTCCAACGCTGTCTTCGTTTGCATTTGTACCCTTGTAGAATCGTTTGAAAATATAGGGGATCTCTGCCTTAGGAATTCCTTTGCCATTATCAGTAATGACAATTTCCGTGAACAGCGTGTTTTCTGCAAAAGAAATCGTAATCTCTCCCCCAGCAGGTGTATGCTCTACACAGTTTTTCAGAATATTAATCATCGCCTCAGTTGTCCAATTGTAATCGCCTATTAATGAGGTAGCGTCTTCACCTTCGATTAGGATCCGTTGCTCCTTAATATCCATTGGAATCAGTATGGGCTCCATAGATTTCTGAACAAGCTTCTTTACTTTTATTGAATCTTTTTTAAATTGAATGGTTCCGGCATCGATCTTTGAGAACTTTAATAATGAAGAAACCAGCCAGCCAACCCGATCGAGCTGAAGGCTGATTTTCCGCGTAAATTCTATTCTTTTCTCAACGTCCAGATCAGGATCGCTTAATAAATCTGCCATCACGGTCATGGAGGTAAGTGGTGTTTTGAGCTGATGGGAGATGTCGGAGATCGCATTGGTAAGCTTTATTTTATCCTCTTGCAAAAGCAAACGCTGCTCCGATAACATCAACGTCACCTTATAAATATCATTTTTCAGGATACTAAGCTCGCCTTCCTGATTATCACGAACATCGAGCGAATAATTACCACTGCTAATTTGACGTAGATACCCTGAAAGCTTCTCAATTTCGCGGTATCTCCAGCGGGTAAATAATAAACAACAACCTATAAGCAGAACTGAAGTTACCGCCGTGATCCCCATCGCTGCTGATGAAATAAATGCCGTTCCTATAATCGCCAGAAGGCTGATCGTAGTCATCGTTAGTAATAACCATCTAAATTCTCTGTTTCGTAACATCTAATCACCAACCTTATACCCTAAACCGCGTACTGTTTTGATCAGTGTGGGTTCTTGCGGGTTATCCTCTAACTTTTCCCTTAAGCGTTTAATATACACAGACAATGTATTATCATTTACAAATTCTCCGGCGACATCCCAAATCCGCTCTAACAGCTGATTTCTGGAAAGGACTTGTCCCACATGATTAGCAAATATCAGAAGCAGACGATATTCTAATGCTGTTAGCAGAACTTCATCGCCGTTCTTATAAACTTTTCCTTCAAGCGTATTAATCCGTATATTCTCTAGTTCAAAATTAGATGGAGTTTGAGCCTGCTTGTTATATCTCCTTAACACCGATTTAATGCGTGATAACAGCTCGCGAATCCGAAATGGCTTAGTTATGTAATCGTCTGCTCCCATATCAAGTCCCATCACTACATTAACTTCGTCATCAATCGCAGTTAAAAAGATGACCGGAATATCGCTCCGCTCCTTCACGATCTTACACAGATCATATCCGCTGCCATCCGGTAGAGAGAGATCAAAAATGCAAAGTGTTACTTCAGATAACCGCTCCGCCAACACCCTCCTAGCAGAGGTTGCATCATAACATAAAATAGTTTCAAAATGATCCTGCTGCAAGGAATATTCAAGTCCTGAAGCAATCGTTCTATCGTCCTCTACGAGCAATATTCTCATAATGTTCATCCTAACCTAATAATTTGCGAAACCGTCATATTGAAAAAGCACTACACTTATATTGATGAATTTGCTGAAATCCTAAACGGAGAGCTAGCTTTTGGGAAGCTTCATTATCTAATGAACAGTCCCAGTAAGGTGTAAAACCATTTGTAAGTATATCCTCCGCTACTAAGGCCGCTAAATGAGTCCCCACTCCTCTATTCCGATACTTGGAGAGAGTTTCAATTCCGATAGCATGTGTATCCTCCGTAACGAAACTAGAATAACATACACCCATAATCTCAGTTCCCTCAACAGCAGCATATCCATAGCCTTTTGCCCTAAAGTCTTCTTTCGATGACCAGAATAAATCAATATTATCATGTACAAATTCTATATTCTTTAGATCTAAGTCCTCCCAGTCCAGCATTTTAAGATTTATAATTCTAATCGCATTATTAAGGGACTCAACGGGCTTGTGGAATAACTTGAACACCATTTGTTCAAAAGGATATAGCTTCCTAGAAGGAAACATCAATGCCAGATTCCATTCATTGTGTTGACCTGAGACTTCAAAATACTCCAGCCCAAGCTTTTTCATCCTCGGTGCAATATGACTGGATATATAACTATCTAAGCTCTTAATAAATAACTCATTGGTGTGATCGCCTATAATATAAAATCCTTGCATCCCCTTACTCCATACCAACGCGCTTTTTGGTGTTACAAGTTGATCTACAAAAATCCAGCCCGGATTATTTCCATCGATAATGGAGAGAATTTCAGGATGAATAGGAGCACCTGTAAGTAACGGTTTCACTTCATTAAAATCCTGTTGAGATAATTCATGCATATGAACACTCCTCGCCAACAATTTATCTAAATCACTGATCAATACTTAAAAAGATTAAATCCCCTTTGTATATTCTATAAGATAATTCAGCAAATTGCTTATTATAAAATCCGATCCGGGTATCCTAAATAAAAAAGAATTGGACCCAATGCTTGACGCACAGGCCCAATCCTTTATTTGGAGTATCCTTAATGATCGAAATCAGCTTGCATTATTGACCTATCATACCACCGTCGACTGTATATAGAGAACCCGTTACGAATGAAGCCTCATCCGACAGAAGGAAGTTCATCACAGCGGCAACCTCTTGCGGTTCTCCGTAGCGTCCCATAGGTGTTGCAGCTTCGTTAGCTGCCTTGTATTCTTCTGCGCTTCCAAAATTATTTTCAATTTTACGCATCATTTGTGTATTGATCGTTCCTGGGAGTACCGCATTTACACGAATACCAAGTGGTGCAAGCTCATTTGCAGCTACGCGAGTCAGACCAATTACAGCATGCTTAGACATAATGTAAGGGGCCATACCTGGTGCACCCATGAGTCCTGCCAGAGAAGAAGTGTTCAGAATAGCACCTGATTTTTGTTTTTTCATCACAGGAATTACATAATGTAGTCCAAGAAATACACCACGTACATTGACGTTATATACAAGATCAAGTGCTTTAACGTTAAGCTCTTCGATTTGACCTGCCGGACCTTCAATTCCGGCATTGTTTGCAAAATAATCAATGGTTCCAAATTTTTCTACCGCTCTATTAACATAATTCTGAACGTCTTCTTCATTAGAGACATCCGCAGCTACAGCTAAAGAGTTAGATTCATTTAAGCCTAAATCTTGGATGACATTTTTTATCGCTTCTTCATTCAGATCGACAAGTACAAGATTCAGTTTACGATCAGACAATCGACGGGTAAGCTCTTTACCGATTCCACCTGCAGCTCCAGTAATTACAGCAGTTTTTACATATGATTCACTCATTGTATGTTCGCATCCTTTGTTATGAATTGGCTATATATTATAGTCTTAGGAGATGGGATAACCTATCTCTATTACTAGAGTACACCCCATTAGTTAACCTGTTCAATAATCAGAATTTTAAGTAATGTCGCCTAACCAACATACTTGCTCTACGTGTTTACTTATGTCTAAATCTTGAACATTAGCTGATCTTTTGTTACTTTTAAAGTAAGAACTATAAATGAACGATAAAAAGATCATAGCTGGAGGTAGTTTTTTTGATACAGGAAGAACATGAAGACAGAAGAACCAGAAGAACACGCCAAGCTCTGAAATCTGCATTCGTTGAGCTAATATTGGAAAATAGTTATGATTCAGTTACGATTTTGGACGTGACTAATCGAGCGGATTACAATCGAGGGACTTTTTATAAACATTTTGAGAGTAAAGAGGCTTTGCTTAAGGAAATACATGATGAATTTCTACAGGGTATAGGTGAGGCGCTATTAGACCCTTATGAGGGATTGGAACGTATTGAGGCAACGGAGGTCTTCCCTTCCATTCTGCAGCTGTTCGAATATATTGAGGGGCATAAAGCGGAGTTTTTAGCCTTATCCGCAGTGGAACGAGGGAAAATGACTGTTGAACTGTTCGACCGTTTACGGGAATCCATGCGTGAGGATATGCGAATTGAGATAGAAGCTGATGCTGCTCCTGTGGATTATGAAATTATGTTGAGTTACCAAATGTCTGCTACAGTAGGTGTCATTATGCACTGGGCTGAAGTCAATTTCAAATATTCGGCGAGCTATATGGCAGAACAGTTAATTACACTGGTGAACAGCAAAATAGACCATATAGCTTTTATGAAAAAACCCAATGGGTAAGAACCGAATTGCAAGTGCCATATATAGGAACGAAATTTAAAAAACCAGCGCATTGAGAGATGATCTCAAATGCTCTGGTTTTTAGTGTAGCAGTGCTCTACTCAGCGAATATCTTTTACTCGAATATTGCTTCCTAACAGGCCCGAATCACTACTTAATCTGAATGACGGGTAATTCTCATCTGCTTCAAGTCGCATCTGTTCATCAAATAAAGATTCCTGTTGACGGTCCACAAAAAAAGTAAAGGGCTCTTTCTGAACTTCAATATCTGTAGCATGGGGTTCACTAATAATCTGAATTACGATCACGCCATTACAACCACAGCCCTCTGTATCGAAGAACAATTTAAAATAACCTGGTCGTTCACCAAGGTTTTCATTTAACTTTTCTGTAGTTAGAGAGTTCAATTGTATGAACATTGGATGATCTGCTCCTTATTTATAATTGAGTTACTACTTTCCCAAAGTATAGATTGATTTGCTTTCACTCTCGTGTGACTGACATCACTTCTATTTTGACAAACATGAGTCTGAGGATAAATTAAGCCGACTTTTGAGTCTCCCGGGCACCACCTAGCTTAAACACTAGAATACCGCCAACAATCACGAGTACTCCGACCAACTGCTTCCAGGTGAATGGAACCTTTTCAAGCCCTAACCAGCCGAGGGAATCCCACAATAAAGCAAACCCAAGCTGAGAGATTAATACGATCGAGATCGCATAGGTTGGCCCAAGACGTTTGGTGCCTTGCACGAGACAGATTACTACACCCACCCCGATCAATCCGCTGATCCAGTACCAAGGCTCCATATTTCGCAAAGTAAATATTCGGCCGCCTTCAAAGATAAGACTCATGATAAAGGAAGCCAGAAAACCCAACCCTAATACTAACGTCGTTGTGGCCCAAGATCCAACCTTTTGATTAACCTTCGTATTAAAAATATTTTGTAAACTAACGAATGAACCCGCGACAAGCGCTAATATTAACCCTAAAATCATAACGTAACTCCTCCAGTTGTTGATTGTATTCTCAGAATTTCAAAATCACTACTCCCGCAATCATCAACCCTATCCCAATAAACTGTGGGAGTCTCATTTGTCGTTTTTCCATCCCAAACCAGCCTTTAATATCAATTAAAAAGGTCAGGCATAGCTGTGCAATGAGCAATGTCGATATAGTAAAAGTAACGCCAATCTGTTGAATGGCAGTGACTTCACTGAAAATAACGACTGCGGCAAAAGATCCGCCAATTAGATATAATGGTTTTACTTCTTTTATTCCTTGCCATTTCCCATCTCTAACAAATAAGAGGATTAGTAACGACATGATAAATCCTGTTAACTGTGTAATTGTCGCAGCTTGCCAAGTCCCAATATCTTGACTAATTCGAGCATTAGATACTCCTTGCAGAGTGATACAAGCCCCCGCTAAAAACGCAAATATAATTCCTCTCATTTCTCTCTCTCCTCAACTTCGATCTCTTACATATTAAAAAGCAATTCAGACCTTTAAAAAAGGACATCTGTCCCAAAGCAAAATAAACGATGTTGTTGCCCCTATAAGCCTTTCGTATATTTTCAAAAAAAAGACCGCCTCAAGCCATCTCTTAGGCTTAAAACGGGCTTTCAGAACTTTAAATTGTGGATTAGGAAAGTAATTTATGCTCATGCAATTGATCAAAAATGATCTGTGTAACGACTGAAACACGATTTCGATCCTTATAAGATAACCAGGATAACTCTTCAATTTCCGACGCAGGACTAAGTGTACCTTCAAAATCCGCGATATAACATGTCATTTTAACTATGACGCCTTCAGCTTTACCGTGAGCTTCCGCTTCAAAGGTTCCAAAATAGGAGATGGTTTCTGGTTTAATACGAACAGAGATCTCTTCCTCGATTTCGCGCACGAGCGTCTCCTCGTCTGTTTCTCCAGCTTCTCTTTTTCCTCCAGGCAAATAATAGGTATCTTTCCCTTTGGAACGCGCACACAAAACTTGTCCATTCTGAATATGAATCCATGCAATTTTATCAATGATTGTAGTCATACAGTTCTCCCCATATTTTTTTCTAATAATTATATCATACAGCCAAGACCATCTATTTATACAACGTCTATATTTGATTTTTGTATGTGCAGCTTAGCTTTGGCCTGAGGTACATGATGAAGCAAATAGTACGCAGCAAGAGAAAGAAGTGTTACTCCCCCCGCAACCTCATACATCATTCGGTAATCCGTATAAGAAGCAATTAAACCCATGAAATACGAGCCCGCTCCATAACCCAAATCAAATAACAAGAAAAAGGTCCCATTCGCACTACCTCTACGATCTTTAGCCGCTAATTTAAGCGCAAGAGTCTGGAAACATGGCATAAGTGCACCATATCCAATTCCCATAATGACACCAGACATCATTAACATCAAACCAGACCGAGCTTGACTTAAACTAAGCAATCCAACGGCGAAGATTAGAATTCCGGGATAGATGAGAATATGCTCATTATATTTATCGAATACTTTACCTATAACCGGGCGAAACAATACAATCATAATTGCAAAAGCCACAAAAAAATAACCAGTAAGCTGTGATTGATGAATTTCTTTCGTAAAAGAAGCTATAAATCCAGACAAGGAGCTGTAGGAAAAAGCAAGCGTAAATCCGACAAGTGATATCGGCAAGGCTTTCGGCTCGATTACGTCTCTCCAGCGAAGCCCTTTTCGCGTCTTAGCAGGTTTCTTAACAGCTTCAATAACGTTAGCCTTATCTTCTTTTGGCATCCGAACACCTAACGTGAATAACAGCGAGAGAGCGGCAATCACACACACGCCTAACAGTAGTACATTAATATTCTCATCTTTCCAGAGAAAAAGACCCAATGCGGGTCCAATGACCATAGCAATGCTCATAAACATGCTAAAATAACCGATGCCTTCTCCTTGACGTGAATAAGGAATTAGCGTCGAGGCTATTGTACTAGTAGCTGTCGAGGCAACAGCATAACTCATTCCGTGAAGGAAACGAATTACCAGGAATAATACAATTCCATTAGATCCGAAGTAACCAATACAGGCGATTAGAAATATGGTTAGCCCAATAACCGCCATTTTCTTTTTGCCGAATTTATCGACCCATTGTCCCGAAAAAGGACGGATCAATACTCCCCCTATTACATAGATAGTAATCGCTAACCCCATTTGCTGCTGATTCCCGTGTAAGCTTTCCTTTACGTATAACGGGAATGCAGTTGCCAAAATGTAAAAGGTCAGGAACATAAAAAAACTACTTAAGCAAACAACAATAAAATTCCGGGTCCATATTTTCTCTCTAATCACAACAGACTCTCTCCATCCTACCTATAACTTTTTATATGTTACAATAGTATAGGACTGAAAATTAATTAAGTAAAATACATATTATATGATCGATAGATCACATTAGAGTTATAAGTAAAGTGAGGTTTTTGTTATGGAATTCCTTCAGCTTCAATATTTTCAGGCAGTTGCACGCCATGAACACATGACTAAGGCCGCAAAAGAATTAAATGTATCTCAGCCCTCCCTTAGTAATTCCATACAGCGTTTAGAGAAAAACTTAGGTGTTCCCTTATTCGAGCGACAAGGCAGAAATATAAAATTGAACGAATTCGGAAAAACCTATCTGCAACGTGTCGAGCAAGCTTTTATGGAACTTGAAGAAGGACAGCGTGAGCTCACAGATATGGCTGGACTTGAACATGGTGTAATTTCCATTGCGGCCACACTCCCGTATGTATTGCCCACTTTACTAAAAGAATTTCTTACCCTTCATCCGCATGTACGGATCATCCAACGCCAGCTCGGCTCTGCGTTAGAAATGAGAAATGATTTAGAGAGTGCAGCGATTGATTTTTGCATATCATCTACACCTGTTACCGGACCAGATATCGAGTGGCATACCTTAGCAGAAGAAGAATTATGTTTAACTGTGCCCAAGAATCATCGCTTTGCTAATCGAAAGAGTATTTCTTTGATAGAAGCTGCAGGTGAGAATTTCATTTCTTTATCTTCTAGATATAATTTCCGTGAAATTTCAGATGAATTTTGCCGACAAGCTGGATTTGAACCTCAAATTACGTTCGAGCTTGAAGAAGTAAGCGCCATTCAAACCCTAGTAGAAATGGGACTAGGAATCACCTTCACCCTCCCTCTCTCCTTAGGCAGAAGAAGTCAAAATACAGAAATTGTTCAATTAAAAATAACAGAACCACTATGTCAACGCTCTTTTGGCATCGCATGGAGCAGAAAGCACTTTTTATCGCAAGCAGCTATACATTTCCGGAAATTTGCTGTGGATTTTTTCAGTAAACCTCATGAATATAATTAAGGTAAAAACTACTATGCTAAGCATTTTTAGTTATACCAAGATGATTGTAAAACGTACATATCTGCATAAATCCCTTTATTATTTATTAAGTCTTGATGCTGCCCCACTTCAGCTATACTTCCATTATCAATAACATAGATCGTATCAACATTTTTCGCCCAGCCCAGTCTATGTGAAATGAAGATGGCAGCTTTATCTTGGCAGATATCTAATAATTGTGTATAGATCTGCATCTCAGCATTCGGATCAATCGCAGAAGTAGGTTCGTCAAACACTATAAGATCCGCATCATTATATAACGCACGCGCTATCGCCAGCTTTTGCCACTGTCCGCCTGATAGCTGCCTGCTTCCTTCAAGCATTTGACCTAACCTTACATCTAGTCCCCCTAATTCGTAAAACAAATCCATCAGCTCACATTTTTCCAGAATACTTAGTATTTTCACATCGTCCGCCGAAGATTTGGCATCACCCAACAGGATGTTTTCTCTTAGTGTCATTTCGAATTTAATAGAATGCTGGTACACGACGGATACTTTACCTTGAGGTTCTGGACTGTCTTTCCAGTAAATAGATCCAGAACTAGCAGTGTACTGCCCTAATAACAATTTGATCAAGGTAGACTTTCCTGCTCCATTTTCTCCAACGATGGCTATTTTCTCACCGGGCTTTATGACCATATTGATGTTAGATAAAACAGACTTACTGGATTTGGCGTATTTAAAATAGACATTTGAAACGGTAATAGGAAGCATAGCTTCAGAGCTGTTATTGATATTATTTTTTCGGAAATCTCTATTTTTATAGGTAAGCACTTCATTTAAGTCATATAATTTACTGCTGCTGATGTAAAGCTTGCTTAGCGGCCAAGTCAAACTCATGATTTTACCACCACAAGTTAACAAAGCCAGAAATAATACTGAGATTGTCCCCACAGTAACTGTATTTGACTCCCCCATTTTACTTAACAGATAGACCAATACGATAAAAATAGCACTCGTCTGAACCATAGCCACAATCATCCCTATTTTGATTTCGAATTTCCTCGCACTATATCTTTTATCATGCTGCTTCTTCATAAGCTTTGCCCAGAGATCCGTAAAATAGGAGATAGAGTTATAGATTCGCATTTCCCTAATCGCATTAGGATCTTCCAAAGTTACAGCTAGATAATCCCCCATTCTTCCGTCAAAAGTAAGCTCTCGCCCTGTTCTTCTAACTTTAATCTCAGTAAACATTCGAAAAGATAAAGTAGATACGATCATTAAACCCACCACCAGTGTGACTAAAAAATATCCACTTGTAGCCGATAACCAGATGATACTTATAAGTCCTGAGATATTTCCTACACTGGACACCAAAAAACCAGTAATTCCCTCTAAATCTTCTCCAACTATTGTTTTAGCTCTTTGCAGCTTGTTCCCAAACTCTTCATCATCAAAATCCTCAAAGTCAACTTGGTTTGCAATATCTATCAGCTCGGATTGGAAAGCGAGAGTTAGTTCCGCATTCATTCGACTTTTCATTATGTTGGTTATACTCAATGAACAGGCTTGTACTCCATGAATTAAAACAAACCATAGAATCGGAATAAAGGTTATCGCACCAGCAGCTACTGCATTAATGATATGAACTTGAACAGAATACGAGTAAAAAGTTAATAATCCACTGATTATAGGAACTATGATCGTTATTGTTGAGATTACTGGACTTTTTCCAATCATCCGTGCCAGTATCGTTAAAATATTCTTAAGGTCTCTTCTCAGCAGAATCTCTCCTTTCTCAGCCATATAAAGAGGACTGGCGGTTAAACATTCCCCTGTACTTACCATCCAATATCATTAATTCTTCATGTGTTCCATTTTCTACGATTTCTCCATGCTCAAACAGAAAAATTCTATCAACAAATTTGGACATATATAGCCGATGTGTCACAATAATGGAGGTCTGCTGCTCTCCTAATTTCATAAAGGTTTCAAACGCCTGCTGTTCCGCGTAAGGATCAAGGGCTGCAGTAGGTTCATCAAAAATCGTAAGCGAGCCGTTGTTGAGGTAAGCACGTGCAATCGCAAGTCTTTGCCATTGTCCACCAGACAGATCGATCCCCCCAAACTGTGGACCTACTAAAGTGTCCAACGCAACACCATAAGAATCGGCTTCTGCTTTTCTCATCGCAGCTAATAATCTTGAATCGTCATACATGGCAGCAATATTCCCCATGGCTATGTTTTCTCGAATTGGTCTATGTAATTTAGTGAAATCCTGAAATACAACTCTCACACCCTTTGTGACGTTATGAGCCAGAACTTCCTGCTCTCCATTAAACCTTTGGATGTTTCCCGCTGTTGGATGGTATAACCCTGCTATCAGCTTGATGAGCGTGGATTTTCCTGAACCATTCTCACCTACAAAAGCAACTCGTTCACCAGGTTTGAGGGTCATGTTTATATTTTTAAGCGTGTCCTGTGCATTGGTTGCATAACGATAATTCAACTGCTGAATTGTGATCTGCATCGCATCGGTATTCCTTATGGAATCTTCCGGATCTCTTTGAACTTGCTCTTCAAGTTCCAAATACGCACTATACTCATTGAAGCGCACGCGACTTTTGGTCAGATCAGAATACATCCTTGTTAGTGCAGGAATGACAATAAATAATTGACTAGATATCTGAAGTAATAATACGAAAAGTCCGGCGCTCTGCCCGCTACCTCCAAGCGTAATTGCTAAAATAGCAATCGTAAGCCCGTTTAATAAAATCATAATTATACTTTGGGAGAAGCTTAAGGTCTCAGATAAAATAACTTTTCGGTGCATTTGTTTGAAATTTCCATTGAAGAGCTCTTTCATTGTGCTAACCAAGTAGGAGGACATTCCGTACATTCTTACTTCCGGGAGGGTATTTCTACTAACCAGCAAATCAACGATATAATTAATCATTCGTACAGAGGAGGTTTGATTCGCTGAAATGGCCTCTACTTTCCGAGACATCCATCTGATGAGGTAAAGCTGCAGAATTTGTACTACTAAAATGAACATTGCCAGGATATAAAAGCCATAACAGGATAGGACTACGATTAGTGCGATCAATGTTATAAAGTGGATTGTCACCCCGGTCCATTGATCTAACAAATCGATCAGGGAAAGCCGTTTTGCTTTTTCTCTAATCGTTTTTGTTGCGGGATCTTCCAATAAAGCCGTCGATAATTTAGAGGTCTTAGCCAAAATACTATGTTCCAGTTCATAAATACTGGTTGCCGTTAAATTGGTTACAGAAATGGCTCGAAGAGAACCATTGATGCCAGCCAGATATAAAATTAACATCAGTGAACTTACCAATAGTAAGATATGTAGGTAGGCGTTAGTCGTGAAGTTCTGAATGAGGTCAACCACATATTTCGTTATGAACAGCTCTGCAAATAGAATTGGTGGGCTCAGCAGGTTAGTGATAAAATATAAAAGTGAGTTTCTTTTGTCTTTTACATAGAGTAGCTTTACAACGTAGAGAAAGTCAGGCAGATAGCATCTCTCCTTAAGTGTATATTTTTCACTGAAAACTCTTTCCTTTTCAAACGTGGAATCTGATTATAACGTTAATTGTTTATAATTGGAAGAAGTACTTTCAAGCTCACCAAATTATAGGAGTGTGAATTCATGAAACTTCAATTCAACTTATTCCCAGGCGGATTATCAAAGGCGCTCACTATGAGCTATGATGACGGCCAGAAACACGATATCCGCTTGGCTGGTATTTTTGATCAATATGGAATCAAAGGGACCTTCCATTTAAATAGTGCAATGATCAATGCACCTGGGTTCTTATCGCCCGCTGATGTTAAGCATTCGCTCAGGAATCATGAAGTGTCCGCCCATTCCGTTACTCACCCACATCTAGAGCGTCTTCCTTTACCGATGGTAATTGAAGAGCTGTTCGAAGACCGTAAACGATTGGAAAAGCTGGTGGATTATCCAGTGCGAGGCATGTCCTACCCCTACGGTACATACTCTCAGGAGATAATTGCACCACTTCAGTCCGTTGGAATTGAATACAGCCGCACTGTTCACTCTACCAAACAGTTTGATATGCCTCTTAATTTCATGGAATGGCATCCAACCTGCCACCATATTGAAGATCTGCATCAGGTTTGGGAGCGATTCACAATGGAAGGACCCTCCCAGAAACTAAGACTCTGTTATGTTTGGGGCCATAGCTATGAGTTCGCACAGCAGAACAATTGGGAGTTAATCGAAACTTTTTGCCAACAAGCAGGTGGACATTCAGATATTTGGTACGCTACTAATATTGAGATTTATGATTATGTCACTGCCCTGTATTCACTGAAATTAAGTGCCGACAAAACGATTATCCGCAACAATTCTGCCATAGATGTTTGGGTATCTATAAATGATCAACCCGTTCAGATTAAGGGTGGAAGTATGATGACAACGAAATAATCATAAATACATAAAAAAGAGCGATGTTCAACATCGCTCCTTTTTTGTACTAATTATATTGATGTGATTCCGAATTATTTCGCTAGAAGTGTATATGTCACTGTTTTTGCTTTTTCCTCAAGGATTGGCGTATAGGTGAATGTAAGCACATTCCCCTTACGGCTTTTCATCCCTAACATTCTGCTCAGAATGTATTGATCTCTGCCATCATTTACTTTATCCCATTCTTTACGATCCTCACTAGTAATCAGTTGTTCACTGAGATTGACGATTTCTCCTGTACTGCTGTAGACAATATATAATTGTGTTGTATCTAATAAGCGAACAAGTGCCACATCCTCCGCGGCGTACTCCACTATGAAATCACCGGTTGCCCCGGTTAATTTCTCCATCTCAAACAACTTGCCCAAACCGCCATCCTTAGTAATATACTGAACATTCTTCCCATCGGTCATATACACCTGAGTGGAAGGTACTTGAGGCGCATGTGGATAAGCAGAGATCATATAATGATAATCCATTTGCTTAATTATTGTACCTGCTTGAACTAGTACCTGATAGCTGTTGCTGAAATCATTAAACATTGCATAGTGATTGTCCGTTAACTGGAGTAAGTCCGTGCCATTTCCAAGTTTTTTAATCTCAAATCCATGATTGTAAGCTGACTCCTTAAGGGGTAGTTGGCCAATAATTACTGGTTTCCCGGCTGCCGTAGCCCGGTAATATAAATTAGCGTTTTTTTGAGATATCCAATAGGATCTACCTTCTACAGAAGCAGCAACAAATCTAGGTTCATCTACGATTTGGATAACCCCATCCGTTTTATTGAGCGCGGTTTTACCCCCAAGTACACTGACTGCAGAGACCAATGGCAAGTACAACGAACCTTTTATGATACGAGGAGATTTTGTTAATGCCATCGCTGCCCCGTTCACTTTTGACGTTGCAGCACCCGCGGTGAAGATGACTTCACGCTCTGGACGTACCAGCTTGGCCATTTTGGATTTTTGATCCCACGATAACGTATAACCCATAGCATCTGCAAGTGATTTCAAGGGTACAAAAGTTGTATTCTCCGCGATCACTTGTTTACTGCTGATTCCAATTTCTTTATAGTTAAATTGAATTTGCTTGTCTGCTTGCGCAGATACCGCTCCATACCCAGTACTTAAAATCAAAACTGCAAAGATCCCTAGTGTTACCTTCCATTTATTCATTTCTGTCCGTCTCCTTCGACCTTATAATCATATGTAATTAGACGGAAGATAATGGAAAAAGTTTCTTCTCACCCTCTAGCAAACTCATAAAATGCCAAAGCATCCTCCCAAGTTGGGAATCCTGCTTGCGCCAGTTTATCGCTGCCCCCGCCTTTACCATTATAGCTGCCTAGATGAGCTTTGAAAAAAGCTCCACAGGAAATCTCCGTGCTCCCGTTCTGCGCAAACACAACCTTATTCTCCGCAGAAGTAGCTAATAATACAGGAAGATCACATTTCGAAGTCAGCTTATTAGCTAAGCTCTGTAGATCTTTTAGCGATTTATCCTCAAATACTTGTGCGATCATCTTTCCCGCTTGCTCATTTAAAAGCTCTTGCACAACATAGTCGTCATTTTTTTCTTTAAGCAGGTAAATTTCAGCTTGCAGCAGCTTTTGTTCATTTTCCCATTTTTCAATTCGATCAATAATCTCATCTTTGCCTGTGTTGAATTTGGAAGACAGTGTTCCAAGGATTTGCAGACTAGTATTAAATTCCTCTAAAGCACGATATCCACATTTAAAATAAATCCGCGTGTTCGCTTTTATTTTCTCAGCTTTCAAAAGCTTAATTATCCCAATTTCACCCGTTGAGGACACATGTGTCCCCCCACAAGCGTTGTATTCAACATCTTTGATCTCAACAATCCGGATGTTCTCTGTCACTTTTGGCTGTTTAACCAATTTAAGCTGTGAAGCCTCTTCCCCTGTTACGAAATAGCTGAGAATATTGTGATTTAAGTAAATCTGCCGATTAACTTCTCTCTCTATGGAGTACAGTTGATCAGCAGACAGTTCTGGCACTTCTATATCAATAGTGCAATAGTCCTCACCTAAATGAAAGCTTAAGGTCATAAAGTTATGTTTTTCTAGACAAACCGCTGAGAGCAAATGCTGGCCACTATGCTGCTGCATATGGTCAAATCTTCTATTCCAATCGATCTGACAAGTTACCGATTCCTCATTAGGTAAACGTTCCAGCTTATGCAGTACAAGCTCTTCCTCACTGATTACATCAAGCACAGGGATTCCCTGAATAGCTCCAAGATCACAGGGTTGTCCACCACCATGCGGATAAAAAGCCGTCTCCTCTAAAAGAACATAAAGCCCATCTTCTCGTTCTATGGTTTCAGTCACACGGGTTGGCCAATCAGTCAGGTATGTAGAATTGTAGTATAGTTTGTTGGTCATAAATGGTTTCCTCTCTTTTTTACGTTATCGACATATTAAGTTTATAGTATCATAACGGATAGTGTGAATCTTATTATTTCAAAAAAACCAGCTCCACGCAAAAACTGCGTAGAACTGGTATTAGGGTAATTAACAAGAACAAGTAGCATCTTTTAAATTTCTAATGGCAATTGCATTTAGTCGAAGCGCTTCTACTATTGAGTCTCTTACTGCTAACAATTCAAATCTTTCACGACTGCCAATAGGCAACCTGCAAAGAATGGCTTCAATTCTTTTAAGACTTTCTTTCAGAACCACTCTTTGCTTACGCAATGCGTTCAAAGCTCTTTGAATTTTTCTCTTCTCTGCAGCAGTCATAAACTACCACCTCTTTTCGATTGTGATAGTATATGAGATGCTTATTCCCCCTTATTTGCTTGTACAATCCGGAAACCAAATAACTATATTTACTCTTTTTTGCTAGCTTCCATGATAGGAACGGACCAGTCTACATTAGAATACATTCGATTGTTTATCGTGCGCACTAATTGAAGCTGCTCGGGAATTTGTGTAAGGCCATCGGCACGGAATTGGAAATATTTCTTTTGATTATTTGACTGAGACTCGATAAATTCAATATAACCATCTTTCCATCCTACCCCTTTAGTAGTAAAAGCTCCTTGTTCAGTGAGTTTGTACTCCTTGCCATCTAGTGTCTTAAATATCCATTCACTATTTAAAAACTCATTTCTCAATCTTCCTCTAAAATGTAATACACCTTCCTTCGCTGATACATTGTTATCGGGAGATGACTCCACTGTAAAATCATTTAACATCAGTTCATCCCCGTCAAATGCAAAGGGAATCGGCTGTTCTTTCAACTTGGCAGGCTCAAATTGCACACTAGAACCATCCTTCTCTGGGATGAAATATCCATCCAATACGAAAGTATAAGGCGTATCCTGAGGTAAATATTTAAACGTATAGCTCCAGTGCATAAGTCCCTTTGTTGCCCCGGGAAGGTTAGAGTAGGACATCACGCTATTCTTATTAGGAAACTTTCTAGCATTAACACTGTGAATCTCTTCGCCTGCTGTATCCTCAAAATGGAATTTCAAACCCTGTTGCTTCCATAGTTCGCCAGGAGAACGGGTCAATGCCTCTTCACTCAATTGCGTATCAAACTCAAAACGAACACCTTGCACCATATGAGTTAATTTTTTCAAGGTCACAGTTAAACCGTCCGGGGAGGTGTAGCTACCCGTTAGTGGCATGGAGGTTGTTTGTTTATTCGCTTCTGTCATATCCATAGAAAAATTGAAATTCCAATCGCCTTTAAGAGTAGGGATGTTCTTGCGTTCACTTCCCAATTCAGTAATATGACCTTCGACCGTAATTCGATCAGTTTGCAGAGGTTCAGTGAAATTAGCGATCAAATAGTAAAAGTCACTGGTAAATCCTATATCGTATAACTCCCCAACAACCTTCCCTTGATCATCCTTAATCGCAATACTGTTCCCATCATTAAGGGCCAACCGCTTTTTATCATGCTTTCCATCTGGTCCAAACAACTGTAACGCAACAATTACCCGTGTAGGATCTGCCACTGCTTCATCTATTTTGATTGTGTAGCCCTTATCCTTCACCTTAATATTAGGATGCTCTACCAACCCAAATTCTTGTGCTCGTAGAAGGCCAATGTCCATGTTGTTTTTTACAAAAAGAGAACGTAAAGTCTCTGCCAGTGTAGGAACGGAATATAAGATCACGGCACTTAGCACAACCAGTAACAACGCCGCACCCATAAATAATCTCAGCAACTTATTGCGCTTCGGATGCTTGCGATTCCTTTGTGTTGGAGTAAATTCCTCAAGCTCTACTTGTTCCAAAGAAGCCATTACTTGAGCAGTAAATGAATCTGGTAAGCGCTCTTCATACATAGCCTGCGACCATTCAGCTTGTTCCTCAAGCTCTGCTTCGTAGATCATATTACAATGCGTACAAGTTGCCATATGTTCAGCTACGGCTTGATCTCGTAAGATAGATTTGCTTAAAATATATTCTTCGATCTCATAGGAATTTAAGCACCTCATCGGTCTTCACCTCCTGGAGTGTAATTAGCTGCTTCAAACGCTGTTTAGCCCGGTATAAATCATTTTGAATCTTGCTTAATGGAACATCTAGAACCATACACATTTCTTCATAGCTTAAATCATTGGTATAACGAAGCAGTAAAGCCGTACGATAATTAGACGGGAGCTTCTGCATCAGGTGAAGCAGCTCTGTGCGATGCTCCGATCGCATTAATTCTTCTTCTGGATTATCCGAAAGAGAATGTTCGGCATTGTCGTCCGGCAAACTCGCTGTCGGTCGGTCTTTTTTCCACAAATCCTTCAGTAAATTAGTCGCGATAGCATATAGCCACGCCGCAAAATTCTTATCCAAATCATGTGAGGCCAGCTTGCGGTAAGCTTTAATAAACGTCTCCTGCGTTATGTCTTGTGCATCTTGATGATTGGCTCCCATTCCTCGCAAAAGCCCATAAATTTTATTCTTATATCGATTTACAAGATACGAATAGTCTTCTTTATGTCCATCGAGAACATTTTGGATCCATAGCCTCTCATCCTCTTTTTCAACTTTCGGTACATGTCCCTTCACCTTGAAGCCTCCTTGAAGCACGATACTATATAGACGATCCCTATTAAAAAAACTCTCACTTTATACAAAAAAAAGTAGATCTTCAAATAAAACGAAGACCTACTGTGTAATCTACCGATTACGTTTTAGAACAAAATACAACAATTGATCCATTTCTAAAGCCATAGAATCACTGAAGCGCTAAAGAAACCACTTTACTCCAATAAATTAACTCTTCATCCCTACCATATGCCCCGATACATTGAAATCCTAATGGCATGTTATTTATAGAGGCAGCTGGAATACTCACCGCAGGCGCTCCAGCATATGACCAAATGGCCGTCATTCCGGTCCATCCGGTTCGTGAACCCCACAGCGGAGCTGTTCCTGCCTGAGCTGGCGAAACCCACAAATCAATCCCCTGTGACTTCTGCACATCTAATAGATCGTTTCTGAGCTTGATTTGTCCGCTACGATATCCTTCCAGTTCTTCCTCAGTGATGGTTCGTCCAGATAAAATAGCCTGCCGTACGGTATCCTCATAAAGATCTTTATAAATATCAAATAGTGAATGATGGACTTGCGCCATTTCTCCGTGAACAAACCGCACCATGGCATCTCCGTAGATAAAGCTATCTTCCCACGGCATCGCAACTGTTTTTATGCTGAACCCTGCTTCCTCAAGCTTCTTAAGCTGCTTCTGAAAGGTTATCTTGGTGTCATCCTCCAATAATGTCATGTATACACCTTCGGGTATCCCTAGCACAGGTTTACGAGCTTCATTAAATGGTTTCCATTCTGTTACTAGCTCCGCGGCGAGAAAGTCCATACCCTCCATATCCTGAGTGAAAAATCCAAACGTATCAAAAGATGGCGACATCAATTGGACACCATCTATAGGGATACGCGCATAACTAGGTTTAAAGCCGACCACTCCGCAAAATGAAGCAGGTGCCATAACAGAACGCAAGGTTTGTGTACCTATCGCAAATGGACAGATACCCGCGGCAACCGCAGCAGCAGAGCCTGCACTAGAGCCGCCAGGCGTATGATTTAGCTGATGAGGATTGCGGGTTGTGATAGGTCCGGCATAAGCAAATTCCTCCGTCACTGTTTTACCGGTGAACCAAACCCCTTTTTGCCGAAGCTTTTGAATAAAACTGCCCTCAGACTTCGTCAATGCTTGTGGGGGAAGGTTCGACCCTGCACGGGTAGGCAACCCGTCTAAGTGAATTAAGTCTTTGATTCCAACAGGTATTCCATATAGCGATGGGTTAGGAAATTCCGAATACTTCTCTCTTACCCTAGCCACTTCATTTTTTATTCTATCTGCTCGGTTCTCCTCTGGCACAAAAGCACGCACGTGTGGTTCTACTTTATTGTAAAGATCTAAATACTGCGTAAGATATCTATCCATGGTCACATCTGAGGTCTTATTGCCCTGAGCAAACTGAGCTAACGAAGATTTATTAATGTACATGTCTGATTGGAGCCCTCCTTAATATTCACTTAAACCAGGAAGCCATTTAAAGACGATTGTATTAATTTGGAACAGCTTCATGTTACTAGTTAACCTTATCTATGGCTATACTTTAGTTCTCTATTTCTATTTTCATCCACAATATTGATTACACGATCCACCCACCCTTGATAAAATTGCTCCTCATGAGAAACCAGAATCACTGTACCTTTAAATTGGATTAAAGCATTCTGTAAAGCATCTTTTGTTTCGGCATCTAAGTGATTAGTGGGCTCATCTAAGATTAAGAAATTACATGCTGTAAGCAATAAAAGACACAGCTTAACTTTGGATTGTTCGCCACCGCTGAGTGTACGGATAGGCTGTGTAACGTGACTATCTTTTACAACACATAATGCTAGATGACGACGTATTTCCTTAATAGTCAATTTTGGATAAAACGATGCGACGATTTCAATGGGTGTCATGCTATCGTTTTCCCAAATTAAATCTTGCTCGTAGTAACCAATAGAGACTTGTTCGGCAAAGCGGAATGCCCCGTCAACACTGGGGATTTGACCAACTAATGTTTTCAGCAATGTTGATTTTCCTATGCCGTTAAAGCCTGCTATGACTATCTTTTGTCCTCCTCGAATGGAAAATGTTAATTTTGGCAGCAGCGGCTTATCGTAACCAACCACAAGATGGTCTACTCTAAGCGCAACTTGTGCATTAACAGGAAGCTCTTGAAAACGGATAGATGCTTTAGTGACAAACGTCGGTGCAGCGATTCTCTCCATACGATCCAGCTGCTTCTGACGGCCACGGGCAATTCTAGAATTAACACCAGCACCATTTTTCCGGATATATTGCTCAGTGGCTTCAATTTTTTTCTGCTGTGCATGGTACTGCCGGATATGGCTTTCGCGAAAATGCTCCTTCTGTCTCAAAAAATCAGCATATTTGCCATGATATTTTTTAATCGTTTCCCCTTCAATATCGCAAATGCTTGTTGATATTTTATCGAGAAAAGTGTAGTTATGAGAGACCACAATGAAGGCTTGATCGAACGCTATCAGATATTCAGCAAGCCAGTTAATATGCGTGGTGTCGAGATAATTGGTGGGCTCGTCGAGCAATAACACATCAGGTTGTTCAAGCAACAGCTTTGCCAATATAACTTTGGTTCGCTGCCCCCCACTAAGCTGATCAATAGGACGGTCCATCCCCATTGCATTTAATCCTAGCCCCGTAACCACTTTACTGATATTGCTCTCGATAGAATAATAGTCGAGCGCCTCAAGTCGTTCCTGAAGGTCAGCTGCCTTCTGCAAAAGCACTTCATTGCCAGTAACAGCACATTCCGCATAAAGTGCATTCATCTTTTCTTCCATTTCGTATAATTCAGTGAACGCTCTCCTTAAATAACTTTGAACGGTACTTGACCCATCAATAACCGCGTATTGATCAAGATGACCTATTTTGATATTGGGCTGCCATTTAATCGTTCCACCATCAGGAATCACCTCACCCGTCAGAATACTAATCAATGTGCTTTTCCCTGTTCCATTCTGACCCACTACACCTACATGCTCCCCTTTGTAGACTTCCAAAGAAACCTGTTTATACAGCACTTTATCTCCAAAAGCATGTGATACATTAGAAACCTCAAGTAAACTCATTTGCTTTCCTCTTTTCTATAATTGTTTTTAAGCACAAAAAAAAGCAGAAGACACCGCGCCCTTGGGCGCAAGCCTTCTGCTTATTAGTGCACGAATAGACGGCACAAATAGATAATTGTCAGTTTGGAAACTGAACATTATAAACACAAAAGGCTGTAGACGAAAATTGTCTACAGCCTCTTAATCATTAACATCGGAAGATGGCGTAATCAAATAAGCATGAAAAATCACACTAAAATGACCTAGCTATCTTTCGATGATATAAAAAGCGATTCGCTTTTTGATTAAGCTCCGGACAACGTTTCATCGTTTGTATCCGATTGTTCGGAGCAGCTTCTGGTATATAATTTTTCAGTTTCCACATGAATCATGTTGAACCATCCCTTCGTTTGGCTACATTTTAAATCGTGTAACCGCACTTGTCAACCACCATCCGAGAGGTGCTGTTATTTTTTGCGGGCGCGTTTGACCGTACCGATCCTAGTCCCTTGAGGAATAGTAATGAACTGGCTCTTCGATACACCAATAAGCTGTGAAGTATAAATACTACTATGTCCGGAGAATAAATAACTCACCACACAAGCGATAAACATGTATATGGCTCCTTCCGAACCAAACAGCTCGATCCCCATTAAGAAGCAAGCGATAGGCGTGCTAGTAGCTCCACAGAAGACAGCAATAAAACCGAGGGCAGCTAAAAAGGGTCCATACACATGTAATATTCCAGCCAAGACATTTCCTAGTGTGGCACCAATCGTAAATAACGGAGTAACCTCACCACCCTGAAATCCTGTTCCTAAGGTAAAGGCGGTAAAGATCAGCTTCCATAAAAAAGCGAACGGCGAGACATCTCCCTCAAAAGAATCCTTGATTAATGGAATTCCGAGGCCTAAGTAATCACGAGACCCTACAAGGAATACTAAGGCAATGATAATTAATCCACCTACGGCACCTTTTATCATTGGATTGCTTATCCTGGCGGTGAAGATTCTTTTTAGAAAATGAGTCAGTTCACTGAAAAGCATACTCACGAGACCAAAAATTACAGAGGCCAATACCACTTTTAGAATAATCATTAAACTTAAAGCTGGAAATTCATTCACTACATAGTGTGTATGATGAACACCCCACAATCGAGTGGTGACCAGATCACCAACAAAGCTAGCCACAAAACATGGAAGTAATGCCTGTTGGCTAATAAGTCCAATGGTTACTACCTCTAGACCAAATAAGGTTCCAGCCAGCGGTGTTCCGAAAATAGAACCAAAGCCTGCACTGATCCCGCACATTAACAGTATCTTACGATCCAGAGGACTGATTTTAATCAGCTTTCCGAACCATTCCGCAAGGCTTCCGCCCATTTGAACAGCTGTCCCTTCACGCCCAGCGGATCCACCAAACAAGTGGGTTACTAATGTTCCGAACAACACCAATGGAGCCATTCGCAAAGGTATAGTCTCTTGGCCGTCCTGAATTTGTTCTATAATAAGGTTATTTCCTTTAGCGCTGTTTTTTCCGTAACGCATATATAGGAAACTAACAAATACTCCCCCAAGAGGCAACAAATAAAGTAGCCCTGGATGCTCTAAACGTACATCTGTTACGTAATCCAAGCTTTTTAGAAAAAAAGCAGAGGCGGTGCCGGATAAAATACCAACTACACTGCCGAGCACAATCCATTTGATAAATGTACTCCAAAGAGCAAAATAACTTCGCTTCTTAGTGATTTCAAACCATCGGGTAGACCATGGATTCATCTCGACAGCTCCTAAGGACAAAATAAATTAGTCTCAACAATAAAACAGACCCCTACCAGGGAAGCTCACACTGGTAGGAGTCATTAGTCTCAGAGAGACAGTTATGGCGAACTCCATCGCCCTTTATAAAACTTAAATTATTCTTCTTCTGAATCTACGTTATGATACACTTGTTGAACATCTTCCAGGTCTTCCAAAGCATCAATCAATTTCTCGAATTGAGCTTGAGCATCTTCTGGGAGTGCCACATAGTTTTGTGGAAGCATGTTTAACTCAGCAACAGTAAATTCAGTGATGCCTGCATTTTTGAATACTTCTTGCACTGCATTGAACTGATCAGGCTCTGCATAAACAATAACTGCATCATCCTCTTCCAGCACATCGCGTACATCAAGTTCTGCATCAAACATCATTTCAATTACTTCATCAGCAGTTTTACCTTCCACACCTATAACGGCCGTAGAGTCAAACATGTAAGCTACTGATCCGCTGACACCCATATTTCCGCCATTCTTACTGAAGGTTGAACGGATCAATGGAGCTGTCCGATTAACGTTATTTGTTAGCGCATCAACGATGATCATTGAACCGCTAGGTCCAAATCCTTCATAACGAAGCTCTTCATAATTTTCTTCAGCGCTACCTTTAGCCTTATCAAGCGCACGGTCAATGATCGCTTTTGGTACATTGTAAGTTTTTGCACGTTCTAATACAACTTTCAGGGCCCGGTTCGCTTCTGGATCGGGTTCGCCCTTCTTTGCTGCTACATAAATCTCAACACCAAACTTTGCATAAACACGACTTGTGTTTGCGTCTTTGGAAGCTTTCTTTTCTTTAATATTATTCCACTTACGACCCATATTGTTCCCGCTCTCTTTCAACATGAATTAAAAACAATTGTTACTTATTATACCCTTCTTCGATAGCTCTAGTAAAGTGCAGTAGTAGGTTAATCCTCTAAGCTGTCACAATACAGATAGAAAAAGCCCCTGATTCAATCAGGAGCCTGCTAATTTTTTATAGATTACTGCCAAATTTCATCTGCAATCTCTTTAATAAACTGCAGTTTATCCCATTGCTGTTGATCTGTCAGATGGTTTCCTTCTTCCGTAGAGGCAAAACCACATTGTGGGCTCAGGCACAACTGATTGATATCCACATATTGCGAAGCTTCTTTAATCCGTCCAATGATTTCTTCTTTATTCTCAAGCTCACCTGACTTCGAACTGAACAAACCTAAAACTACTTGTTGATCTTTAATAAATCTAAGGGGTGCAAAGTCTCCGGCCCGATCCGTATCGAACTCCAGATAGAAACCATCTACATCCACCGTTCCAAATAACACTTCTGCGATAGGCTCGTATCCGCCGGATGCTGCCCAAGTGGACGCGTAGTTCCCACGGCATACATGCATCGTGATAACCATATCTGCTGGATGATCTTTAATCGCTTCGTTATTTACAAATGCGTATAACTTAGCGATTTCGTTAACATCTACACCCTCTTTTTGACGTGCTTCCCAATATCCTTTATCACAGAGCATACCCCATGTGCAGTCGTCCAATTGCAGATTACGGCAACCTGCCTCATAGAAATCACGAATAACTTCACGATAAGCTGCAGCAATATCAGCCACAAGTTCATCCTGCTTGTCGTAAACAGCTACAGTAGTCTTTTGATTGCGCTGAAGTTCAGCAAGGAACTGCGCTGGCGAAGGAATCGTTTGGCGCGCTACTACATCATTTCCCGCTATGCTAACCAATTGTCTGTAGTCAGCGATCATTGGATGGCTAGTCCCACGGATTTTACCGGATAATTCTGCAGTTTCCGCTCTGGTCTCTACACCATTAAACAGGTAGCCCACTGGGCTGACTTTCTTTGTTACCCCTTCAAGGCCCCACATAAAATCTAAATGCCACCAGGAGCGGCGGAACTCTCCATCCGTTACACCTTTTAATCCGACCGCTTTTTGTTTTTTCACAACTCTGGCAATCTCTGTATCTTCTACCTTGCGCAATTCATCAGCGGAGATTTCATTATTTTGATATTGGACACGAGCTCTCTTAATCGTTTCCGGACGTAAGAAGCTGCCAACGATATCTACTCTGAATGGCACTTCAGTTCTTTGTTTTCCTTTTTGGATGGTACTCATAGGGGTTCGTCCTCCTTCATTGTCTGTGCTTTTCTGTTGAATTCACTATAGCACTGTACAATCAGGACAGGGTAACTCCTAAAAACTATGGCCTACCATAAGCTTACGCTATAGCAGGCCACCAAATTAGCTTATTTAATTATAACCAGACCTCTCGGGCGGTTTCGATCACAAGGCGTATTTTATCCCACTGCTCTTCTTCAGTTAGAATATTTCCTTCCTCCGTAGAAGCAAATCCACACTGAGGGCTTAGGCACAGCTTCTCAATATCTACATATTGCGCGGCTTCTTCGATTCTTGCCTTAAGCTGCTCTTTACTCTCCAGACCCCCATGTTTAGTTGTTACTAATCCCAACACTACAAATTGGTCTTTAATAAATCGTAAGGGTTCGAAATCGCCAGCTCGTTCATTATCATATTCCAAGAAAAAGGCATCAACTTTTGTATTGGAAAAAAGCACCTCGGCAACAGGCTCATAACCGCCAGCAGCGAACCAAGTGGAGCGAAAATTACCTCGGCAAACGTGCAGCGCGATGGTCATATCATGCGGACGATTCGCAATACTCTCATTGATCAGCCTAACGTAATCCTTTGCTAACTGATCGGGATCTGTACCTCTACTTCGTAAATGGGCGCGATGTCGGCCACTGCTCAGCGTTCCCCAAGTTGTGTCGTCTAACTGAAGATAACGGCAGCCTGCATCGTAAAAGGCTTGAATCGCAGTTTGGTAAACCGCGATGATATCTTGAAATAGAGTTTCCTTATCAGGGTAAACTTCATTTCCATTAAACTCCTCCACAAAGTGAAATAGGGCAGGTGAAGGGATCGTCATTTTGGGTAACCGGTCTCCCGCCATTTCCTTGAGCTTTATAAATTGCTGTAGCATGGGATGATCTTCAAAGGAAATCCGGTCAACAATTCGGAATGATTCTGCACGCTGAACCGTTTCGGCTCTTCCATTCCCTTGGTTTAAGTTAATCTTTTCAGTTCCTTTAATTCCGACAAAGAAATCAAGATGCCACCAGGAACGGCGAAACTCACCATCTGTTACTGCTAATAATCCTACTTCCTTTTCTAATTCCAGTAGTTTAGCAATCTCAATATTCTCTATTTCATAAAGCTCACTACCTGTAATTTCACCATTCTCATATTGGAGGCGGGCTGCTTTAATCTCTTCCGTACGCAAGAAGCTGCCGACGATATCATAGCGAAAGGGTGGAGCATTTCTCTGGGTGCCAGTTACGGGTCTAATCATACCGATCCTCCTACAGCTATAGTAAAAAATGATTTAGATCAAAATAACTTCCGGAAACCAAGTCATTTAAGATTTCTATATACTTGGATGCCATCACACTAGGTCTACGATCTTTATGCGCAATCCAACCAACCGTGAATACTTCATTACTCTCAAATGGAATCGTCTTCAGTCCATTACCGTTCAGATCGGATGCCATGATTCCTGTACCCACTGTATAACCGTCCGTGCCCATTAATAAATTGGTCAAGGTTGCCCGGTCATTCACTTTAATATTCTTCTCAATCTGAGAAAAACTTAACATTTCCTCCGAGAAGTGAAGTGAATTGTTCTCACCCTGTTCAAAAGTAATATACGGAAAAGGTAAAATATCGTCCTGCGAGATCCTTTCCTTCTGGGCAAGCGGATGTCCAGTTCTAACATAAAGATGTGGGTCAGTATTAAAGAGTGGCGTGAATTTCAGATTACCGTCACTGAACAGCTTATTCATATGCTTATAGTTGCTCTCGTTAATATAAAGAATCCCCAAATCGCTACGGAGAGTACGCACATCTTCGATGATGTCGTAGGTTTGCGTCTCTCTCAAGCTGAAGTTGTACTCTGAGACATCACTTTGCTTCATGAGACTCACAAAAGCATCTACCACAAAAGCATAATGCTGAGTCGAAATGGAAAAATAGATTGGGCTACGCTTTTTCCCAGTATAACGATTCTCCATAAGCTCTGTTTGTTCAATGATTTGACGGGCATATCCGAGAAATTCCATTCCTTCTACAGAAATGCTGATTCCACGGTTCGTCCTTTCAAAGATGGTAATCCCAAGTTCATTTTCAAGCTCTTTAATAGCGTTGGACAGGCTCGGTTGAGAAACAAAGAGTTTCTTTGCCGCCTCATTCATGGAGCCACTATTTGCAATTTCGATAGCGTAGCGGAGCTGCTGCAACGTCACTCCTATTCCCCCTGTTCCAGACCTATTCGTACTACATTCTGTTTCATACTAGCTGATATCGTAGCATAAATACACATCTCATTCCAAGATAATCCTTATTATGTGCCCAATAACGCGTACTTATTGTGTTCTCTTTTTCCCAGCATCAATCTTGGCAGGATCTAGTCCTTTCCAGATATTTGGCATATCAACCTGTTCTGGATGCTCAAAAACTAAAAAAGCTGTAGGCAAATACCGCTCACCATATTGGGATGAGGGTTTATTCATAATCTCATTGTCTTTTACTAGTACCGTAGAAGAACCACCATCCAGATTAGCCGCTATCACGGCTCCATGCTTAAGCAAAATCTGCTGCACATCATAGAGATTTGCTCCAATACTATAAGTAGGCTGTCGACCGTCAATTACTACAAAAATAATAGCGCCATCTGCCCGCTGACCCATTGCTGTTCTAGGTGCAATCCCCCAACCTTCCGCTGCATTCTTAATCAATCCTTTGCCATTGACGATTAGCCGCGGGCTAAAAGTAACTGCCTCCTGAACCCCCATTTTACTAATCTCATCTAGCGTATAATTCCCGGCAACCATTTTTCCTTGTTTATCAAGACCAACAATCTGTGTAGATTTTTTACCGCCAAGACCGTTGTAATATAACTTCCCTTGTGAGACTACAATTCCTATGGGTTTAAACCCGTTACCTTTCCAGTTCGGATCAGCGAACCCACCACCGTTAACTCCAGCGATAGCGCCTGTACGCTTCACCATACTGGTTACTTTTTCACCTGAACCAATCTTATTAGGTATTCCTAGTCGGACTTTGGTTGGATCATTAACAATCATTACATATCCGGTATAGCCACTGCCTGAGACATTCTCAATCTCGACAAGCGGCTTCGCTACCACCTCAGGTTCGGGAGCGATCGTATGTGTATCTATTTCGTCCCCCATCTCTTCAAAACGGGCGGTATATTCGGTTACCCGGTCCTTCAGTTGATCTTCACCTATAATATATTTAGCCATATAGCGATGTTGTGTTGTAATTAGCGTATCTGCGATTGTATAACGTAAGTTCTGAGCCGAGGGTGCAAAATAAAGCCATCCACCAGCAGCGATCATTAAGAATAAGCAGAATAAAAAAACTTTGGATAAGGTGCGAAAAAAACTCCGTTTCTTCCGCTTTTTTATTGGTTTCTTTACAGGTTTCTTATTGCGTGCATTGGAATGTTGAGGTAATGATGAAGTGCTCACTTCTGAGTATTCCTCCCTAAATATTACTAATTTGATAATATGTACAACTCGTCCTTATCATAGACGATAATTTTCGTTAAAAGTTTCTGTTTGAGAAATAGTCAACATTCAAAAACAAAAAACGAGCAGGTTTCCAATATCTTGGCTACCTGCTCATCTAAAGCTAAACAAATTCTAATGTCTTCCTACTCCACCGCCGCTGCTAGCGCTACCGCCGCCGCCTGATGAGCCACCACCGCCGGAATAACCGCCACCACCTGATGAGCCTCTATCATCATCATCTGAGTAGCTGCGGCTGGATGAGCTTGAAGAATGTCTTCCTGCTCCTCCACCACTGCTGGAACCTCCACCACCATGGTTCTCGTTGCTTGAGGAATACCGTCCTGCACCGCCACCGTTAGTAGAGCCTCCGCCACCACTGTTTCCCCAGAAACTTGATTGCGAATTGTTTGTATTCCTATGGTGGTGATGATAATAACGTCTGTGCCAGCGTCTGCCATAACCGTAATCCGCTTGACCATGCCAAGGACCATAACGGCGTATATTCCTTTGGCTATATGGATTAAATGGCAAACCATACATTTCTATATATCTATTGCGTCGTGAAGCAGTAAATCCAAATAAGATAAGCGAACCAAAAATCGCTGAGAAAATTAGAAAAGCCTTGCTTTTACTAACCGCCTCACCTCCACTTGTAGCTGTAGTAGAGGAAGTACCAGAATTCGTTGTAGTTCCAGGATTAACATTGTTTCCGTTGTTTCCAGTGACTCCTTGCGGATGATCCGCTCTAGCTAACAAGAAACTGTAGAACGAATTAACTGTCGTTGTAGCTCCCGTACCGTAATCTTTTTTCACAAATTGGGGTTCAAGCACGGTATTTAAAATATTACTAATAGCCTCATTGGTTAAAACCTTGTCGATATCCTTGCCTTGTAGAACATGATAGTTGTCTCCGCCTATGTCCAATACCAGCATAACATCCTTAGGACCAGCACCTACCGAAGCAAACTTCATATAGGTATAGTCCTGCAATGTTTTATCTCCAGCATTTTTTACGGTGACCACATAAATTCCACTTCCGGTTGTTGTTTTATATCTGTTGCTGGAATCGTTCAGATAGTCTTTAGTTACTTTTTTGAGCACACCCGCATTATCGGATACGTAATTTTTGGTGCCAACATTTTCTGCCCAAGTGCCGCCCATAGCTTGAATAAAAGCTCCATACGTCTTCCTAGCACCATTACTGTATGTTTTAGCTGCGAAATCCGGCTCAAGATATTGTGAAAGAATCTCTTTAATCTTACTGTTAGGCAATGATTCCTCTATACCTTTACCTTGTACCGCCCAATAATCATCATCTTTTATAGAAAGGAGCAGCAGCAGACCGTTATTTTTATCCGCAGCCCCCACACCCCAGCTATTGAAAAGCGATTTTGCATACTCTTCCATCGAAACCCCTTCAGTAGAATCGACAGTTACAAGCACAACTTGAGCTCCAGTAGCCTGATGTAATCGAATACCGTAGTTCACCATGTAATTCTCTGCTTTCTCGTCAATCACATTCGCAAAATCATTCACATAAAATGACCCTGTATGCTTAGGTACAGCAGTTTTGGCTAAACTTACGGCCGGCAAAAGCAATACACTTAACAATAAGGCAGCAAGTGTGGTATGTAGCAGTATTTTTAGAGTTCTCGTGTTCATATGTACCTCCTGATCTATCATTATCTCTCTTATTTATCGGTTACGCGCGGTTAGCGGAATAGTTCCATTTTATTCTAAACTGGAAATTACACAACAGGAAAAAACGGTTAGAGTTTATGAGGCGGGTGATTTGAGGCGTGCGAGTCACTTCAGGGGCAATCATCGTGTTGTGTTGATGGATCAAACTCAAGAGCATTGGAGATTTGGAATCCCCTACTGGATAACATACTTTTCACTGATGCATCGGACTCAGGAGACGTTATTCTGTTTATTTGAGCGTTTGTGGCAGGCTATCGGACTCAGTTGCAGCTTTTTACTCAAAACCACACCACTTATCCGCAAATGTTGGCCAATAAGTGCTATTCAGTCCGATAACGCAGCAAAATGAGCTTAAAAGCCGAAATAGCTGCAATACGGTTCGTAACACACTGAACTCTCTTAGTTACTTGAAATAATGGGAGTTTTGGATCCTTCTTAAACTTCTTAGTTACTTGAGGTACATTGGAGTTTTGGAATCCCCTGCTGGATAACACACTTTTCGCCGATTCATCGGACTCAGGAGACGTTATTCTGTTTATTTGAGCGTTTGCGGCAGGCTATCGGACTCAGTTGCAGCTATTTACTTAAAACCACACCACTTATCCGCAAATGTTGGCCAATAAGTGCTATACAGTCCGATACCTCGGCAAAATGAGCTGAAATGCTGAAATAGCTGCAATACGGTCCGTAACACACTAAAATTCCTTGGCTACTTGAGATAATGGGGGGCTTGGAATCCCCTGCTGGATAACATACTTTTCGCCGATTCATCGGACTCAGGAGACGTTATTCTGTTTATTTGAGCGTTTGCGGCAGGCTATCGGACTCAGTTGCAGCTATTTACTCAAAACCACACCACTTATCCGCAAATGTTGGCCAATAAGTGCTATACAGTCCGATACCTCGGCAAAATGAGCTGAAATGCTGAAATAGCTGCAATACGGTCCGTAACACACTGAACTCTCTTAGTTACTTGAAATAATGGGAGTTTTGGATCCTTCTTAAACTTCTTAGTTACTTGAGGTACATTGAAGTTTTGGAATCCCCTGCTGGATAACATACTTTTCGCCGATGCATCGGACTCAGGAGACGTTATTCTGTTTATTTGAGCGTTTGCGGCAGGCTATCGGACTCAGTTGCAGCTATTTACTCAAAACTACACTGTTTATCCACAAATGTTGGCCAATAAGTGCTATACAGTCCGATAACGCAGCAAAATGAGCTGAAAAGGCGAAATAGCTGCAATACGGTCCGTAACACACTGAACTTCCTTGGCTACTATACAAAATGGGAGATTTGGAATCCCCCTTGAACTTCTTAGCTACTTGTAATAATGGGAGGTTTGGAATCCCCCTTAAACTACTAAGTTACTTGAGGTACCCGTTATCTGGAGATATACAGCCAATACTCCAACAACAAAAAGGCTCAGCCTATAGCTGAACCTTTTGCTTGCTTTTTAAAGCCAATTCCTTGGATCTAGCGCTCATGTTCCGTTAAAAATCAAACAGCGTAGTGGTTAAGTAACGTTCACCGGTATCCGGCAGAATCACCACGATGGTCTTGTCCTTATTCTCAGGACGCTTAGCGATTTGTGTAGCTGCGTAAACAGCTGCTCCGGAGGAGATACCCACCAGCAATCCTTCTGTTCTCGCAAGTGCACGTGATACGCTATAGGCATCATCATTTTTCACCTGAAAAATCTCATCCACCACTTCATTATCGTAATTCTCCGGAATAAAGTTTGCTCCAATGCCCTGAATCCCATGTCCCTTAGGACGGCCTCCTGATAAAACAGGAGAGTCAAACGGCTCGATGGCGACAATTTGGACTGCGGGGTTCTTTTCTTTCAACGCTTTCCCAACACCCGAGATAGTGCCTCCAGAACCAACACCCGCTATGAAAATATCAACATCTCCATCGGTATCCCGCCAAATCTCCTCTGCTGTAGTCGTTCTGTGTATTTCCGAGTTCGCAGGATTGCTGAATTGTTGGGGAATAAATGAATTTGGAATTTCCGCAGCTAATTGTTCTGCCTTTCTTACAGCTCCGCTCATTCCTTCAGTTCCCGGTGTTAACACAAGCTCAGCACCTAATGCCAGCATTAATTTACGGCGTTCAATACTAAATGTATCTGGTAGGACGATGATCAGTGAATACCCTAAGCTAGCAGCTGCAAAAGCAAGTCCTATCCCAGTGTTTCCACTAGTAGGCTCAATAATGACAGAATCTTTATTAATGAGACCTCTCTCTTCCGCATCTTTGATCATTGCATATCCAATACGATCTTTAACACTACCTGCAGGATTAAAAGATTCCAGCTTGGCAAGAACCCTTGCTTCTACGTTTTGGGTTTTACTATACTTTGAAATCTCTAATAACGGTGTATTTCCGATCAGATCGGTTAAGCTCTTATAAATATTAGCCATAATGATCCGCACCTCATTTCTTAATTTCCAATCAAATTACTCTGTATTAAGTCTAGCAGGATTTAAAGGATTTACAACCTATTCATTCTTAGTAGTCGCAAACTTGAGGCCTTTAATTCGTACTACGTCTAACCGAAACACTTGACTCTCGCACGATTAATCGCGGATCAAGCTGCACCCTTTGATACTCCCCGGTAATATTATCCTGAATACGTTGCAAAAGAAGCTGTGTGGCTAATCGTGCCACTTCATTCCCCATGATGGAAACTGAACTAATCTGAGGCGTTGTGATAGTTGTCCATGCGTTATTATCTACCCCAACCACCGCCACATCTTCAGGAACACGTACGCCTAATTCTTTAAACCGATTCACAATACCTATGGCCACCATGTCATTCACTGCATAAATAGCGTCTGGCATATGCGTCAGGCTGTAGAAATAGTCAGCGGCTTGTAGTCCAGTTTGCAAGGAAAAGTCTTCGCCAAAATAAACAAGCGAAATATCCACTTGATTTAAAGCTTGCTGATAAGCAAGATAACGATCTTCAATAAGATCTTTTTGTGCCCCTGCATATGCAATTCTAGAACGACCGATATTAATTAAATGCTCCATCACTAATTGTCCTTCAAAACGTGACAAACTAACGACGTCAGCTTTCACATTTTCTGTGATTCTTTTCCCGTAGTTAATGATGGAGACCGGAACACTCGATTTATTAATTAACTCTACCATGGTCTTTGGATAAGCAAGAGGCATGATAATGAGTCCATCTACATGTAATTTTTTGACCTCACGAATCGTTTCGAGCTCAGTGCGCGGGTTGCCAGAAGTATTAATTTGAATTACCCGATAGCTATGTTGTTTGGCGGCTTGCTCTACGGACCAGGCGATATCCGGAATAATTGCGTTGCGAATGTCAGGAACGGCCAGAGCAATTTGCTTCGTTTGGCGGATTTTGAGGCTTTGCGCAGAGGTATTTGGAGTGAAACCCATCTCCTCAATCACTTGCAGTACCAGCGCCTTGGTCTTGGAACTAATTCCCTCTGAATTATTAATGGCTCTTGAGACAGTAGCAATACCTACCCCCGCCCGTTTCGCTACATCCTCTATGGTTACTTTGTTTTTATTAGCCACTCTGATAGTCCCCTTATTTCCGGAATCGTTTTCGTATTTATCTCTATTCCACTCATCTAAAATCAAAATTCCAATGTATAGATTATAACATAATAGTACATAGAAGAATACTTATCTCAGCTGCCACTGTGAGCCTAAAGGCTTGATATAACTCTATTTTAGTGAAAAATTTCACTAATTTTCAATATTAATATTTTCAATATTTAAATTTGACAATATGAAAATTATGTGACATATTTGTTCTCGGAAACGTTTCCTCTTTTCCAGAAATAAAATACTATTTATTATTTAATTATTAATCTAGGAGATGAATGATATGCAAGCATTAAGATGGCATAACGTCAAAGATCTACGGTTAGAAAAGATTGAAGAACCAGCAGCCCTTGAAGGAAAAGTGAAAATCAAAATCGAATGGTGCGGAATTTGTGGCAGCGATCTTCACGAATATGTAGCCGGTCCTATTTTCATTCCCCAAGGAACAGATCATCCCCTTACTGGTGAAAAAGCTCCAGTCGTAATGGGACATGAATTCTCTGGACAAATCGTAGAAGTAGGTCAAGGCGTTAGCAAGTTTAATGTTGGTGATCGCGTCGTCGTAGAGCCTGTTTTTGCATGTGGTGAATGTGTGGCTTGTCGACAAGGTAAATATAATCTTTGTGAAAAAATGGGCTTCCTAGGTTTGGCTGGTGGTGGCGGTGGATTCTCAGAATACGTCGCAGCAGACCAACATATGGTGCACAAAATTCCAGACAGCTTATCCTATGAACAAGGTGCTCTCGTGGAACCTTCTGCCGTTGCTCTACACGCTGTTCGTTCCAGTCAACTGAAGGTTGGAGATAAAGCTGTAGTATTCGGTGCTGGCCCAATCGGTTTGCTGGTCATTGAAGCTTTGAAAGCATCCGGCGCAGCTGAAATCTATGTAGTAGAACTTTCCGAGGAACGTAAGAGTAAAGCTGAAGAACTTGGTGGTATTGTAATCGATCCTAAACAATATGATGTGGTCGAAGAAATTCAAAAACGTACCGATGGTGGCGTAGATGTTGCGTTTGAAGTGACAGGTGTACCTCCCGTTCTAACCCAAGCCATTAATTCCACTAAATTGAGTGGACAAATCATGATCGTTAGTATTTTCGAAAAAGATGCTACGATTACTCCAAACAATATCGTACTTAAAGAACGCAACTTAACTGGTATCATTGGTTACCGTGATGTTTTCCCAGCTGTAATTAGCTTGATGGAACAAGGGTACTTCCCTGCTGAAAAACTTGTTACTAAGAGAATTAAACTGAATGAAGTGATTGATCACGGGTTTGAGGCTCTTTTGAAAGAAAAAAATCAAGTGAAAATCCTTGTAAGTCCTAAACAATAACCATAAGCAGCCTATTGGCTGAATCATAAAAGAAGGCGCTGCTCCAAGCAGCTCTTTCTAGAATTTGTAGCGGTCTCTGTTATTAAAAAAAACCAGGCAGCGATTCTCCGGGATTGGAGTATCACTGCCTGGTGTTTTTGATCTGTGGGGGGTGTTTAAGCAAATTTATGGGCAAATCCTTATACGCTCTGGCTTAACTCGCTTAATCATCCGCTGATCCACCAAGTATATTCATCCTCACTAAGCAGGAGTTGCAAGTCTGATGCCTTGAAGAAATCCTTTCAGACAGAACGTAGCTTCCGGTGCATTCCCTCTTGGTATACACTTCTGGTACCGAAATTAAAGGATTCGAATGAGATAATGGAGAGTGATATAGGGTAAATGTGAAATAACTGCATTCTGTACACTTATTCCGTATGCAAAAGTAACTATTCTTGTTTTAATTGTATTCTGTACAATTAAAACCCTGAAAATCCACCTATAAGGAATTAAATGAGGAATATAGATGTACTAAATACAGTTATATCTATACCCCGACCAATTAAGGAATTATAGTTGTACAAAATACAATTAAACACTCACTCTGCTTTAACAAATTGCTTCCGTCGCCACTCTGATTCATCTATACTTATGCGTATTTATCATTTATCAAATAATGCAGATTCTCTTTTACAGCAGGCCATTCGGTATCCAATATGCTAAAGACCACATTATCATGAATCGATCCGTCAGACTTGATTCTATGCTTACGCAGAACCCCTTCTTTAACCGCCCCTATTCGTTCTACTGCTCTTTGTGACCTCAAGTTGTTCGCGACCACTGTAAATTCTACGCGGATCAGCTTTAGTTCTTCAAAACAATAGTGTAGCAGCAGCGACTTGCCTTCTGTGTTCACACTAGTTCTCCAATAGTCTGGTGAGATCCAGGTACATCCAATTTCAGCGTTACGATGAACCAAATCCGGATGCATAATACGAGTGGTTCCGATAATTCGCTCCGTTGCTTTATCAATGATAGTAAAGGTAATTTGTGAACCGTTCTTTTGATTCGCTAAAGCTGTTGAGATTAATCCTTGCACCTGCTCGTCCGACGTTATTTTTCGCCAGGTAAATTCCCAGATGTCTGGATTTCTTAACACTCTCGCCAATCCTTCTGCATGACTTTCATCTATTGGAACCAGCTTAATCGATTTCCCGTCAAGTATTTCAGTATTCATAACACTCATTTGGTGCACCGTTCTCTCAATGAAATATGCTGAATGATATCTGCAATTTCTTCCACACGAAAGGCGATATGGTCTGCTCCGGCTTGTTCAAGCTCTTCCTTGGGACCATAACCAAAAGTCACTCCAATAGATTCGACACCACAGCCAATAGCACCGATGATATCATGCTTACGATCTCCTATCATTACCGCTTCCTCTGGATGTATGTCATTCTCATCAAGCACGTACTGAATAACCTCTTGCTTCTTAGAACGGGTACCGTCCAGATTACTTCCTCCGATATGTTTGAAATAATGATCGAGCTTATAATGCTCAAGAATCTGTGCTGCAAAAACAGTCGGTTTGGAGGTTGCTACATACAATGAGTATCCATTCGTCTTAAGTCCCTCCAGCAATTGGGGTATACCTTCAATCACCTTATTCTCAAATAATCCCGTGGCACTGTAACGCTCCCGGTAAAAAGCAACCGCTTGAAGCGCTTGTTCCTCAGTGAAATGGTGCAGCTCGATAAATGAATCATATAACGGAGGACCTATGTAAGGAAGAAGCTCATCCAAATGCTCGATCTGTATATCAAATTTGTTCAAAGCGTATTCTACGCTTTTGGTGATGCCTTCTTTGGGGTCTGTTAAAGTACCATCTAAATCAAATAAAATGTTTTGTAATCCTCTTCCCACGGTTGTCTTGCTCCCCTCGACTGTTATTATTGCATATATTTATCATACCTTCGTTTCCACATACTTTCCACATACTTCTCGAATACGATAAGTAACTGAAGCTATTACATATTATCGGAGGAGTATCTTATGAACATGACGCATTACATGTCTTTGCTAGCGGACAACCAGCCTTGGAATTTGATTATATTCATGGCCATCCCCGTGATTTTTGCTGAGACGATTACCATTACAGAGTTTATTATTTTGTTCACCAAGAATCTAACAGGCCCACTACGATCCTTCAACAAAGTCTGCAGCATACTCGCAGGGATATATTTCACAGGTGTATTCCTCTACTTGTTCCCAACTGCGTTTATTCCTTTGTCTGTGAATGGGGAATGGCACACATGGGTTGATATCGTAGCCGTGGGCTTCTATTTAAGCGGAGTACTCTTCTTATTGCCACTGGCTTTGTTAGATCTTGGTCTGATTGCCCGTAAACGATCGGAAGAGCACAAGATGAAGCTGCATTTTCTGCTTATTAGTGGATTCTTGGTCGTGGCGCATATCGCGATGATATTCGGGATGATTAATCCGGAAATTGTAGGGAGTATGGGTGGAATGGGCGATATGATGCATTAAAGTTTATTAACAAAACGTAATCTAAGACAAAAAGCAGATCAAGGATAAAACCTCGATCTGCTTTTTGGATCGTACCGGTTATCCTGCGTTTTGTACAGTTACCACAGTACGCTTCTTGCGTAATAAAAACATCAGTGGAAATCCAAACAACACAATAATGGAACCTACCACAAAAACATCATTCACACCCATCGTGAACGATAGCAAACGTATCGAATCTGTATTACTTGCACCGGAGCTGATCAACTCTTTAGAGTGGAGTAAGGATCTACTCGACAGCAGTGAGGTGAATACTGCAATCCCAAGTGAGCTTAACACATTGCGAACCCAGTTGTTGATCGACGTAGCATGCCCAGACCATTCGACAGGAATTTCCTCCATTGAGGCTGTACTGCTTGGAACATTGGCTAGTCCAATGCCGAGATTACGAACGACCATCGCCCACATAATAAAGCTATAAGATATGTTCGTTTGCAGCCGACTAAGCATGAATAAACCGATGAATATAAATAAAATTCCCGCAGAAATCAACTTCACAGGTCCGAACTTTGGATACAGCTTACCTACGATTGGACTCAGTAAGGCAAGGAGGATCGAGGACGGCAATAAAATCAGCCCTGTTTTAAGCGTTGTAGCCCCTTCTACCGTTTGTAAGAACAAAGGGGTTAAATAGGTTCCGGCATACATCGCAATCGTAACTAAACTATAGATACTAAGCATGGCGGTAAAACGGCGATTACGGAATACACGCAAATTCAGCAGAGGTACCTCCGCCTTCAGCTCGCGCAAAACAAACAAAACTAACAATACAACTCCCAAAAGGATTAACGATAAGGTTTTCCACGAAGTCCATCCCCAGCTATTGCCTTGGCTAAATGCAGTTAATAATGATAAACTACCGAGGACAACGGTAAGGAGACCAGGAATATCAAATGACTTCGGAATATTCATTCGATAATATGGAATTAACGTTAGGGTTAGAATAACAGCTATGATTCCAATAGGGATGTTAATTAAGAATAACCAATGCCAGCTGGCATATTGGAGCAGCCACCCGCTAAACGTTGGTCCTATGGCTGGCGCGACCATCGCGGATAACGACCAGAGGCTTACTGCAAAAGGTCTGCGTTCTCCCGGTATTACTTGAAATATGATGGTCATTGTACAAGCCATGATGAGACCGCTACACGAACCCTGTAGCATCCGAAATACAATTAATGATGTTGGATCCCATGCTAAAGCACAAAGCAAAGAGAACATGGTGAATCCCATCAAGGCGAAAAGATAAAGCCTTTTGTAGCTGAATCTTCCTCCGAGATATCCGGCGAGTGGTGCGGTTACTCCTGTCGCCAGCATAAAACCGGTGACCATCCATTGCATGGTGTTCAGACTCGTATTGAAATGATCCATTAAAAGAGGAACAGCAATGTTGATCGTCGTTGTACTTAAGACAGAGACGAAATTTCCGAAGAATATGGCAATCATGATCGGCCAAAAATGTATTTTGCTTGCTTGATTTTCTTCCATGCTTCCCCTCCTCATTATTTTTTTATATGTCTACTTTTACATATATAAGGTGACTTGAATAATGTTATAATCGTATGATCAATATGTCAATGATGACATATCCCCGAAAAATTCAATGAAAACGGATTTATAATAACTGGAGGGCTTTATAGTAATGAATACACTGTCTTATGGACTTCTAGCTTTACTTAGCGCTAACTCATTGTCTGGATATGAATTAACTCAGAATATCAAGCCGCTCTGGCGTGCTGGACATAGTCAAATCTACCCTCTATTAATGAGCATGGAGCAGCAAGGTTATATCACCTTTAAGCTCATTGAACAGACCGATAAACCGGATAAAAAAGAATACTCCATTACGAAAGCAGGACTGGAGCAATTGCGGCAATGGGTGGAAACTACTGCAGAGCCTCCGGTGCTACGGGATGAGCTGCATTTTAAGCTGTATAGCTTATGGCTATCCAACCCGGAAGAAGCCAAGGACCTATTGCTAAAACGTGCAGAGTTTTGTAAAAGTGAGCTGGAGCGATACAAGGTTTTGCTCAAAGCAAACGAAGTCTTGCGTGATGAACGCGGTGAGACTCGTGAGTTAAAAGCCACCACTTTTGGACGTTATTTACTGATCCGCAAACGTGTGCTTGATATGGAGAGCTCTATACAATTCTGCGAATGGGCACTTGAAGAGCTTGAGTCGAATCAATAACATTATAAACAAGCAAAAAAGAGACCTCATTTTGTATCGGAAGTCTCTTTTTACTTACATTTATTCGGATTTAGATAAATTCAATAGTTGCACCTCGCAACGAATACCCGCTCCAGGCTGACTCATCATTCGAATCTTGCCTCCATGCAATTCCACCAGCTTTTTAACAATGGAAAGTCCCAGACCTGAACCTCCGTATTGTCTTGAACGTGATTTCTCTACCCGGTAGAAACGTTCGAAGATATAGGGAAGCTCTTCCTCAGGAATACCTATTCCTGTATCTTCAACTATTAGAGTTGCAGCATCCGCTGTAAATTCCACATGAACAATAATCTCGCCTTCATCCGTATAACGAATTGCATTTTCCAGAAGGTTCATTATAATCTGTTCCATACGTTTTTGATCTCCACGGATCATATACGCATCTCCGCTAAGCTGAAGCTTCAGCTGTAACCCCTTCTCTTTTGCTTTCAGTTCAACTCTGCGCACGGCTTGTTCCGTTAGCTGACTGAGATCGATCCACTCTTGGGTAAGTGTAACCTTTCCTTCCTCCATCTTTGCCAGTTCAAATAAATCATCCACCAGATGCTGGAGCCGATGTGCTTCCTGATGAATGATATCCAAGTATAGATCCCTTTCCCCCTCGGTCTCGTAAAGCCCATCTTTTATAACCTTGGTGTACCCCTCCAAATATGTAATGGGCGTTCTCAGCTCATGTGAGATATTTGCCAGAAATTCCTGCCTTGTATCCCTGTATCGTTGTAGATCGACAGCCAGATCATTTATGGCCGCAGCCAAAAAACCAATCTCATCGGTACTACGTATAGAAAGTCTCGTTTCCAGCTCGCCAGCCGCGATTTTCCGGGTTGCCTTTTGCATCTTGATCAGAGGTCTAGACAAAATCATGGCGATCACACCAGTGATCCCTAAAGCCAATATAAAAGCCCCCATTCCTGCAATCAGCAGGAGGTTCCGGATGGAAGCCAAAGATTGCTTCATACTCTCTGTAGAGGACATTACATAAAGTGCAGACTGAGTTGTATCCCCCTCCATTATTGGTTTTCCAATGATAAAATAAGAATATCCAGCAGGATCTTTATACTCAAAATCAACACTTTTCCCAGCGAAAATCCTACTAACATCCGAAGCATGGATGAATGAACGATCCAAACGATCATGTACACCCGAGTGGAGTATCACATTGCCATCCTTTGAGATATTAAAGATACTGACATCCGAAAATTCTGCAAAGGTACTCATCATCTGCTCGTTTGAACTATCCTGCGATTCCGCCATTCCAATAAAATGTGAGGTGAGTTCCTCCGTCTCTTTTTGCATCTCGTTGTAATAAAAGTTTGTAAACATCCGCTCTATAGTAATTCCAAGAACAAGCAAAACAACCACAAAAACAGACATAATAACAAAACCGAGCTTAAGTCCGATGATGTTATTTTTCATACCTGATTACCGGGAGCATGAAATTTATAACCTAATCCCCACACCGTCTGAACCGGATTATAGGCTAGGCCTGCTTTATGTAGTTTCTCGCGGATATTCTTAATATGAGTGTCAATAACACGATTCTCCCCCTCATAATTATTCCCCCATAATCGCTCCACCAGTTCTTCTCTCGTAAAAACCCGGGTAGTGTTTTGCGCCAAAGTGGCCAGTAGATCAAACTCCTTGAGCGTGAATTCAATGGATGTATCCTGAATATGTACCTCCCTAGCTTCTGGGTATATTTTAAAATCAGGGTATGTGAGCACCTTTTCCTGAGGTTGTTGAACAAAAGTAAGTGTTGAACGCCGCAGCAGAGAATAAATCCTAGCCACTAATTCTTCCGGCTCAAACGGTTTAGTAAGATAATCATCTGCGCCTATACCGAGACCACGTACCTTATCCTTGGTTTCAGAACGTGCGGTTAGCATTAGAATTGGGATAGAGCTTGACTCCCTCACCAGCTTGCAGACCTGCCAGCCATCCATATCCGGCATCATCACATCCAGCAAGATTAGGTCAAAGCTGTGTTGTTTCAACAGTTGGAGTGCCTCATGACCCGTTGACGCCTCTTTTGTAGACATCCCTTCTTTACTTAAATAAATCCGCAATAAATTCCGCATGTTCCATTCATCATCTACGATCAGTATCTGTAGCTTATTCAAGCCGTTCACCCTCTTTATGACCTAGTTCTTCTCATTATACAAAAAAAACACAGAACAAGCCGACATCATCCCTAAATGATGCCAGCCTCTGATGATGGTTAGTGACCGGAATGCGGATTGCCTCCTGCAGCAGGTGAGATTTCTAGCATGTCATCGATTTCACTTTGTGCTCGCTCATTTATTGTAAGGTTATCCCCACTTATCCAAGCATGATTGTAAGGACCTTCTGCTGGTGAATCTTGAAATTTAGGTTGAAGCTCCATCATATACTCCATTACTGAATCTGGCAGCCCGTCTTTTTCCGTAAAAATAAGCGGCGCATGTTTCCCCAAATGAGAAAAAGGCGCAGCGGCGATAGCGAGCATCGTTGAATCCGTGGTTAACAAAGACAGGTTATGACCGGGTGCATTGATTCCCCAGCCGAATCCGTTATTGGCATCCTTAAAACTTGCAAAAGCTATAGCGTTCTTAAAAACATCTTCTCCAGCTATACGGAGAACTGTTCCGTATTCTTTTAATTGCTTTTCTACATCTGCTGAGACAATGTCTTCTGGTCCTAGGATGTAAATGGTTGCGCTACCTCCACGTTCTTTTAAAGCCTCGACCGTTGAGTTAGGAATTTCGTCTTTGGTTACAAAGAGAAGAGGTTCAGGCATATGTGCGATCCAATTCACTGCTGGCAACGTGTACTCAGGGCTATCCATAGAACCAATAATGACCGACTTTGGAAGTTCATCCGCTACTTTGGCGTAATAAGTATCTATAGCCTGAGCTACTGCCGCTGGCTCATCCCCTTCTATCCGGTCTACTTTTAAATCAATGGCCTTAAATTGTTGTTCGACATTGGATGCCATAGGCCCAACAAGCACTACCTGAACCCCTTTATTGCCTTCAGCACCTATTGGATTCAGTCGCTTAAGTTCAGCGAGAGTAACCTCAGGAACCCCTTCTTTTGTGGTATACAGTACAGGCCCATTACTGGGATGATGAATCAAATCTGCACTAACTGCGGCGATCTGCCAATTACTCACATCCGTCAAAACTACACTTGAAGGTCTATTATTCTTTGTTTGCGCAGTCCATAAAGTCTGAGAAACTAACACTGCGGCTTGAATCGGATCTGAAGTGTTAATACGAGTAGTATTCTTCGTAGCTATCCATGGTTGCTCCACCGTTGCAGAACTAGCTTGCGAATTAACCTTAGATGGAACATTATTGCCTGATTGGCAGCTTGTTAACACTGTACTCAAAAGCAAACTAACGGCAACAAATGGTATGATTTTTTTCATCCTAAACCCTCCTGTATGATGTTCTCGCTTGATTTAGAGTAGTTTAGTCTACAAATGTGTGGAAAGTATGTAGAATTTAAAATAAATAAAATTTGTATATAATGCAAAAAGAGCATCCCGTAAGCCATGAATGACTCAGGATGCTCTTGGTTTAAAGTTTTTTCAACACTTACCAGTGTTTAGCGATAAAAGTATCCCGACCGGATTGCTCCCGATCTTCTTTGTAGTGCTTGGGATTCTTATGATGATAATCCTGATGGTACTCTTCTGCACGATAAAAAGTTGGCGCCGGAAGAATTTCCGTAACGACTGGACCGGAGAATCTGCCACTGACCGCAACCTGTTCCTTCGAGGCAAGAGCTGCTAAACGCTGTTCTTCATTATAATAGAAGATCGCTGTCCGGTACTGAGTTCCTCGATCCTGGAATTGCCCACCATCATCGGTAGGGTCAATCTGAGGCCAATATAATTCAAGCAGCTTCTCGTATGAAAAAAGCGCTGGATCAAACGTAATCTGCACAACCTCGTAATGCCCCGTTGTTCCGGTTTTGACTTCTTCGTAGGTTGGATTCTCAGTTAACCCTCCCGCGTATCCCGATACAATTCCATGAATGCCTGGTAATTCCTCAAACGGTGTCACCATGCACCAAAAACATCCGCCTGCAAACATCGCTTGTTCCATATGATCAAATCTCTCCCTATCTATCTTCATCTAATAAATAATATATGCTATGACGATAAAGCCAAAAGATCATAAAGTCAATGGAAGTCCGAAGCACCATTAGAATTCAATTCTCCAAAACGTTATAATATAACAACAACAGAAGTAGAAAGGAATGCGCTATGAGAAAAAATCGTTTAGGACAATCTGATTTGTATGTAAGTGAGATAGGACTTGGCTGTATGTCTTTGGGTACGGATGAGGCGAAAGCCATTTCCATTGTTCATGAAGCACTCGATCAAGGAATCAATTTTGTTGATACAGCAGATCTTTATGATGAGGGCCGTAATGAAGAAATTATTGGCAAAGCCATTCGTCAACGTCGACAGGATGTAATCCTGACCACAAAAGTTGGCAACCGCAGAATTCCCGGCCAAGAAGGCTGGAGCTGGGATCCTTCAAAAGCCTATATTAAAAATGCAGTCAAAGATAGTCTTAAACGGCTGCAAACCGATTACATCGATCTATACCAGCTGCATGGCGGCACTATTGAAGATTCAATTGACGAAACGATTGAAGCTTTTGAAGAACTTAAGCAAGAGGGTCTTATCCGCTATTATGGGATCTCTTCTATTCGTCCTAATGTAATTAGAGAATATATGAAAAAATCAAATATTGTAAGTGTTATGAGCCAATATAGCATTTTAGATCGACGTCCTGAGGAAGAAATCCTTCCTCTGCTAGCTAAGCATGGAATTAGCATGATCGCACGCGGACCTTTAGCAGGGGGCATACTGTCAGAGCGTGGTCGCAGCAAGGCGGAGAAGAATTACTTAGATTACAGTAGTGAGGAACTTCTGAATTTACATGATCAGCTTTCGCAGGAAACTAGTGACTCTCGCAATCTTGCACAAACAGCGCTTCATTATCCACTAGCCAATCCATCTGTAGCCGTTATTATTCCTGGGGCGAGCAGTCTGGAGCAATTAAAAAGCAATGTAATGGCTGCTGATGTAGCTCCACTCACTTCGGAGGAACTTGCAGACATTCAGCGGATAAGCAAAGCAAATCGCTACAAGCTTCATGTATAGATTAGTCACTTTCGTTAAAAACAATGAGGTGTCCATAGCCATACAATGGCTGTTGGGCACCCCCTACTTTTTGGAGCTACCTGATCGCTGAACTAATCCTTAAACTTGGTTTAATTAAGTACTAATCACACTTATGAATCGCACTATAGGACATAGTTGACCTTATACGCTACTTTTTCCTATATTAAGGGTGCTCGCGGACTCCATAGCCGCTATGAGCATGATAATCACCATATATCACCCTCTATTTAAGGAATAGCAGCACTGGAGTCCGAAATCATGCTCCAACGCCTAAATATATACAAATAACGTCATCTGGGTCCGAAAGTATTCAAGTCACTCCGCGTGACACATCCAACCTGCCATAATTCCAGTAGAATAAAATCGAGTGATTCTTGTGAAGCCTGATTCTTTCAATAACTCTTCAATTTGTTTTTCGGGAAGGAAAGAAATTTTTGTAATATTGCTACTTACATTATCAAACGCATCGGGAGATTCATACCCTGCAACCCAAAAGCTTTTCCATACGTTTATTCTGTCGTGGAGTTCAGGATCATCCAAATCTCCATATGCACTTACGAGAACAAATGGAGCCCCCGGTTTCAGATTATCCTTTATGGAGCGAAGCAATTTCAATTTTTCTTGAACATCATGGATGAAATGAAGGACCAAAATACAACTTGCCACATCGAACTTTGAGTCCTGCTGAGGAAGATCATCGATTGTCCCAGGAATCAGACTGACACGGCTCTCTAGGCCCAGTTCATCTATCTTTAATCTCGCAATCTTAAGCATATCTTCCGAAGGATCCACTCCAGTAAATGTCCAGTTTGGGTTAGATGGCCCCCATGTCGAAAATTCATTTCCTCCCCCCGCACCGACCACGAGCATAGATACAGGGATGTCACCTAATTCGAAGCGAAAATAAGATTGGATCATCGAAAATAATGAATCATAAGAGGGAATCGAAATATGAGTGGTTTTTTCATAGGTTGCCCTCTTGGCATTTAATTTTTGCTCTTCAGTCATTGTAATCATCCTCCATTGTTTTAAACTTCATATTTTAGTATCAAAACCCACATTAAAGTCATTACGGATTTATATTGTCTCTAATAACCCCGAAAAAAGAACGGATCTTTACTCCGTCTTCATCGTTTTTGCCAAATCTGCAATTTTCGTGTTCTCTAAGTACTGCTCCATCTGTCGCTCAGCGTCAATCACAACCTGTTGAATCAGACATTCACTTCCGTGATCTAGACTGCATTCAAAAAAGGAAGCCGTTCCTTCGATTGCATGGATAATATCCAAAAAAGAGATTTCTTCCGACTTGCGTCTGAGACGATAACCACCATTAGCACCAGGTGCAGATTGAATCAATCCAGCCTTCACTAGCTTAGTCATCATTTTGGACAGATAGGTTTGGGAAACACCTAGCTTCTCAGCAAGCAATTGAACACCCACCGGCTTATCAGACGCCACCGTCACCATATAGAGCATTGCATGAAGTGCATAATCTGTCGCTTGGGAATATTTCATTCAGCACCTCCATTAACGACTTTAGAAATCTATGATAACTCTAACATAGCTAAAAGGCAAGTTTGTTCGCTTTTTAAAAGAGAAGAAGCTCAAGAACCTTTGTCCCAAGCTGGCTCATTTTTCCCTTCAAAAGTAACGATAAAAACCGGAGTTTTATTTAGATGTTTTGCTGTTGCAGCGTATTATTTTTTCCAGAGCATGTTCTGAAAATAATTCAAAATTAGGGTTAGTCATTAATAAATACTCAGCCTTAATATTCTTAACTGTGACCATCCGAATGAACTCCCCTCAACTAAATTGGAGTATACTCACCACTAAACTCAAATTCATAGTCATTAGCGATACGGATATAGCCATATACGCAATGCCAGCGATCTCTGTAGAAAACACTGGAATAATTCTGATTATCCCTATTTCCTTCAGCAACTAAGATCTCCTTGTCATCGCATGCTAAAACAATACCTGTATGATCGTGAGGGTCATTAGTTAGCAATTTTTCATAAATCACAATATCACCACGTTGAGGAGTAAACCCCTCTTGCCCGTCAAAATAAAAAAATGCGGTCTCAGGTAGTTGCGCCCACTCTAACCAAGCCCCTACGCCAGCTAATCGAAAATCAGCATTCGGATATCGAATCGGCAGCAGAAATCCAGCTTGCATACAGCAGTAATATACAAATGCTGCGCACCAATTGTTTTGTAATACTTTATAAATCGCTTGGTCAGGCCAATATTTACAGATTTCTCGATATCGTTCGTTTCCTGGTATTCCAACAATGTTTTCTTTTCCAAATGTTTCAGCAATATTAGCTAACTTACCTCGTTTATCCGTAGGCTGGAGAACTTCAGCCCCGCTACTGTAATCTAACTCTTCCAAAAAATCCTCTGGAATCGTCATTTCACGAAGTACATTCCGAAGCCTATTCGTGTCCTGTTGTGTTACATTACATCCCCTATTCTGCAAGTGTAATTGTAGAACTTGAGCATCCTTTAGAATCTCTTCATAGGGACCCTGAACTTTATTCCTGTCCCCTTGATGGAAGATTGCCTTTAGAATTTGAGTCAGCTCTTCTTTGGTAAACATATTCAAGTCTCTTAATAAAGGCCTTACGGTATCAGCACTGTTGGGACCTGGAAATTCCTTGACTCCGGTTTTGAAGAAATAATAATTATGAAGCAGTCCTATAATGGCTGCCAATTCCTGATTTTGTTCTCTTTTCATGGCAAGCAATGAAGCAAAACTAGACACTCCGTACAGGTGAACACACGCTTCCTGTTTCCATTGTTCGCTACCTATAGACATGATCATTTCTTGAACCAGCACACGCACACTATCGAGGCGCTGATTTACTTTTGTTATCAGGCGTTGAGTCACTGGAAACCTTCCCTTCCGTTACTACTCAGCTGTAATAATACTAAAGCAAATAACTCACATATTTATTTTTATCAATTCATTCCCTAAAGACTACCTTTTTCTGTCCATCCTTGACGAACTCCACACCAAAATAATCGGTATTACCGTTCGCCCCGAATTCAGCAATCCGAGCGTCAGGCTTACTCTCAAAGTGAATGTTATGTTTAATATTAGATCTTGGTAACAAGGTAATCTCTTGCGGCTGAACCTCTGCGAATGACCAGATCCCTTGAGGATTACCGTACTCTCGAAAGATTGGACGGATTATAACGGTTTCATTTTGCCCGCCATAGTTGATTAGCCTGATTGTACATTGAACCTGCACAATATCCTCTTGAGTACCGTACATACAGTGCGAATCTTTTTCCAGAAAATCCACAACTCCAATTCCATCATTGTTCATATTCACAAGATAATACAATCGTTCTGTTAGAAATGGATACAATGTAATGAAGATGATGATAGCAAGCAAAACGGTTCTGCCTACATATTTTTTATAACACTGTCTAAAGTGCTTTATAGTTAAACCCCCACTGAAAATTAACAAAAGTATCCCGAATATTGCTGAATAATGTAAACCATGGTTTGTCGCAGGTTCGCTCCAAGGCGGAATTCCAATGGTTCTGAAGAGGTAATCCCCAAACATAGTACCCTGATGTGTGATTCCCACAAAAACTAAAGAAAACAGCAAAAATAAAACAGCTATCCAACCTTTACCCTTGGTCATTTCATCCCTCCCAACCAATAACAGTTATGTCTTCTCTATCCTCTAAGGAAAGATTCCTATGCATATGCAGTTCAATTTTTTTACCGCTAAAACTCAAAGTGTAATCAACTACGTAAGGGGTTTCAATGTAATATACCGTGAGGATTAATTTGGAATCATCATATTGCCAGCTTGCAGATGTACAAACTTCCTGCTCACTAAGGGATAAGTCTTTAATAAATAAACTTTTTGCATGGGTAGGCCTTAAAAAATCGAACGAAAATTCATCTAAATGATCGTCGTAAAGTAAAGAAAAACTAAGGTGCTCATCTTCAAACTTCAGTGTTAATTCTTTGATTTTATGCTTATTATCTTCAAAGATATAAATTCCACTGTACGATCTATAATCTACTTTAACTATCCTGTTTACTAAGGAGGTAAATGTAGGAGGTTTTATAATGTTAGATGCAACCGTTGGCCAATCAAAGTTCAGTAATTTTGCATATATGATATCTAAAAAATCCTGTAACTTCTTCATCTCGGTAAAACTTGAAGTTGCAGCAATCACAATCTCTTGACTCGGATCAATGAAACACAATTGACCAAAAGCTCCATTCCCCATCTTACATCCATTCCTGCACATAAAGAACTGATAACCATATCCGTTTGACCAGTCAGCCTTATTTTGTCCCCAACGATTATCGCTTTGTTCATTTAGCGCCAGCTTTAAATAATCTTTCGAAACAATTCTACGACTATTGTAAACCCCTTGATTGAGGAGCATCTGGCCAAATTTCGCGATTCCATCTGTTGGTATGCTTAGTCCCATTCCACCAGCAACAATTCCTAACGGGCAAGTCTCCCATTCCGGTCTTTCTATGTCCAACGGGGCAAATAATCTTGGCATTAGAAAATCAACAAGATTCTCTCCAGTCGTCTTTTCGATAATAGCCGAAACCATATAAGTGGCGTGTGTATTGTAATTGTAATAACTTCCCGGTTCATCTTCTACGTCCAAAGCTAAAAAGGCACGAACCCAATCATTTTGCTTGGCTATCGCACCATATATATTATTGTTATGTCCTGTATTCATGGAAAGAAGATGATGTATCGTCATCTTCTCTAAATTAGGTGAAATTGAGCTAGGAAGCTGATCCGGGAAAAAAGAAACCACTTTATCCGTTAATTCAAAATAACCGTTATCCCATGCTATGCCTGCTGCAATAGATGTAAAGCTCTTACTTAGAGAAAATAAAACCTGGGGAACGTTTTTGCGGTACGGTTGACGATAAAACTCGGTAATAACTTCTCCCTTACGCAATAGCATAAAAGTATTAACCGGTAAATCAGATCGTTCAAGTTCTTCATAAAACTTAGACAGCGCTTGGGTCAAATTCTCTGGATTATCCATTTAAACCTCGCTTGTCGTTATATTTTGAGTTTTTAATAATTCTCAGGTAGAGCACTAAGTCTCGTGTCAGGTCTCCTCCATTTGTTCATTTAGACGGCAACCTTGTCATACTTAACCTAAAGACTTGTTATACCAAAAATAATCTTCAACGTTTTACGACTCTTCTTACATATTTTCAAGCCTTGTTTTAAGTCTAGAATGATTACAGTTTTGCCAATCCAAATCCTGAAATATAACGAGCGGAACTTTACCGGTTTCACTATGCCTTTTTCTTCATATTCCGTTCCATCCTCTAACTCCGTTTCAGTTCTAATTAGCCTGCTTTTATTGCTCAATAGTTTTTATTAGATAAAGGCAGAGATCATCGTCCACACAAACATGTGCCCCAGGCTCAACAGGCTTATTATCGTACATGATTCCCCGCCCATCAGGGATAAAACCACGCTTTATATACATCCGTTGTGCGGTTCCATAGTCAGCGTATAATCCAAATCCAATACCAATAGTATTAGATATAGTAAAAGCATCTTTTTCAAGAGCTTCAATTAATACACTTCCTACCCCACGTTTCCTAAATGGCGGGATGACGTCAAAGTTTTGAATTTCAGGTATATTATTCTCTGCAAAATAAGGATATTCCGACCTGTATACCACATGTCCCCATCCAACAAACTCATTTTCACAAAAAGCTAAAAGTGTAACTCGCTTTTCATTTTGATTTTCTTGCCAACAACGTTGGACATAATCAAGAGGTTGGCTTACGTCATGCTCAGATAACCCCGTATGTATAATATCAATATCGTTTTGTGTCATTCGACGGATTTGTAAAGGTAAGGCCATAATATAATTTCCTCCTAACTTATTAAATGAGTCCATTCCTATATTAACATACTAATTAGGTTTAATCTGGTAAAAAACAATTATTGTTAAACTACCCTGTCAGATAAAAGAACAGGCTGCAGAATATACCGGCAGCCTGTTCTGATTTTGTTATTTTTTTATTTCTTTAAGGTAAAAGTCATATAATTGATCAATAGATGAACTTGAAAAGATAGAAGTGGCTTGTTCAATTTTCTCACGTTTCCAATCGAACCAGCGCATTTCCTTTAACTTTTCGATTTCTTGATCTGTAAACCGTTGCTTGATCACTTTAGCAGGATTGCCGCCCACTATCGTATACGGTGGGACATCCTTTACAACAACTGATCCTGCCGCAACAATAGCACCCTCGCCTATTTTCACACCGGGCATAATCATTGCATTCATCCCAATCCAGGCATCACTAGCAATGTTTGTATCCCCTTTGGATTCGTAAGAGTTTGCAATCTGGTCTACAAAAGGATACACGGTAATCCATTCAGGATGATGATTGTGATTCCCACCCATGAGAATAATTACACCACTAGCAATACAAACATAATTTCCTATAATCAATTTATCTAAATGCCAACCATAATCTTCACTGGGATTAAACAACTTTCTTGATTGTTCATCACCCCAAAGGTATCTGACACACCCATCTTCAAAATCAAGATTATCGTAATAACCAGAGTAGTAAGAGTACTCTCCTACCTCTATCATTGGGTTGGTGACAATATCCTTTAAATACTTAGTTTCAGACCAGTGGCTGAACTGATGTTGTTTCATTTTCTTTCCCTCGCTTCTAAGTAATGTAATTCATTTATACTTAGAAGCTTGATGCAGTAGCGACATTCTTAAACCTTTTCAAACGACGAACCATCGTCCTCATCCTTTTCCTAATTGATGCCGTCATTGTAACAAACGAATGATTTATTCGTCAAATCAACCGTATTGTCCCAACTCAGCTCAATTATGAATTTATCGGATTACGGCTAGCCTTAACATGTTTAAGCTGGGCAACTATAATGACGCTAATGATCACTAGAAGGAACCACGAACTGATCTTACTGAAACTAACCAGTTGCCACGTTTGATATTGATCAGGATATTTCCATGCATTAAAAAATGTAGCGATATTTTCAGCTAACCAGATAAAAAATCCTACAATAAAAAAGGCCAGTGTCAAGGGCATTCGATAGGTAACCGTCCGTACCCTATAAATGATCCATGTTTTCCAGAAGACAACAACCACAAGCGCTGTCAGCCACCAACGAAAATCAGGAATGAAATGATGTGTGAAAAAATTTAAATAGATGGCTCCTCCCAACAATCCCGCTGAAGCAAGCCCCGGCCAACCGGTCATATCCATTTTCAATCTTCGCCATATCTGGCACATAAAGCTTGCGACACTTGCATACATAAATCCACTATAGAGGGGTACACCAAACACCTTCGTAAACCCTGGCTCAGGGTATGCCCATGAACCCATCTTTACCTTATAGATTTCCAGCAATAAACCAATAACGTGGAACACACAGATTACTTTTATTTCATCCAGCGTCTCTAATCCAGTACGGTACATGAGGTACTGCACTGTAAGCAGTATTAGAAGAATGGCATCATAACGGTAAAGAAAAGGCATTTCTATTATGTTAGAAAGAGCTAAAGTCCCAAAAATCGCAACTGGAAATATGCAACTCATCGCCTGATGATATCCGAAATGCAGCAATTGTGTTATTGACTTCATTCTTATGTTTCCTCATCATTTTTGTATTCTAATAGATCTCCAGGCTGACATTCCAAAGCCTTACAAATTGCCTCTAACGTTGATAATCGCACCGCTTTTGCTTTTCCATTTTTCAATATAGAAAGATTAGCCATTGTTATTCCAACTCTCTCCGAAAGCTCAGTAACACTCATTTTTCTTTTGGCCAGCATCACGTCGATATTAATTATAATCGCCATTGTTTTCACCTCAGACAGTTAAGTCATTTTCTGATTTTATATCAATAGCTTCTTTTAAAAGCTTTTGTAGAACTGCAGCAAAAACGGCAATCACCATGGAGGCAAAAATGATAATCAAGCCGATGACTATAATCCCTGAGGCATCATCTTTCTCCGCCATGAGGTAAAAGAGTGGCATACCAACTACATACAAGCAACTGATGATGATTGCACAATATTTTATTTTCTTTAAAACCTGTACAGACATTTCCGAGAAAGCATTGTTTTTGTCAATATAGCCTAACAGTTTAAAAGCTTGATACAGTGCAAAGTAAAAAGGTATCGCCGAGGCATACAAATCAATGGCAATGAGATATTTCAATAAACTATAATCCGGATACAGTTCTGCTGCGAAACTCGCTATTTCCGGCACCACAAATATGCACAAAGCAAGCACCGGGATACCAATAAGAATAACCGCTGCCCTTAAAAAAAGTGTTGATCCTCTTTCCATAAAAAACACACCTCACAGATTTATTGTGAATTGAATTTATCACATTATTTATCGTTTTACAATATATTTTAATCGATATACAGTGATTATTGGTTGTTTTATAATTTCGACTAAAAGGCCGAGCTAATTGACTATTAGAAGTCATTAGCTCGGCCTTGGTACCTTTTCATATCTCTTTATCTCTATTTTTCAATTCTACAAGTAATTCTAATACTGACCGAGATCGATAAAATTCAAATCCATGTTAGCTTCATCTTCAGCCTGATTTGTAACCTCTGTTGATACTGCTTTTCCTTCGTATTCAAGGTTACCGCTTGTCAAATTGAATACATACAGACGATTACCTTTGAAGTACTTATTACCCATATTCTTATAACCCACAATATAGAGATAGTCTTGTTTAAAATCATAGGTAATGTTTTCACTTAAATCTATATTTGTATTCTTCAGAGTAGTCTCATATTCTTTACTTACGAGATCGTAAGAAATCACAGTAAATCCTATATTCTCCTTACCCGATACAGCTTTTTGCAGGAAATAAATTTTCTGTCCATACGCATTCATAATATTATTCAATAACATTTCATGCCCTTGGAACGCGAGCGGCGAGATTTGTCCTGTTGCAACATCTACTTGATATGCCTTTTTATGATTATCTTTACTAACCGTTACAATCCATTGATCCGAGTGATCCAGATTTTGATTGGCTAACCTAACGAATTGATTATCCCCATTTGCTGCTTCAGATTTAGCTCCTGGTAATACGAGCGGCTCATTCGTAATCTCCTTTGTTGTTAGATTAACACGGATAATCTGCGGTTCAGTTACATAACCTTTGGAGCCGTGATTCAAAAACACCATTGCAACAAGCTCTTGATCAACAAGCTGTACATTTTGTACATAGATATCTGAAATATCATGATCCACATTGATATCGGATCTGATTTCCTGCGTATTATCCTTCTGCTTATTAAGCACAGAAATACTGAGTCTAGCATTTTTCTTCGCTGATGAATCATTTGATTGCTGCTTATCTACGGTCCAATTCACGTAAGCAAGCATATCCTGATTTTCATAGAACCCAGCTAAGTTCTTCTTCCCACGCATGAACTGACGATGCTGATCCCTCCATTTATCCAATTGTGTGTTCACTGGTCTTCGGTTTAAGCTTTGGCTGATCGTTAACTTTTCATCTGGATAATCTGTACCATTTGTAGTGATATTAGCTCGTTTGATGCCAAAAACACTATCCTTAGTCAGATAATTTCCGTATAAGGCTATACCTTCAACGAGGGAAGCATCCCCTTGAACCATCGTCAGCTTATAATTAGGTAGTGTCTCTTGTGAGGCCTGTACATAATACGTCCCGATTGTAACAACCGAGAACACTACAAGAACGGCGGTAACCATATATTTTCTCATTCCTTAACCTCCATACCCCTTCAATTATACCGATATTTTCTTACGCAATAGATATAAGCTGTACCAAAGCGAACCTCCAGCAATAATCACTATTAATCCGAGACAAGCACCTATGATCTCTCCGGGATAGAAGTAGCTATCATATCTGCTATAACCCATAAGATAGGGTATTGAGGCTAATCCAGCCAGAACCGCTAAGTATAATATGATAAAGCCGATCCCTTTCAGTCTGTAGCTCCGCTCCATTAGAATCGCTGTGAACAAGACGATCAAGCCCGTAATGCCCAGTCCATAATATAGAACAAACTCAGAAAAGTAGGGCGGAACCAGAACTTTAAGCACAGTAGGATACTTCAAATAATCAAATACCGAGATGTTCCGATATAGTTCAGCAGGAAGAATCGACTGTGCTATCAAACGCTCCAGTGGCACAAGCACAATTTGCAGGGCAACAAGTCCAAATGCGAATAGCAAGATCGTAACCAGCTTGGCAAAATACAAATTCGCCCGATTGGATGGCAAGGTGAGCAGGCGATATACTATCGTATTTTTACCTCTCCAGTCACGGTACCAGATGAAGCAGCTATATATTAGCAACACTGTTATGCTCAAAAATATGGGTCCGAAATATAGAAGTCCATTATAGCGAGCATACATCATACTGTTTAGCTGAATATATCCAGTCACATTGTGATATTGCTCAAGCGTCCATTGATTCACTCTCATTGCCTCATTCGCAGAATCCAGCCAATGATTAGCACCGATGGTGACTGCTGCAAGCTGCAAGGCAACTGTCAGCACCATGAGTCCAATATATATTTTGGCAAATCGGTTCATTTCAAAATTCAATAGCTTCACAAAAGCTCTCATTTCATGTACACCTCTCTCATTACGTCCGTAATGGACTTACCTTCCTGCTCGCGAACTTCTTCACAGTAGAATTCACGTTCTACCTTCCCATGCTGTAGCAAGACCGCTTTATCAATTAAATGCTCAATATCGTTAATTTCATGAGTTGTAATAATCACACCACGATCCTCGATCAATTCACTCGTGAACACATCAGTAATTTGCTCGCGGCTGAACATATCAATTCCCGAGAACGGCTCGTCCATTAGGATGTAATCACAATCCAAGGCAAGTCCCAGCAACAAATTCACCTTCGCAGCCATCCCTTTCGACAATGAGGATACGCGATCTGAAGAGCTCAGTCGGAAGAACTTAAGCATTTCCTTTGCACGTTCAGCGTTCCAATTCCGATAAAAGTCAGCCATAAAGCTCAAGCAATCAGCAATTCGCATATTAGAGGGCATCGTTAACGAATCTGGAATGAAAGTGATTTTCTCATACATCGCAGGTGTTAGTGATACATTATCGATTAAAACTTCCCCTTTGAATGGTGTCAGTCCCATGATGGACTTCAGCACTGTTGACTTCCCGGCACCATTGATTCCGATCAGGCAGGTAATCTCTCCCTTGCCAGCAGTGAAGCTAACGCCATTTAGTACCTTCTTGAATCCATAATTCTTTACCATCTGATTCACTTGGATCATCTTGTGTCACCACCCTCTGGAGATAACTTGCGCTCGGATGTATATTTTGTCTTTATGATCTCTACCAGTTCTTCAACTGGAATTTGAATATTCTGAATGGAGCTGATGAATATATCCACTGCACTTTCGATTAATTCAGCTCGAATCGAGTTTAGGATTTGCTGATCCTGTGTAATTCGGCTCGGGGAATTCCCTTCTGTTACGATCAAACCCTGTTCCTCCATTTCCTTATATGCCTTCTGCGCCGTGTTCGCATTAATCTTCATTACTGATGCCAGTTCACGCCGTGAAGGAATTTTGTCTCCCGCTCCGATTTGCCCTGTGGCGATCTGTTCCTTGAAATGACGCACAACTTGAATATATACCGGCTCACGAATATTAAAGCTGACGCCTGATTTCTGTTCTTCTGTCATACAACCAACTCCATATACTAAGTGTGTGTACTAAGTGGTTCATACATCTCATTTATGTACTATACGTGTAATACACTTTTGTGTCAATAGTTCAGATTTGAGCAAAAAAAAAACTGCCTCTCGGCAGCTCCTTTATTACTAAAACACCTTTTGATTAAAAACATGTTCTTTTCCACCTAAACCCAGTGTATCTGCTGTTGTAGTGTGAATTTTCTGCAGAAGCACGGGATTATCCATTAGTGACAAGCCATAAGAAGGAATCATTTCTTTTATTTTGGGTTCCCATTCTTTTATATATTGAGGGAAACATTTGTTAAGCACTTCAAGCATCACGTGAACAGCCGTAGAAGCTCCAGGGGAAGCCCCTAACAATGCTGCGACCGAACCATCAGCGGCACTAATAACCTCCGTACCAAATTGAAGTGTACCTTTGCCAGCTTCTGTATCTTTGATAACTTGCACACGCTGACCAGCTACAACAAGATCCCAATCTTCAATTTTGGCATTGGGGATAAACTCTTTCAGTTCTTCCAGACGTTTTTCTTTCGATAACAGCACTTGTTCGATCAGGTATTTTGTTAATGACATGTTTTTAGCACCTGCCGACAGCATTGTTATGAGGTTATCCGGTTTTACAGAAGTTATTAAATCAAACATTGAGCCCGTTTTTAAGAATTTAGGTGAGAAGCCGGCAAATGGCCCAAATAGAAGCGATTTTTTATTGTCGATAAATCTTGTGTCTAAGTGCGGTACGGACATTGGAGGGGCTCCAACTTTAGCTTTGCCGTATACTTTGGCATGATGCTGCGCAATAACTTCCGGATTATTACACACCATAAAAATACCGCTTACTGGGAATCCTCCAATATGTTTTCCTTCAGGAATACCGGATTTCTGCAGTAAGTGCAGGCTTCCTCCCCCGCCACCAATAAACACAAATTTCGCTGTATGTTGTTCAATGTTACCGCTGGCATTTCTGATTTTTAGATCCCATAAGCCAGCACTATTGCGTTTCATACTATTGACACTATGTTTGTAGTGAAGATCGACGTTTTTACTCTTTAAATGCTCAAATAAGATACGCGTTAAAGCACCAAAGTTAACATCCGTTCCAGAGTCAATTTTTGTAGCCGCAATGGATTCATTCGCAGGACGATTTTGTATAATAAGTGGAATCCATTCCATCAGTTTTTTAGAGTCAGCGGAAAATTCCATCCCTTGGAATAATGGATTATTTGAGAGCGCTTCAAATCTTTTCTTTAAAAAAGCTATATCCTTCTCCCCTTGCACCAAACTCATATGAGGTAACGGCATAATAAAGTCCTGGGGAGTATGTATCAGCTTGCGATTTACAAGATAAGACCAAAACTGCATCGAAAGCTGAAACTGTTCATTAATCTGAATAGCTTTGCTAATATCTATAGATCCGTCTGGCTTTTCAACAGTATAATTAAGCTCACAGAGCGCCGCATGCCCGGTTCCTGCATTATTCCATTCATTAGAGCTTTCTTCCCCTGCTTTTTCAAGCTTTTCAAATACTTTAATTTTCCATTCCGGTACTAATTCCTTCAAAAGTGTTCCTAAAGTCGCACTCATGATTCCGGCACCAATTAAAATGACGTCTGTATCAGTTGCACTTTTGCCCATTATTACCATCCTTATCCCCTGAATTTTGCAGAAAGGATGTGGGCGCTCCTTCTTAGGCGTCACACCTTTTCTGTATCAATTATAACCTTATCATGGTGTATTACAATTATTTATAAATTTAATATCTACTATTATATGAAAAAAATAAAATATTTAAAAGCTTGTAAAAAAGATAGAAATAAGTCCTCAAGATTTATGGAACAAAAAAAGGCTTTATCATGCCCTGTTCTCATTGTAGACAATTCCGTTTTGATAGCCCAACCCCACTATTGTTTTTTGAATTTCCTGATCTACTTTTCTTTTAAAAGTTGCAAACTCTATTGTGGTTAAGCCGATTGGAAGCTCTTGTTCTATAAATGAATCAAAATCGATCGCCGTTTTGAAAATACGAAGCTTGTGCAGAAAAGGTAATTGCTCCATTCCCGTCAAATGAGCCAATGTTTTGCAATTCATAATCGTTAGCTCTTCCAGTGCCTTCATCTGCTGATCAAAGTTAATCTCACGTAACTGGATTTGATCTTCAATCACAAGCTTTTTTAACGCACGAAAAACCGAAATATTACTCAGGTCATGAAAGCCACGGACTCTACAAATTTCCAGGCTCTCGATTTCATTTTCTTCGATGTCCTGAATATGTTCTCTGCCTCCAAGTAAAATACGTAGGTCTTTCAATTTCTTTAGCCGATTAATAAAATGTAAGGGTTTATTGCTGATGGAGTGCAGCGCGAGATAGGTAAGATCCTCCAGATCTCCAATAGCATCAAGGTTTTTAACCTTACCTATAACATGCAACTGTTCTAAACGAGAGAATTCTTTTAGGTATTCCAGATTAAGCATCTTTTTCTCCGAGCTAATATTTAAAATACTTAGAGACCGTAACGTATCTATACTCAGAATTTCCGGATTTTCAAGTTCATATATCCCCACGCTCAGACTATACAGGTTATTCAGCTTAGCCAATACGTTCGTGTTATGTGCCTGGTGAAGACAATTCAGCAGCAGCATTTTAACATTTGTAATCTGCAGGAGTGTCTCACAATCAAAGGATACAGAATAGTGGCCATAAAAACGCACTCCAAAATTTTCATCAAAACGCGCGCAAAGCTCATTTACTTCATCCAGAATCGAACCATAGGTCGATGGATCAGAGAACTGGACAATAACTTGGTTGCCGCTGTACAAGTCTTGCTGAATCTGAACTGGATCTAGTGAAATAGGATCATTGATCAGAATCCTTCTTTTCCATGTAACACTCATTCCTAATCCCTCCTACTTGCCGTTAATCATCAGTGTATATTTATTGTAAATCTACGAATTACTTACCCAAGAACATAATTACATAAATCAACCCCATGGACAAGCTACCAAGGAAGGTTACAGGTTATTTAGAGTTTCGTTGATTTAGGAGGATTGAGTACAAGTGTTTTACATTAAAATACAATAAGCTGTATCATTCGTAGATTACTCTACTTTTGATACAGCTTATTTATTATTTATTCAGCCTTCTGCGATGAACTATAAATCCCCGCCACCAACTCCAGCGCTTTTATCCCTTCAGCACCATCCAACCAAAACTTTTGACCCCTGGCGACATGTTCATAGAAGTCCTCAATCAGTCTCTTATGCCCGGTGCCCCAATAGGATTTACCTTCCGTGGCACTGAAACTAGGCTCGCACAGCAAGGTTTCCTTTCCATCCTTCCAAAGATACAAATGATCTCTGCGGAGGTTGATAGTACCCTTTTCAAAAACTAGCTCCAGCTCCACTGGAGAATTCTCCAGATAGGTATTTGTACCATAAAAAAGCCCTCTGACATTACTAGTGAAATCGATGCAGGCATGGGCGGTATCTTCTACCTCTATGACCCCATTTAGCACATCCGTGGTAATACTCCCTTTCACCGATGCCACCTCTCCACCAAACCACTGCAGTAAATCCAGTGTGTGAATGGTTTGGTTAATTAGCAGACCTCCACCTTCCGTAGACCAGCGTCCTCTCCAGTTACTATCGCTATAATAACTTTCGCTACGGTGCCAGGTTACGATTCCTTTCATACAGAGCAGCTTCCCATATATTCCTGAGTCAATCACCTGCTTAATATACATGGAGGCATCATTATAACGGTTCTGAAACACCACACCAAGCTGACCTGTGCTTTGCTGTGCGGCTTCAAGTATTCGTCTGGCTGAAGGAAGATCTGCCGCCATAGGCTTTTCGGTAAGGACATGTTTTCCTGCTTGTAACAACTCCGTAGCCATCTCTGCATGTAAATAATGAGGCGTACAGAGATGTACAACATGAATACGGTCATCCTTTAAAATTTCTCTATAATCATTAGTGGCTTGGCAGTCATATTCATTAGACGTCTGCAATGCTTTATCAGCATCAATATCTGCAACCGCAAGTAGTCTCACACCATCGATGCCTGTTAATGTTTTTGCATGAAGAGGGAAAATGGCTCCGCATCCAATAATGGCTGCTCCAAGTTCTTTCATCTATATTACCCTCCGTTCATCATTCCATCGTTATCTGAGTATTGCTGGGGTTAGATTGATCGCTTGCTCTTGAGCCTTCAGACATAGCTCGGCAGCTTTGAACACATGGGTCTGTGTCATCGCCAGCTCTGTCCGATTCAGACAGTCAAGGATTAGCTCACCAAAGAAAGGAAAACCAACCTTCCCTGCTACATGCTCATAATGTTCCCCTTCCCCATTGACCCAGTACACATGATCCGGTGTATTTGAACGACTTATATCAGTATATTTACGCAGTTCAATGTATCCTTCAGTCCCCATAATCATCGTGCGCCCGTCTCCCCAAGTGCCCAGCCCATCAGGGGTAAACCAATCCACGCGAAAATATTGTGTTGCCCCATTGTCCCCTACAAGAGTAGCATCACCAAAATCCTCTAATTCGGGATAAGTCGGATGATTGTAATTGGCCACTTTACTATGAATAACCGAAGCATCCTGACAATCAGCATAATACAAAAATTGTTCTATTTGATGACTGCCTATGTCACATAGAATCCCACCATATTTCTCCCTTTGGAAAAACCATTCCGGCCGGTTAGGAGCATTTAGACGATGTGGCCCTAATCCAATGACTTGCAGAACACGGCCAATAGCACCTTGTTGAATCAGCTGCCCTGCATAGATAGCGCTTTCAACGTGAAGACGTTCACTATAGTAGACCATATATTTCTTATTGGTTGCAGCTGCCATTGCTCTAGCGGATTCAAGCTGTTCCAGGGTCGTAAAGGGGGCTTTATCCGTAAAATAGTCCTTACCGTGAGCCATTACTCTATTGCCTAAAGGTCCTCGTTCAGATGGAATTGCGGCCGCTGCAATTAATTGTACTTCGGGATCTTCCAGAACTTCTTCCATTGATCCGGCAGCTTTGACACCGGGATATTTACTAATAAAATTTCTGACCTTTTCCTCGTCCGGATCATATACCCATTTCAGCTCTGCCCCTGCCTCAACCAGTCCGTTACACATCCCGTAAATATGGCCGTGATCTAGGGCAATAGCGGCAATGATGAATTCCCCCGCCTTCACTACGGGTTTGGATTCATACGTTGGTGCATAGGTCATCCCATTTTTTCGATTCATAGAAACCCTCCTCCTATTAGTATTACTCCATTCTATAAGGTATTAAGAAGATACCGCAGACTGATCTCCAAGCTTTCAAAAGGATCACGGCGGCAAACATCCTGCTCCACTACGAACCATTCAACACCCGTTTCGCGACAGACATTGATAATTTCTTTATAGTTCATATTCCCTTCACCGATTTCAGCAAAAATCTGTTTTCTATTAACAATCGCCATATCTTTTAAATGCACAACCTGCATTCGACCTGCAACTTTGCGTATCCATTCGGCTGGACTCCCTCCGCCCGCTTGAACCCAATATAAATCCAGCTCAAAACCAACGGCAGGATCAGACTCAGTGAGCAGAATTTCCATGCCAGTCAATCCATCAAACCGTTCAAATTCAAAATCGTGATTATGATAAACAAATTGCAGATCATGTTGTTCTTTTAGTGTAACTGCAATGCCCGACATCAGCTTGGCGAATTCACGGTAACCTTCTTGCCCCGTACGGAATTTTTCCGGTAAACTTCCTAGTCCAATATTTTTGCAGTTCCACAGCTTATGTTCAGCGGCTAAAGCATCCAAATCGCTTACTAGCCGATCCCAAGACACATGGGTTGCACATATTGCCAGACCTGCTTCATCCGCATACTCTTTTACGAGCTTCGGATCGATTGGCCCGATGCCTGAAATCTGAATAGCTTCATAACCCATAGCAGAGACCTTTTGAAAAGTGGATCTTAAATCCTCCGCAGTTTTAGTAAAATCACGTAATGTGTACATTTGAGCAGCAATGGTTGAACGATTCATAGGATCTTTCCTCTCTGATTAAAATTTAATGAGTTCCCTTAACATCAAAGGTTTGGGCGGCTGTGGTTTCTTTGTTGAAGTTAGAATTCTCCACCTTTTCCATGAGCTTCTCATAAAATAAATCTTCATCAATCGGTAACTCCACCCAATCGTCGGTCCAAGCCGATAAATACATCCCATTAGATAACGTTAGACCGTGAATGCCTTCCTCACCCGGAGCTAACAATTTCTCATCGTGTAGAATGGCATTCGTAAAGTTCCGCAAAATTCCTTTATGCTGTTCCCCGCCACCCTCTTCTACAGGAATCTCACATTTCCAACATTCTGGACTGCCGAATCCTCCCGTAAACTCTGCATTGAATTGCGGCTCCGGCGTGCGTAGACGCCAAAAGGTTAATTTCCCGTCTTCCACTATGATTTTTCCATGATCACCAGTAATTTCGAAACGGTTAGTTCCCGGTGCTTCACCTGTTGTGGTGATAAAAAGCCCTGTCGCACCATTTTCATATTCCACATAAGCGGTTACATCGTCTTCAACCTCAATATTGCGGTATTTACCAAAATGACAAAATGCTCTGATCCGCTTAGGCATCATACCTGTCGTCCACTGCCATAAATCTAGTTGATGAGGATCTTGATTCAGCAGCACCCCACCACCTTCGCCTGCCCATGTAGCCCGCCAACCACCGGAGTTATAGTAACTTTGTGATCTGTACCAGTTGGTGATAATCCAATTTGTGCGGCGGATTTCGCCTAGTTCACCAGACTGAATGAGATCCCTAAGCTTTTGATACAAAGGATTCGTCCGCTGGTTATACATGATTCCGAATTTGCGATCAGACTTTGCTGCAGCTTCGTTCATCTGCTTAACAGCTTTGGTATAGACCCCAGCCGGTTTCTCAACCAATACATGATAGCCATATTGAAAAGCCTCGATAGCTAAAGTTGGATGATCATAATGTGGAGTACAGATTAATACTGCATCTATGAGATGAGACTCATATAACTCTTGGGGTGTTGCAAATTTCTGTACACTTTCCGGTAAATGCTCTTCTGCCCATTTCAAACGTTCTTCCCTTACATCACATACAGCTGCAAGCTCAGCATCTTTAATATGATTCAACAAACTTTGTGCATGTGCACTCCCCATATTCCCAATTCCAATAATGCCATACCGTACTTTATTCAATCAGATCACTTCCCTATTTGAGGTTATGTTATGAGAATATACTTAATTAATAGACATGAACATGAGCGAAACTAAGCATTATTTGCACAATAATAAGATGATTTAGTTAAATTAATTCGTTATAATAAGGATAATCAAGTCATAGAGGAGCTAGATGATGAATAATCCAGGTAACCTTACCGGCAGATTCCTCCAGAATCTTACCGTAAAAGTGACCCATGCCCAACTAAGAAGCGGATATAGCGGGTGGAATCGTACGTTGGAAACTCCAACCTTTAATCGGCTGTATTTTATTGACCGCGGTGAGGGAAAAGTTATCATTAACGGTGTTACTTATTATCCGAGAGCTGGTCAGCTAATGATCATGCCCGCAGGAAGCACTCAAACTACAGAGACGTCAATGAATGATCCCTATACACGCTATTTCTGCCATTTTGATGCTGATATTGGGGAGTGGCCCTTATTCCATTCGGCAAACAAACTGTTTATCTGTGATGCGCCCAACCCAGATTCCGTACGGGTTATTTTCACAGAAATGATCGAACAGTTTCAAAAAGATGATGTATTGTCCATTCTGCGTACTCAGGCGAACGTCCTCAATCTAATTGCTACTTGTCTTGAATCGAACGAGAATATCAAAACAGACTTTATGCAAGAATTTATACATACGGGGGATCAAGGAAAGCTCGCCTATGTGCTTCAATATATTGATGAGCGGCTGGATAAACCCATAGAAATAGAAGAGTTAGCAGAAATTGTCCACTTACATCCGAACTATTTCATCCCCTACTTCAAGAAATTTATAGGGGTTCCCCCCATGCATTATGTACAATTGAAAAGAATGGAGCATGCTAAAAGACAGCTTTCTTATAGCAATTTCAGCATTTCAGATATCGCGGAGCAAGTCAGTATGGAATTAGCCCATTTCTCTAAATATTTCAAAAAGACAATAGGAATCTCCCCTTCTGCCTATCGTAACAGCACTAAGTAAATTTATTAGGGAATGTCTTAATCTATGTGATGAACTATAATAAAAAGGCTCTAACCTTCAATTTTGAGGTGGTGAACGATATTCTTATCAGAACAGCATCTATAAGCGACATTCAAGAGATAGCAAGACTCTCAAGCCAGCTTGGATATCCTTTGAATATCGAACAATTAGGAGAAAGACTACAAGAAATCGGAACACACAAAGATCATACTGTATATGTAGCTGAATCAGATCACCAATTGGTAGGATGGATACATGCGACCGTTCGAATCTTACTTGAATCTCCTTCATTTGTTGAAATCGGAGGTCTTGTTGTTGATCAGACTTGCCGCGGAGAAGGAATTGGCAGACAGCTTGTAGAAACCTGTGAACGATGGGCAATCCAAACAGGGTTTAGCAAAATTAGAGTACGTACCAATCAAAACAGAGAAGATGCTGTACAGTTCTATAATCATATAGGATTTTCGCCAAAAAAATCACAGCATGTACTTGATAAGGAACTTTAATCACACTCAGGACTTTTAGGGAGGTTCAATGGTTATGCTAGAATTAACTTTGCATCCAGCATTAGAAGGAAAAATCGCTGTGATTACCGGAGGAGCCGGTGTATTATGCCGGGTTATGGCGCTAGAGTTAGGTCGGCAAGGAGCTAAAGTCGCGATTCTAAATCGCACCGCAGCTAAGGGAGATTTGGTTGCCGCTGAAATTACAGCCGCAGGCGGTCAAGCGATTTCACTCTCCTGTGATGTTACAGATCAACAGAGTGTTATGAAAGCCGCAGAAGCTGTTAAGAATCACTGGGGTCCTTGCGATCTATTAATTAACGGTGCTGGCGGAAATGATTCCTCAGCAAATACGACCCAAGAGATTTTCAAAAATGATGATCTGGAGAACCCGGACATATTCACTTTTTTTGACCTTAGCGTAGATGGATTTCGCAATGTGATGGACCTAAATCTGATTGGAACATTGATCCCAACCCAAGTTTTTGCCAAGCAGATGCTCGGCAGAACGGGCACATCTGTTATTAATATTTCATCCATGAGCGCACCTTCTCCAATGACCAAAGTACCTGCCTACAGCGCTGCCAAAGCAGGAATTAATAATCTCACCCAGTGGCTCTCCGTTCATTTCGCTGAGTCTGGTATACGTGTGAATGCCATTGCCCCTGGCTTTTTCCTTACTAAACAAAATGAGAAGCTGTTGGTTCGTGAAGATGGCGAGCTTACAGACCGTTCCCAAAAAATCATCTCTCATACTCCAATGCGCCGCTTTGGAAAGCCGGAGGATCTGCTTGGCACACTACTCTGGTTAGCAGATGAAGCAATGTCCAGCTTTGTGACCGGAGTTACCGTCCCCGTTGACGGTGGATTCTTGGCTTATTCGGGAGTATAGACTAATCTAATGAGGGATTACAATGATTGTAGATCCATTACGCGTATTCGTTACTGTAGCTGAACTGAGTCATTTTTCCAAAGCAGGAGAAGCGCTGAATTTATCTCAACCCGGTGTCAGTCTGCATATCCGGAATCTTGAGAATGAGCTCGGTGCTAAACTCCTGCATCGTTCTTCTAAACAGGTTAGATTAACAGAAGCCGGCAGTATTCTTTATAAACACGCCAAACAAATATTGGCTCATTTCGATGAAGCAAGTCAGGAAATCCATATGCTTCAGGACGAAGTCACTGGGAGTATACATATCGGCGCTAGTTTTACTATAGGTGAATATATTTTGCCGGCAAGACTTGCTGATTTTGCCAATCAATATCCGCAGGTCAAGCTGCAAGTGACGATAGGTAATACTGAGGAGATTATTGGAGGCGTTAAATCCAACGAACTGGACATAGGGTTTATTGAAGGTGAGGTCCATGAGAATGATCTGAATGTCACTCCTTATATGAAAGACGAGATGATTATGGTCGCTCCTGCTACCCACCCTCTGTCAAAAGCGATTTCTGTGGAGCAGAGTATGTTGCAGGATCAGGTTTGGGTGCTTCGCGAACACGGCTCAGGTACACGAGCTTTCAGTGATCATTTCCTACAGGAGGAAGATATTTCTGTTAAAAGATCCTATGTCTTCAACAGCTCTCAAGGTGTTAAAGAAGCTGTGGCCTCTGGCCTCGGAATCGCCATGCTCTCCAGATGGATTGTACGGAAGGAACTAGAAAGCGGTGAGATCAAAGAGCTGCCAATCAGGCAACATCATCTGGAAAGGCAATTCTCAATCATCCGACATCAAGAATGTTCTTCTTCCTTAGCTACCGATGTCTTTATAAAAAAGCTACTTGTCTTTAGAAAAGACAAGTAGCTTTTTTTCTTCCACACTATGAAATTATACTTGATGTTCAACCAAATGCCCGTCTTCCAGATGCAGAACCCGGTCACACCATTCGAGCATCCGTTCATCATGAGTGACCATTACCGCTGCTTTACCTTCACTCTTCACCTCATCAGCGATCATGCGTACAACTTCTCTTCCGCGTTTGAAGTCCAGACTGGCTGTCGGCTCGTCTGCAAAGAGAATCGCTGGTTTATTCATCCACGCTCTAGCGATAGCTACACGCTGCTTCTCCCCACCGGAGAGCTGTTCCGGATAATGATTACGCCGTTTCCAGATATCCAGCCGCTTCATCAAATCAGCAGCCCGTTCCTTCGCTTCCTTAGCACTCATTTTCGCCTGCTTGGCTACAAAAAGGAGTTGCTCCTCCACCTTCAAATAAGGCAACAACTGAGCGCTTTGGAACATAAAACCTATCTTCTCTAAACGGAGCTCCGTCAGCTCACTTTTACTTTTATCTGTAAGTGATTCCCCATCTATAAAAATTTCACCACTAGTAGGTGTTAGAAGTGCACCAGCCGCTGAAAGGAATGTACTTTTCCCCGTTCCCGAAGGTCCAAGGACAGCAACGAATTCCCCTTCATTAACGATCAGATTCAAATTGTTCAGCACAGACACCGTTGTGTCGCCATCACCGTAGTTTTTGGTTACTTGCTTCATGATTAGTTTTGCACTCATGCTCCAGCCCTCCCAATAGCTTCTAATGCATCTACTTTTGCCACTTTAGCGACAGAAATTAGTGATCCTAAAAGAGACATCCCAACGAATAAACAGCTGGTTAAAAGAATGGTGGAAGGCTCCAGTTGGAATGGCATCGAATCAGGCAGAACCTTATTCATCCCAAAGGTAAGCAGTAAGCTAATGCAAAGACTTGAAATAGCTAAAATCATAACCTGCCCTACCACACTCCAAGCCAAGTAAGACATTTTGGTACCCATCGCCTTCAGAATACCAAACTGACTAGTTTTCTGAATCGTAATGACATAGAAGAATACTGCCAGAACAAACGCTGCGATCACAAACAGGAAAACAATCATCATTAGCAGTGAACCCTGCTCTGCCGAGTAGCCCGGAATATTGGAAATAGCTACTTTTTGCGTAATGACCTCTACATCTTTTACATTCGTTGAAATCTTATTTACTTGATCAGCATTCGCATTAAGGGCAATCACATTAAACGGTACCGACGAAGAGGTTTCTTCTCCTTGGTTAACCCCCTGCTTCATAGCTTGCCAATCCTGATTGTTGATATAAACTACTGGGGTATGGCTGTAAGAGCTATCCTCAACAAAACCTGCGACAGTAAATTCCATCCCGGTTGCCTGATCACGAATGATACTGCCAAGTTTGATTCCTGACTGTTCCAGGTCACGATCAACAAGGACTTTACCGTTTGTCTCGTTTGTAATCTTGTCACCTTCAACTACTTTAGGAGCTGATAACCCATTCATATCTACTGCAAAAAAAGTAATATCTGCTTTTACGTCTGCCTCGTTAGCAGTGACAGTGCTCATCTGCATTGCAAGTGAAGATGCATTATTGTCTCCAACTACTGCACGTACATTCTGGAGCTCCGTATCTGTTAACTGAGAACGTCTAAAGGTCTGATCCGCATCACCTTGCACTACAAAATAATTCGCCGGCATGTTCTCTACTGCAGAGATATTTGCATAAGCTAATCCTCTGGCTAGTCCCGTGACGAAAAGTACAAGAAAGGAAACCAATAACATGATAACCATAATTAATAGGTATCTGGCTTTAGAATGTCGCATTTCCCTTAAGGCTAAAAACATATTACCACTCCTTCTAATCTGTATAGTCACAGTTTAGAAGATGAAAATGAACGGAGTATGAATAATGAATTACAAAAGCGGAAGTGTAACTGTAAAGGTAGTCCCTTCACCCAAAGTACTGGTTACTTCAATGGTTCCGTTATGCGCTTCTACTATTTTTTGAGAAATCGCAAGTCCAAGTCCGCTGCTATGGGTTTCATGCGTTCGTGCTCGATCTACTTTATAGAAACGATCAAAGATTAACGGCAACTCCTCGGCTGAAATGCCTTCACCCGTATCAGACACAGAAACAATACAGTTCTGTTCCATAAGCTTCGCGGAAATCATAATGGAACCCTCAGCAGGTGTGTATTTTATGGCGTTAGAGAGCAGGTTCATCCATACCTGGAACAATAGATTTGGATCACCTAGAACGCTGATGTCTGCAAGATTCAAACGCACGGCCAGTTGTTTCTCTGTTAATCTCCATTCCATGATTTGTACGACCTGTCTTAGTTGTGCACGTAAGTCTGTCGACTTTTTCTGTATGGAATTAGGATCATAATCAAGCGAAGACAAGGTAAGCAGCTGTTTGCTTAGCAATGAAAGACGATGGCTTTCTTGGTCAATGATATTGAGATACTGTAACCGTTCATCCTCAGGTAAGGTTGAATCTTGTAACGCTTGGGCAAATCCCTGAATTGATGTTAATGGCGACTCAATTTCATGTGATACATTAGCGACAAATTCCTGACGTGCCCGATTTGTTCGTTCCAGCTCCCGGCTCATAATCATAAAATGGGAAGCTAACTGACCAATCTCATCACGCCGCCACGTATTCAATTTGATATCGTATCTGCCTTTTGAGATCCGTTTAGTGGCCGTCGTCAAACGTGTAATAGGTCTAACTACATGCAGTACGCTAATCATTACAAAGCCTAAGCTAAACAACACGGTGAACCCAATGATCACAGCAAAAAAGACGCGCAGCTCACCGAATTGTACTTCAGCATCCGGACGCATAAACAAAGCATACGTCTCATTGTTTACTTTTACAGGAACACCAATTGAATTACGCAGTTGATTATCAAAAAATCCGGTAATAAATGCACTGTCCGGGAAATCCGCAACCCCATGATAAATTTGCCCATTCAGAACCTTCTCTAGTTGCTGCTCATCCAAATCTTCTTTTCTAAAGGGCTTACCGTAGAATCTTGATTCCCCTTCAGCATCTGTTAAATAGATTTTATAACCCAGCTTGGCTATACTCCGCAAATAATCCTCCATTGTCTCCGGATGTGATTCTGCGAATTGTTGAACCTCGATAGCCATTCCGGTAAGTTTGGCATCGTTCTGAGATTTAATCTGGGCTTGATAGTAAATATTAGACACCAAAAATCCAAGAAGGCTACTCACCACAATTACTGAACAGAAGACAATACACATCCGGACATACAAGGATCTCATACGTTAACCATCTCCAATTTATAGCCAATGCCTCGAACGGTTCGGATCACAAAATCTTCCTGATAATCTACGAAGCGCTGACGCAAACGTTTGATATGTACATCGACTGTTCGCTCATCCCCTTCATAATCCATGCCCCATACCAGTTCAATTAACTCACTACGTGTATATAACCTGCCTGGATATTGTGCGAGTTGAGCCAGAAGCTCAAACTCTTTTACCGGTAGCAGCAGAACCTCATCACCATCGGTTATTTCATAATTTTTGCGGTCAATAACTAGAGAATTTAATCGAATCCGATCATCTGAAGCAATGGAATAGCGGCGAAATAACGCTTTGATCCGAAATAGCAACTCTTCAGGCTCAAAAGGTTTCGTTAGATAATCATCCGTCCCCCGCAAATAACCTTGCTCTTTATCACTCAGCTGCTGACGTGCTGTCAATAAAATAATCGGAATATCATACGTTTCTCTAATATGCTGACATAGCTCTAACCCATCTACATGTGGCATCATTACATCTACGACCGCTAAATCCGCAATACTGTCCTGCAATTTATGTATCGCATCTCGGCCATCACTGGCCTCCATCACCTGATATCCTTCCCTTGTTAGTACATGTTTTAATAATGTTCGAATATTCACATCGTCATCTGCTACTAAAATCTTCTTCATCATTTACACTCCCTGAATAATGGATGAACTCATAGTAACAACTTTATAACGATAGAACAACTAAAGTCAGATCAAACAAAAGGCTTAATACTCTCTCTAAGTGTGGTAACCGGCCGCTCCATCAGTCTCTCCAGATCTTTTGATGTAGAAGCAGTATCTATCTTCGCTAGAAACGAATAAATCCAATGCTGAATACTTGAATCCTGGCGAAACGTAATTTTTTTCCCTGATAACTCTGATAATACATCAACTAATTCGTTGAAGTCCCAAACGTTGGGTGCAGCTAGTTCGTAGACTTGGTTCATATGTCCATTCGTTGTAAGAACCTTTGCCGTAGCTAAAGCGAGGTCCTCACGAGTGACTGAATTAAACTGCCAGTTCCCTGGATAAGTGGGTAGCTCACCGCTTTCCATCGCTTCCTTCAACCCAAGCACACCCACAAAATCTATATACAAAGCGTTACGTAGAAACGTATAATCTATCCCTGATTCAAGAATCATCTGCTCAGTTAGTAAATGAACATGATAAGAAGGAATCGGACCTTTGGGTGGAAAGGCAAATCCAGTATAAAGCAGATGCTTCACATTGGCCTTTTGTGCTGCATGAATGACCTGAGCATGCTGATATAATCTGATCTTATCATCGGTATGAGAGCTGGAGATTAAAAGTAACGTTGTGACCCCAGTAAAAGCTTCAATCAGCGTATCTAACTGGTCATAATCGCCAAAACGGACTTCGAACCCTTTTTCTAAATAATTAACAGCTTTCTCTGGCTGACGAACACAAGCAATAACTTGACTAGCCGGAACGTACTTCTCAAGCTTCTCCATAATTAAGCTGCCTAATTGACCTGTGGCTCCTGTAACCATAATCGACATACATAACACCCTTTCTGTTATTCCAATGTACTCAGTTTTTGTAATAAAAAGATAAGTTGATGAAGCTCCTGATCATTCAGATTCTTCATTCTCTCTGCGACAGCCTTACGATTCTCTGGAAGATGCTCCAGAAGTAATTGCTGGCCTTCAGTCGTAATCGAAATGACGCTTTTTCTGCCATCCTTGGTATCATTCGAACGGGTTATTAATCCATCTCGCTCCAATGGTGTTAACAGCATGCTTATATTAGCTTTGGTAACTCCAATAATGTGAGCCAATGTAGAAGGCAGAATCGCACCTCCCTGTTTAGAGATCTCCACCAAGATACGAATTCTTGCTCCATTCAATCCTTTCGACTGCCAATATTTCTCAGAAACAGAAACTAAATTTGCAGTAGCTTCAACTAATGTAAAAAATGCTTTGGTATGCAATGGCTGATTCAGCACAAACTGTTGTAAATGATCCATATTCTATAATTCAGCTCCAATATAGTTAAGTCCTTAACTAATTTTAAACATACTACACTCCCCATGAGTTGTCAAAAAAAAGAAGCTGCCTCACCTGGCAGAATAAATCTGCTGATGAAACAGCCTCTAAATAAACTCACTTTAGATTAACACCGTTTTTGTGGAAACAGGCTCTTCACTGTATTTTTTAGAACCCTCCAGCATAACCTCCAGCTTAATGATCTCCGACCGGCTTGCTAAACGAATTGGGGGTCCCCATGTTCCATATCCTGACGACACCACTACATGCAAATTGTCCTTACGAAGATATCCCCAGTCCAGCTCGAACAAACGTTTAGTGATCCAGTGATTAGGAGCAATCTGTCCTCGGTGCGTATGACCAGAGAGTAGAACGTCTACCCCAGCTTGAGCGGCTACGTCGAAGCCTGTAGGCTGATGATCCATCATAATCACAGGACGTGTAAGATCAAGTCCTTCGAGCAAGGTGCTTACACTTTGTCTGCCACCAGCTTCCATCGTCTCGGCTGTCTTGTCTTTTCGGCCTACAATATACGTTCCTGCGACTTCTTCAACCTCATCTTGCAGGACCTTGATCCCAATACTACTCATCAAATCGGTATATTCCTTAATTGATCCACCATAATATTCGTGATTGCCCAGTACTGCGTAGACACCATAACGAGCTTTTAACTGTTTAATCTGTTCACTCATACTATTGCGGATAAAAGGTTCAATGCTGTCATCCAAGACATCTCCAGCCAGCAAAATCACATCGGGTTGCATCGCGTTCATTTGTGCCACCATTTTTTTGAGATGACGATTGCCCACGATATTCCCTAAGTGCAGGTCTGAAGCAACCGCGATCGTTAATGGCGTGCTGGTGCCAATAGATTTATCAATAGGTATGGAATGTGTGCGGATCACGGTACTCCAGGCGTTGATTGAACCCCAGACCAGAAAGACTGCCAGTAATATCAGAATTGTCCCGCCCGCTTCTGCAATGTAATAGGTACGATTGATTCCTGACCATCCCAGTATCACATATAATAGGTCTGCCAAAGGTAACATAATGATTGCAAATTCCATACACGCTAAATAATACGATCCAATCACTTTAAAGAACCTGGCGATCGGTTTAACCGATTTTGGCCATGGGATCATTCCAATGACATACGCAAAAGCGATCAGCATAAATAATGTCCAGAATACTGCTGACGAAACACCTGAAAACCATTCATGAATAAGTAACCAGCCGTGATAGCCAATGTAGAAATTAACAAGACCCAGAATGAGCAGCATAGCAAATCCTGAAGCTAACATTCGTAATGTTTTCATCGTTTCTCTCCCCTTTACCTAACTACTTCTCTACTTCTTATCTCAAATCATAACACAAACCGTTAACCCAGTATAAACTGCAATGCGGTGTTCGGAAAACATCGGAACTAAAAAAAGAAAATGCCCATCGGCATCTTCTTTGGAGGTTTATCTTATATCGCTTTATCACGTGTGGCCATACATTGACCAATCAGCTTATCGCATTTATTAATGTGATTTATCAGCCAGTCTGTTAACGTTCGATTAAGCTTGATGGTTGAGAGTACGGATACTCCCTTTGTTTTGACCGTTTCTTCCAATTCGAGAACTGCCTTCACGAAATCAGCATGCGTCTGACGATGTTCAGCTAGTTCAGGGAAGTTGATCTCCTCCATCAGCTGCTCTTCATTACTGAAATGTTCAATCGTGTATTCTTTTAAGAATTTCAGTGTTTCCTCAATCTTTTCTTTCCCTTGCTGATTACTGCATGCTTCAAAGAATTCGTTCAATTTCGCTAACAACTGTCTGTGCTGGCAGTCAATTTTTTCTACACCGATATCATATGAATCTTTCCAAGCGATCATGAAATCACCATTCCGTTTCTTGAAAATTACATTTTAATTTTATTTTCCACCTTTCTCGACAAAAGAACTATTAACAACATCACAGGTGCTTATATTCAACCATTAGCTGTACATATGGCACCTACTGATAAATTTCTACTTCATCACGGGTTCGATATGTACAAGTACATTGGAAACTTGGTGCCGGTCTTTTAACTGTTCTTCAATTTCTTCCGTAATATCATGACTCTGCACTACACTTAGCTGAGAATCCACTAGCACAGTTGTGTCTACTAATACGTTATTCCCATGGATACGGGCTTTGATATCTTTTATGGATTGTACACCATCAATTTCTGCCACAGTTTCTTTCATATGTTCAAGCTCTTCCGCATCAAATCCGTCCGTCAGATCATGCGTAGCTTTGCTAAAGATATCCCATGCCGTCTTACAGATGATTAGTCCGACAATGATGGCTGTAAGCGGGTCAAGCCAAGGAACGCCCAAGGAGGAAGCCACAATTCCGATAAAAGCGCCCACGCTAACTATAGCATCTGATCGATTATCCAGTGCTACTGCCCGCATTGCGTTACTGTTAATGGCACGGGCCAGCCTAATATTATACATATAGACAGCCATCATAACTACAGCACAGCCCACTGCCGTCCACGCCGCTATGAGATCAGGACTTTCCAGTGCTGGTTGAATAAATTTGTTCACAGCTTGGTACAAAACTTGAAGCCCTACCGCAATCATAATGAATGAAGCAATTAATGAAGCCACGGTCTCCGCTCTAAAATGCCCGTAGCTGTGGTTCGAATCCGGCGGTCTTCTGGAAATCTTCAGGCCAATTAGTACCGCGATAGAAGCAATAATATCTGTACTGTTATTCAATCCATCTGCAAGCAACGCTTGAGATCCTGAGACCGTACCTATGAACAGCTTGATAGCTGATAAAAAGATATAAGCAACGATGCTTAGCCAAGCTCCTTTTTCGCCTTGTTTAATGTCGTTATAAGTTTCCAAAAAAAGAACCCCCAAAGAATAGTATTGTTCTATACTACACTTTGAGAATCGGGTGGGTCTAGAGAAACAGTGTTGCTACGGGGCGCAATAGTTCCCTCTGTCAAATAGAGTTGCAAGGTCGTAACTGTTTTGCAGAACGCAACATAGTTTGCCCCCGTTCAACTTTGCTTCCATTCTTCTGGAATAGTAACTTTTTGCTATTTTTATTGTCTAATTATAGTAATGACTAATTCAAAGGAGCGTGGAGTGATGATTCAGTCTTTGCCGAAGAAAATTGTTACATGTTTAGCTATAGGGAGTATTTTAATTCCAATAACAAACAGTGGATCAATGTCAGTCATTTCTGCAGAAAAAGCAATTGTAAGCCTAAGTAACACTTATTACAGTGAAGTCACAGCCCCGATCCTAAAACCTGTTTGGTCAGCACAACTCGCCATTTTAAAAAAAGACAGAATCACCGGACAGGACATTACAGCACTCGCGGAAAACGGAAAGATCTTTGCGTTGCAGCGCAATGAAAAATTAACCGCAATGAATGCGGCAACAGGCAAAAAAATATGGGAGTTCGGAAGTGGATTAGCGCCGCTATTCACATACAGCAATGGATTTATCTACGGTCTAACCCAAAGCGGCTCCCTATATGCCGTTAATGAGGCAGGTAAAAAAGCATGGTCGGCTTCCATAACACTCCCCAAAGCTACAAATGTACAGCGTTTAGGATCTACTATTTATGTTACTCAAGAGGAACAATTAGCAGCAGTTGACGCCGTAACCGGAAAGATCAAATGGAAGGCTGTAGAGAAAAGCAATAACTTTACAGGCTTATCAGAGGTCATGGAATCAGATGGGGTCGTTATTCGCAGCTATCTGTCTCAAGGGGCCTTAACAACTGCTGGACTCGCCGCTTATGACAGTCTGACAGGAAAAAAACTATGGGACCAGACCCGGCAGTGGATGCCGTTAGCAGTGAAGGATGGGCTCCTCTACTCTATCACGAATACATTTATGATGGATGATGACCCGGTAAATCGAAAAGTCAAAGTATCCGTGTTCAACATAAAGACAGGTGAATTAAAAGGAGAACGTTTATATAAATGGACAGATACCGAGAATAAAGATGGTGTGTACAGTTATAATGGGATGAATGGAAACGCGTTTTTGGATGGAAAGGACTTTTATATCTTTCAGGGCAGTAAATTTGTGAAATATGATTTCTGGAATTATTCTGCAGAGGGTAAACCGGTGCAAACCTGGACCTCGATGGTTAAAGAAAAAGACTCTCCATTGAACCAAGTTTATCAACAAAGAATGTTATTTCAAAATCAAGATAAAGGTACTTTATCCGCACTTAAGCTAGGAACCGGCCAGCTTGTCGACCTCAATATTGGAGAGAATCCAGTGGTACAGACGGATCTGTTCGGAAACGTGGTTTATAGTGGACAATCTGACGGCCTATTTCACGCTTATGACATGTTAACTCTAAAGCCTATTTTCACTGTGAACACAGGCTCTCGTAACTTTGCCCCTTCCCTTAAAACTGGAGGGATGCTGATGATTCGGACGGATAATAAGCTGCTCGCGATTAAACTTCCTACCTCTATAAAATAAAACAGCCTGATTTCTCAGGCTGTTGGGCTTCAATAACTTATTCAGCCGGAGCTGTAAAAGTACGTGCAGCAAACTCGGCATCCAGCATGTAGAAGGCGTTGCTATCTTTTTCAATTCGTTTCAGTTTACTGATGATGTTGCTAAAGAGTGCTTCTTCTTCTACTTGCTCGTCTATAAACCATTTCAAGAAATAAATCGTCGCATGTTCACGCTCATCCAGAGCAAGGTCAGCCAAATGATAGAACCGTTTAGTGTTCTGCTGTTCATGCGCGAAGGCATGTTCAAAAGCATCTAACATCGAGTTATATTCGTTCTTCGGCTCTGGCAGTGCTTCTAGCGTAGCACGGTTATCCCGGTCGTTAAGGAATTTATAAATCTTCATGGCATGGAACCGTTCTTCTTCGGCTTGAATTAGAAAAAAGTTTGCAAATCCATCCAGACTTTCGCCGGAACAATAAGCAGCCATCGCTAGATAAACATGAGCGGAATAAAACTCGAAATTCATCTGTTCATTAAGTGCTTGTACTAATCCATCTTTCATTGGACCGTCACCTCATTATTCAAATTTAATATGTAAATATTTAAGTTTATCTTATCACCGTGCTTCTAAGTCAGCAAGGATTCCTCTCCCAATATCTAATTTAGCTAACGAAAGGACGACTATTCAGATGATTAGATTGACTCGTCACAGCCTAAAGCCTAAGATTTCCGGTACACTCTTCATTATTGCAGCTATGGTGTCACTATTCCTCATAGCTGGCTGTTCTAATAGCAGCAATAATTCACCGTCCGAAGCTACCGATTCACCGACCTCCGAATCCACACCTGTACCAACCACCAGCTTGGCTCCCACCCCCTCAGCAGTCAGCGATCCAATTGCTCTTCAGGTTGCTGAGATGACTTTGGAAGAAAAAATCGGACAAATGCTCCTAGTTGGAATTGATGGAACTGTCCTTGATGAGCAAGCTAAAAGAATGATTACCGAGGACAAAATCGGTGGAATCATCCTCTATAAGGACAATATTAAAAGCCTGAAAGGGATGATCAGTCTTATCAATTCTATGAAAAAGAGTAACACTGGCAACCCTGCCCCACTATTCATGAGTGTTGATCAGGAGGGTGGAAAAGTCAGCCGGATGCCTAAAGAATATGCTACATTCCCTTCTAACGGAACAGTGGGTGCAAGTAATGACGCTGCTGCTGCCGAGAAAATGGGAAAGCTGCTCGCAAGAGAAGTACGTTCAGCCGGATTTAATATGAACTTTGCTCCCGTTCTCGATATCAATAGCAATCCAGACAATCCAGTCATCGGAGACCGGTCGTTCGGCAATGCTGCTGGCCAAGTCATTCAACTAGGGATTGCCGAAATGAAGGGAATTGAGAGCGAAGGCGTCGTTCCTGTTGTCAAGCATTTCCCAGGACACGGAGATACTTCTGTCGACTCCCATCTGGATCTGCCGATTGTGAACAAAACAGCCGGTCAGCTAGCCGACTTAGAATGGCTCCCCTTCCAAGCAGCCATTAAAGAGGGGACGGACGCCGTAATGGTCGCTCATATTTTGTTTCCAAAATTAGATCCAGACAAACCCGCATCCTTATCGCGTACCATTATTGGTGAACAGCTTCGAGATGAAATGGGCTACCAAGGAATCGTAATTACAGACGATCTAACCATGGGAGCCATTATGAAGAACTACGATCTGACTACAGCAGCAGTAGATACTGTGAATGCAGGTAGTGATATTCTCCTTGTCGCTCACGGCTATGATAATGAAAAACGGGTCATGGACTCCCTCCTGCAAAACGTAAAAAACGGTAAGATTCAAGAAACACGGATTGATGAAAGCGTCTATCGGATCTTAGCCTTAAAAGCCAAATATAACCTTTCCGATGAGCAAATCCCGGTTCCTGATCTTACCGATCTTAATAAAGATATTAACGTTTGGCGTCAAACGATTGAGAAGTAAATCTAAGCGTTAGTCATTGTTACTGAAGAACAACAACATCTCCAACCTTCAACCCAGAGAGAACCTCTGTTTTGTCCGTAGTTTCCAGACCCACTTCGATGTCTTTTCGTTCATATTGCCCGTCCCCTTTATCCAGCATAACGTAGGAGAGGTCTCCTTCATGCATTACAGCTATGCTGGATACAACGGTGGCATTTTCTTTGCGAACTGTTTCAATTTCTCCGTTTAAGCTTAAGCCACCGATCAAATGCTCGTCAGGCTGCAGCGTGATAACCACTTCGAATTGAGGAACCGAACTGGCAGTAGCATTCTGACCTGAAGCTGTCTTTGCAAATTTCGCCACCTTCGTAACTTCTCCAGATAACTTCAAATCTTTTATAGCTGTCATTTTTACGTCAACCTTCATACCTGTCTTTATACGGAAGACGTCTTGTTCACCTACAAGAGCAATGAATTCTAGCTTGTTCATATCTACTATTTTTCCGATATATTGATTATCTGTCACTGTTTGCGGAATTTCGCTTGCACTGTCAAATAAGAAAATGCCGGTTGCCGGAGCATAATAAAGTGCTGTTTTGAGTTTGGCTTTTTTCTCTGTTAATTCGCGTGCTTGTATTTCGGCATTGACCTGATTAAGCTCGTCCCCTAGCCGTGTTGCTTCTTGGGCTGTGAGTGCTTTAATGCGTTCTGCTTCAGTCGCACCAAGGGCTGCATTCTCCTCGTCTTGCTGGCTCACAAATGCATTCAGCTCTGCTTCCAGCTTTGCTTTACGGATGGTCGCCTCTTGTGTAGCAATCTCATTCTTCAAGGCTTCCTGATCGAGAGTAAACAGTAAATCACCTTTTTTGACCTGTCCACCGTTCTCAACCTTCCACTTTGTCACCTTTGAAGCATATGGAGCATAAACAAGCGTTTCTTTCTCATAATTAGAATTACCTTTAACCTGTATGGAATTGGTAATGGTCTCCTGTGTGACCTCAAAAGTTATGGCTTGTGGGGGTTCAACAGGCTCTAACTGCGCTTCAGGCTTATACATCTTACTATATAGAAAATAACCTGCTGCAATTATAATCAGTACCAATACAATCCACTTGATTCTCCTCTTCATCACTTTGGCTTCCTTTCAACTTAAAAATAGCTAATCCCGTTTAATCGCCGTGAGTGCATTCGTTCTGGATGCACTGATCGCCGGATAAATACCCGATAATACCCCTGTCATTACCGCAAATGCGATCCCTACCGGAAGAGTCATCAGAGGAATATAAATCACCAAAGGCTCGCCTCCACCCATTCCTGAAGAGTTACCGATGAGCTTATTAATTCCTAATACAATCAAGTATGAAAAGGCTATGCCGAGCAATCCGCCCAACATCCCGAGCAATGCCGCTTCTGTAATGAACATATTGCGGATCTGGCCCATATTGGCGCCCAACACTTTCATAATACCGATCTGCCGTCGTCGTTGATGAGTGGACATAGTCATCGCAACGATAATGGAGATCGAAGCAATAATCAGAATAAATACACCTATACCGAGAGCTGCTTTCTTAACCATGCTGAAGGTATCAGCGAGTGCCTCTTTTTGATACAAATTTGTGCTTGTTGTTAAGGTAAGTTTCTGAATAAGCTTCTCTAGTTCCACGATATTCTCAGTGCTGTCTACCTTTACAATCGCTGAGTTATAGACACCCTTTTGCCCAGCGGTTCCACTCGATAGCTTCATTTGTTCTACAAGCCGCTCGCCAGTCTCTAGTGACACATAGATCTTCTTGTCGTACATAGCCATATCCTCGTTCGTTCCACTCGGGTTGTCGAGGATTCCCACAACTTGAATCGGTGAGCTAACTAACATCCCTCCGGTTTGAGAGGCGGGATCAAAAGACTGTAATTGAACCTGTTGCTTGTACATATCTGTTGGAAGCATGCTTAAGCTGTTGTACTGTTCCATCAACTTATTGTTATATGGATCTGTACTCAGTTGTTCAAAAAGACGCTGCCGAGTTTCGTTATCAATCAGTCCAACGGTTGCACCATAGTTCAGTACAGCCATTCCTACCAAATCAGAAGCTCCGCCTTGTTTGAATTTCTTATCATATTTCGTTAACAAGCGTAGATCCGTTCCAATAAGCTGTACATCTGTTATTTTATTATCGATAGTCAACATCTGTATGTACCCTAGCTCTTGAAAGGGAGCTGCTGCAGTTACATGCCGCAAGCCTTTAATAATCTCCAGCTTTTGTGCTGTCAGCCTGCCGGGATCAAGCTTTTCATTGGCCGCAGACGATCCGCTGCCACCGCTGCCTCCTCCTTGGGAGGGTATACCTCCGTTGGGAGACACCGTAATTTCATCCATTTTGAAATTGCGGTTGATTTCCCGCTCCGTGTAGCTCTGTGCGGAGTCTCCTATACTTAATGCAACTATGATTGCAGCACATCCAATGGATATGCCAGCCATACAAAGACCTGTGACAACTTTCCGCCGTTTAACCTGTTCCCAAGCCAAGCGGGAAATATCACTAATCCTCAATGAGTATACCCCCTTCGAGTTCAGTATTCGAAGAAGTTTGGTTTTCAGTAATCATATATCCGTCCCGAAGCGTGAATATCCGCTGCATTTGCTCCGCGACTTTTAGCTCGTGAGTTACAACTATGAAGGTGGTCTTCATCTTCTTGTTCAGGTTAAGCAGGATATTGATAATTTCTTCTTCTGTCTTCGAATCTAGGTTTCCGGTTGGTTCATCTGCAAAGATAACAGATGGTTCCGTAATCAAGGAGCGTGCAATACTAACACGCTGCTGCTGTCCGCCAGACAGCTGGGAAGGGAACAAGTCGGCTTTATCAGGAATGCCGACTCCTTCCAACAATTCTAAAGCTTTTTGTTTACGTATAGAGGGTGCAACGGATTGAAAAACCAGCGGCAGCTCTACATTTTCACGGACTGTCATGCTAGTAATCAGCTCATAAGCTTGAAAGATAAACCCGATATTTTTTCTGCGAAATTCCGATAGCTTATTCTCACTCATCTTCACGATATCTTGATCGGCAATATAAATATGGCCTTCCGTAGGTTTCATTAGTCCTGCCATCAGATTGAGCATCGTTGACTTACCGGAACCCGAGCTCCCCAGCAGTGCTACCATCTCCCCCTCTTTCACAGAAAAGTCAATTTGATGAAGCACTGCTGTAGTTTCATTACCGTTTTTATAAGAATGCGTTACATTTTCCACTCGCAACATTGGAGCTGCTCCTCTTCGTACAATAATAGATATGAAATGCTATTTCTCAGTTACAACTGCTCTATCAATCTTGATGTTATAAGCTTGACTAGCCAGCTCGATCCGTTCGCCTTGGAATTCATCGTACAGCGTGATCCGGTAGGTTCCTCCTGACAAATTCTTATACATATTATTGCTAAAGCTTGCTGTATACGAGTTGTTGGTCCCTTCAAGAATATCGGTGCCAATGTTCAAGCTTCGTTCCTGAGATAGACCATATGGATCCGTCATTTTGAGGACCAGCTTATGCGTGAAGGTTCCCATATCATAGCTGCTGTCACGAAGAAGATTGTAATTCATAACTATATTTATAGAGTCACTGCCTTGTAGTGAGCGCCCTTCCGAACTTAGAACGGACATGGTATACGGATAAATAGCCACCTTCGTCAAGTTCTTCTCTGGTGGTGTGATGACCGGATTTAATGACAGTGAAGCCATATTAATAAATCCAGTGGATTCCTGACCGGGTTCCGTCAGCTTATTCCCAGTAATCCCTGGTCCAAGGAACAGGCTTACATCAGAAGCATTAACAGCCTTGGGAACCTTAGCCCAAAAGGTGATTAATTGCTTACCGCCTGGAGTAGCAGACGTATCCGGCTGATTGGCTGTAGCTTCGAATAGCTGACCATCTCCCGTTTTGTAATAAGCTTGGAGGCGAGCCATTTTGCTTTGTCTTTTCTCTTCACTGCTCAGAAGCAGCTCTGTGTATACGAGATTGGAGTTAAGTCCTTCATAAATAATGGTTTTGTTCTCTTGCACTTTTGCGTTCTTGCCTTTACCAGAGATAACATAACTTCCTCCAGTTTCAATAGAAGCTACAGCGTTCATCATGCTGTTCGTAGTAACTGACAGGAACGAGCTTTTCTCTTCTTTTACCATAGAATAAAGATTTAATTTTAATTTATCGAACTCTTGTGTATAAGGAATTTTGGCAAACACATAGATTTCAGCGTTTTTACCGGGCCCAATCGTTGAAGTTTCCTTATCCATAAACAATTCCGTTGAAGATGACATGTCCTCATTGTCTACCTGAACAGCTCCCTTTAATTCCGGCAGAGACAAGGCAACCGATTGGGTATTCGTAATATTTAATCTGGCAACAACGATATCATCGTCTTTCCATGGAAAACGCTGCAAGGAAACTAAACTATAAGTAAACGTCCCATATTCATTTGTTGCTCTATATTCCATACCTTTCTGTATCTCAGGACGCAAGGTATAGGAGATCGTAAAGTAAGCAATCGGAACCGTTAGTTTAGCTGTGTTGCTCGTAGCGACATTGGTTCCACCAGTGCTTCCAGTTGCTGCACCTTCTCCAGTAGTTCCCGTTTCACTATTATCTGGAGCAGAAACAGCCTCAATCATCTGCAATTGCAGTGAATTCTGTTCTACCTCAAGGGGTACCTGTGCGGTAAGCGGGATGATTTTTTCCTCCAGAGGCTTTATGGTTAATCCGCTCAAGCCCTTAGAATTGATCGGAAAGGTTGTCCCCGTTGAGGATTTGACGGCAAGCTCATAAGAAGGTAACGTAACGGCTGTCTTTCCTGTATTCTTCACTCGCAGCTGAAAAGTCCAGAATCCCTTGTTGTTCTCTGCGTATACGGTTGCGTTATTTAATTGGGTTTCAACCGTATTGTTATTGATGGTAATTTTCTTGATTACACCTTTGCCAACTACCAGATTTGGTGTAGTCGCCGCAGGCAGCTTGTACGAAGATTTGGCAATCTCCAGCTTCAGCGCCTCATCCTTTTGGGTGAATTGCAGTTTCATATTCTCCGTCTTCATATACGAAGGAATTTCTGTAAGATAATAAATGGTTTTTTTCTCTTGGGGCTGAATTTTATAACTAAGCTGAGAACGGTCAAGGGCTAATTCATACGAGCTTCCCCCTGCCGAGACCAAATATGCTGCGTAACCAGGATCACTTAATACTTTGCTGCCTTTATTGGTCAAGCTTATGCCCACCTTGGCATAAACCTTTCCGCTGTATTTGTAGAGCTCCAAGGATTCACTTTTAGCAATAACCGGAATGTCATTCATTGTAGTGCTTACATTTTTTCCGTTTACAGCGGTTGGCGAATAGTTGGCGGGTATATTAAAAGTTCCTACTTGCTTGAGATACCCCTTGGTTTTGGAATCCCAAACGTACATTGGAATCTTGATACCTTTTAACGAATTTACCTGGCCAACATTAACATAATATGTAACGCGCAAGCTTTCGTTAGAACCCACTTTTTTCTTAGTAGCGTCCGCACTTAGTGGATTCCCTGGAATAACAGAGCCGCCAGAGGTCATAACTCTCGAAAAATAATACAGTAGGCTAGCACTTTTGTTGCTGCCATTCGAATAGTTAATTGTATAAGTTAAAATATTGCCTCCAGGCTGTGACCAAATATTCACATCTTCCAGTGTAGCTTTGATATTAGCTCCTAAAGAAACGGAACCCAGATTACTAGGAGCTGTTACAGTTGCAGCAGCTACCGCCGATTTTGGCTGAACAGAACTAACTGCAGCAGCCGAAGCGGTATGCCCTGTCAACTGGCTTATGACAAAGGTGCTTAAGAGTAAAACAACATATGTACTGCTATGCTTTCTCATTGACTTCCCTCCACGAGTATTTTACTAGAATTATTATAGTGGTTAGCACAGATCCAATTGTATCCATGTTGTAACTCTTACAGATCTTTTGTAACCTATTTGTTCCAATTTGCATATATTCTGAAAATGATTCTATAATTTCAGTTGATTTTTCAAAGCTGCAATATCAGAAGCGGCAGGCTCATCTTCTCCGTATCTAACTTTTTCATATATTTCAATCAATTGATCTGCTGCTAAAGAATCATCATCACCCTTACGTTTATGCTTGCTACGATCTCCCCATAGCAAAACATCCCTTTTTGTTTCCTGCGGCGTAAGATAACTTTTCATTTCATAACCGTTATCGCGCTTTATATTAAGCCACCGCCGATAAAGCCAACGGACACGTTCCTGCTCGCCATTCATCTGATCCCAGCGATCCTTACGATGTTTTGAAGGAAGACGAGAGCTCCAGAAATCCTTTAACCCTCGAACGGTTTGTTCCCAAGTAAAGACGCTTTTCTCCTCGTCAAGATATGCTGTATTATTCTTAGGGGTATGTTCCCTACGTAACATCGATAACAATGCATCTATGACTTTCCGCCACTTTTCTCCAGCATTTCTGTACAACCAGCGAAGTGCATAATAGGCTGCAAACCCCAATAATACCGCCGCCAAAATATAAAACCCGTATTCTAGTATAATAGCTAGCCAGCCACGCTTTTGCTCGCCAACAGGTGGTAACATCGGAGTTGCTGGCGGCAATTCTGCTGGCGGAGGCTCTGGTTCTTTTGTGCCAGAAAATAACTGATTAATAAAATTGAAAAATGAGCGTAAGAGTCTCCATACCAATGATCCTATAGCTTTACCGACACCTGCCGCTAGTACAGCTGCAATAACTCCAATCACAATGACATATATACGATTATTCCGTTGTATCCCTTTGGGCAGCGTTTCATTCTCTTCAGTAAGTGCGCTGTATCGTATATAGCTGCTATTAGAAATAAGTAAAGTCAGTATTAAATACAGACTGCCACACCAGGTCAATAACGGCACACTTGGCTCCAATTCAGGAACTCTATGAAACGCTATAGTTGCCACAAAATAGATTATTATACCTATCCAAAACATTCTGAATCTATTATTTCTAGAGTCTACCGTCATCCCTAAGAATGTACATATAATTCCAGCCACACCTAAGGGAAGGCTTTCGATGGATAAACTCCCTGAAGCCACACCTAATAATGCCCCGAGGATTAAGGCGGCAAGTAATTGCTTCCATCTTACATTGCAAAAATTGCGCAAAAGAATGCCTGCTAAAGCTAGTATAGGCAGCGCAATCAACCATATTTGTTCATCTTGTTGGGGCAACAAATATATCTGAAATAGAACCCAAACCGGTAGAAATAGCAACAATTCAATAATAGACCACAACCAGAGTTTCACTGTTTCCCTTACATAGCCAGACAACGTAAGCTTCATGCGCTCTCTCTCCCTTGTTCCGGAATATCCAGCCATTCCACACCATTGCCTTGCTGCATTAGGAGATCCGTCGCCTTTTGCAATTCTGCTCCCCTATGGCAGCTTATGATTAGAAAATCTGTGTCACTAATTCCACTCTCAACCTGCAATTCCAATAGTCGACTCATAGGAAGTGTTCTATCCAGCTTCAGCCTTGCCAGGAGCTCTAACATATCTTCGAGCTGAGCCATCGGCTCTGCTTCAATTGGATCTCTTTCGCCAGCATCGTCCAATCTGCCATTACAGATTAATCCGGTCTCAATTCCATGCTGCATTGCGTATTCAGCTATAGTCGCTGCATATCTTATTCCTTGCTCGATTCGTTCCACATCAGTCACCGTTCTCCACATGGAATCACTGTCCTCTATATTCAGACAGATGACGAGCCGGGAATCAGCCGTGTAATCTTTTTTATGAACCTGCATAACACCAGTACGTGCTGTAGCCTTCCAGTTTACCAATCCCATAGAATCTCCTGAGCTATATTCACGAATGCCAGCAGTCAGAAAAGGATCTTCAACGATCCATCTTTTCACAGGAAGCTCACCCAGCCAGCTATGAATGGGCAATGGAAGCTCGTCTAGATTCAGCAGAACGGGATAGATCAACAACTCTAACTCGAGTGGATATGTTTTGTTTTTTCGAGTCAAACCAAATGGATCTCCCGTTGTCATAGTCACGGATTCCAAACGATATAAACCACGGCGCTCACATGTCACTTGATGCCGTCTTTTAATATGACGATAAGATTTTAAATAGAATAAACTAATATGATTCTGAGAGATTTCTCCTGTACTAATCCCAAGATTATCCTGACTTCCAAATTCCAGACCTCTCGCAATACTAGACTCCAATCGGAGCCACGGCAAAGGAAGAAGCTTCGCATTAATGATCTCCTCGATCATCTCAATACGTTCTCCTTCATAAGCAGTCTTACTTGAAAAATAACGAGAATAACTAAGCGCTTTCAGACCATTCCGTTTATAAATGTCAGCAAGAAGTAACACCAACGCCACTGTAATGAAAATGAACCAAGGCAAAGCCATAGGTCATTCCACCTTTCCGCCTCTTAAGGACGTCACGGGTTCAGCAGGCACCTCAACTTCACGAAGCACTTGCAATACAATATCCGCGGCTTGTCCCTCTCTTGAGCCTAATCCCCGATGAAGCAGCAGACGATGTGCAAGCACGGAAACAGCCACGGCTTTGATATCATCCGGTGTTACATAGGATCTGCCTTGAATAAGTGCATATCCCTGAGCTGATCTAAGCAACGCGCCACTGGCACGTGGACTCGCACCCAGTTTTACTGCCGTAGATTTGCGGGTAGCTTCCGTTATCCGTACGATATAACCTAATAAATCATCACTGATACTTACCGATGCGGCTAAACGCTGTGCGGCTTGAATATCTTGTGCCGTTGCTACAGGAAAAGACTCTTCGAGCGGATTATTCTCACGAAAACGCTGCAAAATATGTATCCCTTCATCAAAGGTAGGATAACCCGTAGTAATCCGCATCAAAAATCGATCTAATTGAGCCTCAGGCAGTGGGAAGGTCCCTTGGTTGTCTATCGGATTCTGAGTAGCAATGACAAGAAACGGTGCTTCTAATCCGTGCGTTACCCCATCGATAGTAATTTGCCGTTCCTCCATACACTCCAGTAGGCTGGATTGGGTTCTAGGTGTTGCACGATTAATTTCGTCAGCCAGCAGTATATTAGCAAATACCGGACCCGGTCTGAACTGAAACTCTCCCGTCTTCTGATTGTAATAGTTGATCCCGCTTAAATCGGAAGGCAATAAATCCGGCGTAAATTGTATGCGCTTAAATGAACAATCCAATGATTTGGCAAGCACCTTTGCCAGCAAGGTTTTACCCGTACCAGGTACATCTTCCAGCAAGACATGTCCATTCGCAAGTAATGCGGTCAGCAGCAGGTCTACTCCCTCCTCTTTTCCTACAATGACTTTGGCAAGATTGCCCCTAATAGATTTGATAAGTTCAGCTACTTCTTGAAGATTCATGTGAATACACCATCCAATCTGAGGATAATTATGTAATAAGTGCTTTAATCATAACAGAAAGCGTACCCGATTTATAATTCACAAAAAAAGGCACTGCCCATAATTAGACAGCACCCGTCTTCCATTCGATTTTCATTTCGCCGTCTTATGCCGATATCGAAAGAAGGCTACAATCCCATAATAGATGGGTATGCTTTCAACGATTAGCCAAATGATCACAATGGCAAAGCTTTTGTAGTGTTCGTAATATCTGCCGACGTCGCGTGAATATAAGTATGCTATTGTCACTGAAACCAGTGTTAAAAGGGGAACGTAAATTTTTTTACTATTAGTATTAAATAAACTTGCTACACATTTTGAAGCTATATAGATAAGGAAAGCGCTGTGAATAAACATCGAAGACGACCATATTCCAATCAAAAGCGGGTCTGTATTACCTAATAAATTATCTTCTTTCGAACTACGCACCATCTCGAGAAAAGGATATTGGAGTTGCTGGCCTAAATGTGGACCAAAACTCATCATTGTCAATAACCATCCTATTAAGACCGTAATTGAAACATAGAACTGCGCAAATACTAATCTTTTCATCATTTTCGCTTCAATTTTTAAATCAGGTGCAATGAACAAAAGGACAATCCATTCTCCAAACCATGACATGACCACAATAGAATCTTTCAGGGCGATTCCAGGATCATGATAATGAAAGAAAGCAGGTACCATATTAAAGTCCGCGTTTGGAAGGAATAAATTAAATAAAATGATCACGGTAATAAAGAAAATAATAAATAATCCATCGGCCATATATGTAATTGTTGCAAATCCTAGACTTGCCGTGTACATGATTACGAGACCAACGACACACTGGATAAATAGAGGTGGAGTTCCTCTTAAATAATTCGAGCCGAAAAATAGTACGAAATTCTCTATATCGAAAGAAACATAATAAACACACCAGCATAGTAGGAGCAGAATCATAAATTTATGTGGCCATTTGCCAATGATCTCTTTTCCAAAGTGAACCCAAGCTTGATTAGGTCGCAGCTTACCAACATAGATTGTAAACCACAATAATATCAATCCTAATAAGGAGCCAACGATTAATGCAATCCAGCCTTGATAAGAGGAAGTAGCAATAATAGCTGGTATCAAAAAAATGGTGGTTTGTGAGCTAAAAAAAATGGTGATAAACCGGAACAGCTGCCACTTTGTTGTACGCATAACTTCTCCTTCCTCAGTTCTTTATTTTGCTGTTCCAAAATCCACAATCCGAAAGTCCGTCTTCACCTTAATATCTGCCTCATGAGCGTAGTAATTATCCCAACGTTCTCTTAATTGCTTCCAAAGTTTCGGATCATTCCATTCCAGCAACATGCCCAGCTGTAGAACATCCGCACCTGCTTTTTGGGATAAATGTATAGCTTCGGTCAGATTAGCAGTTACTTTATCGCTTAGTTTCTCTGTAATGATATTACTGATCTCTTCTAGATTTCTTTTCTTAGGATCCCTTAAATAAATCACACTAGCTTTTCCCTTTAATTTCACTGTAAAAACTGGACCCTTATCCGTTATTTTTACTTTTTTCGAAGATTTGGCGCTAACAAATACAACACTTGCTGCACTTTCTCCACCATCCCAGGTAACAGAATAAACCGACAGCTTAAGCTTGCCTGCGGCCCATGCCAATGCCCTCCCCTCTTTAAGCTTTAGTATTCCCTTCATTTTCTCATTCTGAAACAACATAGCTCCTTGAATGCCTGCCCAATATTGTGGTTTACCTTCTTTTGTAGTTTCTTCTTTTTTACCAAATGAAAGATTATTTATAGCAAATCCAACGCCCGAAGCCTCAGCGAATATGCAGTCCTTAATTGTAGTCGAAAACATGTATTTTTCTGTTCCAAAGCTCCTCAGTACATCAGAAGGCAATTGTTCATAGATAGGTGTTAATGTATTCATCTCTTTTGCACTGCCGGGACTAGCCATGACATAGGTTCCAAGGGGGAGACTTGGCTCTCTTCTAATCCATAATAGGAGTTCACCAATCCCTTGTTCTGCATAAGCTTTCCCTAAGACAATTATTTTCAATTGGGAAAGACTAAGTTGACGTGTCAGATCTTTCTGAACTAGTAACATGGCGTCTGCGATCGTATCTGCGGTCTTAGAAACTGTAGAATAACTATTCCCATCACCGCTACCACTTGAAGGCTGGCTTCCCGAGTTTAGACGATTGGGCAAAGGAGAGTTAATCGTAATTTCAACGGTGCCTGCTTCTTTGCCTACATCTATAAATAAGCCGTACACAAAGGTTAATTCGTCCAGTTCCACCTTTGAAGACCAACAGCCTGTTAAATTTAGGAGTAGAAGTATAACAACTCCTATCTTTAGAGTTCTCATTTTTGATTCTGTCTCCTTAGATTCCTGTTGCTATAAAGTTTGCTGCGTTTCTTCATATAGTTAGAGGGAAAGCGAGATAATGTGTCCTTCCAATCTTCTAACACCAAAGGGGCAACGGGTTGTAAATATGGTGATCCTAACGGTCTAAGATTAGCTAAATGCCCGTAAATCAAAAAAGCTGTAATATATACCCCGAGCAAACCCATTGTTCCCCCCATAATCAATAAAGGGAAACGAAGTAAGCGAAAAGTCAGACCGAGCTCATAATGGGGAATAATGTAGGTGGCAATACCGGTAATGGAAACAACAATAACCATAGGAGCGGATACAATTCCCGCTTGCACCGCAGCCTGACCGATGACTATACCGCCAATAATTGAAACGGTCTGGCCTACAGGCTTTGGTATTCGGGTTCCAGCTTCTCTAAGGGCTTCGAAGGTAAGCTCCATAATCAAAGCCTCAGTCAATGCTGAGAAAGGAATGTTCTCTCTGGCAGATGCTATCGTAATTAACAGGTTTGAGGGAATGATCTGAGGATGAAAGGTTGTAATCGCAACATAAAGCGATGGAAGAATCATCGATATGATGGAGAACACAAATCGAACGATTCGAATCCAGCTTGCGGCATAGAAGCTTTGATAATAATCCTCAGAGGATTGTAGCATTGTAAAAAAAGAGGTAGGTGCAATCATTGCAGTGGGTGTGCCATCCTGTAATATTCCGATCCGGCCTTCCATTAAAGAAGCTGCCACCGAGTCGGGGCGTTCTGTATATTGAAATACCGGAAATGGTGTCAAGTTCCCCTTCCGTAATTGTTCCGATATATAACTAATGCCCAATATGCCATCAATATCTATTTCATTTAGTTGCTTTTCAATTTCAGCAAGAACTTCTTTTTTATAAAGTCCTTCAATATATACAACATACACATCAGTTTTTGTATATTTACCAATGGTATAATGAATAGTCTTTAGATCCGGATGTTTAATTTTGTGTCGGAGCAGGGACAGATTTGTTTCAATATCTTCAATGAATGCTTCTTGTGGTCCAATCACCACAAGTTCATTTTGTGATTCCGTAACCGATCTTTTCTGATATTGCGTGATCTCAAAATAATAAACATAAGGAAGCTCTTCAAAATAAAGCACTACTTTTCCAGCAACAATCAAATCCACAGCCTTGTTTATGTCAAACTCCTTAAGATACGGGATGGGAAAAACAGCTCCTCGATCCAATCGTTCTAAAAAATCCGGCCATTTGTGCTCTGAATTTGCTTCATTTCTTAGCGGCAATGCAATATCTTTATGAAGACTCAGGGAATTTACGATGAATGGGATATAGATCAAGTCACAGGAATGCCCATGAAGGCGAATGTTTTGAAAAACTGCATCACTAGATCCTTCCAGTTGTTCTTTTATTGTTTCAATAATTCCAGACATCTGCAGACTACCCCCAAAATTGTGACTTGTTAATCTGGCTTAGTTTGCCAACGTGATGGAAGGTTTATACTTAAAACAAACCAAATAGGCACAAATCCGGTATAGTACCGGACTCATGCCCATCAAAATATCGAATAAAATGACCTATCTAATCCTACAGAGTCAATTAAATAAGGAGCTCAAACCCCTAGCTTTCAAATCACGGAAAAGTTGCACCAATATTAGTTCCGCTAGGTGTTCCAGATCCGATTAGATCGCTACCCCCAGTTAATTTGAGGAAACTGCCCAGACTAAAAGAACCATCTGCATTTCGCACCACTGAAGGTGTAAGACTTACAAAATCAGCGGTACTGGCCACCAAACCCTTGGCATTGGTACTTGCATTACTTTTCCACCACACATTAGTACTTAGAATATCGGTTCCACTTGTTTTGTCACTCGATCCTCCAGCAAAAGACAAGTTGTTCGTAAATTGGTGAGTACCGGCATCAAAAGCAAAGTTACTCTGTCCGTTACTCCAAGAAGTATTATTTGTTAGTTGAATGGAACCTGGATTACTATTGTAAGTGAATCCGTGTTTTTTATTTTGAAATGCTATGCTATTCAGCACAATATGGTTTACTGCAATTTTTTCACCACCTAGTTTGAATCCATTCCCATCACTGTTTGCCGTTGAATTTCCATCTGAGGTCTGTCCGTTCTTATAGGAGATACTATTCTTGATCGTCACCACTCCGATGGGGCCTGTTTCTGATTTACTGTAAAGATCCCAGCCGTCATCTGTATTCCATGCAGCTATACATTTATCGAATACGTTACCAGGACCTATGGTCAGCTTAGCAGCAAAACCATCAGCGTCTTCCCCGTTATCCGGATCATAATTATCATGAGAATACACTCCAATGATCTGATTATAGCTCGGCCATTGACTCATGCTGGTCAGTGATGAAGCATACCGGCTGATTTGCAGTCCCGAATCCCGATTATGGTGGGTTTCAACATTCTCAATAATGTTATAGTTCCCGCCAATAAAGATCCCATTGTCTCCTGAGCCTCTTATCTCTAATCCTTTTACCTTCCAGTAGTTACCGTATATCTGCAAACCACGTTGAGCTGGGTCAAATGGCTGGGCGTAAAAATCCAATATAGGCTTCTCAGTCCCATATGCAGCGATGTTCTTTCGTAAGTTAGAGCTTCCGCTATTATCTTGTCCAACAATTATTGTTGAAGAATACGTGTAAACCCCTCCACGCATATAGATGGTTTCCCCGGGGGCTACCTTCGTAATCGCTGAGGCCAGTGTGGTTGGACTACCAATTGTTCCTGCGTTGCTGTCCAGACCATTTGGAGCTACATAAATAGAGCCTGCAACTGGTGTTGGTGTTGCTGTTGGTGTTGCTGTTGGTGTTGCTGTTGGTGTTGCTGTTGGTGTGACGGTTGGAGCTACTGTCGCAGTGGGAGTTGCACTTGCTGTTGGAGTAGCCGTAGGAGCTACCGTTGGTGCAATTGTTGGAGCTATAGTAGGCGTTGGTGTCGGAGTGCCCGTTGTGATATCGGAGACATTGATATTGTCGAACTTCGCTGCTGTCTTATAAGCTACAAGTCCTATACCTCCTGCTGTCAAAATGTTATCGTGTGCATTTAGCTGTAAAACATCATTAACATACATTTTAAGCGAATCTCCACTAAGCTCTAGCCTAACTGTATAGGCAGTCCCTGTAGTTATAGGAAAATCAGTTTTACTAGCCAGTGTTGAACTTGAACCATTCACTTTTTTTCGTATTTCAAGCGTCCCACCATTACTGTTAGACAGAGATGCAGCATAATAGTTATTTCCGTCAACATAGCGCCCGCACACATAAGTTCGATTAGTCCCATTGAAGTTATCAATCTTCACATCAGCTTGAACGCTGTAATCTGTCCACGTGTTGCTACCGGAGAACGAACGTCCTTCGTTTTGACTGGATTGGTAATACACATGATTGCCACTTTCTTCAACTACAGACCAAGTTCCTGTTGTACTCGTCCAATTGTCGGCATTTCCATTCTCAAAATCATTACTGAAGATATTTGCTGCCTGAGCGGTAGGGTTACTCCATGCCAAATTTCCTAGAACCAGCGAAGTTGTAAGCGCAACCATAATTCCGAATGAAAATCTTCTTTTTAGTTTCACGTGAACATCTTCCTCCTTGTTTTCTGATGTAAATAAAAAGCGAAGGCATTCCTCCAATCTTGTGTCATCTATAACTCCAGCCTAATCTCAACTATAATTAATATTTCGAAGTTGTACAGCTACTTTATGCCCATATTATTACATTTATTTAAATTAATATACAAAAACACCCTCGATTTTACTCGAGAGTGCCTTTATCTTTATCATTAGCTTTGAATTAACGGTTTTAAAACCTTCAATGAAGCTTGCAATTGCTCCGAACATTGCTCATACATTTTTTTAGCTTTTTCATTATCTGTTGATAAACTGAACATTTCTAAATCAGCTTCACATTTTTTCAGCAAAGCATATAATTGAGGCTTATCCTGCGGCTGTGGGACTTTAAAGTTATCTGCATACAAATCGACAGTCAGCTCACCATAAGAATCAACTTGTCCAAGAAAAACATTCTCAACCGTAAAACCCATTTTCTCAAGGGCTCCATCCAGCCAGCTTCGCGTCAGGTTTAGGGTGTCTAATGGTTTGTCGAGCACTTTACCATCCATAATGACAACTTGCGACTCTTTCTCCGGGGCAACCTTTATACCCAATTGCTTAGGGGTTACCGGCTGATATTCACTCTTGAGTAAAACATTTATGGCTCCATCAGATTCCATAATCGCAAATTCCACTTCCGATATATTGAAAACGTCTTTTTTGCGTAATTCCTCCAGCAGTTCATCTGTGGTTAAACGTTCTTTTTTCATATGATCTTCGAGTATTTTTCCGTCCTTAATTAGTACGGTGGACTTGAAATCAATAAAGTCTCTTGCTTTTTTACTCTTCATCTGAAGGTATTCGATCCCTAAAGAACAAGCCACCCATACAATCAGTGCAATGAGCCCTAAATGCCATAACTTATCCGTATCCAAAGAAATGTAAGCGGCTAAGCTGCCGACGGTTATCCCCGTAATATACTCGAAGAACGAGAGCTGCGATACTTGTCTCTTTCCCAGTAATTTTGTTAAAAAGAAAAGTACAACCACAGCAAAGAGCGTTCGAACTACAACCTCTAACCACTCCGGCATTACAATTACCCTCCTTTTGAATCAAAACTTGTTTACTAACACTCATTATTTGTCAATAAAGGCGCATTCAATCCGGAATTTCACTACTTATTTATGGAAAATCATCTATTACTAGAAGTATGAATTTTTTTCCTGCATAACGCTAGAAGCATTTGAGGACAATAGCATTCGTCATGCTAATAATCCAACACAGAGGAGAGAAACTCAATGACAGTAGCCTCACAAGTTAAAACATGTTTATCTTCTTTAAAAGGTGCTCAAGCCAGTCTTGAACAATTTGCACTAGAAACACAAAACGAGAGTGCAAAAACCTTGTTCACGAACGCAGCCGAGCAAACACAACAAATCGTAACTCAAGTAGAGAACCGGGTAACCGAATTGGAGTCCGAAGAGCCTCAATATAAAGGATTCTAATTAAAATTAAAGGGGTCTTAGGCTAGAAAAACTAGCTTTAAGACCCCTTTTCATCATGTACAACATTCGAACGAATGCCACGCTTGCCCTTATTAGCAGGAATTAGTATCTGAACAGAAGTGCCAATTCCAACACGGCTAAAAATGGTTACGCCGTACTCAGATCCATATTGTAGTTTAATCCGTTGATCCACATTACGGACCCCATAACCTGTATTCGTGTGACCCTTTGGATCAAAAATTTGATCAATACGTTCCTGTCTCATGCCGATTCCATCATCAATGATGCGGAATAGAATATCATTGCCCTCTTTACGCCCAACAATGCGTAAATGAATGTGATCACCACACCAGGCGTGCTTCAGCACGTTCTCGATAAAGGGTTGTAGAATCAGTTTTATAGTCTCATAAGGCCAGATTTCTGTATCAAAATCAAACATAACTTCCAGACGATCACCGTATTTAATTTTCTGAATTTCTAAATAAGCGTTTGCCTGCTCAATTTCAGTCGGGACCGGAATCATGGTTCGTCCTTCATTAAGCGTCAGGCGATAAAACTTCGCTAATTCCAGCACCATCTGCTGCAGCTTCTCATTTTGACCAAACTTGGCTAATTGAATAATAGATGACAACGTATTATATAGAAAATGAGGATTGATTTGTGATTGCAGAATTTCAAGCTCTGCTTCCTTCTTCTGGAGCTGCGTCAAATATACCTCTTTAATCAACATATCGATATTTTCGCCCATATCATTTAATGCGGTTGCAATCTGAGAGAATTCATCCTTGCCTCGATAGGAAATACGCTTGTGAAGATCACCTTCCCGATAGGCATTCAGCACGTACACGAACTTATTAATCCGAATTGAAAAATATCGGGATATAAATATGCCGACAAAACTAAAAACTACACAACAGATGAGACACATCAAAATAATAAACAGTCGTACCTTCACTGCATCCTGTTCAAGAATCGTAATTGGAACTAGCGCGTTTAATTGCCAAGCTTGGTTAGAAACTGTAACTGTTTCACTAATCGTCAGGTAATCCTTATTAAGTTCGGCTTCGTTGGAATAGTGCTCTGGTAGTTCTCCCGATTGGTACATCGTTCTTCCGAACTCGTTTTTTAAAATTAGAATACTTCCTTTTCCTATCTTCGTATAATTCACACTATTGAACAGATCTGGAATGCCTACATTAATCCGCAGGAAGCCAATCTCCTTAGGTACGAGAGGATCATATGTATCTATTAATCTACGTAGCAACGAGATACGATTATTTTCTACATCGCGCTCAATCTGCCACCATTTCATAGTCTCCGCATATTTCTCGGTTGGAAAATCATAATACCAGGATTTCCCTTCAATCCGGTTCATATGGTAAAGATGATAGAAGCTACTATTATCCAGATAGCCCTCTAGTGAATTCGAATAGATCTCAGGAATGGATTCATTCTTTAAAAATAGCGACATCCCAATCCTCATACCCGTTGATTGAATAGCTACGTCCAGCTTTGGAAGTACCTTCATAGACATCCGGTCATAATTCTCCCAGCCTTCTTCATAGCTTCGCAGATTCCGATAGAAATCATAATCACTATATAATTGCGTTGATATCCGGGTAACTTCCCCCATTTTATAATCAATATTATCGCGAATTTGTAACAACGTACCTTTAATATTCGAACTTGTATGCTCGCGTAATGAATCATTGTACATAGAGTGAGAGACAAAACCTATCACAGATACTGGGATAATAATGAAAAAAATATACGTCAGCATTAATTTATACCCTATCGGCACATACTTATGTTTACTTCTTGGTTGTTTCATGCAACATCATCCCCCATCACTTCTCCCGCTTACGATACTCCATAGGTGTCATACCATAGGCTTCTTTGAATTGTCTGCTGAAGTAAGGAAGATAACGGTAACCTACCTGGCTCGCGATTTCATAGATTTTACACTTCGGATCTTTCAAAAGCTTGCCGGCTTGTTCCATTCGCAGCTGAATGAGTACTTCGCTGAACGTTTTCCCAGTTTCCTCTTTAAATAGATATCCCAAATAGTTGGGTGAGAAAGAGAACTGCTGTGCAATATCCTTTAACGTAAAATTCTCGCTCATCTTATCCTTCATCATTTGCATAATTTCTCTAATCAGTTTATTGTTCACTGACTCTGTTTTGCTGCGTAGGTACTCGGATATTTCAAACGTTTTGAGTACAAGCCAAGAGCGTATATCACTGATCGTATCGAATTGAAGCAAAATATCTAAACTATGTAACTCCATACCTAAGATTTCAAATAAATCCTCACTAACCTCTTTCAACTGCTGATCCAGCTTCCATATAATATACATGGCTAGATTATGAATCGTGAATTTAGATCTTAAACTACTCACGGATTTAAACAGCTTATCGATCTCGTCATAAATAAGGACTAACTCATATTCTTTCATCGCTTTAAAAAGCGTATCCATACGGGCATCCAACGTACGGGCATCAATCATTCCAGGTTCGCTGCTAACCGTTTCATACATAATTAGTTTGCCCTTGCCGAGAAACATCTTTCCGTCAACGGCTTCCATAGCTTGCCGATAGGAGGTGTGGACCTGGTCCATAGCAAATGTAGGCTTCCCTACCCCTACGGTCATAGTGACAGGAAATTTTGTGCGAATTGACTCATAAATTTCTTCAATAAACTTCTCCATCTCCTGTTCGTTAATCAACAACGCGATTCGATAAGAAGATACCTTATAGCAATGTGGCATACCGTGCTTCTGAGCAATAGTATTCACTTCATACAGAAAGTCCTTGGACATTAGATGTTTAGTTAGATTATCCTGTTCTTGCAACCAGTTGAAATAATCCAGCTCCAAAACCGCCACACGTATAGGCCATTCCAGCTTATCCAGACCGTAGGACTTCATAAGCTTTAACATTCCAGCTTGAGTGTCCCCCTCCCATTCCCCTTCAAATAAGCGGATCAACAAATCATTTTTGGCCATAGGAATCATATGCTGATAAGCTTCTTCAACGTCACGCCGTTTACTTTCATCATCTAAATCCTGCTTTACTTTCTGTAGTGCAGCAATAAGTTCCTTGTCATCCATTGGCTTAAGGACATAGCTATATGCTTTTAGTGAAAGCGCCTGTTTCACATAGCTGAAATCCTGGTAACCGCTTACAAAAATCACACGTATATCGTTTTTTTTCTCTATGGCAATCCGAGCCAGCTCTAGACCCGACATATTCGGCATATTCACATCACTAACAATAATATCAATAACATGCTGTTCTAAAATATCGCATGCCGTAAACGCGTTATTCGCTGCCTCCACGACCTGCATACCCAGTTCATTCCAAGGAATGAATTGTCTCATGCCTTCAAGATCAAGCATCTCATCGTCTACTAATAATACGTTGTACATCAACACAATCCCCCTTTGAAATGTTTTTAAACCAACCTGCTGAATCTACTAACCAATCTTTTTCAGTATACCATTCATTCTCTTCCCTAACAGCTGATAAAACAATGAGTACAAGAAATGGGACGTAAAAACGAAGGCTTGCTAAATAGCAAACCTTCGTATTACAAATTATTATTTACCTAAAGCTTTCTTATTTTCTGTCCATACTTTTGTTACATAATCAAGAAATTTCTCATAGCCAACCTTGATAGAATCTTCATGTGCTTTATCAAGAATTGCTAATGCTTCTGCATCAGTCTTCGCATACATCGATTTTGCTCTTGCTGTTAACCAGATATCTCTGACACTTTGTCTGATAATCCCTTCTTCACTGTCTGGAGCCGGATCCCAATTCAGGAACTCCGTAAAGTCACCTTGCGAAGCCCAAGTTACTTCCATCTGCCAACGGTTACTAAAGTCAATCTTGTCAGCTGGAAGGGTTTGCAACATCATTTTCTTTGTATTATCCAAGAAAACAGTATTACCTACCCATACCAAGTCACCGGCTTTTCCGTTAATTTCGGACAGAGCTTCTGGCTCATTCAGATATTTATCTTTATTAAATTTAGGAGTAAGTCCATCTGCTTCAAATCCATCCCAATACCCTTCTGGTCCTGGAGGACCCCAGTTAAGAACCATAGAACCTTCTGGTCCTGTCATCCAGTCAAGCATAGCGAATACAGCCTCTGGATTTTTAGCGTTTTTAGTGATTGTAGCAACGTTCCAACCTAACTGATTATACGTTCCTGGAGTAATCTTACTTTGATCCAAACCAGCTTTGTAAATCGGTTTAATAAACATATATCCAGCTTCCGGATCCGTCTTCTTCATCTCTTCATCAGCAGTGGCGAGCAATTTCATTGGATCAAAAGTCGCAATAACAGCAAACTTGCCATTCATCGCTTTCTCTCTAATTTGATCTTCTGTTTGAGTATTCGCATCCTGCGTCATTAGCTTCTCACGCATTAATTTAGCAGCAAATACAACTGACTCACGGAATCCTTCATCCTTGTATATCGAACCCATTTTGTCGCCATCAGGTACGGCGTATATTCTAGTATACGACAGATTACTCTCTTTAAAAGAGGAGAATAACTGGTCAATTCCGTTACCATCTCTCGCTAAACCCGTCTCGAACGGAATAACGTCAGGGAACTTCGCCTTAACAGCATTTAAATAAGCATACAAATCATCTGTCGTTTCTAGCTTAGGAGAACCAAGCTCTTTGTAAATCTTTTTATTAATAGCATAACCGGCGTTTCCGTTTGGTTGAGTTGTATAATAATTCGGCAGCTGATAGATCTTCCCATCAGGGGAACGAAGCAATTCCAAATGTCCAGCTGTTAAGTATTTCTTAAAGTTTGGATATTTATCAATATATTCATCCAAAGGAACTAGCATATCCGCTTGGCGAAGACGTTCTACGTCAGCACCTTTCTCGGTCCACACAATATCCGGCAGCTCGTTACCAACGATCATCGTTTGCAGCTTTTGAGCGTTATTACCACCAGAGCTAATTCCTGTGACATTGATCTTCAGATTATCTAAAATCCATTTAGAAGCAGCATCTTTGCCCCATTTCGGCATTTGATACCAGCCGTAATTTCCGTAGAATGAGATTTCAAGCGGTTCTTTCCCTAATTCATACAAATCAGCCGCAGGAGCTTCAGTTGCTGTGTTGACCGCTGTTCCTCCTTCTTTCTCTGGTTCAGCAGTTGCCGCCGGAGCGCTTGAATTGTTGCCACCACAACCCGCCACCAAAGTCGTTAATAGCAAGGTAGACATCATACCGAGAAGCATCTTTCTCTTAGTCTTCAATGTATTTTCCCCTTTCAATTTGTAATCTATGTTCAAAGCAATACGCTCTAAACCCAATCTCATTCTATCATCCTACTCTTTCAATGATCCGACCAAGACCCCTTTAACGAAGAATCTTTGTAGGAATGGATACACACATACAATCGGAATGGTTGCAACCATGATCGTAGCCATCGTTAATGACTTCGAGGTTATTTTCTTAGCCGAGTTAATATGAGCAATGGAGCTTGCATCTACATTAGACAGCTGTTCTGAAGCAATATTAGAGAACAATATCTGCCTTAAGATGGTCTGAATCGGCATTAACTCCTCTTTCGTAATGTAAATACTCGCTACGAACCACTCATTCCAGTGATTTACTGCTGTGAACAAAGATAATGTTGCTATAACTGGTCCTGACAAAGGAAGCACGATGCGGACAAAAGTCCCCCAATATCCGCAACCGTCAATCTTTGCTGACTCCTCTAAACCTTGTGGAAGACCTTGAAAGAAGGTCCGGAATATGATCATATTCCATACGCTGACCAGTGCAGGAATTATAAACACCCAAAATGAGTTGAAGAGACCTAAACTTCTGATAAGCATGTATGACGGAATGAGTCCCCCACCGAAATACATAGTAATGATACACATAATCATGTAGTATTTGCGACCCATCAGTTCACGCTTCGACATTCCATAAGCGAATATCGAAGTGGCCAGTATCGCTGTTACTGTACCGATTACTGTCCGCAATGTAGCAATGACGAATCCACCCATTAGACGAGAATCTTCAAAAACGATCTTATAATTCTCAAGCGTGAACTCACGGACCCAGAAAGTAACTCCACCTTTCGAAGTATCCATCCCCTCATTAAAGGAAATAACAAGTGAGTTCCAAAATGGATAAAAAGCGGAAAATGCCAGTAAGGTCAAAAATACATATATGAATCCTATAAATATTCGATCTCCTATATTAATACGTTTCATAGTTTGGTCCCCCTATATTGAGTAATTCATTACCACAAGCTGTTCCCTGCTCTTCTGGCAATGAAGTTGGCAAAGGTAAGTAATGTCACGCTGATCACGGCCTTGAACAATCCGATAGCAGTCGCATAGGAGTACCTGAAATTGTCTATACCGACACGTACAACATATACATCAACTGAATCTGACACTTCTCGTAGAGCTGGATTGGAAGCTAGGATCAAAATATCTTCGAATCCTGCATTCACCAGATTACCGATTGCCAAAATCATAAAGATGATTACAACTGGCATAATTGAAGGCAACGTTATCAAATATATCTGTTTAAACCGACTTGCACCATCCATCGAAGCCGCTTCGTATAAATGCGGATCAATACCAGCAATGGCAGCTAAGTACACGATTGAAGCAAATCCAATTTCTTTCCATACATTGGTTGTAACTAAAATGCCCCAGAAATATTCTGTCATGGAAAGGAAGTTGATCGGTTCATCAATGAATTTCAATTTCTCAAGCAGCATATTTATACTGCCGTTATCTACGGATAACATCGAGGTAACCATTGAGCCGATAACTACCCAAGATAAGAAGTGAGGCAAGTAAGTAACGGTCTGAATCACCCGTTTAAAGAACATCTTACGGACTTCGTTCAGCATTAACGCCAAAATAATCGGTGCAGGAAATCCAAAACAAAACTTCAGTAAGCTGATGATGATTGTATTTTTCATAACCACTTCAAATTCAGGAGCATTAAAGAAGTAAATAAAGTGCTTTAAGCCAACCCAGTCACTGCTAATAAAGCTATTCCCTAACTTGTAATCCTGGAATGCAATTAGAATCCCGTACATGGGGATATAGGCAAAAATAAAAACTAGAACAAGTGCTGGCAATACCATAAGCTGTAGATCTATTTGCTTAAAAAAGCGTCTGATCCCGCTAGTTCGTTGCTTGTTTAGATTCGGTCCGGATCTCTTGTCTGGTGCGACGCTTGCGTTCGCCATAGGTGAATCCTCCTTGTGATGATTTTGAAGATATGTACAGATAATTGATGTCCTTTCTCCCTCCGCTATAGTTGCAACATTTATAAAATAATCATAAGGTTTAAGCGCTTTCAAAAATATATGACAAAACAACTATTATTGATACTTTGACACTCTCTTGCATTAGCTCGTCTCATATTCCTTAAGCTTGAATAAAAAAAGACACATACAGAGATAACATCTGCATGTGTCTTTGACTTTCTCCTTAATTAGCAAGAGTCCTCAGTATTTCTTCATTTATCTTTTCAGTAATTACTTTTTGGACCTTCCCATTATCCAGATAAACAATAGAAGGAACTGAATCTATCCCTAGCTTGGCAGCAAGTCCGGGTGACTTATATACATCTACCTTTGTGACCCTGACATCCGAATGGGATTGCTCAAATCCCTCAATTAAAGGCAATAACTCCCGACAGGAAGGATCTGTGGCATTCCATAAATAAACAACAGATGCTTTGCCTTGATTCAGAATTTGATGCTCATACACCTCACATTCAGAGATATACTTCTCTGCACCATACCCTGCAATGGCACCATCGCCAACAGCGGTAGCAACTTGTTTTAGAAATTTATCGCACACATCTCCTGCTGCAAAGACCCCAGGTATATTCGTTTCCATTTTCTCATTAATAAGTACATATCCATTACGATTTAAGTCTACTACCCCTGATAAAACTTCTGTGTTCGGGGTGTATCCAATAAATAAGAAACATGAATCGACCTTAACGCTTTGCAGTTCATTAGATTTTAAATTTTTCAGGACGACGGAATTCAAACGTTCCTCACCTTCGAAAGAACTTACCACCGTATTCCACATGAATTTCATTTTAGGGTTTTCTAGTGCCTGCGTTTTGGCAATTTCATTACAATCCATTTTCCCATGATCATGCATGACAGATACGATCACTTTATCTGCAAACTTAGTCAGAAACATCCCTTCCTCAATAGCTGCATCACCACTGCCAACGACCATAACTGTTTTCCCCGTATTTGCCGCAGCGTCACAGGTTGCACAGAAGGAAATTCCTTTATCATATAAGAACATATCTTCATTAGCTGCACCTGTAATTCTTGGTTTTCCTCCACTGGCTATGATAATGACTTTACATTCATATCGAACCCGAAAGGTTTCCACTACTTTTATCTCTTCCGCTGCCGAGACAGATTTGACATCTGTCATTTTGAAATCAACACCAAATTTTTTGGCTTGTTTATGAAATAATCCCATAAGATCTGTTCCGGTCGTTCCTTCAGGAAAACCAGGATAATTTTCTATTTCATTAGTATAAGTCGCAAGACCGCCTACCAGCGATTTTTCCAAAAGAAGTGTCTTCAATTTTGCTCGTCCACAATAGATCCCTGCTGTTAATCCAGCAGCCCCGCCACCGATAATGACGACATCATACTGTTCTGTCTTCTTTTCCATTTCAATTGACCCTCCTGTGTAGACTATGATTTCAATAAAATAGGCTGACTCTCGTCAGCACTATAAGCTCAGTCTATTTCACTTTTACATAAAGAATTTGGCTAATAATTTACTGCCTATAAATGCACCAACCAGCAGGAACAATCCAAAAATCCAGCCTGAAAGCGATAAAGAAGCTATAGCCGTAAATAATGCACCTATATTACATCCATTAGCCAGTCTAGCTCCGTACCCCATGAGCAACCCACCAAGTACAGCCGCCACTACCTGCTTTTTGGACTTAATTTTCTTAAGCTTGAACTCGGAAGCAAACAATGTCGCTGCTAATGCACCTAAGATAATCCCTACATTTCGAATAGACCCACCATCATTCAAAAATCCGGAAGATAATGTTTTTTGAGCTTTCTCCGTACTAAAGTAAGCCCAGTTATCTACATTTCCTCCTACCAGTCGATACGCCCAAGCTCCCCAGTCCGCGAAGGCGCTGGTTACTCCCCATCCTTTTGAGAAAACAGCCAGATGTGCTGTAGCGAACACAGCGAGAAGTACAGCTCCAGTTACATAAGTAAACGGTTCTTTGAGCAATTGCTTGTAAAAGCGGTTAGACGATATCTTCAACCAGAATTCGTTCACCGTTTCATTCACCGTCCTTTCCTACTTAGCGATCCTATTTTACCTTCTCAATAACAACTTCCCACTCGCCATCATCGACCTCTTCGATTTCCACATTATGTCCCTGTTTTCTCGCCCATTCTGGTACGTTTTTCATTGCGCAGCTATGATCAATAGCAACAACTAGAACGTCTCCAACATTTAGTTCAGTCATTTTCTTCTCTGTTCTCATTAACGGTACCGGACAAGCTTCTCCCAGGCAATCAAGTGTAAATTCAGCCATCTTAAAAACCACCTTTTATATTTTTTAAAATTCCTAATAGTGAAAATATTCACGTAATAACTTAAACTAATCTGCGCTTCCCATCTTTTTCTCTTGCCATTTAACTGCAGCGATGTACAACAGAAGAATGATCAGGAACTGAACAACTAGTGCTCCAAGCCAACCAAAGACGTCTGGTAAAAATACAGTGGGTGCATCCTTTATAACGTTAGCTCTCCACCAACCCATATCATGTGATCCCCAAAGTGACCCAATGACAAAAAACACAAGTGACAACATCTGCATCGTGAATCCTTCACCTACACGCATCAATGTACCCGAAGCGCAACCCCCTGCAATAACCATGCCAATTCCGAATAATACTGCGCCAATTATCAAAGCAAAACTGATTTGACCCACATTATCCATCCCAGGAATCGGTTTACCTTCCAGGAATGCTGGATACTTTATGGCTGTAAATCCGATCGTAGCGAGAGAAAATGCTATCAGTACAGCTCTTGTTACCGATGTGCTGCCTGTAATACATGGATCTCTAAGTGATGCAGTAAAACAGAAACGTGATCTTTGCAAAATAACGCCAAACGAAATACCGAAAAGCAGGTAGACAACCATTTTATCGTGGGAATGGTCTAGGAAAAAACCAAACCCAATAATGAGAACTGTGACCAGCAACGCGATGGGCAACTGACTCTTTTTAGGTTTTCTAGGAGCTCTGGTTCGGATTGATTTCGTTTCGGGACTTACGGTTTGCCCCATAGTCTAACACCTCCATCGTTTTATGTAATTGACTATGTGAAAATAGTAACATACTTATTTGCGCTGTGGTTATCTGCTTTCTTTATGCTGTATAAGTGTTACTAATGGCACAGATGGAGCGTAATCAAGTATGCTATAGTTTGCACTAACAGCGGGCAACAGGAGGAATAAGTATGAATATGGAAACGCTTAAATTATTTTTAGATATTGCTTCGTTAAAAAGTATATCTAAAGCCGCTCAGAAATCTCATATCACCCAATCCGCACTGAGTCAGCAGTTGAAATCCTGGGAGAATACCTTGGGTTCTGAGCTTTTTGTGAGAAGTAATAAAGGGGCCAGCCTAACAGAAGCAGGGATTATAGCAGAGAAGTATGCGGAGCAAATCTGTAAATTGTATGATGATATGGTCACAGAGATCAATCATTTACAGCCAACACAACATGAGCTGTCTATTTATGCGATTCCAGAAGTCTGTAATTATGCCCTGCCATGTACCTTATATGAGGTAAAAAAGCATTTTCCCAATTGCCATATCACTCTAAACGAAGGGGCATCGTCACTAGTAGAAGAACGTTTGCTTCTTGAAGAAGGTGATGTTGGCTTTATTTCCGGACCTTCCCCGAAATCTGAATTAAGCTCCAATATGGTGTTTTCTGATCAAGTTATGCTAGTGGCAAGCAGTACGACCGTTTGTCCTGATAAAATCACACTGAATGAGCTCCCTAAATATCCGTTAATCTGGTCCTCACAGCTTCATTGTGTGCAAAGGGCTTTAAATAACATATCTGCGAGTGAGCTTAAATTAAACATACTGTTTAATCTGGACTCCCTTGAGGCGGTAAAGCTTGCTGCAATTAGAGGACATGGTGTTGCCTTTCTGCCTTATATGTCCATAAAAAAAGAGTTGTATAGTAAACAACTCAAGATTATTCATATTGATCAGTTCCAAGTAAATAACGATGTCTACATGGTAAAAAAACATAATCAGCGTTGTGACAATGATACGAAACAATTAATTCGTTATATAGAAAAGACATTGATTGATACATTGTGTTGAACTTATATCTCAATCGTAATCTCCCATACCCCATTAATAACTTCTTGGATGGTACATTTCAAATTTGAACCACGACAGTAATCCGTGATGGAAACTTTTGCGCAGCTATGATCAGTAACCAGCATCACCTGTTCGCCATTTTGAATGGCTTTTTGATGTTTTTTTAACATCATTACTGGTACTGGACAGATTTCTCCCAGACAATCAATTTCAATCATGAAGTTACCATACTGAATTGAATGGGTAGCACCCCCACGTTTGTTTCGATCTTTATCGAGCCAGCCTCACCAAGGATCCCCTTTGTTTTTAAAGCAAATAAAGATGCCATTGTAGCATGTCCACAAAGATTGATCTCATGGGCTGGCGTAAAATACTTAAGCCTTAAATCAGCTACATCTGATGAGACTACAAAAACTGTTTCGTTAAAACCGACCTTATGAGCTATCGCTTGCATGTCACTTTCGCTCAAATGAGCCGCATCTAATACTACACCAGCTGGATTTCCTTTGTTGGGATAAGGAGAAAAAGCATCATAATGAAGTACTTTTATGTTGTTCATTGGTTAGTCTCCTTTCAATTTATTTCAAAGCTTGATAACTTCACGAAGTGAGAAACTCAGCAGTAAAAATTTCTATTTCTCTTAAAACTTCTTGGCGGTTAGATATCGCATTACATATATAAAAACGTTCTTTATTGTGCTCATAAAACTGTTTAATTACATTAGGCTGCTGATTTAAGAATTCTTTATGAAGAGCTTCACAATCAATTTCAAGATGAGTATCATGAAGTTCCTTGAGTTCAAATACAAGGACATCTTTTTTGTGCTGGATTATTTCACAGACCACATCTTTTGCGTATATACCGTGAGTTAATAAGATTCTTAATGCCGATAGGTCATTGGCTTTTTCCTGTGAAATCTTAATTAATTCTGCTTGTATCTGTTGGACTTGTTTCGTGTTCCAATGATCAATTAATTTTTCGAAAATCCAATACACCCATTCTTGATCATCGCTGTGTTGATTTAGTACATCTTTAACATATGGAATCATCGGATCCCCTATTTCAAGTAAAAAACCAGCTATTTCCCCCGCACCTGGCCAATTTAAATCTTGTATCCATTCAAGCAAACCCGGCAATATGCTTTTCACACGTGGATATCCTAAACGTATGACTGTTTCAGCCGCTCCATCCCAATAGTCTTTTGATATAGGTTGTACTAATAAATGCAAAGCTTCATCCTTTATATATTGAAGCTTATTAATTGCATCTTCCTTTTCCTCTTCGCGTGTGTGCCATGATAATTTTTTGATTAGACTAGATGCTTCTTCCACTAGATTCACCCTTTGAACTTGAATTTTCCACCACGCCGTTCTAGCTACAACACTGCTTTCTTCCGCTTCATTATCCAAATTATTAATAAGACGATAACCGATGTCCCCAATAAGAAATACATCCAAATCGTTTTTTTAACCAATTCATCATTGGGATAATGGCCTTTATTATAAGCTTTTACAAAGATATCCTCTTGGGTCTTAATAGCAATGTAATCTTTTGGATCCGTATTGATAATTGAGTAGTAGGGCGTACCTTTAGGATAAATATTCGAGAAATTTCCCCTGTACGTGCCTTCCTCATCGGAATATTTAGTTACATGCCCTATCTTCTTATCGATTTCTTCGGAGGGGATGAGTTCATCGTCTGATATTTCGTAGATGTCACCTGAATAAACAACAAACGAACCGGCCCAATCCGCGGAGACCGCATGTAATGGCAATAAAGCAATTATGGCTAGAATTACAATAATGAATTTCTTCATCTCAACCTCCTAGCTTTGGGATTCGATTGATTTATAGATTGTTTTGAAATCTTTTCCATTATTTAATCCATCAATAAGCTCCACTAAACCTGACAAAGATTCCAAACCATCTATTAATTTCTGAATGGGCGATCACATCGAAGTTAAATCCGTCTGGATCAATATCGTTCAAAAGTATCGTTGTTGTGACCTCTGAAAAATCTGGTTCTACATAAAAGGTTGAGGATTTATCATATAGACAACAATCAGCATCAGAAGCAAAAATGAAAGAAATGCGGTGATGATTATGAGTTTCTTTCTTTTTTTGATCATAGGGATTAACTCCTTACGGTTTAGATACAAAGTGATTTCCGATAAATGTATTTATGATCCTCATCCATATCCGTTGATTTCATATACCCCACACTGCGCCAAAACCTTTCATTTGCATCATTAGTCGGGGTTAACTCGATATACTTTGCACCGTCTGCATAAACATGTTTTTCGACCATTGAATAGGCAAATTCACCATACCCTAAATTCCGATACGTAGGTTCAATATAATACTCCATTAAAAAACACTTTCCACCCTCATCAAAATAAGTAACATACATTAAAAATCCAAGCACAGAACCGTCCTTATGTATAAGAAACAAATTTAAAGGATTTATATCTCTTGTTCTTAGCTCTTCAATGATCTCTCTATACTCGTCTGAATAAAAGTAATCCAGGTCAAAATCATCGCCCATAGATACGTGGAGAGATAATTCATTAATGTAACTATTAAAAAGTCCCCAAAATATATCTACATCCGATTGATCTTTTGCTGCAAAAACCTCTAAATGGATCGTATTCATTTCAACCTCCTTAATCATAGTTTTTAATGAAAATCTTAAACGAACTCTCAATTGCGTCAAAATCAGTCGAGCCAATAATTTGATCCATGACCTTGCCATCAGAGTTTATAAAAAACAACGCAGGAAAAGCTTGTTCACCAAATTGTTTATGGAGATCACCTGTCTCATCTAGGAGAACGGGATACTTAATGTTGTAATCCGCCACGTATTGTTTTACATCAGAAAGATCATCTTGATAAAGCAAATTGATTCCGTATATGTTCACTCTATTTTTATATTTCTCATACAATGAGACAATCTTAGGAGCGTCGTCATTACAATATGGACACCATGAGGTGAAAAACACGAATATAGTGGGTTTCTCCGAGAAGTCCACTTGTATTTTGTTTCCATTCGCCAACTCTTTTAGTTCAATGTTATCAGGACTCTTAATAGGTTTAGAAGAGTTGTTTACTACGACAAATATAATCGAGCTTAATGCAATCAAAAATATAAATGTACTTACAATAATAGATATCTTCTTCAAAAATCATCCGTCCTTTTATACTTCCTTAGTTCCATTAAGCTTTTTCCATTTGCGAATCTTAGAACGAAAAGTCTTAAACGGTGCTACTGAATTAATATGAATCCATTTGACCATTGGCCATCTTGGATTGTTTCCTGTCCATTTCCGCACGCCTTGCGTAAAAAGTTCTTCATCACTTAAAGAATCAATCCAGTTCTGCCACTGATGTTCTGTCTCTTGAAATAAAGATCTTAACTCATCTAATGAGTAGGCAGCATATGTATGATAAAACGATTGATATAATCCGCCAAGTTGATTCCATTTATAATCTGGTGAAGGTGTAATAACGGTTAACCCTGCTTTTTCATCCTTATCCCATTTCATAACAAGATGCAACCAGCCCAATTGATAAGCAATGATTTCTGCTGGGGTACGATCAACCCCTTCCATACGATTGTCTCTTTGGGAGTGCTCAATGCCATCAAATTCATGATCAAGAGACTGATAGGCAATATGAATCGCATCTTTCAATTCTTCTTTTGATAGATAATCTTGTGTAGACATCATACCCCTCCTTTAAAACACTTTTTTAAATTACTTTACAAATGTATTATGTACTCGCTCTGATTTCAATAAATATGCAGTCCAAATTGCACAAGTAAACGCTGACCTAATGATCCTTTTAAGTGAATCTCCATTTCCAAGTTCTCTGGCAAGCGGAATTTGATAAAGAATTTTACAAAGTGATTTTATCACCCACAACAATACACTTACTGTTACTGCCATGCCCAAGCTCAGCTGTCTTTATGATAGGAATGGAGGCGGAATGGCTAATTTCCTTCACATACTCTTCTACTATCGGGAATTCATTAAAGTTCTCAAGTTCTGAAAACGACCCTAGAATCAATCCAGCACAAGCATCAAAATATTTCAATTGCTGGAGCTGAGCAAAAAAGGAGACTATTTTGTTAGCTCTGCCACTTAAACTCTCCAACAATAAAATTTTGTCCGAAGGATCCGGAAAATAGCTTGTCCCTGCCAGCTTCAAAAAGCAGCGAATATTCCCCCCGATTACTATCCCGCTCATCTGGTTACCACGAACCCAATGATACCGGAAATCGTAAAGATCGTTTTGACCCTCGAAGAATGTTCGATAAAAAGCCCTTTGCTGCTCCGCCCCATCAGAAGACACTAAATTCATCAACTGATAATGATAGGATTTCGAATTATTTTGCGTATATAAAGCGTTCAAAATAACTGACAAATCACTCATTCCGAAAAAGGGTTTGGGGGTCATTCGGATACTTTCATAGTCTATGTACTCTAAGATCTGATTGGCAGAATCCCCACCTGAAATATCGAATATCGCGCTAATTTCAGTATTTTTAAATAGTTGATTCAGCTCCACTGCTCTTTCCATGGGATTGCCGCTGAAATAACCCTCTTTTCTAAACAAAGTATTAGCCACCACTACATGGAGTCCAAATGAATGCAAAACTCTTTTTAATTCCTCTACTTTTGCTAGGTTTTCTACTCTCACACCATCTGAACAAGCAATCAGTCCTACTTTATTCCCGTGAGTAAATTTTAAGGTTGTGTTCATTTTAATAATCCTTTCGATTCTACTTTTTAGTTTAATCTCCTCAAATTTACGATCATATTTACACCATACCATATTTAGGGATTTGAATCATTTTCTTCTTGAAATTATGAAACCACAACATGGTAATATAAGTATAATAATGCAAGATCAAATACATTGGGGGTGTACTAATGCGTAAATCACCGTTGATATTAAGCATGATATTATTATCCCTGGCGTTAATTATGGGATGTAGTTCAGAAGTAGATGATGCTACTAAAGCCGCAGAGAAATATAAAAATGTAGAATATACCGTCAAGGCTTCTGAGGATTTAATGTCTGATGAATCCATTCTTGCGCGAAATGAAGAGATGAAACCGTATTTTACAGAATACTTTTCCGAAAAAGCTATAGCGAACCGAATTACAACTATCCCATTTAAAATCGCTGATAAACAAAAGCTTTCTTTAAAACCGGAAAACCTAAAATTCAACCTTTCCGAACAAAAAAAGGATATTGTCGAGTTAAAATATACGGTGGATCTTGTTTTATTGGATAAGGATGACAAAGAAAGTAAACGTGTACCTTTGGAAGGTATATTGACTCTCTTTGATGTGGACGGTAAATGGTTAGTTCAAGGGGATCGATTTGATACTGTAGCATTAATGAACTTGATTGATGGGTAAATTTGAATATCCTTCTTATCATAAAAAGCAGACTGCTCTAATGAGCAACCTGCTTTTTTTGAATTACATTATTTTTTTGCTCATCCTATAATTGACCAACAAAACACCTTTTCGTTCTACACTTTGTTTCGCAATAACCTGGTACCCCAATCGTTCAAAAAAAGGTTTAGCAGTGATGCTTGCTTCGGTATCCATTTCATAAAGACCCTGTTCTTTTGCTTTCAATTCAAACTTATTCACCAATGCAGAGGCTACACCTTGCCCTTGGTAATCTTTGTGAACATATAATCGATCCAAATGTCCTTCTGCTGTCATATCAGAAAAGCCCACAATAATATTATCAATTTCGGCTACATAAGTGATATTTTGACGTAAAGAAGCTCTCCAAGTATTAAGCTTAAGGGCCTCTTCCTCTTTAGATGCCCAAGCATCCAGCTGTTCCTGTGAGTAGTCTTGTTTGTTTACGGAATGAACTGTTTCGTAGAACAATGAGACAATTTGACTAAGATCCGATTCTCGGTAAGCTCTAATATTCATTTTGATCTCCTTGCTGGCGATTGTAGTAACAGAAGTCAATCTCAAAACTCCACTAGATCGATTTTCCGGCCAGATTCGGCACTTTCCAGCGCTCCGAACACCATTGCCATACTATACCGATTATCTCTACAATTCGTCTCTGCAGGACGTTGCTCTGCCAATGACAAGAACATCTCATCCAAACACCCGTGATGGAATGTTTTACTCATCTCAACGTTTTCACCATTTACACGCTTTACGTCACGAATGAACTTATCACTCTGATCTCCTGCAGTAACTACCTCAGCATATGGCAGCTCATGACCATCCCAGATTGCGGTTCCTTTCTCCCCGTTAACCCGCCAAGAAGCTTCCCATGACGTGGATGCACCTTCTGCACACCAAGATCCCTGATAGGTAAATATTGAACCGTCGGACATCTCGAAAATGCACACTGCCGACGCATTCCCCTCATACCATGAACCGGGAGGATTAAACTCCTGACAGTATACGGACACAGGGTTCGCGCCACTAATAAACCGGGCCTGGTCGAAGGTATGAATCGCCATATCCAGCAGCAACGGACTTTTCATAACATCACGGAACCCCCCGAAATGAGCCCCAAGGAAAAAGCTTGCACCGATAAATCCTGTTCTACCAATCGTTCCTGATTCTATGATTTTTCTTAAAGAACGAATACGAGGATCATAACGGCGGTTCTGCATCACCGCATGAGCGTTTCCAGTCCGTTCCGAGATCTCAACAATCTTATTACATTCCTCCATAGTCTCAGCTAAAGGTTTCTCACTAAACACATTACATCCAAGTTCCAATGCAGTGCTAGAAATATTGAAATGACTTCCGGGAACAGTAACGTCAAAGACGAGATTTGCTGCGGTCTCCTGTATCGCCTGCTTAATATCCGTAAACGTCAGACATGAAATCCCATGCTTCGCGGCCATCGCCTCAGCTGACTCCAACCTTATATCTACTAGAGCAACGATCTTAGTATCTGGACGCAATAAAGCGTATTCAATCCATGCATTAGCCATTCCTCCGCAACCTGCAACTACTACCCGATACTGTGCTGTCATATTTCTCCCCCTGACTTATTAAAGCGGATTAGGCACAAAGCTGCCCCCGCGGCATTGTTTTAAATGATTCAAGGCATGTACTTGACCCATCATTTCCAGTTCATCCCGATAGACAGGATCATGCCAACCTTCAATATCAATGGTGCCTTTATAACCAGCCTGACGCAAAATGGAGATCACATCTGTCCAGTTCGTATCACCAAAACCCGGAGTACGGTGCCATACATAAGGTTTCGGGCCGTGGATTCCATATTCTTTTACAATATCCCAAGCGATGGTGGCATCCTTGCCGTGTACATGGAAAATCTTATCTGTCCATTTGCGCAGCTGTGGAATCGGGTCAATCAACTGCACCATCTGATGGCAAGGCTCCCATTCGAGTCCCATATTGTCGGCAGGGACAGCGTTAAACATCTTTTCCCAGGCTATTGGATGATGAGCGATATTCCAGTCCCCTGAAGTCCAATTGCCATCCATGGAACAGTTCTCAAAAGCAATTCTTACTCCGCGATCTGCTGCTCTTTTTGTCAGCTCACCAAATACCTCGGCAAACTTCGGAATCGATTCATCAATGGACACTCCTGGTAGTCGTCCCGTGAATCCTGATACCATATCAGTACCAAATACATGAGCATGATCAATAAGCCGTTCCCAGCTCGCTAATGCATCGGAATTGTCACCCGTATTCGTCAAAGGATTGCCAAAGATGCCAACCGATGAAATCACAAAATCATGTTTTGCCGCAAGTTCTTGCACACGCTTACCAGTTTCCACAAGATCTGTTTCACCTGTAGTCTGCCAGAAGGTTAAGCTAAAAGATTCGAAGCCATGACCTACGATTTGCGGAATCACTCTAACAGCATCTCCGCCACCAACTAATGTACCTATACGCATTGTATCCTTCATCTTGTGTACCACTCCAATATTGGTTTATAGTAAGTTCTATAACCCGAGTATATACTGCATTTGAGCTTAAAACTCTTATTATATTGTGTTTATATAGTCGTATATTGTGGGAGTTGAATAAATATTGAGCTATCCTAATGATCTTAAAGAATACCCTCAATTAGAAGGAAACACCTATCCGTTTCGATTGTTTTTTAATGAATGCAGACATGCGAAAATCGGCCAGAACATCCTTTTTCTACACTGGCATGAGCATTTCGAAATCATTATCATGCAAGCAGGCAGCGCCATTTTCCACATCGACAGCAAGCCCTACGAACTGCATCCCGGAGAGGTTTTGTTTGTTCCTTCTGGAGGTTTGCATGTTGGATATAGTCTGCGGGATGATCATGTCCGATTTATATCCGTCGTATTTCATAGTTCTTTATTTAAAGATTGGAAGCAAGATCCTCAACATGAACAATTCGTAGCTCCCTATTTGGAGAATCGATATCAGCTACCAGTTAAACCAGCAGCACTAGTTTCAACCTGTTCTACTTATTACTCTCTTCTGAACACTATCGTGGATGAAGTGCATCAGAAAGGTCCTGCATTTCAGCTGATCATCAAAAATCAACTTCATCTGCTTTTTGTATTGCTCTCCCGTACCTTTTTGCCTGAACAAGTGTCTGGCAGAACAAATGAACGTCAATCCTTCAATCGTGAGCGTTTTAAGCCACTGCTGGAGTACATGGAGAACCATTTTGATGAGAAAATGACCATTGAAAGCGCCGCGAGATCCGTTAATCTAAATCCATACCATTTCTGCAAAACCTTTAAGAAGCTCACCGGCCGAACCTTCATCGATTATGTTAATCTTTGCCGCGTAAATGAAGCAGAACGACTGTTGCTGGAGACAGATTTTACTGTAACGGAGATTGCTGGACGAGTGGGCTGCGACAATCCTAATTATTTTACCAAGCTGTTTAAGCAATATAAAGGAACTACACCATCCGGTATTAGAAAATAATTCACACTGGAAAATAGGAGATTATAAAATGAATTTAAAAGAAACGTTGATATGCATAAAAGAAAATGATTACCAAGCACCTCCCGATACCTTCCAGTTGGTACAAGAAATGATAAATAACATTGGTTCTTTAGATGCCCAACTACGGGATGAGCTAATTTATACAACCTTATCACATTGGATCCCAGGTAATTCTCTAACTACAAACGAACTGGAACAACTTATACCCGTTATCTTGGATAAAAACCATTTGCATTTTAAGCTTGGTGAAACCAATACAGACTCTGTCTTTACTAGATCCTTCTCTATGCTAGTCATCCCACTCCTCTTCATGAGGCATAAAGAATCACCATTTCTCTCAAGAGAGCAAATTCATCAGATAAAAGAGAAGGTATTTTGCAGTGTGCAAAATGAGCGGGATTACCGGGGGTATGACGAAGAAAAAGGCTGGGCTCATGCTATAGCCCATGCAGCAGATACTTTAGATGAATTGGCTCAATGCTCCGAACTGGATGAAAATGACCTCTTCACTATCCTCGATTTGGTTTACGAAAAGATGACCATAACAGACCGAATATACTCCGATGGGGAAGATGAGCGAATGGTAAGGTCCATAATGAGTGTTTTAGATAGAAAAATGCTTAGTCAGACTTATGTAGAGCAATGGATTCAAAGTTTTGGTGATGTGGAGAAAAATCCAGAATTTCTTCCTGCCTTTAAACAAAAAAATAATATAAAGAACTTTTTGAAAAGTTTATATTTTCGAGTTAAATATTACAAAGTACATGCCAATCTCTGTCCAACAATCGAGCATACATTATATAAAGTAGAAAAAGTATACTATTCCTAATTAAAAAAAGTGAGGGTTAGAGCACCCTCACTTTCCATCTACAGTTCAAATACGTGGAGCACTTGCTACCTGTTGACGGGTCTATTAGATTATTCAGTAATTGCTAGCTCCATCCTCCGCACACTCGCAAGCGCGGGAAAAGATTCCAGCACCATCCCTGTATTCCATAACTTAACCTGCTGTCCAACCTGTAAATCCTTAAAGCTGATGGTCTCTCCTGCTTCATTAAACATTTCAGATTTCGCATTGAATGTGAACCAGTAAGATGGATCTTCGTTACCAGGTTCAAGGATTAGAATCCGCTTCGCCTGTTTAGTATCGATATCAACGATTGTACCTACTACATGCGGATCACCTATTTCTGAAATATCATAGGTCAACATCTTCGGATCGATCCACTTTTCAATTTCAAGCTTAGCTGCTTCCGCATCATCAGACGGAATGGTAATAGTTACTTTATTACCAATCGTATCTACACCAGAGCCGTAGAGATTCAGCTTCTGGTATAGATCTTGTTCATGCAACAATTCTTGAGCAGCTAATAACTCTTGCATCGTATATTTCACATCATGAAGCTCATAAGTACCTGCAGTGAAAGTCTGAGCAAGGCTTTGCTCAATCTCCGAGTTCAAACCTACAATATTAATATGAACCTTGTTATCTTGCAGATAAATATCTCCGTTAGGAATCTTCTGAGCTGATAAGAAAGTCTTAACCGCGCCTGGATCATCCATTGCGGGGTTCGTAGAAGCTAAAATTTGTGGTTCTGAACTAATTACAGGAGTTGGAACTGGCTCCTTATGCGCTTGTTGAGCCTCTGAACAGCCACTGATTAACAAAATAACAACGGGAATCCATATCCAACCAATAATTATCTTACGCATCCTATTAACACCTCCACTCTTCATCTTCTCAAACGAAGACCGGAAGTGATAGGTTGCAGTTTCAGGAAGAATTCTCTAATCCAAAGTGTAAGGAGTAAGACCGATTGGAAGTGCCGCAGGACGAGTGCAGGTGCTTTCCATTTCGTAGAATGAATGAGCATCAGAAGAATCATGGAAAGCCCACATTGCTTCTAATACGTGATAAGCCAGTTCTCCACTGGCACGATGCCCTCTACCCGTACGAATGGCGTAAGCCATATCTGCTGGTCCAATCCCGCGGGTATTCTGATCATACCCTGACAACAACGGCTGTTCCGTCCACTCATTCTCACCCATAAGCCTGAGTTTCACGGGACCCCCAAAGTTATTCGGGTCTGGAACTTGAATCGTTCCTAGCGTTCCGTAGATTTCTATATGTGGCAGGTTGCTCCCGCCAAAGATATCAAAGCTTGTAATCAACGTTGCAATGGCACCATTTTCAAATCGTAAGGTTCCGGCTACGTGAGTTGGAATTTGAACAGGAATTTTATTCCCAAATTTCTTCTCGCTTGTAATCGTACGTTCTTCCAGCGCTTTCCCAGTCATTCCGCTAACCGTATGAATAGGACCCAGCAGCTGCACCAAAGCCGTCAAATAGTAAGGACCCATATCGAACATTGGACCTCCACCAGCGGCATAATAAAATTCCGGATCTGGATGCCAATGCTCATGTCCACGGCCCAGCATAAACGAAGTAGCTGCAACAGGTTCGCCAATTACTCCTTCATCTATCAGCTTCAAAACCGTTTGAATTCCCGCTCCGAAGAATGTCTCCGGTGCACTGCCCACAAGTACTCCCTTTTCCCGCGCAGCTGACAGAACTTTGCGGCCTTCTTCTCTCGTCACAGCTAGAGGTTTCTCAACGTATACATGTTTACCCGCTTCAATAGCTTTCAGGCATACTTCCGCATGAACAGCTGGGATCGTTAAGTTGATTACGATTTCTATCTCTGGATCATTCAGTAATTGTTCTGTGGTATAGACGTTTGGAATATTGTATTTATCCGCTTGTTCTTGTGCTCTCACCAAATCTAAATCCGCACATGCAACTAGATCAAGGATCTCGAACTTTTGACAGTTCTCCATATAGATACTACTGATTTTACCGCATCCAATAATACCAACTTTGACTTTATCCATTCGCTGATCGCTCCCAGAATTTATTGACTGTCTGCCATTCCACTATAACTATTATTAACCCCCGAAACATTGGATAATGCTTGCGCTTTACCTTCAGCTGCCCATATTAACCCTCTACGCATCATTTCACGCACTTGCGGCTGATCTACAATGTCCGCATGATGCCCCAGTGAATTATAATAAACTCTGCCCAAGCCCCAACGTTTTGTCCAAGCTACTGGCATATCAACAGCCTTATTATACGAATGAGGTCCTTCAACTACTGGAAAACGAGTCGTAGCAAGCACTTCAACAGCTGGATCTACATGCAGATAATATTGCTCTGAGCAAACGCTGAAATCTTCTAATCCTTCTACCAGAGGACTTGAGCTTTGACAAATCTCTACGGTATAGTTAACGCCGTCATTCCCAGGATGAGCTACCCATTGTCCACCCGTCATAAACTGCCAATCTACATTATTACGAAAAGAATCACACATCCCGCCATGGCAACCGGCAAGACCTGTTCCATGCTGTACAGCTGCGGAGACATGATTCACAAAATCCTGCTCGATTGTGCCCATTGTCCATACCGGCACGATCAAATCTAGTCCAAGAAGCTTATCTGCATCAGCAAAAGCCTCCAGTGTATTCGATACTTCAACTTCAAACTGTTCCTCTTGCAACATTTTAGCGAATATATCAGCGACCTGCTCAGGCTCATGACCCTCCCAACCGCCCCATACAATCAATGCTTTTCTCATCTTCAGCACTCCTTCTAAGGTTAGATTACATCTCAGATAAATCGACCCACCGGCGTTCATCAATAGAGCGTTCTACTGCCTCTAACACCGCTTGGCATTTCACTCCATCATTGAAATTTGGTTCTGGCTGACGACCTTCTTCAATTGCGTTAGAAAGCTCCAGCATTTCGTGAATAAACGTATGTTCAAAACCAATCGTATGACCAGGCGGCCACCAAGCCTCTGCATACTCATGAGCAGGATCGGTCGCCAGCACACGGCGAAAACCTTGCACATCCTCGGCATCCGAGGTCAAATAAACTTCCAATTCATTCATACGTTCAAAGTCGAATTTCACACTGCCAAGACTTCCATTGATCTCAAAAGAATTGGTAGAGCGATGACCCGCTGCGAATCTTGTAGCTTCAAAGCTGCCCAGAGCACCATTATCAAAACGGGCTAAAAACAAGGTGGCATCGTCAACGGTAACCTTACCCTTGGGTGCATCCTTATCTCCTTTAGCGCTTAAACCAGTCATTTCAGCGGCGAGCGGACGCTCTTTTATGAAGGTCTCGCTCATGCCGATTACTTCCTTCATATCACCTACTAAGAAATGAGCCAAATCTATGAGATGCGCCCCCAGATCTCCATGCGAACCCGAACCGGCGATATCCTTCTGCAGTCTCCATACTAAAGGGAAATCCGGATCTATTATCCAATCTTGTAGAAACCAAGCCCGAAAATGATAAATCTTTCCCAGCCGCCCACTCTCTATGAGCTTCTTAGCCAGTCGAACTGCCGGAGAAAAGCGATAATTAAAACCAACCATATGTGTAACTCCCGCGTCTTCAGCAGCTTGCAGCATTTCACGGGAATCCGCCAAGGTCAGCGCAAGTGGTTTTTCACAAAAAATATGTTTACCTGCTTTGGCTGCTGCCAAAGCTATCTCCTTATGCGCGTTGCTGGGAGCATTAATATCTATAAGATCAATATCCTCTCGAGCGATCAGATCCTTCCAGTCCGTAACACAATCCGCCCAGCCTAACTGCGATGCAGCTTCTCCAAGCGCTTCACTATTACGTCCACAGATTACAGACATTTCCGGTTTAAGCGCTTTCGGGAAAAACATAGGCAAACTGCGATAAGCATTACTGTGGGCTTTACCCATAAATTTATAACCGATCATTCCAATGCGAAGCTGTTTCATCTTATTCCTCCTAAGTGTTGATAGATTTAGATGAAGCTCGTATAACTAGTTCTGTCGGTAATTTGATCTGTACGGCTGGTGCGGGTACTTCTGCCAGATTGTTTCCCAGCAATTCAATGATTTGGGCTGCGGCAAGTTCACCTAGTTCGTAAAAGGGAACCCGCACACTGCTTAATGCAGGTGTGGTAAGCTCCGCAGCTTCCGAATCATCATAACCCACAATAGCTGGCAGGCGATCCCTTGGTATTCCTAACTCCTGTAGTCCTTGCTGCAAACCTATGGCCATCCGATCATTGGCGGCCATAATCGCATCAATCTCATTCAGCAAAGGCAACATTTCTTTGGCAGCTATAATTCCGCTTTTCCGGCTGAAGTTACCTTCGAACAAAAGTGAAGAGTCTACAGAAAGATTCACCTCTGCCAAAGCGCGGGTATACCCCGTTAAACGATCTCGGCTGTTGGAATAAGATTCTGGCCCATTTAGAAAAGCAATCCTCTTAAACCCTTGTTCCAGTAAGTGTTTAGCCGCTTGCCAGCTTCCTTCGACATGATCGGCATCCACCTCGTGAAAAGCTTCCCCAGCAAAATGCTGATTAATCAGACAAAAAGGATGGTCTTCTTCCTTCAAACGGCGGAGTGAGGCTAGCTCACCTGGCTCTTCTTTAGCGCCAAGCACAATGCAAGCATCGATCTTCCGCATCTTAAACAACTCGTTATAATCCATTGGCGCTTCGGCATTCCGAAACAGCATTAACAGATCATAACCCTCTTCTCGCGCCTTGCTCCCTATTCCACTTAATATTTCCGAAAAATAATAAGTGGAGAACAAGCGGGCTTTCGGCAAATAAGGCATCACTACACCCAGGTTCCCGCTCCGTCTACGAGCAAAGCTCTGAGCAAGTGAACTAGGGGTATAGCCTAGCTTCAGTGCAGCTGCCAACACACGTTCCTTCGTTTCTTCCTTAATCGGACCAACATTGTTTAACACGCGAGATACTGTGGCTTCTGAGACACCTGCAAGCTCGGCAACCTCTTTACGGCTGGCGATATAAATTCCTCCTTCTCATAGGTTATGAACAGTGACATTTAGCCTCGTTCAATTCGCTATTCGAAAACGCATTCATTTAATGTACGCGCGTACATTTTCTCATGAACAAGGCTCTTCGTCAACCCTAAGATTGGATAAATTTAAAAGACGTTCATATACAGTAAGGGGGAAGAACGTCTTTCTTTTTCTTTTCAACTATCCGCGAGGCACTAGCATTAGGACACCAAGTAAAATGATAATCAGAAATAAGTAACTCTCAAATTTTTTAGCAGGAATACGTTTATTCACATATACCCCAAGGACCGTAGCTAAGAGAATTGCTGGAATAGAATATCCATAAAGAACAAGAGCATCCACCGTCCACAATCCCCCGATAGCATGACCCGTTACAACGAGTACACCAGAAATAAGAAAATGAGCTTGCAACGTACCCCGAAAACGATCCGGATTCCATTGTCGTAAAGTACCATAGAGCACGACAGGGACACCATTAAAGTTATAAGCACCGCCAAGTACACCCGAAGCGAATCCGAAAGGATACACCCAGCCTTTTGCCTTAAGCAAGGGATGATCGATCGTCTTAAATATTCTCTTCTTAATCACCGAATAAACTCCATAAACAATCAAAAATATACCAAGTCCAGTCATAATTACACTTGCCGGTGCTAAATAAAGCATGACAAGTCCTACAGGAATTCCTATCACTGTTGAGAGTGCTAATCGAATCAAAATAGATCGTTCTATATGCCGCCACCCACTCACAACTGTAAGTGAGGCAACCGTGAGGCCTGCCAATCCAATCAAAGAAACTGAGGTATGTAGAGGAATCGGGAGCAGTGCAAGCAGTGGCATGCTCACAATCGCTTCACCAAAACCAAACACGGTTCTCATTAAGGCACCTATAAATACTGCTACTACGACAAGTGTAATTATTGTAACGCTCAATCGCTTAATCCTCCTCCTAATCTTATCCATCCGTAATTGTGCATAAAGTCCTCACATTTCCAGAACATCTGAATACATTCCTTATTTCCACTCTTCTAATTATAACATATTAATTATTGTAAAACAGATATTAATAGAGGATAAACATGCAATTTAACGTCTCTCAAATCCTCTATAATGCCGTAAAAACTATAAGATAATGGAGATATACATATATTTAATGAAAATCCTTTAAAATCAATTACAGCGGCCTGTGTGTAGTTCCTGTTTTCTGAAAAACTAGCTGAAGTACTAAACAAAAAAACTGATCTCCCTTAACTTTGATGAGGTATCAGTTTCTTATTTTTTGACGTATTTATTTAGGTGTTATCTTTCAGCCACACCTGCACATGCTTTAGGAATTTTTTGGTGACGGGAGAAGCATATTTCATAGAGTGGACAGCAATTCCTAACGATCTGAAACTACGTTCCTCCAATTCTAGCATGGCCACATTATAATTTTGCCGGGTCAAGACAAGCTCTGGCAAAATACTAATGCCAAGGCCTTTCTCCACCATCGACATAATGGCATAGTCATCACCTGCTGAGAATTTAACATGAGGTTTAATACCCGCCTTATCCAGCACACGTCTAACATCATAATCCGAGCCTGCTTTCGGGATAATGAAATCCTCCTTAGCAATTTGCGATAAGGAAAGAAAGGGTTCTGCACTAAGTGGATTCTCTTTAGATACAATCCCTAACATCCGGTCTTTTTTTAAAGGAATTACGTCAAACTTCTCACGTGTAGGCAGTGAAATAAAACCGCAGTCGATCACTCCAGCCTCTATCCACTGCTCAACCTCCAAATAACCGCCTTCCATCAGCTTGATTTCTATATATGGGTATTCACTGCGAAATTGCTTAATCATCCCTGGCAGCCAATGCACAGACACACTGGTGAACGTACCGATGGTGATCGTGCCAATCTCTAGCCCGTGGATGTCCGCTACCTCCTGCTTCAATTTCTCGTTCCATTTCAAGATTTCACGGATAGGCTGCAGAACTTGTTCCCCGTTTACCGTTAATTTCACACCGGATCTATTTCTAATTAATAACGCGAACCCAAACTCCATCTCCAAGCTGCTAATGGTGTGACTAATTCCGGATTGCGTAAAACCCAACATTTCTGCTGCTTTTGTTAAGCTGCCTAGCTCTACAACTTTCAGAAAAATCTCATATTTATTAATGCTCAACCTCTGTTCCCACCCTTATAAATTACATAAGTTTTACTCATGTATCCTATGATAAACATTCAGTTACCTTATGTATAGAGCCGTATTATACTATATTGAGTTGAAAATGAAGAAGGATGGATGAAGAGATGAAACCGCTCAAAGCTGAGCTGCTGCTGTTAGTTGTAACATTATTTTGGGGCTCCTCCTACATATTTATGAAAATGGGGTTAGGTACGTTAGGCGAATTCAATCTGATTGCACTCCGCTTCGGACTTGCTTTTATATTAGCCGCTATGATATTCCACAAACGATTAAGACGAGTAGACATGAGAACATTAAAATATGGTGCTCTCCTCGGATTCCTCCTGCTAGGCGTATTCACATGTATAACCTTCGGACTTCAAACAACCACCACCTCAAATGCAGGATTTTTAGTTGCATTGACGGTTATTTTTGTACCGATCTTGGATCGAGTTATTTTCAAAAAAAGAGTTGCACCTCCGCAAGTGTTCGGCTCCATCCTCGCCATAGCCGGGATTGGACTTCTTACCTTAAATGCAACCTTAACTATTCAACCGGGTGACTTTCTGTGTATTCTTTCGGCAGTGTTCTATGCGGTACAGATCTTATTTACAGGCAAGGCGGTAAAAGAATGTGATTCCCTGAATATTGGAATCTTGCAGTTAGGATTTGCCGGAGGGTTGGCCTTAGTGTTGTCCGCAATCTTCGAGACACCTTCGCTCCCCTCTACTTTGCCAGGTTGGGCAGCAATTCTAGCGCTTGGTATCCTATGCAGTGCCTGTGGCTTCATCCTGCAACCTATTGCTCAAAAATATACTTCACCAACCCGCACCGGACTAATCTTCTCCCTTGAGCCGGTCTTCGCTGCGATGTTTGGTTATTGGTTCGCTGCTGAGAAGTTATCGATGCAAGGCTATGCTGGCGCAGCGCTTGTTCTGTTGGGAATCGTGGCTTCTGAGCTGCTTGGTAAAGCAAGTCTCCCCGCATCGTGGGCTCAGAAGAAACCAGAGCATTTATAACAATAAAGGCGTCGTTCAACTATACAAGCTGAACGACGCCTTTTCTATATTATCTAAGTTTATGGATTCCATTAATGCCCCATCATCATCGCCGCATCTGCCTTCTGTCCCTCTCCAGAGGTAGGATCGCCAGCAGAAAGCTTAGGCTTGCGCAAAATAATACTCATCAATACACCTACCACTCCTATGCAGCCAGACAGGAAGAACACATCATCAAAACCACTAACTGCGGCTGTCAAAGGATTACTTCCCGCTTTCAGTGCTCCCATATGAACAGCGATCTGACTAGTCAGGTAACCTGTCATTCCAGCTATAGCAAATGAAACAACGACTTGTTGAGCAGCAGCAGTAAGTGAAGTTACACTTCCCACCCATTCACGTGGAGCAGCATTCAAGACATGAGTATTCAAAGGCATCATCGTTAGACCCATCCCAAAGCCTAAGAAACCCAGGTATGTCATAATTAACGATAAATTTGTTGTAACACTAATTCCGGATAACAGGAACAAGGTGACCGTAATGATACTAAGTCCAACAAACGCCAGCGGACGAGCCCCGATCTTATCAAACAACCTGCCGCCAATCGGCATTCCGATTGCTGAAGCTAAAGCCTGCGGAAGTAGAATCAAACCGGTCTCCAGCGGGGTATAGCTTCGAATCTGCTGCAGGTAAAGGGGCACAAATAACATGGACCCAAACAAAGCAGCTTGCATAACCCAAGTTAAAATAATACCCCGAGTGAAATCCGACGAACGGAAAACTCGCAGTTGTAAAAGCGGATTTTTGTGAAGCAGCTCCACAATGACAAGAAGGATCAATGCAACCCCTCCAACAGATAAGCCAACAATAGCGGGAGTAGACGACCAGCTTGTTCCACCGCCTTCATTCACCCCATAAGCCAACATAGAGAAGGCAATTGGGGCAAGGATAATGCCTAGGATATCGAGTTTGCCTTTGCTCTTTTGTTCAGACTTCGGCAAATATTTAACACCAAGAATAATGCCAACAATTCCAATAGGTACATTAATCAGAAAGATCCAGTGCCAGCTTACGTACTCCACCAGCCAACCGGATAAGACTGGACCGAGTGCCGGTGCTAAGAGCATTGGAATACCAAGCATCCCCATAATAGAACCTCGACGTTCTACTGGAGCTAATTTAAAAACCATCGCCATCCCAATGGGAGCAACCATCCCCCCGCCAAGACCTTGAATGACTCGAAAAATAATGAGCTGAGATGAGCTTTGTGCAACCGAACATAACATAGAGCCAAGAATAAACATCGTAAGAGTTGCCAGAAAAACTTGTTTCGATCCAAAACGATCGGTCATCCAGCCCGCGAGTGGGATTACTGCCGCTAAAGCTAAAGTATAACCCGTAATCGCCCACTGAATCGTTTTGAGATCGGAAGCAAAATAATCAACCAGCTTGGGAACGGCCACATTCACAACAGTACCATCCAGAATAACCATAATCATACCGACAATAATAGCAAGAAGCGGGGGGATGATTGCTTTTAACGAAAAGGGTTGCTCTTCTGCAGAACTCATTCCGGTCAATGTTTTTGTCATCCAGTACTCCACTCATTTCTCTAATTTAATTAAATGCTTTATTTATTATTTCAAATTTTAATTTACATTCGATGAATCTGGAAGTCAACAAATAAAACCATTTTTTACATTAAAAACACATCGGGTTTACGATACCCTTCAGAAATTATCTGGGAAAGTATATTAGAACAGCAAAAAGACTATGCATAATCCCCTAAAATCTTCTCGCTTGGGAAATGTGCATAGTCATCATGGAATCATTTTCCGATTAGAGTGTCTCTCTTAATTCTATAATTTTGCCCGATGTGTTCAAAATAATTTCAAGTGGAATCTCTGTCTCTGCAAAATCCAATACACAGCGGATAGAAAATTGATCCTCGTTATAGCTACTTTTTGTAGATTTAATCCCATGATAATTCCCGGCTTTTATCGTAATTTGCTTCCAGTCTTCCAGTAATCCATTTGAGCTTGGCTTATTTACGACCACATCATAATGATATCGCTCCGATAATTCATTATATTTACCGCCGACCAGTAACCCCGCTATAACACTCGCTGTCACTTCAGGGGTATACACTTCAACTTGATTGGACTCCCCATCATATGAGGTTAATAAACCAATTGTCTTAAAAAAGGAGATTGGAACATAGATATGATCCTGTCTGAATTCGAAATCATCTTTAAAAACCAACTCTTGTGCATTATTGATGCTAACTAAATGTTCGTTAAGCTTCCATTTAATTATTTCATTTATCTTTGTTAGTGTTATAGTTTCTGAACTTTTTTGATATGTTGTTGTATATTTCAGTGCATTGGAAGCCTCTCTGAGCGGAATCATGACCGTGGAACCCTTATTGTAGGCTGAATGGGGATTAGTTTCCAGTAGTTTACCATTCAAAATTACGCTAACCTGGCCGGAGTCTGCCCATACTGTTGGAGCGGCAAATCCACCAAATCCATTAGTTAAAAACAGAACACCTAACACAACTACCGCTGCCATTTTGATCATCGCTCGAAACCTCCCTTTAGTTATTACAAGTATTATGTGCGTTTCCAGCATGTGCTAATCCTAAGGATAATAAAGCCAAGAAAAAAAAGAAGCCGTTCAACATTATGTTGAGCCGCTTCTTTAGAAATGATTATTCCACCTTGAAGTCAAAATACTGCTTAGGAAAAGGTTCTTTTATCAGCGTAAAATGCCACCATTCCTTACTATAAGGTTTAAAGCCTTGCTTCACCATAACCTCTTTGAGAATTGCGCGATTTGCTTTCTGAGTCTTGGTGATCAACGATGTATCATAAAAAGAGATCTCTCCGAAAAAATCAAACGGGCTGCCCATATCTACATCTAGACCGGTCTCTTTATTGACGATCGTTAAATCGATGGTACTGCCTCGAGAATGTCCTGATTTTTTCGCTATAAATCCGAGTTTGAATAAATTACGTTTATCCAGTAGCGGGTAATATTGCTGCTTCATCTTAGTATCCGCGGAATTCTGTGACCATCTTACAAAATGATTCACCGCGGTCTGCGGACGATAAGCATCATAGATTTTTAGGATATATCCTTTTTTGGCTAAATCCTCACTTACTGCCTTCAAGGCTGTAGCTGCAGTCTGTGAAAAGATCGCTAAAGGCGCTTTATAACCATCAATCCGCTTCCCTACAAAATTATTGTCTCCGTAATAGCGAATTTCAAATTGGGCAGTAGGTATCACTTCATCCAAATAGACAAATCCTTGCGGCAGGCGGTTTTTCTTCTCCAGCTGCATTTGCTGCAGTACATTGTCTGTAGATGATCCAACGTAAGCTGCATCTGCACTGCCCATAAAAATAGTGTTTGTCCATAACAACAGCACAAATGCGAAAACTATGATTTTTGTTCCTCTAAATCCGCTTCTCAATAGATCCCGCCTCTTCATTTCGAATTAACCGTTTGATTTAGAAATTTCTCCACTTCAGGTGTGAGTTTATTATTCGTGGAATCAAGTAACTGCAGTAGTTTTTCTAAAATCATTAGGATTCTGGTGTCGCCTTTGTTTCCTTTTAATGCATTCTCATACGCCTTCTTTACTTCAGGTTTGATTACTTGCTCATCATAGTCATAAGCTGGTGTGTTGCTTGATCCATATAATAAGCGTGAAGTTGCATTGAGCAGCTCTTTTTGAAGAACGGTTGACCGATTGGAAGCTGGGTATTTCGTCACAAAATCCTCCAGTGCAAGCGCCCTGTTCGTTAACTCTGTCCAACTAATCACAATAGCTGCATCAAAAACACTTGGTTGATTCGATTCAGTGGCCATGATGTCTATATAAGCAGCGATGTCCTTCGTGACATACGGCTTAAAGCTTTTGAACCCCTCATAATGCATCACTGGATAGTACATGCCCTCACTAGTCTCCAGCTTATACCCCTTATCCCGTCCTTCAATTAACATATTGCGTACATTGGGATCTTTGATCGCATTAAGGAGTGTGCTGTAGGTTAGATTTTTGCTTTTGGAAAAAGCATTATTTATCTCTTTCTGAACATTCTCCGGAAAAACCTTCTCAGAGTACACAGGTAAATATGCCTTCTGTGCATTTTCGAGCTGGAGTGTCATCTGAGTTGCTGTCCAGGTATCCACTTCTTTGATATGGTTAATCAAATAATTCCGTGCGTTAGCAAGAGATGCCGGTTTCTGTACATATTGTTGGAATTGGTTATAGACTTTCGCAGATTCTTTCAGAGTTGCGGCAGCTACAGTCTCAGTTGTATGTATACTCCCAAACCCTCCCATAGAGCCTAGGGCAAAGGCAATACTTAACAAGCCTGTTTTTTTCCATCCCATTAAAAGACCTCCCTTAAGTATTCATACTTAATAATTAGACATACGAGAGGATCCTGAATCTAACTCAGTACAGTATTATCCTGGACGGCTTCAATATCCTTCCTACGATAAATTCCCATCAAAAGTCCAATAGCCGCATATTCAAACCATACATGACTCCCATAGCTCAGGAAAGGGAACGGGATAGAAGTCAGCATCATTCCGCCGCTCAAAACAGCAAGACCATAGGTTAGTCTTATGGCTAGCAAAAATGCCAAACCCAACACTAAAGCTTGTCCATAGGGCTCACGAATCGCTCGTATCGTAGATAGAAGCTTGATAAAGAACCAGGAGATAACTGCAAGCAAAAGCAGCGCCCCCGCCCAACCAAAACAATGAATAAGATAGACAGGCAACATATCTGAGTAGACATACGGCAGCTTTTGTTCTACTGCTCCGAATCCGTGCCCCCACCAACCCGCTGAACTAATAACTTCACGCATTACTTGATAGATATAGCCATAACCTTCTGGATCTAAAGATGGATTTATTGCACTAATAATTCTGGCCATCAGGTAGTCGCTATTGAAGATGAACATTAGTCCAACTATTACAAAGAACCCTAATAATACTACACTCTTTATCCAATCGCGAGTAATCCATACATATAATAGTAGTGAAGAGATTAGATACACTACAAGCTCTGGAAGAGAGTTTAAAGAGATAAGAAGCCATGCAGGTGCTAACAGAAGGCTTGTGTCGAACAACCCACTCCGCCAAGTTTTCTTTTTAGCCGATTCCTTACGATTCACTAAAATCCCTGCTAACGCGACTATCAAAACATAAGGACGATAGGATGTCATATCAGGTAAGATCAAAAAAATCCTAGGACCATAATTTACTCCATTTATTGTTATCCCCCAGAATATACTCGACAGAATTCCTGCTATTGATGTTCCGTATAATACCCACGAGAAACTTTTCAGCTTTCTGAAATCAATGAAATACAATCCAAACATCAATACAATTCCAATGAGTATATTTATCGCTTGGCGTCTAAACGCATTATCCAAAAAAGCACCTTTAACAATATCACTGTAGCCTACATCCACAGAACTCATTCCGATCAGACTGATCGCGGATAATATAGCTACAACGCCAAACAATCCCCAAGGTACATGTGGTTTATGTATTAGATGAAGTTCCTTTCCTAACGTTTGCGGATTCCCCATTTGTGCGATCGCCCAAGCTATGGCTTCTTCCCGTGATACACCTTCTGATTCTTTTTCACAAATTAAATCTTCTAGATGACTAGCTAATTCTTGACGTATCTCTGGGTGAGTTTTTTTCGCTTTAATCTCTGCACACACTTCATCCAAAAATTGCTGCTGCCTCTCTTTCATCATACACCACCCTCTCCCAGAACGGAGTCAACTGCACCTTTAAACATAACCCATTCTGCTTTTTTCTCCTTGAGTTTCTCTTTACCTTCATCCAGAATTCTATAGTACTTACGCTTCCTTCCCTCTACCTCCATCCAGTAAGCCTCTACCCAGCGCTCACTTTCCATCGCATGCAGAATTGGATACAAGGTTCCTTCTTTTAATGAAAAAACACCCTGTGATCTCAGCTCCAGCTCTTTGATTAACTCATAACCATATAATGGCTTCTCCAGTAAAAGAGTCAGAATTAACGTACCCGTACTGCCCTTCAGCATCTCTTTACTTACTTTCAACGGCTAACACCTCCTAAATTCTAACTTTACAATTGGCGTGGGACCGGATTCCGCTCATTCTACGGGATATATACCGTTGATTTGCTTCGTGGGACCGGATTCGGCTCATTCTACGGGATTTATACCGTTGATCTGCTTCGTCGAGCCGGATTCGGTTCATTCTACGGGATATATACCGTTGATTTGCTTCCTCGGTCCGGATTCAGCTCATTCTACGGGATTTATACCGTTGATCTGCTTCATCGGTCCGGATACGGCTTATTCTACGGGATTTATACCGTTGATTTACTTCGTCGAGCCGGATTCGGCTCATTCTACGGGATTTATACCGTTGATCTGCTTCCTCGGTCCGGATACGGCTTATTCTACGGGATTTATACCGTTGATTTGCTTTCTCGAGCCGGATTCGGCTCATTCTACGGGATTTATACCGTTGATTTGCTTTCTCGAGCCGGATTCGGCTCATTCTACGGGATTTATACCGTTGATTTGCTACCTCGGACCGGAATCGGCTCATTCTACGGGATATATACCGTTGATTTGCTTCGTCGAGCCGGATTCGGCTCATTCTACGGGATTTATACCGTTGATTTGCTACCTCGGACCGGAAACGGCTCATTCTACGGGATATATACCGTTGATTTGCTTCGTCGGACCGGATTCGGCTCATTCTACGGGATTTATACCGTTGATTTGCTTCGTCGAGCCGGATTCGGCTCATTCTACGGGATTTATACCGTTGATTTGCTTTTTTTCCCATGACTAATATCTGTATATCATGAATATTAGTTATCCTTTTATACCTAGGACAACTATACATCGTAAATCTATGTATGTAAAGTTTCTATTAAGAAAGCCCTTATTCCCTCCTCATTCATGTATAATAATGGTAATACAAGCAGCATGTTGAGGAGATCAACGATGAGAAAAACAACAATAACAATCTTGAGTTTTACCGTTCTTTTCATATTTATTTTCGTTGGATATATGCTCCGTAACAATTCAATGAACTATTATGAGACGTGGAAGATAAATTGGGGCATATCGATCTCTAAACCTACAGAGTCAAAGGTGATATTTGAAAGTCCACCCAGTTTCCATGGGGATGGCGAAAGCTATTACGTATTAGATTATGACGAAAAGCAATTCAAAGAAATCAAAGATGCAGCATTTTGGCATCCCCTCAATGTTGAATCCATTGACCCCTTAAAAGAGAGAATATCAAGTTTCAAAGACTCTGTGATTGCCATTTATCCAAATGAAAAAGAAAAATACGAAAAATTATTTTGGGCTAACCCTATAGAACTCGAAGAAAGAGGATTCTATTGCTATAAGAAAAAAGATGATGGTAGCTACTGTATCGTGATCCTTAACGTGGAGTTACAACGAGTATATATGATGGAATGGACACAATGAAAATTTAATAAGTGAGAATTAAATGACGATCGCTCCCCGGTATTCTGCCAGGGAGCGATCGTCGTTTTTTCGGGATGTCTCTTAATTATTATGAATACATAAAAAAACAACTCCAAGTATCCGTCCAATATATATTGACTCAATATATAAAGGTCTGATATATTGTGATAACGATATACAAATATTTAGAAACTTAAAGGAGGCCCTATTTTGAACAGTCAGGATGTTATTTTAGGCATGCTTATGAAAAAATCGTTGACTGGATACGAAATAAAGCAGTTATTGGAGGAAATATTCTCTAATTTCTATAGTTCTAGTTATGGAACGATTTACCCTACACTTGCTCGCATGGAAAAGGAGGGTCTGATTACTAAGGAAAACATACCTCAGGAAGGTAAGCCTAATAAAAATCTTTTAAACATCACGGATAAAGGAAGAGATAGTTTTAATGCCTATTTACTAGCCCCACTAGAGGCTGACAGTATTAAGAAATCTGATTTTATGATGAGGCTTTATTTTGGTGAATTTGTCGGGTATGAGAAGGTGATTATTTGGTTGAAGCAAGCTCAAGAGGAATCACAACATAAGTTAGATCAATTACTCGCTCAGTATTCGCTTTATAAAGATGAAATGCATCCAGCACAGATCATCTGCATTCAAATTGGCATAGAAGAATATAAGGCTAAACTAACAACCATTGCTGAGGGATTGTTAAACATGGAGAAGTTAGTACTTACGAAGTGAGTTTAAAACGAACCAGGTTAAGATGTACCGCTCATAAAACTTTTAGGAGGAATTGTAGATGAAAACAATTTTTATAACGGGTGCTTCGTCTGGTATCGGTAGAACTACAGCAAAACATTTTGCTGAAAGAGGATGGAATGTGGTAGCCACGATGCGTTCACCTGAACAAGAAAGTGAATTCACTACACTTGATAATGTGTTGGTGTTACGGCTCGATGTTGAGAAAGCAGACACGATTCAACCTGCGTTAGAGGAGGCGATCAAACGGTTCGGTAAAATTGACGTTCTTCTCAATAATGCTGGTTATGGAACAATGGGACTTATAGAAGTAGCTACAGATGAGCAGATCAGAAGACAGTTTGAAGTCAACGTTTTTGGTCTTATCAGTATGACTAAAGCCATGCTGCCACATTTTAGAGCTAACCAAGATGGTTTGCTGATCAATATCTCTTCTATGGGTGGGAAAGTAACCTTTCCTACAATGTCTCTGTATCATTCAACGAAATTTGCCGTAGAAGGTTTTTCTGAATCCGTATCTTATGAATTAGCATCACAAAACATCAAAGTAAAGTTAATTGAACCTGGTGCCATTCAGACAGACTTTGGTAGTAGATCGATGGAGTTCTTTTTTAATGAAGCATTAACGGAATATAAACCTTTTACTACTGCATTTTTGGGTAAATTGGGTGAGATGGAAAAACAACCTGCGTATGCTTCGCCTCCAGAACTTGTTGCGGAAACAATATATCAAGCCGCCACAGATGAGACAAGTCAATTCCGATATGTTGTTGGTGCAGATGCAAAAATGCTCATTCAAATGAAAGAAAATACGGCCGAAGAAGAATATCTGACTAATATATCCCAGCATTTTTCTTAAAAAAGAAAGCTTTAAGTGGAGTCGCTTTTCGGTATTCTAATGAGGAGTGGTCCTCTTTCTTATTGCGAAAAAAAAAATCCCCTTCGATCAACAGTGTTAAGTCCATGAGATCATGAACTTTTTTTCACTGTCTATCCTAAGGGGATTTTACAAACTAACCTATTCGAACACCTTTTCTTGCGTCAAATTTATTTATTAATGCATCGGGGTATTCATTTTATGATTAACAACTACTCTTTTTATGAAGAAAGCAAGAATTAGTCCTACAATCGCCATACTCATTCCGAAAATAAAAGCATTTTGTACACCGTTCGTGAACGCAGGTAACATATTAGCTGGATCTGCTGGGTTCTCCACAGTTTTCATGTAGCTTTTTGAACCCGCGGTCATAATGCTGACTGCTAATGCAGTACCAATGGCACCAGCAACCTGCTGCAGTGTATTCATAATAGCTGTACCATCTGGATAGAGTTCTAGTGGCAACTGGTTAATACCATTCGTCTGTGCCGGCATAAATACCATTGAAATACCAATCATAAGCGTACTGTGAAGTACGATTACGAACACAACCGTAGAAGCTACAGTAATACTGGAGAAGAACCACAAGGCAACTGCTGCAATAATCAGACCTGGAATCACGAGCCATTTCGGACCGTATTTATCAAACATACGACCCATAATTGGGGACATCAATCCGTTTATAATTCCGCCTGGAAGCAGCAACAGACCCGCTTTGAAAGCTGTATAACCTTGTCCTTGTTGAAGGTACATCGGAAGAATCAACATGGAGGACAGAATAACCATCATACAGATAAATACCATAGCTACACCAATAGCGAACATTGGATATTTAAAAGCACGCAGATTAATCATTGGCTCCTTCATCTTCATTTGACGAAGTCCAAACAATAAAAGTGCTACTACACCTACGATGATCGCAATGATCACTTTCGGACTTCCCCAGCCCGCTTCTTCACCGGCGCTGCTGAAACCAAACACAATACCGCCAAACCCGAGTGAAGATAAGACAATAGAAAGGATATCAATCTTCGGTTTCGTCACCTTTGTTACATTCTGCATGAACAGAATCCCGAATATCAATGCAATCACTAAGAATGGCAATGACAACCAGAAGATCCAGTGCCAGCTGAGGCTTTCAATAAGCAGTCCAGCAATGGTAGGCCCAATCGCCGGAGCAACCATGATAACCAGACCGATCATCCCCATTGCTGCCCCACGTTTTTCAGGAGCAATGATGATAAGGATTGTATTAAACATCAGTGGCAACAGAAGCGCTGTTCCCATAGCTTGAACCACTCTTGCTGTAAGTAAGAACTCAAAGTTAGGTGATACTGCCGCTAGGAATGTTCCTAGGATTGAAAAACATAAAGCCGCTATAAACAGCTGTCTCGTCGAGAACCATTGAAGCAGCATCCCCGAAATTGGTACTAATATACCCAGTGTAAGCAGATAAGCTGTTGTCAACCATTGTGCTGTTGCTGGGGTAATTTGTAGGACATTCATAAGATCGCTTAAGGCAACATTTAATGCCGTTTCACTGAACATTCCGATAAAACCTGCTAGTAATAAAGAGACAAGAATTGGAATAGTCTTAAACTTCTTGACCTCTTTTTGTTGATTCCCTTGCATAGTTGCTTCCACCCTTAATCCTCCTGATAATCTTATCTATTTGTCTGTATCTAACCAAGTATTACTGGGATAAACTTTGCCGCCGCGAGAAGCGGTTGTTCCTCCCGAAAAGTCAGCGTCTGGAGAAGCGCCCCTTCAAATAAAGAGATTACCACTGAAGCCATATCGGCCGCGGGCCTGTTCTCTACGCCCTCATCCAAAAGACGTTTCTTGATCACATCCTGCAAGTCCATAAACACAGATTTACATGCAGTCCGCAGCTCCTCACTAATACAGGATGTCTCCGCCGCCAACCAAAAACTAAACGGAACAATCCCCTCGTATGAGGATTCCACAGCATCTTTAGCCATTCCTAAAATGAAATCCTCCATTGCCTCAGACGCACTCTTGCTGTTCTCCATATGATGTCTAAGCTTCTGAGCGACAACTTCACTAGTCCGGTTAATACATGTTAAAGCCAGTTCTTCTTTACCGTGAGGAAAGTAGTAATAAAGAGACCCCTTCGGTGAATCGCTGTCTTTAATAATCTGATTCAGTCCTGTTGCATGATATCCCTGAGAAAAAAACAATTTCGAAGCTGTGTCCAAAATCGCCTCACGCGTATTCGGCTTGTTCGACAAGCTGACACTTCCTTTGCATTATAACAATTGGTCTACATAATAAAACCATATTTCAAAGAGATATGTCAACACATAAATTACTTAAATTCAAAGTAATTTTGGTGGAAGATCGTGGGGGTTGGGTTGGGTGGGTTGGGTTAGCTCCATCCTCCCTGTCGGACTCAGATGCTGCTATTTGCGCTAAATCATGTCTTTTCACAATTTATCGGACCTCACCGTCGCTATTCCCCTCAAACCGGACTGTTTTCATCCCTTTTTGTACACTTAGCTGCATTGGGGTCCGATAATTACTCAAAAGGTTACTTTTCCAGCATATAAGGACTCTGGGGTCCGATAGCTCCTAACTTCGTACATCCTTCTACTTCACATTTACTTCTCATCGAGCTATTAGCTTCATTAGATCGCACACTTGCCTCACACTATTTCCGCGCTTGCATTTGTCCGTCTACTCCCTTGCTTCACACTTACTCCCACACTTTTGTTTTCCCTGTACTACACTTGCTCTCAAGCTAACATTCCTATCGGACTCAGATGCAGCTATTTGCGCTAAAACATGCTTTTGGGCTCATTTTCGGACCTGAGCGCCGCTATTCCCCTGAAACCGGACTGTTTTCATCCCTTTTTGTGCTCATAGCTGCATTGGGGTCCGATAATTACTCAAAAGGTTACTTTTCCAGCATATAAGGACTCTGGGGTCCGATAGCTCCTAACTTCGAACATCCTTCTACTTCACATTTACTTCTCATTGAGCTATTAGCTTCATTAGGTCGCACACATGCCTCACACTATTTCCGCGCATGCATTTGTCCGTGTACTCCCTTGCTTCACACTTACTACCACACTTTTGTTTTCCCTGTACTACACTTGCTCTCAAGCTAACATTCCTATCGGACTCAGATGCAGCTATTTGCGCTAAATCATGTCTTTTCACAATTTATCGGACCTCACCGTCGCTATTCCACTCCAACCGAACTGTTTTCATCCCTTTTTGTGCTCATAGCTGCATTGGGGTCCGTTAATCTTTCAAAAGGTTACTTTTCCAGCAAATAAGGACTCTGGGGTCCGATGGAGTGAATGAGATGAGGTGAAGGAGATGGTGTAAAGGAGATGGTGTAAAGCAGATGGTGTGCAGGAGATGGTGTGAACGAGAGAAGGCCCAATGTGCTGTGGAGAGGAGGTGAGGACGTAATGTGCTGGGTGGGTGGATGATATTAATGTCCATCTGTATTTTGGCAATAAATTACTACCTGCCTCCATCCAGCCCATCTGCTCCATCTGCTCCATCTGCTCCCACTCGCCCCATTTGCTCCATCTGCCCCCATCTAGCCCGTCTGCTTCATCCGCCCATCTGCTCCACCTACCTCCATACGCCCCATATTCCCCATCCGCTTCCAGCCATCTCCATACCTTCTCTCTCCCTCACTAAATTAACTCCCGACACCCCACGTCCGCTTGAAATTATCTACTTCCCATTCCCACAATCACAGCGTATACTATAATTATTCCAATGAGAAAGGTGTGAATAAAATGCAAAACGTGCCCAAAGGAATTCCCCGGTCATTAGTAAAAACTAATCAGGCGTTTATCGTCATTTCTGTAATATTAACCTGGCTAACAGGACAACACTGGATACTAGCGCTGCCCTTGTTAGCCGGATTGCTCGGTCTTTTGTTCGGTTATAATCCCATCATTAAGCTAGCTGCCAGGTTTCTGACAAAAGAGCGTTCCCACTATGTACTCGAAGACTGGTCACAACAACAGTTTAATCAAAGCATAGCTGTCTTCTGCCTCGCAGGGGGTCTCATCAGCTTCATCGTTGGCTGGACGATCGCAGCTTACATTTTCACAGCGCTCGTTGCGGTGGCCGCCACTGTGGCAATCCTAGGTTTTTGTATCGGATGTTTTATCCATTATCAATGGAGAATGTACAATTATAGACGTAAACAAAGCAGCACAAATTAAATTTGTTAATTTTAATCTCTCTCTTCTCCAACAACATCCCAGCGATGGCGAAATTTTAGTAACCGTGGATGCAGTGATGAAGGTGCAGCTGGCAACAATAACCGAATCTTTACAATCCACTCTTCAAAAGAAGAATAAGACGCGAACTGATTCGCCACCTCAGGCGTTAAATACAGAAAAATCGGCGAAGGATAGATCTCCAAAAGATGCCGCAACGCTGAATCAAGCGGAGTATACTTCTTTCGCTTCCCTTCCAAACTCTCTACCGTGATAAAGCTACGCCCTTGCTCCCTTTTCCATTCATGCAGCCGGTCCTCTCGCTTATAATAAGCGCTCACCGGCTCTTTGGTCATCCGTCGCACCGTTTCCTCATGAAGTGGATATAACACCAGTTTGGTGAAACGCCGGTCAGTTGCAGTTTTCGCCGCCACTTCAAGCTCTTGATCTGTTATATGTTCAAAAGAGTCGTAAAACACTAAAGTCCCTTTACGTTGCTCAACTGGTGGCTCATAGCCATAGGGTACATGCTGAATGTCTCTTTTCAATGAAATCCCTCCTGCTTGTTCTATTTATTAATCATATCATGTGACAACAGCAGGGCTATCATTCTTATCCTACAGCTGAAGATGAATGGTTAATGAAATCCTGAACTATTGATATCAAGGCTGGGTAAATCAAGGGATACGTCAGTTCTTTTGGTATCTCAGTAAATCCTCTGATTTCTGCCATCTCATAAGGAGGAAGTTCTGCGAACTGTTCCACATTTGCAAAATATAACTTACCATAATTTTCTGGAGCGTCGATACTAGTGACCCTATAAATAGCTATTGGAAAAAGTAAGAATTGTTCCGCACCCGTTTCTTCATATAATTCTCTGGCAGCAGCCTGCTCCGGGATTTCGCCAACCTCTATATGCCCTCCGGCAAACTCCCACGTCGAACGGTTCTGATGTCTCGCTAAGATCCATTCTTCACCATGTTTAACCATAATAACAACGTACTTCAGCTCAACTTCTTTTTCCTTATCCAACTCAAAAAAGTTTACCTGCAAATTATATCCCTCGCCTTCCCACCAGCCTCAAACATTTTTTGCCGCATCCCAAGCCAATTTAAATTCTGCTACATTCCGATACCGCTGCTCCCTCACCGCACTGACAGCCCGCAAAGCAACCTCGTAGAGGGCTTGGCTGGTTTCCCATTTTGCAAACGATCGATCGGATGCTCCTCCTAACAAAACAAATGCTGTGGCGCCCATATTAAATACATTCGTAACTTCATCAATCGGTGCATCCAAGATAAACTCTTCCGGTGACTTAAATCTGGATGAACCCCAGAAGTTCTCTCCTAGATCATTTACAGTAGGCTTACGTCTATAATAATCAATATCACAAATTTTAGTTTCATCGTTTACAAAATCATATAGAATACTTCCATCATAAAAATCGACAGCCACATAACCCTGTAACTCCACATATTCATGAAACGAAAAGATTACATCTAATGAAGACAGACGTTTTTCAACGGATAATTGCTTATAACGAAAAAAAGGCGACTCCGGATGACTCAGCTTCGCTTCTCCCGCAAACAGCCAATGCGAATGTAAACATTCACCTGCAAACCAATCAAAGACTGCTACATACCCCGACTCAACTTCAAAATGCGACAGTAGCGTGATCAGCGCATCATATCTAAGTTCGTTATATAACGGAATAGCTTCAATTAAACGGTTAACAGCATCCTGAGGATTCCCGGCATAAGTCAAAGGTTTCGCCCCAGCAAATTTCACAAAATACTTCTTCCCATCCTGCTCCACGCCAAAAGAAAGATTTCCGGAGTCTTGCTGATCGAACACTTTAAACACTTTTCCCAGCTTAGTTAACCAAGCAAAATCACAGGCTTCCTGTAATTGAAAAGTTATCGCATCGATTTCATATGTATAATTTTTTTCGCGCAAATTAACCTCCTGCATTCACTTTCTAGATTAAATTTATAAGCTTCATTCATGGTCTTGTTCGATATTTAATCACTAGAATAATAACCAGCAATACAACACATAAAGACATCGTATTCGTAATCAAAAAAGCTAATCCAACCCCCGTAACCGCCAAACTGATCGCATAAGCTTCCATTAGACTAATCCCGAGCAGCATAAGTAAATACGATTTGAGATTTAAATCGGCTACGGATTTTGATTTGAGGATTTGAACAATCTGCGGGATCCATCCCAAAGAAAGAATCACTCCACCTATTAATTGCATGATTGCAAACATAAGAGCACCTCCACGGTTTTATACAGTTGTATTCCGGGCGGCTCGATCTGGTTCCATTTCATGTAAAAAAACAATTAACACTAAGCAAAGTTTAATTTCCCTGCATCTTGCAGCTTACTATACGCATAAGAGGCCGCACCTATAGTTCCTGCTCGACTCCCAAGCTCTGCTTGAACAATTTTACACTTACTTCTTGATAGCTTCAACGCATGCTGATGCACAGTCTCTCTTACAGGTTGGAGCAATTTATCTCCCGCCGCTGCCATTCCCCCACCTACAATAATAAGATCCGGGTTGAGGATATTCACAACATTCGCTAATCCAAATCCAAGTATAGTTCCAGTCTCCTGCATTACTTCCATAGAGAGAGCGTCTCCAAGTTCGTAAGCCTCAGATATCATTAACGCGGTAATTTGCTCAACTTGATCCTTAGTCCAAGTCTGAATAATACTTGTTCGACCTTCTTTCAGCTTCTCTTTAAAAGTATTCACCATGCCAATCGCGGACACATATCGCCCCAAACAACCGGAACTTCCACATTTGCAGGGACGCCCGTGCCTGTACATATTCATATGCCCAATTTCACCAGCGCTATAAGACGTACCGTAGATCACTTTTCCGTCGTTCACAATACCCGACCCTAATCCCGTTCCCAAGGTAATCAGAACCAGATTGTTATACCCTCTTCCTGCACCTTGTTGCCATTCACCATAAAGATTAACCCTAACATCGTTATCAATAAAAGTAGGAAAGTCATAGAATTTTTTCATCTCATCTACAACATGTACATGCTCCCAATCCGGAAAATTCGGTGAGAAAAAAGAAATTCCGGTTACCGGATCAAGTAATCCTGGCACTCCGATTCCCATTCCTTCTACCAAATCTAATGCAATATTCGCTTCATCCGTGATTAAACGTACAGCTTCTCTAATCCGTCCCAACACATGGGCCGGGCCCTTAGCAGCCTCTGTTGGTATAGATCTTTCTTTTACAGCTATAAAATCAGTATCGTAAATCCCTACTTTAATATTGGTTCCGCCAAGATCAATCCCTATCATATACCGTTTCATAAAAACCTCCAGAATTAGATATTCTATCGCTTTCGATTAAGTTCTAGTACTAACTGCCGCTTCCGTTTCAGCTAACATCAAGCGGTTCACACCCATCTTAATCTGATTCTCGGTGAGATTAGAATATCCAAGTAGAAAGACAGGACCTTGAGGTTTACTGCCCACAAAATAAGAAGACGCAGGATAGACCCGAACTCCATATCGTAACGCCAATTCAGCTATACGATGCTCTTCGGCATTGGATTCCAGTTCAATTAATAAATGAAGACCCGCCTCTTCCCCATAATAGCGTACACGACTGCCAAATTCAGCATCTAAACTTTTTACTAGACAAGCCCTGCGGGCAGCATAAAGTTTCCCCATCTGCGTAACATGCCTTGCATAATGTCCATTCTGAATAAATTCCGCCAACGCTTCCTGATCCAGAGCAGAAGACATACGATCTGTTATCCATTTGACCGCCAAAAAAGGTTGAATCAAAGTCGGAGGCAATACAACATAACCTATGCGCAGAGAAGGAAATAACACTTTACTAAAACTGCCTACATAAATTACTCTACCGTCAACATCTAGTCCAGCAAGTGATGATAGCTTCGGACCCTCGTACCTGTATTCACTATCATAATCATCTTCAATAATAAAAGCTTGATTGGCTTTGGCCCATTCCAGTAACTGCACTCTTCGTTTCATCGACAGGGTCACCCCGTAAGGAAACTGATGCGAAGGAGTGACATAAGCTAGTTTTGGTTTTTTATGAGGATCTTCTTTGATGGTATCACAGCTTGCTTGGAGCTCATCTACACAGATACCCTCTAGGTCAACTCTGATGGGTGTAACCACCGCTCCAGCGAACGAAAAAATCTCCCGCACAACGTTATGTGATGGATCTTCAACAATAACATGATCACCTTTTGAAACAAAAATTCTCGATAATATATCCAATGCCTGCGTTGCCCCGGATGTAATCACAATTTGCTCCGGAACCACGGGCATCGAACGTGTGGACCGTAATAAACGTGCAATCTCTTGGCGTAGTCCCAAAGAGCCCTCGACCGGGCCGTAACCCAAAGTATCAGGAGATGCACGACGACAGGCATTCATTAATGCTTTTTGCCACTGATCCATTGGAAAAGCGTCCCATGCAGGTACACCGTGCCGAAAATTACATAATACTGTGTTCAAGTCGTTTTCTATAATAGAAGAAGGATTGAGTGTAAGGAAATCAGGACCTTTCGTTATAAAATTGTAAGGGTTCTCAGAATCCTGGGGGGCTTTCTCCTCCACCGGCAGCCCCGCTATATAGGTTCCTGCCCCTTTTCTCATCTCCAGATAACCCTCTGCTTGAAGTAGCTCGTAGGATTGAAGAATTACACTTCTGGATACTTCCAGTTGATTGGCCAAAGTCCTTGATGGAGGCAGTGAATCCCCCCCACTTAAAGCTCCTGAATGGATAGCATTACGAACCTGCTCATAAATTTGACGGCTTAATGGAATAGGTCTTTGTTTATCGAGAGTAATCAGCAATTCATGCTTCATAAGATTTCCTACCCTTCTAATCCGGGTTTTCTTAATGGTTCATAGTAAGGATTTTTACAATTAGTGCTGCAGAAACAGCGCCTAAGATCACGAGTAACAGCGGGATTTTCCTAATTAATACCAGTATAACAGCGACTATACCCGAAGCGATACCTACAAGATTGTCATCTGCGTCCACCTGAAATATCCCAGGAACCGTTAAAGCACTAAGAACCGCGATAGGCAAATATTCCAACAAAGCTTGGACTTTGGAAGAGCCATTCGTATGCTTTGTCAGCAGCAAAGGTACAAAACGAAATGAAAATGTAAGGATTGCCATCCCGATAATGATCAGAATAGTCATACGGATACCTCCTTTTCTACTTCAGCTTGCTCTCGAAATAAGGACCCTACTGCCATACCAATTAACATAGCTGCAAGTATCGAGGAGTTTCCAAGTACGGGATGTAGAAGCCATGAAGAACCCGCCGCTGCTAAACATATGGCCAAATTCCGAATGCTTCCCTTTAGTTGTGGCACTATTAGTGCTATCAGTAAGGCATATAATGAGGTGTTCAAAGCAGGTAAGTATATAGCCGGAATGTAGGATGCCAGCGATATTCCCGCAGCTGTTGCCAGCAAATTTGCTATATACGGAGGAATTTGTAGACCCAGCAAATATGGAAGAGTTATATTTTCTTTTGAATGATTGCGGGGGATCATACTAACAGCGTACACTTCTTCTGTTAAACTGAACCCAATCCAGACTTTGGCCAGCGGATTGATTGTACGGTCAAGCTGACTCCCAAAAGATAGGCTGATAAACAAATATCTTAAATTAATGATCAACGTAAGCAGCAGGATCATTGGAGCGGCGGCACCAGCGGCAAGCATTTTTACGCCAATAAATTGGCTGGCTCCCGCAAATACGAGCGCTGACAATAAGAACACTTCCAGACTCCCCAGGCCTAATCCCTTACCGACCAATCCAAACGTAAAACAAGCAGGAATAAATCCTGCAACAATAGCTACAGAATCCTTAAGACCCGTTCTAAACATCACTTTCTGATCACTCATAAGTTTCTCTCTCCCTTATCGTTGTCCCTAGAGAGAGCATACTTGGATACAATTCTGGTGGGAATAACCGCATGGGTGCGTAAGTACCATACCAATTTCTTGACATAGAAAAAAGACCGCCCGCTAAGAGAGCGATCTTTAATGAAGGTTAAACCTCCTGAGGACTTTCCACAATCCCGCTGATTTCTTGTTGAATTTGTGATTTAATCTGATCTACATGGTCAAAATCTGTAGCGGCGGCATAGATTGTCTTTAACTCATCCAAAAATACTTTGGCATCTGTCAGATGTTGAATGGATTGTTTCATGGTGCTGGAATATCTCTCTTTAATACTTGCGATGGCTTCGGCAAAAGCTTCATCCGTACCTGGCTGAATGCACCGTGAATACATATCAACAATCTCGTCGGTAGCACGGTCGGGAAAATACTCATGCGGAGCTGTGCTGTCAAAAATAGCAAACCCAAGCTCGCGTACGATAATCATATCAAGGCTGTTCGGATCGAAACCACAGTGGTAAATCTCAACATCGACACCACGTTTTATTCCTTCAGCCGCCAATTTTTTTAAAAGTGTAGATTTACCGGAACCCGCGCGACCTTTTACAAGATATCTTTTTAGCCCTGCGGTTAAATTAGGTACAAAATCCACTGCACCCTTAGGCGTAGCTGCACCTAAAAAACGGTGATCCACCCGGCTTACTTTTTCGAAGTTCTGATCACCATACAGAAGTTGAATATACTCCTGAGTCAGCTCATCAGCGGCTTGGAAATTCATTGTCGCAATATAAATCGCTTCCCATTCGTCATGAATGCGGAGTGCTTCAGCAAAGCCTGAATAAGCTAGTTCATGCTCTTCCGTGTACTGATCAACTAAGCTGTCGATCTCAACACAACGCTGGCTTAACTGGAGCGTATCGACGGCCTGCTCCAAATTCACATGTATGATGGCCTCTTCAGGCAATTCTGGCTTAATGACCCGTGGAGCCGTACCATCTATAATTCCTACTTTTAATTCAGGAATAACCACTCCGTCGAGTGAATCATTATCTGACGCCGCGTGAATTAACCAGATCTCATAACCTTGTTGAGCCAGAAGATCTCCAATTTCTCGAATGATTCTAGTTTTCCCCGTACCGGGGCCTCCTTTTAAAACAAACAAACGTGTTAAACCTTGCAATGACGACTCATAGAGGTTAGAGAAGCCGTGAGCTGTGTTACCGCCAGCAAAGAAATTCAGGATTGTTCCGTCCATAATCGCACACCTTTCCGGGCTGATGTCATGTTTCATTGTTCATCTTATTAACGTTCTGCGGGAAGGGTGACGCTTTAGAAATCGAAGTTAAGCAGGAATCTAACATTTATGTGACAACACACTCTTGGATTATTCTTAATTGTATTTGCTCAGTATCTCTTTCGCTTCCCTCTGCGTCATATTTCCTTGCTTGACTTGTTGCTCACAGTAAGGTTTAACCTTAGCAAGAAGCTCTTCCTTCGTGTCAAACGGGCCAAATGAGATAACCTCAACGTTGTCCGACGAAATGGTTTCACTGTAGACAGAAGTACTTATTTCAGTCGCATTAGAGGACAACATCATGTCGTCCTGACCATTCACGGTCTTTGAAATTTTTGTCCCGTTCTTAATATCAGCAAGATTTTTTTCATACCTAGCGATAACATCATCCACACGCTTCTGTGTCCATGTGAACCACCCATCTCCTGAGGTCCATGCTTTTCCTCCAATTATTTTTGGGAGTTCTATTTTTTCATCTTCGAGCCAAGCTTTGTATTCATCATAAGTCCACCATTCTACATCTGAAACGGGATATTTTGCTTCATACTCCACTTGGTTCATCCATGTCTTTCCTCCATTCGTTGAGTACTGAATATTATCATTGTCCCCACGAGTCAACACAGATGAATCTTGATTCGTGTTCAAGCCAGCAGACTTCGCTGAACTGGTTGCAAAAACAGCCGTAGCCCCAACAACTAAGACAATGGCTAGAACAGTCGCAGCGGTGGTCGTTTTTTTCATCTTCATAATCATCATAATCCTTTCTTCAATCGCATTTTTTGAAAAATGATTGCTTAAAGGGTTTAGCTTATTCTTTCGTTCTTCCATTGTTATAAGAGACATCGCATAAGCTCTTTTCGTTGTTTCGCCAAATGATCGCACAACCGTTTCATCACAGGAATGTTCAATATCACGATTAGCCAGCATATACATGACCCACACTAACGGGTTAAACCAATGAACACAGAGAACAGCTGTTAATATCAGCTTCGTTATCTGATCGAATCGTCGAATATGTACTAGTTCATGCATAAGAATGTATTGTATCTGCTCAATATTACTCCAGTCTGTATTTTTCGGCAGTAGGATTACTGGATGCTTAATTCCATAGGTTAGGGGTGAACGGATTAAATCCAATTGCCGGATCTGTATCGTGCGTGTCAACTTATGTTCATCTAGCCACTTCAAAGCAACTGGATGATCAACAGGCAAAGAAGCATGAAATTCTCTTCGACATTTCACATAAGTGATGATGAAGTACAATGCGGAAATAACCATACCCATTATCCAAATGACTAAGATAGACGAGATAGCAAAAGACAAATGGTTATTAATCGACTGAACCTCAGACGTCGAAGTCGAACCTACTAGATTCATGGGTAAGGTTAGAGGGGAGGACGGATTAACGAAAGTCACATTGTTCGAATTATTCAAAGGTAAACTATCAACCCATGTGTAAATACTAAATGGTGACGGCAAAGAAAAGGGAATCAGTAGTCTGTATACAACCCCCCCCCATAACACCATAAAGGTTTTCTTAGGCAGCTTATTGATGACCAGCGATCGAATGACAATAATAGCCACGATCATCACCGCAGCAGTAAAACTCATATTCATAAAGGTGCTCATAGGCCATCACCTCATTCAACGTTATCGACGATTTGTTTGAGCTTCTCAATCTGTTGAGCAGATAATTTCTTACGCCCAAGTAAGGATGCAAATAACTTGTCGACAGAACCATTGAACACCTTGTCAATCAGCTCATCTGTCTCCATTTCTTGTACCTGCACCTTAGCAATTAACGCATGACACATAAAATTAGGTTCATAGCGCTCAATTGCACCTTTACCAATACACTTTTTGATAACAGTATAAGTTGTATTCATATTCCAACCAATCTCAGCCTTCAAAATATCAGAAATTTGTTTGGCAGACCTATCTCCTTCTTTCCATAACACTTCCATTACTTTAAGTTCCGAATCAAAAAGTTTAATAGTCATTTAAATCATCTCCTTACACTATTGCAATAGTTTGGGTCTTGGATACAGACTACTCCAATAGTTTGACGAAGTCAACACTGCTGCTATAGTTATTTTCAACAGAAAAATTCGTGGTTGTACTGAAACTCCCGAGGAAATGGCCAAAATAAACTAAAGAAAGGGCTACCACTAGGCAGCCCTCTTTAATCTTTTGAATACCATCCGACATCACTTCACAAAACGATCCAAAAACCTCTTAATGACGGGAACATCTGGAGGAGACAGCTCGCTTGGCAATTCTGCATAATTAAAAAAACGCAATTCCTGCACTTCAATTCCATCTACCTTTAGCGCCCCATCAAAGTCTGTGCATAGATACGCAGCCACAACATTATATACTTCATCCCCGTGCGGGTATTTATAATAAAGATCTTTTCCAGAGAACATGTCGAACAATTCAAGACCTTTGGCTGTTAAGCCCGTTTCCTCAAAAAGCTCCCTCTTAGCGACCTCTTCTAAAGTCTCCCCAAGCTCCATCGAGCCACCTGGCAAACCCCAGCATCCGTTGTCCGTTCTACGTTGTAATAATAATTGATGATTGCTGCACAATAAAACACAGGCTCCTGCCATTATAAGCGGTCTGGTACCTACCAGCTTTCTTAACTCCATAATATAATCGCTCAAAAAACTACATCCTTTCTTCTAATAGGCTCAAATATCCTAAGCTAATTAAAGTTTATTTCTTTTTCTGCACATGAAAACCATTGTCTTGTGCGTAATTTTCAATGCTCCAAATACCTATTCCCCGCTCTCGCGCCTTATCCTGAATCGCTCGAAATTGATCTACGTATTTTGTATTAGGTGCAAATACATAGGCTACACGTGCATAACCCTGCTCTAGCAGAATCTCATTGAACATTTTCCCATCTATATAGAGGTAACAAAGTAGGCGGCCATATTTGTCCCGCTCCGATACATCAAGTTCAATTTGTACATCTTTATCCGTAAGCATCTTTTTGGCGAAATCAGAAGCTTCTAGCGAAAAGGGCTGTGGTTCGGGGATGTTCGGATTCACTGACTCTGGAGTATCAACCAGCAATAAACGAATGGTTTCCTTTTTGCCGCCTATAGTCAGCTTCATGGTGTCACCATCGACTACTCTTGTTACCTTTGCATCTATTAAACGTTTGTTGTCCTCTGTTGTATTGTCTGGCGTAGAACCCAATCCAGAACTGGAATCAGCCGTAATCGTTGGAACTGGCTCTAAAGTAATCTGCTCGGCTAAGTTGCAGGCAGTTGTTGTTCCAAGTAAGAGTGTGATAGCTAGAAAGCTTTTTACTAGATAAATCTTATTCATTGATAACCTCTTTCTTATACACGTATGTAATTTCATGGGGTCTATTAAAAATAAATTAAAAAACTTAAAAACACAAGACTGTACTACTAATCATAGAAAACAGCGACAGCCGTGTACCAGAAAAAAGATACTTGGCTATCGCTGTTTCGCCTTTACTCTACCCCGTTTAATTTGGAAATCTTTATTTTGATTATGATCGATAAGAAAGCAAGCAGGGAAAACATAATTCCGATCCAGATGAGTTGCTGTATTCCTGCATGAGAAATAAACCAGCCACCGATAGCAGTCCCTATAGTAATTCCAAGGTTGGAAAATGAGATAAACAAGCTGTTACCGAATTCGGGAGCTTCTTTCGCTTCGGTCGTTAACCATGCTTGACTGACAATCAGTCCGCCGGAATGCACTGCCCCCCAAATGATTATGATAACAACCATCGGAAGGAAATAAGAACCTAGATAATATACGAATAAGTAAGTTACCGCATATAACAATGGAAACATGATAACGGTCTTTGTAATGCCTTTATGCAAAAGGCTTCCAAATAAAAAATTCCCAAAAATCATGATTATCCCAAAGGCCATCAACATGATACTAATCCATGACCCGTTCATATGTGTTACCTGCCCAAGATATTCAGCAAAGTAACTGTACACAGAAAACATAGCTGCAAAGATAAAAATAACTGCCACAATATTTAACCACAATAGGGGTTTGCGTAAAATACCAAGTTGTTTACCATATGACATTTTTTCTTTAACTGGCATGGAAGGAAGCCAAGCTAGTATTCCTAAAAAGGCAATTATACTTACGACAGCTCCAAACAGAAAAGCGACTTCTAACGAAATTTTGTCCGCGAGATAAGAAGTCAAAGGCACACCAAAAGCAAACCCGACCGTTATTCCGGCGAAAACCTTTGTAACTGCTTTGGTGCTCTTTTCCGGAGGGACAAGTTGGGCAGCGGTAACAAGTGCAACTGAAAAAAACACGGGATGAAAAATAGCAGGGATAATACGGAAAATCAGCATTACTTCAAACATGGTCGTATACGCATAAACAATATTTGAAATTGCAAAAATAAGTACAGCAGTTAATAGAATTATTTTACGATTAATTCCAGAAGCCAATAAGGTCAGAAATGGACCTGAAATAGCAACAACTAAAGCAAATATACTTACAAGCCATCCAGACTGAGAAGTTGATATATTAAATTTTTGAGTTACCTGTGGCAGAACACCTATAATCCCCATTTCCGTTGTAATAATGCCAAATACGCCTAAAGCCAAAATAATAATAAGCAAAGGGTTAACCTTTTTCATTTTAAAATAATCCTCCATTTATATTTACATATTTAGATTTGTAGATATGTATTACCAAAAAAAAGCCCTTCCTCCTTTCTCCTATAGTTTCTCTTTAATATAATCGGAAAACTCTTGAATTGTCTTTTCGTTTCGACGATAATACGTCCACTTCCCAATTCGCTCAGATTCCAGCAAACCAGCTTTTTGCATAGTCAATAGATAGCTCGAAATAACCGACTGTGCAAGCCCCGCTTTAGCTTGAATATCTCCCACGCAAATCCCAATTTGAAAATTTAGGCCTTGTTGTAAATAAGGCTTTTCATCAAAAAATTCCTCGGGAGTTTTTAGCCACATCATAATTTGACTACGAGTCTCGTTAGACAACGCTTTGAATATCAATAAAGGTTCCATGTGTTCCATTATATCTACTTTTATAGATTTGTAAATACAAAAGATGCCGATGTCTCGTTGTTGCAATAACATTATGTAGAGTCATGTTTCGTATCGAATTGTTCGTTTAGTGAATTAAATATTTCCATATCAACCAGCACAGCAGTACGGATACCCACGAAATGAAACCGAAAATCATCACGATTTTGTTCTCACTCCATCCGTATTTTAAGCTGAAGTGGTAATGGATCGGAGCCATCCGGAATAGCCGCAGCTTCGTCCGTTTGTAGTACCAAACTTGTAAAATGACCGACAACTGCTCCGCAAAATAAATGAAAAATAAAATCGGAAGCAAGAGCTCAACCTTTTCAATGACAGCCAGAACGGAAAGGGAGCCACCGATGGCCAGTGATCCAGTATCGCCCATAAACGCTCTTGCAGGATAAATATTGTAAAGCAAAAGCCCTAGCAGACAACCGATCATAACAAGTGAAAATGTCTGCACTTCAGGTTTGTCCGAAATCATAAAAAAGAAAAAATACGACGGTATGGCAACATTGATCAATAGCCCATCGAGACCATCTGTAAAATTGATGGCATTCGCGGAGCCGACCACAAACAGCAAAATGATGGCCACATAAAGGTACACAGGCAACTGCAGATTTTGCCCTTTAAATAACTCGATATCACTCGTCAGGCCGAACGAATGGAACAACACATATAATATAATTCCAGTAAAAAGAAATTGAAGCACTAGTTTTGAGCGGCCGCTGATGCCGGATGGATTTTGCCAAAAAGCCTTTTTGAAATCATCCAAAAATCCGACTGAACTAAACAACAAAAACGTAACGCATAAGAGTAACATTAGAGGCCCGGGTTGAAACTGCAGCGAAATCGCTATCCCGATAAGCAGGATCAACCCTGCCATTAGTGGTGTACCCCGTTTGGCCTGATGATCTGCTGGAAGCTCGGCACGAATTGGCTGCGTTAACCTCAGTCTATGCAGCGTCCAGATCAATAGAGGCGTAAACACCGCCACCAGAAGAAAAGACAGGCCGGAAACAGCCAGAATTCCATACATATAACGAACTCCCCTCTTTGAAAAAGATCATTTATAATACTCACAAAATATTTCTAGAGTTAATGAGGTCGTCTGTAATTATGTACTCTTTTCATCTGTTGATAAAGAGAAATTATTCTATTTTTATTTCCTGTTTTCTGCTGTGAAACTGCCGGGAATTTTCTATAAGCAGATCCCAAAGTATAAACTTGCCCAATGAGAAAGTTTGCACATTGGGCAAGTTTGCATTAGTATAAAGTCAGTAATCCTAATCTTCACCACAATTACAGCTATATGGGAGGTGTATACATAAATTATGATTAAACAAACGTTGAGAGATTTCAAAAAAGAAGCCACTGAAAAAGCGCTAGCTGAAGCGGCATTCGAACTTGCACTTGAACATGGGTTGGACGGTTTTGTTGTTGAAGATATCGTGCAAAAAGCCGGCTACTCCAGAAGAACTTTCGCAAACTATTTCACATGCAAGGAAGAGGCAGTTGCGATGGGAGCAGTTACCGTACGGAACACGAATGAATATGAGGAATTGCTCACCAAAATCCCTGAAAATGCCTCCCTGCTGGATACCTTATATCAACTAATTAAGATGCAACTTACATCTGAGCTTATAGGGAGGTTGCGTGAGCTTTCTTTACTTTCCCGAAAATTCCCAGCTCTCGAGCCCCATTATCTAAGAGCAATACATCTTACGCAAACTGGAGCACAAAAAACATTGTTGCACTTGTCAAATGGGAAGTATGACGAGGTCTATACTTATCTGCTTATAAATTCGGTTTACGGAACTGTACTTCCCTTAATTGACGGAAAACTTAATGTGCTGCTTCCGGGACAAACGACGAGCGACGATCCAAGTCCTGAAACGCTTACGTTCGATCAATTTTTGGAAACTATTTACGGATATTTACGCAACGGATTCTAATAGGCTAACAATCAGTTTTCATCATCGAGGGAGTGTAAAATAGATACATGTCAACATTATTATACAGAGTGGGAAAAACCGCTTATCGCAAACCTGGGTACTTCATTTTAGGTTGGATTTTAATTTTAGGAATTGTCATCTCTATGATCAGCATGAATGGTATTCATATCAGTTCAGAAATGAAGATTGAAGGCACGGAATCGCAAAAGATTTTGGATCAATTAGCAACAGAACTTCCGGCTGCATCTGGTGGACAAGGAAGTGTCGTGTTCAAAGCACCTGAAAATGAGCGATTGGATACGCCAGAACGTTTGGCAGCGATCACTAAAGGTGTTAATGAGGTTTACGGTATAAACGAAGTGATTAATCCTGCGGATTACGCAGCGGAAGCAAGTAGTTCAACTACTGAAGCAACTCAGGCTGCCAGTATGGATCAGTCTGCAGCAGCCACAGCACCCCTTTCCTATGGTCCTCTGATGGCAGATGGCGTTCCAGTACCTGGAGTTATTCTTTCCGCAGACGGTAGCATTGCATTGTTCCAATTCCAGTTTACTATTGAGCAATCTGCTATCTCTCAAGATATTTTTGATTCTGTAATTGATACCGTCAAGAATGTCGAGAAAGATACTAACATTACTGTACTGCCGGGCGAGACACTTAAATCAGTATCTATCGGTGTAGGATCAGCTGAGATTGTCGGACTTGTCATTGCTGCAATTGTTTTGCTGGTGACGCTTGGCTCTGTCGTTGCAGCAGGTCTGCCCCTTATAACTGCACTGCTTGGAGTCGGCATCGGTGTAGGTGGAGCATTTTCTATTTCCAAATTCATTGAAATGCCTAGTGTCACTTCCGTCTTGGCGCTTATGATTGGATTAGCCGTCGGAATCGATTATGCTCTTTTCATTGTAAATCGCCAACGCCGGATGATTATTGATCAAGGATTAAGCGCACAAGAAGCTGCGGCTAGAGCTATTGGCACATCCGGCAGCGCCGTATTTTTCGCCGGTTTGACGGTTATTATTGCTCTCTGCGGTATGCTTGTAATCGGGCTTACTTTCTTATCAACGATGGCGTTAGTAGCAGCAGCTACCGTCCTCATCAACGTATTTGTTGCCTTAACCCTATTGCCGGCATTGCTCGGATTGGTGGGTGAACGCATCTGTTCGCCTAAAGCTCGCAAGAAAAACAAGGATCATCATACAACGGGTAACCGCGGTATAGCTGATAGATGGGTTAAATTCGTCATCAAGTATCGTTGGGTCACTATTGTTGCCATCGTCGTGGTACTTGGCGTAGCAGCAACCCCTATAGCCAAAATGGAAATGGGCATTCCCGGAGCTGCCTCAGCGAATTTGGACACGGTAGCAAGACAAAGTTATGATGCTATATCCGAGGGTTTTGGAGAGGGCTTTAACGGACCGCTTATTTTGGTTGCAGAACCAAAGAATTCTTCCACTCCAGTCACTCCGGAGCTCCTAGGAAATCTTGTAAAAGAGCTCCAAGCTCAAAAGAATGTCGCGTTGGTCACTCCTCTGGGCATGACTAAGGATTTGGCTATCTTCAGTCTGATTCCAGAAACGGGTCCTAGCGATATAACAACCAAAAATCTGGTGAATGATTTACGGGCTGCGGAATCTAGTATCGCTCAAAGTAATGATGTTAAACTCGGGGTTACCGGCTTTACCGCTGTTAACATCGATATGTCGGCCAAACTGGCAGATGTATTTCCCATTTATGTAGGAATCATCATTCTCCTATCGCTCATTATTCTTCTGTTGGTATTTCGTTCGATTATCGTTCCTATCAAAGCTACGATCGGCTTTCTGCTTAGCATACTCGCTACCTTCGGGATCACCACAGCCGTGTTCCAATGGGGCTGGCTCCATTCTCTCTTTGGTTTCGACACCGGTGGCCCATTGCTAAGCTTTATGCCAATCATCGTTACGGGTATCCTATATGGGCTCGCGATGGACTATCAGGTTTTCCTTGTCAGTTCCATGCGTGAATCGTACGTTCATGGTCATGAGGGATCAGAGTCCGTTGTTCATGGATACAACCAGGTGAGTCGTGTCGTTGTAGGTGCTGCTATAATTATGATCTCCGTTTTTGCAGGGTTTATTTTTACGGATGATGTCATGATTAAACAAATTGGTTTTACACTGGCCGTAGGGATCTTAATCGATGCCTTCATCATTCGTATGGGATTAGTCCCTGCTGTAATGTCTATTTTCGGCAACAAAGCTTGGGCACTTCCAAAATGGCTCGACCGTATTCTGCCAAACCTGGATGTCGAAGGCGAGAAACTGATTGCTACACTCAATGCTAAAGACAAATCTAATTCCATGAAATAGAAACAATAATAAACAGCCTGAGTCCTGTATTCCTAGGGGTTCAGGCTGTTTTGTTTCTGTGGTAGGGTTCACTTCCCTCGAAGAGCAGATGGGCAAGGCTCTGGAAATTATCTCATTGAAGATTAAGGATTAAAGCGGGGCGCACACCGTAACAAGCTAAGTTGACATGTCCGTAACTGCGAATACTGCTACGAGTACCTACAAAATACGCACGTGAAGAAATCGCAGGTTGAGTTCTCAGCCACCACCATGAGCAGCCAAACTCTTCATTTTTCTCAAGGATATAATCAGCTTTGACTTTTTTATCATACACATACAATTTACATCCATCGTTCTTTTTCACTTTGGAGAATCCCGTTCCTATCGCCCTACGCTTCGCACGTAAAGTATCTTCTCCAAGTTTAAAGGTGAATTCATTCGCCTCCGAAACACTAAGCAGAAAAATCTTATCTTCCGTGTTTGTACTTCCCTCTCCGTTATCTGTGCACTGTGTAGTCTTGATGAGCCTGTGCTCGGAGTCATTAAAAGCGGCATTATAAAACTCATCGTTCAACCACTTTCGCAAATCGGAGTCACGCCATGTAACGTCAACATATTCACTGTGATACCGCCTGCAATCCAAAATGTACTCGCTCAAAATGAACAGTTCTCTACCTGAATTTTGCAGCACTCGCCACTTTATCGGCATTTGGTCTGCTCCGTCCGCCATTTGCGGATAAGAGCCAAAAGTAATTAGTTCGCCGGGTTTCGCCCGCTCATACACGAAAGCAAGATTATCATTTTCATTACAAATCATAATTATAAATTCTGTAGTTCCTTTAACGATTTCAGCTTCCCTGCTAAATCCTAGTTTTTCATACAAGCGTATCGCTCTATCGTTGAACTTCGCCACTGTCAGCCGCTTTGGTTTTTCCTCGAATCTCTCATTAATATAGTTAAGGACTGTTGTGAAAAATAGAGTCCCATTCCCCTGTCCGATTAACTCAGGCTTCATTCCTAAACCCACATCTATAAAATCCTGAGAATATGTATATTTATCATTTGGAACCTGTGCTGGACTTCCTACACAGAAGAATCCGATCAATTGTTTATCTGCATCAAGTACAGAAAAAAATGCTTCCTCTAGCATTTCACTTATAGCTTCAGGAGTTAGTTCATTATTGTAAAAATCATAGGGTGGATCATATTGCCAGCTTAAAATATCCCTAGCAACATCAGCATTCAGCTTTTCCACGTAAAGTTCCAATTTCGCATCCCCCTTTGTTTTCAAAATCGATAAGTCCCTAAGAGTCTAGCTCTGCTAACTCCTGAAGGATTGTCTCTACATCACCATCAGGATTTAACGCTTTGATCATCTCTTTTGTAATGGCTGCCCCCTCATAAACTTGTGCAACAACCTCTAAAGGGAGTGTGAGTTCAAAATAACCTTCGGCAAATTCCACAAAATCCTCAGCTGTGCGGAAAATAGTCCCTAGCAAAAAGTCCGAACCATCTTCTACCTCCGCTGGAATCTCTACCTTCCCCTTCTGCCACGTCAAATCATTATTTTCACGCCAAAAACAAAAAGTAACATCATCCTTAGCTATCGCCTCATCTTCCAGTAAAGACAATAGCGAGGTTGGGACCTCTTCATAGATTTCTGGCCAAACTTCATGTTCGTCACGCGCATATGGACTTACTTCGGACTCATGATCAAAACCTTTAATTATCGTTCCTTGAGGTGTAAAAATAATAAACAAATTATCGCCTGAGCCATTATCGATCGATGCTAGAGAAACATTCTTATCAAATTTAGAATCAAAACTATGATAGCGAAGCCAGTCCTCTGGACATAGGACAATATTTAGAGAAGCAAGTATTTTCATAAGTTTTTTTAAGTTTTCGGGTGCTGGTAAAATATCTAACACATTCATCTATGATTCCTCCCCATTGTAGATATAAATGATTTTAGCATATTCATGATTCCGAGTGAAAAAAAAAGACTACCCGAAGGTAGCCTTTCCAACTTAACAAAACACTAGCTTAACTTAAGACCCCGCACCTTTATATCTTCGTACGCCATAACTCCAGGCTAACAAACCAATCCCCAGGAATATAGCGCCTACTACAGGTGTCATCAGAGCAAGGCTGGTCATCTCCTCCCGCTGTAGAAAAAGCGCGGCTGGATACACTCCGACGAATGCAAATGGAATGATCCAAGTAAGCAATACCTGTATAGCACGATTGTAAATCGTTACCGGGTAACGGCCATAAGTCTGAATGTTGTACATTAACGGAAGAATGCCAGTAGGAGCATCCGAATAGAAAGACAATGAAGTCAACGTTGTGTAAATCCCCGTATAGATGGCGACCGCACTTAACGTTAGAATGATCAGAGCCGGTATCGTCCACCATTCAAAGGGAAGACCCAAATTGCTGCCACTGATGGCCATAATAATAATACCTATGAATGAGCCCATAAGTGCTGGTGGATCAACATTTTCCAAAAAGATCTGGAACAAATTATGAGCTGGGCGTGTCAAAATACGGTCCATCTCACCTTTAACGATGTAACGTTCACTAAATCCCCATAGATTCACAAAACAACTAAAGACCCCAAATGGCACCATAAAGAATCCATAAACGAACACTACTTCATTCTGATTCCAGCCGCCCAGGCTATCTGTGTGCATAAAAATTACGAGAATAAAGATAAAGTTGGTAGCTTGAAAAAGTAAGTCTGAAATGACCTCTACCCAAAAGTCAGCGCGATAGGTGAGCCGGCTCTTCATATAGTTTTTGATATATTCAATTAATAATCCCAGGTAATACATGTTTCCTCAACCTCCCTGCACGAAGAGACGCTGCCGCGCCGCATGATATAACCAGACAATTGGAATCAGCAATACCAGGAACCAAATAATTTGTATCCCTAATACATTCCATATTCCAACCCCTTGCACCCGTCCCGTAAACACTGAACCTGGCAAGTAGGTAATCGCCTGAAACGGCAGCACCTCAAGTACGGAAGATAACCAGTTAGGAAACAGACTGATCGGTACGATTAAGCCGGAGAATAAGTCTACAATCACCCGCTTCATTCGCATCATGCCTTCATTATTTTCTACAAAAAATGCCGAGAGCCCTGTAATGATATTGATCTGTGAATTAATTAAAAAGCTGAAAAAGAGCATCACCAGGAACCCTGCCCAAGCAGATGGCGCTGTTGGCAATTGAACCGGGAACAGCAACATCGCTATGGCCATGCCGGGAATCATAAATAAGAGGAAGCGGAACATTCCCTCTCCAAGACCTTGCATCATTTTGACTAAGACATAGTTATAGGGCCTTATAAACTGGATAGCGATACTTCCATCACGGATATCCGTAGAGATTTCGCGGTCTAGGTTATTAAAATAAAAGGCTCTAGCCATCCACGATACAGCTACATATGACGTCATTTGCGTTGCAGTAAAGCCACCCAATGAATCCCCATTGCCATAGATGGCCATCCAAGTGAAATAGTTAACCCCAATATTCAGTGAATAGATAAGAATACCTGAGTAGTAGTTAATCCGATAAGCAAGCATGGTAAGAAAACGGATGCGTATAAAATCTAAGTAAGCCCCGAATAGTAATTTACGGCTATTCTCCTGAGGACCACCAGAAGATGCGCCTCCTGAGGAGGAAGACATAGCCGTTGCAGGATTAAGCTTATCAGACATGTAAAGCCTCTCTTTCATCCTTCAGAGCGGCAGCCATTTCATCAGGCTTGTCTGCAGACCCAGATTGATAAATACTGCGAACAATATCGTCCGTATTGGTCTCTATGATTTTGATATCAGTAATGTCTGCTTTTCCCACTACTCTGCCTAATACATCCGATACATTTAGCTCTAGCGGTATCCAGACAGATGCCCCTAAATCGTTCTCCGCAGACCAAGTAACAGGCAATCCCTCAGTCCATAACTCAAGTTGCTGACGTTTCGTAGCATTTCCAAATTGAAATTGAACCTCACGTCCGGTTCCCCAACGCTGCTTCAGGTCTTCCAGTCCTCCGTCATAAATGATACGGCCATCATCAAGCATTATCACTCGGGAGCAAAGCGCCTCAATATCTTGCAGGTCATGTGTAGTCAGCAGTATGGTTGTCCCATGCTCGCGGTTCATATCTTTTAGAAATTCACGGATCTCTGACTTCACCACAATATCTAAGCCAATGGTCGGTTCATCCAGAAATACAATCGACGGATTGTGAAGCAATGCTGCCACTAATTCACAACGCATCCGCTGACCTAGACTTAGCTTACGAACCGGACGATTCAGCAGTTCTTGCAGTTGCAGTCGTTCGACCAATTCATCCAGCCGTTTCTTGAAATCTTGTTCAGATACCCGGTAAACCTTGCGCAGGAGCTGGAACGACTCAATCACGCCAATGTCCCACCATAGCTGACTGCGTTGCCCGAATACCACACCGATATTTTTCACGAATTTCTCGCGCTCCAAATACGGAACATACCCACCTACTGTCAGGTTTCCGGAAGTCGGCACGAGAATACCTGTGAGCATTTTGATCGTGGTCGATTTCCCAGCACCGTTCTCGCCGATATATCCACAGATCTCACCTTCAGGAATGGAAAAGGAAATGTCCTTCACCGCAGTCACTTCCGTATATTCCCTTTTAAACAAATCAGCGAAGGCCCCTTTGAGACCCTCGCGGTTTTTTTGTACTTTGAATGTTTTGCGTAAGTCTTGTACTTGAATAGCAGTCATATTGTACCTCACTAAGCTTAGAGTTGGTTCCCAGTACCCCATTATAATAGAAGAAGCGCAAAAGCACTACTTCAATCTTTACTTAGCCAGTCTTTCATTTAGCGAATGGGTGTCCTTCACAGCTTCTAAATGCCCTGAGCGAGCGACTTTAGTCCGCAAATATTTCTCGTTAAAAGAAGATACATCTCCCCATAACGCTACTCTTTTCACGGCATTCATCCCTGCAGCCTTGAGCGCATCCAATTTCTTCGGATTATTCGTAATCAGCGTCACTGGTTTGTGACGTAAAGTTTGCAGAACACTGATTGCCTCTTCGTAGTTTCTTGAATCATCAGCAAATCCCAACTCTAAATTAGCCTCAACTGTATCGTATCCTTCTTCCTGTAAAAGATACGCTAAAGATTTGCTGAACAGGCCAATGCCTCTTCCTTCATGATTCGCGAGATAAAATAATGCCCCAGAGCCATGTTCAACAATCATTTTCATGGATTGATGCAGCTGGAATCCGCAATCGCAACGTTTACTGCCAAAAATATCGCCAGTATGGCAGATGCTATGCATCCGGATCAATGCATCCTCAGACCCTTCGAAATCGCCATATACCAACACACTGGATTGTTGTCCTTCTGCTAAGTTCATGGATGGCAAACGTGAAATTAAAGCTGCCGTTGCTTTACTGCTATCCTCTTGAAGAAGCTCTGCATCCGTTGTATTCAGCCAGTTGTACCATTTAAAAACAACGGTCTCGCCGTCTAAATTCACCGGTAACGTAATGGGTCCAACCAATATATTTGTGGAATTTGCTAAAGGAATTCGCGTGATTTTATTCTGTAAAATAGAAGTGATTTCTGGTTTAATCATAATTACACCTTCCTCATTGTTCATCAATGCTTAGATAGAGCTAAGCATAAGGATAAAATATTAGTTAAATTATAAGTAACTATTTGTAAGTAAGTTTATCATTGTAATATAACTTCGTCAAGTTATAATATATCTTTAAATATTTATAATTACTTTATGTAAGTTTATGATATAATGAATGTCGAGGTGATATTATGAATGATTTCAACATGTGTCCTCGCTTTGAAAAAGCGGTAGACTTGCTAAGTAAACGTTGGGTCGCGCTTATTGTTTTCGTGCTTATGCCAGGGCCACGCCGTTTTGGTGAAATTGAGAGCTGTCTGTCCAATCTCAGTGGCAAGGTGTTATCTGACCGATTGAAGGAAATGGAAACCGAAGGTATTATAGAGCGAACTGTATATCCTGAAATGCCAGTACGTATTGAGTACTCTCTGACTCCAAAAGGCACAGCGCTTGCTCCTATACTTGGTGAAATTGGAAACTGGTCTACCGAATGGATTGAGCTTGGTATTAAGAAATGATTCCCGCTACACAACACAAAGAGCCCTAATTGTCCTGATCATGAGACAAGAGGGCTCTTTTTGGATTAACATCCCCTTTATAAGTCTTTTCGCTCGAAGCGAAGTAGACCTATAACAAAAGCTAACAGGGTATATCCTATCGCATAAAAAATAAACATATTTGACGGAACCGTATTAAAATCCAGCAATCCATTCATGCTGCCGAACAATCCTATCATTCCACTCATTTCATTAGCGCTGAACAGGACGGCGGTCATTTTCCGCTGTAAACCATCCACTGGCATAAGCAGTGCCATCATTCCTGACAAATTATTTAATGTGTCAAGGACATCGGGTTCTAATCTCAGCGATCCTCCGATCTTATCAATCATCCCACCTAACCAGCCTGCTCCATATAACATTGTCATAAAGACACCATTCCCCACTGCTGAGAAGAATCCAGAACCCAGCATAGAAATCGTAATTAGCAAAGGCACTACAGAGGAGAATAACAAAAATGATTTCAATAGGACTACGACGTCTCTAGGAACGGTGGCATGGATCTCAGTAATCCATAAAATAGAAATAAATAAAATCAAGGCATAACCGATCCCAAGCGTCACATATCCAAGCCAGCGGCCTGTGTACCATTTCCACCGCGGCAGCGGTCTTGGCAGTAAAGCCTGCATAACCCCTTGTTCCGCTTCACCTGCAATAGCTGAGAAGGAACTGAAGATCGCCAAAAAGGCGAGTACAAAAGCGCCAAAAAAGAATCCAAGTGATAATATAAAAGCACCATTTGTAAAATTAGCTAAGAGATGCTCGCCACTGCTAATATCTGTTCTGTTCGGTATTCCGCTTTGTCCGATCGTATTTGCCACAAACCAAAATCCTATAAGAAAGACAATGGTCATAAGCAATGTTAATACCATTACTCGTTTACGCAGCAATTCCTTCCAGGTCATTCCTATGATTATTCTCATTCGTGTTCACCTCTGTGACTTAGGCCGGATACAGCACTCATAAACCAGTCTTCCAGACGTTCTCGCTTCCGTGAGACTTCATATAAGGTCATGCCCTGTTCAATAATTAACGTGTTCAGCCAGCCTACTTGCTCCTCATTCTCCAATTCCGCTTCCAGCCAAACTGTGCTACTCTCCAATGTAGCTGGGAATGAAGCTCCTTTTTCAGATTGAGCTCCGATATCCGCTGAAACTTTGATCTGAAGTTCAGTACTATCCTGTAACCAAGACAACAAAATAGGCGTAAAACCGCCCACTTTAAAATGCCAGCTTGTTCGCTTATTTAAGATCTCAGATACTTTCCCATGCCGCAGTATAACTCCGTTATTCAGCAGTGCCATACGGTCGCAGATGAGTTCAACATCCTCCAGTAGATGAGAGTTAAGAAATATTGTAACTCCCTTCTCTTTTAGCCTCTGCAAAATATTCCGAACTTCCTGACGTCCAATCGGGTCTAGCGCCGATGAGGGCTCATCCAGAAAAACGATGGCCGGATTGTTTACAAGAGCGCAAGCAAGCCCTAATCTCTGCTGCATCCCTTTGGAATAATGTTTCACACGATCCCGTCCACGGTTTCCAATTCCAACTTCCGCTAGAAGCTCTGGAATTCTTTTGTCGGCTACAGATCGATCTACACGGCACAGCTTGGCATGCAGTCTTACTACTTCTTCCCCCGTAAGCCATTCTTGATAGCGATATAATTCCGGTAAATATCCGATTTGGGACTTGGCTTCAAGTGAACCGATCTTATGACCAAATAGAGTAGCACTACCATTCGATGGACGAATGAGACCTACCAACATTTTGACAAAGGTACTTTTCCCCGCACCATTAGGGCCGAGGAAGCCAAAGGCTTCCCCTTTCCCAACAGTAATCGTTACATCACGGCAACCACGTCCGTTATCATATTCTTTAGTCAAAGACTTCGCTTCTATTGCAGCAGCCGTCATTATTCAATCAACTCCCCTAGCTTCTCTAAGAATACAGCTTTATCTGTATACACGCTTCCTCCGTTGAAATCAAACAGTTGTCCGTTCTGTACCCAAACGGCCGAGTACACAATCCCTTGACTATATTCATTCTGATTCAGTAGAACCGTTGTATCTTTAATCTTTATTTGATCGGTATTCAGGCCTTTTACCAGTGGCAGAGGAATTTCACCCGATAAAATGCGGCTCTGCTTTAAGCTGGATTTCAGATAATCTGGCAGCAATGGAAAATCGATTATAGCTTCCAAAGCTTCATCAACCTTTATAGTTGGATCTACCGTAATTAAAGGAGTCTTCGTCTGTGTAAGATTAGCCCATTTATCATTATCAATCGAAAGATCATAATTCACGATCTCCGAAAGATCTAATTTAATTTCTTTCCCATCTATGGCTTCTGGAAGAAGCTGTTTTGCACCCAATCTTTTCATTGCTTTATTAACTGCTTCAATATTAAGCTTCAAGGTTATTTCTTGTGAATTGGTTATATATGCGCTCTTCACATTCTCGAGCAAAGTTCCGCTTGGAAGTGTAACACCTAGAGTCTCTTCCACCTGATTTAGCGGAATAATCCCTTTATTTGAACCAAAGGAACTTGTAAACACACCAAATTTGTTCATAGCTTCATTCATGGATTGACTTTCATTTACCTGATAAAAAATATCCCGGATATCATTTTCATTCACAACTGTAACTTCTTCCATCCGAAATTGATTCAGCAGCGATGCCATAGCCGTATTTCCTACTGGAGTTCCAAGTATAACCGCAAAGATCGCGGCACCTGCCACTGCTACTCCCCATTTGCGCCGACGATTCATGCGAGGACGCTTGGATGGGCGATTAGCTGTTGGACTGTCATCCGTAGATTGAGGCTGGTCTATTTGTGGATCTGTTTTGTCATCATCTTTCATAACATCCACAGACAACTGCTGACTCCACACAGACCATTTGGGACTTGCAGGCTCAGACGCTAACTTGTTTTGCAATTTGGCCCAGGCTTCATCTGTATGTTGTTTATTATGATCTTGATTTAGCGGTTGTTTAGTCATTAGTAATCCCTCCTAAATAATTTGGAGCTTCGCTTATCTCGTTTTGTTATTCCGTCTGAGACAGTGATTTTGCTGCATTTTGTCTTAACCTCTGGGTCGCACGGTGCAGTAATGTCCCTACTACGGGAGGTCTTAGACCAAGCTCGCCTGCTATTTCCGCATAACTGTAACCAGAGTATCTAAGCAGAAGCGCTTGTCTATCCCTGTCAGGCAGCTCGTTCAACCATTCATGAACATCCTCCTGATCCAGCTTACTGATTAAGACTTCCTCTCCTGAAGGAGGTGATTCCCCCACTTCGTATAACTGTTCTTGTTTATTTTGCAGCCGCCGTTCCCTTGCTTTTTTGTCCAGATAATCATATCCAATACGAGTAAGGACTCTATGAAGCCAGGCACCCAGCGCTGCTGGATCATCTGGGGGGTTACGATACAATCTCAGAAAAACTTCTTGTGCCAAATCATCTGCTGCCGACTCATCACGAACCAAAGCGGTCAGCTTACGTCTGACAATAGGATAATGTTCATAGAATATTGCTTTAAAAATTTCAGATTCCGGAATTTCCATCTTGTAAATCCTCCTTATCAGCTGCAGCTATAAGTAAGACGACTATCAATGTATTTTTGTATCAAGATTACGTAAAAAAAGACAGCCCCTAAATTAATAAGGAAACTGTCTTCTAGTGTTTACCTAATTCGAATGTAACGATTAAGAATCTTTTTAGATAAAATACTCCGTTCCAGCCTAAGCTCCCAGAGCTGCTCTTTCCACTGAAACTGTTGCTCTGAATGTTCATTCTCCCGTAACTTCTCAAACAGCTTCATAATCATTATGTTAATGGCATCAAACCTTGACCAAAGTTCTATTACACTTTCTTCTTGTATCTGAGGACTTTCCGCTGCTGCACTAAGATTCTTTAAGCGCTCAATGATGTCAGCCTGCCACTGCCCATCTTTAATCGCCTTGGCGTAATTTAAAAGATCCAAATAATCATCGACTGACATGTGTACCGACTCCTTTGCTTACTTATACCAAGTATTATACTAGGCATTATCTATAAAGCAACCCTTTATCTCTGGACACAGCAAAAAAACAGGACTGGTATGAGAACCAGCCCTGTTTAAGGATTTCAACATGATCAATTTAGTTATAAAAGCTTTTGAATATCATCTTTAATTTGCTCTGATTTTGGACCAAATACGATCTGCACAGCCCCTTGACCCAGTCTCATAACACCGGAAGCTCCGAGCTGTTTCAATGCGGAATCTTTAACGGCTTTTTCGTCATTAACAATCAGACGAAGGCGTGTGATACATGCATCGATATTGCGGATGTTCGATGGACCGCCGATGTTCTCAAGAATTTGAGCAGCTTTAGAAGACGATGAAGGCGTTCCATTACCTCCAGGTGGTGCTAACAGACTTTCTTCATCATCATCTTCACGTCCAGGTGTTTTTAGCTTGAACAATGAGATAATAAAGCGGAATAGTACATAATACAAGACGAAGAATCCAAGACCCACAGGAATAAGTATCCATGCATTAGTAGACAGTTTCAGGTTTACAAGATAATCGATCAAACCTGCGGAGAAACCAAAACCAAGCTTAACATCTAAAATGTACATCAAGGCCATGGAGAATCCTGTTAATAAAGCATGAACTCCGTACAAGAGTGGTGCTACGAACATAAAGGAGAACTCAAGTGGTTCAGTGATCCCTGTTAAGAAAGAAGCAATGGCAGAACCGATGAAGATGGAAGCAACCATTTTACGTTTTTCCGGTTTAGCTGTATGAATAAATGCAAGTGCTGCCCCTGGAAGCGCAAACATCATAATTGGGAAGAATCCAGTCATAAACATCCCAGCAGTTTTATCTCCAGCGAAGAAGCGGTACAAGTCACCATGCACCAGTTCACCAGCCGCATTCGTAAAATCACCAATTTGGAACCAAGCAATCGTATTAAGCACGTGGTGAAGACCGAACGGAATCAGCAAGCGGTTAGCTGTACCGAAGATGAATGCTCCAACAGCCCCCAGTGACACAACCCAGTTCCCGAAGTCACTGATAACATCTTGTATCGGACTCCAGATCATACCCACAAATACAGCAAGAACCATCATAGAAGCTGCCGTAATGATTGGGACAAAACGTTTACCTGCAAAAAATCCGAGCCAATCAGGCATTTTTATATTGTGATATCTCTTGTATAAGAACGCTGCCCAAGCACCGGCAAAAATACCACCAAGCACACCCATGTTCAATACAACATCATCATTGATGAAAGAGAATTGAAGCGGTACGATAAGCAGAATCTTAGTCAGTACCATGTAAGAAATTACTGCTGACAAAGCTGCTACGGCGTCACCGGCAAATCCAATGGCAACCCCTACCGCGAAGATTAAGGCTAGGTTACCGAAGATCGCATTCGCTCCGGCGTTTAGAAATGGAGCAAAGTATTGATTCAGAAATCCACCAATGGTCGCTCCTAGCGGAATATCTTTTTCGTAGTTAAGCAAACCAAACCCTTGAAGAATAGCTGCCGCCGGCATGGTTGCAACAGGAAGCATTAACGACTTACCTAGTTTTTGTAGAAAAGCCAACATTTAAAATCATCCTTTCGGTTCAATAGTAGTAGTGCTCTATAAACCATTTACTTTGAAGCCACGGTAAGAATCAGATCCTGTCCTGCTGTAACCTGACCATAATGTCCGCTTACTTGAGGTGGATTCTCCTCTGTACTGGTCACGATTACAGGCGAAATTGTGTCACAACCTGCCGCGCGAATTACGTCCAGATCAAATTCGATTAGGGTTTGACCTGCTTTTACTTGATCTCCAGAGGTTATATGACTGACAAAACCGTTGCCCTTGAGGCTGACAGTATCGATTCCGATATGTAATAGCAATTGCATACCGGAGGAATGTTCCAGAATGACTGCATGACTCGATTTCACGATATGAGCAACCCTACCGTCAAAAGGCGCTTTCAAAATTCCTTCAGAGGGTTTTATTGCAATTCCGTTACCCATATGACCGCCAGCAAAGGTTTCATCCGGAACCTGTGCTAGTGGAACTGACTCCCCGCTGATTGGTGCCATGATTTCGATGGTATGTTCAGTATGTTTCTCTTCTTTTTTTGATTTCCATTTGGAAAACATATGCTCCACTCCTCTTAAGATGTTAATTTGATTTCACTAAGGTCTGAAATAACCGATGCAAATGCATGGCTAGAAAACATAGTTCTTCTTCCGGAATTTCGACCTCAAGCGATCTTTGCATTACTTTACCGAGCTTTTTAGCCAGCTTGTATTCCTCTTTGTATTCTTTCTTAATATGTTTCACAAAGGGATTATCTATTAGTGATCCTTTTAAAATACGTTCCAGCGAAAAACGCAAGTGGATCATTAATCGGATATGATTCATACTGCCGTGCTCAAAAGTTATCTTTCGTTCTTGCTGAATCATGTCTAGAAGCTCATTGACAATATTAGAGGCCTTGACTAACTGACCAACCGATACATTATTGACTGCTGAATACACATGATAAGTAAGAAATCCAATCTCATCTTCGGGGATTTGCACTTGAAATTCAGCATTGATTTTCTCCGATGCCTTGTAAGCGATCTCAAATTCCTTCGGAAATGACATTTTGGTTTCTTGCAAAAACGGATTAATAATATCCATCCCGTTGCGCAGACGGTAGATGGTGAACTGTATGTGGCTCGGGAGTGCCAGATAAATCTTGTCGTTTAACTTGTCAGGAAATTGACTTTGGATATCTGCAATTATCTCATCAGTTATTTTCATTACCTTAGGATCTATATCTTCCAGCAAAACTTGATATTGGCTCCAGGCTTCGCGATCTTCTAGACGAAACAATTTCTCAATCCGAACATCATTTCCTTCGATCACACCAGAACCCTTCACTGCAAATCCAATACCTTTGCCAATGATGACATATTCCTTCCCGTTTTTGCTTCCCTGAACCATTACAACGTTATTCCCAATTACACGCTGTACTTGAAATTGCTCGATCTCTCGCGACAAGCTCATCACTCCTCTCCCTAATTATCGTCAAATTGGAACAAAAAAAGCCAAGAATTGTCTAATGGAAATAAAGACAATTCTTGGCTCATGCCCTTAACGGTAACACGCCACTAAAATATAAATGATCATTTATGAACATATCATAATTCATGAACTGCTAACTCGTCAATGGTAAATTTAGAAATGTCAAGCGGAGCTCCAATTATCCCAAACAGCGCCTTATAAAAACTCTTCCACGCGAGGAAGCTTATCTTTAAGCTGGCGGACGTTAGTTTCAAGTCTCAGAATAACCTCTTCCAATTCTTTTGGATCAATGCCTCGGGAAACAGGAACCTGGATAACCTCTGTTTTTGTTTCTGCCTTTAATTCCCGCATTTCCAGCTGCTGCTCTTGCCATTTATCCATCAGATCAGCTATCGTCGCATAGAAACGTTCGTAATCTTTGATTACGCTGTCCAGAAATGTATCTACTTCCTCCGCATCGTAGCCACGCAGCTTCATGCTGAATTCTTTTTCATGTATGGTTAGAGCGTCTAATGTGATGCCAAGTTGACTGAACAGCTTCCGCTGTTTGTCTAACCGGCGTTTCATATGTTCATCCATCTTTTGCTACCTCCAAGTATATACTGCAATCATCCGGCAGTAACCATTATAACAGGGTGAGAGCATCCTGAAAATATTACTATAGTTGCAGTTCTAATAGTTGTCCACAACAGCTTTATTCAAAATGCCTAAGCAGCGGTCAAGATCCGTCTTTACCTGCTTTTTATATAACTTTGCTTTCTCTTCTCCATCTGAGGTGAAATGGTAAAGTACGATTTCTTGAAAATCCACTTTAGGGTCATTGCCTTTCAGCTGCTTGGTTCGATATAAAATCCCTTGCTGCACCAGCTCATGCAGGGCGCGATAGATTTCACTCTGTGGAGGGGAATAACCATGGGCTTTGAAATCCCGACGTAAATCCTCCAGCATTTGATATCCGTAACCGCGGTGTTGTTCTACCATTGTTATAAGATACACTTTGATAAACGCTCGTTGAGCAATCATAAACGCCATATAAACCCTCCTCATGTTGTAAATGTTGTTGGCTAATCTTTCCTTCTATTACTCTAGTATAAGCACTATTTTCCAACTTTCACAACCTGAAATTTGATAGAGGGTTCACTTATTACGTTGTTTATAGAGATTTGGTGGGATATAGGATGATTTATGTGGATGTGGGTAGGTAGGGTTTGGTTTTTTTGTGGTTTTCTATTGTGAATTTTTCATATGATGAAAGCACGGAATAAACGGTTGTAAATCGTTGATTTCGTAGAATGATCCTCGAAGAATTAGATCCACAGCTTCGGCACGATACAAACTCCATCTGAACCCGCATGCTTCTGCACTCTCCCCTCCCATTCTTTGTTTAGTTTGATCAGTTTAGTTTGTTCAAGTTTGCTCGTTCGAGCTACTATCGGACCCCATTGACTCTATTCGCTGCTTCTCCCCACTTTTGTTGTGTTATCGGACCCCATGGTCTCTATTGGCATAAAAAGTAACATATATACAGCTATTCTTGTGGAACAGCTGCACTGGAGTCCGAAACTACTCTGAAAAAGCTTAATATTTGCAAATAGCGTCTTCTGGGTCCGAAAGTTTCTGCGCAAAATAAACTCCATCTGAGCCCACATACTTCTGCACGAAACAAACTCCATCTGAATCCACATGCTTCTGCACTCTCCCCTCCCATTCTTTGTTTGGTTTGATCAGTTTAGTTTGATCAAGTTTACTCGTTCGAGCCACTATCGGACCCAGTTGACCCTATTCGCTGCTTTTCCCCACTTTTGCTGTCCTATCGGACCTCATGGGCACTATTGGCATAAAAAGTAACATATATACAGCGATTCTTGAGGAATAGCTGCACTGGAGTCCGATACTACTCTGAAAAAGCAAAAAATATGCAAATAGCGTCTTCTGTGTCCGCAAGCTTCAATAGAACATCGATCCACAAAACAAAACGCAAAAAAGCGATCCTCCTTGTATTGAAGAATCGCTTTCCAAGTAACCTCTCTAATCACTATTTCATAGCGTTTTTCTCCATAAATTCATCCTTCGTCAATCCAAACAACAGTAAGTCTAAATACTGTCCATTTGTATAAATAACTTTCCGGCGCACGCCTTCTTGAACACAACCCACTTTTCTAAGCATAGCTGCTGAGGGTTCGTTACCTTCGAGCGTACATTCGTTAAACTTGTTGAGTCTAAGCTCCAAAAAAGCATACTTCAACAGGATGTTGATAGCTCTTGTCCCATACCCCTTACCTCGATGATCTCTATCCACTTGCACGCCTATACTGAACGTACCATTTTTCTCGTCTATGCTATTAAGATTTACTCCACCCACATATTCACCATTCAGATTTTCGATCGTAAACATTAGCCGCTGTGATGAGAATTCTGCAAATGTGAACAGATCTTAGTCTTATTTTCTCATCCTGCCAAAAATAATGACAGTAATCTATCTCTCTCATCTTATACCTCCGAGTCAATAATTTAGAGATTATGATAACACATCTACAGGATTATATTGGTATAGTATTTTTAAAATCAACTTTACGGTTAAAAAGCATAGTATTATATATTCATAAAATGCGAATCCCAAAATCATCTGAAATAGAGGTATATTCTATGAATGAATATCAATTGATTAGCGATTATAAACACATCGATAAATATAAGCTTAGCTTCAATTCTTTAGCCCAATCAATCTTTGGTATTGATTTTAAACCTTGGTATGAACAAGGGGGCTGGAATGACAAATATATTTGTTATTCCTTTATCGATGAAGATCACGTCATTGCGAATGCATCTATTAATAAAATGACTATTCTCATCAACAAAAAAGAATACAACGCCATCCAAATTGGGACGGTGATGACACATCCTGATTATCGTATGCAAGGTTTATCCCGAAAATTAATAGACCACATTATCGCTAAGTACGAACATGAATACGACTTCCTCTACTTATTTGCTAATGAGCGCGCTTTGGATTTTTATCCTAAATTCGGGTTTGAACGCATGCAAGAAAGCAGCTTTTCACTTAATGTTGCTCATCTTAGCAATCAGCCAACTACAACCTACTCTGTGCGGCCTTTATCTATAGGTAACCCCGTTGATTTTAGCATGATCAAAAATTTTGCAGTCAAAAGAACACCAGTATCCTCCGCGCTAAGTGTGATAAATAATGAACATCAGCTGCTGTTTTATTTTATTCTTCCTTTTCATGATTCCTTTTATTATATTGAAGAGGCTGACGTTATTGTGATCTTTAAACATGAGGATCATCAGCTTCATATTTTTGACATTATCAGTACAACAAGTTTTGATATCAACACAGTATTGAAAAGCATTATTTCTCCGGAAACTGAGGTTATACATTTTTATTTCACACCAGATTATCCAATCGATCAAGTTAAGGCAGAATTAATTTCCCAGAGTGAAGATACCTTATTTATACGTCCGCTATTAAAAGAACTCCCTCAACATTTCATGTTTCCTATTACCTCTCATGCCTAGTTAACGAATAAAAAGGCTGCCATCTGGCAGCCTTTCTTAATCGTGCATAGGAATATACATACTCTGTATCTCTTGTACTCCAGGGACAAATCCTAGATTTAAATAAACAGACTCCGCGTCATTACCTTCCATGACATATAACCTTAGGATCGGATACTTATCTTTCAGGAGATTAAGTCCTCTTTTCAACATCCGTGTAGCAATCCCTTTTCCTCTGTAAGCAGGTATTACACCAATACTGTAAACTGCTGCGTAATCATCTTGTAAACCCAAGAGACAATTCGCAATTAGCTGTCCCGATTTCTTATCATACACAAGCGTGGACGCTGTAAGTAATACTTCATTTGTATAATTTGGTTCTTCACTTGGGATAAAATCTTCATAAGAGAATTTCTTTCTCCTTGTTGCCTCAAGACTTCCATCAAAGCTCGCATAGTTACATTCGGCGATCTGCTCTTCAAGAATAAAACGTTTAGCGCCCAAACCATTATCTTCGATCTGAGGACTTTCAATCCTTAACTCTTTGTTCCATTCGACCTCAAAATAATCTGTAGGACGGTGCATCCAACGGCATCTGAACTCATCAGGCCAAAACCCTGCCCGCGCAAATAATTGAACCTGGTCTGGCAGAACCTCGAAGGTTTTTATAGGTTTTGTTCTATCCGACCAATAAATCAAAAGCTTTTTTAATAGCTTCAGCACCACAAATGTATCGTTAAACGGTGGAATAACAAATAAATGATATATCCGGTTAGGCGACATCCTTACTCCACCTATTTTAGACTCGCCTTTATAGATCCAAAAAGCGTTTCTTTGGGCAGAATTGAACCTTTCTTCTTTAAAAAAACCATTATATTGCATATTATAATAAATGGAACAATACAGTCCCCATTCTTCCGACTCTGCCTTACGAATAGAAAAATCATTATTTAAGTCATATGAAATCTCGTAATCAGACCATGCCATTAATTGCATTTACATTTCCTCCTCGCTAGTCCTATAACCTTCTGTATTCCATAGTATCACTTCTTAAAGTAAATGTTTGGTAATAAACTGTTATATTAGTCTTTTGCCGATTTAAAGCAAATGCTTTTCTTTTATCTTAGAAACGGCTTTACCCGGTTTTTAACCTCAAACTTTTGATAAGCTTGACGGACCATCAGCATACGCGCGAGTGTGATTTGTTCGTATTCCCGGGCAACATTAGGTTTATCATTTGCACTAATATGCCTTTTCGTTAGCCATTCATCACCGCTACTTAACAGTCCTTGCGAGAACTGAATTCGAATATATGCGGCTTCCAGCAATCTTTCCCAGCGAGGAGAATGATATTGCTTAAGTTCCGCAATAGCTGTCTGCAAAACCTCCGCTGCATCTTCCACATACCCCATTGCTTTTAACATTTTAGCTTGCAAAATAATCCCTGGCACCCACATGCTTCGAGGAATTACACATGACAAGCGCTTTGTCCAGTTGGACGTTTGCATCTTTAAGATGATTCCGTTCATAGAAAAGATCCGCCAAAAATACAAAACCATGTCCTTGTAACGTTTACTATAGATGCAAATCTCTCTGTGCCTTCCCTGTTTTGGTCCAATAGCTCAACGAACGTATCCACGTCCCCCTGATAAAATGCAACCGAAGCACGATACAGATCCAACCGCATTTGAATTAGGGCTTGCTCTTTTTCCGGAATAATAAATTCCTCTTCCATGAAAAGTTCAACCTTTTGTAAGAAGCGTTTGGCATCATCTGATCGTCCAGCGACAGCCATCGAACCCGCTTGAAAATAAAACAAATCAGGGTGCACAATCTATTTTTGATCGGCAACTTATCTAATAAATCTAGCAATGAAGATTCATCGCCATCTTTGATAATTGAATTGAAAGGCCTATCCATACATGATGCAGAAAACGTATAATCCTCTGCCTCAAAAGCATGCTGGATAGCTTCCAAGACCAGCCCTTCCTGAAAAAGAGCGGAAGGCAAGAATCAAACCCGCTACCCATCCATCTGTTTTTTGCTCGAACAAAAATAACTCTTCTTGTGTAAGATGCTCGCTCAAGGATTGAGATTGCAGCTCATCTTTTTCGTCAAATGTAAACCTCAGATCATCGTTACTTAATTCTAGAAGTTCCTGTTGTGCTCTTAGGCGGGATAAGGCGAGTGGCAGGAGGGTTCTACTCAATATTACAAGCTTCACATTAGCCGGAAGATGTCCGATGAAAAAGCCCATACTTTCATGAATCGATTGATTCGTAATCGCATGATAATCATCCATTATAAGTGTAATAGAGCCTGGAAGAGAATGCAGATCGTTTAATAAAAGAGGAATCGCAGTTTCTACTGAACCGTCACGAACAGACTGGATAAACAAATCCAAGCGATTTAAAAAGGGGCGAAAGATTCTCTCAATTGCAGCATGCAAATTTAACCAGAATCGTACAAGATGGTTATCTGCAAGCTATGCAACCTCATCGGAATGAGTACGAGCCCATTCGGCCGCAAGTGTCGTTTTTCCAAACCCAGCTGAGGCGGCAATAAGCGTCACTTTGGCACGATTTTCATCCATGAGTTTAGACATTAATCTTATGCGCTGAACATAATAAGGAGCCTGTTTTAACCATCTATTAAGTAGTAACATAACATTCTAGCTTTCTGACATCCAATCTCAAAAAAAAGACCGCCAATGGGCAGCCTTTTTTCTAATATATTCTTGAGCATAACCAAAAAGCTGAACCCACTGCGATAATGCCTGCCATAGATACAAACAGGACATACCCTTTCTTTGTTCTAGTAACGGTGTGTTTATCATAAAACTCTGGTTTTCGAACGATTCCAAACCATAGATCAGCAATTAAATTCACGACTACTAAAGAAAAATTCTTTAATTTACTCATGTCATCTCTCCTTCTACATGTTTGGATTCATCTTTAACCTTTCAAGCTCTGAGCAAAACCTGACCTCCATGACGGGTATGATGGACTCCATCCGTAATCCATTCGAGCTTTTGTATTGGACGCTCCCCGTTCCCAGCCTTCTCTGCCCATATGCAAAGGAGGTCTAGGAGCTCCCAAGATTTCAGAAAAAACAGGCACCCAATCTATTCCTCGCGCAGGTTCATTGTCCACAATATTAACTGGACCAGAAGGCCAGTTCAGAGCAAGCGCCGCCGCGTTAGCTGCATCCTCCACATGAAGGAATGACGTAACCGCTTCTGTTGCAGTCAGTCTCCCTTGTCGAATTTCTTCTGTCATTAATCCCGCAGCATCATACCAAGTCCCTTGGCCGTACAACATTCCGTACCGCAAAATCACATGATTAGGAATTTCTGCAACTGCCTTTTCAAGTGAGCGGATACCCTCAATGGTTCTCATCCGGGATTCAGAAGCATTAGTATCTAATGGAGTATTCTCCGTGGCAGGTCCCTCACCAGCTTCATAAGCCCAAGAGATACTTTGGGCAATAATCTGTTTAACCCCGCTTGTCAGTGAAGCATCGACAATATTTCGTGTTCCTTCTATTCTTATCTTTGAATTATCTGCAAAATTCCGCTGACTTAATGAAGTCAGCTGATGAATTACCACTTCAGGTTGGGCTGCTTGAATAGCCGCAAATATAGACTCACGCTCATACACATCCGCGATTACCGCTTGTGCCCCTAAGCTCTCAAGGATTGTTTTGTTTTCTTCTTTATGGGTCAGACCGATAACCTCATGCCCCGCTTGTAGTAACTTAGGAAGCAATGACCGTCCAATCACACCAGCAGCACCTGCAACAAAGATTCTCATCTATTCCCTCCTTTTCGCTGTACTGTATCTTATGGCATAGCTAGAGACAAAGCATAATTTGAATGATTATCCATATGATACCACATATGCAAAAAAGACTGCACCTCACAGTCTATTGCTAAGAGGTGCAGTCTTTGATTTGTTTCATTTTATAAAGTGTTTCATCCAAAAATAGCAGCTTGTCTTTTATAAAGATCTTCCAATACTAAGCAAGCCATTGCTTCAACAACCGGGACGATTCTCGGACAGATACATGGATCATGTCTGCCCTCCGTTTTAATCTCAACTTCTTCACCATTCGTGTTTATGGTCTGTTGAGTAACAGAAATCGAGGATGTAGGCTTTACACTTATTCGAAAAATAATCTCTTCTCCTGTACTGATTCCGCCTATAATTCCACCGGAATGGTTACTAAGAAATCCATCCTTATTCATCGCGTCATTATGTTCACTTCCAAGCATAGAGGCCGCTTCGAATCCAGCTCCAAACTCTATTCCTTTTACAGCACCAATAGATAACATCGCTTTAGCTAACTCTGCATCCAATTTATCAAATACGGGTTCTCCAAGACCCGGAATAACCCCTCTAATCCGACACTCCACGATACCTCCGCAGCTGTCTCCAATCGAAGCTAAGTGTTCAATTTTTTTAATCATTTCAGCTCCAGCCTTAGCATCACAGGCGCGGACTGCATTTTGTTCAATAACATCTTCATCAAAGGTTTGACACTTAATCCCTCCGACCTCTTGCGTGTAGGCTAGTACCCCAACCCCTCTTCTTTCGAGCAGTTTCCGAGCGATCGCTCCGCCAGCTACTCTTGCCGCTGTTTCCCTGCCTGATGCCCGTCCACTGCCTCTATGATCGCGAATTCCGTATTTCTGCAAAAAAGTATAATCCGCATGGCCGGGTCTAAATGAATGCTGAATATCGTTATAGGCCTCCGGTTTCATATCTTTGTTGTACAGAACTACAAAGAGTGGAGTTCCGGTTGTTTTCCCTTCGAATATTCCTGATTGTATTTGCACCACATCATATTCCTTACGCGGTGAAGTTACAGAGGACTGGCCTGGTTTCCTTCTATCCATCTGTTTCTGAATATATGCTTCATCAATTTCAACATTAGGTGTAACTCCATCCACTATGACCCCAACCGCTGCACCATGTGACTCTCCAAAGGTAGTAATCTTAAATACTTCTCCAAATGTGTTACCTGCCATAATATTCAAACCTCCATTGCCGACTCTTTTATTATTTATATATCCAAATTATAATAAGATTGTTGCAATTAATGAAATCACATTTTCAACAGACTGTCATAGAGGTGATCTATATCAAATTCTTTAACCTTGAATGGTATCGTATTTTTTTATATACGGCTCGTTACAAAAATCTAACAAAGGCTGCAAATGAATTGCATATTACACAGCCATCCGTAAGTTATGCCATTAAACAAATGGAGGATTCTTTAGGCCTCAAATTATTTCATCGTTTATCTAAAGGTGTAGAGCTAACCGAGGAAGGACGGGCGTTATTGGAATATGTTGAGCCCTCTTTAGTCATGCTGGATTCTGCACAAAAGCATCTTCATAATCTAAAGCAATTAAACGAGGGAGAAGTTCGGATTGGAGCGAGTGATTCCCTTATAAAAAATCTTTTGCTTCCGCAATTGAACGCATTCCACAAACAATATCCCGGCATACGAATTCGGCTATCACACGGAAAAACGCATGAGATCACCAAACGTTTGAAAGAAGGCGAAATAGACTGTGCGCTCGTCCATATGCCTATTGACGATCCACAATTAAGTATTCAGACGCTTGCCACCCTTGAGGATTGTTTTGTAGTGGGACGAGCCTTTCAGGAACTGGCAAACCGTTCGCTTACGGCAAAAGAACTTGCAGAGTTACCTTTTATTTTATTATCCCCAGAAAGCAGCACCAGACTGTTTGTTGATCATTGGTTTGCTGGTAAGGGATTGTCCGTTAAACCAGATATAGAGCTGGGCAGCATCGATTTACTCTCTGAATTCGCAAGACTTGGTTACGGGGTAGCCTTTATTAGCCGTTCTTTTGTAATTGAGGAGATTCAAAAAGGAGAACTTTTCGAGTTGCAATTAGATGATCCCCCTCCACCCCGGAATATAGGCTTCGCAATCCATCGCGATATGAGGTTATCCGTGGCAGCTGATTCTTTCATCCGCATGCTTCGTATCCTTGATTAAGATCGTGCAAGGTAGCAGCATATAAGGACACTGCGGAACGAGGCATGTGCTTAGAAACCATAAGGGCGCTGCGATACGGGGGGATTTCTTAGCAAAAAACCGGGGGCGTATGCTCAGTAGGATAAGGACACAGAGTCCGGGTGCGCTTACGTAGCAATATAAGGACATAGTGGAACGATGCACGTATGTAATAGCAAAAGGACTCTAGGGAACGGTGCATGTACGTCAGCGGAACGATGCCCCTCCAACAAAGGTCACAGTGATCGGGTACGCATAGATAGCAGTACAAAGACAGCACGTGCGTAGTAGTATTAAGGACACTGCGTAACAGCATAAGGACACTGCGTAACGGGGCACGTTCAGAGTTGCAATCCGATGCGAATACTCTGTAGCATAAGGACACGTGACCGGGTGCGCTTACGTAGCAATACAAGGACAGCACGTGCGTAGCAGCATAAGGACACTCCGAAACGATCAAGTACGTAGTAGCAAAGGACACAGCGGACCTTAAACGCAATATTATCCGATATTTGGAGCCCTATCGGACCCCATTGCAGCTATTGGCATAAAAAACAGCAAATATGAGCCTCATTCTATAGAATAGCGTCCATGGAGTCCGAAATCCTGCTGCAAAGAGCAAAAATTAGCCAATAGCGTCATCTGGGTCCGTCCCCCTCAGAAGAAGATGAGCAAAGGGTGATTAAGGGAGGCGCGATGGACTAAAAATACAAAGGAGCGATTCTCCATTAATCGGAGAATCGCTCCTTGTAACCTTTTACCGCTTAAAAAGCAGGTTATGATAATGTTTATATTTTATCACGGTTGTAGACTTCAGCCGTCCGATCCGCTCTGTTAGCCATCGAATTTCCTAGTCTAGTGTCTTCGTTATAGACGCCTTCGTAACGCTGAGTATTCAGCGAACGGTTACCGCGGAACACATCATGTGCTTGATAGCCGCGTCCATTATCATCGACTAGTACAAGGATTTTGCCGCTTTCCACATAACCTTCGTACTCTTTAGCCTCATCCTCAGGAATACCGAGTCCGATCAAGCCGCCGACTAATCCACCTGCGCCTGCACCAACTGCTGCACCTGTAAGGGTTGCAACTATAGGCCCTGCCGCCAGAATCGGTCCAATCCCCGGAATCGCCAATGCTCCGATCCCTGCTAATAGTCCGGCAACGCCGCCAACTACACCACCTGTAGCAGCGCCTGTTGCTACTCCTTCTGGAGCTTTTGTGCCTGTATCCTCTGAGATGTTTCTAAGCTCATCACGATCACGTGTGATTACTGATATTTCATCATTATTAAATCCTTGATTGTGAAGTCCTTCAATTGCTCTGGTTGCTTCTTGTTCTGTGTCGAAAATACCTACGATTTTTTTAGTCACTTGAAGCCCTCCTTAGTAATTGTCTTCGCTAGTAATTACCCTTTAAACGGGAGACCAAACATCTAAGGAAAAATTTCAAGAGCATATGTAACCATAAATTATTTTACAGGACGTGTACGATTAGTCGGAATAGCCTGTAATGGGTCATCTGGCCAATAGTGCTTCGGGTACCGTCCCTTCAGATCTTTTTTGACCTCAAAATAGGTCCCCCGCCAAAAACTTGCTAGATCAGAGGTTACCTGCACAGGTCGTCTAGCTGGTGACAAAAGATGCAGCAATACTGGCAATTTTCCCCCTCCAATTCGAGGTGTGTCCAGCTGTCCAAACATCTCTTGCAATCTTACTGCCAATACCGGGGCAGCAGGATTAGTATAATCTACAGGCACACGCGAGCCACTAGGAACAGATATATGTGTAGGTGCCTCCTTTTCCAGCATCTGCCGCTGATTCCAGTCTAACATCCCCTCAAGCGCTCGCGCTAACGGTACACGCTGAAGGTCGCGGAGGTTCCTCATACCTTGCAGATATGGCAAAAGCCATTCATCCAAAGTAGCAATTAAAGCAACATCTGATACATCCGGCCAATCTGAACGTAAGGTATGCATAAACATCAAACGTTCGCGAAGCTGTATGGTTCCCTTCTCCCACGGTAGGATTTCAATGCCATCTGTAGCAATGACACTTAATAGTACATTTGCCATTTCTTCCGCGGAGGGTCTTTCATGTGAAGTTTCTTTTAAGACCAACGCGCCGAGCATTGTGCGACGACGTTTCTTCACACTTCCACTTTCTTTATCCCAATACACATCCGCTTCCTCGGTGATGCGGTCTGCATGATAGGAAAGCAGTTGTCCTTCTTCTATCTCAGCTGCCAGCATAATTGCGCCCTGTGTAGCGCGATCATCGATCGAAGCAGCTACGATATAAGATGACCGGGCCAGCGGTTGCCCTTCCCGCATGGCCGCCCCCCGACCGGAGGAGAGCAGAAACGCGCCATCGCCGCGTTTCTGCCCGATCCGGTCGGGATAGGCGAACGACAGAAGCAGCCCGCAGCGGCTGATGTCGTTCACGTTCTCGCCCGGCGCGGCTTGCAGCTGCGCCAGGAAATGGCGGCTCTCGCGCTGCACAGCGCGCAGAGCCGCCGAGTCCGCTCCGCCGCTATCAGCGGAGCGCTCGAACCGGAGCAGCGCCTCAACGCGGAGCGTGAGGTCGCAATCTAGGGCCGCGGGACCCTTGAAAAGGTCCCGCTCTTGCAGCAGCGCCGCCAGCCGGCAGGCGAGCGGTGCTGCGCCAAGCTCTGCCGCGCGCAGCAGCATATGCGCGGCTCGCGGGTGCGTGCCAAGCGCGGCCATGCTGTGGCCGTGCGGCGTAATGGCGCCGCCGACGTCCAGCGCGCCGAGCTGGCGCAGCAGCGCGGTGCCCTGCGCAAAAGGCGCTGCGGGCGGCGCGTCAAGCCAAGATAGCGCGGCAGGATCGCGCACGCCCCACAGCGCCAGCTCCAAAGCGAGCTGCGCAAGGTCCGTCTGCATAATCTCCGGCACATTGTCATCCGGAAGTCGATTATGCTCCTCCTGACTCCACAGCCTGTAGCACACGCCAGGGGCTGTTCGTCCGGCACGTCCCCGCCGTTGATCCGCGGAGGCTTTCGATACCGGGACTGTCGTCAGACTTGGCATTCCTGTGCGTGGTGAGAATACCTGTGTACGGCGCTGCCCTGTGTCAATTACCGTTCGCACGCCTTCAATCGTTAGACTTGTCTCAGCGATAGAAGTCGCGAGCACTACTTTTCGTTCACCTTGAACAGATGCAGCCACAGCTGCATCTTGGATATTTTGTGGCAGCTGGCCATATAAAGGGCGAATTACCGTCTGCTCTGCCAAGCTTCCATTTTCCAACTCACTTTGAGTTCTGCGTATTTCTCTTTCCCCCGGTAAAAAGACGAGAATATCTCCGGGTTGTTCAACAAGCGCACGTCTCACAGCAGCTGCAGCAGTTTTTTCCAGTGGAAGATTCCCAGTAGTTGGCACATAGATTGTTTCTACAGGATAGGTTCTGCCCGGACAATTTACTACGGGCGCATCGCCTAGTAAAGCAGACACCCGCTCACTGTCCAAGGTAGCTGACATGATAAGAATCCTTAGATCCTCCCGCAGCACAGCCTGTGCTTCCAGTGTAAGGGCAAGTCCCAAATCCGCATGAAGACTGCGCTCATGGAACTCATCAAAAATAACTAAACCCACATCACCCAAAGAAGGATCGCTTTGCAGCATTCTCGTTAATACTCCTTCAGTGACTACAACAATCCGCGTATTTTTGCCTACTTTAGTGTCATTCCGCATCCGATAACCTACCGTCTGTCCAACACTTTCTCCAAGGCAGGATGCCATGTAAGTGGCGGCAGATCTAGCAGCAAGCCTTCTAGGCTCTAACATTAAAATGCTTTTACCCGCCATCCAGGGCTCGTCCAAAAACGCCGGAGGCGTTCCTGTTGTTTTGCCTGCACCCGGTTCAGCGATAAGTACTGCTGCCTGCGCAGTGTTAAGTATGTTTTTCAGGTCAGGAAGCACCTGTATAATCGGAAGTTGTTTCATTCTATCTCTCCATCGTCTATAATCATATGTTATAATTTCCCTTGAAGTTATCTTAGATCATCTTCATCATGTGTGAAAAAACCTTAAAGATCAAGACTTACCATCCATACCCTCTATAATATTAATAAGGAGACTTACTATGATATTCGTAACAAAAGCTACAATTTCAGATCTACCCATGCTCACCAAAATAGACAGCAAGATCATTGGCAATGAAAGCCGCAAATCGAAGATTGAAAAATATATCAAGCATGAGCAGTGTTACGTAGCATCGCATAATGGAACGTTTGTAGGATTTGCTTGCTGCGATACCACCTTTTTCGAATGTTGTTTTATTCAGCTGGTCATTGTGGATCCTGAGTACAGACGCCTAGGCATAGCCAAAACACTCCTTAGCTACATCGAGGAACAATGCCCCACCCCCAAGCTTTTCACCTCCACCAATGAATCCAATACGATCATGCAGCAACTATGTCTTTCTCAAGGGTTTGTTAAAAGCGGAGTCATTGAGAATTTAGATGATGGCGATCCGGAATGGGTATATTTTAAACAAATTAAATGAGTATACATGTTTAGTTACACATAACAAGCAAAAAGGCAGCTCTTCTGTCTAAAACGACCAAGAGATGCCTTTTTATTTTACACTATTTATTCTGATGTCCAAATGACTGTAGGCATTTAGGCAGTAACGTAACCAGCGTTATTCCTCTTCCTTTATCATCTGTTCGTGTATTTGAGCACTGTATTGCATAAAAGCAGGGTTACTATCCAAGCCGCGTTCACGTAATAACTCCTGTAGACGCAGTCTTTTCATAGACAGTTTTGACCGCAAAGCCTTGCCCTCACTGGTTTCTGCACTTCCGCTATTATGACACGCCGCTAGCAATCCTTCCAACGTAACACATTCAGCTCGCAGAGAGATTTCCTCAGGCACCAGTCCGGAGTTCTTCATGATTTTAAAAGACATCCGCAATTCTTCCGGCACACCCGATAAATCCTCGAGCTCCAGCGGCTTGCCATGCCCAGGTAAATCTCGAAATTCCCCGTTACGCATAGACTCCTGAATCCGCTGCTCAGCTAACCAAGACATCATCCCCATATACGCAGCCTCCTTCACCAATGCCACACTATTAACTACCCTGCCTAAGCAAAAGTAGATTTTACGGAATTGCGTTAATTTTAGCATAAAAGACTTAGGATTTGCATCAAGGTGCCGGAATGCTTTCTCAGATATTTCCTATGCTGTTAACTATAGGGATGGCGAGCTATTTACTCAAATGCCCCTTGCCCTCCTCGCACAGTTGAATAGCTCAGACTCTGTAACTATCGTACACAATGCATATTCTAAGCCCATAACCGCAATGTCAGCATACACTGGCCACCGTGAAACGTTTGGAACCAGGAGCTCTTGCTTGTATACTACATCCTTTATTACACATTCATTACCTCTTCGTCGCCATAGATCGTTCGGACCCAGCAGCCCTTATTTCACTAATTTAGTCCATTTCGCTGTACTATCGGACACAGTTGCAGCTATTCGCTCAAACACGCCCTACTTTTGTTCAAAATCACAGCAATAAGCGCTATGCGGTCCGATATGTTCAAAATACAAACCAAAAACACCAAAAAGCTGCAATACAGTCCGATCCATTAGCGAATCCAGGTCTCCGCAAACCGATCGAACCCAGTAGCTCTTGCTCATATACTACATCCTTTGTACCTTCATTACCTCTTCGTCGCCATAGATCATTCGGACCCAGCAGCCCTTATTTCGCTAATTTAGTCCTTTTCGCTGTACTATCGGACTCAGTTGCAGCTATTCGCCCAAACTCACCCTACTTTTGTTCAAAATCACAGCAATAAGCGCTATACGGTCCGATACTTCTAATAAACACACCAAAAACTCCAAATAGCTGCAATACAGTCCGCAACGCCGATGCATCCTCGCTACCATGTAACGTTCGGACTCAGATGACCTTATTTCACAAATTCAGGCTTATTCCCTCTGCTATCGGACTCAGTTGCACCTATTCGCTCAAATACGCCCTACTTTTGTTCAAAATCGCAGCAATAAGTGCTATGCGGTCCGATACTTCTAATAAACACACCAAAAACTCCAAATAGCTGCAATACAGTCCGCAACGCCGATGCATCCTCGCCACCATATAACGTTCGGACTCAGATGACTTTATTTCACAAATTCAGGCTTATTCCCTCTGCTATCGGACTCAGTTGCACCTATTCGCTCAAACACACCCTACTTTTGTTCAAAATCGTGGCAATAAGCGCTATGCGGTCCGATACTTCTAATAACACACCAAAAACACCAAATAGCTGCAGTACAGTCCGCAACGCCGATGCATCCTCGCTACCATATAACGTTCGGACTCAGATGACCTTATTTCACAAATTCAGGCTTATTCTCTCTGCTATCGGACTCAGTTGCACCTATTCGCTCAAATACGCCCTACTTTTGTTCAAAATCGCGGCAATAAGCGCTATGCGGTCCGATACTTCTAATAAACACACCAAAAACGCCAAATAGCTGCAATACAGTCCGCAACGCCGATGCATCCTCGCTACCATGTAACGTTCGGACTCAGATGACCTTATTTCATTAATTCAGGCTTATTCTCTCTGCTATCGGACACAGTTGCAGCTATTCACTCAAACATGCCCTACTTTTCTTTAAAATCGCAGCAATAAGCGCTATGCGGTCCGATACTTCTAATAAACACATCAAAAACGCCAATTAGCTGCAATACAGTCCGCAACGCCGATGCATCCTCGCCACCGTAGATGCTACTGTTTACTTCCGCCATTCATCATTCACTTAATCCCTCTCTTCACTCCCTTTTCCCCGTCATGCGTACTTATCACCTTCATCACTCCATTTTCACCCTCATCACGCACTTATCCCTATCTTCAATCCCTTTTCCCCGCCAACACTATCTCCGCGCCGTACGCAAATCGAGCTCGTGGACTTGCTTATGACCTTATTTCTCCCGCTATTTTATTGCCCTCTATTCCCTATAGGTTACGCTTCAAGCCGGATCGTGCAATTAACACAGGCGATTGCTATACTCTTTCTAATGATCCTCAACTCAATAAAAAAAGGACTACCGCAGTAGTCCAAAGGAGAAATATAAATGTTAGCTAACATCCAAAAAGAAGATCAACATTATGTCGCTCGTTTCGAACGCCAGTTAAAGCATTCCGCAACTGAGATTTGGTCCTATTTGACCGAAAATGAGAAGCTTGCCTTATGGTTCTCTGAATTAAAAATCGAGGACCTGCGTGAAGGCGGACTTATAAAGTTTGATATGCAAAACGGAACGTTTGTTGATATGGAAATTACCGTGCTGCAGCATCAATCTATTTTTGAGTTTACATGGGCTGAAGATCTTGTTCGTTTTGAGTTATACCCTAATTCAGAAGGCTGTTTACTCGTCTTGAACGAAACACTACAAACGCTTACCCCGCATACACCACGAGATCTCGCTGGCTGGCATGTTTGTCTAGAAGTGATCCAGCATCTTTTGGAAGGCACGACGCTGGAGTCACGGAAAGACGAATGGAATAAATGGTACGAGCAATACCGGGAAGCGATCTCGAAATTAGGATAACAAGGACTCCGCGCCGTCAATCACGATTTGCGCACCTGTAATATGGATAGATTCATCCGAAGCCAGAAAAGCAACGAGATCAGCGACATTATCCGGCTTGCCCGGTCCATCCGCCAAGGGTTGCGCTCCATCAGGAAATTCAATCGGAATGACGATTGCTTCTACATCCTCGCTCATTTCAGTGGTTTCATCTATATTCGTAGCAATAGCCCCAGGGCAGATCACATTCACACGAATCTTAAACTTAGCAAGCTCGAGAGCTGCCATTTTGGCAAAAGCCACCTGTCCAGCTTTGGTAGTGCTATAAGTAGACCACCCAAAGCTGGCAAATCTAGTGTTCCCATTAATGGAACTAGTAATAATAATACTGCCCTTCCCTTTATCTTTCAGATGAGGAATAGTATATTTCAGAGTCAAAAAAGTCCCCGTCAAGTTCACCGACATCGTACGCTCCCAGTCGCTCAAGCTTAGTTCTTCTATCGGGCCCACAGCGCCATTAATTCCCGCGTTAGCGAATACTACATCCACACCTCCGAATTGTTCCACCGTACAACGTACGGCTTCCTCCATCTTTTTCTCATCCGAAGTATCTACCTCTATGGCCAGCGCACAATCTTTTCGAAGCTTATTAAGCTTTTCTGCCAAGGAAGAGGTTCTTTCAAGATTTAAATCGAACAATGCTACATTTGCACCTTCCCGCGCCAGCTTAATAGCGGTAGCACGGCCAATTCCCGAGCCCGCTCCGGTTATAATCGCTGTTTTTCCAATAAATCTTTGTTTCTTAGATATGTTTGGGCTCATATGTAATCTCTCCTCTAATGTCTGTAAGATAAGTACTATGGATCAAGATTACCCAAATAAACCTGTAATGGAATCATCTCGTTCATAAATCTTCAGAATTTAGGCACGCCGCACAAAAAAATCTCCCCATTCAATAAGATGAGCGGAGAGTTTGTTTCGAATATTTAGAGTATTTAAAATATTTTGATTGTTTCGATGTTCGATGTTCGATGTTTCAATTATTTCAGTTCAGTTGTCCAGCTTGCGTACGTCCACTTTTACAGTCAGTGTGCCTGCTCCACCGCGATATACCCCTTTTACAGGTACTATATCTTTATAATCCCGTCCATGACCCAGCTTGATATAACGCCAGTTCACTTCAACATTATTCGTCGGATCAAAACCAAGCCAGCCCGTACCCGGAATATGGGTCTCCACCCAAGCATGTGAAGCCTGCTCGAAATTAGCATTGCTGCTCTGTAGATCACCGACAAAATGATATCCACTAACATATCTTGAAGGCAGACCCACACTGCGGCAGACAGCGATCATGAGATGAGCATAATCCTGACAGACCCCCCGCTTGAGTTTGAGGGCTTTTTTTACCGTTGTATTTACGCTTGTTGCCTCAGGATCATAGGTGAACTGTTCATAAATCGTCGAAGATAACCTCAGAATCCATTGATACATATCTTCAGCTTCACTAAAAGGGTACTGAGAGGCGAACTCCACTAATTCAGGAGTCACCTCGGTATAACGGGTCGGCAAAATAAACTCAATATAACGGTTCTGAAACTTTTCATCATTTAATAGTTTAACTTGCTCTTCAAGGCTGGTTCGCGGAAGATCGGTACCCTGGGCTTTATCAAGCGTTACTACAGTAGCTTTAGTATGAATGACCATTTCCGTATGTGGTTTATTAACTGAATAGGCATGCACCCGATTACCAAAAAAATCCTCATACGTTAATAGATTAGCTGCTGGATATACTTCAACCTCATGGTGATAACAGGATTGCCGATAGTTGGTGCGTGGGGTAAGCCTGATTTCATTGACACTGTCCGTAACCGGCTCTGGATAACTGTATGTGGTGGTGTGATTGATTTGAATCTTCATACAGATACTCCTTCTCGCCGAAAAAAGGCGCCCTCCATCGTTTTGCCCAGTCTCTGGCAAGATATTACGAGTGATTGCAGCACATCTTCCACCAGTTCACCGGACATTTCCTCTTTCTCCATATAATCCAGCTCTGCCTTCAGCTTTCCTGCTTGACGGATGACCTTCTCATGACCTGAGCCTTTTTCTGAGGAATCTAATTCAAGCCTAGCTAAATGCTCTTCCAGCTGGTGAAAAGAAAAGCGGATCGAACGTGGAAATTTGGGATTTGCGATCAAAAAATCTAAAATGCTCTCCGGTGACATAGCATCTGCATAATAACGGCGAAACGCCTGATAACCACTTACCGATTTCAGCACAGCCTGTAACTGAATATAAATTGCATTAAGCTCTTTAAAACGGCAAGAGGCAATAACTGCCTGCAAAATACGCGTCGTATTCTCTGCACGTTCCAGAAAACGGCCGCTCTCTATAAAATGCCATTCATTTCCCCTAAGCATTACGGATTGTTCTGCTCCTAGAAACATAGCTGCACGTTCCTTCACCTGCTGGTAGAAATGATGTGGGCCACTCATAATATCAGCGACTGACCGCTCACCAAGCCATAGATTAAAACTGTTGACGATATCCCATAACTCACTTGGAAGATGCTGGCGCAGTGTTCGAAGATTATTTCTAGCATGATGTACGCAAGAGAATAATGAATTCGAATTGCCTAAATCAAGTGTAATAAAGGATAACACGTCCTGTTCAGAAAAGGTTTCGAACTGCTGCAAATATTCACTTCGAACTCCTAATGCATCGATAAGCCTCGACCATTTATGTCCTTCTTCTTGAAAATCCTCTTCCTGCTGGATATGATAATGTACATTGATTAGCCGCGCATGATTCTCTGCCCTTTCAATATATCGGCCGATCCAGAATAAAGCCTCCGCATTTCGATTCAGCATCTTTAGCCACTCCTTTATCCTCCAAATTGATGCTGCATATTTTTGATTCACAATCAAGGCTTACAAGATAATAGATCAAGCCATAACCCAAGTATCCTTTACGCCACCGCCTTGCGAGGAATTCACAACTAGTGAACCTTCTTTCATAGCCACTCGTGTTAATCCACCAGGTATGACATGTGGTTTCCGGTCTGCGCCCATTAATACAAAAGCCCGAAGGTCGATATGCCGGGGTGCCATAGTGCCTCCCGACAATACGGGTGCTCTGGACAAGGACATAATTGGCTGTGCCACATAACGGTCCGAATCGGCAATAATTTTCATTCGGAACTCCGCTAATTCTTCTTTGGTCGCCTCACTTCCGATCAACATCCCATATCCTCCGGATAATGAGGTTTCTTTAACAACCATTTCGGATAGGTTCTCAAGAACATACAGGCGTTCATCAGGTCTGGACAACAAATACGTCGGCACATTACCAAGGATCGGCTCTTCATTCAGATAATAACGAATCATATCCGGTACATAGACATACATCGCTTTATCATCTGCAACACCGGTTCCCGGAGCATTAGCAATCGCTATGTTACCTGCCCTATATGCATTCATAAGTCCTGCCACACCCAGTAAAGAATCAGGTTGAAAGGCTAGCGGATCAATGTAATCATCATCCAACCGACGATACAGCACATCCACGCGACGCAGTCCGTTCATTTCTTTCAAATATATTTTGTGATCCTTTGTTACCAAATCTCGTCCTTCGACCAAATGTATACCCATCTGCTGTGCCAAAAAAGCATGTTCATAATATGCAGAATTGTACTCTCCAGGCGTTAGGAGTGCTATAACCGGATCTGACCTTCTTGAAGGAGATAGACTACGAAGCACGGATAAGAAGCGATTTAAGCTATGATCTACATCTCGGATGGAGCTGGCAAAGGACAATTCAGGAAACAATTGATTCATAAGTGTTCTGCCTTTAAAAAGATAGGAAAAGCCGGAGGGTGTTCGCAGGTTGTCTTCAAGTACATAATAATGCCCATCGTGGTGGCGGATCAGATCGATTCCTGAGGTGGTGATATAAGCTCCACCGGGCACTCGCAGACCTGACATTTCTGGCCGGAAATAACAGTTGGAAATAATCATACGCCTAGGGACGATGCCATCTTTAACAATGTATTGCTCATGGTAAATGTCATGAATGAATAAATTCAAAGCTGTGATACGCTGAATAATTCCAGCTTCTAGCCTCTCCCACTCATTCTTAGGGATAATACGTGGAATCATATCGAAGGGGATCGTTCGCTCCATAGGATGATCTTGAGCCGGGTTGTAAAGCGTAAAGGTAATTCCTTCTTCCATCATCCTACGCTGCATTAAATTTTGCTTCCCTTGCAGCTCTTCGGAGCTCATTCCGGAAAACATGCGATTCACATGTCTGTAGTGCGGCCGGACATTCCTCTTATCAGCATACATTTCATCGAAAAAATGCTGTAATGGATACGGAGACAGACCTGGCAGAGGATCTAATTTGGACATGAGCCCGACTCCTTTCGATAGATGTAATCTTTATTAACAACTTATACTTCCATTTCAGAAAACACCCATGAAAATATTGGTTTATATTCTCATAATACGTAAATCCACTTGTTCATGTCAACATATATAACAGAGAAATGTGATTCCGGAGATATTTGTATTTTTTGGAATCGCTTCCTTTCTCTCTTATATAGGTTGCCGGAGAAGAAATGTAGATTCATCATTGAATTGTATGCAGGAAGTGTGACAAGCATTACTGTTATGAATTTTTCATATAATGTATTTTTTATATAGTTGCCTGAGGATGTGGATTCATTGAGTATGGTATAATTTGTTGCGATGGGAGAGTGACCTATGGAGCACAAATATACTATGTCAATTGAGCAGGAAGAGACTAGGCGGAATCACATTTATCTGTTATTTGGCCTGTCTGAAGCGGGATCAATGAAGGTAGCCCTTAGTCATCTGGGTTGTCGTCATTTAATACGAGTACTTTCATTTAATGAGACGTTCTCTGCTGGACCGTTGCGTGGATTACATAATAATGAAGGCTATCATACCCGTGAGTTATGGTTTCAGGAACGATTTCCGGATCAGGGTTATCATTTAAATCCCCAGCATAAACTGGCAGCCATGATTCAGACCTTAAAAGAAATTCCCGAGGACAAAAAAATCACTATTTGGTGCGGAGATAACTCCCATGATCAGACAGGTTTACGATTTGCACTTTCTATTCTTAGTGAGAGGACGCAACCTATTCATGTTATTGATTCAGTCAAGGCTTATAGGGAGATTGCCGCTTCATTTGAAATCGGCTTATATCCCAGAGCACTTAGTCAGCTCCCAAATGAAGCTCTGCAAAAAATTATAAAAATTACCGAAAACACATCCCCTATCACCTCCGCTCAAAGAAAACAGTATGAACTAGAATGGCAAAAAATCAGCAACACCGAGGATATGCTTAGAGTTTGGGCTGATGGCCAGCTTATGAATGTTCCCGAGAGTTACTATGACGAAGAAATTCTTTCTTTAATTTTGCAATTTCAACAGTATGAGGATCGAGATGGCTACGTAAATGCAGGTCTAGTTGTAGGCACAATTATAGGGCAATGGAATTTGTATATCAGTACCTCATTCATAGAATATCGCTTCTGGAGGCTAATTAGTGAGGGAAAGCTGTTATTTAAAGGGATCCCTTACGCGATGCATTTATACTTTCTAAAAGTCGCTTAGCAGTTGCTACAAAATGACGGACAAACCCTTTATAAAAAAGAAAAGGAATGCCCTCCTAACTAAATATAGCTTCGAGGGCATTCCTTGTAAATATGACTTCTTTATGTTTATATTGTGCTGTTGACTACACTTGCTCTTCCGATTCTTCTGACTCTTCTTCCTCGGCAATTAATCCGGCAAAAAGAGCATGTACGAACTGCTGCGAATCAAATGGCTGCAAGTCTTCCATTTTTTCTCCAAGACCTACAAACTTCACCGGCAAATTCATTTCCTGACGAATCGCTACAACGATTCCGCCTTTAGCCGTACCGTCCAGCTTCGTCAAGACCAAGCCAGTGACGCCACTCTTTTCACCAAATAACTTGGCTTGTGTAAGTGCATTTTGACCTGTCGTAGCATCTAGCACCATCAGTACCTCATGTGGAGCACTTGGGATTTCTCTTTGAATGACGCGGAAGATTTTGTTGAGCTCTTCCATCAGATTGCTTTTATTCTGCAGTCTGCCAGCAGTATCGCAGATTAAGATATCCACGTTGCGTTGCTTTGCCGCTTGGACCGCATCGTACATTACAGCCGCCGGGTCAGAGCCTGCTTGTTGTTTAATGACATCTACACCTGCGCGTTGGCCCCAAACCTCAAGCTGCTCAATCGCTCCGGCACGGAACGTATCTCCTGCAGCCAAAAGAACTTTTTTACCTTCTTGTTTGTAACGATGAGCCAGCTTGCCGATGGTAGTCGTCTTGCCCACGCCATTGACCCCAACGAACAAAATAACCGTAATTCCATTCGGATTTTCCTTCAGGCTGTTATCATCATCTCCACGCAGCAGCTCCATAAGCTTACGGGACAAAATCGGCTTCAGCTCGGCAGCATCTTCAATCCGATTTTGCTTCACTTCGGCACGCAAATCCTCGACAAGGGTCATAACAGTGTTTACACCCACGTCTGCACCAATCAAAATCTCTTCCAGCTCTTCGTAGAACTCTTCATCTATCTTTTTGCGGCGGATGATAAGGTCGGAGACCTTCTCTACAAAACCTTTACGGGTTTTCTCTAATCCGTCGCGGAATTGTTTCGTTACACTTTCCGTTTTGCCGGAAATGCTTTCTTTTAATTTTCTAAAAAAGCTCATTTGGTTCCTCCTAAAAGTTTCTCTTCTTTGATGAATTTAAGCAATCTCAGCTTCTTCATCCTCTAAACGTACTGAGACGAGCTTGGAGACACCGCCCTCTTCCATCGTTACTCCGTATAACACGTCCGCCTCTTCCATCGTTCCTTTGCGGTGCGTAACGACGATGAACTGAGTTTGTTCAGAGAACTCGCGTAAATACTGTGCAAAACGAACAACGTTCGCTTCATCGAGCGCAGCCTCGACCTCATCCAATACGCAGAACGGAACTGGCTTCACTTGCAAAATAGCAAACAATAACGCCATCGCAGTTAGAGCGCGTTCACCGCCTGATAAAAGCTGCAGATTTTGCAATTTTTTACCCGGTGGTTGGGCTACGATATCTATACCTGTTTCCAGCATATGTTCCGGATCCAGAAGCATGAGATCCGCTCGCCCGCCGCCGAACAGCTTTGAGAACACGGTCCCGAACTGTTTGCGGATCGCATCAAAGGTCTGTTTGAAACGTTTGGACATTTCATCTTCCATCTCGCGGATTACTTGATACAAGGTAGTCTTAGCTTCGACTAGATCATCTTTTTGTCCACTGAGGAACGTATACCGTTCATGGACCCGCTGATATTCTTCGATCGCCCCTAAGTTAACCTCTCCTAGCGCAGAAATACTGCGCTTCAAACGCTGTACATCGGCTTGTGCGGCAGGTACATCTTCAGGCACTGGATATCTCTGTTTTGCTAATTCATAACTTAGCTCGTAGTCATCACTCAGCTTGCGGAGAATATTATCCAGCTCCACATCGAGTCGACCGACAGAAACTTCAGTGGCACGCAGCTTGTCCTCGACTACTTTAAGGGCCTGACGTTGATCTTTAGTCTTGCCTTCCTCAAGTTCCAGCTTACGGGTTAACGCTGTACGCTCAGCACGCGCAAAATCCAAAGTTCCAGTCGTCTCTTCCTTCTTCAAGCGGTAACTGTTCAAATCTTCCTTCTGCTTCACAGCTTCCAAAGCATTGTTAGCCAGATCCTGTTCAATCGTATGTAACAGATTTCGATTCTGGCGCAGCTCCTTGTCCTGTGAACCCACATCTTGTCTTAGGCGACGTAACTGCTCCTCCAGGGAGAATATCTCCTGATCGAGCTTGCCTTCCGAGACTTTCATACTGGTCAACTTGCCTTGCAGCTCTTCCTTAGCTGATTCATTCGCTTTACGCGCTGATTCAGCGTTACGGATACCCTCATGGGCTTCCTTTTCTTCCTTTTCAAGGCGTTCAAGCTCAGCAGTGGCTTGCTTCCGCGTCTCTTCAAGCGCACGTACTTCATTCTCAAAGCCGCTGCGTTCCGCACCTGTGCTCTCCACTTGCTCCTGCACATGCCGAAGCTCATGCTCGAGCTGCTTCAAATCACCGGAGACTCTTTGCTCTTCCAGTCTTTTCTCATCGCCATCACGGCGCAGGTCCTCCAGCTTCACGCTAGCGTTCTCCTGCTCCTCACGAAGTCTGGCAATGCCTTGCTTCAGCTTCACTATTTGACGTTCGCTTTCTTCAATCTCACTGCTTAATTGATCCAGCTGACGTTTACGGCTAAGCAAGCTATTATTCTTCTTATGCTGGCTACCCCCGGTCATCGAACCGCCGGCATTAACTACATCGCCTTCCAGGGTAACTACCCGATAACGATATTGACATCTAGCGGCGATACGGTTCGCTTGCTCCAAGCTCTCCGCAATAACCACATTGCCGAGCAAACTGCCAATAATGCTAGTATATTTATCATCGTAACCAACAAGTTCGGAACCAATTCCAACAAATCCGTCAGCATCACCCACCATACCACGGTCACTGCCAGAAATCTGGCGCGGCCGGATAACATCTAGCGGAAGAAAGGTAGCTCGTCCCAGCTGACGTTGCTTTAGAAATGATATCGCTTGGCGGGACACAGTCTCATTATCCATGACCACATGCTGAAGTGATGCGCCTAGAGCAGTCTCAATCGCCATTTCCAGCTTCTCCGGAACAGAGATCAGCTCCGCAACCGCACCATGCACACCGTTGAGCTGTCCTTTGCGCGCACCCTTGAGCACTTCTTTAACCCCAAGCATGAAGCCGTCGAAATCATCCTGCATCTCTTTCATGGTCTCATGACGAGAGACTTGCGCTTCCCGCTTCTGTTCCCATTTCCGAAGACCGGACTGTGTTTCTTCGATCAGCTTCTGACGTTTACTGAGCTGCTCACTTTCAGTGATATAAGCCCCGCGAAGATTGCTAAGCTCCTTCCCCAGCTGGGCAATCTTGTCCTTCAGCCCTTTCTGGTTGGCAGACAACTCTTCATGCCGGGCTGTCCATTTGCCGCTTTCTTCTTCACTGCGGCTCATACGACGTTCCAGATTCTCCTTTTGCTGATCCGCGTAACGAATTTCGTTACGTGCATTCGCCATAAGGTTCATTAGCTCCAAAAGAGCACTTTTGAGCTTTTCTTCCTGGCTCTGGCTAATCCCGTCTGCCACACCTTCAAGCCTTGTCTCTTCATCTTCGATCTGTTTCCGAAGATCCACAAGCTTAAGCCGCGATTGTTCAAGCTTAAGCTCCAGATCCACGACTTCACGCTGACGATCTGCAGAACGCTCGCCAACCGAACCTAACGTGAGCATTAACTGCTCACGATTACTTTCCAGATTGCGCTTGCGTTCCCTCAGCACTTCACCGTAACCTTCACTCTTCTCAAATGCTTCGCTATAACGCAGCAATTGCTCTTGCTGCTTCTCGATCTGTGCTTCGATTGTGCGCAATTCAGAGCGCCCGCTCTCCAGCTTGGCATCATGAGCCGAAACCACAGTAGACAGCTCCAGCTGCTCGTCCTTCAACGTTTCAAGCTTAGCGTTACCTTCCTGCCAAGCGGTATGAATGCCTTCAATCTGGTGTACGTATACTGAAATTTCCTGATGTTTTAATTGTTCGCGAAGTTCCTTAAAGCGGATAGCTTTCTCGGACTGATCCTTAAGTGGCCCAATCTGATCCTCAAGCTCACTGATCAAATCATGAATACGAAGCAGGTTCTGCTCGGTATCATCCAGCTTTCGACTTGCGTCTTTCTTGCGCGATTTATATTTTACAATACCTGATGCTTCTTCAAAGATGCCTCGCCGATCTTCGGAACGAGTACTTAGAATTTCTTCAATCCTACCCTGCCCGATAATCGAATACGCTTCGCGTCCGATACCGGTATCCATAAACAGCTCTGTGATATCCTTCAGACGGCAGGACTGCTTATTAATTAAATATTCACTATCTCCACTGCGGTGGACTCTCCGAGTCACTGTAACTTCGCTGAAATCCAGCGGAAGTGTGTGATCTTCATTATCAAGCGTAAGTGATACTTCGCCATAATTCACGGCTTTACGCGCATCACTTCCAGCAAAAATGATATCCTCCATCTTGCCGCCACGCAGTGATTTAGCACTCTGTTCGCCGAGTACCCAGCGTATGCCGTCAGAAATATTGCTTTTGCCGCTTCCGTTCGGGCCAACTACAGCCGTTATACCGCGCACAAACTCCATTTCTGTTTTGTCGGCAAATGATTTAAAACCAGCTAATTCTATCCGTTTCAAAAACATACTTGCCAATCACCTCTGACCCATTATACCATAGCGTTTGTACCCTAAAAAACCATTAAGATGTACCTTATCCTTTGTAACGCGGAACATATAAGTTCTTATATTGTCGAAAAAGAGCAGCAACGGTCTGAGCTCCGCCTAAACGCCGGTATTCAGACCTTTGCTGCTCTCCTCCGCTTGTCCCCTTGATGCAAAACTCAGGCACCGTCCTCTTTCAGATGCAAAAGTGCTGCTGCTGCAGCCTGCTGCTCTGCTTCCTTCTTGGACCGGCCGCTTCCTTTACCAAGTGAACGGTTAGCCATATACACCTCTGAGACGAATTCACGCTCATGTGCAGGTCCCCGTTCTTCTATAATTCGATATTCCAATGTACCCATATTGTGCTGCTGAATTAGCTCTTGCAGTTCCGTCTTATAATCGGTCATCTGCATTTGCAATTTCCCATCCGTCTCCACGAGAGGAAATACGTGATTATCAAGAAAACTCCGCACTGTTTCCAGTCCTTGGTCGAGATAAAGCGCTCCCACGAAGGATTCGAATACATCAGCCAGCAGGGCCGGGCGAGTACGTCCGCCCGTAAGTTCTTCCCCTTTGCCCAATAGTACATAACGGCCAAAACCTAAACTCTCCGCAAACTTGACCAGTGAAGGCTCGCATACAATAGCGGCCCGCAGCTTGGTCAACTCTCCCTCAGGTCGGTCTGGCAATAGATTGTACAAATATTCAGAAACCGTTAACTCCAGAACTGCATCCCCAAGAAATTCGAGACGCTCATTGTCCTGATGCTGATTGAAACGGTGTTCATTCACATAGGATGCATGGGTAAAGGCCTGCTTCAGAAGCACAGAATCGTGAAATTGGATTTGAAGTTGCTGTTGTAACTGCTTCAGTTCTCCTTTCACCGCACTGTCCCCTTACTAATTATATTTTTTTAGAATAACTGTTGCGTTATGTCCCCCGAAGCCGAACGAATTCGACATTACAATATCAAGATCAGCTTTACGTGGCACATTTGGTACATAATCCAGATCACATTCCGGGTCTTGGTTGTCCAAATTAATCGTTGGCGCAATCATCCCTTTTTGCAAAGAAAGGCCACAGATAATAGCTTCTACTCCACCAGCAGCACCCAGAAGGTGACCTGTCATGGATTTCGTCGAACTAATTGCCACTTTATAGGCATGGTCACCCAATGCTTTTTTAACAGCAGCAGTTTCTGATCTATCTCCTACAGGCGTTGAAGTACCATGAGCATTGATGTAATCAATATCTTCAGGAGAGATACCAGCATCCCGGATTGCCATCTTCATGCAGCGAGCTGCACCATCTGGATCAGGCTCAGTCATATGATGAGCATCTGCGCTTAGACCATAACCGATAACCTCAGCATAGATCTTCGCTCCACGTTTCTCAGCATGTTCGAGTGATTCCAGAATAAGAATCCCGGCACCTTCACCCATAACAAAACCATCGCGATCCACATCAAACGGACGACTTGCCTTCTCAGGCTCATCATTGCGAGTGGACATTGCTCTCATAGCACAAAAACCAGCCATACCTGTTGGACGAATGGTCGCTTCGGAACCACCGCAGATCATTGCATCTGCGTCTCCACGTTGAATCAAGCGGAAGGATTCCCCAATGGAGTGACTTCCTGTAGCACAAGCAGTTACTGTCGTCGTATTAGGACCCTTTGCACCAAGGTTAATGGACAACTGCCCAGAACCCATGTTAGCAATCATCATCGGAATGAAGAACGGACTAACCCGCTTCGGTCCTTTTTCAAGCAACAAGTTATGATTGTCTTCCCAAGTTCCAAGACCACCAATACCTGATCCTACAGATACACCTATTCTTTCGGCATCAATATCTTCACCGATCTTAAGTCCGCTATCTCGCAATGCGTCCTCACCGGCAGCCACTGCAAATTGTACAAAACGGTCCATTTTGCGGGCTTCCTTACGACCAAAAAGTGCCTCTGGATCGAAATCTTTAACAGAGGATGCTATTTGCGTAGTATACTCACTGACATCAAAGGTCTCAACCTGTGATACACCGGATTTGCCGCTCATAAGATTATCCCAGAACGTCTCCAAATCTTTGCCCAATGATGTAACTACGCCCATCCCGGTAACAACCACTCTATGACTCAAACACAATCACCCCATCTATAGGTTGTATACATTATATTCAGAACTTATATACTTTCTGTTGCTACTATATGAACAGCGATAACCGCATCATTAACCATCCTGCGGTTCTGTTATATCCCTTATATAGTTGCTCAAGGCAACCTTTGATTCATTTTTAATGCTCTATAAATGAGGAGAAGTCCCGCCCTAGCAGGAACGGGACTCTCAATCATATGACTCTAGGTATGAGATTGTATGTACTTCACAACTTCACCCACGGTCGTAATCGTCTCTGCATCTTCATCAGAGATTTCCATATCGAATTCATCTTCCAATTCCATAACCAATTCTACTACATCAAGAGAATCAGCACCTAAATCATCTTTGAAAGACGCTTCTAATGTTACCTCAGCTTCATCGGCACCTAAGCGGTCGATGACAATGCGTTTTACACGCTCTAATACATCGGACATCCGGTTCACCTCCTCTTTTGGTATTATACGAGATATGAGTTCAAAATACCATAGAGCGTCAAAAACGCTTTCTTTATCCCTCACATTTCAGCATTAAAACAGTGTAATTTCTCCTTGACGGAGAGTTACATATACATCCCGCCATCCACGTGTAGTGTCTGGCCGGTCATATACGCAGCGCCTTCAGAGGCCAGGAAGACTACAGCCATAGCAATCTCTTCAGGACGCCCCAGACGAGCAAGTGGAATGCCCTTCTCAAGCTCACTGCGCACTTCCTCAGAGAGCTCACGCGTCATATCTGTATCAATGAAACCAGGAGCGATACAGTTCACCGTGATCCCCCGTGAGGAAAGCTCACGAGCCGATGCCTTCGTTAAACCGATGACACCTGCCTTAGCTGCGGAGTAATTAGCTTGTCCAGGATTTCCTGTTACACCTACTACGGAAGAAATATTGATAATTCGCCCGTAGCGTTGCTTCATCATAGGGCGTGTAGCTGCCTTTAGGCAGTTAAACACCCCTTTTAGATTCGTTTCGATCACTTGATCGAACTCTTCTTCTTTCATGCGCATAATCAGGTTGTCTCTGGTAATGCCGGCATTATTGACAACAATGTCAATACGTCCCCAGGTATTTAGAACCTCTTTGACAAGGTTCTCCGCCTGTTCACTATTGCCGACATCGCCACGAAGGGCAATACCCTCCGAGCCAAGCTCGACAATCCGAGCTACGGTCTCTTGTGCGGCTGCTTCACTGCCCGCATAGTTCACGGCCACCTTCACGCCATGTTCCGCGAGAGCAAGTGCAATACTGCGGCCGATGCCGCGAGAGCCACCAGTTACAAGGGCCGTTTGACCCCGCAATGCTGAGAACATCATTTATTCCCCTTTCGATCATATTGCTATTGATAAACAATGTTTGAACGTATCTTACAAGACAGCTTGCACACTTTCAAGCGTGTTAATGTTGATTACTTTGACCGTTTTGTCTATTTTGCGGATCAGACCTGCCAGAACACTGCCAGAACCAATTTCCACAAAAGTATCCACACCATCAGCAATCAGCCATTCAATACTGTCTTGCCAGAGCACAGGGGAGTACACCTGGCGGACAAGCAGTTCACGGATTTCTTCAGGATCCGTTACAGGGGCTGCGGTAACATTGACAATAACAGGTACAGCCGGAGCATTAAAGGTAACACTCTTCAGCTCGTCTGCCAAGCGGTCTGCCGCAGCCTTCATCATCGAAGAGTGAAAAGGTCCACTTACTTCCAGCGGAATAGCCCGCTTTCCGCCTGCTTCCTTAACACGCTGCACAACACCGTTAACCCCGGCCTGTGAACCAGAAACAACAATCTGTCCCGGGCAGTTCACATTCGCCAGTTCTACCACGCCGCTCTCCTCGGATACGCTCCGGCATAATTCTGCCAGAGCATCCCGCTCCGCACCAAGCACTGCAGCCATAGCTCCCTGTCCACCTGGAACAGCTTCCTCCATAAAACGACCGCGTAAACGCACGAGTCTTACAGCATCTTCATAGGACAATACGCCTGCCGCAACCAGCGCGCTGTATTCTCCTAGGCTATGACCAGCTACATAATCCGGCTTCATCCCTTGATCACGTAATGCTTCCAGAAAAGCCACACTTGCTGTTAGCAGAGCTGGTTGTGTATTTACGGTCTGTTTCAAATCACTGTCAGGTCCTTCAAAAATCAGCTGGCTCAGTGGAAATCCGAGCACCTCGTCACCTTTTTCGAATACCGCGCGGCTGTGCGGAAGAGCTTCATATACATCTCTACCCATTCCAACTGCCTGTGCACCCTGACCGGGAAAGACAAATGCGATTTTACTCATAAGTAAGAACTCCTTCCTCTATTACCAGATCAATACGGACGCGCCCCAAGTCAAGCCACCGCCGAATCCAACCATCAGAACCGTGTCGCCTTCCTTCATGCGTCCTTCTTCCGCCGCTTCAACTAGAGCTAGAGGAATAGAAGCTGCTGATGTATTAGCATATTTATCAACATTGATTACACATTTCTCCGGTGGCAGGTCAAGCCGCTGCATAGCGGATTGAATGATACGAATATTCGCTTGATGCGGTACGAACAAATCAATATCTTCTTTACCTAATCCGGCTTTAGTAAGCACACGTTCTGTAGCTGAGCCCATAACACGAACGGCAAACTTAAACACTTCCCGGCCATTCATATAGATGAAATGTTTCTTGTCTTCAACCGTCTGCTGAGAAGCAGGCAAGCGCGAGCCCCCAGCTTCCAGCTTAAGCAAGTTTCCTCCAGAACCTTCAGCACCCAGATCGAAGGATTGGAAACCGCGTCCCTCTGGAACTTCACCGATGATTACTGCTCCTGCACCATCGCCAAACAGTACACAGGTGTTACGATCCGTATAATCAGTGATGCGGGATAAAGTGTCCGCACCAATTATGAGTGCATTATTGTACATTCCGTTCTGAATAAAGCCAACCGCAGTAGCTAGGCTGTATACAAAACCAGAGCAGGCTGCTGACAAGTCAAAGGCCGCAGCACCTTTTGCTCCAAGTTTATCCTGCAAAATGCAGGCTGTGGAAGGAAAGGAGCTATCAGGGGTTACCGTTGCAATAATAATAAGATCCAGATCTTCGGCTTTCATGCCTGCAGAATCCAAAGCTTTAAGTGCAGCTTCATAGGCTAAATCAGAAGTTGCCTCATGTGGTGCAGCGATATGTCTTTCACGGATCCCTGTCCGACTGACGATCCATTCATCGTTAGTCTCCACTATTTTTTCTAGATCACTGTTTGTTAAAATTTTCTCAGGTACATATTTACCCGTACCGATAATCCCAACCGGCCGCAATTGTTTCATTTCGTCACTCACTTCCCGCTAATTTCCTTGGATATACTTGGCACAAGATCGGCTTGCAGAGCAATCCGCGCTTGTCTTACTGCATTTTTAACCGCATTTCCGTCCGAAGATCCATGCCCCTTAACTACCAATCCGCTAAGACCAAGCAGCGGTGCACCGCCATGCTCTTTGTAATCCATCTTACCCTTCAGGGCTCTAAGCTCCGGCATCAGCATAGCCGCTCCAAGCTTAGTCTTCAGAGAACGGCTGAATTGCTCCTTCAGTAAAGAGAACAATGCACCCGCTGTACCCTCAAGCGACTTCAACAGGATATTACCAGCAAATCCATCGCAGACAAGCACATCGCAGTTTCCTGTCAGTACGTCGCGTGCCTCAACATTACCGATAAAATGAATGCCCGGCAAGTTCTCCAGCAGTGGATAGGCTTCTTTGGTCAGTTCGTTGCCTTTCCCAGGCTCCGTCCCTACATTTAGAAGTCCAACCCGCGGCTTAGCAATGCCATGCACTTTATTCCGATAAATGCTGCCCATCAGCGCATATTGCACCAGATGTTCAGGCTTCGCATCCATGTTAGCGCCAAGATCAAGCGCAAGCACGCCAACATCATCCAGCGTCGGAATCATAGGTGCCAGCGCCGGACGTTCAATCCCCTGCATACGGCCTACTACAAGTAACCCTGTAGTCATAAGCGCCCCCGTGTTACCTGACGAAATCATAGCATCTGCTTCGCCCTCACGCACCATACGTCCAGCTACAACCATGGATGAATCTTTTTTGCGGCGAACCGCCTTAACCGGCTCTTCATCAGAACCAATAACATCTCCTGCATGCCGCACACTCAGGTTGGACGGCTTGTCCTTCAGCAGTGGCTCTAGTCTGGCTTCGTCACCTACGAGCACAATCTGCGTATCTTTCCATTCCGCGGCCGCGGACAACGCCCCCTCGACATTACATTCAGGAGCGTTGTCCCCGCCCATGGCATCAATGGCGATCAGCACTACGGTTACCCCCTTCACTATACTCTTCATTAGCGGAACGATACACTATAAAGTGGCCTTGAAATACCAATTCTTCTCCGACATAGGTGAATACGTCCACCTCTGCTTTGCCGCCTCTGCCTGCAAGTGACCGCACTTGAGCTTTAGCAATGCACTTCTCACCAAGCAGAACCATACGAACAAATCGTATGTCGGCTGAAGCAGTCAAGGCAATTTCATCGTTAATTACAGCAACCGCAAGCGAATTGGCTTGAGCAAACACGTAGTGGCCACGGGCGATCCCATTTCTGGAAAAGACATGATCCTCACGAATTTCAAAGATCGAAATCCCGCTCTTATCGAGCTGTAAATCCACAATATCTCCGATCACTTCATCCGCAGGCAAAGAGCGCACCTGATCATAGGAATGCTCTGCCATTTGTTTCATTCTTTCACGCAGTTCTGGTATTCCCAGCTCCATCCGGTCTAACCGAATCGTCTGAATGCTCACCTTCAGCTGACGAGTCAACTCCCGATCAGTTACAAAAGGATTGCCTGCAATTATATGTAGCAGCTGTTGCTGACGTTCTTTCTTGGACATCCGCTCGATAGCGGCTCACCTCCTGGCACATGCCAAGCGTAAACGCCTTCGGCGCCCTAATAAGGACGGTAAGCGTTTAAGCGAGAAATATAAGACATAAAGTATAGGTGCATAACTTATACTTCCTTATATTTTAAAGAAAGCATCCGGCCGCTTGAATGGCCGCTGTTATATTAGGTCTAACAATCATAAATATTTTTTAGAACCAGGTACTAATATGTAGTATAAAGCATGCCGCACCAAAAATAAAGCATTGACTTCTGAGCTGAACATAAAGTATAGGTGCATACCCTATCTTTATTAGATTTGGACAAAAAAATAGTACCTCACCGAAGTGAAGTACTACTTATTTTTGAAACTATTGTTTGATGATTTCTCTTGCTTTGTAAGTTCCGCAAACTTTGCATACGTGGTGAGCTAGTTTCAACTCTCCGCATTGTTCACATTTCACCATGCCCGGCACAACCAACTTAAAGTGGGTGCGACGTTTGTCACGGCGTGTTTTAGACGTTCTACGTTGTGGTACTGCCATGTGTTCCACCTCCTCGTGATATTTCTGTCAGCCTGCTCCTCAGAGCAGGATGTGTTTTGTTGTAATGTTTCATTTGAAAAAGTCTTTCAACCCAGCGAGTCGAGGATCGATCACTGTGTTGTCGCAACTGCAGGTGCCTTCGTTCAAGTTCTGTCCGCATTTCTGACAAAGACCAAGACAGTCTGCCTTGCACAATACCGAATCCGGTAAGTGCAGTACGAAATTTTCTTCCACATACGGGATAAGATCCACAACCTCATCCTTGACGTAAATGAGATCCTCATCTTCGTCATCATCTGGAAGAACTGGCTGCTTAAGCCACTTGAAAGTCTCAGCAAAAGGAATGTTCAAATCACTTTTGACCTCCGTGAGACAACGTGAACATAACATGTCCACATCTCCACTCAGTTTCCCCACCACGTTCACACAATCGGTTCCCGCGGGCAGCGCTTTAAGGTCTACTGAGAGCGGAGCAACAGTTAGAATATCCTTGCGCCCTTTGACTACCTCGCTGACATCCACAACATCGTGAATATGTAACGGTTCGTCGGCATTCGCTAATTTGCGAAAGTGAATCTGCATACTTAACACTCCCAAACAAACAAAATTTATTATACCTAGTATTCTATACCTTTGTCAACCATTTTCCCTTTATATTGTTTCAGAAAATGCGGTGAATTATGATATAACTATTAGTGTAAATCAAAAGATCAGCTTGTGCTAACAGTATCTCTAGAAATCTACCCTACTAAACTCAATAAATATACCTTACTTATCGGAGGGAAGCCACAGTGACAACGGTTGGAATCATCGCAGAATACAATCCTTTACATAACGGACATGTGCATCACTTCACGGAAGCCAAAAGACTTTCCGGCGCAGAGCGCACCATCGTCGTCATGAGTGGTCCCTTTACCCAGCGCGGCGAGCCGGCGGCGGTAAGCAAGCAAGCCCGGACAGAGATGGCGCTGCATATGGGCGCCGACCTCGTCATTGAGCTGCCGGTGGCTTATGCCGTCCAGCCAGCCGAGTGGTTCGCGTTCGGAGCAGTTGCACTGCTGGAAGCGACCGGGGTCGTGGACAGCTTGTGCTTCGGCTCCGAAGCCGGCACTTTGGGCTCGCTGCTCCCGCTGGCCAGATATCTGGCTGAGGAAAGCAGCGAGCTTCAGAGCGAGATCCGCCGCCGCATGGCGCTCGGAGCGAGCTTCCCCGCCGCGTACAGCGCAGCGGCGGCGGTGGCCTTTGAAGGGACTCTCCCGGAAACGGAGAGTCCCGGAGATGCAGGCGAGCTGCTGCGCCAGCCGAATAACAGCCTTGGACTGCATTATCTTATCGCCTTGCAGCGGCTGCACAGCAAGATAATGCCACTAACCATTCCGCGCACAGCAGCAGGCTTCCATGACCCATTACAAGCCGACTCTTCTATTGCAAGTGCGACGGCCATCCGCAAGCTGCTGCAAGAAGGCGGATCTCCCGCTGCTTATATGCCGGATTATAGCGTGTCCATTTTGGAAAGAGAGCATGCAGCCGGAAGGGGCCCTCTGAGCTTGGAGAGCTTCAGTATCCCGCTCCGCCATCTGCTGACCACCCATACTGCTGCCGAGTTACACGCGATCCATGATATGAATGAAGGCTTGGAGAACCGAATACTGCGGCTTTTGCCTGAGTTGGAGCAATTCTCTGTTTCAGGCCTGCTTCACGCCCTTAAGAGCAAGCGCTACACGCATACACGGTTACAGCGTCTGCTGCTACATGTTCTGTTAAATCATTCTAAAAAAGAAATGACCCCTTCCATACTAGCAGAGGGGCCCGGATATATTCGTATTCTTGGTTTTAGAGAAAGCGGACGAGCACTGCTTAAAGAGATGAAACAAAAAGCTACGTTGCCCATCGTCATGCGCCCGTCCCTTTGTTCCCATCCGCAGCTTGAGCGAGATCTTCAAGCCGCTTCCGCTTTCGCGGGAGCTTTTAAGGAACCACGCAGAATTGATATGTACCGCGATTATTTGGAACCTCCGGTCATGGTTTGACCGGCAGTTCCTCCATATACTTCAGCGCCTCATCCAGCGTAGATACAGGCACCAGCTTCATAGATGTGCCGATTTTATCAGCTTTTGCTTTGGCTTCGTCATAATTCTTAACAGGCACGAAAAAAATCTCCGCCCCTTCTCGGTCCGCAGCCACGATCTTGTGTTTCACTCCACCGATAGCACCAACTACACCCTCAGCGTTAATCGTACCCGTCCCTGCAACCCTATGGCCCTTAGTTAAATCTCCAGAAGTAAGGCGATTGTAAATTTCCATAGTGAACATTAGCCCTGCCGAAGGTCCGCCAACATTTGTATCTACAAAGCTGACAGCTTTCCCTGCTTCTTTTGGTTTTACTTTTTGAACGGCGGCAATAGTGACTCCAAAACCAGGTCGAACGGCAGCGCCCTCTTTATCCTTTATTTCAACCAACGTCACTTGTTCTTGTACTTCCTTGCCATTTCTTTGCAAAACAACAGCGACTTGATCTCCGATTTTTTTAGAGGAGAGCAGTTTAGACAGTGCTTCAGGATCGGGCACTTTTTGTTCCTCTACACTAATGATTTTGTCACCCGGCAGAAATTGTCCTTTATTACTTTCTACAGGAACCGAAAAGACGTAGAGATAATCCACTACATCCTCATATGGAATTCCCGCTGCATGATAAGCGGCCTGAACAGAATAAGACTGTGAGCTATTCATATAATAAACCTGCTCTGCAGCATATTCGTCTTCTGATTTATCCCCTAGCCGGGTTTCTTTTCGCACAACCTCTGAATTGGAATTAAAAGCAGAGGCGACCAATAAGGCCACATTAGCATAACTAGCAGACACCGTAGTCATCATAAACGTTCCTTCTTCAGCCGGATCGGCATTCTCTACCTTAATCATAGGGGCAACCTCAGATGCACTGCCTGGCTGATATACGATGTACGGGGTGTTCATAAAGACAAATACATACACGATTACTACAAACGTAAACAGATAAGCTGTGGCGCGGAAACCCGGCCGATGCTTCAGTTGCTTCACTGCTCTTCCCTTCTTTCCCGCGGCACTTTTAGGATATGAATGATTGAACTTCATTACCGCTTCGACTAGTGGTTTGGCATGATGGTTGTCTACTCTGCATAAATTGATAACACATCGTCCATGCCTTAAGTTATGAAGAGGTGATCTGAGAAATGAAAAATATTCAAATACGCCGACTAGCTACACGCTCCACACCATTTATACCCGGGATTATGGCAATCCTGACAGCCATTGCAATTATTATCTCACCGGAGAGCTCCTTTGAGGCTTCACTCCAAGGATTGAAGCTTTGGTGGACACTCGTATTCCCTGCCCTGCTCCCCTTCCTGATGCTGTCAGAGATGCTTACCGCCTCGGGTTTCGTGCATGGTTTCGGAGTGCTTCTGGAGCCATTGATGAAAAAGGTCTTTCGTCTGCCCGGTGCCAGCGGCTGGACCTTGGCACTCGGAATCACAGCCGGATTCCCCGGTGGAGCTGGAGGGGTCATGCAGCTACACAAGCAGAACAGCATTTCTGACAAGGAAGCCGCCCGACTTGCCGCACTTACACACTTCGCCAGCCCGGTAACCATGCTTATAGTAATTGGCATAGCTTTTCTACACAGTACTTCAGCAGGTTATTTCCTATTGGCCATCCACTGGATCTCTGGACTTCTAGCCAGCTACACCGATGCTCTATTAAAGGGGCGGTCAGCGAACACGAAACCAGTTGATAAGATCTCCACGGACACCAAACAGCCTTCTTTATATAGTCGCGTTCAGCTTGCAGCAACAGATGCCAGAGCAAAAGACGGACGCAGCTTCGGCAAGCTTCTCGGCGAGTCCGTCGCTAATGCCGTGCAAAGTCTGATGGTCGTGGGCGGTTACATGATTATGTTCGCTGTAGTCATCAATATCATCACTACTGTACTTCCCGCATTGCCAGCTGCTCTGCCAGCAAGCTTGCTGGAAATTCATTTAGGCGCCGACGCAATCAGCAAAGGGCTAGCAAGCATAGGAACAGGTCCCTCTAGTATGTTTGGGATAGCTTTGCTGTCTGCTGCGCTGGGCTGGAGCGGACTCTGTGCGCAACTACAGGTGCTGACCATGCTCAAACAAGCCAGAGTCAGATTTCTACCCTACGCTACGGTTCGTCTGATGCATGGACTTTATGCTTTTCTGTTAACTTTATTGCTCTGGAAACCATTGTTGGCTATCCCTAAAGCTGCTTTACCAGCACTTGCAGACTCACGCCCGACTCCAAGCGGCACCATTAATGTAACGGACATATGGAGCTCTTTTCCACAGCTGCTAAGTCTGCAAGCCCTTCTGCTCATCATCCTGTTGGGATTATCTGCTGGAACGTATCTAGTAAGTACTATTCGCCATCGGCTCGGTTAAATTTACGCTTCATCGCTTGTTCAACCTCAGGCGTCACAAAATCAGTCACATTCCCGCCGAAGTGGGCGATTTCTTTAACAACACTGGAACTTAAGTACGAATATTTCGGATTAGTCATCATAAAAATCGTTTCTGCATCGGGATCCAGGCTATGGTTGATCGATGCGTTTTGCAGCTCATATTCAAAGTCAGTAACGGTACGGATACCCCGAACAATGACTTGAGCATCTTTTTGACGAACATAATTCACTAACAGATCACGGAAGCTGTCAATTTCCACATTGGGAATATCAGCGGTCGCCTGTCTTAATAGCTCTGTCCGTTCATCAACAGTAAACAGCGGGTTTTTACTCAAATTATTAAGCACCGTTACAATCAAACGGTCGAATTGCTTGGATGCGCGCCGAATAATATCCATATGTCCCATAGTCACGGGATCAAAGGTACCTGGATAAATGGCAACACGTTCTTTTCTAATTTGCTGACTCATTCTCTACCTCCTCACCAGCTTCACTTTCCTCTGCAGGATTAGTTTCATACTGGTAAATAGAAATTGTCGTTTCTCCGTATACGGCCTGACGCAGCCTATAAAATCCTGGAATGTCTTCAGGATAGGCATAACTTGATTCATGCTCCAGAACAATAATTGCGTCCTCTTGCAGCATTCCTTTTTCGACCATCATAAGCATAAGCTCATCCCCGTGCTTCAAGCGATAGGGAGGATCTAAAAAGACCAAATCAAAAATTTTCCCCCGCTTCTCCAACGCACTTAGCGCTCTCCCAGCTTCATTACGGTACACCTGCGCTTGTTCTTCCAGCTTAGTAGCCTTCAGATTGGCGCGTATCGTGTCGATACTTTTAGGATCCATATCAACAAATACGCCACTTTCCATCCCTCTGCTTAAGGCTTCGATCCCCAAACCCCCAGTACCGGCGAACAAATCCAGCACCACTCCACCTTCGAAATATGGGCCTATCATGCTAAATACAGCTTCCTTCACCTTATCGGTCGTAGGCCTTGTCCCACTTCCCGGAACACTCTTCAGTGGCCTTCCTTTTGCACTTCCCGATACCACTCTCACTGTTATTCACCCGCTCTATATCTCTGTTTGTTATGCCCAAAAGGGCATAAGTCCACGCCTATCGTAACACATTTGCGCGATGAAATAAAAAATTTGTCTAGATATGAAATAAGAAGGCGAAACAGCTTATTCAGAGAAATAAGTCATCTAAATGTATAAGATTGGACTTCCAGGGACATCATGTAATTATCGACACCACAAATGTCGTAGACAACCGCGGAGCAGGCTTACGTTTCCCCATAAGCTCTTCGTCCGGTTTCTCCTCTCCCATGAAAGGGGCCCTCGAAAGAGGGCCCCGAATTTATGTTTAACGGTATTATAAGCACGAAAAGACTACCTTTCGGCAGCCTTTTCAGCAACAACTATTTCACAAATCTTCCGATAAACTCAGAAACTACGCTCTCATACTTAACCGGATCCATGCGGAAAGCTTCTCCGTGACCCGCATTAGGAACGATGTAAAGCTCCTTCTCGACCGGACTATTTTCATATACCGTATGAACCATTTCCGTAGGAACAAAAGTATCATTATCGCCATGAATAAACAGAGTTGGCGTTTTAGATTTCTTCACCTGTTCTAAGGCCGAGGCTTCACCAAAGGAATAACCTGCCCGGATCTTTGTTAGCATACTGGTCGTATCTACAATTGGAAAGGCGGGGAGATGGTACATTCTTTTTAATTGAAAGGTAAGCTCGTCCCTTACTGAGGTATAGCCGCAATCTTCCACAATTGCTTTAACATTAGCTGGTAAATCCTCACCGCTTGTCATCATTACGGTAGCTCCCCCCATGGAAACACCGTGCAGTATGATCTGTGTATACTCACCGTTTGCTTTCAGAACGTTCTGTATCCACTTCAGGTAATCCTTACGTTCTGGCCATCCAAATCCGATATAGTCACCCTCACTTTCTCCATGTCCTCTGGCATCCGGCAGCAAAATATTATATCCAAGTCTCTCATAATACATTCTGGCATAACCGCTCATTTGAGTTGCATTTCCAGCATAGCCATGAGCAATAATCACTGTCTTATCGGAATGTTCAGGAGCAGCTAAATAGTACGCTTTAAGCTGTATTCCGTCATCAGAATTCATTTCCCATCTATCAAAGCTCTGGGTATCCCACCACTCTTGGTCTGCCTTCGAGGTATCTTTAGATTGTTCTACCTCTGGACTGGACTGCAGGTCAGGGCTTTCATTTAAGAAGTCCTTTGAAGCACGTGCAATAGCAACATGATAGAAATAAAAGCTTCCCACAGTTACAACAATGATTAAAAGTACAATAACAGAAGAAATTCCGATCATCATTTTTTTCTTCAAACTAGCTCTCTCCTAAATAAAATTTAACAGTATTAATCTATGTTATCAGATTAAGATAACATGTATATTTGAATATTCAAAATCATAGTATTGTAAACTCATGTTATTCACTACGTGATTAGTATTCTTTTAACTTATTATTTTATATTACCTTAATGGACAAAATATCTACAAAAAAAAAAGCCCCAAGTCGGCAAAATGCCAACATGGAGCTCTGCTATTTTAGTGATTTAGAATATGCATGCGCTTGTAATAATTACTAATAAGATGAACAAAACTAAGATTGCGCCTGTAGAAGTAAAAGCACCACCAACATGACCATATTCAGCACCCATGAGAAGACCTCCTCCGTATTTAGAATACATCATAAGATATGTAATGATCCCCTTAGAAGATTGGGCGTTCAGTTAAAAAAAAAGACCTCTACTGGGCTACCAGCGAGGTTAAAGGCTCTACAATTAATCAGAAACTAAAATACCATCAAAGCTTTCTGGGCCCACACGTACTGTACCGAGAAGATTAGAAGAAACAAATGCTGTATAAGTGAGCTGAGGTGTGATGGCTGGTAAGAAATCCGCTGCTGAAAAGGTTATTACTTGCGGAGCCAATATACTAAGAGCAAAAGTTGAAGTAGCAGAATACACTTTTGGATCAGTAGCCAAGGTTCCTCTTACAATCGTAATTGTGATGCCCACTAACGCTAGCGGAAGCGTCACTGATATCGTTCCTTTAAGGAGAACACGTGGATTGGTAGTCACTCCAGCCGTTAACAACCCAATCTGTCCAAAAAGCTGCGGCGTGTTAAGTACCGTAATAGGAATAGATATAGAGTTGGCGAGGCTGGCATTTTGAGATGTTCTAGCATCAAGGTAAGTTCCCATCGTTGCACCCCCTTTATAAATTGGCATACCATAATATATTAGTGTTCTCGATAGAATGCATAGCCACATTACCAGTGTAAAACAATTGTTTTATAAAACTCATAGGCAAGATCTATTTATCATCTTTTTTCGTCCCCTCCCTTTTATTAAAAGCTAGTTCAAACAAACCGGTCGCTGATAGTCCCGCAAGACCCCCCGCCCAGAGTCGCAGAATCAGATTCATATCAGTGAACGGGTAGGCAACTGCTCCAACCAGCAAGCCAATAGCCAACCCCACTACTGGCACAATATTCCGCGGAAGTTCAATGCTATTCTTCACAAGTTGTACAAGTGCCATTACAAAAACAGCTAGGACTGAAGCAAAGGCAAGCACACTGTTGAGAGCATCGTTATACATGTTTTTTAATCCTCCTTATTTCATTTTTTACTTCCTGTTACAAGTAAACCTGCACGGTTCAGCACTGTTAATATGCGATAGAAATCGTAACTGCCACCCGATGAAGTATCGAGAAGTCCTGCCGCAGTCGCTGCTTTCACAGCCGCCTCAGCCCATGCAGGGACATTCATGACTGCCCGATTTTCAATGAATGTCACCCGATCCGTAAGCTTATTAATCGACTGCCCCTGTTCTTGCACACCTGTTTTCAGCGTATCCCTGCTATCTGTAAGAGCTGCTATAAGAGCACGCAGTTCCTTTACTTCCGATTCTAGACTAACAAGCTTTTGCTTATCCTCTGCTGACATCTCATCATCTCCTCCCATGGATTTGTCGTCATATTGATACAGATTATAGGTATTCATAATTTGAATCAGCTTAGCTGCATAGTTCGGATCAGTAGCGTAACCAGCTGCGGCAATCTCTTGTGCGGCCACCTTGCCACTCGCACCGAGAACCTTGCTGTAAAGGTTGCGATTCCATGAGACTCCATTCACAATCAAGTCGGAATGATCCGCGATAGATTCTCCCCAGTTGTTATAGGCTCGAAAAGGGGCATTCACTTTAACAGCTTTACCGTTAATATATTCGGTAGTTTGTACAGTAATGCTGCCAGCAGGTCCACTTCCTTTGATCCCAAACAAATTATTCGCTTTCACAGTCAATCCACTGCTGCCCCAGCCTGACTCCAGAGCCGCTTGAGCAATGGTTAACGAAGCAGGAACCTTAGTGAGCTGCATGTCCTTTACAGCAAAATTCGCAATCTTCGCTATAAACTCGCCTTCTGTCATCTCATCACATCCTCTCCGTTTATTAAATGCGAGGCATCATAAAATGACTGTGCTTATCCCCTTCTAACATTGTGTTTTTACTAGATTCGAATCCAACTCGGCAACAAAAAAAAAGCCATCCCATTACCCATGAAATGACTGCTGGAGTAGCCTCAATGATCTGAACATCTAACTTCCTAATTACATCTCATTCGCTTACGAATCATCTATCGGACTCAGCTGACCTTATACGCAGCGTTAGCTCACTTTTTGGATATTAACGGACACCACAGCCGCAATTGGCACCAAAAACACTCAATAACAGGCTCTTCATATAGAATAATGTCTCTGGGGTCCGAATCCACGCTCAAAAGGTTAAAAACATGCTAATAACGTCATCCGGGTCCTTAAGCTTCAGTGGACTGAATATGACTCGGCGGTGTAAAAGCAACCAAACAACGATCCAAAAAAAGGAGTAGTAGTTCTCCTATTTATTAGAGAACTACTACTCCGTTGACTTTTCATGACATCGACCACTGCTATCCACTATGACGTAGAGCGTCTATGTAAAATGGAGGGGTGCACTTCTCGGTAGCTCAAGCGGTGCCTTAGGTCCTGCATAATGCATCCTCAACTCCTTTCACCCGGACAATATGTAATTATTAGTAAATCTAGCTTGTGAATCCCGTAGAATTAGCGTAATATATAGTAATAATTTACTATATAGGAGGGTCTAACAGACTATGCCTTCATATTATTTTAAAGAAGTATGGACACCCTTACGCTGGGTAGGTATAAAGTTTTTTCGTGATGATGATGGATTCTTATGGATTAAATGGTGGGCAAAACCCAGAAAACGGTTACGTTAACGCATACTATTACATATGCCATAATACATAGGTTCAGCAGTTAGAATACTCATAATAATCTGCGCTGCCACCCCCTCCGCTTCAAGCATTGATTTGCTAGCGGAGGTCTTTATGATCCACGCTAGCAACTGATGCCGTCCGTTTACTAATTCCCTACTTTTGCCCCAAACGAACGTGCCAAGAGTACCGCCTGTTCAATATCCATCCGCACTCCCTGCAGATCCAGACTCTTTAAATCAATTCCTTCAACAATCGCTTCCCGCATATCCGCTCCCTTAAGTTTGCATTGAGACAATTGTACACGGCTCAAATCCGCTCCGCGCAAGTCACTTTTTTGCAAATTACAGCCCATTAAATCCGCTTCTGTAAATCGAATCCCTCGCAGATCCTGTCTGCTTAGATTAGTATGTCTTAGGTTCGTGTACGACCAGTCCCCTCCGAGTAGGGAGATCCCGTCCAAATATGCATTTGAGAAATCCGATCCTACCATCTTGCAATCTTCGAATTTAGATACAAACAGGTTCGCTCCCGTAAATTTACAATTGGTAAACGCTGAACCTTTATGGTGAGACGCATTAAGCATGGCTCCAGTAAAATCACAATCAATAAATCGGCAGCCAATAGAGTTCATCTCTTCCATAGAAGTGCCTTTGAAGGAGCATTGCTCGAATGTGCAGTTATTTAACTCACCATCCTGCAAGCTTCCTTGATCAAAATTGTGATTACGGAACGTTTCATTAAGGTATTGGTACATATAAATCTCATCACCTTCATCAGTATTAAAAAAATTAATTCTTAATTAAAAATAGCACTTTAGTAGATTGTTCTCAACATTCCCTTTCGATATAATAGCAAATAAACAATGGGGAGGAAAATTATGGATGTGTCCAGCAGGAAAGAACCATTCCGTTATGTTATGAACCATCCGCTTGAATGCTGGATTGAAGTTCCGCTTAACAATTCCGGTCCAGGTGCTGGAAAGTTAACAGAGGCTGTATTACTCGATCTTAGCCGTTCGGGTTGTAAGGTACGTACTCCTTTGAATCTTCGATTCACTGCAAGAGATACTAGGCTTATTATTCATCTTCAATTAAATGAAGAGAAGCTTCAGCTCTTATGCAGCGTCCGGTGGGGTTGGATGTTTGGGCTTGGCCAATATCAATATGGAGTTAAATTCCGCTTGGACGAAAATGAGGAAGAACGCCTAATAAGAGAGCTTGAAACATGGACCGCCACCCTTCGGGTTGAAGGTCTGTAGAACTTACCCTAACAGATGCCCTTCACTTAGAAGGACGTCTTTTTTTTGCACAAAAACGAAGACAAAGCTAAATCGCTCTGACTCCGTTCAAAAAACTATTCCGCCAAGTTGTGGCTAGACGTCCACTCTTTTATTAACGAGCTTGATGATGACCGCTATAAGAAGAACTGCTATCACCGCTTCAAACAGAAGAGGAGCTAGATTCAAATGACCCTGTATAAGCTGTATCCCATTTGCGGTATCCATCTCATCTATGACCTCGAACTGGAATACACTTTCCCAAGCAGTGAAGTTACTTTTGAAAATAAAATACTCCAAATAGAATATTCCATTCTGTAACAAATACGCAGTGGCCAGCCCAATCCATACTCGCCCCTTAAATTTCACACTTCGTGCAACCGTAATGGAGAGCATCAAGGTAAGCATGATATAACCGGCAAACCAATACGCCTGCAAGAGAACTAACAATCCCACTTTCCAGAAATTCTCCGGAAGAAATGAGGAGGGATACATTGAAAGATACACACCAAAATGGATCAAAGCTATTAAAATAATACCCAGCATTAGAGCTAAATAGAGCACTAACGGAGAAAGGACTGTGTTCAAAGTTCTTACGGGCACTAGGCGACGATTATAGGAATTTATATTGTTAAAAAAGGTTTTTGCTGCCATGACAAGAAAGATCAGTCCTGCAATAACATAAGCTATTCCGTTCAAAGTAAACCGTTCATAGTCATGCAGTTTGGTAAATCCTAACCCAATCTGTGCCAGAATTATGATTACAAAAACTGCAAGAAACTTATCCCTATCCCGTCTAAAATCATACTTCACTAGCTTTAGCATTCTGCGTACACCTCTCTGAACAGTTCGTCAATACTTTTGCCATGGCGTAGCCGAATATCCTCCACCGCAGTATGCATCAGAATTTCTCCTTCTTTTATAAAAATCACATCATCAAAGATCCGCTCAATATCCGATACTAAATGGGTTGATAAGAGAATGGTACTGTCCTCTTCATAAAACTCTACTAACGCGTTAAGAATTTTTGTTCTAGCTACCGGATCTACACCACCAATGGGTTCATCCAGCAAATAAAGGCTAGCTCGGCGTGATAGGGCAAGTGTAAGCTGTAAACGTTCGTTCATCCCTTTGGACAGGTCCTTTACCTTATCTTGCGCTCTTAGTTTCATAAACTCCAACATTCGCGAGGCTTTAGTCTGATCAAAATCCGGATAGAAGTCAGTTTGGAATTTCAGAGCATCAGAAACACTCATCCAGGATTCTGTAAGCGGCTTATCAGGCATAAACGACACCACCGCTTTACTTTCTGTTCCTACAGAACCCCCAATGACGGATACACGACCAGAGGTAGGTTGTGTCAGTCCAGCGATGATTTTCATAAGTGTACTTTTGCCGCTGCCGTTACTGCCCAGCAGTCCTGTGATCTTACCCGCACTCAGATTAAAAGATACCTTGTGGAGGGCATGCTTGGATCTATATTTTTTTGTAACTTCATGAACCTCAAGTATATTTCCCAACTTGTTTATCCCCCTATTCTTTATCCTTGTTACGGATATTCTCCGCAACCGCCGCTAAAATATCTTCGCCTTGAAAGCCAAGATCCTGCATACCACGAATGAAACGATCTAGCACATCTTTGGCCATTTCTTTTTTGATGGTCAGGATAGTACCTTCATTACTTGTGACGTATCTTCCCATTCCACGCCGGGTTTCCACGATTTCTTCACGCTCCAGTTCCTGAAAAGTTCTTTGCACCGTATTCGGATTAATCTGCAGTTCACTGGCAAGTTCTCGTACTGAGAGTATTTTATCTCCCGGTTTCAGCTTGCCTGTGACGATTTCACCTTTGATGTAATTCATGATCTGTATATAAATCGGCAGGTTGTTATCGAATTCGATTGTCATGATTAAGCAACATCCCTTCGTCTAAAGACGGAGAAACCTACGAGAAGAAAGACAGCTGTGTATAAGACAAGCATCACGATAGAAAAGGTCAGTGTCATTCCAGGCATAGGTGCTCCTCCACCTTCATAAGCAGATAAATTTAAGTTTGGAAACAGAACATATTTGTAAAAATCACGAGAAATAATCAATTTGTCTATCATTAACGCAAACATAGTAGCCCCTATCGTTACTCCCGTTGAAGTGGTCAATATCCCCAGCATAAAAGCAAGTGTTCCATACACAACCGTACTAACGAGATTATACAATAGGTTTGTAAGCATCTCACTCATACCCGCTTCTCCACCACTTAGTCCAAACCACAAAGCTCCTGTTCCAAAAACGGCTATACCTCCGATGACAGTCAAAGTCAAAGCATACAACAGTACAACCACATATTTGGATGCGAGGATTGCTGTACGGCTTCTGGCGCGGATAAGCAGGAACTTGATGGTTCCTTGACTATACTCTTTTGAGACAATACCTGCTGTTCCGATAATCGCAAGAATTGTAATCACTTGCCCAATCCCTTGGGAAAGCAGCATCATTGCTGAAAAATCATAAGCTGATTCAAACAGGCCAGGTGAGACAGAATGAACTATATAACCTAACAGCAGGGATAATAGAATTAATATCAGATATGGCATAAAAACTGTGCGTTTTTTTGAGAGCTTGAGCCATTCATTCACAATCAGATTATTAAAGTTACGCAATGCGGTTTCCTCCTGTCCATTTCAAGAAATCTTCCTCAAGACTTTGTTTATTCTCCGTAATCCGAAAAATCCCCACACCTTCATCACTAAAAGTAGATACAAGCTCCGGTACTCTGCTATCAAGCAGACTTACTGTCACTTCAGATCGCGCGCTATCCATAGAGATCAATTCTGCATAATCCAAGCCCTCCAAGATATTTATAGCGGATTCGATTGATCCTACACGGATGGTGAGCTTCACTTGTGCGGTTGCTTCCTGCTCCTCACCAATCGTAGTTACGGTCACCAGCTTACCATTCTGGATCACAATAGCCCGATGGCATATTTGTTCAATTTCAGTAAGTAAATGGCTGGAAATCAGAATAGAAATGCCTTCCACTTCGGCGATGGTACGCATATAATCACGCATTTCCCGTATTCCGGCCGGATCAAGTCCGTTCGTAGGCTCATCTAAAATCAATAACTTCGGCCGATTGAGAAGCGCCTGAGCAATCCCAAGACGTTGGCGCATCCCCAGCGAATAAGCCTTTACTTTTTTATTCATCGCTTCTTGAAGTCCTACCAGTTCTACAACCTCATCTATTCTGCCAGCCTCAATGTTATCCGTCATTCTTTGATACTGCTTCAAATTATCAAGTCCAGTCATATAGGGATAAAACTCTGGATTTTCAATTATCGCACCGATATGGCCAATCGCCTGCTTAAAATCCTTTTTCACACTGTGGCCTTGGATAATCACATCGCCTTCGCTCATCCGTATTAAACCCGTCATCATTCGAATCGTTGTGGTCTTTCCTGCACCGTTTGGACCTAACAATCCAACAATTTCACCCTTACGGATATCAAATGTCAGCTTATCCACAATCGGTCTTCCTTTGATGATCTTACTTACCTCATTCATTTGCAGAACGATTGAATCTTGCATTTCTACACCACTCCCCTGTTTCATGCGAATCCTCCCTGCCAACTAATGTATTGTTCATTTTTTATATTGTGTCAGTGTCATAGTTAAATAGTACACTAATATATTGTTGGAGTAAAGCCCAAAATAATAAATTCATGCAAATAAGGGCTTTCTATTAGACTTTCAGCCAAGCCAAAAAGTTATATGAACATAGATTAGATAACAAAGGAGGAATTACAAATGAAAAAAGAAGTTCACATTTCTCAGACTTTCCCTCGCTTGACCGTGTACGATGAAGAAAACTTCAATGGACGCCGTAGAGTATATACTGGCAACCTGGGTATTCGTAATACGGACAACATCCTCGATGGTATTGAGAGCCTTCGGTTCTTCTCTACTAGCAGCAATGCTACACTGGTACTCTTCACAAGAACCCGGTTTAGAGGGAATTTCCGTGTTCTTCGCGGGAACCGCAACATTAGGGATCTGGATGATTTCATTTCAGGTAATGACGTGGAATCCATTATTTCTACTAACCAACGCTTAACCCTCGAACAAATCCGTAATATCCGCAGCAGCGGTAACTTGCCTTCGGGATATCGTTTGATCTAGGAACTGCTTACAACAACAAAAAGGAGTAATCCGGAGCCTAACGCCCAGGTCACTCCTTTTTCCAGTCGAAATTACCGCATTAACTAATGGTAAATCTGACGCATTGTCGAAACGACAGTTCGTTAATCGAACTTGGAGGGATTAACCATGATTACAAAAAAAGTAACATCTGTAATATATCCTAGGCTAAGAGTGTTTAGTGAGGAGAACTTTCGGGGGCTTCGCAGAACTCTTCGCGGCAACCTGGGCATTGCAGATATAGATTCAGTCCTTACAGGAATAGAAAGCTTGCGCTTCTTCTCCACAAATCCGAACGCTACGCTTGTGTTATTCGATCGTTCTGCCTTCCGCGATAATTTCGTCATTTTGCGTGGCAACCGCAGCATCCGCGAACTGGACGACTTTCTGCGAAGAGGAGATGTCGAATCGCTCATTTCAAGCAATCAACGGCTGACCCCGGCGCAGGTTCGCACCATTCAACGTACCGGCAGCTTGCCATCAGGATATCGTTTGATCTAATTCAATGAGGACGCAGTTTAAGCCATAAGCTTAAGGTGCGCCCTCTTTTATTTTCCGCTATAATGACTCCATACATATTAAACAGGAAAGAAGGCTACTTTATGGAACCGATCGTTTCTACTCGATGGCTGCTTGCTCGGTTATACGAGCCTGAACTTGTTATAGTCGATTGCCGTTTTTTACTCACGGATCCGGAAGCTGGGCGTAAAGCCTATACGGAAGATCATATTCCCGGAGCACTTTATCTACATCTGGAAGAACAGCTTTCCGCTCCAGTAAGCGCACACGGTGGACGCCACCCACTGCCTGAGATCTCGAAGCTAACCACCGTTCTTAGCAAGGTTGGCATTAACAGAGATAGCATTGTCGTTGCTTATGATGATCAAGGTGGAGCTTACGCTTCCCGTCTGTGGTGGATGCTTAAATATTTGGGACATGAACGTGTGTATGTAATGGATCAAGGCTACTCTGCTTGGAAAAATGGTAAGTTTCCCGTCAGTGATCATCAAGCGGTTAGGATTCCTAGCCAGTATGAAGCAGATGTTCAGAAGAAGATGCTTGTTAGCATGGAAGATGTGCAAAATGTAGTTAACGACGGTGGTGCACTATTGATGGATTCCCGCGAGTCCCGCCGCTATGAAGGACTTGAAGAACCTATTGATCCGAAGGCAGGTCATATTCCCGGAGCGATCAATAAGTTCTGGAAGGATGTACTGGATGAGCAAGGGCGCTGGAAATCAACTGAGGTGCTGAAAGAGCATTATGAAGGAATTGATCCTGAGCAAGAAATTATCGTGTACTGTGGTTCAGGCGTAAGTGCCTGCCCAAATGTGCTCGCGCTAGGCAAAGCCGGGTACAAGAATGTGAAGCTGTATGCAGGAAGCTGGAGTGATTGGATTTCATATGAGGAGAATCCGGTGGCTACTGGAGGAGAGTAAAATACAAGAGCCCGCGTCCGACGCGGGCTCTTGTATTTATGAGTAACTCCGATAGATAGCTAAAATCAACAAATCAAAACTCAAGTCAACAGTTAGCTAACTTTAACTACGTCTTTTATGCTGTTTAGATCGGTGAAATCCTTTCCCAATGCGCTTTCTAGCTGATTATTCCCTCTGTTTACTCCTTTTCAATGTTTGGAGAAATTATTCTAAAAATCGCTGATCCGCAGCTGATTCTCCGCGTCCAACAGCTCGAATTGATTTCGATTAAACCGGATCAGCCCGTCCTGTGCCATTCGCTGCAGCTCTCTGGACAAGGCGCTGCGGTCAACAGTCAAATAATCAGCCAGGTCGCTGCGGGTAAACGGAATTTCAAAACAGGCGGAATTGTTTTTTTTGGTCTGGAGGGCCAAATAATGCAGGATACGGTCCCGCAGCGATTTGTGGGAGACCAGATCCAGCTTTTGATAGATAGACCGGTTGTTCTCAAGCAGCAGGGCCAACATATTCTCAATGATCCGTCCCCTTAAATGGCAAGTGTCCTGGCCGGGCCGGACGATTTTATTTATTTTGATAAACAGAATCCGGCATTCCGAGCCCGCCACCGCTTCATAGCCGCTGTGCTCTTGGACAAGGCGAAGCGCCGTTTCGCCAAAGATTTCTCCATCCCCGAGTTCCGAGAAAATAAATCTCATGCCTGAGATATTATCTTTGCACAGCAAAACATTTCCATGGATAATAATGCCCACCGAATCCAGAATATCGTCTTTTCTAAAAACAACCTCCTTCCGCGCAAAATCCTTGATTGTGCCCTGCAGACAGCTCAGTGCTTGCTGCACCTCCCGGTCCGCGAATCCCTTAAACAAAGTGGTGCTCTGTATCCTGCTCAGATATTTCTGCAATTTTCTCAGCCTCCTGTTGCCATGGCAACAGAGTCATGATGAATACTCTGCTACAATAAAATAAATGAGAATAATTCTCATTAGTCATTCTCATTATATCAAATTGCAGGAATCATTCAATCAAGCAATTTGGAAATAATCAAAATACTGTACTTTGAACAGGGGGATCGTATGAGTGGAATTACAGCAGGCAAGGTATTTTTCTTAACAGATATGATCAGCATCAAGCCGCACCGGATTGCGAGCCGAACGCTGTCATTGCCCGTAGCTGCAGCCGAAACAGCAGCACAACCGGAATGGGTATTGTATGCCATGGATCAGGAGGAGACTATCAGTTCGGAGACCTCCCCCAAATCTAAAATCATCCATGTGCTGGAAGGCGAGCTTCATCTGCTGGTGGCGGCAGAGCCCTATCAATTGACAGCCGGCGCATCTGTTATCGTCCCAGCGGGCACATGGCATGATTATTCCGCCCACAGCAGCTGCAAATTTTTGCAAATCAGTATATAAAACGGAGGTATTCAAAATGGAAACAGGTTTATTTATTAAAAAACTGCCGCAATCCGCAGTCATAGATTTGAAAGAAATCATCACAATAGAGGAACAGCAGGTTTCCAGTCTGACCCTTGTACAGCGGCCAAATCTGGCAATGACCTTACTTTCGCTGGATAAAGGCTCGTCGATTGGGGGCCATTCTTCCCCGGGCGATGCCATGGTCAACATATTGTCCGGGCAAGCGGAAATTACAATTGGAGAAGACAACTACACAGTTCATGCGGGGGAGACCCTAGTTATGCCGGCCAATATTCCGCATGCCCTATACGCAACAGAGGCGTTTCAGATGCTTCTGGTTGTAGTCAAGCCGGATAAGTAATGGGGTGAATGCGATGAAAAAGGAAGTAGGCCATAATTTTTTGGCGCGGCTGGGAAAAAAACGTTTGCGGCCCGGCGGCGTTGCAGCAACCAACTGGCTGATCCAGCAAGCCAATCTGAGTACGGACAGCCAGGTTTTGGAGGTAGCCTGCAATATGTGCACCACCTCCATTCAACTGGCCGGGAAATACCACTGTCAAATTACCGGCATTGATATGGACCCGCGGGCGCTGGAAAAAGCAAACCGAAATATTAAAAATGCCAATCTGGAAAACTATATCCATGTCCGGCAAGGCAATGCGATGAAGCTCCCTTTTGAGAATGAGAGCTTTGACGTTGTCATTAATGAAGCCATGCTCACGATGCTTAACCAGCCTGCGAAGGAAAAGGCAGTCGCCGAATACTATCGGGTACTAAAGCCTGGCGGCATTCTGCTAACACATGATATTACCTTTGTCAAGGAAAATATGGAAGAACATCTAGCCGAGCTTCGCCGCACCATTCACATCAATGTCGAGCCGCTGTCTGTTGGGCATTGGGCGGGATTGTTCCACTCCGCAGGCTTTAAGCAAGTAGACAATGCTACCGGTCCCATGTCCTTAATGAGTATCAATGGACTCATTCGCGATGAAGGGGTTATCGGGGCGCTGCGTATTGTGAAAAACGGGCTCAAGAAAGAGAACCGGGAACAGTTCAAAAAGATGTATACCTTTTTTAATATGACGGGTAAAGATCTGAATTATATTGCCGTTTGCAGCAGCAAAAAATAGTTGGGCGCAGGCCTATCATGTCTTATGATAGGTTTTTATTTTCACTGTAATTGAGAATGGTTATCAATATAATTCATCAACATTACCATCTAGCTGTCAAAATAACCGCTTGAAAGGAACTCACGATGAAAGCTAAATCTGTTTATGCCTTGTGCCTCAGTTTACTGTTAAGTTTATCTTTTATGTTAAGTGCCTGTTCGCAACAAAAAAATGAAAATTCGTCCAAATCCGCCGCTCCCTCCGCTGGCCCGGCAGAAACACTGAATATCACGGTCGGCGGCCCTCCTTCTCCGCCTTCTCTGCCTATTCTGAGGCTAATTGAATCCAAGGCGTTGGGAGAATCGGTCAACATCGAGTTCAAAACCTGGGAGTCCATCGACACGCTGACCGCGCTGGCTAAGGACAATCAAGTAAGCTTCTTAGCTCTGCCGCTGAACAATGCCGTCGTGATGTATAACAAGGGAATGGATCTTTCCTTGATGAATGTGAATACCTGGTCAGTGATGAGCATGATTACAACAGATCCGTCCATCCAGAGCTGGGAGGATCTTAAAGGAAAAACGCTGTATGTGCCTATGAAATCCTCGCCTGTCGATTATATTACGCAGACCTTTTTGAAGCATAACGGACTGGAGCCAGGGAAAGACATCACATTGCATTACACCCAGCTGGCTGAGGGAGCTCAGCTGCTGTTATCCGGCAAGGCCTCCACAATTGTGAGCATTCAGCCGCAAATTACCGCGATACAAATGAAAAATGATCAGGTGCGCTCGATCGTGGATTACAAAAAGGAATGGCAGCAGGTTACCAAATTAAACACCGATCTGCCCAACGCCGGACTCGCAACCAAGCAGTCAGTAATTGCCAGCCAGCCGGAACTGGTCGCCCGCTTCCAGGAAGAATATCAAAAAGCGCTGCAATGGACGCTGGACAACCCCAAAGAGGCGGCTCAGTTGGCCAATAAGTATTTCAAGCTGGATGCCGGTGTGGTTGAGAAAGCGATTCCGCATATGGCGCTGGATTTCGCCTCCGCTTCCGAGAGCAAAGAGGTTCTGTCAACGTATTACCAGACGCTGATGAATTACAGCAAGGACAGCATTGGAGGCAAGCTTCCCGATGAACAGTTCTATTATCAGCCTAAGTAAAAAAGCCATATCCCTGTTGGGCATTGCCTTGCTGTGGCAGCTTGTAGCTATGCAGATGGACCCTTTTGTCCTGCCTGGCCCGCTGGAGACGATGCGCACGGTCCTGAGCTATTTCGGTGATCCGGAATTTTATTATGCAGTTTATCGCACGCTGCTCAAGCTGCTGATCGGCATGGTCTGCGTTCTGCTGCTGGGCGGCTGTCTGGGGCTGCTGCTTGGACTTTATCCGCGTTGGAAGCCTTATCTGGAACCTGTCATCGATATAATGCAATCCGTGCCGCCGATCGCCTGGCTGGGCATCGCGATCATTTGGTTTGGGCTTACGGATCTGCCTGCAATTTTTATTATCGTGTTGTCCACTACACCGGTTTTGGTGGTCAATCTGTACGAGGGATTTGCGGCGATCGATGGCAAATTGATGCGGATGGCCAAGGTCTATCATGTACCTGGTAATAAGATTCTCCGGCATATCATATTGCCTTCGCTCAAAAGCTATCTGAAATCAGGCATGATCACCTCAGCGGGACTGGGCTGGAAGCTAGCCGTAATGGCGGAGCTGTTGACCTCCGTCGACGGGATCGGCAGCCTGCTGTCCGATGCCAGAACAAATCTGGAGACCGATCGTGTGTTTGCCCTGGCGTTGTTTATGGCTATTTTCTGGAATGTGATCAAATCTTGCATTACATTTCTGTTCCGCAGCAGGGTAAGCCTGCCGACGCATTTGAATAAATAAGGGTGGGGCTTATGCTTATTACACTACAAGAAGTTTCCAAACGCTATTCGGGAGTTCCAATCCTGGAAAAAATCAGTCTTGAAATCCAGATGCCGAAAATCATTTGTATTCTAGGCCCTTCAGGTGCGGGAAAGACAACGTTGCTGAATATCCTGTCACAGTCCGAAAGCGCCGATTCCGGCAGGGTCACTGTGCATCCAGAGCTAAAGCTGTCCTATGTCTTTCAAGAGGATTGTTTGCTGCCGTGGTCTACAGTTGGTGAGAATATCAGCTTTGTTAAGGAGGCTTCTCCGACCTCTGCGTCGGAAATCGAAGCATTTTTGGAAGAGGTCGGGCTTGCTGCCTACAAGAATCATTATCCTCATCAGCTGTCAGGAGGCATGCGGCAGCGCTGCTCCCTTGCCCGCGCTTTTTATCACGGCGGAAATATGCTGCTGATGGACGAGCCTTTTCACTCCCTGGACTATCATCTGCGGTTTGATTTAGTTCAGAAATTAATCGCATTGTGGGAGCGCAAGAAATGCGCCATCGTTTTTGTTACGCATGATATTGATGAAGCCCTGCTGTTGGGGGATGAAATTATGATCTTGTCCCGACATCCGGGCAGGATTGTAAAAATTATTGAAATTGATACTCCACAGCGCAGCCGTTCGCTGAAAGAGCTGAGCCTGCTGAAGATTCGCGCCGAAATTCTGGAGCAGCTGCTGACGGCACAGTAATTGCCTAAATGATGCAGAGCATTTCAAAAACAGGTATATAGAAAACGCGAGTCCGGGCGGCACTGCCCTGAACTCGCGTTTTTGTGTTAAGTGATTCGGTTATGTATTTCTATCGCCTATTTTGCCGGGTATCGCTTCAACTGCTGCTCAAACACGGTATTGTAGTAAAATTTTCGCGGATAGGCATCCTCCTTCAACACCTTGTAAAGCACGGATTGACCTTCTTCATAACGGACCGCAAATTCACATTCATCATAAAAACGCCGGGACAGCTCACGGATATTGTCTTTCTCGGACGAACAGCGCCATCCGAAATAAATCATATCTAGCTGGTTCAGCGGATCACGGTAAGTGTCGAGGACAATACAAGCGTTTGGCTGCTCTGGATTACTGTAAACGAGCACATGTCCGGTGTGAACAGGGTTGGCAAAAAAATGTTCATAAATCTCCGCAACGGGTACTGTAATACCCAATTGATCCATGATGATCTGAAAATTCGGGTGCGGAATATAGGTATCACTCTGCTCATCCGGGTACTCCACCAATTCTGTAATGGATGCCATGACCCCAAATTCATACTTCATATGAACATCCTCCCTGTTGATTGCTTGAAAAACATCCCTATGCTTGCTATGATAACAAAATTATTAGGATGAGAGGCGATTTTTATGAAAAAAAAGCTGCGTTCTATCACGCTCAGGGAACTGGAATACAGCTATATATTGGGCATGAGAATCCATGACGAACGGAGTCAGCTTGAATTAAAGATTTATCATAAAAATGTAAAGCTCCATCCCCTCCGCATCCAAATCCTAACATGGGATGATCCTATTGCCGGTTGTCCGCTAAATACAGGCTATCTGCTGCAAAACCATAAAAAGGGTTTTGATGATGTTTATAATCTAAATCATCCACAGCGTATCCGCGAATGGATCGAATATGGAACGGCTAAAGGCTGGGACGGCACCCGGACAATAGAGATCAAAAATGGATTGGATGCTATGCAGGAAATGGGCTATGATATTACTTCATTACGCACTTCTATATAATCAGTCAAAAACCTGTTCCAGTGCTTGTGGATAATAAGGACTGATAATTTTATAGGCATTCAAGTGAGGATTGCTTAAATCATTATCATAAATGATCATATGCTGTCTGCTTTTTAAAATAATATCAAATCGTTGCTTGCAGTCAGCCTGAACTATCGTAATATAATAGCTAAAGTTTTTGTCAGAACTGACATTTCGGGCCGATTTCATTAATTGAACATGTGAGAAATCAGCAAAAATCCGCTCAATAACAGCAGGATCAGTAATAATGATGTCTTTCTTTTCACCGGGAACTGAAGACAATCGCGAGATTTCTAGAGAGGCGATTTCTTCCAAACGGATGGTATTGGCTACGATTCGTTTAAACGAAGTATAGCGGCTTGCTGTATAGGCCATCAAAGAGACACCTACCCCTGTCAAAAGCGCACCGACAAGCATGTATTTTCTATTTTTATCCATTTTCCCATTCCTCCCAGTAATACGATTCAGTAAACTACAATTATAAAACTATATAGACACCGGTGCAAATTCAGAAACATAAAGTTCAAACGGTACAAAAGGGCGGCGAGCTCCTAATCCTCAAGCTCGTCCAGCTTCGCTTCCAATTCAGCCAGCTTACGATTTGCTTGATCCAATATTTCCTGAAGCTCTGCAGCTTCTGCTCGTTTTATTTCTTTTTTAACGGTTTCAATCTGCTGTTCCAAATAGAGAATATCAGCTTCATTTCCTGAGTTGTTCCAGATCTGTGAGTAAGTCATAGTCAGCCTCCGTTTATCTGTGCCACGATTCAAGCATAACCCGCATTCCACTTCTTCAGATTAATCGATGCTACTCTTGGAGTCTAGCTAATCAACAAAAAAACAATGACCGATTACTTTTCTATATTCAACACTCTTAACTTTATAAACAAAATAAAGAAGCAGTGAGTTACTCCACTGCTTCTTTGCTGCCTCTTATTTTCTCAATCAAAACGGTCATTAAACTTCACGTCAAGGGTTAACCTGATCTCATTTATTTAGCCAGCAGTTTAGGGAACTCATCCAGCAGCATGCTGCTGGTCAACATATCGTCATAATTCCATTTAGTCTCCACAAAAGTAACTTTTCCGCTCTTTACAGCAGGGAGCGAGCTCCACAACGCAGTTTTCATTAACTCATTAAAGGAATTTTCCGCATCAGCATTGGCCGGATAGATGACAAACAAATGGTCACCAATAAGCATCTTATGCATTAGCTCAGGGGAGACCTCAATATAGGGTGCACCTTCTGCCGGCTCGATTTCCTTCACTGCCTCGGACATTTTGTAGCCCTGCGGCTGATACAGCAGTGCAGGAATACCACCAGTTTTCATCAAATACATTGTCTTGTTCCAATAATAAATCAGCACTACCGCTGTTTCTCCTTCGGCAAGTTTGCCTTCCTGACGCAATCCGCTCCACATATTCTCGGCCTTGCGATTATATTCGGACAACAGTTGCTCTGCTTCAGCCTTTTTACCCACTATCTCACCAATGACAGGCAGACGCTCAGACAAGGGTTTACTCTGGTCAAATACAACAGTAGGTGATATTTTGGACACTTCTTCATATTGTTTGTCCATCACATAACCCAGCATTGTCAAATCCGGTTCCAGATCCAAAACAAGTTCCAGATTTGTAGGAAATCCAATATCCTGAGCCGGGGTTGTCTCCTTATCCAAATAGACTGATTCTTCAATAAACCGGCGGTCGACACCGACCGGCTGAATCCCGAGTGCCAGCAGGTCTCCGATCGAATTACCTTGCAGCACAATCCGCTGTGGACGCTCTGGAATATCAACCTCATGCCCCTGACTGTCTTTATATACTCTTGTAGATTTTAAATTGGTGGCTGAGTCCGGTGGACTTGTCTCTGTTTGCACAGAGGATACCGGACTAGGGCCAGCATTCACAGAATTAACAGGACTGTTCCCTGAAGAACAAGCACTAAGCATTAAAACCAGACATAACAGCATCGCTGCTCCCATTGACATTTTTGTATTTCTAACCATCGGTAAATCCCCTTTTCTTCTATATTGATAATGATTATCATGATCATTAACAATATAACTTGGCTCAGCCCATCCTGCATTAGACAATCTTAGCCTGATTTTAGGACGATCTGATCCTTTGGCAGAGCCTAGGGCCAATGACTTAAAATTACCCGGAGTCACACCGGTTGTTTTCTTGAAAATACGGATGAAATAGGACAGGTCCGTGTACCCCACTCCGGCGGCAACCTCCTGTAATGATGCATCGGTATTTAGCATCAGTTCCTGCGCCTTATCTATTCGCGTCCGAATAAGAAAATCAATCAGACTGGTACCCGTCTTGCTTTTAAACTGCTTCGCCACATAGGCCACACTATAATTAAGCTGCTCTGCAATAGAGGATAAGGTAATAGGCTGACTGTAATATTCTCGTATGTATCGAACTGCTTGCTCCACCAGATCCGGCTTGACGGAATAGACTCCATATGCCTGTCTCTGCCGCTCAACTTCGTAGACAAATTGATAAAGCATTGCTTTGATCTGAATCCGTTCAAGTGAACTTGAGTCCAGCCATTTCCGGTGCATCTCCTTTACTTGTGACAGCAAAGCCACTGGAGCATTCGGAGCAAATTCATATTGTTTTTGAAAAGGACTGTTTCTTTCAAAAAGTCTACGTACACCTGATCCGGACGTTAGCGAAAGTGAGGCTTTATAGAAAATAAAATAAAACTCCATTTCCTCCCTGACCCAATCAATATCCAGTTGCCCTCCTTTTCCGCTGTGTAGGATATGAAAACGTTCTGCAGCATGTTTATTTCCATTGAGCCGAAAAACCACGTTGCCGCGAACCATATATAAAAAACCTGCAGCCGGGAACCTATAGGAGTTCAGCTTGTCTCCTGCCTTAAACAACATATGGCGAATATCAATCAGCCGGATATGTGCATAATCCCAGAGCATCAAATTATCATCAGCATTTAAAATCTTTACTCGCCTCCTTCCTATCGGAAGTATAATTGATAATCATTATCAACCGCAAGAGCTGGAAGCAATCTACAAACAAGAAGTCTGATAAAGGCAGTTAAGCATCACCTAAAAAAACAACAGTTCGCCTTTAATCAGTAGATGCAATGTGCCAAGCTACAGGCTAATTGTTAAGATCTCCCTCTCCCCCCACCATCTTGAAATCCCGCACCAGTCAAGGATTTATTCTGTGCATCATCCATTTTAATTTAATTTTTTCATTCTCAAAATTACTATTTCGAAAATCTCACTATCTTCCGATATGTTCTTATGAGCTATTTGCTCAGAGACAACTTGGGGGAGATGGTAGCATGTTACAACAACTAAAAAAAAGGCGGTTTGGTTCATCAAGCATAGCAAATACTTTGTCCATTGTACTTTTAGTTATTATTGTTGTCGTCTTCTCAATCTTGGGAACCTTTATGTTTTCCAGCACTCGCAGCATACTTGTGAAACAACAAGAATCTATGCTTCAGACCAAAACACAGGCACTTGTCAGTCAATTTGATGCACTATTTAAGGAAAAGGGTTCACTGGTCAAGCAAATGTCAACGAATAACTTATTCAAACAATACATCGAAACCACCGAAGCTCCTGAAATGGCCAAGACTTCTCCGCATGCCGCTGAAGTAGCAAAGACACTAGCTGACATAGTAAAGGTGGAACCCACTTTTGCAGATGCATGGATTGCGAGTACTGCCGGCAAAGGTTTTTATATCCTCAACAATGGTACGACATCAGATGCTGCTTTTAACATTAAAGAACGGCCGTATTATAAGCCAGCAGTCGAAGCAGACGGCCTGTACTACTCCGATCCTTATATTGACATCACTACAGGTGATATGCTGATGGGTATTTTCTATCCGATAAAAAATGACAACAATACATTAATCGGTTTTGTCGCGGTTGATATAGCGTCTAAAAATATCCCTGAGATAATGGAAAGCTATAAGCTAGGCAGCACAGGTTATTCCATTCTCGCCTCCAAAACAGGTGATATTCTGTATCACCCAGACCAGTCTAAGGTCACAAAGGAAAAGATTAATGAGCTGCCAGGTGATCTTGGGGGAATCGGCAAGAAAATGATCGCTGGTGAATCCGGCGTACATCTGATTAATGACAACGGAGAACGCCGTTACATCGGCTATGCTACAAGTAAAGATACCGGCTGGTCCGTAGGTTTAACTATTTCAGAGCGGGAAGTGCTTTCCGAATTAAAAAAGTTCACCTGGATTACGATTGGCGGGTTTGTTGCAGCGGCGATTCTGCTCGTTCTATTTTCGTATATCACACTCCGTTATCTGCTCAGATCCATACCGAAGCTGCTTACCAAAATCAAACGGGTGGAAAATGGGGATTTGACGGTTCAATTTGATGCCTATTCCAACAACGAAATTGGACAAATCTCCAACGGAATATTCAACATGGTCCAGAAAATTCAAGGGATGCTCCAAATAGTGGGTACCTCCGCTCAGGTATTAAACCAGTCCTCAAAGGATCTGCAATCTATTTCTTCCCGCACAGCTATAACGATGAACGATACAGCCACAGCCATTAATGAGATTGCGAATGCAACCAACTATCAGTCGATCGAAACGGATACGATTTTGCAAAAAACCGGATCATTATCTGGTCAAATTGACGAAATCGCTAATGATGCCATAGCCATAGAGACGATGGTGCAGGCTTCTGCCGACCAGAGCGAACTGGGGTTGGGTGTATTAGATCAGTTATCAAAATGGGCAGAAGAAAATCATAACTCCACTCATTCGATATCGTCTGCCATCCATGATATTGATCAAAGCCGTCATGAAATTTCGAGCATCGTGGACACGGTACATCAAATCGCTACGCAAACCAATCTGCTGGCACTAAATGCTTCCATAGAAGCAGCACGTGCGGGAGAACAGGGACGCGGATTTGCCGTTGTTGCCGGAGAGGTTCGCAAGTTGGCGGAGCAGACTGCACAGGCTACACAGGAGATTGGCAGAAAGGTTCATGAAATCGAAGAGAAAACTAGAGCATCTGTGGAATACACAGCCCAAGGACTTGAAATTGCCGAAGAAAATGCAAAATCCGTGCAGGCTACGAAACAGGTATTCTTTAGCATCAACAGCGATTTGGAGGCTTTAAGATTACGTATGATTCAAATCAGCAGCAACACCTCCAAAGTCCATAAACACAAAGATGAAATCCTACAGGCACTCGAAATCATTTCTTCAACTACAGAAGAGAATTCCGCTTCAACGGAAGAAGTTAGCGCAAGTACGCAAGAACAATTGGACAGCATTGAACAGGTTGCCGAACTGTCCCTGCAGCTCAATCAGTTGTCCAAAAAGCTTCAGGACGAATTAAACCAGTTCCAGGTCGAATAGTCCTTTAGTCATCCGTAATTTACACAGTCGTAAGACTGTCCTCCCTTCAAGAAAAATTAAGCAGCCAGTGCATGCCGATAATCTATCGGCGCGTACTGGCTGCTTTTAGTTTCAATTCGCTAGTAATGGTCTCTTCAATAATACGGTACAGACCTTGAAACTTAACTATTGATACGGGTCAGGAATTTCCTCCCACTGACCAGTAAAGACATCTACTTTAATCGTGAATTCCCTGCTTCCTTGCCTAACATCACTGAACAAATAACCATCCCCGATAAAGCCTGAAATCCAGTCCGTATCTGTTGGCTTGAAACCCTCTGTATCAAAGATAGGTTGGAGTAACTTATACAGTTCCTTCTGGTATTCTGTACCGTTAGAGATGTTCCACAGATCTATCGCTTCTCGGTTTACAAGACTTCTCAGTGGACTGCCAGAAGTTACGTCATGAACCGTTCCGGTAAGCGGATTTATTTTATAGCTATTGCCTTCCCCTACGCCATTCAGTGGATCTATATCCACCCTATACTGATCTCCGTCTTTGCTAAAGGTCCAACCACTTGCCGGAAGCTGTTTTTCCATCATGGACTTGATATCCTGTTCACTGAGTGGTGGAGATATAAACGATCCATAGTACATCTGTGCGCTCTCAATGGTCAGATTCTTCCCGTAAACGGCAATAACTTCGAGCGGAAACTCAGACATAGACGCCGCACCGGACATATGGGCTACAATTTGGTCATCTATCAGTTCGTATGAAACTATAGAGCCAAATCCGACCTTCTCTCCCCAAGCTCCCTCCGTGTAATCATACACTTTGGTCAAATGCTTTCCGTCCAGTTCAGCAGATACATAAGTGTGGTTATTTCGATGTGTAATGGATGATTTCAGCTTCTGATTCAACGTTTCGATCGGATCTTCGACCACAAGCTCTTCCAAGCTAGCAGGCTGAAGCACATGAATCTCACTCATAGAAAGTCCAGTACCCGTGCCGGTCGTAATGCGTATGAAAATTTCTTTCGTTCCATCTCCGTTCACATCTGCTTCTTCAATCAATGGAGGCCGAGTTTTATCTTCTCCTGCATTCCACAAGAACGTACGGCTTACTTCACCACGCACATCTACCGTGACTTTATGCAAAAGTGTATTCTCACCAGTGGGATTAGCAGATACCGTGATTCCGTTTTTTTCCGCCAATAAAGTGCCTTTAACACTGGAATCCGTTGTATTTTTATCCTGCACTTCTGCCTGAAAAGTAGCAGGAGCGCTCATTGCCGGAGCTGATGCAGAATTCAGCTTTGCTCCTGTAAGGGTACAGCCACTTAAGATCATAATTACAGCGAGGCCCAGCATTGAGCTTTTTGCCGTAAATTTTTTGTGCCTGGTGATCATAATAATCCTTCTTTCCATTTCCTTTTTACTGCTTGAAATGCCAGCTGTACCTGCCAACCGGATCGGATCGGGTAAGGTTTCTAACAATTTAAGAAGTGTCAAGGCATAACTTCTGTGGCAAGCTGGTTCAAGATGCTTCAAGGCCAGAGCATCACAGGCAACCTCTTGATCCTCTTTCATTTGGCGTACGGCATACCACAACAGAGGATTAAACCAATGCATGGCCAGCAGCAGACCTGTCAGCAGATTTAGCGAAATGTCATGGCGCTTCACATGTGCCAGCTCATGAAGGAATATATGACGGAGTCCGTTCGTCTCCAGAGTGTGTAAAGTAGAGGTGGGCAGCAGCAACTTGGGCCGCATAACGCCAAGTAGTGTCGGTACGGCAATCTGCTTCGTCCCGATCAGCTTGACTGGGCGACGCACCTGCATCTCCTGCTTACAGGATACGAACAACCGTTGGATTTGTGAGGAATGGATCTCCGTTTCCTGTCGAACCCGTGCGGTAAATCGCAGTTGCGCTCGAACCGACATGCCCAGCACCACCGCCGCTCCGCCAAACCACACCAAAACCAGTACATGTATCGGCTGCCATCCTGAATCGGTTTGCGGATTGACTTGTACCATAACATCCGATGTCGATTCTCCCGGCAAAGGTCCACTTTTTGCAATTCCAGTAACTGACGGCGGTTCCTTTTCCCCTCCGGTCAACTCTGGGACATAAGTAAAGCCAACTTCCGATTGCGCTGACGAAATAAAGGAACTCTGCGCCGTTTCTTTCTCCAGCGGCAACAGATTAAAAATACTAAATGTGCTTTCAGGTGCCCAAGGTATAGCCAGCCTCACGATCAATGGTATCCACAGAAGATACGTCCAGGTAGGTTTCAGACGATCCTTGAACAGGAAGCGGGTCAATAAGATCAGCAGAGCCAGCACGCTCGCCATGGCAGACAGCGACAATACCTTGACGAACAGATTGTATGCAGCTTCCAGCAAGCGGCTCAGTCCTTTCGTTCATCCAAAATTCTCTTCAGTTCTTCAATATCTTCCCGGGACAACTTTTCATCCTGCAAAAAATTGACCAACATCGGGCGCAGAGTTCCACCGTAGATCCGCTTCAGAAAGGATCTTGTCTCCGATTGGACACATTCCTCTTCCCGCACCAGCGGATAATAGGAATACACCCTACCTGTCTGGTTATAACCAATAGCCCGTTTCTCTGTCAGACGCTTAATCAACGTCCGTACCGTCTTTGGGTTCCAGTCCCTGCTGCCTTCTAGTGCTTCAACAATCTCACCTGCAGTGCGTGGGGCACTTGCCCACAGCACCTTCATCACTTCCCACTCGGCATCCGAGATCTTTGGAGTTTCCGTAGACATCATTCTATCCGCCTTTCTTTCCTCTGTATGACTACACTTGTAATCCAATATCCAAAATATACAAGTCAGCATCGTTTATGTCAACCCTAAACTCCCAGCTCACCACGGTTTATGGACAATGTACACGGAGATTCATGATTACGTACATTAATAGCAATAATACGGCTTTATTAGTCAAAGATGACTTCAAAGAGGTGGAACCTATGCCTATAAAAACAGGTAATCAATACATCGAACGAATCGACCGGCAAAAGATCAATATCTGGTACAAAGGAACACGTGTTGAAGGTCCTTTATCCAAACACCCTGCCTTTCAAGGTCTCATACAAACACAAGCCGAAATGTATAACATGCAGTGTGATGAACGTTATTTGGCGCAGATGACCTATCCTTCACCTGATACTGGAGATCCGGTTGGTTTATCTTTTCTTCCACCCAAAAATGCTGAAGATTTAGAACGCCGGAGAAAAATGATTGAACTCTGGTCCAACAGACATCACGGATTTTTAGGACGTTCCCCCGATTATATGAATACGGCCATCATGTCTCTGTTCACAGCTGCTGATATCCTTGAGGATCATAATCCGAAATATGCTGAGAACCTCAGAAAATACTATGCCTTCTGTCGAGATCATGATATTACCTTATCCCATGCTTTCATTCAGCCTCAAGCCAGCAAAATATCCGGCCAGATTGATGCTACAGAGGATTCTATCGCTGCAAAAGTCGTAGAAATCAATGATCAAGGGATGTTTGTTACCGGTGCTTTTATGATGGCAACACAGGGAGCTACCTGCGATGAAATGCTTGTATTCCCGACTCCCTCACCCTCACTTGTGGATGATGATAATCCCTTTGCGTTTGCCTTTGCGGTGCCTAATGATCTGCCTGGGATGACTTTTTTTTGCCGTGAAAGCTACGCTGCCTCATCCTCCTACGACCATCCGTTAAGTTCAAGATATGAAGAAATGGATACCCTTGTTATCTTTGACCGCGTACTGGTCCCTCATGATCGTATATTTTATTATGGCGATGAGAGGTACTGTTCCCGATTATTCGGCGAGAGTAACTTTCATACGCATATGGCCCACCAAATTATCACCCGCTATATTGCAAAGACCGAGTTTTTTCTTGGTATGCTAGAGTCTTTGGCGGAAGAACAAAATGCTGTCCTTGAGGCCTACACGATTTTGCCTATTTCCAGAATATTAACCTATTTAGAAACTTTCAAAGCCTTAAGACTTGCAGCGGAAATAGGGGCTTCGCTCGACAAATTTGGATATCTCGTTCCAGATAAAGGTCCACTGTTGGCTTCAACCATTCACTTTTCAGAGTTTTATCCAGAGATGGTTGAAATGGTTCAAAACCTCAGTTCAAGCGGGCTCATCATGATCCCCTCTGAAGCCGACTTTACATCAAGCGCTGGTTCGTATCTTTATGAGTATTTGAAGGGAAATGTCTCGGATGCGTGGTATCGAAATGCCTTATTCCGGCTGGCTTGGGAACTAGGAGCGGGTGCATTCGGAGGTCGTCAAACCCAGTTTGAGCGGTTATTTTTCGGCAACTCCCAAACAGTGGCCTGGCGTATGTACAACAGCTATGATAATCACGAGTATTTTCGTCAAATCGTTCACGAATTTATTGCCCCTGATGCCCACTTGTCTAAGTCAACAACAGATGGAATTTCCAATTAATCAAGAGTTCCGAAGGTTTATAATGATGTTTTTCAGGATTGATTAAGAGACTGCTTCCGCTCTCTTTTTCAGTCCTTTTTGAGCTTTATCAACAAACCAAATTAAGAAGAACTAGATGCTTTTTCATACCTGCACTGGACAATTCTGTAATAAGTTGTTTATAGTTTATTAGCATTAGGAAGTGATTTGCTAGCTTAGGAGGGAACAATGAACTATGGGCCATATCATAGTCGTAGAAGATGAACGTGCAATCAGTGACTTAATTACTATGAATCTAAAATTAGTCGGACATACCTATAGCAAGGCTTATCGCGGGCTGGAGGTTATTGAACTGCTGGAACGTGAAAAGGCCGATTTAATTCTGCTCGATATAATGCTGCCCGAACTGGACGGTTTTGAGATCATGCAGCGGATTGCTCACTTACAAATTCCGGTGATTCTGATCACCGCAAAAGATTCACTGGCTGATCGCATCAAAGGCTTTGAGCTGGGCGCCGATGATTATATCATTAAACCTTTTGAAATCCTTGAATTGTTGGCAAGAATCAATGTGGTGTTACGCAGGAGCGAAAAAGGCATTTCCAATTTTCTCTGTGAAAACGTTGAGGTACGTTATCTTGAGAGGCTTGTGATGGTGGATCAGATACCCGTAGATTTAACCGCTAGGGAATTTGAGCTGCTTGAGGTCCTTATCCGCAACAGAAATATTGCTTTATCAAGGGAAAAGTTGCTGGAATTAGCCTGGGGCTATGATTTTGAAGGAGATACCCGTACCGTAGATGTTCACATCAGGCAGTTGCGCAAAAAACTAGGCTGGGAAGAACGAATTAAAACCGTATTTAAGCTTGGTTACCGCTTGGAAGTTCAGGTCTAGTATGAGATTCTGGCATAAAATTCTGCTATCAGTCCTCGCTTTCTTCATCGTCGCCCTAGATGTGAGTGTAATCATGATTATGAAAAAAAGCTGGCAGCTGAACATGGACAGCGAAATGCAGCGTGCTTCAAGCGAACAGCTATTAATTGCAAACAACATTTATGAAAATCTTGAATCGATTCAGACCCGTGGGGCCACACTTACCTCTACTTTAATCTCAAGTGTGGCTCAATCCTATGGTGAATTTTATCATAAGCAGGGAATCGGACTACAGCTCTGGGAGAATGACCAGCTGGTTTATCCGAATGCCGGAGTCCCATCAGTCTCAACACCGGAGTCACATTCTATTCAACTCTCTACTGAGCTCCCTGCTCCCTATCAAGCTTTGTCGATCGTTTATCAACGTGATATCAGTGACCTCTATGCTAAGCAGCATGAGCTGAACCGTTTTTTTGTAATGATTAACTGGATTATCGGTCCAATTCTGCTCCTATTACTCTACTTGCTGATCCGGCAGTTGACCAAACCACTTAAACAGCTATCAAAGACTACAAAAACGATCGCTGAAGGCAAATATACCGAGCGCGTGCAGTTGCGCAGTAAAGATGAATTTGGTGAGTTAGCCCTGAACTTTAACCGAATGGCAAACGCAGTGGAGCAGCACGTGATCGAACTGTCTAATATGGCCGATGAAAAGCAGAGAATGGTCGATAACCTCGCCCACGAACTACGCACACCTTTAACCAGTATGCAGGGATTTGCTGAATTTCTGACTTCCGCGAATATAGGCCAGGAAGAACAGCAAATGGCTGGTCAATATATCCTTAGTGAAACCTTACGCCTGAAGAATTTAGCCTTCAAACTGCTGGATTTGTCCGTCCTACGGCATCATCCTCTGACTCTGAAACAAGTAGACATATCAGATTTGTTCAAATCGGTTAAACAGATTGAGCAGCTTAAATTGGACGAAGCAGGCATCAAACTAGAAATGGATTATTCCATCCCTGCGGTTTGGGGTGATCATGATCTGCTAACTTCCTTCTTGGTTAACCTTGTCGAAAATTCCATTCATGCCTCTCCGCAAGGGAGCACCATCCGCTTGCTTGCCTATGTATTGCAAAATGAAGCCATATTGGAAGTATGTGATTCAGGATTTGGGATGACACCGGAACAGAGCGCGCGTGTTTTTGAACCCTTTTATCGAGGTGAAAAATCGCGCACACGCGAATACGGGGGTGCGGGTCTTGGTTTATCTTTATGCAAGCAGATCGCAGATGCACATCAAACTAGAATTTCACTCAATTCTACTTTAGGTCAAGGAACAAGTATCCGCATCTTTTTACAACTCCATAACATCTGTTCACCTACTCTATAACATCTATAGTTTAAGGTTAGGAAGATTCAGCATCATCCGAAGCAAATGGAGGTTATTCAAGTGAATAACAAAAAATTCCCCACTACTTTAGCTGTACTCCTGTTCTCGGGGAGTCTGCTAATCGTCAGTGCAGTCATTCAAAACACCACCCATTTAGCTTTAACCAGCACCAAAACCCCAGGGATGAAGTTGGAAGCACCAACGCCGGTGTCCTCCACAGTGAATGACGATCTACAACCGCAGATGAGTCCTAAAGAAATACAACCCATTAACAATTTCATAGACATGGCGGGTCATGAGACTTCTGAATCCAAACGGACCACTGTCACACCGCCTGCTGCAGGGGATCTGAGTCAAACTGATGCCGTTATTCTGGCTGCTTCAAGCGTTCGCAAATTATTCGATGTGGACATTGCCAAGCTGCAGATGCGGGTTATTCTGAGTGATACCCGAACCTCGCTGCCGTGGACATGGGCTGTACATTTCAGTCCATATAACGCCAAGACCCTAGAAGGGCAAGGTAAGGAATTCTGGGAATATGATGTACTAATTGATCCCATAAACGGTATGGTAGTGAACACGACCGCGATTAATATTGCTCTGAAAAGAACACCAATTATCGCTTCTGCTGCCAGCACTATCTATAAAGATGCCCGTTGGATCAATGCGGCCATAACTATCCTTACAGATTAACAAAAAGAAAGCCGGAAAATTGCTACAGCAACACTGATCAACACTGACACCAATGATAAACGCGGCATGGTCGCTGTTCAGATGATGCTGGAAGATGGCAGCAGCTACACGGCAGAAATGCGTTATCCTGATCAAAGTCTGCGCTGCCTTACCTACGAGACTGCTCAAGTAGTGAAATAAATCAAAAATTGAATCAGCTCTTCACTAATCCTACTTTTATGTCGATAATTTATATTACATGGAAAAGTATGGAGGAGCATATGAACACTAATCGCAGAACCGAACCTTTTCGATATACCCTTAAAGAACCTGTAACATTTGATCTTCATATTCTTACTATTAACGGAATCCAGGTTCCTTCCAAGCCTGTAAGGGCTGTATTGTTCGACATCAGTCGATCGGGTTGCCACTTATCGTTACCCCTCAATATCAACCCAGAAAATAACCTAATACGTATTGGCATGGAAATGAATCTTACGGATGAATCTATGTACATAGAAGGAATATTGAAATGGAACAAAGAACAACAAGGCAGTTTCCACTACGGCATTCAATTGGACATCCCTGAGAATGATGGTGATCGACTCCCAAGAGTACTTCGCATCCTTGCTGGAGAAGGCAAAATATTAGTTCGTTAAGATAACAAAAAAGAGTAGTTTTAATCTAAAAAAGCAACAACCCCGCGTTTTCATGCAGGGTTGTTGCTTTTTAGCTATTGCGATCCAAACTTATTGTTGTAATCCGAAATCGCAGATCACCATTTCATGGATTTTATTCTTAAGTCACATCCCGTTCAGGGGATGCTGCTACAGCTTTTTCTTTCTCCAGTACCTCTCTTAAATCATCTTGAATTCTGCGATTCCATAAGGGAACCCCTGAGCGATAAGCAGCTCTGCCCGTCAAATGCGCAGATAAAGGTGAGGTCATAAATACAAAGACAATCCCCAGTAGCAGCTTAGCACTTATATGATCTAGAAAAAATGCAAAATATAGAAAGGCCCCGCTCAGAACACATAAAACACCAAGGGTGGCACTTTTGGCAGCAGCATGTGATCTCAGATAAACATCAGGCAGCCGAATCAGACCATAAGCACTTACAGCACTAAGCAATGCCCCCATCAGTATTAATAAGGCAAACAGCAATTCACCGACTGTCTTGATCATTTCCATGTTCAAGCACCACTCCCCTTTCGATGTATCTGGCAAATGCCGTCGTGCCGATAAAGGAAAGAATGCCTATTAACAAAATAATTTCGATAAAAGCCTGCGTTCGGAGTAAAACAGAAAGAACGGCTACCATGGCTAACAGATTAATTCCAATCGTATCCAATGCCGCTACCCGGTCGGGCAAAGAAGGCCCCTTCAACAACCGCCAGGCACATACACCAATCGCCAGCGCCATAATCGTAAGCGAGAGCATAAGAATAAAATGGATCATTAACGGGTCACCTCCAATATCGCACGCTCAAAGGTGTCACGGATATTCGCTCTGAACTGTGCGGGATCCTCAACATCCATGGCATGAATATACAAAGTCCGGTTATCATCCGATACTTCAAGTACCACAGATCCGGGAGTAAGGCAGAGCAATGTGATCAACGTAGCCACTTCCCAATCCGATTTCAGCTCTGTAGTATATTTCAAGATTGCTGGACGTATATTAAGCTCCGGTCTCAGAACAGCTTTTACCACTACATAACTTGAAACGACCAGCTCCCGCAGCAGCAACAGGATTAGCTTAATAATTGCCCACACTTTTCCTAGATATAATCTGGGCCAAAAACGTCGCATTCCGAGCAGAATGAGGATACCGATCAAGAAACCAATGACGAAACGTGGCCCAGTCCAGTCATTGTGCAGGAACATCCACAGGAATGCTATCATGAAATTCAATAATAGTTGAAAAGCCATAGTATCACTCCTTCATGACAGCGTTAATGTATAGTGCTGGATCAGCCAGTACAGCTCCGGCTTGGCTGACAAGTCCGTTTACCGTCTCCGCACCCACACCCATCAGAATTACAATCGCGAACAGAACAGCTGCCGGTGCCATCATAGCTTTATAATGAAGCGGTTTGACTTGTTCTTCCCTTTTCTCGCCACCCCAGAACACTTGCTGGAATACCTTGATCAAGGAATATAACACTACGAAGCTGGATGCAAGTGCAATCAGCGCCAGAGCCACGTGATTCTCGCCAAATCCACTCCGCACCATCATCACTTTTCCAGCGAAACCACTAAGGGGCGGAACACCAACCAATGCCAAAGTCAGTACAAAAAACATCCAGCCGGTCCACGGATAACGTCGGATTAAACCACCCATTTCTTTTAAGCGGTCAGTGCCTGAAGCTGAGATAATCATCCCACCCAGAAAGAATAATAATGCTTTGGCAACCATGTCATGCATTAAATAAAACACTACACCATTTAACGAATCCTGAGTCGCGACAGAGATCCCAAAAGCAATAAATCCTACACTGATGATGATATTATAATTAAATATTCGGCCCAAATCGTTGTATGCCAATGCCCCGATTGCCCCAAGTATCATCGTCGCCCCCGCCATCCAGGCAATCAATGTATGGGTGAGTCCCGGTTCTTGAATAAAAATCAAAGTAAAGGTACGAGTAATTGCATACAATCCGACCTTGGTTAGCAAAGCCCCAAACAGGGCTCTAACAGCCAATGGTGGTGCACTATAAGAATCGGGAAGCCAGAAAAAGAGCAGTAAACCTGCCTTAATCGAAAATACAATTAGCAGCAGAACCGCAATGACGTTCATTACACCGCCTTGTCCCGCCTCTGCTACACGCATAGATAGATGCGCCATATTCAGTGTTCCTGTCGCGGCATATAAATAAGCAATCGTCGCCACAAACAAGGAAGAGGAAATCACATTAATTAATACATACTTTAATGTCTCTCGCAGTTGACCCTTGGATCCACCAAGTACGATCAAAGCGTAAGAGGCAACTAACAGCACCTCAAAGCAGACAAACAAGTTAAACAAGTCCCCGGTGAGGAAAGAGCCAAATACCCCGGTTAATAAAAAATGGAAAAACGGATAGTAATAAAACCGTTCTCTGTCTTCCCCAATGCTAGCGAAGGAAAAAAACAGACAAGCCGCGCCAACAATGGCCGCAGTCAACACGAGCAATGCCGAAAACATATCGGCAACAAACACAATGCCATAAGGTGGACGCCATCCCCCCATATATAAGGTCTGGATACCGTTTGTATTTACCTGATACACAATGAATCCTGCAACAAAGATATTTACAAACACACTGACGGCACTTATGATTCGTTGCAGACGTACTCGTTCTTTCAAAAAAATGAGTATAACTGCCGTAATGGCCGGAATCAGCAGAGGCAGCACTAACAAGTTGTTCATCGTCTCTCCTCCTTGGTTCCTTCCACATCATCGGTACCCGTCGAGCGGTAAGTCCGGTATGCCAAAACAATAAAAAATGCTGTTACTCCAAAGCTAATTACAATAGAGGTCAAAATGAGCGCCTGCGGCAAAGGATCGACATAAGCTTCCGCTTCCTCACCCAGCAATGGTGCAGCACCTGTCTTGAGGCCAGACATTGTCAGTAACAACAAATGAACGCCGTGCGTTATTAAAGTGGTTCCCAGAAGGATGCGCAGCAAGCTTTTGGAAAGAACTAGATAAACACCTACGGAAAACAGTACACCGATCGCCAGGGCAATAATAAGCTCCATTAGCTATCCCTCCCGATCGTAAATATGATATTCATAGTGACACCAATAACAGCTAAGAAAACACCGAGATCAAAGAACATTGCTGTGGTCAGTTCTGTTTTGCCCATAAGTGGCAGTTGGAAATAGCCAAACGCTTGGCTCAGAAAAGGTACATCGAATAAAAACGAACCTATTCCTGTAAGAAAAGCTACAGATACCCCAACCGCGATTAACTTACGATAGTCGATAGGCAATACCTTCTCAACCATATCAATCCCAAAAGTAATGGCGAGCAGTACCAATGCGGCTGATGCCATCAATGCTCCAATAAATCCGCCTCCCGGATTATTATGTCCGGCGAAAAACAGATAAAGCGAAAATATTAGTATCATAACGAAGGCTACTTTAGCTACCGCTTGTAGTAACACATCATCACTTACAGAAGAACGTGGTTTATTATCCTTCACAGCCCGCTTCAGTGGGGCAATAGTTCCATCCGTATCCAACTGCAGTTTGATCATGGAATAAATAGCAAGTGAGGCAAGGCCAAGCACTGTAATTTCAAACATGGTATCAAAGCCGCGGAAATCAACGAGCAGAACATTAACAATATTTTTACCGCCACCCAAGGTATAGCTATTCTCCACATAATATTTCGAGATGGATTCGAACGGACTACTGCCTAAAGCAGCAAGTGCAACCAATGTCATGGTTATTCCCATCCCGATGGAAATAATTAGCTTAGGCAAGCGGGACCGAAGTTTGAGCGGCTCTTTCTCCAGCTTAGGCAAATGCCGAAAACATAGCAGGAACAATGTAACGGATACTACTTCGACAATCATCTGGGTAAGCGCCAGATCAGGTGCCCGGAACAGAACAAAGAGTAAAGTAACCATATAACCAACCATTCCTGTTAACAAAATGGCTGTGATTCTGGAACGAACAAAGGGGATAGCCAAAGCGCCCACAAGCATAACCATAACAACAATAACTTCAAACAAAGAAAACGGAGCATATTCAGTTGTCCCAAGCGTTATTCCATCGGTATACCACACGGCTCCACCAATGGCTACGATCAGGAAAGCGAAGATATACATCAAGTAATGGCGCATGGAACCTGTCATATAGATGCCAGTCAACGCCCTAGACGATTTCTCGACCAGCCGGATTACTCCGTCATAGACTTGATTTAAAGTGTAGCCACTGCCCCATTCTTTATCGACCAGACTCCAGCGGCCATAGATTCGGTATACAATAATACCAAGAATCACAACACCAAGTGTCATCCATATTTCTGGTGTAAAGCCGTGCCAGAAATGAATATTCACAACAAAGGGTTCTCCGGTCTGCAAGATAGGGTGAATAGCATTCATTGCAGGGATAATAAGTGTTTTGGATAATATATTCGGGAAAAAACCGATAAATATAGACAGCACTGCTAGCAGGCACGGGGCAAGCAGAAGTCCAAATGGGGCTTCATGCGGTTTTTTGTCCAGCTTCTCAGGCTGATATTTTCCGAAAAAGGTGTGGAAAACCAAAATCATACTGTATGCAAAAGTAAACACGCTGGCAATCCAGGCCAAAACCGGGAAGAGCGTAAACAACGAGGGAATAGACAATATATCCAGGTTTCGGATATTCAGAACAGCCGTAAAAAACATCTCTTTACTTAAAAACCCGGAAAATGGCGGCAAACCAGCCATCGAGAAACTGCCGATCATCGCTACCGTAAAGGTAACCGGCATAATGGAAATCAATCCGCCCAGCTTTCGCAGGTCGCGGGTACCCGTCTCATGGTCAACTATACCGACCATCATAAACAAAGAGCCTTTAAAGATGGCATGGTTAATAAGGTGAAAGATAGCCGCTGTTGTTGCAGCAGTGTAAAAGACTGAATCTTCCCCTACATAAAATGCCGCTGCCGATCCCATTCCCAGCAATCCCATAATCAGTCCAAGTTGACTAATCGTTGAATAGGCTAATAGAGCCTTCAGGTCCGTCTGCTTCATCGCCTGGATGGAGCCATAAATCAAGGTGATCAAACCGACGCCTGACACAACCCAGAACCACTCATATTGCCCCGCAAAAACAGGGCTGAAACGGGCGACAAGATACAATCCAGCTTTAACCATCGTTGCCGAGTGCAGATAGGCGCTTACGGGTGTCGGTGCCTCCATGGCATCCGGCAGCCAGATATGAAACGGGAACTGAGCTGATTTGGTGAAGGCGCCTAAGAGAATTAGTAGCATCGCCGGAATAAATAAAGCATGCCCGCTGATATCGCCAACCTCACTCCAAATTTCCCGGATACTAAAGGTGCCTGTCATTACATAAAGCATTAAAAAGCCGGCAAACATCGCTAAACCACCAAATACGGTAATCAACATAGATTTGAGAGCACCATACCGCGATTTTTGCCGCCGATGCCAAAAGGCAATTAACAGAAATGACGAAACACTTGTTAATTCCCAAAAGCCATATAACACCATCAAGTTATCCGAGAGCACAACGCCAAGCATCGCCCCCATAAACAACATTAGATAAATATAAAAAGGGGTTAACGCTTCTTTTCGCCGGTCCAGATAATAAATTGAATAGATAATTACAAGACTACCCATCCCAGTGATTAGCAAAGCAAACAACAAACTTAATCCATCCAGATGGAAAACCAAATCAATTCCTAGTGAAGGAATCCATGAAATGGTTTCATATCCCAAATCCCCACCTTTAATAACGGGAATCCGGGTTAAGAAATAAACAAACAAAACGAGTGAACCAGGGAAAACAAGCCATCCTCTATGAAGGTTGGGTGCTCTCTTGGACAAAAGTGCGATTACTAAGGCCATTAGAAACGGAACAAGTATGATTACATGCAGCAAAGGCAGTCCTCCTTTTCCACTTGAGCTTATCAAGTTGTGAACTTTAGTACTTACTTTTTTACCAAAAGCCAAAGATCATATGATTGGTAGGGCCTTTTATACAAGGCCCCAATGTTGATAAGGGCAAGCCCGATTATAAAGAATCGGTCAATGTGCCATCACAAATATGCAGATATCTAGCCTTTCCATCTTCTTGCTCAATTCTGAATAAACCGTTCTCAAATTCTGTGTGTAGTTCGTGAAAGAACTTTCCCTTAAGCGAATACTCTCCCTGAGGTTCATCACTGAGCTGGTACTCAGCCCCGTTTTTGACCAGGTAAGCGATAACGCCTTCCTCATGGGTTTCTTCCAGCCCTGCACGCATCCGCTGCACAGCCACGACATGCAGATCCATCATTTTCATTTTACCAATGAGTTCATTGATGAAATTACGTTTGGTAAGCTCCTGCCACCGAGTTTGAGCAGATTGTCCAATGACGATCTGTGTAACCTCATTCTCTTCAGCAACTTCTACAATAATATCTGTTGTTTTTCGGCCTTCACGTTTCCGAATGATAAACTCTGCGCCAGCTTCATCGGCAAGACGTTTCCAGACCGTCATATACATTTCTTTGCTCTGATTATATTCATCAATATCCGAACTATCGACATTTAATACAAACAATGGCGCCCCTATAATTTCAGATAGTTGGACACCACGCCGGATTAAACGCTCCCCATGCGGACCATAATGAACACAAACCATAATCTTTTCATTGTGTATGACCTTCACCCTCCTGTAACATGGCCAAGAAATACAAAAGGAGCCCACTGGCGTTAGGCCCCTTGCGTAATTCTAAAACCCGATAAGTTATACTTAATTATATCTATTCCTATGTTTTTTGTAAAGTTTGTTGGTTATCATGGAACATATTTCTTTTTAATGCTTGTATCATGCCCTTCTCTAGCAGTTGTCATACAATGGTTATTATATATTCCTTTACAGGAATATTCCCTCCGTGGTATATTATCATCACAAACAGGAAATACCAAAAAGGAGGCGCTATAGAGCCGCTCAACCAGAGTATGTCATAATAGAGATGCGAATGAATTTAATGAATCGAAGTGATCTGTGTTTATGAATACTAACGTTATGAGTGCCTTAGCTGAGCCCCACCGCATGCAGATCGTTGAACTATTACGCGAGAATCCTCTAACCGTTGGGGAGATTGCAGAAAGTCTTCAGCTACGGCAGCCTCAAGCGTCCAAGCATTTGCGCGTCCTTAGTGAAGCGGGCTTAATTGAAGTTCAAGCTGTAGCTAACAAGCGCATTTGCAAGCTCCGTCCTGATCCATTTAAGGAAATAGACGATTGGTTAAACTCCTACCGCCATATATGGGAAGAACGATACGATCGACTGGATGATTATTTACAAAAGCTACAGAGCAATGAAAACAATAATAAATCATAGCCTCAGGCCGAAATTGGCAGGAAGCAAACAAATTTTGAGGAGGATCTATCCCATGACAAATTCTAACCCGTCCAACCAAGTGGTATCCAAAGTTGTTGATGGCAACACATTAGTATTAGAGCGCGTATTCCAAGCTCCACGTGAGCTAGTATTCAAGGCTTTTTCTGAGGCTGAGCATTTGAAGCACTGGTGGGGTCCAAAAGGTTGGACGCTTCCCGTATGTAATGTCGATTTCCGTCCAGGGGGTACTTGGCATTATTGCATGAAGTGCGTGGATAAGAATCAAGGGGATTTCTACGGTATGGAGTCATGGGGCAAGGCGTTGTATAAGGAAATTACAGTCCCAGAACAAGTCATTTATACAGATGGATTCTCAGATGCAGAAGGTAATATTTCAAAAGATTTGCCTGAAACGCTTGTCCAGCTAGATTTTATCCACCTGGAGGGTCAAACGAAGCTGGTGAATACCGGTAAATACACTTCTCCGGAAGCCTTGCAACAAGTGATTGATATGGGGATGTTAGAGGGGATTTCCCAAACCTTCGATAATTTGGACGCCCATCTTGAGAATTTACAGAAGAATAACTAGAGCAGCTATCACACGATAAGTAGGACGATGCAAGGATACTCTCTCCTGCTCGTCCTATTATGTTTATTTTGCAGGAAATAAGAACCTGATACTATTCGGAAAATATTGCAGGAAAAACGTGTCATTATGCGTGCCCAGCGGATCCGTCTCAAACTTCACTCGCTGATCCGTTCCAACAATCTTCTCTTTTAAAATATCATAAGCACGTTTGCTGTTAGGCACCATGTCCTTCTGGGCGTTTGTCTTGTGGATCCCTTCCTGTTCACCAACATACATATAAATTCTGCATTCCCTATCTAGTCTTGATGTCTCCATGAAATGAATGAAATCTTTAAACCATACAGACGCAGATATCAATATAAAATTTCCAACAGTAGCTTCAGTCTTGTACATCGCATACAGACTTATTAATCCACCTAGTGAAACACCACCCAAAGCCAATTTCTCCGGCTCGTTGGAGATGCGATAGGAGCTTTTGATATAGGGTACAAGATCCTGATAGACATAATTCAAATAATCATCGCCCTTGCCCCCAAAGGACCAATCCTTAAAAAGAGCAGGCATTTCCCAAGGTGTATATTCATCATTCCGCAACTGAGAATCAATCCCTATAAAAATAACCGGTTCTGTTACTCCCTCTTCCATATCTTTCTCTATAGCTGTAATCGCCTCTTTGAACAAAAAATCTCCATCCTGTAAGAAAACCGCTGGGAATAACCGCTCCGGGAATAAATGGTATTCTTTCGGTAAATACACGGTAATCTGACGATCCATATGTTCAAAAAGCACAAGCTCGCCTGCCCTCATTTGGGTCATATCCCCACTCCTTAACAGTTCAGTACTCGAAACGCTCTACTCATAATCGTTGGTACTACAGAAGCGTGATTTTCATTGGGTGCGACATAGTGCTTAACCTCTAAATTAGGCAAAGCATACTCATTCAATTTTGAAAATAATATTGCTGCGTCATCGACCATAAACGACTCTTCACTCCCTACGGTAATCAATAACTTTTGTTTATCGGCCGTCAACTCTTGACCCTTGCTATAGAACTGCTCCGCATACGTCAGGATTTCATGATCATTCCACCAAATGGATGGACTAGAGGCCAAATAATACTGGAATAGCTTCGTACGAGTGAATAACGTCCAGAGGACAAATAGACCGCTGAGAGAGTGACCAAACAAGGCTTGTTTATACTGATCCACATTATATTTCTTGTTGATTGCTGGCATTAACTCTAATTCTAAAAAAGCCAAAAAATTCTCAGCCCCACCATGTGGACCTATGTCAGCATTTTTCAATCGGTCCGGATATACATAATGCTTCGCTGGAGGTGTGAAATCATAAAATCTTCTTTTAGAGACCTCTTCATCTGAACCATAATGTCCAATGCCAATCACAATTGCTGGTGCAATAAAAGTTTTCGGGGCATTTCTTGACTGCAATTTCACAACATCCCGACCCAATTGAAAATATGAATTACCATCGAGCATGTAATACACGGGGAAGCCCTTTTCTGGTGCTGCTTCTCTGGGAAGAGAAACCTTTATATCGTACGTGTAACCCATATACTGAGATTCAAGTTTCCATGATTCTGTGTGTTCGAGCTCTACTTGTGTTGTCATTTTTTCTGTACACTCTCCCCTACACTCTTGACTTTGCTAATAAATATAAGAAATAAGGAATTCCAATAATCGAAACGACTATACCCACGGGTAACTCTGCCGGCTGAAATATTGTTTTGGCAAAATAATCCGAGATCACCAGCAAAAACATCCCTACCACTGCACTGGATAACATAATATAGCGGTGATTAATCCCTACTAATCTTCTGGCGATATGAGGAGCCATCAAGCCTATAAAACTTATAGAACCGGATACAGATACACAAACACTTACGATCCCCACACTGCATAACAGAAAGATCAGCTTTTCTTTTTCTACAGAGATCCCTAAGCTCTTTGTACTGGAATCCTCCAATTGAAAATAATTGAGTAAATAGCTTTTTCGATACATTATAAATCCTAAAATAAGCACCCAAGGTGCGATCGTAATGATATAAGTCCAGTTCGCGCTGTAAATACTTCCGACACTCCAAACCGCAGCCATCTCATAATCACTTGCATTCATTTTCAGAGAAATATACAACGACAACGCACCAAAACCACTGCTAATCGCGATCCCTGTCAAAATCAAGCGTTGCATATCGAGTGCACCATTCCGCCATGAAAAAATAAAGATAATGACAACTGCGGCAAGCCCACCTACAAAACCAAACAGCGGCATGGCTAGTATCGAGAACCAGCTTTCTTTAAAAAAAGTAACTCCCGACATCTGAAAGAAAAACATAAATGCAACGATGGCAGCTCCTGCGCCTGCATTAATCCCAAGGATACCTGGATCAGCCAGCCCGTTACGGGTAATCCCTTGAATGACAGTTCCCGCCATCCCCAGACCTATTCCTACTAATGAGGCAATAATGATCCGTGGTAACCGAAACTGAAAAATAACCAGGTCAAATTTAGCATTAGGATCTATTCGCAGCAGTGTTTTTATCACGTCCATTACAGACATATCAAACACGCCATTCGTAAGATGAAAATACCCGGCCACAAGGGTTAACAGGATAAAAACTAATAGTGTAAGCATATAGCGGCTAAACTGTACTTTACTTCTATCCACGCTGCTCTCCCCCTTTAACCCGAATTAAATAAAGGAAGAAAGGGATGCCAATAAAGGCTGTTACAACACCAATTGGCGTCTCAAACGGAAAGTTAATATAACGGCTTAAGACATCGCAAAACGCTAAAAAAACAGCTCCAATCACCGCTGAGCAAGGAATGATAAAGCGATAGTCTATACCTACGATAAAACGTGTAATATGAGGAATGATTAGACCCACAAAGGCTATCTTGCCGACTAAAGCTACTGCTGTCCCGGTCAGACATATAACAGATATAATACTGACAATTTTCACCCATTTTGTTCGTTGACCCAAGCTAATCGCGGTTTCATCCCCCAGGGAAGCAACCATTACTGACTTAGAAATACTAACCGCCAAGAGCAGTCCAACGATTATAAAAGGAACTGATAATATTAGCATATCTGGATTAACGGTATGTATTTTCGAGCTATACCAGACGCTAACATTTTGTGAGACTTGAAAAAACATCGCTACTGCTGAGGCGATACTACTTAAAAAAGTACCAATTACAGTCCCAATAATAGCTAACCTGACTGGTGATAAACCGTTTTTAACCAATGAACCAAATCCGAAAACCAAACCTGCTCCGATGGCTGAACCCACCATAGATAAAATAATCATCTGAACATTCGATAATCCCGGATAAAACACCATAGCCAACGTAATAACAAATGCCGATCCGTCATTTACTCCCATAATCGATGGTGATGCAAGATAGTTACGTGTAATCCCCTGCATTAACGCCCCTGAAACAGCCAGAGCCGCTCCAACTAATAAAGCGGCGATTACACGCGGAAATCTAGATGTCATAATAATGTTGTGGTCCACATTATTAGCATCGAAGTGTGTAATCGCCTGCCATATTGTCAATATTCCAATATCTTTAACACCATATAAGACGGATACAACCATTGCTAATACGATGAATAATGGAGAAGTTGATAGGATCAATATAACTTTCCAATTTTTTGTATTCATCTTATTCATCGCACCTTCGGTTTTACTTCAACAGGTTTTCAATTGCCGCATCCAGGAATCTTACTTTAGACCAAGCCGTTCCACCTTGTGCCAACGGATCAATTGCATTTACAAACACATGCTTATTTTTGACAGCAGTTACGCTTTTGAAGATCGGATTCTTGAGCAAATCATCAAGTGCTGTTGCATTATCAGTATTCTCACTAGTCTCAAACTGCAAGAAAATATAGTCCGGATTAATATCCGCCAAAGCTTCTAATGAAAGCTCTGCTTGTGCTTCTGTAGAGGAGATCACCTCAGGAATGGCAGCACCCAGATCTTCATAAATAACCGGATTCAAATAAACGCCAGCAGGATACACACACATACTGCCCTGACGAATACGAATGACTAGAATGGATTGATCTTTCAGCTTTTCTCCAATTTCAGCCTTTGCACCCGCAGCTTTAGATTCATAATCACTAATAATTTTTTCTGCATCTGTGGTCTTACCGGATAATTGGCCTAATAAGAGCAAGTTATCTTTCCAGTTTGTTGAAATATGTGAATAAGGAATCATCGTTTGAATTTTATTAAGTGCGCCGGCCACATCTTCCCCAAACTTGGAAGACCCTAAGATAACATCTGGATCCAGTTGCAGAATCGCTTCATTACTTGGAGCAAATTTATCTCCCACTAAGGATGCACCCGCTAGGTCAGTTGACAGATAACCTGGAATAGCATCAGCTATTGCAAGTACACCTACAGGTTTCACTCCCAGTATGGCAGCATCTTCCATAGATTCGAGACTTGCTGCTACAATATTATTAATCTTTGCAGGCACGACATAATCCTTGCCCAAATATGTAACGGTTTGTTCAGTGGCAACAGCCTCCTGAGCCGCATTTCCATTGTTATTTGCAGTTCCTTCTGCTGCTACTGCAGCATTATTTGTGCTTTTTTCTGAAGCTGTCTTATCCTTTTCATTGTTACCGCAAGCTGCCAAACTCAAAGCTAAAACTGCTGATACCCCAGCTAATAAATATTTTTTCTGATTCATAATCAATCTCCCCATCTATATTTTATTTATCATTCTTCAAACTAAAGTAATGATAATGAGAATCGTTATCATATTAAATCATATGAGAATAATTATCAATACTTTTCTTTGATTATATGAAATCTTGTAATTTAACAGTTGCGTTGAATGATTAGTGAACATGCAGAAGAACCCGCACCAAATGCGGGTTCTTCTGCACTATAAATATGAGTCCATTTTTTTAATCAGCGTTATAAAACTCAGATAAGTCACGGAACAATAATCCGCACGCCTCTAGTCTATTAAGTTCCTCATCCACATCAGTGAGCAAATTGCTTTCTCTCTCATGGGCTGTATTGATTAGCCACGGTTGTCCCTGTTTTAGAAAACAAAGATCATCAGGCAGCCTGGTCTGTACCCACGAGTACAAGCTGGTGGAATAGGATAAAAGAATATTGACCGCTTCAGGTGAACAATCAAAAAAATAAACATCTGCATAATGCCCCATAAGCCGAGTCCCCGGCCAATAGTCATCTTTTATGACCTTTTTGAGAAAAGGTTGCAGCTGTTCAAGCAGTTCATATCCTTCTGGCTCCAACTCCATCTGATCACGTTTTACTAGAATAAATTCATCACATACTTCCATAGCTACCTGTACCAGCGTCTTGTAGGTCTGACCCGTTGGTTCCTGCAAAATAGTATGAATAATAATGTACCCCCTCTACTTACTTGTATTATTCAAATATTCTTTATGCATCCTACCCCAGCCACACATGCTATCCAAAACTGTAATTAGCGATTTGCCATGTTCTGAAATACTATATTCCACCCTGAGTGGAAGCTCATGATAACTCACCCGATCGATAAGCTGATCCTCTTCAAGCTCCCGTAATTGTTTAGCTAACGTACCTTGGGAGACATCTGGGATAATCCGTCTAAGTTCACCAAATCGTTTTGTGCCATCTATCAATAAAATAAATAAAATGAGTGGCTTCCACTTTCCACCGATCTTTTCAAGTGTTGTAAGAACCCCGGTTAATCTCGGCTCCAACAAATCCATGCGATCCCCTCTTTCGATAGTTATTTAACTGTATGTTCGAACCAGCTAGTACGAAAAATCGTACCTAGTACGAAAAAAGTGCGTACTGTGCAGGTTATATTTTATAGCTAATAATAAAAAACAGAACTTAATAAGTCCAATTAACTATGAACGGAGAAGATAAATATGTCCACTATTTCATTAAAAAACCAGCGCATCGTCATTATTGGAGGAAGCTCCGGAATAGGGCTTGCAACTGCCAAACAAGCGGTAGAACAAGGTGCAGCTGTCATAATCGCTGGGCGATCACAAGATAAATTAGAGAAAGCTCAACAGCTTCTGGGATTCGATTCTGTTGAAATTCATTCACTAGATAATCAAAATGAACAGGACTTGAAGGATTTCTTTGAAAAAATCGGCGTTTTTGACCATTTGTTCACTCCGGGAGCCTCCTATGTTAGAGGACCGATTACTTCTAGCTTGGAGATTGCACACAGTTGCTTTAATGCAAAGTTCTGGCCGCAATATAATGCTGTAAAGCATGCCATCCCTTTTATCAACCCTACAGGCTCCATTGTTCTTATGTCCGGCGCATTCAGCCAACGTCCACTTGCAGACGGTGCCTCCTATGCAGCTTGTAACGGCGCGATTGAAAGTCTGGGAAAAGCATTAGCAGTAGAATTGGCTCCGATTCGGGTAAATGTCATCTCCCCTGGAACCATTCATACCAACTTTAATTGGGAAGGCGCAGAACAGGAAACTAGAGACAAGGCTTACGACGAATATACGAATATCAATATCCTTGGCAGGGTTGGTCATGCCGACGAAGCAGCACATACAACGATTTATTTGATGACCAATAGCTATACAACAGGAAGTACTTTATTTCCGGATGGGGGATATATTTTGCGATAAAAAACAGCTGAGTCAATAAGTTGGAAACGCTACTTATTGACTCAGCTTCTTTAGTTTAAAGAGTCAGGGAGAAATTCCCTGATTATCAGCCAGGGGATCATTTCCCCTTAGTTACGATCATAGTAAATTCAAAAAAGGAGCATAATCTCAGTTGAATTTTAATTTCTATGACTACTTCGTAGTAAAGATTATACGAATTACATCCTCCTGAGTCTCCTTAATTTTATATATACCGATTTTTTCAGCAGCGCTCACTAGCGCTGTGATATACTCAGGAGTTGAATTTATTTTTCGAGCAGAGGCCTTCAGATTAATGGAGAACTCATCCCCGTTCTCGTCAACATCAAGAGATTTCACATAAACTTTAAATACCTTTACATAATGCTCATAGTTAACCAAATGTTCTTCAGTAACACCTTGAAATGAAACATTTACTTTCAAGGATTCCGGCTTCAGGAAGCTCACCTTACCTGCCTTGTCTACCTGCCCTACTTCAGGATTCAACACTTGATATTCAACTCCGTCAAGGATTGTAAAATCCATCCCGTTATCCATAGTGACTAGTAAATTAAGACGTATATCGATAGCTTCTGGTCCGATTAATGTCAGATAGTCACTTACTTCATGCTTGATCGATTGTCCAGCCTCTTTCCCGGCGAACATAATCAATGGACTATGTACACGTCTATTCCATGACTTCTCTTCATGTGTACCCAAAGGGTCCATCTGAAAGAATAGATCCTTCCCTAATACAAATCCCTTTGACTTTAGTACAGTTACAAGCGGATCAATTGGCATTCCTTCGGTTACGCCCATGTCGATCCAAATCTTCAATGCAGGCTTCCCGGACTCTTTCGCCAACTCATCCAATAGACGCCCATTGCTTACCCAAGTGGCAGGGGATAAAGCCCCTATCGCTGAGAAGGTCTCCGGGTGCTGATACCCCATCCATAAAGCCTGAATAGCACCGAATGACGATCCCATTATCATCCGGTGATCCCGATCGGGAATGGTCCGGTAAGCACCATCCACATAGGGAATAACTGTATTGATAAAATATTGGGTAAATTCGGCTGCACTCGCTCCATCCGAAGGAATAGACTCGTCCGGAAATGGAACATACTCCATTCCCCGTTCTGATCCATCACTTGAAGCGACTCCTATCACGATAACCTTCTCCATGGTTCCATCAGCAACGAGCTGATCAATGATCTCCTCAACTCTCCATTCTTTGCCTAAAGAGCTGGTATTTGTATTGAAAATATTCTGCCCATCGTGCATATACACAACAGGATAACGCTCACTGTCAGCTTCATACCCTGCAGGTAAATAAACAAATATTCTCCGCTCACCTATATTTTCTATGTGCACAGTACCTTTTGCCGCCCCCACATTGGTTGGGTTCTCCGATGCATTAGAAGTATTGCTTATCGTTGGATTGGGGGTTGGTGATGTAGCAACTTTTTCATTTACATTTTCGTTACTGGAACATCCCGAAAGCGCTAACAAAACTAATACTGCAAACCCCAAAAAGCTCCATCTAAATAATCCATTTGAATGCATAGAACCCCTCCTGATTTTTGTTCAAACGTTTTCAAAACTCTTATTATACAGGATTTATATGGGATTATGAACATTTTTTCACAAGTTGGGGAGCGTTATAAAGCGCTCAAGTTTAATTGTATTTCATACAACTATAATCAAACAGAAGGCTCGATCACTGGATATAAGTGTATTTCGTGCAGTTATTTTCTGAAATTACTCCCTTATAAGTAGATTCTCTAGTTTTTAGTTGTATAAAGTACAGTTAAAGTCAGGATTATTCTTTGGGCTCTCGAAATAACTGCACAAAGTACAGCTATTTCGCAGATTCCTTCAACATCCCACACCAACATCCGACACCAAAAAAATCAAAGAAGCAATCAGTCAGCTTCCACTAGCTCATCATTTGCAAAAGCAAACCTCCCCGCAGACCAAAAACACCAGACAATGATTCTTCACGAACTGAAGGATCATTGTCTGGTGTTTTATTCAGATTCAGTAAGGGTTGTTTGGAGACAATCTCTTCTTTCCAATTAGTACTGTTGTCTTTCCTCGTAGGATACGAACAGCATTCTACGTTGCACATCCATAAGCATACGAATTACCCAACTTGCTAACAAGGAAACAACAAATCCAGCTACTACATAGGAGATATATTGTTGGGATAATGTCCAGTCGATCTGGAACAAAGCAAACACACTATTCTCTAAAATGTTCAAATCCATGGTTTGCAAGAAAATCTGGTGCAGCACAGGTAGTGTAATCAGGCCCAGTGCAGCCGCTACTACAGTTACTGTTATTGAAAAGAAAATAATGCTGGATACGAATCGACCCATAATCAGCATGACGTTACGGGCAAACTTCGCTCCATGAAAACCTAACTTCATTCGTTGCAGGAAGCCCGCTCCCTCTAGCTGCATATCCGATCTGGCCTCTTCACTAGGTCTAGGAATATCTAACAATGATCTGACCAGCTCTTGCTCAAATTGTACGATGTAATCCAATCCCTTAGCTACTGCAAAAAACAAAGGAATTCCGATAAATATTGGGGTTAACGCAATGGATAACGTCAGCCCTGTCACCATAAACACGAAATATACAATCGTAAGCGGCAAAGAGATTAAGAAGTATAAAATACTCCGATATGTCTTTGGACTTGCTCCACGTTTGCGCGTTTTGGATTGGGGTTGTGATTCTGCTGGAATATGCATGGAATCAAGAGCTCCCATCGGCATAGTGTATAACTTATCATTCATTTCTATTGTCCTTCCTCTCACGTTTTTCAATTAATCTCATTATACGTGGGAAAAAGAAGGCTCAAAACAGTCTTGGGGCTGGAGTCATACCAGACTAAAGGCTAGGATTTGTAGCTTCAAGGCGCATAATTAACCAGATTTATGATTTTGCTAGGCTACAGCCCCAACTTATTACCCTTTTCCAGCCGTACAATCTGCTGTTCTCCATTATCTGCCAGCTCTCTGAACTGATTAATGGTTTCACGCATTTTGGGGAGAGCTTCCTGCTTATAAGTACTGATGGAATCGAGAGCGGATAGCACATCTGTAAATGCTTGCTTTAATGTATCTACTGAAATACTTGATTCTAACGACTGTTTATGGATTTCCGCCCCTTGGTTTTTCAACATTTTTGAGGTACCGCTGATCAGGCTATCGGTGGTTTGATTTAAAAGTTCGATCTTTTTCAAAACAATTCGTTGATTATACAGCGCACTAGCTACCGTAACCGATATTTTCAAGGCAGACACGGTAACATTTCTAGCTCTGTCCACCCCTCTGATCAGCTCTTTATTATTTCGAATAACCACTTCTATGGCCATAATTCCTTGTTGATTCACTACAAGCATCTGTTGCAAATCCATGACACGCTGCCGCAACGGAAAAAGCACTTCTTCTGTAATGAACCGAACTTTCTCCTCATCCTCATCACGCAGCTTAGCCGCTTCCAGTTGCGTCTCTATTTCCTGATCCATCAGCATGCCGAGCTGAATTTCTTTTTGTAGCTTTTTTGTAAGTTCCCGAAGTGACTGTTGCTCGAATTCCAGCGTAGTATTGTCGTTCTTCAGAACGGTCTTACCCTTGTCTAAAGAAATTATAATATCTGAAATGACAGCATCCGCCTTTTGATATTTAGCAAAATAACTACGTAATGGATTAAAGAACTTACCTAAAAAACCTGTCTTAGCAAAATCTACTGCACTGGGATCCAAATCCTTCAGTTGGAGATTAAGCTCCGTCAAACCTTTCGCTACTTGGCCGCCTTCATCCCCTGTCTTTGATAAATTTCCCACTGAAACCTGCAACAGGGAGTTTTTGTCCGAAGAGGATCTCATCGTTTCCATACCGAAGCTATCAATGGATTGCAACACCGCTTTCCGCTTATCCAGTGACTCTAAATTCAGATCCAGAATGGCGGAGACATTGTTTACTGCCAGTGCTTTCAGTTGTGATACTTCCTCAGGCTCAGGTTTGACCTGCTCTTCAATTACTGATTTCAGCTTTTCCTGACTTACGACTTCCATAGTAAACGACATAGAACCCCTCCTATAAAAAATAGCTTACATTTGAACATTGAGCAGGTTGCCAATTTTATAGACTACATCATCTGTATCTGCATTGATGTTGGCCGCTTCATTTATACTCGAAATACTCTCAAGCGCCTTGATATTCGCATTGTAGCCAATCGTGTAAATCGGGATTTTGTAGGTCTCAATAAGACCTCTGATATCATTCAAGGAATGCCCTTCATTGGTCTCTCCATCACTTAATACAAAGATCAACGGCTTCAAATCCGGATTTAGCTGTAATTCCGTTTGAAGCATATGGATGGCTACCGCGATCCCGTCAAAAGTAGCCGTCCCCCCATTTGCTTGAAGACTATCAATCGCACCAACAAACATGGACTGCTGGTTCGTGTCATATTTTCCAATCGGAAGATTGATTGTAACGTTATCAGAGTAAGAGACAAAACCAATGCTGTTATCCTTGCCCAAGTACTTCTGGCCTGTTAATAAAGATTGCTTTAAGCGGTTCAAAGGTTCCCCGTTCATACTTCCTGAGACATCTGCCACAAATACTGCGGCGATAGGTTTATTGCCATTTTTCTTCTCTTTCCACAGCTTCTGAGCTGAGGATATGAGACTGCCATCCACTGTACTAAGCTCTGATTGGTAATCATTAAGACCATTGAAGCCTTTTTTCTCACCCAGCTCCTGGTATTTATCCTGTTCAACAAACTCAGCAAACTTCTTAATAATATCGAGTTTTTCCTGAGGAAGATCACCCAAAGCATAAAGCGGGCTGTCATGTCTTACACCAAAAGGAGTGAATACATACCCCCCTTTCAAATCTGTTGCATTCACAAAGATCTGGTATTCTAAGACAAAAGCATCAAGCTTACCGGTTTTTGCAGCCTCTCGCATCTGTAAAGTGGTTGAGGCAATAAAGGGTACATTTGCTTGAAATTTCTCAAAGCCCTGCACCGCTTGCTCACCAAGTAAGTCTGAACCGCCAAACGTCCCAAGCGCTGTTACCAGAAAGTTTAAACCCGTAGAACTGGCAAAAGGGTCGGTATAGCCCATTGATAATTCATTATTTGCTATGGCGTCTGTAACCGTCTTAACGTTTAAAGAACCGTATTTCTCTATTAGTTCATCATATTTCGCCTTACTGGTAACAATACCAGCTACATTACCTACAAGGCGTTTAGTGATTAGCTGAGTGTTCATCCCGTTTGCTTTTACCATTTCGCCCCACAGCTCATTTGAAGGGGTAAAGGCATCTGGCACATACTTCCCAGATCTTATGTAATCTGTCGCTGTACCTGAAGCAATATTACGGATTTTCACAGAAACATGACTCCCGTTCACCTCAATATTAGAGTTGTTAAAATCTGTAGCAACTTCATTTAGCCAACCATCATTACCCGTTCCTGATTTCTCTGTAGAAGAAAATATCTCTACAAAGCTATCTGTTGTATTGTCTACGGATACAGGAAACTTTGAGATATCTGGTAGTGAATCCCCAATCGCAACAGGATCCAGGTCAATCTGGCCTTTGATTTGCTCAGCAGTGGTCACGTTTATGTTCTTATATAGCTTCTCAAGCTGCTTCCCCGCATCTTCGGAAGAAATCTGGGTTTTGGTTTTTCCTATATTAGAAGTCAAGGTGATTCCAAAATACACGAGAGCAAAAACTACCACCGTAATGGTCCCTAAAACTGCTACTGTTTTTCCTTTATTAGCCATACACATCTCCCCTTCATTGCTTATAGAATTTCGTCTGCTTGATCAGCTCATCGATTTCCTTCATACAAGGCATCTCTTCAACATCTGTATAATCTGTACTGTCAAGTAGCGATATTTCCAGCAGCAGCTTATCCAGCTTCAGCAGAATCTCTTCATTTGCCCCAAGATACCCTGTTACGTAGGCTAAATATTCATTGTACAAAGCTGTCTTTTTTTGCACCAGTTTATCTGAGAACTGCGAGGGTCTATGCTGGCTGGAGAAAAGGGTGAACTCTGAGGCATCAAATACACTGAGTTTATTCAGAATCCCTCGAATGTTCAGGTAAAAAAGCTTTGCTACTTCATAACTGACTGCATTAAATTTTTTGAAGCTAAGTTCAGTGGATTCGAATCTCTGACCTAAAACATCTAACAAGGTACTTCTCTTCTTTTCCATCCGGGATATCTGATCTAGAGCAAGCGCAATGTCTTTTTTCAGCACTTTGACATTTTTGTATTGAGTAAGCGCGGCTATATAATCCTCATAAGATTTCAGTGTTTTCACAGCAGGGATAGATGAAGGTTTAAACAATAAAATATAACTTCCGTAAAGAACAACAAGTAGACTAACAAACAACAATGTCACACCTAAAGCTATTTCAAATACACTGGTTCCTCCGATTTCCACCCCTAATAAACCTGGTGACAACACGATAATGTTCAGTAGTACCACACCGAGAATAAGTCCCAACAGCTTTATGGCTCTAACCCCGTTCATCACAACCACCTCCTGCATCCAGTCACTTCTATTGTATGGAGCAATTTCTGTTATTACGTCTCTTCATTTGCTATATGCTAAAAAAATAAGGAATTAATCAACAAAAAAACCTTAACAGGCAATAAGCCCATTAAGGTTAACGATCCCTATTTTATACCCACGCATCATTTGAATACCCGCGTTGCTCCCAATATCCCGTATGATCGCCTTCGATCAGCTCAATCCGGTTCAGCCACTTCACAGACTTGTATGCGAACATCTTCGGAACGATTAACCGTACAGGACCGCCGAGATCGCTAGGAATCGGCTTTCCATCATGCATTACCGCGACCAGCACATCATCCATGTCAGCTTGTTCCAATGTGAGCGTATCCGTGTATACACCATCACCCGAATAGAATTTCACAGTCTTAGCTGTGGGCTTCACACCGGCCTGACTCAAAAGATCTTTTAGCTTGATTCCTTCCCAGGTATTCTTATAGACTGACCAGCCTGTCACACAGTGAAAATCACTCACCTGAACGGTCCGGTTCAGCTTTACGAACTGTTCCCAGTTCCACTTGAAATTCTGCTCCACAAGCCCATCTATCGTAAAAGACCAATTGTTGTTCGTAAACTCTGGAATCGGAGTGACTGTGTAAACACGGAATTGTCCTTGCGCCCCTCCTCCGAGAGGGGGTGAGGATGCCGCCAGTGGCTGGGGTGCAGGCAACAACTGATTACGATCACTTTCGATTAGCTTATCAATTGTTTCGCTGCCCCCGATATTTCCAATTGAACTGCCGAGCCATTTTATAAACGATGGACCTATAGTGACCGCAAGCCCAACACCAATCGATCCGCGTATGAAAGCTCTACGTGTATAAACCGGCTGCGGGGTTTCCCGATGATTCGAAGGGCTACCTGTCTCAATGCCACTTTTCACTATCCGCCGGCTCGGTTCTTTAAGCCATTTTACCCGAGTCAAAGAATGATAAATAATATAAGGAAGGCCTATCCAGGTCAATAAGTCATGGACGACCAGAGCAACGTTCGATACATGTGGACCCACCACGCGGAATTGCCAGAGTAGCACTCCTGAAACGAACCAGCCGAGCAGCAATGAAAGTACAACGATTACATTAAAACGTTGCCAAGGCCGTTCCTTCAGTTGTTTCCAATGTTTACCTGCCAGCAGCAAATAATAAATAACCGGAATAATCGAAGCGACACCGACCACGATATGAAGCCCTTTGATCCATACTCTGCCTTCCCCTAAGAAGCCACGCCAGAAGCCACCTACAAGCACAAGTCCTGTGAGTGTGAGCAACACAACCAGCCAGCCATTCCAGGTATGAAGCGCCCGAAGCTTTTTCCCGTATCCCTTGCGCAGCCGAGCCAGTAAAGGATTCATTACCTTTCCTCCTCTTCACTATGTATGCTCTAATAGCTCTTTCCTGATTCTACTCTAATAATGTTAGAAAAGACTTTGAAGCAGCTGTAAGAGGAACTCCACGCAGGGTAGCAATTCCTATGTTACGTTCTGGCAAAGGCGGGTCCAGAGGAATCTCGACAAGCTCACCTTTTTTCAATTCTTCGGTTACGTAATCACGAATAACAAAAGCAAGGCCAAAACCACGTTTCGCAAACTGAACAAGCAAATCCACACTTCCCAGTTCAAATTCAGGTGTAATTGTCAGATGATTAGAAGCTAAAAACTGATCCATATACTTTCTGGTGCTGCCACCCGCTTCTAAGCATAACAACGGATACTGCTGAATGACTGCAAGCGGCATGGTCTTGTCCGCCAAATGACGAAAACCTTTGCCCCCTACCAGGCAATCTTGAAGCTGAGTACTTTTGCGAAAATCAATCTGTTTATCAGATGTCGGCAAGCTGACGATACCAAAATCAATTTTCCCTTCTTTTAAAAGCGTAAGTGTTTCTGGTGTCGTACGATTCGTAATATGAATGCGGATATTGGGAAATTGTTCATGAAATTGCTCCAAAAAAGGTAACAGATAATATTTGCATAAGGTGTCACTTGCTCCGATATGAATCTCGCCGCTGTTCAGATTGTTCATATCTGCGATCGCTCTTTCGCCCATGTCTACATGATGAAAGGCTTGCTCAATAAAGCTTAGCAGTACTTTTCCTTCTGTTGTTAGATCGACCCCGCGAGAAGTGCGAAAAAATAACGGGCCGCCCATTTTTTCTTCCAATTGTTTAATCGTGTGACTTACTGCCGGTTGTGTAATATTGAGTCGTTCTGCCGCAGCAGTTAAACTCCCAGTATTCGCTACCCAATAAAAAGAGCGATACCACTCCAAATTAATGTCCATCCCCACGTCATTACTCCACCTTATAATAGATATAACTTATATCAATTTTCCTAATGATTTAACTAGCATTATACTTAGTCCTGTAGCCAAAAACAAGCTTGGGAGGCGAAAACGCGTGACCGTAATTGCAATTGTAGGAGCAAACTGGGGCGACGAAGGAAAAGGAAAAATGACGGATGTGCTAGCTGCACAATCTTCCTTTGTCGTTCGTTTTCAAGGTGGTAGTAATGCTGGGCATACCATCATAAACCAATATGGAAAATTTTCATTGCATATGCTGCCATCTGGGGTATTTTATCCTTCCGTTACAAACATTATTGGACCCGGAACAGCACTTGATACAGAAGTATTAATAAAAGAATTGAAAGCTTTAACGGATAGAGGTGTGCCAAAGCCTAGATTATTCGTATCCGAACGGGCGCAAATCGTGCTTCCAATCCATCGTTTGTTTGATGAACTAGAAGAGGAACGTCTGGGATCTCAAGGATTCGGTTCAACAAAACGAGGAATCGCACCATTTTACGCAGATAAATATGCAAAGCTAGGCATACAGGTAGCGGATTTATTTGATACCGCCCGACTTGAGAAACGTCTTGAACAATTACTCGCTTCCAAAAATATCTTACTTGAGCATTTATATAAGAAAGCGCCGATCCAAATCTCGGAATTAATGATTCAGCTGCAAGAAGAAGCTGCACAGCTAGTGCCTTATGTAGCCAATACAACAGACTTGCTGCAAGAGGCTTATGCCAAGGGAGAGACTATCTTACTTGAAGGCCAGCTTGGGGCTCTGCGTGATCCTGATCACGGTATTTATCCTTACTCCACCTCCTCTTCAACACTTGCTGGGTTTGCACCTGTCGGTGCCGGTCTTCCTGCAGCAGCTATCACGAATGTCATCGCTGTAACCAAGGCCTATTCCAGTTGTGTCGGCGCTGGACCTTTTGTTACGGAATTAGAAGGGCCCGTTGCGGATGAACTTCGTACAAGAGGTGGCGATGCCGGGGAATTCGGGGCTACGACTGGCCGTCCTAGACGTATGGGCTGGTTTGATGCTGTAGCTACTCGTTACGGTTGCCAAATGCAGGGTGCCACTGAAGTCGTGTTGACTAATCTTGACGTGCTTGGTTATTTGGAAGAGATTCCAGTTTGTGTGGCTTATGAGCTTGAAAATGGAGAGATCACCGACAAGTTCCCGGCTACGAATAAACTGAACTCTGCAAAACCGATATTCACGCATTTATCTGGCTGGAACTGCGATATCTCTCAGATCACCGACTTCGAAGATCTGCCAGAACAAGCTAAGCTTTACATTGATTTTATTGAAACCTCTATTGGCACGCGTATTACTACGATTTCCGTGGGTCCTAGACGCGAACAGGTCATTAATCGGATAACGAAATAATCATATACGTACTAAATCTCTGTAAAATTTAAAAGAAGCGCCTCTCTTATTAGAGAAGTGCTTCTTTGTTTTATTCATGAGAAGGGCTGCCTCATACGTAGAAAAATCCACTTTTGAGACAGCCTCTTTTTGTGTACTCTTTTTAAATCAACACGGCATCCACTTTCGTCTGCGGAGCCTTGTCACAGCGTTTACAGACCTTAACGACTGCTCCATCCGTTTTTTTCTTGGGATAAAGCAGCTTAATACGGGTGTTCTGACAGATTGGACAAGTCCCCCTGCCCCTTGATGGTAAATTCCAAAGTGCATGTCCACGTTTTGACTTTGCCATGAATAAACCCCTCATTTCGGCCAACAATAGTCAACACTTTAATTCTGAAAGTGCTTCTCCAAAATGATATGTCGCAAAGACAGGCTCTATGACTAAAGTAACGCAGAAGTTAGGAAGAATTAATTCGTATAAATCATGGAGACAACACCGTTCGTAAAGGTAACATAGTTATAATTACCATACTGCCAGGTCTCCACTTGAATGCCACTACCTGATAATGTGGATTTACTTATAGGCTTACCCCAACTAAACTCCACTTGTTGCTTGGTCATCCCAGTAGCAACTATGCTCTTTTTAATCTTACTCCAAATCGCATCCGACCACTTATAGGTCTTAAATGGATCCGTTGTTAAGAAATATTCTTTATTTCCTAATGTACGGATCAACTCATCCCCCGACATTGTATAAGAGTTAAGAATTTGCCCCGTTGATAAAACCTTAAATGAAATGGCGAATTCACCTTCATAATCAGGTAAAATATCTACAATAGTGACTTTTTGGAACTTATAATCGGAGTCGAATTGATTGAGCCAATATGTTTTTCCAATGAACTTAACGAGGTTTCCTTGTTCTTCTTTCTTAAAAATCTGCGCGGTTTGTTTCGTATAGGCGAACAACTCTGCTTTGCCGAAGTAGATCTCCATCGTCTGATAATTTCCATCCCAAATTAACTCTGCTGACAGTGCAGTCTTTAAAAGCGTGGCAGGAAAAACTGTAGATCCGTCGATCTTTTGCACTTTACCACTCATTTTGACCTTCGCACCATTCACCATTGCAATATCGCTTCCGAGTTGAAGCTGTATTGGTAAATCTCCTAGGCGAATGCTAAAGATTTTAGTTGCTGTATTAACTTGGACTGTTGCTCCCAACGTTTGAAAAACCGATTGAACCGGCAAATACATTGTTCCATTAACAAATGCACCTTGATCAATATCATGGTCCGCACTGATCGAAACTTTTATTGTTTTGGAATCTGATCCTGAAATGACCGTTACGTTCGTTTCTCCTACCGCTAAGGCTTTCATTGTGCCATCGGCTTGCTTTTGCAGCAAATAAGGCTTTTCAATTACGACATTTGCTTGAGCTAACGGAACGCGTTCGGAAATGCCATCGGCATCTTTAGCATAGATTTGTACCGGAACATTGTCCCCAACAGTGATTTCGGTAGCATCCATCTGAAAAATCAAATCTTCAACCTGCGGATTGCCTTCATTGTATGATGACGAAACTGAACTGACACTCCGTAAAATACTACCTTGATCGTAATCGACGTTACGCGTATCTGCCGCCTTCACTGTATGTATTGGACCCAACATAGATACTGCTAACGCTGCAGTGATGCTCCATTTAATAGCTTTCATTTTCCTTACATCCCCCTCTAAATATATAAACCTTAATTACTGTATCACAATTCCACAATTTTACTAGAGAAAAATTTACAGAAATTTTTTTTTGTATTTCTAGTGAATTTACTCCGTGATAATTACAGAGTCTTCCATTATAATCATGGATTAGGAGGTATTAACTCATGGAAATAATAGCCGACAGATTGATATTAAGAGATTATACAAGCGATGATTTTTCTTTTTATGAAGAACTGGAACTTAATCCTTTGTCTCACAAATATGAAAACACCGCACCAGATGCAAAACAAATTAAAGAGAACTTCCTTTCGATTCTGACTCAGACTACCAGCGATCCGCGTGAGCATTATGATCTAGCAGTATGTACAAAGCAAAATAGAACCCCCATAGGCAACGTAAGTATAAAGTTAAATTGGGAAGAGATCAGAGAGTGGGAGATTGGCTGGGTCTTACTGCCGGAATACTGGAAAATGGGCTATGCGACAGAAGCCGTCAAAACACTGATAGGCTACGCCTTTAGCTCTCTTAATGCCCATAGAGTCGTTGCCTATGCCAATGCAGAGAATCTTCAATCTGAAAAAGTTATGATTAGAGCAGGAATGATTAGGGATGGAATCCTCAGAGAGACTAGATTTTGCAATCAACAATGGTGTGACGAACTCATTTACTCTGCTTTGGAAAAGGAGGCTACATTAAATTGACAACAATCAAAGTTTTAAATGAAGGTTATGTAAGATTAGTAGATCATATGGGCTCAGATTTAACGGTTGCTAACGCTGCGCGTGTTTCTTATGCAAAACAATCTTTTGAGCTTAGTGATCGGGATATTAAACTAATAAAATTCCTTGCCCGTGAAGGACATACCTCTCCTTTCCGCCATGCCATCACTCAATTTGAGGTTTATGCCCCATTAATGGTTGCGAGACAGTGGTGGAAATACGTAGTCGGTTCTGCCCATTACGAAGGTACTGGAGATAGCTTGGAAGCCTGGAACGAATCCAGCCGAAGATACATAACAGAAGAACCCGTTTTTTATCAACCTGCTGCGGGAGAATGGAGATCCAAACCAGAGAATTCCAAACAAGGCAGTGGTGACATCATTGCATGGGAGCTTGGTGAAAAATACACCCGTGAGCTTCAAGAATACACCGAGTTAGGATTATCTAAGTATGAAGCAGCTTTAGCAGATGGTATATGTGCTGAACAAGCAAGACTGTTTCTACCTGCTTATGGATTATTCGTTCGTTGGTACTGGACAGCTTCAGTTCAATCTGTAGCCCATTTTTTAAATCAAAGACTGGAGCATGACGCTCAGAAAGAAATTCAGGAGTATGCAAAAGCAATTTTATCGCTAATTGAGCCACTATTCCCTGTCTCTTTTGATCAGCTGCTGACAACCGGCTCTGTAGATTAATTTATTTCCTAATATAAAAAAGAGCCGCCAAACCCTTGGCGGCTTTTCCCTTTTTACACTACCAACCCTCGTATAACTTCAAACTCGTCCCTACTGACTTCAACGAACCCAAGTGATGTATATAAATTCGTAGCACGTTCGTTTTCGATCCGATGGCCAATAACGATTTTGTCACAATGATGTTCTGCTTTAATATAACGAATTAAGGTATCCATACCCGTTCTGCCTAAACCCCTGTTCTGATATTTCTGGTCAATCATAAAAGCCATAATCCAATAACTTCCATCCTCAGGATCTACGCTATACACAGAGAAACCTACCAATTCTTCATCTGCGTATAAAGCGAGCGGGGTCATACCACAATAAGCTGCTTCTGCTAACCAATAGACCACTGGTACAGGAAAAATAGCCTTTTGCTCATCCGATACTTCTAATTGAGTACAAGCGTACCAGTTTTTTTCAGTAATATCCTTCAGCACTATATGTGCTTGAAAGCCGGTTCGTAATCGGTCACAAACTCTTTCTAATTTCAGTTTAAGCTGTTTCGCCCAATCCGGGAAAATAGAATCATCCGTATTCTCCATACACCGAAGTAATCTAGCAAAACTGTATAAGTCTGCAAATCTTTGAAATTCAGGTATCAACTTCATATACTCATCATCTAGCTGCTTAACCGATCTATATCCATTAATAAAATGGTCAATGTTTCTTCTACTCTCATTATCATCCGATTCCGTCAGGTCTCTTAACGCCGATGTAATATCCATCGCAAACCAGTGATACATAGAGTCATCAAAATCGATGGCACTGTAGCGGGATTCTTCTTGCATATAAAAGATATTATCCATCTCAAAATCATAATGCACGAGCCCAGTATGCCCTACTCCAAAAGGAAGCTCTGATAGCCAAGCTTCAATCCGCTCATATTCCTTAAGCGCCTTATGCTCCTCAGGATGCCTGCTCAATACGGAATAAATAAAATTCAATGAATCGACCCAGCTTTTGCGATAAGGTGTGCTCGGTGCATAGGTTTCCGAAAAATTATGCAGACGTGCAAGCGATTGGCCCCATTGATAAAAATGAGGTTCCTTCATCTCATCAAGTGAAACATATTCACCCTGGGCCTGTTCAAAAACTACCCCGTGGTATCGCCCGTGATCCGTTAACAACGTTTCAATCCAATTGCCAGACTTAGAACGCACAGGAGCGACGGTCTCATAACCTTGCTCTAATAAATACATCATAAAATCCAGCTCTGCCTGGATATTGTCTGCAGAATTATCCTCTTCATGAGTAAACCTTAAATAAAAGCGTTTACCATTCCACTGAAAGGTATAAATAAAATTGCTGCTGGCCCTTACCATCTTTAAGGTTCCAGGCTCATGATTCCAATACTTAATCATCTCTTTAGCAGGAAGATCGTTTTCCGTTCCCCGCACCATGTTCATTAAAGTCATCATTGTCCGATAGTGCCTCCCATAGCCAATGAGGGTGTTCTTCTCTTACGAATACTGACCTCTCTCGGACTTCTTAATGTTGTTGTGCGTACTCAAACATCATCACTCCTTATGAATAGATTAGGGGCGAATGATAGATCCGACTGTTCACTCACCATCCCCAAAAACATTATCGGTAAATTTTTCTATTTGATCAAGAAAAAAATTCAGGAAAGATTATAGTAAAAACAAATAATCCTTATATTTCCTTTATTTGCTTTTCGAGACAGATGAAAAAAGCTCCCATCCTCCGACAAGTTGCTTTCTTAACACTTTACTGTTAACAAATACTATTTTGTACTTTCCTTTATTCTTCAACGCTTTACCTTATAAAACTCATGATAAAACTTCCTGAGCATCTGTGTCTTTTTTTTTATTTAAAAACGAGATTGTACTAATAAAATCAAAACTTTCTTCCAATATTTGGTATAGGGCATCTTCGGATTCTAAAACATTTTCCAATAGTTTCTCCATTTTCTCATCACATAAGAAATCATTTTTCATATATTTTTTCGTCAAAGTATTTTTTATTAACTCCCACTTCACTAAATTCTCTTCAATAGCATCAACCAGTTTTTGAATGGATAGACAATATGGGAGATTGTTCAAAAATAATAATAGTATTTTCTTTCTACCAATGTTCCTGTTAAAAATGGTTCTAGACAAGGAAAACACGTCATGATCTCTGTTTTTTATAGCATCATTCAATTGGATTTGTCCCTTACTATATAAATCAATGAATTTCCGAAGCATATTTCTTCCAAGATACACTATTCGCTCATCCTTGTTATCAATCATTTTGGATTTATAGTTTTTTATAGATTGATCAATTATATAAGGTATTCTAGTGTTTAAATTTTTCAACTCAGAATAATTAGGCTTTAGAGTACAACATCTAAACTGGTAGTTAAAAGCATTTAAAAAACTTGATTTGAAATCAATCCCTATACTTTTATTGCTTGGATAAGCTTTGAATCGCTTATTATAGTTAACATAATTATCCATATAATAAAACTCATCACTTGTCTGACCTAACAGTAAGAAAAAATGATTGTCAACCACATCGAGTTCTTCTATACTCGAATTTTCTTTAAAAGTCTTGTAAAATGGAACCAGTTTCATAATTGTATTTACTAAAACAGTCTCCCCTTTACAAAGTAATGATTCGATATATTGTATTGCTTTTGGACCATCGTTTTTCAGCTCTAATCCATTGTTCATAATGACATAACAAGTAGGACTTTTTATATCATTTATTTGAATATCTAATATTGTTTCTTCATTATCAGTAATTAATATCATAGAAAAATCATCAATATAAGCACTCATTAAGAGTTCTGGATCTTCAAGATTATCTTTAAGAATAAAATAAATATTTCTAGTTAAACAATTGCCTAGATCTTGAATTATTTCATTGGGTCTGCCACTTGAATCATAATAATATTCTGCTTCAAGCACTTGATTAGATACCAATATCTAGACCTCCTTTTGCTGAAATTATCATCATTAGGATGGAAACAAAGACTTACTCGGTATGTAATCGGTGAGAATGAATCAACAAGTTCTGAATCAACGCACTCAATGACTGCCAATCGCGGGGTTCCGCTGACCAAAGGTCATTTACAAAGCCACAACCGAGAAAAGAACTCTACTTTCAAGCTTATGTACATACGCAATTTTTCATTAATCCCACTTGCTTGTAGCACATTAACTAAGTGTTAATAGTGATATAAGCGACAATATCGTCAATACTAGGAAGCATCTTCAAAGAAAGAAGCTCATCAGGAACTGATATACCGAATTCCGATTCTATATTTATGATTAACCTTACATATGACAATGAGTTAATTCCGACATCTTCAATATTATTTTCTATAACAGAGTCCTGTGGAATTTCTAATATCTCGATAATCATTTGCTCCACTTTTTTTCTTAATTCTTCCACTACAACTCCTCCATCTCTTCAGTACTCCAAGTCAAGAAATTGATCACATTACGATGTGATTCGAAACCACCTATAGGTAGCCCTGTAGAATCGGAAGCATACAGGATATAAATCGGCAGCTCAGGATCGTAATTCGTTCTGGCTCTTGCCTTCCCTCTAGCAACAACTTATTTTTGTATGGCTCATCACTCCCGATGCTCCCCTTTTTTTAAATATATTGGAATAATATCTCATATCCATTATACATAAATCTATTGAAAAAATCATACATAAGGCTTCCTGCTGAACCCAATAGACCTTTTCAAAAATCATCAATCTGTGACCATTTCATATTTCCTGTAGGATCAGTAAATCCTAACGGATTATTCTCCACTACGTTGAATTCCGTTACATCCGTTACCCATTTTTGGTTTGGAGCTTCAGCCTCAAAATTACGGTTCAGCACATTCTCTGCAACCTGCTGAGGCGTGGAGCCTACATACTTTTTTCTCTTTCTGCGGATGACTGACTGGATGCCATGGCATCTCATCAGCCGGTACACTCGCTTTGCGTTAATAGATTTATCCATTTGTCTGCGCAAATGCAGGGTCAATTGGCGATACCCAAAGGTTCGTTCCACCTTCTCATACAAGAGGAGGATGGCCTCTGTCAGTTTCTCGTTGTCAGCCTCTCGAAAACTGGGTTTGCGATTCAACCATTTGTAATAACTTGACCGTGAAATCCCTGCGATGTCACACAAAAGCCGAATGGAGCAAGACTGTTCCTGCTGAACGGCCTGAATGGCCTGATAGATGTTCACCTGGCGAATGGTTCTAAACGTCTCATCCTTTCGAGTTCCTCTAACTTTTTTAGAAAAGCATTCTCCGCACGCAGGCGTGCATTCTCGTATTCCAGCTTTTGCATCGCGAGTTTGTGGCGATCTGCTTCCGTAAGTTCTTCAAGCGCTTTGGTGCGTCCTCTACCGTCTCGTAACGCCTCTTCAACACCAGCTTCGTACTTCTTTACCCAGCTATATACTTGTTGGTAAGACACGTGAAAATGGCTTACCGCCTTCGTATAGTCTTCTCCGTTCGAAAGGCAGTACAGCACGATATGTATCCGTTCCTGCCAAGTGGTTACGCGTCCTTTGGTCATAGCTTTAGTTCCTCCTGAATGAGCTGTTAAGCTGTTGCTATGACCATTATACTTCCTAATCCAGTTGGCGAGTTGGGTTGAACTTGCAATCTTATACTTGCAGATGATTTGGTTTTGCGACAATCCTCCCTCGAGATAATCCTTAACGGCATGGAGTTTAAGTTCTGCAGAATACGTACGATTATAGCTTCGGACTTCCAGCCCTTCGTATCCATACAATTGATAACGTTGCCGCCACTTCACTATAGAGTTTTTGGATATTCCATACTTCCGGGCCGCAGTTTTCAAACCAATGTCGCCCCGTTCAATTTCTTGGAGAATCGTTAACTTTTCCAGTGCTGTATACTTCTTTTGTTCCATAAAAATGCTCCCCATACAGCGACAGGATTTATTATTTCACCTGTCTACTATATGGGGAGCATATCAGTCCAGACAGTTGCGAGTGATTTTTAAAATGCTCTTACTAAGAGTAGTCCACGTATGTCTGAATAAAGTTGCGGAAGTTGTTTTATTTCGAAAATCCGCAAGAATACCAAGGTATGGTTTTAGGAATGAGACATGGAGGTAACTAGGAATTTTGAGGAAGTTGAATAAGGGTGTAACATTACAAATAGGTTATACAATTCGCAGAATTTCTATATGGGGCTGATCAGGGTTACATTATCTTTAATAACGTAACCGCCAGATTCATTCGGCACTGGGTGGGAGAAAGAAAGACCTTGAGGATTGTCGCCTTCAAGGTCGATATTATAGTAGTTCTATTTTGATATCAACTTATTTGCCCCTTAATGCTTCAAAAAATGCTCTATGCCGCGCGGAGTCAGATAACGCCCACCGGATAAAGGAATATATTAAAACGTGAGCCGTCACGGCTCATCACCTCAATCTTACCGTCATTGATTGGCGTCAGCTGCCATTCATAGCTATGGTGCCAGCCAAGTCCGCTTACGCCTTTAAACGAATCGCGACTTAAATAATTCGAACTAAACTGAAGTGGCATTAATGCCTGAAGAGTTATGGCATCAGTAGCGTAGACAAAATTAACGCGTGCCGGATCAACCGGTGTCAGTCCCGTAAGATTAACAATTCTCAGACGATCTGCAAGCGCTAATTCCGTAAATTGCGATAACTCCTCCTGTTTTATAGTGTCACTAGACTCCGGCTCAGTTAACAATATGGAGGTCAATCCACTGACATTTCCAGTAGCTGTTGCTGAATTATTGATGTCAGCTAAAGCTATTGCCTTTTCTTTCGTAGCCTCTACAGAATCCAATTTGTAATAAAAAGCTGCAATAGCTTCCCAATTGACGGAAAAAGCTGGAGTCAGTACACGAAGCACTTCAAGCGGCTCTGAATAGCCAGAAAGATGACTATCCTTTTTAGCTCTTGCTGTAATGTGGGCAATTGACCCTACACGAAGCTCTACATTTTCACTCCACTGTCCAGCGGTGTTGACTGAGATACCCTCATATTTCACCGATCTCCCTCAGCGGGGTAATATAACTCTAGATCCAGCGTGGTTCCTGTTGCAGCTGAGCCTGAGATGATAGAGGCGTTTCCTGACGCGGCTGGTTTAATATCCAGCTCGGTTGGTGCAATCGCTGCCTCACCGCCCAGAATTTCGAAACTAGCCATTTGGCCATAAAAGACCCCTACTCCGTTATAAGTAGATGGAGAGATACAAATCGCATACCGCCCTTCTTCCAGCGGGACACCTCCAATCTTCCCGTCCCAATCTACATTATGAACGATGTACTCACCTTTATTGTTTTTCGTCTTATAGACACCGCTTTTAATTAGCTTTGCTAATACAGGTGACGATCCATTTGCTTGTGGACTACAAAGATTAATATTGGTCTCATGCTCTTCTTGACCATCATCCGCAGCATTAAAGCTAAAAATGATATTGCTCATTTCCCCCTTTTCAGGGTTAATCTCGCTAGGTTCAATTCGCATATTTGTTGCTGCATATGCCTTCGAAGTCAAATTATCCAACGCTGGAAATACTGGGATATATGAAACAACTAACAGAAAAGCAAACATAAGATGGATACATAATTTCATATTTCCGCGACGCCATTTCCTTTTTACAGTTCTAATGATCATCTTTATTCTCCCGTTCATTATGATTAGAGTAGCTCTAGCTCAGCCAACAGTTTATAGACAATGATCGCAGCCTCGGCTCTTGTAGAGGAATGCTTAGGATACAGATACAACCCGTCACCTTGTACTAACTTATTATAAATCGCTGCTGCGACAGAGTTTTTTGCCCAGCTGCTGATGCCATTACTATCCTTAAACCGTGCCAATTCAGCTTGTATTTTATTCATTCCAGATGCGTCAGCTTCAACTCCCGTTCGCACTTCGATAGCACGAATTAGCATAACCATCATCTGTTCTCGAGTCAGAGGATCATTTCCACGGAAGAGACCCCCGTCCCCTTTCACAATTCCAGCAGCAGCAGCCTCTACCCATCCATAAGACCAATTCTGCGCTGAAACATCACGAAAGGTTGGAGCAGCGGGAAGGATCGGCTTGATTTGGAGCGCAGCTGCTAGCAGTTTCGTAAATTGAGCACGGGTCAGTGTGGCTTTTGGTGCATAATCAGTACTAGTCATTCCATCCGCAATTCCTCTTGATGCCAGCACTTCAACCTCTTGCCGAGCCCAGTGGCTTGTCATATCAGTAAAGCTTCTTTCCCGTAGCATCACCGAATAGATTCCAGATTCCGTAATTGCGCTTCGGACGAAATCGTCTTCCAGGTTAGTAACCCCGCCATAGTAGCTCCAAGTTCCTAATGCAGTATCATATTGATAGATTCCGAGCTTCTCTCGGTTCGTAGTCCAAGGAGTTTCCTTTGCATATCCAATAGCCAGTAACGCTGGAAGTTTAAAGGTTGAGCTGGCCTCCACTTGCCAACTAGAACTTTCTTTACGTAGTTTAATTCCTTTATTATCGATAACCGTTTGAGTCTTACTTTCTTCTACTTGAACCAAACTTACTGTTGTATTCTCAGGAAATGTCCCTGCTGAAATTTCTAAACGAGCCAAACCATTTGCCGCAGTCAAAATGCCGCCTTTATCTCCAAACACCTTACTGTCTTTAGGACCCGTTGGTGTTGGAACTGAAATGTTTGAACCTGAATTCCCGCTTGAATTTGAATTTGAATTCGAGTCTGGGTCAGGATTAGGATTAGGACTCGGAGTTGGAGTTGAACCCGGCCCCTAATCTACATCCAACTGTACTGCTTCTATGTATTGGTCATTAATGCTATAAAGAAGTTTCTCTCCACTAATTCCTATAAGCTTCGCGCCTGAAGGGAGTGCGGGAAGAGAAGTAACACTCCGTGATAAAAGATTAACGTTCTTCAAAACAGGAGCACCATTTACCTCTACCTGAAAGACCGCTTGTCCTGCACCTATCGCCATAAAAGCATAATCCGTGTTAGAAATATTCATTGCAGTAAGATCCATAGGCGATAAAGTAAAATCCTTGATGGACATCAAGACGTATTTGCTCTCTGAAGCTCCATTTTTTTGCTTCCAAAGCACGTGGCTACCATTGAACACGAACCAATCTACAAAATTCGCTCCACCCAGCCTGACTATGGAACGTGTGGCTCCGCTGCTCAAATTGAGCATGCTAAGTCCTCCGCTCCGAGCATTTTTATAAACTACTATGCCATTAGCTAGGACCGGAAATCTTCCCTCACCCAGTTCCGCTTCTACACCCGAGGCCAAACCATGATAGATCATATTTCCATAATGTGTACGCTCATACCAGACTACGCCCACTCCATCTGTTGATGGATTGCCGTATTGTCCTGACGTTTGGTTGAGCTTGGTAGGAGATCCAATAGAAATGTTGGAACTATAAATATCCCAGTTCAGTGAAGATTCTTCTTCACTACTTTTATCAGCCCACACCACAAAACCTCCACCAACTGCAGGTGCATCTTTAGCAGAAGAACTGGAGGTGAGTATTTTAGCTGCTCCGCTAGTCTGATTTAGGGTATGTACCTGTTTGATTCCTTTTGCATCCTTTTCCATCCATACAATCTGATCACCGAACACACTATAATCTGTTCGACCTGGATCACTCCCCGTTGCCGAAGCTATATCAGCTTCAACTACTCCGGCAAACAAATTCACAAACATACACATAACCGTGAGCAGCATCAGCCTATTCCTCGGGGTCCTCACTCTACTTCTGAACCTCATTCTTTTCTCTCCTTCAGGGGGATTTTTAGGCACGCAAAAAAACCAAGTGCCTTGAGCGGCCCGGCTGTCGTAACATCCCTTCGTGGGATGAATTAGACCCGTGGCTTTGCGTCTCCGACTTTCGTACGAATTTGCCTTTGTTTCCAAACTCGGTTTCCAAATAAATATACATAGGTAGGACTATACTATTAGCGGAATATAATACTTTAGAATTAATATGTTCTATATATTCCATTTTTAAGGTGATTATAAAAAGCCCATCATTTAAAATAGGTAATTTTCAGACAAAAAAAAGTAATCTATAAAAAGACAACCAGACAACAATTCTCCAATAATCGGAGAAACGCTGCCTGGCAGGGTGCTTGAGCAGATGATAGAGGAGAATTCGCCAATTACACCGGATCTCAGGGGAATCTGAGAAATAGAATAAATGTATTCTATACAGTTATTTCGTAGGCAAATGCAATCATTTTGACTTTAGTTGCATTTTCTACAACTAAAAACACGAGAAGCCACCACTAAGGCTGTAAATCAAGAAAATAGCTGTACAAAATACACTTACATCCATCGGCTGGAGGGATTCGAGAAATATAGTTGTACGATGTACAATTAAACTCGCTTCTACGTATTGCTCCCCATGACTTTCTATACAGATAGATGGTGAATAGACCCTTATAGCTCTGCTCTCTTTACTTTATCGGGACTATACTCCCACATCTGCAGCCCCGCACCGATCATTCCACATAAATTACCATGATAGGCTGCTTCAATACGAACATTTTCCAGCATCGATGGCATTACTCTGCCCTTTACTTCCCTTCTAATGCCTTCAAACAAAAGTTCGCCTGCTTCAGCAACTCCACCGCCAATGACGATGACTTTAGGGTTAAAAATATGGATTAATGAAGCAATCGCGGATCCGAGCGCAGCAATCGTGTCTTCCATTAACGCTGTAGCCAGAGAGTCACCTGCCCGCCATCTCGCTATCACTTCCCGTGAGTCTACGTTCTCTGGGGACTGGTTATGTAATAAAAGCTTGTCGCGCATGCGACGTGCGATACTTGTGCCTGAAGCATACTGCTCCAAGCAGCCTGTTCCACCACAAATGCATGCAGGCCCTTTGAAATCTACAGACATATGGCCTAACTCTCCAGCCCCACCCCAAGAACCGTGGACAAGATGGCCGTCTACGACTATCGCTCCACCCACGCCCGTACCAAGGGCAAGACAGATAAAGTCTTTTACCTCTTTGCCTGAGCCTAAATATTTCTCTGTTAATGCTAATACATTCACGTCATTATCAACGATTACCGGAAGATGAAACTGTGTCTGAAGCAAATCCTTCAAAGCTGTGCCAGCATAGCCAGGGATAAGCTCCGAAGCGGAACGGACACGTCCCGCCTCCCAATCCATTTGCCCTGCTGATCCTACGCCAATTCCTTGGAGTTGAATTCCCGCTTGTTGTGCTGTTATTTCATCCATTAATGTCCGAATAGCTAGTATAATGCGATCCATTGTTTTCGTCTGTCCAGCCAATGTGCTTAGGCTTACAGTATGTAAAACGTCCCCTTGTGAAGAGACGAGTCCGGCATTAATTTTCGTGCCGCCAATATCTACTCCGATCGCATATTCTATATGAGGATCATACCCTTCCATCGCGGACTCACCTCCGTCAGTCATTGAAATCGCTCACGGCCTTAACATATCTCGAAGTGATCAATTGTGGCCTAGTAATTGCACTTCCTACAACAACATAGGATGCCCCCGCATTCTTAGCTTTTGCTGCGTCTTCCGGTGTCCATATCCGTCCTTCCGCAACAACAGGAATGTTCACTGATTTGCTTAATTGTTGAATTAAGACAAGGTCCGGTCCTTCCTGCTGTGTACTGTATGGGGTGTAGCCTGAAAGCGTGGTACCAATGAAATCCACATCTAATTTCTCAGCGGCAAGCCCTTCCTCAAATGTCGAAATATCCGCCATAACCAGCACACCTCTCAGATGTGCATATTCTATTAATGGCTTTACTGACTCTAAGCGTTCTTCCCGATTCGTTACATCAAGCGCAACAATCTCTGCTTTTGCAGAAACAATCGCCTTCACTTCATCTAAGGTTGGTGTTATAAATATGGCTGATCCGGGAATATCCCGTTTAATAAGTCCAATGACCGGTACATTTACTTCTTTTTTGATAGCTACAATATCTGGAACACCATTTGTCCGGATTCCTATAGCTCCTGATTGAACCGCTGCTCTTGCCATTTTAGCCATTGTATCCCCACCATGAAGCGGCTCATGCTCAAGTGCCTGACAGGAAACAATCAGACCTTTCACCGGAAAGATATCACTTATTCGAGTCATTATTAACCCTATCCCTTCGCTTCAAGAATATAATCTAATATTCTATTGTTCAGAGCTTCCACCCGCTCCTGATCGGAATCCTTAATCGGTAAAAGCGGCATTCTTGGCTGACCTGTTTCAAATCCGCGCACACTAAGGATCGCTTTACACGCACCATATAATGAAGGAAAGGATAGCAATTCAACAATGAGATCATTGATGATAAACTGCCATTTCTGCGCCTCAGCCATCTCTCCTTGCACATAACATTGTTCCACTTTTAGGAATAACTCGGGCATCACCCCATAAGTTCCACCAATCCCGCCATCTGCCCCAATACTGCGGCCCGCCAAATACTGCTCATCTGGTCCATTTAAGACTAGAAAATTCTTCCCACCTGCGGCTTTAAATTGCTGAAGCTCAAACGTGCTCTCCGCCGAAATTTTCACCCCGATTACTTTATCCTGAGCTGCCATCTTAATCAGCAAGCTTTTCGATAATTGAAAGCCTGTAGTTTGCGGGATGTGATAGATAATAAATGGAAGCGCCGTACTATCAATAATCGCCTGCCAATGACTTTCAACACTGTCCGGTGAAAGACGATAATAGATCGCTGGAACAGCCGATACGGCATGTGCGCCAACTTTCTCAGCATGGATAGCTAGTTCAACACTGTCTCTTGTAGATGGGGCACCCACGTGAGCAATGATTGTAAGCTCTTTTCCAACCTCTGCTATAACTGCCTCGAGCATTTGTTTGCGTTCTTCTACAGATTGCAGCATACCTTCGCCAGAGCTTCCGCCAACATAAAGACCTTTTACTCCCGTAGAAGCATACTGACGAGCTAATTTTCGGGCTCCTTCTTTATCGATTTCCCCCTCAGCATCATAACTGGAGTACATAGCAATAATAATGCCTTTAAAGGATTCAAGATCATATGATTTCATAAATTACAGCCTCCATCGTTTAATTCATCACTATTAATTTTCGTTGTTATAAGAATAATTAGCCTTTTACAGCCCCCATAGTAATCCCTTGAGTAAAGGCTTTTTGGAACATTAGAAAAATTGCAATCATAGGAATAGAGGCTAACGCAGCACCCGCCATAAGCAGTCCATAATTTGTTGTGAATTCACCCCGAAGAGTCGCTACCCCAAGTGGTAATGTCATCATTGAAGTCGATCTGGTCATGATCAGCTGACTGAAATAATCATTCCAAGAAGTGATGAAGGTAAAGATTGCCAGTGCCCCTATTGCAGGCTTTAACAAAGGTAAAATGATGGTTCCGAACAAACGAATCTCAGAGCTGCCATCTATTTTGGCTGCTTCAATTAATTCTCCTGGAATCGTCTGCGCGAACTGCTTCATTAGGAAGACTCCAAATGGCCAGCCAATCGCTGGTAAAATAAGCCCTTTATACGTGTTGACCCACCCAAAATCTGCAAGCATCGTAAACAGCGGGACAAGAATAACTTGCTTAGGCAATGCCATAGCGGCAACAAACATCGTAAAGATAATCCCTCGGCCAGGAAAAGACTTTTTGGCTAGCACATATCCAGCACAGGAAGAAACGATACAAATCGCTGCCATTTCACAAAAAGCAATGATGAAACTGTTAAACATCCAGCGCTCAACGGGATTCTTAAATAACTCGGTCCAGTTTTGCAGAGTCGGCTTAGCCGGAAACCATTCCGGGGGGATCGTTGTTGCCACAGTCTGAAGCTTAAATGCCCCTGAAACCACCCAATAAAAAGGGAAGATAAAAAACAACGTTGCTAGAATCAACAGGAAGGTCGCTAATATTTTTGGAATCGTCAATTCTTTTTTCCATTTGCTTACTTTCTTAGATTGGCCAATAGGTGCTGTCAGTTCTAACGGATTCGTAGAATTCATGATGTCCCCTCCTTAATACTCAACATCACTGCCAAAGTATTTGAATTGAATGATAGAAATGATCCCGATCACAATCGCAAGGATGACACCCATCGCCGAGGCATATCCAAAATGACCGAGCATAAAGGCTTGTTCGTAAACGCCATACATAACAGTCGATGTGCTATACACAGGTCCACCCGAGGTGAGCAACTGAATTAGCGCAAAACATTGAAAGGTGTTGATCGTGGTAATCACGATAATATATAAGTTCGTTGGCATTAGCATTGGCCATAATATTTTCCGGAAAATCTGCCAAGGCGTCGCTCGATCAATCTCAGCTGCTTCTATGTAAGAAGTAGGAATGTTCCCAATAGATGCCACATATAAAATGATCGGCTGCCCAACAGAGGTCGTTATCAGAACCACGATAATAGCAAGCAGTGCAGTCCTCGTATCTCCTAACCAGGATATAGGCTCCATTCCCAAAAAGCTGGTTAAATAATTTAGAATCCCATAGTTCGGATGATAGATCCAGCCCCAAACGACTGTGATGCTTACGACCGAGGATACAGCCGGCAAATAGAACACTCCGCGGAAAAACGATCTGGCAAACTCTTTTTTCTTATAAATATTCATAGAGATAAATAACGAGAAAATAATAACGATGGGTACGGTGATGAGTACAAGCAATAATGTATTTCCCATCGACTTCCTGAAGTTATCATCTTTTATTAAGGAGATATAATTATCGAGGCCAATAAAGCTGAAATCTCTCAAGGAGTAATCAAAGAAACTAATATAGACCCCTTTCACCATCGGATAAGCTACAAAAAGCAGGAAAAACCCAAATGCCGGCACTAAAAAGAGATAACTCATCATCCAGTCACGAATCACATAACCTTTTATTTTGCGAACCGTTGTCCCCACAGTCCTTCCCCATTTCTTCAATGATTTAAAAAGAAAAGAGTGCTTGCCGCACTCTATTCTTTTAGACACCATTCACTTTTTTTATTTCATTGCAGCCTTTGCTTTCGTAATCGCTTCGTTTGCTTTTGCAGCAAAGCTGTCCAAAGCTTCTTTACCGGTTGCTCCTCCAGTTAAAGCACGTTGTAATTCAGGGAACCAGAAAGTACGAATATCAGCATATCCATCGGCAATGGTAGGTGCATCTGTTGTGAATTTACGAGCATACTCAGCGTATTTGTACTCTGCATCATCATAGAGGCCTGTAATCGAATTACGAACAGACAAACCACCTGTTTGAATCAAGTTTTTCTTCCCCCATACAGGATCATTAGCAATAAAATCAATCAGCTTCTTAGAAGCTGCAATCTTAGCTTCATCACCATTATTGAATACAGCCATACCGCCGAGGTAAGGTTCAAGCTTAGGTTCCGATCCATCTAAAGTAGGGAATGGAAGCAGAACATCTTCGAATTCAACCATTTTTTTAGATACGTTCTGAGCTTTAAGTACTGCAGAATAGTTGAGTGTAAAGGCTAATTTCCCTTGTAAAAATAAGTCGTTCACGTCAGCAGCCGCAAGGGAAGCCGCACCAGAAACGCTAAGTTTATCTTTTGTAGCTTGAACGATCCAATCCAACGCTTTTGCAGCATTATCAGTATTGATAGCGACTGCGGAATTATCTTCATTTAGAAATCTGGATACACCTAAGTTAGCAAGATATGCACGAGTTCCTTGATCTCCAGCCTGGCTCTTCGCGAAGAATCCGGTAGGAATAACATCAGGTGCTTTTTCTTTAACAGCTTCCAGCGCTTTCTTATATTCTTCAAACGTCCAAGTTCGGTCTTCCTTATCCAGAGGAAGCAAATCTAGCGCGCCAATCTTCTCAAAAACAGTCTTGTTTACCGCCATCATAAAAGGAGCTGTATTGATCGGGTACATAAAGATCTCTTCGCCAACACTAGACTGTTTCCAAAAGGCTTCCGAAATATCATTTTTCACTTCATCGGTCACCATATCATTAAGAGGTGCTAATAAGTCCTTTTTACCCCAGTCAATAATCCGTCCAGGAGCATCATAAATTACATCAGGTGCGGTATTCGAAGCAATTGCCACATTCAGTTTTTCAGGGCCGCCTTCAAAGGTGATCATCTCAAGGTTGACTTTAATTTCCGGATTCTTCTCATTAAAAGCTGCAATGATTTCCTTCTCATATTTGCCAACTTCACCATCTAAAGCTTGAAAGCTCGGAAAATTCCACCATGTTATTTCTACTGGTTTAGCAGCAGTCTCAGTGGCCGCGGGCTCACTCTTATCAGTATTATTACTTGGTTCATTGGCGGAATTCGCTGTATTCGTATTTCCGCATGCAACTAACTGTGTACCTAAAAGTGCGACACCAACAATGCTCATTAGCCCTTTTTTCATTGCTCTCATGTGCTACCCCCTATTATTTTTGTGGAATAGAATGCTTTCTCATTCCTTGCGCTAATCATAAATCAATTATAAATTCAGGAGAATCCCACTCCTTTTACATTTAGGGTCGTATTCTGACCTATACCTTCTTTCAGCCCCTCTTCAATGTTATAATACATTACATATTTCACCTATAATTATTTTAATTTTTAGCTTATAACTTACATTTGATGATATCGTTGTTGAAAAATCCACTATAAATCTAGTCTTCCGGAGGGATTTCATGTACAAGCTTATGATTGTAGAGGATGAACCGTTAATACGGACGGGATTAAAACATTACTTTTCGTGGCAGGAGCTTGGTGTTCAGAGTATTGTTGAAGCGGAGAATGGAAAAGAAGGCGTCGCTACCGCACTACGTGAGCAGCCAGATTTAGTGATCACTGATATTCGCATGCCCGAAATGGATGGTCTTCAGATGATAGAAGAGCTTCGCCAATTCCTTCCTGATACTTTGTTTATTATTTTGACAGGATTTAATGATTTCGAATACGCTCAACGAGCCATCAAGCTTGGGAGTGTGCATGCTTTTTTACTCAAACCTCTGGAATATGAAGAAAGCCTAACCGTGATTCAAGAATGCATGAACAAGCTGCAACTTAAACAACAAGAACAAAGGAAACGTTCTACTCTGGAAGGCTCACAGCTTATAAAGCTACTACTCGAAGAAGAACAACCTGCAATTGACACTAATTTAATCGCTGAATTATGTAGTTTCAAAAGTAAACATTATCTGTATCTCCCTTTTGTTTTGGCAGGTTTCCCTATCAGAGAAACACCTTCACCATCCACAAGGTGGATGCGAGAACAGGCGACTAAGTTCATACATCTTGCAACGGAGGCCTATCTCCCGGCAAGTCTGCCACGATCTATTTTTACATATGCTGCTAAATCCAAACTATACGGGCTAATAGTCATGGGATCACAGACTGCAACGAGCATTGTCCCTTTTGAGACCCAAGTACTTACTGAACTCGATCAGCATTTGAACAAGCTTACGTTAGAACATCATCTTGCCCTTTATCTTGCCATAGGTACAGTGACGAACGAACTGTCTCTAATCACTTCATTACTTCACGAGTCTGAAAAGCTGTTATATCAACGCTTCTATCAGAATGAACAGAATATATTCCATATCTCTTCCATAAAGGCAGGCGCCACAGCTACTAAACCAATGCTTATCCAACTAGATGACAACGATAAGAAACGAATAATCTCCTGCATCGAAAACGCCAATAAACAAGAGATTCTACAATTAATGCAACGATTGGCACAAGATATTTTGCATAAAACAGATGGCCATTCACCTGATCTATGGCTTGCATATGTACAAGAAATCATAAGTGTCATTATCCGCTTCGCTAATAAAAACCACATTCATAGGGATGGTGTGTACAGCGATAAACTATTAAACCTTACTTTTGTTGAGGATTTTCACTCCCTTGAGGTCATGTTCGAGTGGCTGGGGAATTGGATGGTTCATCTGGGGAACATATATACCGAAGGTCTGACGGATAACCATCAGCAGGATGTGATTATCTTTGAACATATTAAATCCTTCATTAGAGCTAATATTGATCAAGATATTACTCTACAAATGGTAGCGGATCGCTTCTTCTATAACCCTTCTTATTTAAGCCGTCTGTTCAAAAGAAAACTCGATAAGAACTATATGCGATTTGTAACCGAAATCCGTATGGAATACGCGCAGGAATGCTTAAAAAAACCGGAAATTCTAGTGACCGATGTCTGCACAATGTGTGGTTACAAGAGCTATAAGCATTTCGTTAAAACGTTCCGGCTCTTCACCAACATGACCCCATCAGACTATAGAAAACAATCGGGGTGGTAAGCAAAATGATGCAAATAAACCAGCCAAAAAAACGTTATCGGATGCGGCATGTCAATCGGCAGATTTTTGTGCTGATGATCCTGACCATTACTATTCCTTTGCTGATTATATCCGCGATTATCTATATTTTTTCAAATCAAGCCGTCAAAAATGAATATCAAAGCAGCTCTAATCTCATCCTTAATAATCTTTCTTTCAACATCGACCAGTATCTGCAAAGTATTGAAAAAGGGACCCTTAATGCCCAGGTAGATAGTCAATTACAAACCGCTCTCGAGCATTGGACTATCAACAAAGATAATATCGGGAATGATCTAAGTATTCAGTATGGAAACACGATTGAACAGTTCATCAGCGGGATTGAAATGACGATTAAAAATGTCGACAGTGTGCAGATTTTCGCGGGGTCACGTGTATTCTACTCCGCCAATTTCAATCGTGCGGATTATGATGTGAAGGACTACACCCAAGAGGATTGGTATTTACAAACGCAGCAAAAAAAGGGGGGCGTAATCCTGTTTGGAAGTCATCTCCCCTTCTATCGCACCAATTCCAAACAATCCGTCATCTCCATCGCCAGAGTCATTAATAAAAAAGGAAGCAAGCAGCCCTTAGGTGTCATGTTAATCGATATCCGGCTGGATTCATTACGGGAAATCTTAAAGCTGTCCGAGAATAGCAAGCGGAAATTTATTATTTTAGACGATAAGGGGGGCAACGTTTACAGCTCAGATTCATTGGAGACGAGTCCTTTAGAGCCAGTCCCTATCGACAAACAGGCGCTTAACACTTTTATGAACAATGACGCCGGGAGCTTATATGGTACTTTTGATGACAAGGATTCGTACATAAATTTTGTTACTTCTCCTTACTCCAACTGGAAGGTCATTCAATATATTGATGAAAAAGAGATGACTAAGCAGGCTTCTTTTCTTGGCAAAATCATTTTAACCTTGGCGCTCTTATCGCTTGTCACTGCACTCTTATTTATGTATATCCTCTCTGAACGCGTAACCAAACCTATTATTCTGTTAAGCCGGAAGGTGAAGCTGGTGGGGATGGGGAATTTCGATGTGGATTTGTACAGTAATCGTCAAGATGAATTTGGGGTTCTATATAATGGAATTCGTAAGATGGTTAAGGATTTGCAAAACTATATTGAGCGATCTTCGATGGCCAAGGCTCAACAAAAAGTAGCCCAGTATGGTGCGCTCAAAAGCCAAATCAATCCGCATTTTCTGGCAAATGTCCTTGAATCTATTCAAATGAAAGCCATCATCAATGGGCAAAGAGAGATTGGCGAGATGGTGGGGATCGTGGGCAGATTGTTTCGGATTCATATCCAGACTGGGAAAATCACCGTTACCCTGCGCGAAGAACTTGAGCATGTCCGGCTATATGTGAAGATTCAGCAGTTACGTTTTGGGGATAAATTACAGTACATGGAGCAGCTAGATCCGCAATGCGAGATCGTTAAGGTCATGCACTTCTCCTTGCAGCCCATCGTAGAGAATGCTATCGTACACGGCCTAGAAAGCCGCAGTGAACCAGGTCTGCTTGAGGTATCCTCGGTGATATCGGGGGAGGATATGCTGATTATCGTTAAAGATAACGGCATTGGCATCGAGGAAGAGAAACTTAAACAGCTGCGTTTCCGTCTCTCTCAACCCTCAGATACCTTAGATGAAGAACATATTGGCATTAAAAATGTTCATGATCGTATTCAATTTCATTTTGGCGAAAAATATGGAATTGAAATTTCCAGTCACTTAGGTGAAGGAACGACAGTGATCATCCGACTTCCCGCGTAATCCTAAACATTTTGCTCAGTAATGCCTAATTCAGGATCAAAGGTGAGCATTTTCGTCGCTATTTTATCAATAAAAAACCGATCATGACTAACTGTTACTACAGCGCCAGGAAAATGAATCAACGCCTGCTCCATCACCTGAATACTGGTTAAATCCAAATGGTTAGTGGGCTCATCTAAAATAATGACAGCAGCTCCGGAGAGAAGGCATTTCGCTAAAGCCACTCTGGCCTGCTGTCCACCTGAAAGGCTGCCAATCGTTTTACTCAGATCCATTTCCGAGAATTGGAGCATCGCTAGAAATTTATTCACCTTTTTCCGCGGTGCGTCCAGTCCCAGTCCATAAACATTTACGGCATGGCTGACGGTATCTTTATGATCCAGCTCATCCCACATCTGATTAAAGTACGCATAACCGACCCCGCGTTCCCAAGTCACTTCCCCCGATTCCGGTGCTTCTTGTCCAGTCAGTACTTTGATTAGTGTCGACTTTCCGCTGCCGTTCGGACCCACGATAGCTATCCGGTCTTCCTTTTGAATATCGAAGCTAATGTTCTGGAAAATGGAGCGGCCATCATAACTTTGTCCAATCCGCTTCACTTCCCCCAGCTTGTCAGGAAAACGTAAATTACTATAAATATCAGTGATTAATACGTTAACTGGATGAGGTTCCACTCGTTTTTTCATATCCGTTAGCTTACGGGATAGACGATCCTTAGAAGACTTCTTACTACCACGGTTTTCAATGGCCTCGGACTCCATAAGGAGAAGTTCTTCTTCCCACTCAAATTGCCGATCGAGCACTTTTTTACGCATCTTCTTTTTACGAACGTAATCGGTATAATTGCCTTCATATTCCTGAAAATGATAGTTCTCGATTTCTATCGTCCGCGTGACCACTCTGTCAATAAATTGCCGATCATGAGAAACCAGAAGCATCGCCCCATTGAAACGGTGCAGCCACTGCTCCAACCATACGATCCCTTCCATATCCAAAAAATTAGTAGGCTCATCGAGCAATACAACATCGGGCGCTTCAATTAAGACTTTAGCCAGTGCCGCGCGGTTCCTCCAGCCTCCGGATAACTCCTCTACAGGTTGATGCCGCGATCTCTCATCGAATCCTAATTTAGTCAGCACCGTATTGATTTCCACAGATACATTCCAGCCATCCAAATGCTCCATTTGTTCAAAAAGATCAGCTTGGCGCTCTAAAAGTGCATTCATCTGGACATCATCCGACACCTGCCCAAGCTGTTCTCCTATTTGGTTAAGCTCCTGTTCAATGCGTGCTACCTCTTCGAAGCAAAGTTCTAACTCTTGTTGTACAGACAAAGACCCGGAAAGCTCCGAAAATTGAGAGAAGTAGCTGATCTTCACATTGGGATCTAACTCTACTTTTCCTGCCGTTGGCTCCTCTTTTCCCATGATTAGCTTAAAAACAGTAGATTTACCTGCTCCATTTCGTCCGATTAAGCCAATACGTTCGCCCTTGCTCACACGAAAATAAATATCTCGAAAGATCAATGTATTCTCATATTTCTTAGTTACGTTCTCCATTCGGATTACGCTCAAGTCTATCACTCCTAGTTCGTATAGATCAGAATTCATCGTTGAATACCCAAAAAGCTATTATAGCACTAATTAAAAAAAGGACTTTATAATCATATTATTACTTATATTTATTTCCGATATATGTATTTATATTAATATAAATTTATAAATACATAAGGAGGATTACAATGAGTTTGCTAAAATCATTCAAGAAAAATGCGAGTGTTATTATGTGCATTACCCTGCTCTTTTCTCTTTTTATTGTGTATCCGGCAAGTGCTTCTACCTTCTTCCAAGACCGCTTTGAAAAGGGCGATAATCTATGGACATCCACTAGTGGGAATTGGACTATTGTTGAGGACGAAGGCAACAGCGTATATTACCAGTCTGCCACAAAAGAAGGACGTACTTCTGCAGGTGATCCAGCCTGGAGCGATTACACTGTGGAAGCGGATGTAAAAGTTGTTGATTTTAATGGCTCAAACAGAACTTATGTTGCGGGCAGATACATAGATGGAAATAATTTTTATGCAGCTTCTTTGTATAATAATAATGATGGCATGCTGGAAATCAGAAAGAAGGTTTCTGGATCTACTACAACTTTGACCAGCAAACCTTACGCTCTGCAAACAGGAGTTTGGTATAACGTAAAACTCGAAATGAGCGGAAATATCATCAACATGTATGTAAATGATACGCTGGAGCTCTCAGCTTCCGATTCCAAATTAAAAAAAGGTGCAGCAGGGCTCGTTACCTTTAAGACTATTACAATGTTCGACAATGTGACCGTTTCTGACACCATTGGCACTACACCGACGCCGACACCGACTGCTACGCCATTACTGACTGCTTCACCAACACCTACTGTTACGCCATTACCTACTGCTACACCAACACCGACACCGACTGTTACACCGATACCGACTTCTTCACCAACGCCTACTGCTTCACCGACACCTACTGCTACGCCGACACCTACTGCTACGCCGATACCGACTGTTTCACCAACACCAACTGCTACGCCGATACCGACTGCTTCACCAACACCGACGGCTACACCAACATCAACTGCAATACCGACTCCGACTTTCACGCCGTCACCAACTGCTTTACCGACACCGACTGCTTCACCAACGCCGACACCGGTTCAGGTTAGTGAATATGATTTGGCTGGGTTTGCCACAGGAACAACAGGTGGTGGAAATATCCAAGAAACCAGTCCACTCTATAAAAAGGTATATACCGCAGAAGATCTTGCCATTGCACTGAGAAAAGGATCCAAAATAAAGGTTATTGAAATTATGAACGACTTGGATCTGGGATGGAATGAAATTTCTGATGCAGCAAAGATCTCCCCATTTAGCGCTCATAACAATGCTTTAACACATCCCGTATTAATAGAGACTGGTGTCAGCAAAGTGTCTATAGACAACTTCGACGGTTTGACCATTTTCTCTGCTAAGGGTGCAACCATTAAACATGCCGCCTTTACTTTTAAAAGAAGCTCTAACGTCATCATCCGCAACCTTGAATTTGATGAGCTGTGGGAATGGGATGAAGCAACCAAAGGAAATTACGATAAAAACGACTGGGACTACATCACCATTGAGAACAGCAACAACATATGGATCGACCACTGCACCTTCAATAAATCTTATGACGGAGTTGTCGATGTTAAAAAAGGCAGCAACGGCGTCACCATTTCATGGTCATCCTTCTTAGGGGATGATAGAAACGCAAACAGCTGGGTTACTCAGCAAATTAATGCTATGGAAGCCAACAAGGCTGCCTATCCCATGTACGCTTATTTAAGAAGCAGCTCAGTTGGCCTAAGTAAAGACGACATCATTGCGATTGCCGCTAGTCAAAAAAAGGGCCACTTAATAGGCGCAACAGAGTTTGCAGCTGATAATGCGCTTCTTTCTGTAACGCTCCATCACAACTACTATAAAGATATACAAGACCGCATGCCCCGCCTTCGTAGTGGTAATGCGCATGCCTATAACATTGTAATGGACAACGAAGATACCAGATTGGCTAAAAAACGTCTAACTTCCGCTATGGAAAAAGCGATCTCAAGCAAGGGGTATCATTTCGGGGTTACAAGTAACGGAGCCATCTCTACAGAAGGAGGAGCTGTATTACTTGAAAGGTCTGTAATCATTGATGTAGTGTATCCTCTTCGCAACAATCAAGCGGATGCAAGTAATAGCAAATATACGGGTGCAATCGCAGCTTTAGATACGATCTATTCACTAGATGGAGCAACGTTCAGAGGAGACAGTACATCTAAGAACAGCCCTCTCTCCCCTGTACCCGCTGCCGTTAAAGCATTTGCATGGAACGGATTCACAACACTACCTTATAGCTACACTTCAGATGACCCAGCTAGTCTAAAATCTAGACTTACCGCTGTTGACGGCTCAGGGGCAGGCAAATTGTCCTGGTCAAACAAGGAATGGTTGAAAACAAATTACAGCAACTAACTCGACTAACTAATTACTGAACACATACTCCCATAACTACAACGAGAAAAGTTACTGACTTAGTAGTTGCCACACTAGCGTCACCTTTGCACCAAATTAGTGCCATATTAGTGCTACTAGCGCCATATTAACGCCATATTAGGACCACATTAGCACCACTTTTGTACGCCGAAATTACTCAGACGCTCAGACGGTGATTTACAGTTTAAAGTGCAGTATTTACGAGGTCAGATGGTGAGTTTACTGTGCAGTATTTACGAGGCCAGATGGTTCGGACTCAGGAGCCCTTATTTCGAAGAATCCGGGCATTTCGCAGTGCTATCGGACTCAGATGCAGCTATTCATCCCAATATGCTCATTTTGGGTGTGGATTTAGACCAATAAGAGCTATACAGTCCGAAAACTCAGCAAAATGGTCAAAAAAGCCAAAATAGCTGCAATACGGTCCGTTAGGAGTGTTACGCGCGTGAGGAACATGAGGAACATGAGAAACCTGAGGAGCATGAGAAACCTGAGGAGCATGAGAAACCTGAGGAGCGTTATTAACTTAGTTGCCACATTAGCAACTCTTTTGTACCGCACTAATGCCACTTTTGTTCTGCCGAAATAGCTAAGACGCTCAGACGGTGATTTACAGTTTAAAGTGCAGTATTTACGAGGTCAGATGGCGAGTTTACAGTGCAGTATTTACGAGGCAGATGGTTCGGACACAGGGGCCCTTATTTCGAAGAATCCGGGCATTTCGCAGTGCTATCGGACTCAGATGCAGCTATTCAACCCAATATGCTCAATTTTGGTGTGGATTTAGACCAATAAGAGCTATGCAGTCCGAAAACTCAGCAAAATGCTCAAAAAAGCTAAAATAGCTGCAATACAGTCCGTTAGGAGTGTTACGCGCGTGAGGAACATGAGAAACCTGAGAAACCTGTGAAACGTGAGGAGCCTGTGAAACGTGAGAAACCTGTGAAACGTGAGAAGCGTGAGTAACATGAGAAACCTGAGGAGCATTATGCACATACAGTCCCGATAGGAGCATCAGGAGTTTGTTCTCATTTAACAAGTGGCGTGTTTGGTGTTAAAAGGTAACTCGCAAAGTTAGTATAATGTCCCAACAATAACAAAAAGGCCGCAACCAGCGGCCTTTTTCTATATTACAACTCCCAACGCATATTCACTAATATCGCTTACCGCTCATTTTTTCAGAATATCAATATACTCTTCTTTCTCTCGATCTGCCCCCGCATTAAGTTTCAGTCGCAGTGACTTCGGGTGATCCAACACATTACTGCTGAAGTAACTTATAAATCCGTCATCAGATCCACTACCAGAATTCGGATTAATTTTAATGTCGCGCTTCCCAACCTGCGCTGTTAATTCATAGGGGAGCTTTTGAAACAGTTCATTTCGGACGATCCAATCCGTTTTCAATTCCTCATTTATCGTAAATTTGAGCGCTATGCTTAACGGAGAAAGCTCGACTTCGGCTAGTTTTACTTCCTGTCCGTCAATTATGAAGGGGTGGTCTACAACTAATGTCTCCGTCTTCTGCTCCCAAAACTTAGGATCAATAGAGAAGTTCACTTTTAAACGATCAGAATACCGCATGTCGGATAAAACCGTTCCTGTTTTCGGTTTACTTAACATTCCCGGGTCTACAGAGGCAATCTGAAAATCCGCCACTACGTCTGTTGGCCTTGGTTTATTTCGGTCCAGTGAGAATACAGTTTTACCGAGCCAAGTATATATGGTTCCCTCTGCGTGTGCTCCCATTCCGCCCCTATTCCCATTCTCCTCCATTACGTCTCGTCCAGTTTCAACTTCTGTCAGCTTCACACTATTAACACTGTACACTTCCTGACCATCACTTGTTGTCCCTGTATACAGCAGCATGATTTTATTTTCATCAGCAAGCACAGCATTTAGAGTAATTTTATATCCATTTGATTCAGCACTCTTATTAACGATTTGTACATAATCATTCCGGATTGCAGACTCTAGTGTAAGAGCATCAATATCAGCTGCAGCCAATGTTTTAAAAGGCTCCAATACGCCCCAATCGAACGTATCAACACTCGAAGTCCCTTGCTGTGGCAACAGCTGGGTTGGATTGAAGAACAGCAAGCCCGCTATCATCACTGCAGCCGCCAGCACAGACATCGCACTTTTTGTGAATATTAACCTTCTGCCACGTTTCTTGCCTAATTCCAAACCTGCTTGGATCGCATAGATCTGAGCGGCTGCATTCTCTATTTTTTGTTCTTGTGGGATACGTTCGGCATCGCTTAACATGGCAAGCTCCTCTTGACTACTCATTGTTCCATTCACCCCGATTCTTTATGATGGTTCGCAACTGCTTCAGCCCCTTATGCTGCCAAGTCTTAACCGTCCCCTCGGGTTTATTCATAATGTTAGCGATCTCAGTCAAGGTCATATCGTTGTAGTATTTTAGCAGCAGCACATGGCGATACTTGGGCTTAACCTGCTCGAGTGCCCACAGCATTTCCATCCGATGATGGCCAATGTGTGTGACCTGTTCTCCTATTCTTTCATCTACCAGCGGCATGGAACGTTTTCTCCGTCTTTGTTCATCTATACAGACATAAATTAGAATTCGAATAATCCATGATTTGAATGCTTTGGGGTCCTTTAAAGTTTTTCTTTTAATCCAAGCCCGGCAAGTCATTTCCTGCATCGCTTCCAGCGCATCGTTTCGGTTCCGCAAGTAACTATAAGCAATACTGTACAATTGTTCTCTATGTACCAATATCGAATCGTAAAAATCTGTCTCGCTCCGAGTATCAAGAATCGTTACTTTTTTCATTTCTGCATTAGTCATCGTCATATCCTTCCTTAGCCTCCTCTCTTCAACCTTTCATAGATTAAGACGGGGGAGGTATAGAAACGGTTTTTATTTCATTTAACTTTTTTTCGCCCAAAGCTCTCTAAATTATAGCATTCTATAAAAATTGAACGAAAAATGTTATGATGAGTTATATTGGACATAATCAATAGTACGCACTCAAAAGTGCCATAGGTGCTAAAAAGTACCCATACCTTGGAGGTTATCATGACAACAACATCTACAACAACTGTCAAGAAAAAATACAATATTTCTGTTGAAGCCACCCTAGAGGTCATCGGAGGGAAATGGAAATGCGTAATTCTATGTCATTTAACTCATGGCAAAAAACGCACCTCCGAGTTAAAACAGTTGATGCCGGGCATTACTCAAAAAATGTTAACCCAGCAGCTACGCGAGCTTGAGGCAGATGGAATCATCAACCGAATTGTTTATAATCAGGTTCCACCAAAAGTAGAATACGAGCTTAGTGAATATGGGGATAGTTTAAGCGATATTTTGACTGCATTATGTAATTGGGGAGAACAACATATCATTAAACAATACGGTGATAAATACGCTGTTTTAGAGGATAACATCTTAAATAAATAAACCGCTATATCAAGGAAATGGTTGGAGATTTATGCTGTGAGAGTTGTACTTCAATTATATGCCCACGAAAAAAGGACAGCTGAATCAGATCGATTCAACTGTCCAAAGCTTTGATTCACCCGTCCCTTGAATGGCGCACAGGAACATAACTTAAATTACGCCCTCTCCTCCAATAGCAGTTGCTGTGAATGATATGGGTCCAAATAGATTAATAGGCAAGTTGCTATCATTCTGAATTACCAATTCATAGTTGTGGACTCCAATATAAGCACCATCGACCCACTGAGCACTTAATTGAATATCAGTAATTGTAGTAAAACGATAAAAGGATCTATAAATATCGACTCCAGCTCGTCGGATGATAACAAGAAATTGGCTATTAGCAAGTGCAGTAAGACTAAAACTTCCATTTAACTCGACTCTACTGGAGAAAGAAGCCGGATTAGCCGGACTAATATTTACTTGCGCTGTAGCTAAACCCGCTCCAGCTCCAGGAATCCCTGCAACCGTTATAGCAGTAGTAAACGGATCTAACGGGATTTTTGCCTGTGACCCATAACTTATTATTGTCGCCATTTATCATCACTCCATTTCAAGGTTATAGAGTAGTATATTGTAAATCCACAATGATAGATTGGACTTAATTCCTGATGATTATATACATTTAAGGTATACTTTGCTAGATCATATAAACCTAGATACCTCGTCAATCACCATACGATTTCTACTCATTGACAACACCCCTGTTCAGAATTACAATAATTCACATATCATGAACAACGATGACAAAGGGTAAGTAGACAGACGAACATGGTCTTCAGAGAGCCGGTGGTAGGTGCGAACCGGTGACCAGCGTATGCTCGAATGGCCTTTATAGTTGTTTTTCCGAACTATCTTAATGGATGCAGTAGGGAAAACCGGGGTTCCCGCCGTTATCAAGGGACCTGTATCGAGAATAAATTCAACCTCTCCGTACAGGTAAGAGAAGATCGAAAGCCAAGAATCGTAAGGTGACACGATCATTTAAGGTGGTACCACGACAACTTCGTCCTTATTGGATGAGGTTTTTTTGTCATTTAAAGGAGGTGATGGCCATGGATGATGGCTGGTGGTGGCGACTCGAGTGTAACCAAATGCTAAATAACAGGAGGAATTTATATGATGAACGAACGTGTCTTAACTGGAGATCGAGTGACTGGAAAGCTTCACCTTGGCCATTACGCCGGCAGCTTGCAGACCCGAGTAGCCCTTCAGGAGCAATATGAAACTTTTGTGTTTTTAGCGGATATTCAAGCCCTAACGACCCATTTTGATCGTCCACAGCTGCTGGGTCAACATCTGCATGAGATCACACTGGACTATTTATCTGCGGGTATAAATCCGGAGAAAACAACTATATTTATTCAATCGATGATCCCTGAAATCGCAGAGCTGACCATCTTGTTCTCTATGTTTGTTACTGTGAATTCTTTACGGCATAATCCCACGATTAAAGCCGAATCGAAAAATTCGAGCTTAGATGAATTGTATTACGGTTTTCTTGGTTATCCAGTTAGTCAGACTGCTGACATAACATTTTGTAAAGCAACGATAATTCCTGTAGGGGAAGACCAACTCCCTCATCTGGAATTAACCCGTAAAATCGTCCGCAGATTCAACGAGCTGTACAGCCCGATACTGGTGGAACCCAAAGCGCTGATCAGTGAGACTCCGAGGCTTGTGGGTACGGATGGCAACGCTAAAATGAGTAAAAGCCTTGGCAATGCCATCGAGCTGGACTCCACTAAGGAAGAGATTATCTTTAAGATACGAAAAGCCACAACCGATCCAGCGCGTGTGCATAAAAATGATCCTGGACATCCAGATATCTGTCCTATTTTTGCTTATCATGGTGCTTTTCGCTCAGCGGGGGTAACCGAAATTCGTGAAGGCTGTGAGCGGGGTACCATGGGTTGTTCTGCTTGCAAACAGTTGATTTCGACAGCTCTAGATCAGCTTATAGAACCGATGCGAGAGCTTCGTTCCTATTATGCTACTAAGCCCAAGCTTGTGCAGGAAATCTTAATCTCTGGAACACAGCATGCCCGCAGCATTGCTCAAGAAACAATGGCCGAAGTACGTGAGGCTATGAGTCTTAACTATTTTTCAATCTAAAAATGACCAATATAGGCACTCAAAAAAAGCCGGAATCTCATTGGAAGAGATCCGGCTTTTTTCTTCTCCTTACAACACCCAATTTCCCTTACGGAATACGGGTTCAATCGTGCCGTCCGCCAGCTCTCCGTCAATATCCAGCTCTGCTGAACCGATCATAAAATCGACATGAGTTAAGCTGACATTAGCTCCTCTAGCCACAAGCTCTTCGTTCGTAAGCTTTGTGCCGCCTTCAATATTTACAGGATAAGCACTTCCTAGCGCGAAATGGCAGGAGGCATTCTCATCAATCCCTGTATTGTAAAAAATGCGGTTCAAGCGAGAGATTGGAGAATCATGCTGCACTAAGGCTACTTCTCCTAGATAAGATGCACCTTCATCCGTTGCCAGCAGTGAGGTTAAATGTTCGCGTCCGGATTCAGCTTCATAAGCTACGACTTTCCCTTTTTCAAAAGTGAATGAAAGTCCTTCAACTAACCGTCCATTCAAATTAAGAGGGAGCGTGCTTCTAACTGTGCCATTAACGCCAGTACGATGGGGCATGGAATAAATCTCTTCCGTTGGCATATTAGCTACAAAATATACGCCTTTATCATTCTCACCGCCACCCCCGCGCCATAAATGGCCTTCCGGAAGCTCTACATGCAGATCCGTTCCCGGAGCACGGTAATGCAAGCTTTTATAACGTTTAGCGTTCATTCTGTCCTGACTTTCTTTCAACTGACCAATATGCTCTCTCCAAGCAGCTACCGGATCATTGCTGCCCACACGGTTCATCTGGAATACAGCTTCCCACATCGCCTCTACCCGCTCTTCTTCAGGAAGATCGGCAAAAACCTTGTTCGCCCAAGCACGTGTTGGCGCTTTGACCAGAGACCAGCTGATTTTGCTGTTCCGAGTATATTTGGAGTAGTTCTTGCGAGCAACAGCCGCTGCTTTGACTGCTCTAGATACCTTAGAAGAATCAATGCCATTAAACAGTTCAGGATCAGGTACTTTAATATGTAAGATGGCACCATTCTCTTCCGCGAATTTCTCCATCATCTCAGCCTGCCACTGTGGATAGTAATCGAAAGAATCCTCTGGGGCTTTTTCATAACGGATCCGTGTAGTTGCTTCATCGTCCCAGTCAACAATTACATATTTAGCTCCCGCTTCATAGGCTTTCGCTACAATCAAGCGAGTAAGTTCTGCGGTTTCTATCGGTGCATGTACCATAAGGACTTGTCCAGGCTGTACATTTACTCCTACTTTTACAACTAGGTTCGCATATTTCTCCAGCATTACTTCAAAATCTTTCATGAATTCTCTTCCTCCATCTCTAGGGTTGCTATAAGCACTCGGTCAGCTTCACTTCTTATTTTAACGCAAAACGAGGATAGTTGCGATTCGATTTAGATTCTCAGCTACTTCACTTCAGGTATTTCACCTGTATAGACACCTAGATCATTCTTATGAATCTCTACATTGGACGTTCCGATCTGCTTATCATTATGGTAAGTAATCACTGTGATCTTGGTATCCTGAGGTTCATCTATTTGCTTATTCCCCCCATCCATTGGACTCCAATAAATTTGATCTCCAGATTTGATTTTCAGCTCAAGACCTTTGTTATGCACCTTGTAGTCAGGGGGAGTCCATAACAATAAATTGCCGGATGTAGCCTGTATCTTAATAACATCCGCCCCTTCAGCAGTTATAAGCATAGGTAATCCTGGAGCACTACTATCAGTCACCCTGTATTCCGTTGTTGGGAACATAATATCCGGTTTCACCTCAAGTGATTGATTATTATGCCGCAAAATAAAGAAGAAAAAAAGTAAAATCGTTAAGCCCATGACGCCTCCGATGATTATTTTTTTCACTATTCAACCTCCCTTCCACCCTAATACTGTAACATATTTCCTTAATCTGGACAGTTATGAGCCAAATAAAGCGGCTCCCGCGAGGAACCGCTCACTTCAATCCCTATTTTTTATCCACCTGTAACAGTGTCACTGTCTTCAAAGCATAAGTATGCATGATTTTATCCTCTGAAATTACATTCAACTTGGTCAAGCTTGCCACCTTTGCCGGATCTGATTTGGAGAGCAAACGCCACACTTCGGGGTCTGATAAGGTCTCATATAACTTTGCATCATCATATTCTTTGCGGTTTTGCACGACCAGCTTCACTTTATAGCGGCCAATTTCAGTCTCGTTAGTTTCCTGCTCACTACAATAATTTAAAATATCCTGACGAAGCTCGGCCAATTCTTTTTCAATATCCTTTTGCTTTTGCTTGAGCCGATAATACTGCTGAACCTTTTTCTCCATCCACTTCACGCTCCTTCATAGACATATGTATGCCGGAAACGTTCGATAAATTAGTTGAGTTCCCTATCATAAAAACTTATAATGAGCCGGGGATAGCTTATTTCCAAGTAGAGTCAATTTTCTTATAAAAACAATTCCACGGCAGGTGACTTATGTTTCATTCGTACTTTTTTCCAATTTCGTATGCGTTCATGATGTTTCCAATAGCAGCGCTGGTCTTCACACTACCTTTTCTTATCGTACAATACCGCAGACATGGCTATATACATAAGCTTAGAGCTTTAATCCTATATCTGCTGCTGCTCTATCTGATGAACGCTTATTTTCTTGTCTTGCTTCCTTTTCCATCCTCCCGGCACAATGCAGCACCTTCTGGGAGTGTCGTCCAATTCATTCCCCTTCAGTTTATTCAGGATATTGTGGATGGATCGTCAATCATCCCTGAACAAATCTCGACCTACTGGTCATTACTGCGTGAGCCTGCATTTTTACAGGTCATTTTTAACGTTGCATTGACCGTACCGTTTGGAATGTTTCTGGGCTATTATTTTCGTACACGCTGGGTCGTGTGCATTCTACTATCCTTTGCCTTTTCCTTGTCCTTTGAGATCACGCAGATTACAGGAATTTATGGTTTCTTCGATCATCCTTACCGTCTTTTTGATGTCGATGATCTCATTACCAACACAATCGGAGGGATTTTTGGATTTCGAATTTCCATTTGGATCTCCGGGCTATTGCCACGTATAGAACAACTGGATACAAACATTGACCGCTCTGCCAAAAGAGTCTCCTATACCCGCAGAGGAATAGCTTTTCTAATCGATAGTATGGTGTGGAGCATCGGGTTTGGGGTACTCTTCGGATTCGATATAAAAGCTGCCTTCTGGATTGTAACTGGTATTTACTTCATGCTTGTTCCGGCTCTCACGGGCGGACGGACCTTAGGGAAATGGATGGTGCGGATTCGGGTGAAGAGCAGCGGGAATCATGCTTTTTTCTGGGCTCTGATGATCAGATATGGCCTGCTATATTGGGTGCTGCTTGGGATTCACGCTCTTTTGCTTGATTCCGCCCTTCTAGGGAATCTTTCCTCCGTATGGAATATGCTTATTCATCTGTTTGTTCTATTGATAGACTTGGCTTTCTTTATTCATTTAGTCATTAGTATATTCAAAAAAGAAACTCAGCTAATATATGAGAAACTAAGTCGAACTTCTCATGTTATTTCTTGGCCAGAGAAACGGCTCCAATCTGATGTATCCAGCAACAGCCCTGTAGAAAGCTAAACTAGTTATTTTTTAAATGGTATTTTTACATTGGAAATTATTATAGAATTAGGAGGTGAGCATTCTCAAAATTTAGGAGATGAGCGTATGGAGACTACAAGCAGCTTGCAGTTATCTAGAAGTCTTCCAGAAGAACAGGGGATTTCATCAACCGCAATATCCAGCTTTATTAGTGCAGTAGAGGAACAAAATTTAGGCCTGCACAGCTTTATGCTATTACGACATGGTTATGTGGTCTCTGAAGGCTGGTGGGCTCCTTACAGGTCCGTTCTTCCGCATATGTTATTTTCCCTTAGCAAAAGCTTCACCTCAACCGCAATCGGGTTTGCTGTTACTGAGAAACTTGTCACCCTCGATGATTCTGTCCTCTCCTTTTTCCCTGAAGAGGCTCCTTCGACTATCACGGAGAATCTATCCAATATGACAATCAGACATCTATTGATGATGGGTACCGGGCATGTCGTGGATACTATGGACACCCTTCGCAAAAGTACCGACGGGAATTGGGTGAAAGCTTTCTTCTCCGTCCCCGTCGAGAAACAACCGGGTACACATTTCCTATATAATACCGGTGCTACTTACATGCTGGCCGCGATCCTTCAACGGGTTACTGGCCAAACATTGCTAGAATATTTAGAACCGCGCCTCTTCGTTCCTCTGGGCATTCACGGTGCAACGTGGGAGTCTTGTCCACGTGGAATTAACACAGGGGGATTTGGCTTAAACATTACAACCGAGGATATCGCTAAATTCGGCCAGCTATACTTACAAAAAGGAATCTGGAATAATCAACGGGTTCTGCCTGAAAAGTGGATTAATGAGGCTACTTCCAAACATATTTCCAATGGCGAAGGTGATCATGACTGGGCAATGGGATATGGGTATCAGTTCTGGCAATGCCAGCACGGTGGCTACCGGGCAGATGGCGCCTTCGGTCAACTCTGTGTTGTGCTTCCGGAGCAAGATGCCGTAATTATTACTACTGCTGCATCAGACAGTATACAAGGAATGTTGAATGCTGTGTGGGAACATCTGCTTCCCGCGATGAAGCCAGCTCCCTTGCCATTAGAGCCGGCTGCTTCTGCCCACTTGGTTGAACAATTAAAGAATTTATCTATCCAACCGCCACAACTGCAGCCCTCTTCATCACAAGAAGAACGAATAAACGGCTTAACCTATAAGCTCGATGACAACCAATTTGCCTTGGACACCTTCTCTATCTCTTTCAATAACAACGAAGCTGCAGTTACTTTACAATTTAAGACTGGAGAGGATTCTGTGATCTGTCTTGGTCGAGGGAAATGGCTCGAAAGCTTCGCACAGGTCATTGATGCTTCCTTGAACCGAATCATGTCCAGCTTTACTTGGGTTGCTGATGATCAGCTACAGCTTACTTTATTGTTTATTGAAATGCCTTTCTGCATAACTCTTGAAATAATCTTACTAGAGAATCAGCTAATTCTTAAACAAAAGTTTAATGTGAATATGGGACCGACTGAATTCCCTGAGATCATGGGCAGACTATAATTCTTAATGAATAAAAAAGGCCGCTTCGTCCTTTAAAGAGACTTAGCGGCCTTTTAAATATTCGATTCTAGTCTGTGAAATCAGCAAGCTTGAGGATGACCGGGCAATGATCGCTCCCCATAATGTGGCAATCGATTTGGGCATCCAGCAGATTAGGTGCAAGTCTAGAAGAAGCTAGGAAATAATCAATCCGCCAGCCTACATTCCGTTCTCTCACCTTCGGCATATAAGACCACCATGAATAAACGCCTTCAAGCTCTGGATGAAAATATCTAAAGGTATCTATGAAGCCGGACTCCAGCAGCGTACTCATTTTTCCTCTTTCTTCATCGGTAAAGCCAGAGTTTCCGCGGTTAGCTTTAGCATTTTTGATATCAATATCCTGATGGGCTACGTTCATATCGCCGCATACAACGACTGGTTTTAGCTTGTCCAGTTCCAGAAGGTAATTGCGGAAGCGGTCCTCCCATTCCATTCTGTAATCCAATCTAGCCAGATCTCGTTTGGCATTTGGTGTATACACATTCACTAGATAAAAATGTTCGAACTCCAGCGTAATAATCCGGCCTTCCGCTTCTTCATCCTCTTCCATTCCGTATCTCACAGAGATCGGCTTGATTTTGGTGAATATAGCTGTGCCTGAATACCCTTTTTTCACTGCATAATTCCAATATTGATAGTATTCTTCACCCTGTTCCAGAACAATCTGCCCTTCTTGCAGCTTCGTCTCCTGTACACAGAAAATATCTGCTTCTACTTCCTTAAAATAATCATCAAACCCTTTTTTCACACAGGCCCGAAGACCATTCACATTCCATGATACCAACTTTATCATTAACGTTTCTCCTTGCATTTTGCTTTGATAGTAACCAGTTTATCATATTACAGCCAGAAATTTATAGAGGGTTAGGGTCATCTTGAGCAGTTCTGCGAATAGATTTATATCCTAATCATTTATTATCCATGATACAATAGCAAAATTGACTCTATACAAATTTTCTAACACGTGAGGTAAAAAAACTTATGAATGCACCAAATCTTTTACGAGGGTTTAACTTTTTGTATTTTGCTCTGCTAGCCATGTTTATTCCCTTTCTGCCAGTCTATCTAAGTGAACAAGGTCTAAGCCCATCGCAAATCGGCTTCATTATTGGAACTGGTGGTTTTGTTACCATCGTTGCCCAGCCTTTATGGGGGATGATCAGTGATAAAACAAAGACCATCCGCAAAGTGCTGTTAGCTCTGCTGTTATGCTCAGCGGTAACCGGATACTTTTTGTTCGATTCCAGCAGTTACGTTGTTCTCATTCTTTTTGCTATGCTGCTGTATTTCTTCTTGATGCCCATTGATCCGCTGACAGAAAGCTTGAATTTCCGAGTCTCTGAGGCGGCTGGAATTAGCTATGGTTCTATCCGTACATATGGTGCGCTAGGTTATGGTGTAATGGCTCTGATTACTGGCTATGTGCTTGGTTTTTTCGGCTCTCATGGAATAGCTCTTCTGTTTGTTGCCATTTGCCTTATAAGCTTTATAGTAAGCTGGAACATGCCAGATGCCCCCGTCACAGGTAAGCCGGTCACGCTGGATAGCCTCAAGCACTTTTTTGGCAACAAAAAGACATTGATGTTTCTGGTGCTCATATTTATTAGCTCTGTACCCGCACGAATGAACGATACATTTATTGGAGTTTATATTCGTGAGCTTGGTGGCAGTCCTCAACTGGTAGGCCAATCGTTTTTCCTCGCGGCAATTAGTGAAATTATTGTCTTTGCATTAAGCTTCTGGTGGTTGCGAAAAGGAAAAGAACTGATCATCATATCGATTTCCGGAGCCTTCTATTTCCTTCGTTTCTTTATTTCAGCTTGGATCATTGATCCACACTTGTTAGCGTATTTGCAGATTCTGCAAATTCTTACCTTCCCTGTGTTCTACTCGGCTGCTATTCAATACCTGTACAGCATTGTACCCGAGGAATGGCGTGCTACAGGGCAAACCGTCCTTGCACTATTGTTCTTCGGTGTATCAGGTATCCTGGCTTCTTATGCTGGTGGGGCATTATATGATGCCTTTGGGGGTAAAGCTCTTTACTTAACGATCTCCGCAATGTCGTTTGTCGGCATGCTATTCGGATTGATACTGTATCTGATTTATCGTAATAAAACGGAATAAGCGTACGAAAATAAACCGGGGATGTCCCAGCCGCTTTCTAAGTGGCTATTGGACATCCCCGGTTTTTTCTATTAAAAAGTGCTAATTCACCATGGCATTCGCTCTAGCATTAATAGATTTTCAACATAGAATATCCTATCAAACGAAAAGGAGGTCGTTACTATGGCCATCGTATTACCGCTTCAATATTTCAATTTAGCCCCTGTCATTGGTAAATCTTATTATGAAAACCTTGCAGGTGGAATTAACGCTGCTGTTACTGTGAACAATAACTCCAACTTCCCAGTAGATTTAGTAATCACTCGTGTGAATGCTCCAGTTATCACATACACGATTCCAGCATTTAATAGCCTTACGCTTGCAGTTCATGCCCTTTTGGTAGCTGCACTCTTAAGCACTCCTGCTGGCACCACATTCGGAACTATTGAAATTTCAACATCAGATTTCTAATAGTGTAGCATTAAGCATCTCTAGCTGGAAGTACAGCTAGGGATGCTTCTCTATGTGAATCTAGCTTAATCCTTCTATTGTGTGCTGCTCCATAAGCTGCTTTAGCTTGGTTTCAGTATTCGAATCTCCCGCAGGAGTATAGATGCTGCAGCGTAAATCTGCACTGCCATGAACCTGCAAAGAGGTTAGATGAAATAACATTTTCCCCGCCTTGCCATGTCTGAATTCTAGTAACACATCCGGGGCCGAGCTAACCCTACTTTTCTCCCACATCTCATTAAAAGCCGGATGCAATTCTTTCAATTCCTCTATAAATTCATCATACCAATGATCCTCTACATACTGTCCGTAATACGCTCTGAAGATAGAAAGATATCCGCTGACGAATTGTTCCCAATTCACTGCTAAGCGCCTAAACTCCTTACGAACAAATAACAATCGGATCATATTCCGCTCTTCGATGGGCAGCTTTGAGAAATCAAGAAAAACATGGGCGGCAGCTTCATTCCAACCGACGATTCCGCAACGTCTATCAGAAATTATCGTAGGACAATATTTAAGTTCCTGTAAAATTTTCTGCAGCGAAGGACTAATTACAGAAGATTCATCTTGCGGATAAGGTGTGGTTCCGGTTCCAGTTTCTAAAGCCAGTGCAAAAAGATACTTCCGCTCATCTTTAGTCAGCCTAAGTGCAGTGGCAATACAGTCCAAAACAGATGACGAGACTTTTATATCTCTGCCTTGTTCAAGCCACGTATACCAGGTACTGCTTACCCCTGCAAGCTGTGCAACCTCTTCCCTGCGGAGTCCTGGCGTTCTTCTGCGTGTGCCTTCTGGCAAGCCTACAGCGCTTGGTGAAATTGCCGCACGACGTGCTTTCAAAAAATCGGATAATGCTTGTAATCTTGTTTGATTAGCCATAAGCTACCTCCACTTTGGGATTCCTGTTCCTTTAGTATAGTACAAATTATACTAGGATAAACGATAACTTGTAATAGGATAAATAAAGTGGAAAAATACTAGTATACACTAGCTGAGGAGGTTCATTATGGAACGCGTAGTGATTACAGGCATGGGCTTAATCTCACCACTTGGAAATACAATCGGGCAATTTTGGGATCGGCTAATTTCTGGTGAATCGGGTATATCCCCGATCTCTTCATTTGATACAACAGGTTTTAAGACGAAGATTGCTGGCGAAGTACGTGATTTCGATGCAGAGGGCAGATATGGCCGTAAAGAGGCACGCCGAATGGACAGGTTCAGTCAGTTTGCCCTCGCAGCTACTGAAGAGGCTTGGAAACATTCTGGCCTCCAGCTTGATAAGATTGACAAGGAGAGACTTGGCGTTTATGTAGGATCTGGCGTTGGAGGAATTCAGACCTTGATGGATCAAGGTACGGTCCTCAAAGATCGTGGACCTGATCGAGTCAGCCCTACCTTAATTCCCATGATGATCTCCAATATGGCTGCGGCGATGATCAGCATTAAATTTGGAGCTCTCGGCCCGACCATGTCTCCAGTAACAGCTTGTTCTATTGGCAATACTGCGATTGGCGAGGCTTTCCGTTTAATTCGTTATGGCGGTGCGGACATCGTTATAGCCGGGGGTTCTGAGGCTGCTATTACTGGAATCTCGCTGGCCAGCTTCGGGAATGCCACCTCTTTATCTACACGAAATGAAGAGCCTACTAAAGCGAGCCGCCCTTTCGATGGAGGACGGGATGGCTTTGTAATCGGTGAAGGTGGCGGCATAGTCATTCTTGAATCACTCTCCCATGCTCAGCGTAGAAACGCCAAGATTCACGGCGAAGTGATCGGGTATGGTGCTAGCTCTGATGCTTATCATATGGTTGCCACTCATCCAGAGGGAATGGGTGCCTATCAAGCTATGAAGTTAGCGCTAAATGAAGCTAATCTCCAGCCCCACAATGTAGATGTAATCAGCGCGCATGCGACAAGTACAGTAGTAGGAGACCATTCTGAAACCCTAGCGATTAAAAAATTATTTGGCGAGCATGCCTACCACATCCCCGTAACCGCTAATAAGTCCATGACTGGACATGCTTTAGGGGCCGCTGGCGGCTTAGAAGCCATCGCTTTAGTTAAGAGTATCCAAGAAGGGATCATTCCTCCTACCATCAATCAGGACACGCCTGATTCCATCTGTGATTTGGATTACGTACCTAACAATGCACGAAAAGCTAATCTCGAAATAGGCATCTCCAATTCATTTGGCTTCGGCGGCCATAATGCTGTTATTGTGATCCGAAAGTTCGTAGACTAATCCTACATTATAAAAGGGGTTTCAACTTAGCCATTACACATGACTAGTTGAAACCCCTTCTGCTGTTAATCCTTTTAAACTATCTTATTCCGAAGGTGATACATGACTTCCCCAGATAGAGATCCCTTCATTAGAAACCGCGGTGAACGTCATAACATTACTGGCTGTAGCTTCATTCCACTCTTTCAGGAACACACCCTTATAAGTAGAACCACCTATCGTTAACTCTGCAGTATGATCGTCGATAAGCTTCCACTTGCCCTTTACTGCGCCTTTGATTTTACCACTCTTCGTCAATTGAATTAGCTCCGATTGCACGATATCTGCCGTAATCTCTTTATTATGATTCACATATTTGTATTCGCCTGCAATTTGCTCTTTCGTATATTTATCAATGGTCTCGCCACCATAACGGTGTGGTGCGACCACCGGCCAGCCATCAGCGTTCATGAACATCTGATGTACTCTAACCTCATGCTTTTCACCACGATTCGGGAACCGTGTATGGAAGAGCAAATAATACTTGCCAGTCTCTTCTTCGTAAAATGCGGAGTTATGTCCTGGTGATACATATCCTTCCCCACTTACTGGGAGCTCATCGTCATTATTCAGGAATTCGAAATTCCCCATGAGTTTAACTCCGTAAGGAGCATAAGCAGGATCATCAAACAATACGCCAGCTGTGCCCTGTGAATCGATCATATCTTGGCCCTCAGAATCTTCAAAAGGTCCATCAGGTGTCTTCGAGCGAGCTACACGGATGTTATATCCGCCATCAGCAGCCAGCCCCCCGTAGGATAGGAAAAGGTAGTAGTAATCCGTCTCAGGACTGTACAGCATATAGGGAGCTTCTATCCGCGCATGATTTGCGCCTAGAAGCTTTTTGCCATAACCTTGATCTGGCAGTGGGAATCCTGTGCTTGTATCCAGTTCCATAATAAAAATACCACCGGAATAAGAACCATACACCATCCACAATCTGCCTTCTTTATCAAAGAACACATCCGGATCTACAACATTCGGCTTTTGTGTGGCATCATAAGTTTCTCCGTCATCGCCTACACCTACCATACCTGACTTTAAGAAGATCCCTTTGTTCTTATAAGGTCCTTCAATATGGTCTGACACGGCTATACCAAGTGCTGATAACGGGGAATCACCTTTACACGCGTTGTAATACATATAATATTTACCATCCGCCAATTGAATGACATCCGGTGCCCATAAAGTGTCCGTCTTTCCCCAGGTTAAGGCCTCTTTTAATTCCTCTTTGACATTCGGGATGAGTACGTTTCCATCAACAACTCCAGAGGACAATTGAGTCCAGGACATCAGGTCGTCGGATTTAGCAGAAGCCAAATGCGAGCCAAACACATAGTACTTATTATCAGCCAAAATAATGGAAGGATCATGTACAGAAACATTCTTGAAGACAGGCTGAACAGGCTCAGGTCCGCTGTTTGTGTTGCCAGAATTAGCCGTGTCGTTGTTGCACGCGGTTACAGCTAATAATGAAACACTAAGTAAAGTAGTAATAATTATCTTCTTCATCGTTATACCCCCTATGTATGCCTTTTCATTTTGAGATGAAAACGATAAATAGTCAACCCTTTTATTTAATTAAGTTCGTATTAATTCATATTTATTTAAATAATAGTGAACATTGTAGAAAATAAAAAAAACGCTAAGCCAACTAAATGGCCTAGCGTTTCCTCTTATTATTTAGTTAAAACAAGTTGCTTACTTAGCGCCTTCTTGCACTAAAACTGGCTCTGGATAAGCGTTCTTAAGTATACGTTGTCTATTCTTAACGACTGTTGGTGGTTCCACCTTAGGTGCCATCGGATGCATTAACCAAGACTTCACCATATGGGTATCCGAAACCTTATACATTGGAGGCTCTTTCTCCATATCGATTTGCATCGCATAGGTGCTGCGAAGTGCGAAGGCATCACCCTTAGGCGGTTTGATCAAATCTGGAGGGGTACCAGGAATCGCGGTAAGTAAAGAACCTTTGCTCTCTAAACTTGGCATGGATGCAAGCAATCCCCAAGTGTAAGGATGTCTTGGATCGTAGAAGATCTCTTCTGCAGTTCCCATTTCAACAATTTGTCCGGCATACATTACTGCTACACGATCCGCCATTCTTGCTACAACACCAAGATCATGGGTGATAAAAATAATCGCCGTATCAATCTTCTTCTGCAATTCCTTCATCAGGTCAAGAATCTGTGCCTGAATGGTAACGTCGAGCGCTGTAGTTGGCTCATCCGCAATCAGAAGCTTAGGGTTTGCTGCAAGTGCCATTGCGATAACGACACGTTGACGCATACCGCCACTGAACTCATGCGGATATTGATTGAAGCGGCGCTCTGGTGAAGGAATACCTACTAGCGTAAGCAGTTCAACCCCACGTTTATTGGCAGCTTCTTTGGAGATTTTCTCATGTTTGTGCAGTACTTCAGTAATTTGTCTGCCGACCTTCATCATCGGGTTCAAGGAAGTCATCGGATCCTGAAAAATCATACCGATCTCTTTACCACGAATCTTCTGCATTTGCTTCTCAGTCTTACCGATCAAATCTTGTCCATCAAATAAAATTTGTCCACGTTTATATTCTCCTGGCGGCGTTGGAACTAGCTTCATTACCGCTTGTGAAGTTACACTTTTACCGGAACCGGATTCCCCAACTATCGCTAGAGTTTCACCTTTATCTACATGGAAGCTAACACCACGGATCGCTTGTACTTCTCCACCGTGTGTTTTGAATGATATCGCTAGATCTTTTACCTCTAAAAGGCGCTCCATCTTGTCACCCTCTCATTTCCTCGTCAATTATGATAATGATTCTCACCAAGTTGTAAGCAATAAGTATTATTTTATCTAGTTCTAAGGGTTCTAGTCAAGATTTTTCTGAAAAAGATATGGCCAGCAGCAGCCTTATGTACTAGTTCTGTTTAATGCGAGTTCTATTCTTCACTAACAACCACAATATTGGCGGAAGCAGCAAAAGAACTAACAGCAGAGACCATCCGATATCTCCAAGGGATACCAAGTTGTCATTCAATAGTCGATAATACGCATAAAGAGAATAGGGAAGAACTACTAGTACTGCTGTAACTACCCCTGGTGTATATATCTTTAAATATATCGTCTGTCCTAGATGAGTAAATACATGTAAGAAAAATACCGCAAGCACTGCCAAGTACAATAAGTAATTAGAAAAGAATACTGCAATACAAGTTACCGTCACTATAAAAATATACACGAATAATACGTCCATTGCAAAATTACGTGTAGTCATTTGTAACATCGAATGATACGTCTTGCGCATAAACGAAGGAATTGCGTCCTCTAACCTGGTTCTATACTTTGCCCCCCATGCTTCAATCGTTAATATTTCTTCAAAATCATGAAACATAAATAGGATCGGCAACAGCCACAGCAAACTTACGATATCTATATGTACACTTAGCCACTCAAACATGAGAATCCTCTCCCTTCTCCTGCTCAGCCTCCTTACCTTCTTATGTTGTAATCTTGCTGAAAATGTCCTAACCCATGAAACGTTCCCAACCTTCCAGCAGATTATCCTGTGCCCACTGGAAATGGCCTTGGCTATCGTATTTACGCGAATAACACTCAATGAAATAAATTAAATCGATATATAAGTCGTAGAGCTTTTTGCGTACACATTCATTAGGGCTATCAAAGCTGTCCCCATAACCTCTACAGAAATGCTCAGAATCCTCAATATAGCGAAAATAATATTCCATAAGGTGATCGCCCCATAACGCCCGTTCCCAATCGATTAAGGCAACAATGCTTCCCTCTCGTACAAACACATTCCCATCCCATAGATCCCAGTGAACTAAACGTGGCTCAGTGACCACATCCATCACATGTATACGGCTGTTGATCTCCGCCTCAATCTTTTCTAAAGGAATGGGCATCTTTGCCTCTAAGCGCCGAGCATCATCAAGGAGGTTGCCAATCAAATTTTGAAAGGTTTCCCGCCAAGAAGTCCCCTTTATCTTCGAGGATACATTAAATAATCCGAAATGATCCCCTTGAATCTCATTGATAATCCGGCTATAACGACCTAATTCTTCCTCAATACAACTTCTTTGCTGCGGACTAAGCTCTTCCTTAATTTCATTATAGGGCTGGCCGATTATTTTCTCCATGAAAAAAAAGTCACTAGATATTAAATTTCTGCTGTTATCATAAGCGTATACCTCAGGCACAGGTACCGTTCCTTTAGACTTCATTAGCTGCATTGCCGCAACCTCTGTAGCCATGATATCGTGCTCGTAACTTAGCGTGTCTGTCTCATCGGATGGCGATATTTTAAGGATCGTAGCTCTGCCATCTGACAATAGGAGGTCATAAGCTGCGTTGAAATAACCTCCCGTCAATTCCGTACTTTGAATGATTTTCACATGGCTTCCAAAAGCAGCACCCACCAGGATGTCCTGCTGCTCAACCGTCAATTTTGTTTTAGTCTGACTTTCCAAGACTTCACCACCATACAGAGTTAAGTAAAAATGCAAAAATCCAACCTCATAAAAGCCCGGGATTCATTGTATTTGATATAAGAAAGATAAACAATCCTTCTCCATTGGAATGAAAATTGTTAAAATTAGAAATAACACGTATCATTAGCTGCTTTTCATGAAAGAGAGGAAACTATTATTATGATCATAAAACCTAGAACACGTGGCTTTATATGTACAACCGCACATCCGCAAGGCTGCGCTCGTCAAGTCGAGCGGCAAATTGAGTATATTAAGGCACAACCCGCGATCAAAGGACCCCGGAAGGTACTTGTCATTGGCGCATCCACAGGCTACGGCCTCGCCTCACGGGTTACAGCCGCCTTTGGGGCTGGAGCCAGCACAGTAGGCGTATATCGGCCGAGCAGCAGCAAAGGAGCCCGTACAGCCTCTGCTGGGTGGTACAATTCCGCCGCCTTCGAACAACTTGCGGAGTCTGCAGGCCTGCAATCCTACAGCGTTACGGGAGATGCTTACTCCAAAGAGACCAAAGAAAGAACGATTCAGCTGATCCGCAGCGAATTAGGACAAGTCGATTTGGTCATCTACAGTGTTGCTTCTGGGCGCCGTACAGACCCGGAGACAGGTGAAGTATATAACTCTGTTCTCAAACCTATTGGCGACACCTTTACCAACAAAACTGTAAATTTTCATACGGGTGAAGTCACTCAAATCTCCATCGAACCCGCGACCGATAAGGAAGCTCATGATACCGTACGGGTGATGGGCGGTGATGATTGGCAGTTATGGATAGAAGCACTCCAGCAAGCCGGAGTATTAGCTGATCACGCAACCACTATTGCTTATTCGTATATCGGATCAGAGCTTACTCAAGCCGTATATCGCCAGGGAACGATTGGACTTGCTAAAGACCATCTCGAAGCTACGGCAAGAACACTTAACGAAGCGTTATCTGTTACTCACGGTAGAGCTTATGTAGCGGTCACAAAAGGTCTTGTCACACAGTCCAGCTCGGCGATTCCTGTCGTGCCCCTCTATATTTCCGCCCTTTACAAAGTCATGAAAGAGCACGGTCTTCATGAAGGTTGTATTGAGCAAACCTATCGGTTGTTTGCTGAACATCTCTACGCAGCGAAAGGAACTCCTGTGGATGAAGAAGGGCGTATCCGTATAGATGATTGGGAATTGTCTCCGGCAGTCCAGCAAGAAGTTATAGAAATCTGGGACCAGCTTACTTCAGACAATATCTACGACCTAACGGATCTGCATAGCTATAAACAGGAATTCTTCCAGCTATTTGGATTCGAGACTGAAGGTGTAGATTACGAAGCTGATACTGATCCAGACGTAACTGTTATAAATCTGCGCTAAAATTAATCGTGTTTTTGGATTATCTTCTGCCTGAGGATAAGGGTTGTTCGAGAGCATAAATCTCCTCTTCCAGAGAAATCATCTTTTGCTCAATCATTTTTCGTGCATCTGCCAACGCTTGATTGTAAATATAAGGCGAAAGTTCTTTGAGCATAAAATCGAGAAGGTTCTCGCTGGCTAATTGCCCAATTTCACTGGACAGCTCTGTGTCAAAATATTCTTGAATACTAGCTGTAATCTGAAGCTTATGTTCTCTCGGTATTTTTAACGGCTGCATGGTAATCCTCCAATCTAATTAGATACAGGAAAATGACGTGCTTTCGCACGTCATTTTTCACACCTATAACCTTCATTCACTGCTGCCTTTAAAACGGTTCCAACCCTCAGTCAAGTTATCATGCGTCCAACGGACATAACCTTCGTCTGCATATTTGCGTGAATAACATTCGATAGCAAGAATAAGATCAAGATAAAGATCATAAAGCTTCTTCCGCTGAATCTCGTTCGGACTGTCGTAGGTTGTTCCGTACCCCTTATAGAAACTGGCAGAATTCTCAAAATGCCTAAAATAATACTCCATCAGCACATCGCCCCATAGGGCTCTCTCCCAGTCAATCAGCGATACGATGACTCCATCCTTCACAAATACATTCCCATTCCATAAATCCCAATGCACCAGTCGTGGCTCGGTTACGGCATCTAATGCAGGGAGATACTTGGAAACCTCCTGCATAATCTCTTCACTGGACGCAGGGAGCTGTGCATTCAGCCTCTTGGCATCAGCAAGTACACTTTCCATCAGGCATGAAAAGGTCTCTCTCCACGAGGCTCTTGGCTCCTCTGAATCCGTTCCAAAAATGCCAAAACGTTCTCCGCGTATCTCATTGATTATGCGATTGTAACGCCCCAGCTCAGTTTCGATAGCGTCTCTCTCCGGAAGCGAAAGACTCTCCTTTACATCACTGTAGGGCTGGCCCTCCACCTTCTCCATAAAGAAATACGGAATAGGAATAAGCAGCAGACTTTCATCATAATGGTAGACGGCAGGCACGGGCACAACACCCTTATCTGCAACCATACGGAGAGCTTCCACTTCAGTTCGCATAATGTTCTTCTCATAACTTAACGTATCTGTCTCTACAGCAGGGGCAACCTTTAGAATGACAGATTTCCCAGTGCTGAGTTCCAAATCATAGGCTGTATTAAAAAAGCCTCCCGTAAGTTCTGAACTAAGGTTAACCGCAGTTTCTGAACCGAAAACCGCTTTCACCAAAATATCCAGCTGTTCATCATTTAATTTAACTTTCGTGAAGCTCTCCATTTCGTTTAAACCCACCACATTTCTGTCAGTGGCTCCTCAATCAATACTTGTTGAAGGTTACTTACAGCTTTGGAGAAACCTTCTTCAATAGACATCAGCCCATCTTCATGCTCAATACTAACCACATAGTCATACCCAACCAAACGAAGTGCACTAATAATGTCAGCCCAAGTCTTAAGATCATGTCCAAAGCCGACAGAACGGAACTGCCAAGCACGGTCAAGCATCTTGGTATACGACTGCATATCAGTTAATCCGTGCATATTGACATTCACAGGATCAATAACGGTATCCTTCGCATGGAAGTGATGGATTGCACCTTGGCGTCCCAAAATATGAATCGCTTGCACAGGATCAATTCCTTGCCACCACATGTGACTCGGATCAAGGTTCGCACCGATCACTTCACCTGCTGCTTCTCTCAGCCGCAGCAGAGTACCTGGTGTGTGTACAGAGAATCCGCCATGCAGCTCAAGACCTACCTTTACATCATGCTGAGCGGCAAAGGCACCCCATTCTTTCCAATAAGGAATAACCTTGTTCTCCCATTGCCAGTCCAGAATTTCTTGATAATCATTGGGCCATGGAGCTACAGGCCAGTTCGGATATTTAGCACCCTCATGATCTCCAGGACATCCAGAGAAGGTATTCACAACCGGAACCCCTAGCTTCTGCGCCAATTTGACCGAGTTTACGAAATCCTCATGATCCTTTTGAGCAAGTTCTTTTTGCGGGTGCAATGGGTTACCGTGGCAGCTCAAAGCACTGATTGTAAGTCCGCGAGATTCCACGGCATGTTTGAATTCTTGTAAGGCTGTTTCATTCTCCAGCAGCATTTTAGGGTCGCAGTGGCTGTTGCCAGGATTGCCTCCCGTACCGATTTCTACCGCCTTTAGCCCTTTGGATACTACGTAATCAAGAGCATCCTCCAGCTTACGACCTCCAAACAAGACCATAAATACTCCAAGTTTCATTGTAGGCCACCTCCTCTAGGAAATAGTTTACTTATTATTTATCGTAGATATCAAAATTCTTCACCACTTGATTACTCTCAGCAGCTTCAAAAATAACTTCAATCAAATTCTGTACCCGCATAACCTCAGCGTTCTTAACGATAGGTTCTGCAGTTCCCTCAATGACAGCAGCGAAATTATCATAAAAGCTAGAGCTTAACTCCGACGGCTGAGGTAATTCCTCAGTGATCGTTGCCCCCTCCGATGGAGGTGCCATAGTTTTAGTTAGTCCTACACCTGCACGAATCGGCTTCGGTTCGATTTTTTCACCTGCGTTATTTCTGGTCACCAATCTTCCAGTTAAAGACCAGTCTTCAATAATTCCAGTGCCTTCGATACCCTTCACATACCATCTTGGCAATGTAATAAAGTTAGTCGTCCCAACCTCTACGATCGCTTTAATTCCATTCTCAAATTGCAGAATAGCTTCAAAACCATCATCGACATCGTTTCCTAAAATAAAGCTTAGACTACTGCTCACACTGGTAATTTTGCTATCAATCATGAATAATAGCTGGTCCAATAAGTGAACGCCCCAATCCAGCAGCATCCCTCCGCCTTGTGCCTTAACATGACGCCAGTCACCAGGAATTCCGTTCGCTCCGTGCACGCGGGATTCGATCTGGAATAGGGATCCAATCGTCTCCTCGTCGTACATTTTTTTGATGGTTAAAAAATCTTCATCCCAACGTCTGTTCTGATGCACCATAAACACACGTCCAGCTTGATCAGCCGCCGCCAGTATTTCTTGAAATTCAACCTTAGATAGAGCAACTGGCTTCTCACAAATGACATGTTTGCCAGCTTGTAATGCACGAATCGCAATTTCTTTGTGCACATCGTTCGGTGTGGCAATTAGAATAATTTCGACCGAAGAATCTGCCAATACTTCTTCATAACTTTGGTACGCCTTGTAGCCAGCGTCGTTGGAATTGGTACGACGTGCTTCAAGCACATCGTACGTTCCAACTACGATTAAGGTAGAGGTCTCTTTTATCAATCCTGCGTGATAACTTCCCATTCCTCCAAAACCAACAATGACTACAGAATGTCTGTTTGAACTCATGAACTTCACACCTGCTTCTCGTTTAGTTATCTGATGTTCCGTCAAAATACACAGCACGACCTGTACGGGAAGATTCGTAAATAGCCTCCAAAATTTGGGTAACGACAAGGGCTTGTTCAGGTTTAACTACTGGTTCTTTATCTTCCCGAACTGCTTCAAGCCACAAGCGAGCTTCACGATCGGATTCACTCTCTTGTCCTCCGTTAAAGAAAGCTACTCCCCCTGCGGACAAGTCAATTTTAGTCTCGTATAGACGGCCACCACGGTCACCATTTAAGCGTAACCCGTCCTTCATATCTGCGCCACCCTCTGTACCTGCTAGGAGCGTCTTCGCTTCTCCAAATTCAGATACATTAAGAGCCCAGCTTGATTCCAGTACAATTGTAGCACCATTTTCCATGGTAATAAATCCAAATGCTGAATCTTCTACTTTAAATTGTTCAGGGTCCCATGGACCAAAAGCATTTCCGCCGTTTTTACGGTTACCAAGCTTATGGAAAGTCGAGCCCATAACACTACGCGGTTTATAATTGTCCATCATCCATAATGTTAGATCAAGCGCATGCGTACCGATATCGATCAGTGGACCGCCGCCTTGCTTTTCTTCATCCAGGAATACGCCCCATGTAGGAACCGCACGACGACGAACGGCAATCGCTTTTGCATAATAGATCTCACCAAGCTCACCGTTTTCACAAACGTCTTTAAGATATTCACTATCCGCACGATAACGGTTCTGATAAGCTACAGACAATTTCATGCCTGTACGTTTGGCAGCCTCTAACATTTCCTGTGCTTGAGCTGTAGTCTTCGCCATTGGCTTCTCACACATTACATGATTGCCAGCTTCCAATGCTGCGATTGTGATCACGGAGTGACTGTCATTCGGTGTACATACATGCACGATATCGAATCCTCCGGCTTTCAAAAGCTCTTGATAATCTGTATATACAGCCGCGCCTTCAGCACCATAGGTTTTTGCTGCTTCCTGTGCACGTTCTTCGACGATATCACAAAAGGCTACCATTTCAGCATCTGCTTGACGTGACAAACTTGGCATATGTTTTCCATTAGCAATTCCACCGCAACCGACAATAGCAATTCTCAACTTTTTAGACATGAACATTTCCCCCTTGATTAGCGTATGCTTTTACCCATTTCAAACTATCTTCTACACTTCCTAATGGTGAACGGCTGCAATAATCCTGCTCCACTACCGCCCACTCTACCTTTGCCTGTACAGCCGCATCAAGAATTGCTTTAAGGTTTACTTCTCCTTCGCCTAGAACAACCGTTTCCGGTGAACCATCCTCATGTTTCTTCAAATCTTTAAGATGGATGATTGGCAACCGGCCAGCGTATTTGTTGATATATTCTACGGCATCATAACCTGCGTGATGTACCCAGCATGTATCCATTTCAACTTGCAGCAAATCAGCCGGCACCTCTTCAAACAAACCGTCAAACGCTGTACGGTCACCATATCGATCAGTTAACTCAAAGTCATGATTATGGTACAAAAGAACCGCTCCACGCGCCTTACACTTTTCTCCAATAATCTTCAGATTCGCAGCAACTTCTTCATAGTTACGTTGTTCTTCTGACAGATACGGCACAATTAGATGATGATTTCCAATCTCCAGGTTGTACGCGATCTCTGCCTCTGTATCATTCAACAACGCGTCATAGGGACGATGTGCACCCAGCGCTACTAGTCCAAGTTCATCAAGCAATTGTTTGACTTCTGCTGCGCTACGGCCGAAGTAATGGAAAAACTCCACACCTTTATAACCAAGGGCTGCTACTTTACGCAATGTCCCTTCAAAATCCTGTTCCATTTCTTCTCTGAGCGTATACAATTGCAGGCCTATCTTCAGCATTTTCGAATCACTCCAATTGGATTTAAAGTTAGCTTTCTGTAGTGACAATCACTTGAACAATAATGCTGTAACAGAATTGACTAATCTGATTCACATCAGTTTCCTTAAACTGTCATTCTTGTAAGCACAGCTAATACCGACTGTTTCTAGCGTTGATGGTCGATTTCTTTCTTTATTGCTTAGCTACATAGTAATATGAAAGCGTATATATTAAAATGAATAATATGATTAAAACATGAACAATCTGCTTATCATTTCAATACACCCAGGAGGACCTATGACTCATTCTGCTACCTGTCACGTATTATCAGCCGGATTTTCTTTTCATCGCAAGCCTTTTCATATGTCTCAAAGTCAAGGGAACCAGAACTTTCTTATACGTCTGCAAACAGAAGGAAGAAGCCGTGCATTGATCGATGGTGTAATGTCACCTGTGGAAAGCGGGGATATTATGTTATTCGCTCCAAATGATCCTTACTATTTGATCATAGATAAAGAAGAGTACCCTGTAGGCAAGCCACGAATTGAAAGCGGAGATTATCATATCTTTTGCGGAGGAACATGGATTGATGAATGGTGGCAACGTTCACAAAGACCCACTCGCCTAAGTGTGCCGCTTAGTGAGAATTTTCTTGGCTTGTTTCGCCAATTGATTCTGGAGCACCGTCGACTTTCCGACTTCTCTCCAGAAATATCTGCCTGCTATCTGCAAATTCTATGTATGGAAATCGACCGGCTAATTACAGACCAGCCAGCAATTACTCCAAAAGGTTATCTGGCATACCGAATGAAGCAATATGTTGAGGAGCACGCAACCCTACCCTTTCTATTGGAAGATGTAGCAGGTTTTGTGGGTATATCCGTCTCGCGGGCCGTTCATTTATTTAAGGAAGCCTTTGGGACCAGTATTATTAAATATGTAAACGATGTCCGACTGGAAATGGCCAGAGAACGGATAACCTTCAGTCCCATGCCGCTGGAGCAAGTAGCAGAAACTTGTGGTTTTGCGAACTACACCTATTTTCACCGGGTCTTCCGAAGTCGTTTCGGGATGTCACCAAGAGAATATCGTGTGCACAGCAGAGAACAGGTGTAAATGAAGAAAACCCGTTTCATTGCAAAAGGGTTGTCCCTTAGTAGAAAAAGCTACTTTTAGGACAACCCCTGCTTCTATATTCGAACATAACTCGTGAGCATGAGATTATTCTTTTACAGCCGAAATGATCAGGAACATCGGTCTACGTTCCTCATCCTTCATCCATGGATCATTACTCATTTCTGCTGAAGGCTTTGGTTCTTTAACCGCTTTAATAGTAAAGCCAGCTTCAATCAGGTCATTAAAGTAGGTGGAAATCGTGCGATGGTATTTAATCACATTTTCTGTTAAGAATTTAGTTTCACGAAGTCCTTCTGATTGATAATGATCTACGGGCCAATGCAGGCGGTTTCCTTGCTCATCGGCATACCAGTCTTGCTCTTCACGTGAAGTAAAGATTGGATGCTCCACTGAAAAAATAAAACTCCCGCCAGGCTTAAGAAACGAATGCACCTTTCGGCAGATGGCTGCAAAAGATTCAATATAGTGGAAAGCCAATGAACTGAGAACCACATCAAATTGCTCGCTCGCAAAATCAATGTCCTCAATCGGCAGCTGGATATAAGTTATAGCAGGATCGTTCGTTTTTTCACGCGCCTGTTGCAGCATTTTTTCAGAGATATCCACACCTATAACTGAACTCGCCTGCTGCTCACGGGCGTATAGGCAATGCCAGCCAAAGCCGCAGCCCAGATCAAGCACACTTTTATTATGTAAGTCTGGAAGAAGCGCCTTTAATACATGCCATTCTCCTGCTGCTGCAAGCCCTCCAATAGAACGGGGCATTTGCTGGTAGGCGGAGAAGAAATTCGAATCGTCATATTTATTTTGTTTCATCAGGGATACATCTCCTATATATTATTTCTTCAATTACTATACGCTGAGCGATGTTCTCTTATCAAATAGCCAATAAAAAAGGAGCATCATCTTGGAAGATCTGCCCCTTATATCTATTCTTATTCAATTGTTCCTGCTTGCTTGGTGTTAATCGTACATGCTGTGAAATGGCTCCATAATCACTATTCAATCTACGACTCTGTGCTGCGCACCAGGTTCCGGAGCGCTCTGCCTTACGCAAGGCTTTTTGTGTCTTGGTTCGTGCCATGTGACACCACTCTCCTATTCATGGGTGAATGATTATTGATCTTACATCTATAAGACAACTTCATTTTAACATATTCCAGACTATGAGCGAAGCAAGAATTCCGTTACACTTAGAGCAAAGCTAGTATTCTATCTTATCTAAATAGATGCGGAGGTTTAAAGGATGAATTACCAGGTTTTGTATGAAGGTGCTTTTGCTATGTTAAAGGTCCAACTAAATCCCGGTGAAAGCGTAAAGGCTGAAATGGGCGCAATGGTCGCGATGTCACCTAACGTAGAATTAAAAGGAACCGTGGATGGTGGTTTAATGCGCGGTCTCGGGAGAATGCTGAGCGGTGAGAAATTCTTCTTTCAAGAACTTAGAGCGACCCGTGGTCAAAGTGAGGTATTGCTGTCGCCTGGCTCACTCGGCGATATTCAGGCGATAGAATTAGACGGATCGTATAAACTGTTAGTTCAAAAAGACGGATTTCTCGCCGGAACTGAAGGCATTCAAGTAAATACCAAAATGCAGAATTTAACCAGAGGGCTCTTCTCCGGTGAAGGCTTCTTCATTGTAGAAATCAGTGGCAGAGGAACGGTGTTCCTGTCTTCCTTCGGTGCTATCCATGCAATAAATTTAGGACCTGGTGAAGAAATGATTATCGATAACGGACACCTCGTAGCATGGCCAGACTATATGGACTACAAGGTGGAAAAGGCAGCCTCTGGCTGGCTTAACAGCATAACTAGTGGTGAAGCACTTGTCTGCCGCTTCCGTGGAGAAGGTGTAATTCTCGTTCAGAGCCGTAACCCTGGCAGTTTCGGAACGTGGATCAAATCCTTTGTACCTACTCGAAGCTAGACTTCCTAGAACGCAGTAATCAAAAAAGACACAGGCTTAGAGAAAGCCTGTGTCTTTAGGTTAGAAAGCAATCTTACGAGACTGCTTTATCTGCTTCTGCTTTTGCTTTTTTGCAGCCAGTACGTTTACATGTTCCATAAGTACCCTTGAAATCAAGGCGGTGATCCGTGACGTTAAAGCCATATTCACGTTCCACTCTTCTCTCCAGCTCCACAAGCCAGTCGTCCTTAATTTCCTCCAACCGACCGCATACGCTGCATATCAAATGATGATGCATATGCGAATGATCGTTCCCGCGCAAATCGTAACGGGCAACTCCGTCTCCGAAGTTCATCTTCTCTACAATGTGTAGCTCACATAAAAGCTCAAGTGTACGGTATACCGTTGCCAGGCCCAGATGTGGATAGCTGTTCTTAACAAGCATATATACTTCTTCTACGCTTAAATGATCCTTCTCATTGTCGAGCAGAACGTTCACTATAGCTTCACGCTGAGGCGTTAATTTATATTTTTGCGCCGCAAACAATTGACTGATATTTGATATTTGATCCATTTGGTCTCCTACCTTCCCGGAACGATTTAACATCCGTACCCTCTGAGACGCTCCTATTTATGCAGTTAAGACAAACCATAAATAGTAATCGTTACGATATAATCATAACAAAATTAACCACGAATGAAAAGAGCCTGACATCATTATATCATTTCATGCCACTTATCCAAAGTACTACACCCCAATCTGGCCTATATTTCTATTAAAATCTACTTTTTCGTGAAATAATACAGATTAGACCGCAACCTTTCCATAATTTACAACGTTAAAGGAGTGACAAAGGCTAAGGAGCCTATCCATACAACGAGGTGAAAAGACATGAACATGAAAAAAAGCACACTAGCAGCGATCACAACCGTAGCCATTTTCTCCTTTTCTTTGGGTGGTCAGATGTTTGCAGCTGGGAACACCTTTAAGGATATTGATAACATAAACGGCAAAGAAAAAATCATTTCTTTAAAAAATCAAGGGTTAATTAAAGGTGTCAGCGAATCTCAATTTCTCCCTGGCTCTAAGGTAACTACAGCCCAAGGGATTCAGTTTATCTCCGGCGGTCTTCAGCTCAGCCTCGCAGCCATTGACTTTAACAAAGCTCCTGTTGCCAGCGGCTTGTTCACAAAAGTAAAAGACAAAGCCTGGTACGCTGAAGCCTTCATCAATGCTTATTACAATCAAGTTAAGCTTCCAAAAGACATTGATCCTAGCCTAATTATGACCAAAGAGCAATTCACTAACTATCTAGTGCAAGCGATCGAAGGCGTTGGTAATCTGCCGATGATCAATATCGTTCCAGTAGATATCGCCGATGAAGCGTCATTGACCCCTGCGTATCAAGGCAGTATTCAGCGCTCCCTGAAATACAAGATCAATACTCTAGACGCTAACGGAAAGTTTAATCCAAAAAGCGAACTCACCCGTGCCGAAGCAGCGATTATGCTTTACAACGCTTTGGAGTTCCTGAAAACTGGAGGATAAGCCAAATTTCAGTTACTCTTCTCATTTGAATAATCTACACACGAAAAAGCAGCTCCGGATGATTCCCGAGCTGCTTTTTCATATATATTGTCTTTCTACTCTTCTTCACCATTCAGTCTATTCAGAAATTGCAGAGCCCGGGGATTCTTCGGATGCTCCAGCACTTCTTGCGGCGTTCCTTGCTCTAAGATATGACCGCCATCCATCAAAATGATCCGGTCCGCTACATCGGCGGCAAATTTCATCTCGTGGGTCACAATCACCATAGTCATACCTTCTGCTGCTAATTGTTTGATGACCTTAAGCACTTCCCCTACCAGCTCGGGGTCGAGCGCCGAAGTGGGCTCATCAAACAACAGCACTTCTGGATCTACTGCCATAGCCCGGGCGATGGCCACTCTCTGCTGCTGTCCTCCTGACAGCTGATGTGGATAGTTATCAGCTTTATCAGCCAAACCCACCTTAGCCAGCAGTTGAAGGCCCCGCTTACGCGCTTCTTCCTTGGTTCGTTTCAAGACAGTTACCTGTCCCTCCATCACATTGCCTAGCGCAGTCATATGCGGAAATAAATTATACGATTGAAAGACCATCCCTGTTTTCTGCCGAAGAGCTAATACGGAATTCTGAGGAATTTTCTTATGATCTGTAAAATTGATGGTGATATCCCCGAGTGACAGGCTGCCTTGATCCGGGATTTCCAACAGATTAAAACAGCGCAGCAGTGTAGTTTTTCCGGAGCCGGATGGCCCAATAATGACAAGTACCTTTCCATGCTCCATTTTCAGATCAATACCCTTTAACACTTGGAGTGCGCCGAAGGATTTATGCAAATTAATGATTTCAATCACAAGTATCTCTCCTTTAGGTCGCAGAGTAACGATCGAGTCGTTTCTCCAAGTAATTTTGCAGCGCCGACAGCACAGAACAGAACACTAAATAAAACAATCCTGCTTCGGAGTATACCAGCAGAGGCTCATAAGTGGTAGAGGCTACCTGCTGAGCAGTTCTAAACATCTCCGTATAGGTGATGATCGCTGCAAGCGATGTATCTTTGACCAAGCTAATAAAAGAATTGGATAACGGCGGTACAGAAACGCGTGCAGCTTGTGGCAGAATTACGCGGCGCAGAGCCTGCCCACGAGTCATCCCGACTGAGAAGGCAGCTTCCCACTGGCCTTTATGTATCGACAGGATAGCAGCGCGTACGATTTCCGATGAGTAAGCCCCTACGCTAAGGGTAAATCCAATGGTGGCGGCAATGAAAGGGTCGAGTACAATACCAACAGCCGGCAAACCATAAAATATAATAAATAGCTGCACTAACAACGGGGTTCCCCGAATGACCCATACATAAAAACGGGCGATTAGCTTCGGAATTACCCACGGTGAAAGACGTGCCAACGCGGTTAGGATCGCCAAAATCAATCCAAGCACAAAGGAAAGTAGCGCCAACGGAATGGTAAAAGCCACCCCGGCTTTAAGCAGGGGTAGCAGTGTATCTAAGAAAATTTGTATTTTGCGGTCATCCATTATTCAGACATCCTTTTTAGCTTCTAGGCTTAATTAGCCTTGCTAGCCTTGTATTATTTTGAAACGTCAGCTCCAAAGTATTTCTCGGAAATTTTCAAGTACGTTCCATCACTTTTCATCTCTTTAATCGCATCACTGACCGCATTCACCAGCTCATCATTGCCTTTCAGGAATACCGCGGCACTTTGTGAGCCTTCAGGAATCTCATCAACCACTTTAATTTTTGCATCTGGTTTTTGTTTTTTCAGATCCAGATAAGACAAGCCATCATTCACAGTTGCATCAATACGTCCCGAAGTCAGCAGGTCCATCGCTTGATTGAAACCGTCCGTAGCTACGATTTCAGCACCGTTCTCACGAGCGATGTCGGATAAGTTACTGGTCAGGGATTGTCCGGCTTTTTTACCCTTTAGATCAGCAAAGGTCTTAATATCCTCATTGTTTTCGCTCACGATCAATACTGCCTTGGATACAATATAGGGTTCAGAGAAATCATATTTCACTTTGCGATCTTCGTTAATGGAAACTTCATTAAAAATGACATCAAACCGTTTCGCATCCATCCCAGCAAAAATACCATCCCACTGAGTTTCAAAAAATTCAGCTTCAACACCTAAACGTTTGGCTACTTCTTCGGCAATTTCCACGTCAAAACCCGTCAATTTCCCCGCAGTGTCATGATAAGTAAAAGGTGCATAAGTCCCTTCTGTACCTATCCGCAATTTGCCGCTGGCCTTCACAGCCTCCAAACTGTTTTGCGCTGAAGATGCTGCTCCACCATTCGTTCCAGCTGTTGGTTCAGCAGCCGTATTGGTATTCGAATTATTGCCGCAAGCCGCTACAAGGACCACGGTTAACGCCAATATAATAGTTAAACTCCATTTTTTCATTATTAAATCCCCTCTCTCTATCCGGTTTTTTTCCGGTAAATTGAATAGTACACTGCCATCACATGATCGTCAATACTTTTTTCCGATTATGTACATCGGAATTGTAATATTAACTAGATTTCTACTTATATCTTACCCAATCTTGGATTAATCCTTCACTTCTTTCTCTCTTTACTTCTCAGAAAGATATGGTATATTTATAAACAAATTAATATGGACCTGTTATTTCACTAGGGGAGTCGGCCGACTGAGACGGAGCTTCAAGCTCCGGACCCTTGGAACCTGATCTGGATCATACCAGCGGAGGGAAGTGGAGCAGAATTTTCATCAAGCATGTTAAGTGTTATTATGCAGAATGAACTTTTTGACCCATTCATTTCCTCTGGAAATGGATGGGTCTTTATTTGTTTAGGCGCTCCACAAAAATATTAGGAGGTTAGATCATCACGACCATTTTATCTATTCAAGGCCTAACCTACTCTTTTCCGGAAACTGAACAACCCCCTGTATTCGCAAAACTATCCATGGATATCAGGCAAGGGGAATTCGTCTCCGTAGTAGGTGCTAGCGGATGCGGGAAAAGCACATTTTTCAAAACGGTTGCCGGTTTACTCGAACCTACTCATGGAAAAATAAAACTCCCTACGCTCCCCTCAACCGCTAGTCGTTTAGGTCAGATCGCTTATATGCCTCAGCAGGATTTATTGCTGCCTTGGAGAACAGTGCTCGACAACTGCCTTTTGCCCTGGGAGATCATGCCCAGATTTAGTAAACAGGAAACAATCATTCAGATTCGGGAAATGTTGGCCCGCTTCGGCTTAACAGATGTAGAGAAGGCTTATCCCCATGAACTTTCGGGAGGAATGAAACAGCGAGTCGCATTTCTGCGCACCTTAGTGGCTGGAGGCGGAAGTGGCCTTATGCTGCTGGATGAGCCCTTTGGCGCTCTCGATGCCATGACCAAACGTGAGATACACCGTTGGCTGTTGGAGTTATGGGGTGAACTGAATCAGACGATTATGCTCATCACTCATGATCTGGAAGAAGCACTATTGCTCAGTGATCGAATTTATTTATTATCTGGCGGTGCGCACAGCGAATTACAGGAGATCATTGTCGATCTACCAAAACCAAGACATTATAAGATGAACTATGAACCCCGGTTTATAGCACTACGGGCAGAGTTGGAGCGAAGATTGCATGCAACCTATACCTTTTAAAAAACATCTAGACAACTATGGTCCCTTCCTTCTTCTGGTACTGCTCATTCTTGTAATCTGGGAGTCAGCTGTTCGCCTTCACTTGATTCCAGCCTTTATTCTCCCTGCACCTTCATCTATTGGCATCGCATTGATCGAGCACAGGCAATTATTATTTGGACAGCATTTATTAGCGACGTTGCAGGAGATACTGGTAGGTTTTGTCCTTTCTGTGATTTTTGGTGTATTGCTGGGTATTGGAATGTTCCTGTTTCGCCCCGTAGAAAAGGCCATCTATCCCTTCCTTATCATTAGCCAGACGGTCCCATTAATTGCGCTATCGCCCATTTTTATTATGTGGTTCGGATATTCGCTGTGGAGCAAAGTGGCTGTGGTGTTTTTGACGGCTTTTTTTCCAGTTGTAGTGAGTACATATGATGGACTTCGTACAAGTGGCCAGACTTACAAGGACTTATTATTAACATTTGGTGCAAACCGCTGGCAGCTGCTTGTCAAAACCCAAATTCCACTGGCGTTGCCTGCTTTTTTCTCTGGCTTAAAGCTGTCCATTGTATACTGCGTCATCGGAGCTACTATCGGGGAATGGCTCGGCGGCAGTAAAGGACTCGGTTACTTCAGCCGCAGAATGGCCGGAAATATGCAGAGCGATGAAATGTTCGCGGCTGTATTTCTGCTGTCCGCGCTTGGTGTTGTGCTTTTTCTGGCGATAGCTTTACTCGAACAATTATTTTTAAAGAAAAGAGGATCTAACCAATGAATCATTTAAAATCCCCACAACGAGGACTTATTTCTGTATTTCTAGTATGCACACTTTTGCTCTTAAGCAGCTGCGGGAAGGCAGACAAGCTAAATAACAACTCCCAAACCGGTTCCTCCAATACCGATAATAAGCAGTCACACAAGCTGACGATTATGCTTGATTGGTATCCCAATGCCGTTCATTCCTTTCTATACGCTGCGCAACAGCAAGGATTTTTCCAAGAGGAAGGTTTGGATGTCGAGATCAAAATGCCTGCGGACAGCAATGACGCCCTAAAGCTTGTAGCAGCAAATCAAATTGATCTAGCGCTCAGTTATCAGCCTCAGGTGCTTATGGCACGCGGAGAGAAAATCCCTGTACGTTCGATTGCAGCAATCGTGCGGCATCCACTGAATCATCTGATGGTTCCTCAAGCAGGCAGTATTCATAGTCCCAAAGAGCTCGTGGGAAAACAAATCGGCTATTCCTCCATTCCGCTCTATGAAGCGATGATTCGGACAATGATCCAGAGTGATGGAGGCGATCCTTCATCCGCCAAGCTGATTGATGTAGGTTTTGACCTTATCCCTGCGATCTCTACAGGACAAGTGGACGCAATAATGGGCGGATTCATCAACCATGAACAACTGATCCTTGAAAAAGAGGGACATCCGGTCACCTCGCTTAATCCAACGGATTACGGAGTACCTGACTATTATGAGCTTGTGCTGGTGGCCAGCGAACAAGGATTGCAAAATTCTGAAGCCTACTTTAAAAAATTTCTAAATGCCATAACAAAAGGACAGGAATTTGTGGAGCAGAATCCTGAACAAGCCCTGGATTTACTGATTGCACATGAAGATGCAACTTCACCGCTCGACAAGGAGATTGAGAAAAAAAGTCTTGAAATTCTACTGCCGCTGATGAATGCAGGCGATCAAACTTTTGGTTATCAAGACCCGACATCTTGGGAAAAGGTTCAGCAGTGGTTATCCACCAACGATCTTCTACCAGAAGATATTAAAGCACAAGAAGCTTTTATCAATCTGTAACGTTTAGTTGGTTATTCATTCAAGCTTGAGGAGGAATTATGATGAGTTACTTAGCCAAAGTACGGGAATCCAACCCCTTGATCCACAACATCACTAATATTGTAGTAGCCAATTTCTCAGCCAACGGTCTGTTGGCGCTGGGTGCCTCTCCCTTTATGGCGGATGCCCACGAAGAAGTGATCGACATCGCCGCTATGTCGTCTGCTGTAGTTCTAAATATAGGCACACTCAATGACTACGCCATTCAATCTATGTTGCTCGCTGGTAAATCCGCTAATAAACACGGGGTTCCCCTAGTGCTTGACCCGGTAGGTGCAGGCGCAACTTCTTATCGGACCGCTGTCACTCAAAAGCTAGTGAATGAGATGCAAATCACCGCACTGCGGGGGAATGTAGCTGAAGTCGCTAATGTCATTGGAGAGAGTTGGTCCATTAAAGGGGTGGATGCTGGCGAAGGTGAAGGCGATGTAGTCCTTTTGGCTGAAGCTGCTGCGAGGAAGTTAAGCTGTGTGGTCATCATAACTGGAAAAGACGATGTGATCACGAATGGAAAAAACACTTATATTGCCAGCAACGGTCACCCTATTCTCACGAAAGTTACAGGAACTGGCTGCTTGCTCAGCGCTGTTGTGGGTGCATTTCTCGCGGTAAGTGGAGGTGCCTCGTTGGAGGCCGCAGTGGAAGCCCTCTCCTTCTATGGAGTAGCCGCTGAAATCGCCGCTGAATTAACAACTGGTCAAGGGCCGGGAAGCTTTCAGGTTGAGTTTCTAAATCAACTGACATGGGTCACGCCAGAAGTCTTCCTAGAAAGATCTAGTATCAAACAGCTCAGTTAATGACCCTCAAAGGAGTGAAATCGATGATTATATCCAAAGCTCTAACCATTGCCGGCTCCGATAGCGGCGGTGGTGCTGGCATTCAGGCCGATCTAAAAACCTTTCAGGAGCTTTCTGTCTATGGCATGTCCATCCTTACAGCTGTGACAGCGCAGAATACGCTGGGTGTCCAAGGGGTTTATCCAGTGACTCTGGAAGCTATAAATCAGCAGCTTGATTCTATAGGACTTGACCTGCAACCAGATGCCGTAAAGACCGGGATGTTATTTAACAGCGACATCATCCGCATTGTGGCAGATAAAATTAAGTATTACGGCTGGTCTAATCTTGTAATTGATCCTGTGATGGTCGCTAAAGGAGGGTCCACACTGCTGCTGCAGGAGGCGGTTCAATCCTTAATCAGCCATCTGCTGCCCTTAGCATTGGTGACGACACCCAATATTCCCGAAGCCGAAATGATCACAAAGATGACGATCTCCACCATAGAAGAACGCAAAAAAGCAGCCAAAATCATTCATGGCATGGGCTCCAAATATGTAGTACTAAAAGGGGGACATGATACCTCGACCACAGCCGTAACCGATCTTCTATATGATGGTCACGAATATACCTTATTGGAGAGTAGCCGGATTCAGACCAGACATACGCATGGTACAGGCTGCACCTATTCAGCAGCGGTCACCGCCGAGCTAGCCAAAGGCAAATCCGTAGCTGAGGCCATTCAAACTGCCAAAGCATTTATACAAGCGGCGATTGAGGACGAGCTGGGCATAGGGGCTGGGCATGGACCAACCAATCATTTTGCTTATCAGAACAGACTGCGAGGGATAAACAGTGCAACGAATGAACAGTGATCATCTGCGAGATCTATTAAAAGTCTATTTCATTATGGGCAGCGTAAATTGCCGTAAAGCTCCTGTTAAGGTGCTGCAGGAAGCGGTTGCTGGAGGCATAACCATGTTTCAATTCCGTGAAAAGGGTACCGGATCCTTAAGCGATAAGGCACGACTTAATCTTGGCAGACGACTTCAAAAGATCTGTCATGCCAATGGCGTGCCCTTTATCGTGAATGACGACATTGATTTAGCGATCGCGCTTGATGCGGACGGAATTCATGTAGGACAGGAGGATACACCTGCATTGGCGATCCGCCAGCTACTTGGAGAGAATAAAATCATTGGTGTATCCGCTCACTCCTTCGCTGAAGCTCAGCAGGCGATTGCCGATGGAGCCGACTATCTGGGCGTGGGTCCCATTTATCCTACGTCATCCAAGGAGGATGCCAAAGCTGTTCAAGGCACTGCGATGATTGAAGAACTAAGAAATAAAGGCATTACCATCCCTTTGGTTGGCATTGGGGGAATCACGCTGCAAAATGTTGCACCAGTATTAACAGCTGGTGCGGATGGGATTTCTGTTATCTCAGCGATTGCCGGAGCTGAAGATATTACCACAACTGCCAGAGGCTTTGTTGACAAAGTCAGTTTAAGCGGGACATAAGCTCATACAGCTCTTCACTGCTTAAATGCCGCCATTGTCCCAGTTCCAAGCCGTCTAATGTAATATTCATAATTCTTATGCGCTCCAGCTTTAGTACTCTATATCCTAACTCCTTGCACATTCTGCGTATTTGCAGATTAAGACCTTGAGTTAGGATAATTCTAAACTGACATTCTGTGATCCGATAGACCTCACAAGGTTTCGTTGTGACTCCAAGAATGTTCACGCCGCTAGACATCGCCTGTAAGAATTCTGACGTAACCGGTTTGTCTACATGAACTACATATTCTTTTTCATGCCCATTCTCGGAACGCATCATTTTATTTACAATCTCTCCATCGTTGGTTAACAAAATGAGGCCTTCCGAGTTTTTGTCTAATCTGCCAATCGCAAAGATCCTTGAAGGATACCCTACAAAATCAATAATGTTCCCAGCCACATGTGGGGCTGCTGTACAGGTAATGCCTATCGGCTTATTCAAAGCGAGATACACTGGCTCCCCTTTACTGCTTGTTATCGGCTCCCCATCGATCCATACGATATCCTCTGGCTCTATAAGAATGTTCGCCTCACAGACAATACCGTTTACAGCGATTCGACCTGCTGCAATTAATCGTTTGGTTTCCCTTCTGGAACAAAAGCCTGTTTCGCTTATATATTTATCGATTCTCACTGCTGATCCTACTTTCATTCTATATACTTACCTTACCTCTAGTCATAAAAAAACACCTGATTTTAACGATCAAAATCAGATGTTAACCTTCAGGAATAACCCAGTTTAAGGGAGCTATTTGGTGCTTCCGCTTTTTTTCACGTTACTGCCCTTGCTTCCACCTGCACCTTTAGCACCTGGACCCGTCGTTGGGTCACCTTTTGCAGGTTTAACTGGTTTTGCTGTTTTGTTCCAGCGTGTCCAGCCTTTACTCCCCGTACCTCTGCCTGTGCCGCCACCTTTACTTTTTGCACCCATCATATCACTCCGTCAGTCATTCAGAATTCGTATAGTTTATACACTTTACCTATCTTACCACACTCTCAACCTTTCTGTTTAAGTAATAACAAATGCTTCATCTAACTAGCCACTGTTTAGAATTTAGCATCTTTATTCATTTCATGAATATCAAAGGTATCCTGATGTATTTCGATGGCGATGACGGTGTCCTTTTTTTCAAAAAATTGCACATGTCCTAACCGCTTGTCCTCCATCTCTATCCATCCAGCATCGTTTAATTTATTAAAATAGCCCTCAGGCCGATAAAGACCTTGTTCTCCCCCTATATTATCCAACTCGTACTTTGCTCCAATTTTTATATTAGGGTTATTTGAATTTGTTATCACTTCGATTTCTTTGGCATTCTTCGGAATAGGAATTTCGGCATTTATAGAGGACACTCCATACTCTTGTTCCTCTTGAGCTGACGATGTACAACTGCTTGTAAACAGGATTAATGGTAACCATATAAAAGCTAATAAATATTTATTCAATGGCATCCTCTCCTTCCATAACTTATTTTACCAAATTCAAAATTAAAATAAAAACACCCCACCAAAGACTAAGCTTTGATGAGGTGTCTATTCACATCAGCTTTGCAGCTCATGCATGGACTTATTTCGGTTGAATATAACCTTCTGCTTTCAGAAGCTCAGCGATCAGCACAGCACCGCCAGCCGCTCCGCGCAGGGTGTTATGGGAGAGACCTACGAATTTGTAATCATAGAGGGCATCTTCCCGGAGTCTGCCCGTCGATACGCCCATTCCGTTCTCAATATCACGATCCAGCTTGGTCTGTGGACGATTGTCCTCTTCAAAATAGGTAATGAACTGTTTAGGTGCGCTAGGCAGTTCAAGCTCCTGAGGACGTCCTTTAAAGCTCTTCCAGAGATTCAGAATCTCTTCTTTGGACGGTTTTTTCTCAAAAGAAACAAATACAGCAGCCATATGCCCATCCGCTACAGGCACACGGATACACTGCGAAGTAATCGTTGGAGCTTCACTCTTTACGATACCCTCTTCTTCAACGCTTCCCCAGATCCGCAAAGGCTCTTGCTCGCTTTTCTCTTCTTCGCCACCGATATAAGGAATCACGTTGTCCAGCATTTCTGGCCAATCTGCAAAAGTCTTTCCTGCACCAGAAATGGCTTGGTAGGTGGTGACCACCACTTTAGAAGGATTAAAGTCTTTGAGCGCATGAAGTGCAGGCACATAACTTTGAATGGAGCAGTTAGGTTTAACCGCAATGAAACCTGTCTCTGTTCCCAGACGTTTTCTTTGCTGTGCAATAACCTCAAGATGCTCCGGATTAATCTCAGGAATGACCATAGGCACGTCAGGCGTCCAGCGATGCGCTGAGTTATTGGAGATTACTGGTGTTCCGGTGCGAGCATAAGCCTCTTCGAGCGCTTTAATCTCATCTTTTTTCATGTCTACAGCACAAAAAATCAAATCCACGTCCGCAGCAACTTCTTCTACCTTAGAAGCATCTTGGACCATAATATTCTTTACGTTCTCAGGCATTGGAGTAGATAACTTCCATCTGCCCTTGGCCGATTCTTCATACGTTTTTCCAGCAGATCTAGCACTGGCAGCAATCGCAGTTACTTCAAACCAAGGATGATTCTCTAAAAGGGCAATAAAACGTTGTCCTACCATACCTGTGCCGCCAACTATGCCGGCTCTTAGCTTTCTTGACATCAGAAAATACACTTCCTTTTGATTAACTGTCCTATTGTGGATAATAGGCCGATAATTAATGATATACGGCGCGGGAACATTTGGCGAGTGTTAACATCAAAATAACATTAAAAATTTTATTTTTAGCGGATTATATTGAATTTCACTAATGCTAATAAAAGAAATAGCTGCACTCAGTACAATTATAAGTATATTTTCTGCTTAGACAACTCTTTAACTGCATTCTCTACAACTATTTCCCCGAAAAATAATGGAAATGCCCTCTAAGTGAACTTTTAGATGTAAGAAATGCAACTAAATCGCATCTGCAGAGCATTTTATAGCATATAGTTGTAGGAAATACATCTATTTGCGATTGGAGAGTATAAATCAGGAATCTGCGATTAGCGATCAGCGATCAGCGATCAGCAATCAGCAATCAGCGATCAGCGCTCTGCTATTCGCGTTTACAAGCTGCTTCAACCAACTAATCGTTTCTTACCCCCGCTCACTTAAACCAACCTTTTTCCTTAAATCGAGTGATCGCCTCGATGCGGTTACCTACATCCAGCTTATCTAGTATAACTGAGATGTAATTCCGGACTGTTCCCGTGGTAATGTACAACTGGCTGGCGATCTCTTTTGTATTTTTACCGTCGGCAATGAGTCCAAGTACTTCCTTCTCCCGCTGAGTCAGAGGATTTACTTCACCGCTGTAGGCTTCATCCATTAGCTCCGGTGCATACATGCGTCGGCCTGCCATCACATTACGTATCGAAAGTGCCAGTTCTTCGCTAGGACTGTCTTTCAGCAAATAAGCATGAACTCCCGCCTTGAGCGCACGTTCGAAATATCCCGCACGGGCAAAGGTGGTTAATATCATCGTTTTGCAGCCGCTATTCTTCAGCGCTTCCGCAGCGTCGAGACCACTCATCGCTGGCATCTCAATATCCATAATACAGATATCCGGCTTATGCTGCTGAACCATCGCTACAGCTTCTTCCCCGTTGCTTGCCCGGCCCACGACCTTCATATCCTCTTCTAAATCCAACAAAGATGCCAACGCTCCAAGGAGCATTCGCTGATCCTCAGCGATTACAATCTTAATCATTATACGGTTACCTCCTGTTCCGGATGCTTAAATGCATTTGGGACCTTAATCACTATCGTAGTACCCTCATCTCGCACGATATCCATACAGCCATTTACAAATTCAAGACGTTCCCGCATACCTTGCAGCCCATGTCCTTTAAAATAAAGATCATTGCCCGGGATGCCAGTTCCATCATCTTTCACTTTAATGATGAGATCTGTGCGTGTGGGTTCAATGATAATTGCGCAAGATTGTGCATTACTATGCTTCACAACATTTGTGACAGCTTCCTTAATACACATGCTGAGCACATTCTCCGTAATCAATGAAGTGTTAGACAGTTTAGGATTGCCTTGCAAAACATAGTCGATCTCCGCAGCCGCAAGAAGCTGCTGAATATGAACGAGTTCGTCCTCAAGCCGAATGCCGCGCATTCGCGTAATCATCTCCCGGACCTCTTTCAGCGCACTTCTTGCCGTCTGGCGTACATCATTGATCTCGGCTTTTGCTTGCGTCGGATTACTGTCGATAAGCTTTCCTGCCAAATCACTTTTCAGACCAATTAACGAAAGCTTCTGACCTAATGTATCGTGAAGATCACGTGAAATCCGCTGGCGTTCCTCGAGCTTAACCAATTCTGAAATACGCTTATTAGCATCCTCCAATTGGTCTTGTAGCTTCCCTTGATTATTCCGGTTATAGGTACTGATTGGCAGCAGGATCACTGCAATCATACTGACAAGCACAAAGGGAAGCTGGCTGATAAATACGGGATTACGCGACAGCAGCTCATAATTGATCGTAATAATCGTAGTCAGCAAATGAATGGAGTACAGGGTGAAGAACCCAACTCGGTTCTGGATATTCCCAATAAAAAAGGCTAAAAAAAGCGCAAAATACATATATCCGAACAACAACGTCATCGTTATAGAGACCAGTATCTGCACGCTCGTCCAAAAATAAACTAACCAACCCTTGGAGACAAAAGAAAGCACATAACAAACAAAAAACACAGCGATCATCAAGATTCCCGAAACTACCTGGTAGGGAGAAGAGGACCGAAAGATGAAATAAAACGGTAGAATATAAAATACGACCCATACATAAGGGCTAAGACCTGTACTTTTATGAAAAATATGATGCCACTTCTGCATGTTCGCTCTCCTTTTTGCCATATGCCACTCACCTTATTCTAGCATAAATTCGGTAAAATCCGGTGAACCACAACGATAAAGAGAAAAAAGATTAGAGCGCGAATGAGTTCTCCGGCTCTAACCTTCCATTTTGCTGCTATTTGATTACAATGTAGCTATTATTCTCCCTGGAGTCTGGGCTTATGAACTTGCAGGACCTCGCCTGCAGTTTTCGGTTTATTTAATATGGACTTCATCTCTTTGAAGCTAATGAATCGTTTATTTTCCTCATCCCAAAGACGGAAATTAAGGGCCTTCAAGCTGGTACCAATCGTAATCGTTGTTGCTTTTTGTAGCGGTGGCGTCGCGTTATGCGCTTTTTCCAAATTATAGTTTGGCACCTTTGGACTTAAATGATGCACATGGTGGAAGCCGATATTGCCCGTAATCCATTGCAGCACCTTCGGCAGCTTATAATATGAGCTACCTTCAACCGCGGCCATCACATAACTCCATTCAGATTCATTCTCGAAATAAGAGTCTTCAAACTGATGTTGGACGTAGAACAACCATATGCCGAGAAACCCTGATACAAATGCTACAGGCAGCTGCACCATAAGAAATGCCTGCCAGCCAATAGCCCATATTAGCAAGCCATAAAGCGCTGCGATTGAAATATTCGTCAAATAGGTATTCATCCGCTCTTTGCGTCTAGCACCTTTAACATTGAAACGATACTGAATCATAAAAACAGCAATCGGTCCAAGACCAAACATCACGATGGGATTGCGGTAAATCCGGTAATATAGACGTTTCCAGAAGGAAGCCGCTGCGTATTCCTCGACCGTCATAATCCAAATATCGCCGATCCCTCTTTTATCGAGATTACTGGAGCTGGCGTGGTGAATGGAATGACTATGTTTCCACTGCCGATAAGGAACCAGTGTCAGTACACCTGTGATCGTTCCGATAATATCATTCGCTTTACGATTCTTAAAAAACGATCCATGTGTGCAATCATGAAAAATAATAAAGGTTCGAATTACAAATCCTGCTGCAGGAATAGCTAACAGAAGGGTGAGCCAATAGGAAACGGATAAAGAGAAATAAGCTCCGCCCCATAACAGCACAAGTGGTCCTAAAGTATTGATGAGCTGTCTTATACTTGCGTTGCGGTCATTTTTCTCGTAAGGGGCTACACTCTTTTTAAGGCTGGAGAGCTGTGATGTCTGTTTTGTAGTCATCTATATCGTTTCCTCCTTGATGTGTCCGGCTAAGGATCTTTTCATCTACTCTAAGTATAGAAGATAAAGTGTCATCCTATAAGTCATAAACATCAAGTAGAGAGTATGACAAATGTCATACTCTCCTTCTCATTTAAATTACGTTAGCATTGCAGCCAACATCCATCTTCCTTCACTTCGTATTGACCTTTGATCTCACCAATTCCATTAAGGATTAACGAATCTTTATTAAAAGTTGGAGGTTCATCTAGTACGAGGTGCAGTTTATTAATATTTCGAAGGTCAGCTGTATAGTAGCTAATCACTGGCTTTTCCAGAAAATACTCCGCATCATTGATTTGGATTCGTAAATTATTCTTATGAATGCATTTCTCATCTCCACCAATAATACCCATAGGATTAAAACCCGTAGATTTTATATCTCCTTCAATATACAGGTGGTACCCTTCAAGGCTGATAAAATCAATGAATTCCTTCTCCCTGATTGTTTTGACCGATTGCATAATATCTTCCGTTTCTTTGCTGATGGATATCTCCTCGAAGGGAATGATGACTTGATCCACAAATTGCTTAAAAAACGCATATAAACTTAACTCCGACTTCATAAACTCTTCTTTCCAATCGGTCCGAAGCTCATCCAGCAGCAAACATATAAACAGACCAGAACCGTAGCAGCTTCTTCTGATATTAGCCGAAGATTCAAGTTCATCTATTAAATACGAACTGAATTTGTGCAATACTTCCTCATTAGGTAGGGTGGATTTTTCGGCATAGGCATTTAATTCAACATACCATGCGGGTCCTTCCAGCGTTTCAATAAGATATTCATTTAGCACGTACTCCCCGAGCAGTTGTTCTCTTTGTTGACGGATGGCAATAAATCTGTACATTGCGTGATTACGCTCTTCAATAGTAGCTGCCATTACACTAAGATATAAATGATGTCTTTCTTGAATCCGCAATTCCATATTTTCGAGGGATAAAGGGTAGGTAATCATCAATAATTCATCTGCATAACGTTCATCTCCCATCAGGAATTGATAACCGTGAAATAATTCGTGTACACAAATGGCGTACAAGTCTTCGAATTCTTCATGTAATTCCAGATTAACGATGGCTGTAGGGTGATCCTCATATAAAATGATGGTATCTCCTGAGAATTCATTACTCCAAGGAAGCAAATGTGGATGATATCCTACCGTTTTGAATTTGGGATGATTGTACAGATACACGTTATCCTTATTATAAAATGCAAAAGAAACAGCCTCGAACCCTTTCCAATATTTCTGCAGCTTGTGGTTCGTTAAACACTTAACAATCATCTCCAAATGAAATTCCATCCCCTACCTCCTCGTTAATGGATCTGCTTAGTATGCTCTTCTCGGTATTCTGTTGGTGTTTGACCACTAGCCTTTTTAAAAACCTGTGTAAAATAACGCGGGTCCTGATAACCGACAAGAGGAGCTATCTGATACACTTTTACGTTGCTGCTCTGCAAAATATACTTCGCCCGCTCCATCCGGCAGTGTGTAACATACTCCAAAAAGGTATAGCCTGTTATTTGCTTATATAAAGTGCAGAAATGACTGATGCTGAGATCAGCCAGCTCCGCTACTTCCTCAATACTTAAATCTTTATGGTAATTACTCTCAATATAACGTTTCGCTTTCTCGATGGCGCTACGCGTATCCTCGCGGTTCACAGGCTTGTTCCCTTGCTCCAATCGCACACCAAACTCTTCTTTCAGAGCAGAGATCACTTCATTTAAAGTGCCGAGATTGTGCATCTTGCTAAGTAATCCATGCAAGGACCAATCTGAATTTATATTCAAATACTCATAATTTCTGTATAACACAACGATCAATTCAACAAGAAGACGTTCAGCCATATCCTTAGGAACAGCTTGTGACTCAATAAATAAAGCAAGCTCATCAAATAAAGACCACATCCGGTCTCTATTTAAGGTACGTATACTTTCAATCAGCGCGGTTTCCAGCTCTTTTGGGTATTTCACCTCTTTACTGCTTGGGAACGATATCTCTTCATCAATAAAGACCCCGGCAAGCCCCGAATAGAACCGTTGATATAAGGCCTTCGCGGCCAGAGGGTAAACCGTACTTAATTGATCAATGCCTTGTGTGGTGCGGCTGATGCCTACGGAACAAGACTGCTTGGAGTATCTCTTGATTCCCGCTATCAAATGTTCACCAAGTTCTCTCCTGCTGGCGCTTAAAGATCCAGGGAACAGTAGTATCCACTCTCCATTATGAAACGGGAAAACCGTCAGCACGCCATGCTCCAGTGACCATTCTTCCACAATATTGCGGATTGCAAACAGCCATAGCCGTTTTTCTTCTACACTCCATTGACTGCTCAGTGTGGTGTAGTCATCTAACTGGACAACAGCCATGAAATATCCGCTCTCCAGTTCACTGTTCTCCAGCCATTTCAGATGCTCAAGCGGCCTTGCATTTCCCAAAGTGATTTCTGCAAACAGACGTTCACGTGCAAGCAATGACAGCATCTGTACAGAATGAATCAGCTGATCATTTTGCTTCTGTTCATCCAGCTTGGTTCTGGCGCGGTTTAGCATTTCAACCAGTTCATCATGATCGATCGGCTTCAATAAATAATCAAAAGCACCTTGACGTAATGCTTCTCTTGCATATTCGAACTCTCCGTACCCGCTTATAAAAATAAACACCAGCTTCGGGTTTTTAGACAATACTTCCTTCATCAACGTAATCCCGTCAATTACGGGCATGCGAATATCACTAATCACGATATGTGGTGAAGTGTCTTCTATCAAGCGGAGAGCTAATTCTCCATTTCGGGCCTCTCCCACAATCTCCATCTGAAGATCATTCCATGGAATGGCTGCTTTTAAGCTACGAAGAATAATCGGCTCATCATCCACGATTATTACTTTATATTTCTCTTGTAACTCATCCATTCCCTGCACCTCCAGGATCATTGTACACTTGAGCTTTGGATCAAATTCCAGTATTGAATGGAGGATGCCTGCACTTGCTTTAACGCTTGCTCAGCAGACATTTCTCCGTTAATCATCTGTTCTATAACACTCAGGAACGTTTTTTTCACTTCTGGTGACAATACATTATCATAAGGGACAAAGCTCTTGCGGTTAACTTCCATCATATTCATGACTTGCGCGAATACGGGTCCTGTCTTCTCAGGATCAAAGGCGATGCGCATAGACGGAATTCTCAACCCTTCATATACAATCCGAGTCTGAACCTCCTGGGTGTAAAAAGCTTTCATGAGATCGAGCGCAGCCTCCCGCTTCGCTCCGCTTAGTTCGGAGGAAAGGCCGATGCCAAATGTATAACCGCCGGCAATCGAAGGTTGTTCCCCCTTCTTCAATGTGGGAAACGGAATAACACCTACCTCATTTTGAAAATCCGTAGGAGCTGCTGTTCCTGCAAATAAATTGATATCCCAGTTTCCGTTCAGATACATCGCAGCCTTGCCGCTCGTAAATAATCCCACCGCATTTTCTGTGGATAATGCATTCGATTTCGTGCTGAAGGCACCTTCTTTGATCCATTGCTCCAAGTGCTGAAAAGCCTTTAAATACGCCTCATTCTGAAAGCTGGCTTGATCTTCACCAGTGATCAGCTTCTCGATCAAGTCGGCGCCGGCATAACGATCCATTAAATAATGTGCAAAAATTCCTGCGGGCCAACGATCTTCGTTGCCAAGTGCAAATGGAATATACCCTGCCGACTTCAGCTTTAGTATGGCAGCATCAAGCTCTTGCAGCGTTTCTGGCGGCTTCAAACCCAGCTTTTCGAAGATGGTTTTATTAAAATATAAAGGTTCAGCATTCCCTTCAATGGGCAAGCCATAAATATGGTTGTCAAAGGTCCAGAGATCCAGATCCTTGAATTGATTGGTTAGTGCATTCTCCCGGACGAAATCCGTCAGATCAATCAGACGCTTAGAGCGTACATATGGCTCAATCTCCGCTCCACCGAACAAAACAAACATATCTGGCGGGGTGCCAGTAACCATCTCGTTCTTCAGCTTTTGGTCACGGTGCAACGTCTGGTCTAAACCTTCAAAGTTAACTTTCACATTTGGATGCTCTAACTGGTATTTGTCCACGATATCTTCATAAATAGTCAACAGTGGCCGATCATGCTCTTTTATCCAGAAATGACGGAAAGTTAATGTGATTTTCTCTGGTGAATCATCTTCAATGGGTTCTTGCTTTCCTAAAGTTATAAATAAAACCGCACCCGAAATCAGCACTAGATATAACCACATCCAGCCCCATTTCAATAACCATTTTTTGATAACATTCTCCCCCTTTCTTTTCGTATGGTCGATTACGGCAGTATTTTTGGTATTCGGATTCGGATGGTTGAACCAAAGCCGGGGGATGAACACACTAGTATGCCGTATGGACTGCCGAATCGAATATTCAAGCGTTCATGCACATTTTTAAGCCCCACGCCGCTATCACTGTATTTCTTCTGAGCACTTCCCTCGTTATCCCAAAGACTCATCATCTTGGCAAGGTCAAAGCCGGGGCCGTTATCTTTTACGATAATCATCATATCCATGCCCATTTCATAGGCCGTAATCTCAATGATCCCTGGGTCCTCCATCTGCTCAATCGCATGATACAGCGCATTCTCAACAATCGGCTGAACGATCAGCTTTTGTGTCATGAACGTCCTAAGACCATCCGAAAGATCTATAATATAAGAGAATTTATCTTCAAAACGAAACTTCTGGATATCCAAATAATGACGGACATGCTCGAACTCCATATGCAGCGGAATCAGCTCCTGATTCTGACTGATGCTGATTCGCAGCAGCTTGCCGAGTGAGATGACCATTTTGCTAATATCTTTATTGCCTTGCAGTACTGCCATCGAATTAATCGATTCGAGTGAATTATAAATAAAATGAGGGTTAATCTGCGCCATTAGCGCTTGCATTTCTGCTTCCTTCTTACGTCCCTGCTCAGTCTCCACCTGCACAAGCAGCTCATTGATCTGCGTGCTCATCCGATTAAAGCCATCAATCAGCAAATCACTTTCATCATCAGCACGATAGGGTGTAGTGATCGGCGTAAATATCCCTTGCTTCACCCGCTTCATCCCGTTAACCGCACTATTAATACTATGAACGAGCCTCCGTACGAAATAGCGGTCGAACAAAATGGCGGACAACAGCGAAACTGTACTTAAAATAATCGCAATATTCCGGATGGATACAGATTCTGACGAGATGAGATTCATAGGTGTAATGGCTACTAAATACCAGGCTGCATTATGAGAAGGTAGGAAGGTTATGAGTGATTTTTCCCCCTGATAGTTGTCGATGTAATAGTCATGTTCCTTAGCATAATCATTCTGTAAAAAGGGGAACTCTGTGCGTTGTCCAATATGTTCACCGGATTTATTAAAAACGATATTGCCTAGCTTGTTGACCAGCAAAATATCCCCCTTCTTGAGGGTTGCTGCTTCCCAGAAAATCTGATCCAATAAATCAGGTTTTACATTAACAACCAGATATCCGATATCTTCGAGAGAATATGAATCTTTGATTACTCTTGCTTGTACAAGTACCGGATTGCCGGAGATCTCCGAGCCATTTTCTCCCGGTCCTGACCACACGGGCCGCCCTTCGGCGCCTTCCATCGCGTCAAACCAGCTTTGTCTCTTCAAGTCCTCAAAAGACATCGATGCATTGTATTGATAAATTAAACGATCTTTACTATAAAAACTAAATGAAGTAATCATAGGATGATCAATGAGATAACTGCTAAGCTCCTGCTTTCGATCATAAGTGATTACAAAGTTCTTCTGCTTCAGTGATTGCTGAACAACCGGCTGCGTAATTTTTGAATTCGTGATCGAGGTGATTTCACTAAGCGCGAATTTAAGCTTTCGATCCGTTTCAAGCAGTGAAATCCAGTAGAAGTTGCTTGATTTTTTCTCCATTGCATTAGAAAAATTAACGTAAGTGACGATCCCCATCAGAATAACCGGAATAAAGACGAGAAGAATAATAGCGAACAAGATTTTACGGCGGAGTTTCATGATATTCCCCTTCCCCCTGCTGTCTCTGTCCTCTAGTATTCTTCACAAAACCGCCTATTCCCTGTAAAGATCAAAAAGTAAGATCAGCTCTTAATAGCTCCTGAAGTAAGTCCAGCAATCACCCAGCGGCTAAATAACAGGAATACAATCAGCAGTGGCAAGGTTGCCGTAAATGTTGCTGACATGATCATTCCGTAGTCTAGACCATCGCGATTGGAGAACAGCTGCTGGAGCGCAATCTGAATTGTGAAATGCTCTTGATTCTTCAGTACCACTAAAGGCCAGAAGAAGTCATTCCAAACGGTCATAAAATTCAGTATACCTAGTGTAGCCATAGCTGGAGTAATGACCGGGATAGCGATGTTCCAGAAGATCCGGAAATGTCCGCCGCCATCGATCCGACCTGCTTCAATCAATTCCGTATGTACAGCTGTAGTGATATACTGCCGCATCCAGAAGATCCCGAAGGCATTAACCATCGCCGGAACAATAAGTGCCTTGAAAGAGTCTATCCAGTGGAGCTTGGCCATAATTACGTAAGTAGGTAATACACCAAGCTGCTGTGGCACAAATAATGTAGCAATTACAAAGTAGAACAGAAAATTTTTAAACGGAAATTCATATTTGGCAAAGGCATAACCTGCCAGTGTACAGAAAAACACGACTGATATTGTAACCATAGATGAGACAAATAAAGAGTTGCCCAAGGCTTGAAAGAAGTCTGTTTTGTCCAGTACCCGCTGGAAATTCTCAAAAAACTGGTCTCCAACCGTAAGCAAAGGTGGCACATGGAATACTGCGCCTCTGTCATTAGTGCCAACTACAAACATCCAATAAAAAGGAAAGATGGACACGAGCGCACCAACAATCAGCAGCAGATAAAATCCTAACTTGCCGATGATCCCTAGATCATCCGGATCTTTTTTAAATACACGCAGCGTACTCACGCTTTACCCCCTCCCGTATCTCCACCCATGCGATTTGAGACCAGCATATTGAGGACAGAGAAAATAATCGTGACCAGGAACAGCAAGACTGCCGTAGCTGCTGCCGTACCAAAAAATCCGTTGCGGAATGCTTCGCTATACAAATAAGTAACCATAGTGATTCCTTCCTGACGTGTAGATCCAGTTCCCGCTTGGCCCAAAAATACATAAGGCTCAGTGAACAGCTGCAAGGCACCTATAGTTGAAAGCAAGGTAACAAATACAATGAATGGCTTCAATAGCGGTAACGTTATAAAGGTTAGCTGTTGTCTTCTGTTCGCACCGTCAATACGTGCCGCTTCATATAGATCCGTAGGGATACTTTGCAAGCCTGATAGAAAAATAATGGCATTATACCCCGTCCAGCGCCACATAACCATCGTAGAAATGGCGATTTTAACGCCCCACCAGCCAGAGTTGAAGGCCATACTATCCAGTCCCAAGCCGTTTAGAATCCAGTTGATCATTCCGTTGTTGCCAAACAGTGTACTGAACACGAGCGTAACCGCAACGATAGACGTAATATTAGGCATAAAAAATAAAACCCGGAACGTCTTCTTAAAGCGAGTCATCGCCGAATTCAACAAAACAGCAATCAATAGAGCTAGTAATATCTGTGGAACAGTACCCATAAGCCCCATAATTAACGTGTTGCTAAAAGAAATCCAAAAGGTCGGATCACTTGTGACCAGATCGTAGTTTTTCCACCCTACAAATTTCATAGGATTCAGGGCATCCCATTTAAAGAACGAGAGATAGATCGTGAAGAAGATCGGATATAGTCCAAATATCGAGAACAGAATAAAAAAGGGCGAAATAAAAGTGTAAGCAGTGATGCGGCTCCTTCTTTGTTCAGTTAAAAAGCGGCGCTTGCTCTCGGCATGCGGACTTGAAATAACAGGTTGTGCCATGTCACACCTCCAGGTAATCTAACGTGTAAATCCGAATTCACAGAGAATGTTTCACTCTATGAATCCGGACCTTCTAGAAATTGAATTTCATAAGCTTGAAATCTTAGCTGCGTTCAGCCAATGTTTTCGCTTGTTTTACTGCTTCGTTCCATTCTTTGGTCGGATCTGCTTTTTTCTCCAACACATTTTTCAAGGCGTTTTTGAAGAAAGTATCGGTTTGGTCATGAAGCGGACCGTAGTATACAGGTTTTACCCGGTTTGCTGCTTTACCGAATTCTACAGCGGTTTGTTGTCCACCGAAGAAATCATCTTTGAAATCTACGAATGCAGGATCTTCATACAGGGCAGGAATGGAAGGCATAAGGCCTTTGGTTTTGAAAGATTCCAGTTGGTTTTCCTTGTTATCCATCCATGCGATAAAGTCATAAGCTTCTTTCGAGTGTTTGCCTTCTTTTGGCAGCGTCAGGAACGAGCCACCCCAGTTACCAGCACCTTCAGGGAGCTGAGCAATTTTCCATTTGCCAGAGGAGTCTGGAGCATTACTCTTAACATTTCCCGCCATCCAAGCTGGTCCCATAACTACTGCAAATGAACCGTCGTTCATGCCTTGACCCCATTCAGGAGACCAGAGCATAACATTGCTGATCCAGCCTTCTTGAATACCTTTAACCGTGAAATCATAAGCTTTTTTGACTTGCGGATTGGTATCTCCGATAAAGCTGCCATCAGCTTTGCTGAAATAGATTTCATCGGCAGATTGGTCACGCAAAGCATTAAAGGTAAGATCCGTAAGGTCTACAAATGGTTTGCCTGTTTTATCTTTAAAAGCTTTGGCAACAGCTGCGAACTTATCCCAAGTATCAATAGCAGCGCCGAATCCTTCTGAATCACTTGGCAGCCCAGCTTCTTCAGCCAAATCTGTGCGGTAATATACAACCGTTGGGCCGATATCTGTTGGAAGACCTAGCTGGAAGCTGCCATCTACGGAAGAAGCTTGTTTCCATTTCCAATCCAGATAGTTGGCTTGAATATCTTTGGCACCCAGATCATTCAGGTTATAGAACTTGTCCTGAGCGTTGATGAAACGTTCCATGAAACCGATTTCAAGTTGGAAAATATCAGGCGCACCCGATCCAGCCGACAAAGCAGTGGTCAAATTATTATGGTGAGCGGTTTGGTCACCGGTATTTTGCACTTTGATCGTAATGTTTGGATGTTCCTTAGTGTACTCCTTCGCTAAATCCTCGTAGTTCACGTTACCCAGTGTCCAGAAAGAAAGTTCGATTTTCTCAGCCGGTTCTGTTCCCTCATCCTTAGTAGGTTCACTTGTGCTTGCTGCGTTGTTACCTGTATTTTTGTTTGATGTGTTGTTGTTCTCGGCGTTGTTGCCTCCGCATGCTGCCAGTGAACCTACGAGCATGATAGCGACTAACGATAGCGCCAAGTGTTTTACTTTATTCATTCCCCTGTACCCCTTTCAAAGGTTTCTCTTACAAGAATTAGTGTACAGGGTTTAAATTCTTTTTTTGAGGAGGTAAACTTCCGATTTATGGTGGAAATAATTACGAAACCATTCATATCTATGTTATGTCTAAGGAGGGAATATAAAATTTCGTCCAAATATGTTCCTCACAGAATACTTGTACTTCATCTTAAATTGGATTTCTTGTGCTTCCGCAGGTATACTATTTTTATTTCTTACTTCATTACATGATCAAAGGAGTTTTTTCCCATGCCCATTAACCGCCCGCTGCTAAGCGACAGCGATTTCCAAGAAGCCGTTGACCGCAAATTACCTGTTCGTGTATTTCAGGACGATCATTTAGTAAATTCAGGAGCAACCGTTGTCCGCTTCACTGATTTCGATGTTGTTATTCAATCTAGAGTTAGTGATCTGACTTACTACTCACGCAAGAGCTGCGAATTTTTTGAGGTTAGACCCTAAAGAAAGCCGGAATGCAATGATCTCTAGGATCATCGCGTTCCGGCTTTCTTTAACAGACATAGGGTATAGCTTTCATCTTTAATTTTTGTTGTAGGTGCTGTACGCTTTCATTTTCTCATTCAGAACTTCCTGGAAACTCATTCTCTTCTTGTCTGCTTTTCCTTGCTTGGGATTGACCACGGGCTGAGGTCTAAAAAACTGATGATTGTAAGCCATAAGATTATGTACGATCACATTCATTGGATTTCAACCTCCTTCCGTGATGTTCCTGAAATTTGCATTTCTGCTTGGTTACTTACGGCTTATTTACCCAGCTTCTCCAAAGTTTAAACAGTTTTATCTCTTCTAATGTCAAAAAACCTCCAAGCCATATAAAAATAGCTGGAGGTTGTTCATATTTCTTATTGCTCTAGCGCTGAGACGGGAACCTTGCTTTCCCCTTCTCATCATTATTATGATCCACTCGCCCTCTCATCAGTTCAAGCAGATATTCGGGTTCTGAGTTCATATGCAGCATTTGAAGTGCAGTTTTTGGTGCAAAACCTTCAGCCACACTATGGGAGATCAAGGCTTGCAGTGGATTAAAATAACCTCGAACATTCAGCAGCCCTATAGGCTTCTGATGAATACCAATCTGCATCCAGCACAGAATTTCAAATAGCTCATCGAAGGTTCCAAGACCTCCCGGCAAAGCAATAAAAGCATCCGCCATACCGCTCATTACCGCCTTACGTTCATGCATACTAGAGACCTCAATCAGATTCGTCAATCCGGAGTGTCTGATTTCATCTTGAAAAAGATCCACTGGCATAATTCCTACAGCTTCGCCACCATTAGCGAGTACCCCGTCCGCAACCTGTCCCATAAGGCCATTCCGCGAACCTCCATAGACCAACCTACAGCCTTGTGCCGCTATATGATAACCTAATTCCCTAGCCATTTCCGTATATTCAGAGTTAAGACCTGGATTCGATCCGGCAAACACACATATTGTAAAAGCCATTCCTATCACTCCAGACTGGTTATTATGGTGAAATTGAGATTAATTCACTTATTGTACCTCAGAATATTAATATATGTGTTAAATGAAAGTCATCTTTTTGTTTGTAATGTTAATTGGTACAGCGTACTATTCCACTCCGCAAATAGACCTGTAGCTTTGGCCAAAGCCGCTGCTGGCACTAGAGAAGTGTAGCTTACTTTAATGGATTCTGCTGACGGTAATGAAATTTTCTTCCCAGCTTTCGTCAACGTCAGTTCCCCCTCCAAAGACAGGGTATATCCCAGACTTTCTGCTACATCCCTAATCGGTACTTTTACACTTCCATCCATAAAAATAGCAGACTGTGCGGAATCCATTTTTTGACCATCTACAATTACAGTAACAGGCTTTAAAATAGGAGATATAGTAAAAGGACGTGAATCAACCGCGCTAATTCCGAGTTGACCAAACCTATTTGTTCCCCAAGCCACAGCTGTCCCATCCTTCAGGACTGCATACTTACTATTCTCACCCTTAGCAAAAGAGCTTCCACCCCAAAAGCCAGGTGAAGCAACAATCTCCTTAATCCCACCCAACTTCCCAGGGGATGGAGCTGCACTTATAACTTGAGGGATAAACAATCCAGTCACCAGACTTGAACAAACCAACAAACTAAACAGCCTTAGCTTCCTTGAAAATAAGTGCATCTTGATTTTCCCTTCTTATGATATTATTGTAATTATTATTTCTATTACACTAAGACGCTATAAAGCTGACAAAAGTTGTAGTTTATCTTAAATCCCGGGATTCAGATTGGTTTGAATTATGATATAATTACGCTGCCTTAGATCTGCTCTTATTCAACCGCAATACCGGAACCAAATGATCATGGAGGGAAATCATGCTTAAATTTATAGGTATTATGATGCTTTTCAGATTAGTGGGCAACCCTTTTCTGGCTTTATTCATCCTGCTTGTTATCTTGTATTTCTTAGATCGGCGATACGTGGGAATCTTCCCTAGTATAACAAAGCCCTTCAAACGGGTGCGGCAAATCTCCAAGCTGCGCACAACAGTATCTTTGAATCCAAATGATGTTTCTGCAAAATTTGATTTAGCCCGGAATCTGTCAGAACGTAAAAAATACAAGGAAGCCAAGGATATCCTGCTGCAGATCGAAGACCGTTACGAACAATCTGCAGAATATTGGGTGGAGCTGGGTCATGTGAATCTTAAGCTGGGCGCTTTGGAAGAAGGCGAAGATCAGATGCTTCGAGGTCTAGAAATCAACCGAAAAGCCCAATATGGTCAGCCATATCTTCGGTTAGCGGAAACCTTTCGCCATACAAATCACGATAAAGCGTTGCATTACGTTACTCAATTTCAAGAGATTCAATCTTCCTCTAGTGAAGCCTATTATTTAGCCGGCTCCATGTACAAAGCACTGGGCAGAACTGAGGATGCTAAACGTGCTTTCGACGAATCCACCGCCATTTACCGTTCGCTACCCAAATATAAAAAACGGCAAGAACGCGGCTGGGCGTTACGTAGCTTTTTTGCCAAAATGAAATAAACTTTGTACTTATATTTTCACAAAAAAACCTCTAGCCGCCTATTTAGGCAAACACTAGAGGTTTTTTGCTGTGTAGAGTGATTACATGTTTACATCTTGTTTAGTGGGTTCTCCACTTTGTTTGACCGCAAATGGCCACCAGTTCCCACGGCCGAAGATCCGCACCATAACAGGAACAAAAAACGGCAAGAAGATTAGTGCATACAAGGCCAACCCTACAAGCACCACTGTTGCAATCTGCATCATCGACAATACCCCTGAAGGGTACATCGATGCGAAGGTGCCGCCCAAAATAACTACCGCCGAAAGAATGACTGTTCCCATATTGCGCATAGCATGCAGGATCGCTTCCCGTACATCCCATGTTTTATATTCGTTAAAGCGGGCCATTAAGAAAATACTATAATCTACACCAAGTGCAATCAGCATAACAAAGCTGAAGAATGGCGTTGTCCAGGTAATCCCTTCAAAGTGCAGAAGGTGAACGAATATAGCCTCTGTAACACCCAATGCTGAAAAATAAGTAATCAAAAGAGAAATAATAAGGTAAATCGGCATTACGATTGAACGAAGCAGCAACACCAAGATAATGAAGATCCCACCCAGCATCAAAATTACTGTACGTGTGTAGTCTTCGTTGGAAATATTACGTAAATCGTTCTGGCTGCTTGTAACCCCGCTGATTGCAGACTCTGCATTTTCCAGCTTCGTTCCTTTCACTGCACGATCTACTGCTGCTTGAATATCATCAACACTGTCAATAGCTTCTGAACTATATGGATTCTCAGTGAATACTACATCCAGCGTCATTACCTTACGGTCGTCAGACAAGTAGGTATTAAATACCTGCTCTATACCTTCAGCTTCAAGAGCCTCAGCCGGTACAAAGAATCCGCTCAGCTCATCATCCTTAGCCGCTTGAATCTGATTCAAATAATCTTGTGCAGAGCCCAGCCCACTGGTAATTTGTTTCAAGCCGTTTGCACTGTCGCTTAAACCAGTAGTTAAGGCTCCTATCTGCCCAGTTAATTGACCAAAACCATCCGCAAGCTGCTGCTGTCCGCCTTGCAATTGATCTAGTCCACTAGTAATGGATGGAATTTTATCTACGATCTGTCCTTGGCCTGCTGCGGCCTGCTCCAGCCCATATTGCAGCTGACCGATGCCCGCAACAAGCTTAGCTAAACCTTGTGCGAGTGCGGTTTGCCCTGCCGAAGCTTTGGCATAGCCAGCATTCGCCTCATTTAAGCCAGCTGCTGCTCCTTTAAGCTGCTCTGAGATCTGCCCGAGACCCGCTGCCAGCTGTGCTGCCCCAGTACCACTCTGCGTTACGGTGCCTTTAATGGTCAGGTAATTAACATCCTGCAGAATTTCCGGATAACTGCTCTCAAGACCATTAAAAGAACCATCCAGTCCCTTCAACGCTTCTGCCACACCTTGCAGCTGCTGCGGAAGCTGCCCAAGCCCTTGATTCAGCGCAGTTAAACCGCTGCCGATTTTTTTATATCCCTCCAGCAGCTTCGTATTGGCATCCGCAAGCTGCTTGGCACTAGCAGCTGCCTGTTGAAGTCCTGCTTTGATTTCTCCTGCACCAGCTGAGCCGCTTTTTATTCCGCTCTCAATACGTGCCAGCCCATCGCCTAACGCGACGATCCCATCTTTCAGTTCTGCTGTGCCTTCCGTCAGCTTAGCGCTGCCTTGAGCAGCCTCTGTAAGCTTAGGTGCATTTTCACTCAGCTGTTTACTAGCTTCAGACAATCCCGTTTGAATCTTGGTCAATCCCTCACTGGTCTGATCCAGACCGTCAGATAAAGTCCCCACCTGATTCGGGATTAAGAAATCACTGATCAGCTCTCCCGTTGGACGAGACATGCTGCGCACCGATTTTACGCTGTCCACTTTTTCCAGCTCGCGGCTGATTTTTTCTGCAAGTCCAAGATATTCTGAAGTATCCATCCGATCATCATTTTTGATTACGATCTTGCCAGGCATGGATTCACCCGGCCCGAAGCTATCCGAAATGATGTTAAATCCTTTTACCGAGGCATATTCTGAGCCAATTTCCTCCAAGCTGTTGAAGGACAGCTTTCCGCTATAGGTAACAAGGAACGGAGCTACGATTACTGCAACAATTAGCAGCGCGGCCCATGGTCTTTTTAAGGAAAAAGAACCTGCTGCTCCCCAAATACGGCTCTCACTGTGCTCCAGCTTGCCGCGTGAAGGCCAGAAGAGCTTTTTGCCAAGTACCGCCATGAAGAATGGAACTATGGTTACAAGCGCCAGCAGCATAACCGCAATCCCCACGGCAACGGCTACCGCCGAGCGATACAGAATGAATTTGGATAATCCAATCGCTACAAAACCTACGAATACCGCAAGTCCGGAATAGAACACCGTCCCACCAGCCTTACGATAGGTTGCAATAATAGCACTTTTGGTATCTTCTGCTGTCATCATTTCTTCTTTAAAACGACTGATTAACAGGATACAATAATCCGTACCAATCCCGAACATGACCGCAACCATAAAGATTTGAGTAAATGTAGATAATGGAAAATCATAACGGTCCACTAAAAAAGCCACAACGGACTGAGAAACAATATAGCTGAGTCCTACCGTCAGTAGCGGAACAAACGGTGCCACGAACGAACGGAATACCACGAACAGGATAAGTAAAATAAAGACTACCGTAATATATTCCGATTTCTTAAGCCCGGCTTCCGAGCTAGCAATCATATCCTCAGTAATCAAACCCTCACTGGTTAAATAATGATCCGCCTTAACATCTGTGAGTAATTCATCCACTTTATCAGGAAGTGCGGTGACAGACTCTCCTCCGCCTTTGATAGACAACGCCACCATTATCGTCTTGCCATCCTTGGCAATCAACGTTTCCTTAAGCTCACTTTGTGAAAAAGGATCGGTGATGGAATCGATCTGCAGCGTCTCCTTATTCGCAGCCAACTTCTCAACACCCTGCTGGATACTAGCTGTTTCATCGGCTCCGATTCCCTCTGGATTATTGAATACAAGAGCTACCTGATGCAGTGTCTCTCCGCCCTTGTCATTCGCCGCTTCCTTTAAGATCTCTGCTGCTCTAGATGAGGAATAGCCATCAGGTACAGTAACCTGCCCCTTCTCACGTACAAGATCAGAGAACGATGGGGCCGTCATGACCAAAACTACGGCCACAGCGAGCCAGATTGCGATAACCGCCCATCTTGCTTTTAGAATCGTCTTCATGGATTCTTCCCTCCATCATCATTCTGAATTAAATTCGCCAGCTTCTCGAACATCATGACGAACATTTCAATATCCTTCTCTTCAAAATGAAACAAATACGGGGAAATCACTTCATGTACCTGCGTCTCCGCTGCTTCAAAAACTTTTTTTCCGTGCTCAGACATCGACAAATACACCTGGCGGCGATCATTCTCGTCACGAGTTCGCTCGATTATACCCGCTTGCACCAATCTGTTAATGATTGCAGTAATGGAGCTTTTACCCACGCAAAAAGATTCAGCAAGATATGTAGACGTACATTGTTCCTGAGCATTAATCAACCGAAGAATTTGATACTGATCATTCGTTGTCTCCGCAGCAATACTATCTTTAATTCTTGCTGCTACTTGTCTTGTCACAATCAAATAAGCATCCATGTAGCGATTGATCCAATGTTGCACTTCGTTATCCAAAGCTTCCTACCTCCAAAATATAGTTCAACTATCGAACAGTTTCATTGTCAAACTATAATACCTGCTTTTATAAAAGTCAATTGGCTTTTTTTCGGGCATTTAAAGGCAAAACGCAAAAAAAACAGGCCAAGATTCCTCTCGACCTGCCATTTTATGACCTTCAAAGACTTTTTAGTCCTCATCCTCGGTCTCTTCAACTTCGTATACACATCTTAACATTTCAATTCCGGCTTCATTCTCTCCTAAGCTGTACACCATGAACCCTAGACTGCGATAAAAATCTGCGGCGATTTCATCCTCAGTCTCAGCTACCAGATAACGCGGCTGACGAGTAGCGAGCAGCTCCAGAATCATTCCCCGTGCATAACCTTTCCCTCTATTCTCTGGCAAGACGGCAATATGCCGAATGTCCAAAGAACCGTCTTCGGTTTCTTCGAAACCTACAAGACCAAGCAGGAGTTCTTCTTCTTCCCAGCCATATAACTGCAGCCCGGCTTGTTCGCTGTACTCAGACGATGTCTGCTCCAACGCGTTGGGGTCATCAATGACCGCATACGTCAACAGCTCGTTCACCTCAGGCGAACCAATAAGGGATTTAAGATCTACCAACATTGTTCACATTCCTCCTTCTCTGTTGCTTCTGTACCCGATTCGAAACATACAGTAACCTGTCCATATCCCTAACATGTTTAACAATAGATCATCAATATCAAAGCTTCCGACATGCAGCAGCATTTGCAGAGACTCCAAAAGCAGGATGCAAGGAACAGCATATAAAGAGATTCTTTTCCAAGAAATTGGCCGTGTCTTTGCAAGAGGAATTAGTATACCAAATGGAATAAACACAACAACATTTCCAAGCAGATTCACAAACCGGCTGATCAGCGATAACCCGTTATTCATGTCGAAATAAAGTGACACCGTACGTAATGGAATCAAATTGTACTGAAGCGGGCCACCTGTATGGATCTCACGCCCAAAACCGATGAACATCCAATAGATAACAGTAGCACTATACAGAGTCAGCCCTATCCGTGTCAATGCTCTCAGCTTCCGTAAACTGCTAGATTCTCCAGATCTACGAATGATCAATTGCCCGGCTTAGCTTCTATAATTTCAATACTTCCATCTTTTTTACCCACAATAGCCATTGCTGCAATTCCAATAAATAAGCCGTGTTCCACAACTCCCGGAATACTTTGGATGGTCAGTGCCAGCTTCGGTGCGGACTCAATGACTTCGAACCGGCAGTCTGCGATGTAATTGCCGTTATCTGTCTTGTACAGCTCTTCTCCGCTACGACGCAATTCAGGATTGCAACCCAGCTTGGCAAGTTTAGCCACAGTCCATTCCCATGCAAAAGGAACAATTTCCACAGGCAGCGGGAATTTGCCAAGTGTGTTTACCACTTTACTCTCATCAGCAATAACGATCATACGAGTACTGTTACTCGCAACAATCTTCTCCCGAAGCAGCGCGCCACCGCCACCTTTAATAAGCTGTAGACTACTATCCAGCTCGTCCGCTCCGTCAATGGTCAGGTCCAGACTATCAATATCTCCAAAAGCTACGATTGGAATCCCAAGTTCACGCGCCTGTTCTTCGGAAGCACGGGAGGTTGCTACAGCGGTAATCTTTAGACCTTCACTGACGCGCTCACCAAGCTTGTTGATCGCCCAATAGGCAGTAGATCCAGTACCAAGGCCGATCTTCATGCCATCTTTTACAAATTCCACTGCTTTTTCCGCGGCTAATTGTTTAACATTGATACTCATTTTATTACCCCCATGTTATCCGTTATAATGATCTATGATGATGTTGAAATCACCTATTGTTCAGGAGGATTCCGGATGAGAACCGAAAACCAAATTCAATCTAAAATCAACGAATTGACACTGCAGCGCAGATCTCTGGAATCAAGATTAGCTTCATTAACAGAGAAAAGCCCACAGCAAGATAACCTACAAACTCAGCTCACTAGAGTTGAAGATATGATCATGATGCTGGAATGGGTGCTTAATGCACCCGTAGGGAGATATCATGCCTAAGTGCTGACTGGCATCCATTATTTTACCAATCAATGTGCCGGTAGCTGTGTTTAACATAAAACGCGATTGCTTCCGGCTGTTTGATTTTTTTTTATATCCAAATTTGTATTATGCTTTGCGCAGAGCAAAAAATCAATATCTTTCACCCTACTCTATGTATATTGTAAATTCACTGCATCCTCTAGATTGAGAATCATCTCTTTTTCTGTGTGATTAGCCGTCCTGTGTAAGTAGGCTTTATGCTCAGAATACGCATTCAAAGGCATTGGCCTACTAATCTTCTCAAGCATATTACGCTCGACATCAGCCAGTAAGTAATCCCCTTTTCCCGCTGCAACTCTGCACAAAATAATCAAAGCTACAGGCTTGTTCACAACAACCGCTCCATTCGACCGCGCAAATACAGTGTATTGAAATAACGGAATGGCCTCAGGTTCTTCAACACCAGCTGCACTAGATTGGTCAAAGATAGAATACATAAGGGAAGGATCACCTGATGAAGTACCGAGTTTCTTCTGATTAGACACCAACTTGCTGTTTTGGTAGGTAAGGAATCCCGCTGCTGCCAGCACAAGCACAAGTAAAATAACCAATATCGCATACATCATCCCATCCCCACCTCCCACTCCAAAATAACAATTCCGGTTATATATTATCATGGAGGGAGGCCTAAGCCAATCTTATATTATCTGAAATTCAGCGCATACAGGTAATACTGATTCTATAAAGTTATTTTGAAATATTCAAAATAACAGTTGAAACTTTGATTTGCATGTCTCATAATGTAAATATGAATGTTGCTTGTCAATCCATATGGAAATCAAGGGAGGAAATTTAAAATGAAGTTTTTCTTGGATACCGGAAACATTGAAGAAATCAAACGTATTACTCGCCTAGGACTAGTGGATGGCGTAACGACTAACCCTTCGCTGATCGCTAAAGAAGGAAGATTGTTCAAGGATGTTATCAAAGAAATCGTTGCAATCGTTCCAGGACCTGTAAGCGCAGAAGTAATCGGACTTACAGCAGAAGAAATGCTTAAAGAAGCATACGAAATTGCTGAATGGGCTCCAAACGTTGTAATTAAACTCCCTATGACTGAAGATGGCTTGGAAGCTTGTTATGAGCTTACTAAAAAAGGCATCAAAACTAACGTTACACTAGTATTTTCCGCGGCTCAAGGTTTGATGGCTGCTAAAGCAGGCGCAACTTATATCTCTCCTTTCGTTGGTCGTCTGGATGATATCGGTGTTGACGGAATGAAGCTGATCAAGGATCTGAAGACTATCCTGACTAACTACAATTTAAAATCCGAGATCATTGCAGCAAGTATCCGCAACATTGCTCATGTTGAGCAAGCAGCTATTGCTGGTGCACACATCGCTACAATCCCAGGTTCACTTCTGCCAACCCTCTGGAAGCACCCGCTGACAGATAACGGTATTGAACGTTTCTTAAAGGATTGGGAATCTGTTCCACAAGCCTAAGAATATCTTTTATTCTTTTATCTAGAGGGCTATCCCACAAGCTGCGGCAACGCAGCTTAGGGATAGCCCTTTTTTCCATCCAGAGACATTGAGGAGGTTTGGCGAATACGTTTCGGCCAGATTGGAGGAATTACCTTCTCTGTGTCTTTAACGCCTGGCTCCCCCTTTTCCCCCTTACTCGGAGTTACTGCAAACAAGGTCAGCAATCCACCAATTGCCCCTACTGTAGCCATCAACGCAAACAAGACCCAATGCCCGCTGCTTAGCAGCAACGATACCACCGGTGGCCCCAACGCTACCCCTATAAACCTCATACTACTATAAAGAGCGGTGATTGTGCCGCTGTTCTCCTTCTCAATCCCCTCCGTGATTAAAGCATCCATACAGGGAAGTACAATTCCGATTCCAACACAGCCTAAACCCATAAACCCTACTAAAAAATAAATGCCTTTGTTGAATCCCGCACAAATCATCGCCGCAGTCAGTAACACCATGCCCCCAAAACCCAGCCATTTCATTAGCGTTTTATTCTGACCAATGATCTTTCCTGTTCCATAGGAGGACAGACATAAGAGGGCAAGCGGTATCGCCAACACAAACCCCTTCGTCGCCCCGTGCATTTTATATTTAGTTTCCAGCATTTCTGATAAATAGAATTGGACACCAAAGGTCACAAACATACAGATGCCGCCTATGGCAAAAATAGCATACAACCAACGTCCCTTTTTGCGTAAAACGCTCACAATTCCAGATAAAAACGCTCGAAGTTCCTGTTTCTCAGGTTCATCCTTTGCTTCGGGCTTTCGGACCAGAAATAAGACTAACAAAAATGAAATTAGACATAAAATGGGAATTGCAATAAAAGGAGCAAACCAGAGCCATATCCCAAGATAGGCACCAAGAATTGGACTGAGTACTTTACCAAACGTATTGGAGGTCTCAATGATTCCCAGACTTTTGCTCACATCTTCTTCTTCCTTGAACAAATCGCCTACAAAGGGGATTACAATTGGAAAAGCACCCGCTGCACCAATTCCTTGCAACAGACGCCCTGCTAAGATCACCCAATAAGCGCTAACCCCCTTCATAAACCAAGCAGCCACCACGCAGACAGCACCACCAATTGCAGCAATGATTAAACTCGGAAGAATAACCTTCTTTCGCCCAAAACGGTCTGACAGATAACCTGCAATAGGGATCATTACAATTGCCATCAATCCATACACGGTAATCAGCATACTGACTTGAAAAGCACTAATGCCGAGTTCTTTGGAGATCTGCGGCAGAATAGGCAGCAGCATGGAGTTACCGAGGGTCATTATTAGTGGGATTGATGCTAAGGCAAGCAGATCCCATTTTCTTTCCTTCATGAACTGACCACCTTTGTCATTGTGTACAACATTCTTTATTGTGGTTTGTTCGCCCTTCTTTATTCATGAAAACAAAAAGACCGTCCCTCCGCTGCTGCGGAAAGGACGATCTTAAAATGAAGAAATCTATGCTTACAGCGACCCGGCGCTTAAAGATGCCACATTAGCGGACGGTATAAAATGGCTAGGTTCACCCAGACTAAAAATGTGCAGCAAGTGCATAGCCCGAGTGCACGCCGTATAAAACAATTTGCGTTCACTTTCTCTGCCATATTGTTCAGCCGAGCCATCATAGATGACGACCGCATCAAACTCCACGCCTTTGGCTAAATAAGCAGGCAGAACCAGTGTCCCCTTCTGAAAATTCGGTGTTTCCTTTGTAACAAGTCTCACCGGCAGGCTACGATTCAGTTCAGCATGAACCCTTGCGCTTTCCTCCGCTGTTTTGCAGATGACCGCCACATAATGATATCCCTCAGAATGCAGCTTGCGGATATCCTGTTCCACAGCATTCAGAAGCTCCTTCTCGCTGGATACCACACTTATCTGGGGTTCTTCTCCCCGCCGATTAAAAGGTACGATTCGTTCTCCTCCAGGGATCATTGACCGCGTAAACTCCACGATCTCATACGTTGAACGGTAGCTTTGGGTTAACGAGATCACTTCTGTGTTCTCTTCACCATATATACTTACGAGACTAGACAAATCCCCCAGTACCTCACCTTGCGCATAAATGGCCTGGTTCAGGTCCCCTAATACGGTCATTTTTGCTCTTGGAAATAAACGCCGCATGAACTCTAATTGGAATGGAGAATAGTCTTGTACCTCATCTACAATCACATGACGGATCAGTGTGTTGGTCCGGAAGCCTTGGCTTAACTCCTTCAGATAAAGGAATGGCGTAGCATCCTCATAAGCAAGCTCGTTCACTCCAATGGATTCCAATGTCTGCTCACAGATATCATCCCACACCTCTGGTAAAGGATAATCTCCATTGAGGCGCACCATAAGCTCGCGATCTGTAAATAACGTGCTGTACAAGCCCTTAACGTCCACAAAACGACCCCGTTTAGTCCAACCCCGCAGGGGTTTGAGCCGCTGGCTGACTACATAACGAGATAACACTTCTTTTTCCGTATCAAAATCGTCAAAGCTATCCTGCGAAGCTTTCTTCTTCCGGCGCAACATCTGATATGCACGGTGATAATCGCTGGAATCCAGCAGCTCGATCTGATCTTCGACCCACTTCGCATTTCTTTCCTCATGAGTAAAATCTGCAATTTTCTTAAGCAGCCAGCGGATCATCAAATCCACACGATTTGCAAGCTTTATGGCAGGATCGTACGCATAGAACTGGCGTTCCATTTCTTCTTTACTGACCACTGCTTTCCCTTGAAACATTAAAGGCTTAAAAAGCATGCCCTCCTGTTCCAACAACATAGCATACCGCCGAATCACATCAAGGAAAGGGACAGACGATTTATAGGCAATGCCTTCTCTGCGTATAGCAACCTCAGGACCCTCAGGAGCATTAAGTAAACTTTCGGTCTGACTAAAGACATCTTCCAGCAGGAATTCATGTCCAAGACGATGTTCTAAATACATTTGAAACGTTGTTTGCTGCATATTTTCTTCGCCTAGCTCCGGGAGCACTGTAGATACATAGCTGTTAAACAGCGGATTCGGTGAGAACAGCAGCATTTGATCTGCTGATAATACTTCACGGTATTTATATAGAAGATAAGCTACCCGCTGCAATGCAGCAGAGGTTTTTCCGCTTCCCGCTGCTCCTTGCACAACTAGCATCCGGCTTTTGTCGTTGCGGATTATCGCATTTTGCTCTTTTTGAATTGTAGCAACAATACTTTTCATTCGATCGTCAGCGCTATGACTTAGCACCTGCTGCAGCAGCTCATCCCCGATCGTAACCCCAGTGTCAAACATAACTTCAATTACACCGTCAGCAATAACAAACTGGCGTTTAAGATTCATTGTTCCGGAGACTAATCCTCCAGGTGTTTCATAAGCTGCAGGACCTGGTGCCCCGTCATAATACAGACTGGAGATCGGCGCACGCCAGTCATAGATCAAAAAGGTGCCATCATCCTCCATCAAGGATCCAATCCCTAGATAAATCTTTTCCAGCCCGCCCGTTGGTTCCTCTGTGAAATCAATGCGGCCAAAGTAAGGAGAGACAACCAGCTTTTTATATTTTTTCAGTGCCTTGCTTGATTGCAAATGATGACGTTCCCGTTCATTGAGGATTTGGGACTGTTGGCGAAGACTTGTTGAGGTTTCTCCCAAATCATCCGGGCTACTGAAGTTTACGGTTACCTCTTCCCAGAAGTCTTTCCGCATATCCACTACATCACTGCGATGAAGTCCAAGCTCCTCTGATAAATTGCGAATATGGGCGGACAAAAGCTTGGTTACTCCGTCAACCCGTTCCTGTTCCTCTTTCCACTGACTTTCATTGTTATCCACTACATTTCATCCCCTTTTGGAAGGTTGACATTCCATTTGCATCATGATATGATAAATTTGCATATTTATGTTTTTAAATGCATACTTATTCGATATCTTATCATTTTAGCAATTTCAGTTTGAGATTTCAAGTATTCTCTTAAATAGATGATCCGGTCCCTGTGGAACCGGATTTTTTGCTGTTACAAAGCTTATATGTTGCTCTTCACAAGGTTATGTTTAGGCTTCATGCACAGATTCTTTATCCTCCGCTATACGATTCATCTGATCGGCCACTTTATCTAAGCGCTCCAATTGATATCCGTAATCATAAATTGCAGCAGCCACAACATATAAACGCAGCTGACCTATTTTCTCTGCATTATACCCCAAAATCGCAGTATTCAGGAATTCATCATTGTCTTCTCCCAAGGGTTCGGATTCATTGGCATTGGGCTTTAATTTGTCTTCAAACTTAAGTAAGATGTGCTGATGATATTTGATTAAATGTTCCAAATGATTATCAAATAGAGCATCTGTATGTTCGGTCCGATCCGCCTGGAAATAATGCCGATCTACGGCCTCGAGAACATCGTAACCTTTTTGCAAAGAAGCTAACAGGTTCTTATACACAACCATTTGTCTAGTCTGGCTATACTTGGCCCGTTTTAACTGCTTCTGCTCCTCCTCAAACAATGCATACTTATCAGCCAACGATTTTATGGATGAATGCAAAGCATTTTTTTCATCACGAAATACACTTTCCTTCATCTCATGAGAAACCGCTGTTCTTAGCAATAAAGAGAGGCTTGAAAAAACATTCTCAATTTGCTTAATGTATTGCTTACGAGGTTTTGGAGGAACGACAATAATATTGATTAGAAATGCAGAAACAATACCTGTCAAAGTTAATAAAAAACGATTAAGTGCGAATTGCCATTCACCCGAAGCCTCCATCACTGTTATTACAGTAACTAACGTAAGACTTATCGTATCCGCCCGGTTGATTTTCATACTGATCATAATGACTAGAATACAGACCAAACCGACTGCTATTGGGCTGTTGGATAACAGCATCCCTCCAAGTAAAGCCAGGACGGCCCCCATTGTACTAGTCGTGAGCTGGTCAAGAAAATAACGCCAAGAGCGATAAATAGAGGGCTGCATAGCGAAAATCGCCGCAATCCCTGCACCCACGGCAGAAGGAAATTGAAGCATTACAGCTAAATACAGGGCTAGCGTAACGGCCAAACCTGTTTTAAATATGCGAGCTCCTAAAGCCAAACCTATCCCTCCTAAAAATTAGCCCACGCTACAATATGAACATCAGCGAACCCTCGTACTTCTAATTACCCCAGCCTGGAGTTGATGAATTTTAAGAACATTTAAGCTCTCACTCATGTTTCTTTCAGCTTTCAGGGAATACTAATTCGAGTAGTGCCTATCACATAACATACGAGGTGAGTGAATGAATAACAATATCAAAAGATTAATGACTTTCACGACCGTTATTTTTCTCAGCCTGTCTCCAGCTCTTGCGCCAATCGGAAGTGCTTCTGCTGAGAAAGTAACCCCCACAGCCACCGCACCTGGTGCCCATCCTTCAGAGAAAGGTCACGGTCACCATCCAGGAAAAGACGGAAAGGTTAGGGCTGGTGGACATTTCATTATTTTTGAAACGGCTAAACTGCTGGAAATGGATCGTACAGAGCTAATCAATAACCTGAAAGCAGGCAAAACGCTCCCGCAGCTTGCTCTTGAGAAAAAAGGCTGGACGGAAGATCAATATATTCAGAAGCTCTGCGAATCGGCAAACCAACGGCTGGATCAAGCCATCACCGAAGGACGTCTGACAAAAGACGAAGCCCAAAAGCTTAAAGCAGGACTTCCTGCGATGCTGAAGCAAAGAATAAGCAAAATGGGGCAATTCCAGGATCGCAAAACATCTGAACAACATGTGACGACTCCTTAAACAATCCTCTTACACATAAAGACGGATATCTTCATGCGTTATGAAAGATATCCGTTTTTGTATCTATCCTACTTCTTACGCGAGCTCTTGTAGATTTGAAATAAACAAATGGACAACATCAGCCAAGCGCCACTAGCCATATATCCCCCAATTACGTCACTCGGGTAATGAACACCCAGATAGATACGGCTCCAGCCAATCCCCACGGTCATGAATACGGCGAACATTATTAATAAGACCCGTTCATGCCTCCGCCGCAGATGACGCCACAGTAAAAAGGCAATAACGCCGTACAAAGAGAATGCTGCCATTGAGTGCCCGCTCGGAAAACTATAACCAATCTCTTCAACAATGCGATGTAAATTCGGACGTTCTCTGTGAAAACATAACTTCATTATTGTATTCAAGAGCTGTGAGCCTAATCCAACCCACAGGAACAAGATTAATTCAAATCGGTGTTTCAGCAAAAAATAGAGCAGTGCCATGGTAACGATAGATAGGCCAATAGCGATCTTAGAGGAACCAATCAGAGATAAACCTTTGGCGAATGAGGTCAACGCCGGTGATTCCGCTGATTGCACCCCATCAATAATATAGTTATCAAAGGTTGATACCTTATTCATACTTACAAGGACAGCTATAACGGCGAAACAAGCAGCAAACCCTAAAAAAAAGCGAAAAGCTCTAGACCAGTTCTGATAATAAAGCATAAATACCTCCATGTCTATTCAGGTGACTGTTGATCTCATTTCCAGTGAGGGACTAACCCATGTTATAATTATTGAGAGAAAAAAATTCACAGAAGATGGAGTGCTGCCAAAGTGGAGAGTTTAAAATTGCAAGAACGATTGTTGAACCAGTTCATTTCCACAAAGGTGCCTGTGACGATTTTTACGACGAATGGTGTGAAAATGCAAGGGCTCGTAACCTCGTACGATGCTTTCACAATCACTTTACAAGGTCAAGGTGATGGCAGGCAAAATGTACTATTCAAATCTGCAGTATCCACTATTGTACCTCTTAAGCCCGTTTCGCTCAAATAGTCTACTCCCTCATTCACCTCATCAACCAGATAATCACAGGCTTTTATTTTCAAAAAAAGGGAACACCGGACTTTATATCCGGTGTTCCCTTTAGCATTTCCCAAGATCACTGATTCACTCTTCAAATGGAGTAACTTTATACAGGAACATTTACGGGCTTCACACATACCGGTTTGGATACTTCAGCTGTATTTCCAGTAAATTCGAGTCGGCCACTTGCCGCTTCTATTGAAAATACAACCAGATTATTCGCATCACGATTTGCCACGATAAGATAAGCTCCATCTGGTGTCAATGCGAAGTGACGTGGATGTCCCCCACGAGTAGATACATATTCCAGATGTGTAAGCTTAGCAGATGCATTATCCACAGCATACACAGCGATATTATCAGCCCCACGGTTTGAAGCGTACAGATATTTTCCGTCCTTGGAAATGGCGATTTCAGCGCAAGTATTCTCTTCGTTAAAATCATCAGGCAGCGTCGGCACTGTATCTACAGTGTGCAGAGTGCCTGCGGCACTGTCATATGTAAACGATGTAATGGTGGAATCCACCTCGTTAATTACATAAGCAGACTTTCCGTCTGGATGAAAAGTGAAGTGGCGTGGTCCCGCTCCTGGATGCAGCACCGTATCACCATGCACTTCTAGTTTGTTGGTTTCTCTATTAATTCTATAGGCCCGAATTAAATCAAGCCCAAGATCAGATACAAACACATACTGCCCGTCCGGACTGAAAATAGCGGAATGTGGATGAGGGCGGTCCTGCCGTTCAGGATGCTGGCCATGACCTGAATGTACGGCCACATCAACTAATTGATCCGCAGCTTTCTCTTCATTTAATTTGATCAAACCAACGCTTCCACCATGATAACTACATACAACAACGTATTCATCATTCAAATCTCTATTGATATGGCAGGTGGTTGTTTGACGGTTGCCAGAAGCAGGCATGGAGGGAATGCGTTTCAGTTCACTCAATTTCCCGTCCTTTGGATCAATGGCAAAGGTAACAACCTCGCCTTCTTTTCCACCCTCACCATTCGGTTTTTCTCCTATAGCATATAGACGTTTTTCAGCGGCATCTACATTAACAAAGGTAGGATTAGTTAAGCCCTGCACCGAATCCAGCAGCTTTAGCGTACCACCTGCAGCTCCATCGAATTCAAACACCTGCACTCCGCTTTCCGCGGCACTTGCATAAGAACCTGTAAACAGCAATAACTTATTCTGCTCATTCATCTCTATATTCCTCCTCAAAAGTATTGCTACTTCACACTCATTAGATGTGATCATCTATATAATCTACAATTTTTAAACGTTAATTACAAACGATAAAGTTAGAAATGTACGAAACAATTCAAAAATGGGTCTTTCCAACGATTAACTGTTGTGATATAATGAAAGCGCTAACATTAGTCTTTTATTCCGTATAAAGGGGGAACATGAATGAGTAGCATCCTGCTGGAAGCCAGAAATGTGTACGAGGACTTCGAGGTGGAGACAGACATTCTGTTCTTTAAGGTCGGGGACCATGATTTGGTCATTTTTCACGGCAGAAACTATAACATAAAAAAGAGAATGACTGCCGAGCAATTAAATCGATTGTTGTCCAATTCAAGTTATTATCATGTGTACGGTGGCTGTTATGTCAACCTGAACAAGATCAGCTCTATCGCAGATGACTGCATTTATTTCGGTGAAATGGGCCTGTATGCTAAAAACGTACGTGTCCCAAGACGAAAACAAGAAAGCATTCGTCATCTTCTGAAAGGACTGAAGTAGACATCTTATTCCCATTAGCCGGAAAGGCATGTTACTGATGCCATTTCCGGCTTTTTGCTTTTTATTAATAGAAACTTAAAAAGATCCTGCCTTTTTTTATACTTTCTTAAGGTTTAGGATTAGGATTTCTGTTAAAGTTGTAAATAGACAAGCAACACCTATATTGAAGGGAGTCATTACTAATAATGGACAAAAAAGATCTGAATGGAAATGAGAAATTAGAAAACAACGGTACCACGGAAGAAGAATTGAACACTTCCGAGATTATCAATGAAGAGGTTGAAGTAGCGCAAGTTGCTGCTGAGGAACCTGTGAATACAACAAAAGCAGACAGTATTCCAGTAATGAACAAAGTCGGTGCGAACAACGCTACGCCACCTACACCTCCGACTGCTCCTAGAAGCAATAAAGCTTGGATGATTGCCTCTATCGTATTAGCTGCAGCACTAATCATTGTTCTGGTCGTCCAAAAAGACGACAGCAAAAAAGCTGTTGCAACAGTAAACGGAACAAAAATCACAAAAGAACAACTTTATGATAAATTGATCGAAGCAGGCGGAGAAAGCACGCTGCAATCTATGATTACAACTGAGCTTGTTGATCAAGAGGCTAAAAAAGCTAACGTAACTGTTACAGATGAAGACATCAACACTGAACTTGAAGATCTTAAAGCACAATTCGGCGGAGAAGCTGCCTTTAATGCTGCTTTGTCCCAAAGCTCAATGACTGTAGACGACTTGAAAAAGCAAATGCCGCTGCAAGTAAAGCTGCGTAAAATCCTTGAGCCACAAGTCACTGTAACGGATGATGAAATCAAAGAATACTATGACACAAATAAAGCTACTTTCAGTGAAGAAGAACAAGTTCGCGCTTCCCACATTCTCGTTGAGACTAAAGAAGAAGCAGATGCAATTCTGAAGCAACTGAAAGAAGGCGCAGATTTCGCTACTCTTGCCAAGGAAAAATCCTCTGATACGGGTTCCAAGGATAATGGCGGAGATCTAGACTTCTTCAAACGTGGCGATATGGTAGCTGAATTCTCTGATGTAGCCTTTAAGCTAAAAGTTGGTGAAACCAGTGATGCTGTCAAATCCGATTATGGTTATCACATCATTAAAGTAACCGACCATAAAGATGCTAAAGACTATACACTGGAAGAAAAGAAAGATGAAATTCGTAAAACACTAGTTTCGCAAAAGGTTTCCACTCTGTCCTCCACTTGGATGTCAGAAACAACTGAAAAAGCAAAAATCACGAACACACTTACTGACGCTAAAGAAGATGCAGCTGCAACAGCTGAGCCAACTGCAAGCGCAGCAGCAGGAAATGAATCCACTAAATAATTGTGCCCGTCAAAAAGCAGGACAAGCGTTAATAAACGCTGTCCTGCTTTTTTTCATTTCTATGTTCAGGCCTTTGATTAAGCCTTAATGGCCTTTTTTACGGATTTGTTTATCGTGGTTCTCCCCCCACTCTTTCGCCTGCGCTGTGGCAATTGAAATCGCCCGCCCCTCCTCATAACCATCTTCGAGGAGCGCATTCGCAATATCGATTGCCTTATTGCGAACAGGTGCTGTGAAGTTCTTCAATGATTCTGGATAATCCTCTTTGTTCCATGGCATACCAAAAACCTCCTTAACCAGTCTATTTACATACTTAGCCTGGTTAAGGAGGTTTCAAACGCTTATTTCACTTATTTAAAGACTTTAACACGATCTTCAATCGGTTGGAATTGTTTCTCACCAGCAGGAGTAACTGTTTTACCAAATGGCAATTGAGCAATCAATTTCCATTCTTGCGGGATGCCCCATGCTTCTTTTACTTCATCATCAATCAGTGGATTATAGTGCTGCAAGGATGCACCTACACCTGCTTCAGAAAGTGCTGTCCATACTACAAATTGCAGAATACCAGAGGATTGGTTAGCCCAAATTGGGAAGTTCTCAGCATATAGAGCGAAGTTCTCTTGCAGGCTCTTCACTACCGTTTGATCTTCAAAGAATAGTACGGAACCGTAACCTGCTTTGAAAGACGCTAATTTTTGCGCTGTTCCTTCAAATTGTTCGGCAGGAACGATTTTACGCAATGTTTCTGTAGTGATATCCCATAGTTTATCGTGTTGTTCTCCAAGAAGAACAACGGCTCTTGAGCTTTGGGAGTTGAAAGAAGTTGGGCTATGTAGCACCGCTTGTTCAACGATTTCTACAATTTGTGCATCCGAAATCGTAGATTCTTTACTAAGGGCATATATGGAACGTCTTCCTTTTACTGCTTCAAAGAAATTGTTAGACATAAAATAACTACCTCCATTAATTTTAGTAACTTACTTTTGTATATCTTAGCACCTTTTTTCTGAAAACACAACAGTTATTCACAACTTATTTTGTCGGATATATTCGTTGCCAACTCTTATTGTCGCATTTATGGGCTTAATTATGCACCTGATCTATTAATCATTAATCACTTCAGGCGGGCTAGAAACTGCCCTCTTCCTTTTCCGATATACACCACGAGCTAAAATGCGCTACAATAGTGCAGCAAATGTATAGAAGGAAGGTTATAATCATGAAATTCCCAAGCGAGAAAGCCCTTGTTCGGCATAGAAAATCAGCCTTAATCTCATTATTGCTGCTCCTTTCAATGAGCTTGGCTCTAACTAGCTGTAAAGACACAAATTCGTCTAATTTAACCTCAACAGCACAAGATCCGAATGATCTTCACCCCCTCACTTTCTGGGTGGCAACGGACACTCACTTCTTAGATAAGAAGCTACAGGATGGCGGTACAGCTTTTCAAAAATATGTAACTGGCGGTGATGGAAAAATGCTGCCTTACAGTGATGAAATCCTTGAAACCTTGGTTTATGACGCTGAGCAGCAGAAGCCTGATTTTCTCATCCTGAGTGGAGATTTAACAAATAACGGAGAACGCAGCAGCCATCAGGAGCTAACCCAAAAATTAAAGCGAATCGAAGCACAAGGAACCTCTGTTTATGTCATTCCAGGCAACCACGATTTATTTAATCCTTGGGCCAGATCCTTCAGCGGGGATAAGCAGCTTGTTACGGATTCCATTACAGACAAAGACTTTACCAAGATGTATGAGGATTTCGGTTACAAAGAAGCTGTATCACGTGATAAAGAATCACTAAGTTACATCGTTAAGGCAGCGCCAAATTTATGGCTCCTTATGATTGACAGCAGCCAATATCATAACAATCAGAAATACGGTTTCCCCCAAACGGACGGACGCCTGACCGCCTCTACCCTATCATGGATAGATAATTCTGTTAAACTGGCTGCCAAGGAGCATGCTTCTGTTCTCACGGTTATGCACCACAATCTACTAAGCCACACCTCTATGTCTGTTTCAGGCTTTAAGCTTAACAACAGTCAGGAAACAATAAAGGTACTTCGTGAAAATGAACTTAATTTAGTCTTGTCAGGCCATATCCATATGCAGGACATCCGGGTAGACCCGGTAACTTCTTCGGAAGAAACGCCAATTTATGATATCGCAACAAGTGCAATGGCTGTCTATCCACATCAATACGGAGCGATGACCTTCGATCCCCTGAGCAGAACCGTCAATTATGAAGCAACGCCCTTAAATGTAGAGGGATGGGCTAAAGCTAATGGCAATACAGATCAGAATCTTTTAAACTTCAAGACCTATGCTGAGGATACTTTTGCTACAAACTCTTATAACAAAGCTATGGATGGTTTAAAGGAGAGTTCCTTTACGCAGTCTGAAAAGGCATCGATGGCAGAGGTAATGGCCAAGCTAAATGTAAGATATTTCGCGGGGACAGCCGGCAGCTCCTCAGAAGATATTAAAGTGATGCCAGGCTACAAGCTTTGGAAAGGCCTACAAGAAGGCTTCTTAGGTGGATACATCCAAAGTATGACAGAGGATAAAGAGCTTAGTAATATAGCTTTAGAGGTGGTATTAACGAAGCAATAACTGGATTATGTATTCATATGAAAAACCCAGCCTCCACCCGCATTTATGCGTCAGATGGAAGCTGGGTTTATTGTGTTAATTAATCGTTAAGATACAACTATTTCCGTACAATAGTAATCCAACCATCTTCATCTACCGACACAGTAGCATGAAGCGCTTCAGCAAGCAGACGCAAGGATACATATGCATCGCCATACTCGTCAACAAATACAGGTTGGGCAAGCTTTACAGCCGTGCCGTTAATCAAGGCTTCGGAAGAACCGATTTTGAATACCAGTTTATCTCCGTACACACCATCAGTAACGTTAATTGCACGATTGGCCGTATCCCATTCTACAGTAGCATCTAAATCTTCTGCCAAATAACGCAGTGGGATATAAGTAGTGTTCTTGTCTACAATCGGGTAATAATATTCGTCATCAGGTTCGATAACAATGGTTCTCTTCGTAATGCCCAGATCATCCTTCAATATACGATATACATCAGAATCTGGGGCAAAGTTTCTCAAAGTCTCTCCAGGTGTAAGTCCGGAAGAAATATCAAGTGCACCTTCAGTGCTGATTGGATCAGCAGTTACAGCACCGCCAATGTTCCAAATCTGACTGGAAGCTTTAAGCGAGAGGCTCTTCAATGGGAAATCCTCGGTACCCGGAAGCGCCACTTTCAGATCAACATTCTGTTTACGCACATGCAGAGCACTATCAACGAAAATATCAACAGATAACTTCGTATCCTTACTCAACACGGTCTTCATCTCAGGAGTTGATTTGTAAAGACTGTCCACTTGATTGTCATATACTAGCAGCAATGCATCAACAGCCAATTTGGCAGCATCATGCAATACAGTTACGACAGCTTCTTTATCATCCAGTGGAATATCTCCGAATCCCAGATTGAAAATATCGCCAGAACCGTCTTCATCCATAGCTTTGATCACAGGGTACAGATAGTCGTAAAGACCACCCACCAATTCAGTAAAACCTTCTGTGTCTTTGGAAACAGACTTCAGGAAGCCTTTTAACAATGCAGGAAGCTCATCACCAGTCACTTCTGCATGCAGCTTCGTCATGTTCAACTGCTCACCATACACAGCATCACTAACCGGTGTAATGTTGATTACGCCAGGATTAGGAAGATTCTTAACAACGAATTTCGTCAACAGCTTACTGACATCTTCAGCTTTTGCCGTATCCAAGCCTACTTCACCTAAAATTTCATCGTATCCTTGTACAGGGAAGTAGAACGGTTGTTTTGCTCCTTCAACTGTAAAAGCAAGTGTTTGTTTGTCCATAAACAAGGTGAATGGAATATTCAATTGTTTATAACCAACAGTTCCTTGGGCCGATAAACTCCCATTATCTTGTAACTTAGCTTTACTAATATTCAAGGAAAAAGAATTAATAAGATCAACCATTTCCTTATCTTCCGCGCTAATTCCCTCTATGGGCTCAGCATTCATGGAAAAAGTCATACTGGATTCTGATGATTTAACATCAACATCCCCAATCAACGCCTTATTAACATCGAACCCCCCTACCGACTGACAGCCGGCAAGAACTAGCATCAGTGCGACAAAAGGCAAAAACCACTTCAATTTCGCTTTAACTCTACTCATAGCATGTCTCCTTCATCTTATTTTGTGAAATCAATCCATTATCTCAGCTAAGGTAAGTTTTGTAAATCAAAGTTCCTTTTATTGTAAAATGTTTAGATATTCAACAAACTTCGCCATTCGATCTGAGCCCAATCCTTGTAAATTACAGCCTTAACTATCGCCAACATCAGTAAATGTGCAGGATAAAATGACCACCACATCCAGCGCGGAACCCGGTGCCGCTCCAAGCGATCCCAAATTAAAGGCGTAAAAGCAATCAGCAAGGTAGGTAAAATACTGAGCATCTGTACAACCCAATAATTATAAAACATATAGAAAAGATTCAGTGCCAGATGGGCTCCAACAAGCCAGTACGATTTCGTATAACGAAAAATCAATACTAAGAGCAAACCGTACGCATTATAATCTATAGGGTAATAATCCATTAACACTATAGCAGCAATTACCACAGGTATACCAAGCCATAGTGAAGGCAGCTTGTCCAAAATTACCAGTACGATTGCTGACAGCAATAACGTAAACACCACGTTCCAGCCACCAGAATTTAGCGCTAGATTATAGGGAATCTGGGCAATAATCGCAATCAAGAGCAACCGAAATAAATATTTAGGTCTGGATGAAGTATGGATATGTCCCTGCACAAGCCCATAACAATAAATCGGAAAAGCTATTCTCCCTACATATCTCCAAGCAAGATTCTCCGGGAAAAAGATATAGCCAATATGGTCGATTAGCATCGTCAGCATGGCAATAATCTGCATTACAATCCCCCTTAAGCATGTTGAAATATAAATTCGCCAAGTCCATCCTCATTTCCTTTACCAATAAGCAAATGAAGACCGCGGAGAAACGATCATCCGATTTCTGTGCACCTCCCCCCTTGACTTTATCGAATACTATTGAGTAATATTAACTAGCAACAGAATATGGCAATGATCAAAGACATGATTTCCTACACGAACTGTCCAGAGAGAGAAGTCCAGGCTGCAAGCTTCTCCAGTTACCGGTTGTGAAGTTACCCCTTTGTAGCCGTGGCGCTGAATCCGTAGAACTTTGTTTTTTCGGTAGTATGCGGCACCGATTTATCCCCGATATCGGATACCAATGAGGTCCTGTCTATATGACAGGTCGAATTAGGGTGGAACCACGAGCTGAACGCACTCGTCCCTTTCTGGGAGAGATGCGTTTTTTTGCGTTCACAACTAACAATATTTGAGAAACGGAGGCTAAAATCATGAAGATCAAGGTAACACTGCAAGATGGAACAATTAGAGAGGTACTGCAAGGAACAACGATTAAAGAAGCAGCAGGTGCCATAAGTACCAGTCTGAAAAAAAATGCTGTAGCTGGAAAAATTGATGGAAAATCTGTTGATCTAAACCAAGCGATCGAATATGATTGCCGGCTCGATATTGTTACGTTGGATAGCAAAGACGGTCTTGAGGTTTATAGACACAGTACTGCACATATCATGGCGCAGGCCATAAAACGTATATATGGAGATAAAGCTGTCCAGCTAGGCATAGGTCCTGTTATCGAAGACGGCTTCTACTATGACATTGATATTGAGAAACCTCTATCCACTGATGATCTTGCTGCAATCGAACAAGAAATGGCGAAAATCATCCAAGAGAATCACCAGATTGTCCGCCGTGTGGTGAGCCGCGCAGAGGCCATTAAACTTTTTGAAGAGCTGAATGAGCCTTTAAAGCTGGAGCTTATTCATGATCTGCCGGAAGACACAGTATTAACTATTTATGATCAAGGTGAATTCTCCGATCTTTGCCGTGGGCCACATCTTCCCTCTACTGGCTTGGTCAAAGCCTTTAAGCTGTTGAATGTAGCGGGTGCCTACTGGCGTGGAGATTCCAATAACAAAATGCTGCAACGTATTTATGGAACTGCCTTTCCTAAAAAAGCGCAGTTAGAGGAACATTTACTGTTTCTTGAAGAAGCTAAAAAACGTGACCACCGTAAGCTCGGCAAAGAACTTGAGTTGTTCATGTTCTCAGAAGAAGCGCCAGGCATGCCCTTCTATCTTCCCAAGGGAATGACAATCCGTACAGAGCTTGAGAACTTTGCCCGGGAATTACAAAGACAGAGAGATTACGATGAAGTTCGTACACCGCTGATGATGAACAATCGGCTTTGGGAGCAGTCAGGACACTGGGATCACTACAAGGACAATATGTATTTCACAGATGTAGATGAAACAAAATTTGCCCTTAAGCCGATGAACTGCCCTGGGCATATGCTAATTTTCAAAAATAATCTGCATTCCTACCGGGAACTGCCTATCCGTATCTCGGAATTCGGTCAAGTGCATCGCCATGAATATTCCGGAGCACTGAACGGGATGATGAGAGTCCGCACTTTCTGCCAGGATGATGCTCACCTCTTCGTTTTGCCAGCGCAAATTGAGGATGAAATAAGACGGGTAATCTCACTGATTGACCATATTTATCAAGTGTTCGGCTTTGAGTATAAGATTGAATTATCAACTCGGCCGGCAGATTATATGGGATCTGAAGAATTATGGGATCAGGCTGAACAATCTTTACAAAATGTATTAGACAATCTCGGGATCGAATATCGTGTGAATGAAGGGGATGGCGCGTTCTATGGACCTAAGATTGATTTCCATATCTTAGATGCGCTAAAACGTAGCTGGCAATGTGGAACAATCCAACTAGATTGGCAAATGCCAGAGAAATTCGATCTTACTTACATCGGGGAAGATAATCTTAAACATCGCCCGGTCGTAATCCATCGCGCTGTTTATGGGTCGATCGATCGTTTTATGGGGATTATTACTGAACATTTCGCTGGGGCTTTCCCACTGTGGCTCGCACCTGTTCATGCGAAGTTATTGCCAGTCTCTGAGAACTATGTTGACTATGCACTGCAAGTGAAGCATCACATGGAGAAGGCTGGCATTCGTGTCGAAGTAGATATCCGAAATGAGAAGTTAGGCTACAAAATTCGTGAAGCTCAGCTTGAAAAAGCACCTTACATGCTTGTACTTGGAGAGAACGAAAAAAATTCCGACACTGTCTCTGTAAGAAAACGTGGTGAAGGTGATCTTGGTTCGAAGAGTATCCAAGACATCATTGAACAGATTAATGAAGAGATTATTAGTAAGAGATAAATTTAAGGGGCTGACTAATCGTAGAAAAACTACGTTTGAGACAGCCCCTTCTTTATAACCTATTCATATTCACATGAACTCTATTTTACGTACAGGCGGCTGCTCTCTTCCCAATATTCACCTGGTTTCAGGCTGAACAAGCCGATTTCATCAGCAGGAAGATCTACCATTGGCGCATTCACTAAGTTAATTTGTGGCTCAGGGCAGAAGAACTGTTCTGTAGCACCATTATTCCAGATCATCCATTGTTTGTACGAAGTCCCTACATCGTACACCAAGGTTACTCCAGCTTTGCTATCGGTAAGCTCCATCCGGTTGCGTCCGTTCTGAGGTACAGCCGTGTAGTGATTGTCCATCGATGCAAAATATGGATTCACACCTTCTTCACGAAGCTGAACTTCTCCTGGCTCCAACGCCTGGAATTTGCCTGTTGGCAGCATGCGGTCGTTGAGCTCCCAGCGCTCGCCAATAGTAGCTTTTACGCGGTAATCTTGTGCACTGCTTCCTGGTGCGAAAGGTGCGTTAATGGCAGTGTGGAATGCCAGCAAACAAGGCATCACATCTTCTCCATCATTGTGCACCAACACCTGTTGAGATAATCCTCCTTCGCCGAGGGTATAACGCAATTTGATCGTATACTTATGTGGCAAATACTGATAAGAAGGATGATTCTCATCCACCTTGATGAATACGGTTACGAAGCTTTCAGTCTTACCGCTGCCAAATTCTTCGACTTCCCAAGCTGCAGTATGTAAAAATCCGTGTAAATGGTTGCCCGTTGCAACTTCATTTACTGGGAATTGATAAGTTTGACCATTCCATGGAAATTTACCATCCTCATAACGATTTGGAGGAAATAATACAGGAATTCCGTGAATCCCCGGACTTGCCTTAAAGGCTTCCATCTCTTCAGCTCCAGGCTCATGCAGGAAGCGATATCCGTTTTCGGTATCACGGAAACAGATCAGGTTGCCGCCAATGCCTGGCAGAATAGCTGCCTCATAACGACCGGCTTTCAACCAGATAGCTGCTTCTCCTTCATATTGTCCTTCATACGCTGTGATTGACATAATATATTGTTCTCCCTTCCAGTGTCTGATAATTGTCTCCACTTGATAGATTACCACATCTAGTCATGAGGTGACATGCTCTTTTTACAATTGCTCCACTTCTACGCTCATTACATGTTCAATTTTCTTCACATCGTAATAGATTTCTGTTGCGTAATCCCGATCCGGTGCTGAGATCACCATATCGATCATTTGTCTGCCATCTTCCAAATCTTTAATTTTCATTCTTCGAATCGCTCGGGATGGACCTCTAGTACTACGCTGCGAGCTGACCTGAGGCCGCTCGATTTTTTGGATCACTTCTGTAAGCACAAAATTAGCTTCCATAATGATCCTCACTGAAACTTCATGTTTATTCAGTACTTCTGGTCCTAGCGAACGGATTAAATGAGGAACTAAATTCACAGCAAACATCAGCAGAATAACCGCATATGCTGCCTCAATATAGAATCCCGCACCCACAGCTATACCAATTCCAGAAGCTGTCCAGATGAGTGCTGCCGAAGTAAGGCCCGAAATGGCATCTCCGCCTCTACGCAGAATAACACCCGCACCCAAAAAACCAATCCCGCTGACAATCTGAGCCGCAAGCCGCATTGGGTCCATGTTGGGATGCTCTGGTCCTGCGAACTTATCAAAGGCATGGATAGACACCACTGTGACAAGACAGCTCGCAATGCTTATGACCATACTGGTCCGTATCCCCAGCGGTTTCTGCTTGATCTGTCGGTCAATCCCGATGAACAGCCCGAACAGCATGGCCACTAGTAACTTCATTAATGATTCCAATTGAAAATCCATATCGCAATCTCCTTTCTCCAGAGATACTCCATTATAACGGAAATTGGAGATAATGATTAGCTTTATTTTACAACAAAAAACGGCATAACCATCCTCAGCGCATATGCTCTTTCGACCCGTGTGGTCCGGCATAGCGACGAGGATGGAATCCGTTATGAGAGGCCAAGATTATGTTGAAAAATTAACCATGCAGAAGCGACTCTGCACCGTCACAATAAATTTCCGTCCCCGTAATATGATCTGAATCTTCAGACGCCAGAAACAGCGCCAGCTTCGCTACTTGATCAGGTCGCCCCGGACCTTCTTCCAACGGTTGATCTCCCTCAGGAAATTCTACTGGGATTTTCACTTCTTTCAGATCCTCTGATGGAAAAGTGTTGTCATCTATATTGGTCTTTATAGCCCCAGGACAGATCGCATTTACGCGGATTTGAAATTGAGCCAGTTCCAGTGCCGCCATTTTCATAAAAGCAACCTGTCCTGCCTTTGTCGTACTGTAAGCAGAAAAACCAACATTAGAAAATACACGATTTCCGTTAATGGAGCTGTTGATCAGGATGCTGCCTCCGCTTTCTTTTAGATGCGGTATCGCATATTTAACAGTCGCGAAGGTTCCACGCAGGTTAATATGAATGGTCTGATCCCAAGCTTCAATATCCATCGTTTCAATAGGCGTCATCGCCCCATTAATCCCTGCGTTGGCAAAAACAACATCAAGACGACCCCATTTCGCGGCCGCCTTATTTATCGCCGCTTCCACTTGTGGTGGTTCAGCAACATCACATTCGATAACTAGGGCTTCTCCGCCCTCTTTCTCCACTTGCTGTCTAACCTTTTCAGCATTTTCTACAGTTCTGTCCAATAATACAACTTTGGCTCCGTTACGTGCGAACTCAAGCACGGTTGCCCGGCCAATTCCTGAGCCGCCTCCGGTTACAACTGCAACCTTACCTACAAGCTTTTTATCTGCCATATCGTGATATCCTCCTTCTTATCATGCAAGTCTTCCAGTTAAGTTCTTTCCTTAACCTTAACCTTGCATACAGAAGTTGAACCGACAGATATTTACTTTTCCTTTAGGATTATTATTCTCCCTGACGAAGATGAATGATGAGATCGTTTAATCCAACTTCCCGGATCCCTTCCACTATAAGCTCAGCTAGAAGACGAGCCCCTAAAATCTGAAAATGTGTATTATCCTGCACCCCACCTGGATGCGCAATAAATTCTCCTGGATAGCTCCACATGAATAAATCTTTTGAGCCCTCTGAGCCATAAGCTGCAAAGAGCTTGCGGCTCTTCTCGGCTAAATCAATTAGTGGAACCTGCTCGGTATCTGCGAGTTCCCGCATGGCGATTAAATAATCTCCATGCGTGTCTACAATTGCTTCTTCACTATCAAATCTTCGCCGATGTACAGAGCTCACAAGAACCGGATAGGCCCCCGCTTCTCGGGCGACTGTAATCAACCGGAGCAAATGTTCTTTATATGTAGTAAAGGGATCGGTATGTCTTAAATCATCAGTTTTGGAATCATTATGTCCAAACTGGATGAACAGATAATCTCTGGGTCTGATATCTGCGGCAATGCCCTCCAAATGCCCTTCCTCAATAAAACTCTTGGAACTGCGTCCAGAAAGTGCTCGGTTATCTACAGCTATTCCGGCTTTGAAGCAGCGTGGCAGCAGTTGGCCCCACCCCGCATAGGGGTAACCTTCTTCCCCTTGATCGGTCACCGTGGAATCTCCCGCCAGAAATAAGACTAGCGCTTCATTGTCCATCTGAATGTCCAAGGCGTTAATACGCGGTGCCGCACCCGAGAACGATAGCTTTAGCTGCCCATCCTTAACCCTAATTGCAAAGGATTCGCGCAAATATTGGCCCGCAGGCACATTTAGCGTGTCCAATACGAACTTGCCTTCTCCAGCTTTGATAAATGTGCTGGTATCTGCCAGAGCATCACCCAACAACAGCGTAACACGGTAGATCCCATTCGGGAGATCCAGAAGAAAAACTGCTTTCTGTGGGATGCAGCAATCGCTTCGCAGTATATCTGTTCCCCCTCTGAAACGACCAAAGACGGAGGAATCAGAAGTGAAACCATACCCTATTCCCTTAGAATAAGATGTGTCCGGCCGAATTTTGGTGTAGCCAGGCTCAGCTTCCTTAATCCCAAAATCAAAACGATAGCTATCCAAATTCAGCCGCACCTTTCTTAATTAGAGATTTAAAACATTTATATTCGTTTGCTGAAATCAACCTTTCAAACCACTGGTGCTGATTCCTTCTACAATCTGCTTTTGGAAGATAAAGAAGATAATCATGACTGGTGCCAAACTTAGAACAGACATGGCGAACATTGGACCCCAGTTGGATACGGACTCACTGTCCAGGAACATTTTAAGCCCCATCGAAACTGTATATTTAGAAGGTGAGTTCAAGTACAATACCGGTCCAAGCAGGTCTTCCCAGCGCCAATAGAAGGAGAAGATCGCCGCAGTAGCCATAGAAGGACGAATGAGTGGAAGTATAATTCTGAAATAAAGTCCAAATTTCCCACAACCATCGATGGTAGCCGCTTCATCAAGTTCAACAGGTATGGTCCGAATAAACTGCAGCATTAGGAAAATGAAAAACGGGACACCGAAGAACTGTGGAACAACGATCGGTTTGATACTGTCGAGCCATTCCAATTTGGCATAGATAATGTATTGAGGGACGAGCACCACATCGGAAGGAAGCATCAGGGTCATCATCATGATTCCGAACCATAAGCCATGGCCTACAAATTTATTGCGGGCAAAACCGAAGGCAACCAGTGAAGATGAAATGACTGCGCCCAGTGTTGCGACAATAACAATTACAAAAGAGTTCTTGATGAAGACACCAAAGGAGTAACCTGCAATACCTTCCCAGCCTTTAGCATAGTTCCCCCATTCCCATGGATCAGGTATAAGGTGCTGCGCTGTAACAAACACAAGCCGGCTCTCTTTAAAAGAACTCATGATCATCCACAGAATCGGATACAGCATAACGATAGCGAGGCCACCTATAAGGATGTGATAAAGCGGCCATTTCAGTTTAATTTTCGCCATGGATTATTTTCCTCCTTCCGACTCGTAGAAGACCCACGATTTGGATGTCTTGAACAAGATTCCGGTCATGATGCCGACAAGCAACAACATTACCCAAGCCATAGCCGAAGCATAACCCATATTATTAAACATAAAGGCCTGACGGAATAAATAGAGAGAATACAACATAGTGCCGTCCATAGGTCCGCCTTCACCTTTAGAGATAATATAAGCTGGAACAAAGGTCATGAATGCGCTGATCGTCTGCATAACTAGATTAAACAGAATCACTGAACTTAAGAGTGGCATAGTAATCTTGAAGAACTTTCTGAAGAATCCGGCTCCATCCACACTAGCTGCCTCATACATTTCACCAGGAATATTTTTAAGACCTGCAAGAAAGATCAACATGGATGAGCCAAACTGCCACACAGATAGAGTTATCAACATGATAAGCGCAGCGTTCGGATTGCCAAACCAACTTACCGGTCCAATTCCGAAAAAGCCAAGCATGCCGTTAATAATTCCAGTATCACTAAAAATATTACGCCACATGATGGAGACCGCCACACTACCACCTATAATAGAAGGTAAATAATAAGTTGTCCGATAGGCTCCTACCATACGTGATTTCGTATTTAGAATCATGGCCACAAATAATGCGAAGGTTAGACGTAAAGGCACACCGATAAATACGTAAAGCAGCGTTACCTTTAGTGAATGCAAATATTTCGGGTCATTTGAGAACATTTTGATGTAATTATCAAATCCAATCCACTTAGGTGGAGCGAATAAATTGTATTTGGTAAAAGAAAGATACAGCGAAATGATCATCGGGATCAGTGTGAAGCAAAGGAAGCCAATGACGAACGGACTGATGAAGGCATATCCTGTAAGGTTGCTTCGTAACCGCCGGCCGGTGAGGTTCTTTTTCTTAACAGCCAATGGATTCGAAGGTAGGGGATTCGTTAATGCCAAGGGTCTCCAACTCCTTTTTATGTGAATAATATGGGAAACGGGATGCCGCCTAGCGAAATGGCACGCCGTTTCCCATGTGAGACGCAGTATAGTTATCTGTTACCCTACGATTAACGGCTGGAGAGAATAGAGTTCGCTTCTTTTCGGAACTGTGCTGCTGCTGCTGCTGGATCGATTTTTCCGAAGTTCATTTGTTCAGCAAGGTCTGTAAGCAGGGCTACAACCTCTGGTGATCCTACCGGTGGACTCATAGGTGAAGTAGTAGGCTCCATATCAGCAACAAACTTAAATACTTGCTTACCGGAATCAGTTAATTGTGTAGCTACAGATTCTTTGATTTTGCTTGAAATCGGTACTCCGCGTTCACCTTTGATCAGGTTGTTAGCTTCCACATCATTAATCCAGAAATTAACGAACTTCGCTGCTTCTTCCTTCACTTTAGAGTTAGAAGTAATTGACCAGTACATACTTGGCTGCATGTAAAGCCCTTTATCCATATCTGGACCAGGCATTTGTGCCAGCTCCATAGGACGATTTACAGCGATTTGCAAAGCAACGTATTGGTTCGACCATTGCCATACACCGATACCTGTCCCTTTAACAATATCCGACTCTTCAATAACCCCTTTATTTTGGCTCAGTTTGTCTTGTGATGGGACCGCTCCATCTTTAATCAAACCAGACAACATTCCGAAAAAGTCAGTGAACAACGCATCGTCCTCATAGCCAAGTGCGGAACCATCATTGTTATAGAGTGCCAGCCCTTTTGTACGCAGATAATAGTTGAAGAACACGTCTGCTGCCATGGAACCGTCCATATACAGTCCAGCCGACTTAGCTTTCGCGGCGATTTCCTTGTATTGATCCCAAGTCCAGTTCTCTGGGATAGAATCAACACCTGCCTTTTTCAGCAATTCTGGATCATATTGAAAACCAAGTACGTTAACCCCTAACGGAATTCCGTATTGCTTCTCACCGATCACTCCAGTACTCAGCACGTTCTCATTCACATCGCCAACTTGAATCTGAGAGTTCAAATAAGGTTTCAAATCTTCGAGCTGTCCGTTAGATCCATATTGATTAATATAGGAAATATCCATTTGAACGATATCAGGAAGTCTATTTGCAGCAGCTTGCGGAGCAAGCTTTTTCCAGTAATCATCAAAGGATGCATATTCAGGCTCAATGGTTACATTCGGATATTTGGCTTCATACATATCAATAACTTGTTGTGTATAAGAATGTCTTGTATCTCCACCCCACCATGCGATACGCAGGGTTACTGGTTCTGCTGAGGTCGTGGCCGCAGGTTTCGTCTCCGAAGGAGTATTTGTAGCGGAATCCGTAGCAGCAGCATTGTTATTGTTGTTACCTCCACCGCAACCAGCTAACATCGACGACAGCAATAATGGTACGGCTAGTAAAGCGAATCTCTTTTTCAATTTCATGTCCCCTTTTCCTATGATAGTGTAAAGGCTCTGATCCCTTTAGGTAGCGCTTTCATTGGTTAAATTTTCTCAAATATTCCGTGATTATTGAATACAAAAAACCGTCTTGTTTGTTCAATAATCAGTTCGCTTGAGGGGGTTTCATGAAATCTGTAGGGGTCTGACCGGTTACTTTTTTAAAAACCTGACTGAAATATTGTGCATTCCCACCGAAGCCGAACATTTCAGCCAGCTCAAATACTCTTACATCCCCACTTCTCAAAATATGCTCCGATGCTTTAGCAATCCGGTAATTGGTTACGTAATTCGAGAATTTCTCTCCGGTAATTTTCTTGAATATTTTGCCTAGATAGTCGGGATTCATATATAACATTTCAGCAGCGACCGAGCTAAGCGACAGCTCTGCATTCTTGTAATCCTCTGCGATAATTTTGAACATTTTGTCTACAATAAGCGATTGCCGGGAACTAAAATGTCGGTCATACATCGCTGTTAAGCGAACCGCTGCCTCTTTGACGTATGCTTTTAAACCTCCCAAGGTTCTAATTTCGGCAAGCTCCGCCAAGCCCGATGTGAAGCTATTTCTTTCATCAGGGACTGCTAAACGAATCATAGCGGAATATAACTGTAAAACATATGAACGCGTCACGTTAATATCTAACCGTTCATCCGCGAGCAAGTTGAATAATCGTTCCAATTCCAGCTCTACCGTATTTTGGTCACCTGCTTTGATTAGTAGACAAATATGCTCTTCATCTAGCTCGATATCATTTCTTCCACTAAGCTCATCACTTGGGATATCACTCCCGGTAATCAAACCGCCCGCCTCCAAATAAAAACGATGGTTCAGGCACTGTAAGGTCTGACGATACAATCTCCGGGAATGAATCATAAGGTCAGCATCACTAATCGCGATTGTCACATCCATTTTATAAAACTTGCAGAATACCTCTCTTACTTCAGCGATACGTTTAAGCAAGGGGCTATTCTGCACCGTATTTCCTTCGTCTTCCAGTAATATTAATAAATGACCCCCTATCGTCGCACTCAGGAGTGTTTCCTGAAGTACGTCCTGGGCAATATTTTGCAGAGCGAACAATTGCTCATATTCGTAAGAACCTTCTAGTCGGAACAGGAGCAAGCGTACCGTTTTGTCATTGAGTTCAATGCCGAATAATTCCTGATAGTACTCTAGATCCTGACTTCCATAAGTTTTGTTAGAGATCCATTCCTTCAAAAATTGTTCTTTCACATGGGGCAATACCTTCTGAAGACGTTGTTTCATGCTATTTACGAATTCGCCCCGGCTCTTCTGTTCATCGAGCTCTGCTACCAGCTCAACCAGTGCATCATGGATCTGATTCTCATTGCACGGCTTTAAAAGATAATGTTTAACCCCGTTCTGCATAGCAATACAAGCATAATCAAAATCCTTATAACCAGTCAGCATAACGAATTTCACGTCTGGAAATCGTTCACTGCATTTTTGCACCAGTCCCAAACCATCTAAACCAGGCATAGAAATATCCGTAATCACTATTTCAGGGTTAAGCTCCTCTATTTTCACCAAAGCCTCAATCCCGTTCCACGCCGTGCCTACAAGCTCTGTTCCCGCTCGTCCCCAGTCCACAACCTGCGATATCCCTTCCAGAATCAAGCGTTCATCATCCACCAGCAGCAGTTTATACATTCTCTAGCACTCCTTTTAAGTAAGGTATACGCACATGTATAGTTGTTCCTTGACCCGGTTTACTTTCTATGGAAGTGCCCCATTCAGGGCCAAAGACGATTTGAATCCTTTCCGCGATGTTAGCTAAGCCGATGCCTTCTCCACGGGTCTTAACTCTTCCCATCTGCAAATCTTTGATAAATTCAGCGCTCATTCCCGGTCCATTATCACTGACTCTGATATCGAGGCCCTGCTCTTCTTCACTAACTGTTATAGAAATGGTACACGGTTCAATATTAGGCTCTAGTGCATAGCGGATAGCATTTTCGATTAAAGGCTGCAAGGTCAGCTTCGGAATCAAAGCGTCATGCAGATGTTCAGGTACATCCATCCGGAAATCAAGCCTCTCATCAAACCGTGTTTTCTGGATAATGACATAATTGCGCACGATAGTGATCTCTTTTTCTAGTGTAATCAGCGGATCCTTTAGACCAATAGAGCTGCGGAACAAGTAACCGAGCGCTTCTACCATTTCTGAGATTTTGGCTTGTTTGTTCATTTTGGCTAACCAGTTGATTGATTCCAGTGTATTGTACAAAAAATGCGGATTAATCTGGGCCTGCAAAGCTTTTAGCTCTGTCTCTCTAATAATCAGCTGCTTCGCATAGTTCTCATCAATAAGCTCTCTGATCCTGCGGATCATCATTTTAAAAGTCCGGTTTAGCTGACTAACCTCGTCCTGCGCAGTCTGTGAAACCACACCTAATGACTGTTCCTCCAGATTGTCCAGATCGCCCTTCTCGATTTGCTTCATTTTTTTGGTCAGCTTAGAGATCGGACGTACAATACTGCGAGCAAGCCTGTAGCCTAAAAGGAGACCAATTAATAAGATTAGTGCGAATATGATGACGACCAGCTTTTTGACAAAAGTAATATGTTTGAACATCTCATTAAATGGAGTGGCATTGATGTAGATCCAATCTATATAAGATGATTTCGTCTTGGTTATAAAATAAGTACCTTCTTGATATTTGGCCGTGCGATATAGCTCCGGACGTTCTGTCTCTTCTTTAAGCTCTTCTGGCAAAAGAATCGGCGCTTCAGGATAGATTGCCTGTCCCGTCGTGGCATCAACTGCGATTAATTGGTCAGTTTCGCTCGTACTATCCGCAATGATTAGATCGATCCGAATACGGATCACGAGTGTACCCAGATCATCCAGCGTAAACGTTGACCCTGTATAAGATTTAATCTGCCGAACCGCCAAAAGTGAATTTCTGTTTCCTTGCGGATACCACACTATACTCCCGCTAGCTTCCGCAGCTAACGGCTTTAACTGATCCTGCAGATCCTGTGATACTCCTTCACGATTGCCCGCAGTCATTACTCCGCCACTCGTATCCATCAGCATCATGGAATAAACGTATTTCTCTGCCCCTGCAAAAGCAACCAGTCTGTTTATGATCTTGTTATGTAGAACTTGTCTTTCATAAGGCTGTGGATCATTCTGCAATTGGCGCAGGCATTCTTGAATTTGCTCATCAGACACCACTGTAAAAGAAAGCTGATCCAATTCTCTTAGGGCATTTTCGATGCTAATGGAGGACATCCCCAGTACCTCAGAAGCCTTTTCATAAATTTGCTTGTCATAGATACGATAAACATATTGCAAAACGGTCAAAGAGAATAAAAAGGAAAGTAGAAGCAAAAAGGAAATTATCAGTATCATTTTGTTGAAAATGCCCGAACTTCTGTAAGCGCTAACATTTTTCCAAATCATCTGCATTCTCCGCTCCCTAAATATGATAATTTTCATTTATTATCACTATAATTCCATTATAAACCATAATGTTCCATTTGGGTAAATTTACGTGAACTAAAAGATAAGGATAGTATAATGGCTCGGCGAAAAAATTCCTATGTAAAAAAGGGCTCGAAATGAAATCCAGAATCAGACTTCACTTCAAGCCCTTATATTGAGCTACCTTCACACCTACAACTGACTAGCCAAGCATCATTCGGTCATCTGCCAATTTATGTCCGCTGATTGTCTCGAATTCTCCGAGCAGCCGTTCTACAGTAAGATCTTTTTTACGTTCCTCATCGATATCCAAAATAATACGGCCCTTATCCATCATGATCAGACGATTGCCAAGACGAATGGCCTGTTCCATGTTATGAGTAACCATTAGGGTGGTTAACTTCATCTCACGGACAATGGACTCTGTAAGTTTAGTAATCAGCTCCGCACGAGAAGGGTCAAGGGCTGCTGTATGTTCATCTAAAAGTAAAATTTGCGGTTGAGTAAAGGTCGCCATTAGCAGACTTAGCGCTTGTCTCTCTCCACCTGACAACAACCCTACTTTTGCCCGCAGGCGATCCTCCAGCCCAATCCCCAGACGGCTTAGCTCATTGCGAAACAAAGCTCTTTTAGCTTTATTTACGCCAAAGGTTAACCCTCTGCTTTTGCCTCTTTTATAAGCCATAGCTAAATTTTCTTCAATCGTCATATGTGGAGCCGTACCCGCCATTGGGTCCTGAAAGACACGGCCAATCCAACGACTCCGTTGAAATTCCGCCAAATGGCTGATTGAATTTCCCTCAATGCTGGCTATACCCAGATCCGGCTTCATGACACCGGAAATAATGTTCATCAACGTAGATTTACCAGCTCCATTACTTCCAATGATGGTGACAAAATCACCGGGAAGAAGCTCCAAGTCAATGCCGAGCAGCGCTATTTTCTCATCGGGTGTTCCGGGATTGAACAGCTTAGATACGTTCTCCAGTTTAAGCATCGATGGTGCCTCCTCTCTTGCTGCTTAGCGCCTGCTCAGCTAATTCAACGGAACGCCTCCGCGCCATATTCTTCTGCTTCAGGAAACGCTGAATCGACGGGAATACAAGAGCGAAAATAACGATAATTGCTGTGATCAGCTTAAGATCCGAAGCTTTCAGCCACGGTACCCGCAAGGCAAGTGCAACTACGATCCGGTAAACTATGGATCCGAGCACAACAGCTAATGTGGCCCGAAATACATTTTTAGCACCGAATATGGCTTCACCGATGATCACCGAAGCTAACCCGATTACAATCATCCCAATACCCATAGAGGAATCCGCAAAAGTAGAATACTGAGTGATTAGCGCCCCCGAGAGCGCCACCATTCCATTGGATAAACTGACGCCAAGAATAGTGGTATTATCCGTGTTTACACCCAGACTGCGGATCATTCTTGCATTATCTCCAGTAGCCCGCAGCGCAAGTCCAAGATCTGTACGCAGGAATAAATCCATTACTATTTTCACAAGAATAACTACAAACGGCAGAACGAGCAGAGGATCAATGGAAGTGAACAAGGTAGTGTCGCCCATTAAAGACCAGTTCGGTTTGCCACCAAATATCCGCAGATTAATGGAATAGAGTGCAATCATCATCAAAATCCCGGATAACAGTCCATTAATCTTGCCTTTCGTATGTAATAGGCCCGTACACATTCCTGCCAGCATTCCACCAGCAATAGCGGCCAGGGTAGCAAGCCATGGTGCATAACCGTTAGTAATCATAACAGCGGCAATGGCACCACCAGTGGTAAAGCTCCCATCTACAGTCAAATCTGGGAAATCAAGAATACGAAAGGTAATGTATACACCTAAAGCCATAAATGCGTAAAGCAGTCCCATTTCAACGGCCCCGAGCATCGAATTTAACATAGATGACTTCCTCCTTCGAGCGGAAAGGGGCGTTCTCACGAAATCGCCCCCTATATAATGGCTTATTGAATAATATTGTTAGCTTGATCGGCAACTTCTGCCTTCATTGCATCAGTCACTTCTATGCCTTGCGCTGCTGCAGATTTCAGGTTAAGAATGAGATCGAGTTTTTCTTGCATGGTTACTTTCATATCAGCTGGCTTTTTACCATTTTTCAAAATATCCACGGCCATTTGACCCACTTGATAGCCATGATCGAAATATTTAAAACCAACGGTGGCGAAAGCTCCCTTTTCAACCGTATCACGGTCACTGGAGAAGAAGGGAATTTTCTTGTCATTAGCTGTTTGAATAATGGTATCCACTGCACTTACGACTGTGTTATCCAAAGTAATGTAGAATGCATCTACACGACCCACAAGTGATTCTGCAGCTTGTTTGACTTCAGAGGTATTCGTGATGGCAGCCTTCACTAGCTCGATTCCATGTTTATCCAACTCTTTTTTAGCAATCTCAGCCATAATTACTGCATTTGGTTCACCTTCATTAATAACGATGCCCAGCTTTTTCACGTTAGGAAATTGGGTAGCTATAAATTGCATTAATCTGTTAATCGCTTCGGGATTGGTGTCCGATACCCCTGATACATTGCCACCTGGATGCTCCAGATCCGTGACAATCTTCGCGTCGAGTGGGTCAGTTACGGCTGCGAATAAAATCGGTGTATCCTTACTTGCTTTGCTGAGTGCTTGAACAATTGATTGAGCGGAAGGCGTTGCAATTGCCAATACCAAATCATTAGAGTCAGCGGCAATCTTTTGAGCAATGGACAAGTTATTCGCTTGATCAGCCTGAGCATTCTCAAGGTCAACCTTCAGGTTCTCACCTTCAACGATTCCTGCATCCTTCAAAGCAGCGAGAATTCCTTCACGTGTAGCATCAAGTGAGGGGTGCTCCACATATTGCGAGATCGCAATTTTGTACGTTTTTGAATCTGCTGCTCCTGCATTCGTAGGGGAATTACCGGAATTCGCTGCATTTCCTGCGTTTCCCGCAGTGTTATTGTTACCACAACCAGCTGCTACGAGCATGAAGCATAAGCTTAATCCCGCCAAAATGTTTCTCTTTTTCATCAAAGTACCCCATTTCATTAGTTTATTAACGCATACATCAAGGTGAGCGACTCAGCATTATCACTTTTATCGATAAAAGCATTAAAGCATAAGCTTACACGTACCTCACATTAATGATAGAAATCTATTAAACCTATATTATATGGAGGTTGTTTATCCGTCAATCACTTATCATATTTCCATAGATTTCAAATTCTGAAGAATATATGACATCAAAACAGGTAATGCTTGGTTGTCTCTTACAGCGATTGCCTTCGTTTCTTTTACATAAAAAAAATCGCCCTGCACAAACTGAATTTACAGTTTGAAGATGGAGCGTGTTAAATGGCTAATAATCACAAAAGACTACTAACCACCGCTACTGTATTGCTTGCTGTCGCTTTAACGAGTTCATCCTGCGGTTATTCATCTCAATCGCAAAAACCTAAGGTTAACGCGCTAACTCCTGATGGAACAAATGCCTCCAGTTATTATGAACAATCTGCAATTACCGACGCTCAGGGAAAGTATTGGATTCCACTTAAGCCTGCGGTTACTTCGCTCGGATATCGGATGAAAGATGATGGTTCTAGTGATGGATACACTAAAATCGGTTATAGCGATGTTATGTATATGCTGCGCCCTGGCTCACCACAGGTATTCTCACTTGGGGAAAAAATCACACTGCCACAAGCCCCTAGACGACAAGAAGGGCAAATCTATATCACCCCTTTAGCCTTGTCCAAATTTCTGCAAACAGAAGTAGGCTGGAATCCCCAGTCGGGTGAGATAAACATTGCTACACCGTCCGAACGTAAGACTATCGAAAAATTATCGACGGTCGAATCCACGAGTGAATCTAAATCTTTACGCATTCAAAGTATTTCTGAAGCGGATAAAAAGGAGTTAGTCGCTTTTGCCAAAAATTTCTTAGGTGTACCCTACGACTTTGGCGCTGGATCTTATGAAGAAACCAAAAAATTTGATTGTTCTTCTTTTACAAAGCATGTTTTCAAAAAATTCGGTGTCAGCTTACCTCGTTTAGCTAAAGATCAAGATAATTTAGGTACTCGTGTAAGTCGAAGCGAACTGGATGTAGGAGATCTTATCTTTTTTACCGTTCCCGGCCGATTTGAAAGTGATGCTATACCTGGTCATGTCGGTATTTACATTGGAGACGGAAAGTTTATCCACACTTGGGGCGAACCCGGAGTTCAGATCAGTGACCTCGACTCGGGTTATTGGAGTAATGTAATCCTCCACATGCAACGTGTTTTATAAGCTTCCCATACTTTAAAAGAAATCATTCAAAAAGCCTGAATCCCTATTGAAGGGATTCAGGCTTTTTGACTACAACTCTTAACCAAATTCTTAATCCCAGCTCTTGCCCCTTCCGCTTATCCGGACAAACAGCTTTACAAGTTCTACTATGACAATAATCGCTACAGCTGCTGCACATACTATTCCCCACTGTATTCCACTTAAATGTGAGACACCAAACCAGTCGTTTAAGCCCGGGATGATGATCACAAGCACAAGCATTAGTATAGAGATCAGCGACGCCCATAACATATACCGATTGCTGAACCAACCGATCTGGAATAGCGATTTTTTATTGGATCTCACGTTAAAAGCATGGGCAATTTGCAGTAATCCTAATGTGGCAAAGGCCATTGTAACCGCAATACCTTCATTGTAATGCGTATGCGCCCATTGGTACACCAATAACGTAAGTGCCGCTTCTATAATCCCTTGATATATAATCCCGATTCCTACGCCGCCAGCAAAAATGCTACTGCTTGCTTTACGCGGCTTCTTCGCCATTACATCCTCACCGGCTTTCTCAAGCCCTAGGGCAAGTGCAGGTAAAGTATCCGTAACGAGATTAATCCACAGGATATGGATCGGCTCTAGAATACGCCAACCAATCATAGTGGCAATAAATAATGTCAGCACTTCCCCAAGGTTAGCGGAGAGAAGGAACTGGATTGCTTTGCGGATATTGCTGTAAACTTTCCGTCCTTCTTCAACGGCAACAACTATAGTCGTAAAGTTATCGTCGGCAAGCACCATATCTGATACACCCTTGGCAACATCCGTTCCGGTTATCCCCATGCCCACACCGATGTCGGATGATTTAAGTGCAGGAGCATCATTTACACCATCTCCGGTCATCGCCACAATTTTTCCTTTTTGCCGCCAAGCCTTAACGATACGCACCTTGTGTTCAGGAGAGACGCGTGCATAAACCGAATAATCGGTAACCTTCTCCGCAAATTCCTCTTCGCTGAATTTATCCAGCTCACTGCCCGTTAATACACCTGATTCATCTTCAATAATCCCTAATCTTTTGGCAATAGCCGCTGCTGTATCACGATGATCCCCTGTAATCATTACAGGTCTTATTCCCGCTTTACGGCAGATGGCTACCGCATCCCGTACTTCCTCACGCGGAGGGTCTATCATACCAACCAAACCAATAAATACTAACTCTATCTCCGTGGTATCTGGTGAAAGATCGGTCGGCAGCTGCTCCTCATCTCGGAAAGCAAACGCCAACACTCGAAGTGCGTCATTTGCGAGCATTTTATTACTCTCCATGATATTCCGCTTATGTTCGTCTTGTAGAGGTACAATTTCTCCATCCACATAAATATGGCTGCATTTAGACAAAAGTACATCTGGTGCACCCTTTGTCAGCACACGATATCGACCATCTTCTACCTCATGAATCGTTGTCATCAGCTTGCGATCAGAGTCAAAAGGCAGCTCATTTTTACGTGGATATTTCTTTTCAAGCTCCCTTTTGTCAGTACCTATACTAAGCGCATAATCGACTAACGCGGTCTCCGTCGGATCGCCGATGATTGCTTTTCCGCTCTTGGTTTGGGGATCCTTGTTTCCAGCTTTTGCTTCAGTTTCACTAGGAGTCTTTCCTTCGTCAATGCTGGAGTCATTACAAAGCGTCATAGCTTGAAGCAATAACTCACCACCAGGAATCCCTTCAAGTCCTGCACTGGAATCAGTGGTCTTTCCGTTGACATGTACTTTTTCGACAGTCATTTTATTTAATGTTAAAGTACCTGTCTTATCGGAGCATATAATCTCTGTACTTCCGAGTGTCTCCACGGCAGGAAGCTTGCGAATGATCGCTTTTCGTCCCGCCATTCGCTGCACACCAAGCGCGAGAATGATCGTAACAATTGCTGGCAGCCCTTCCGGGATAGCCGCTACCGCAAGTGAGATCGAGGTGAGTAGCATATCCATTAGCTCTCTTCCCTCGAAGATCCCAACGGCAAAGATAATCACGCAAACGCCAAGAATAATAAAGGTGAAATATTTCCCTAGTTCATCCAGCTTTTTTTGCAGCGGTGTTACATCATTATCTTCCTCCGAGATAAAACCGGCAATTCTACCGACCTCCGTCTGCATTCCTGTTGTTGTAACGACACCAACCGCCCGGCCATAAGTAACACTGCTGCTCATGTAAGCCATATTGGTGCGGTCACCGATTACAATGTCGCTGCCTTCAAGCACACCGGCCCGCTTTTCTGATGGCAATGATTCTCCTGTAAGCGCGGCTTCCTCCGTCTTTAACGATGCAGCTTCCAAAAGTCTTATATCCGCCGGAACTACATTTCCGGCTTCCAGTAATACGATATCCCCGGGTACGAGGTCTTCACTTTTTATCTCAGTAACCTGACCGGAACGTCTTACTCTGGCATGCGGAGAGGACATGCTTTTAAGCGCATCGAGTGCCTGCTCCGCCTTATTTTCCTGAATAACTCCAAGCACCGCGTTCAGAATGACTACAAGCAAAATAATAATCGTATCCGTCCATTCCCCCAAAACTCCTGACAATACAGCTGCTACTAGCAAAATAAAGATCATTACATTTTTAAATTGTTCGATAAACTTTTCTAATAGCGATTTAGTCTTCGCTTCTTGCAGTACATTCTTCCCATATCGCTCCAGAAGTTTAGCCGCTTCATCGGAAGATAAACCCTCTTTCCGAGTTTCCAGCCTATTCAGCACTTCTTCCTCGCTCAGTGTATGGAAGGGTACCAGCCCTTGCGATTGTGGATTATTTGAATTCAAGACCATAGCCTCCTTCCAGAATTGAGATCTGGTAAAACCTCTCATATGAGTTTTACCCAAAACAGGCATGGTGATTCTTGAATGGTATGTACTTTTTTAGAAATTTAGATGTTCTTTCTTCAAATCGCGATTGAAGCTTTTAAACCTAGTCCCTTGATACAGGAGTTCACCTCGGTCACCTTCTACAATCAGGCCAAAATCCTGATCTCTTACCTGCAACTCTAAACGAGAGCCATCGGCAAACTCAAAGGTAACATAATAACTAGTATTTGCTCTCGATTCACCGGATCCACCCCATACCTCGGTTCGTTTGGTGACCGCTGTGCAGTTTGCTTTTATCAAGGGACTTGCGTTATTGGACATCCAGATTCTCACTGATTTAACAATTATAAAAACGAAAAAGCCAAGAAAAAGCAAAGCAAATAATTTAAAAAACAGTGGCATCTCATGAATGAAACTTCCGAAAAAGCTGCGCTCATCAAAACCTTTAAAATCCTGCCATTCGCTCAAATTTATCCCTCCTGACTGAAACAAGATAATAAAAGTTATCTATGCTGCGAAATACGTCATTTTTCCCGTTCGGTTTCATGTTTTCATCATCTATATATGAATTTTTTTCACAAAACAATTTGGATTCAAAGGAAAAGGTATGGTATGCTTTTTATACTACATACAGTTGGGAGGTGTTATTTCGGTGCAATATATAGCGCATTTATCACTACATTGGTTTCTTCGTATAGTCCTAATTCTGGGAATGATGTTCTCTTTTCCACCTGCCTGGTCTGGAGGATTATTCACTACGGAGCAAGAATCAACGACATCCGAAATTGAACGCTACGAGCGAAAGTTTACACCTCCCGTAAGGATTGCACCTCAAATAACCCCTCAGGTAGGAGCCATCAAAATAACTGAACAGTGGGGAGCGAAGTCACTTGCGGTAATTGCAATACTCCCTGTACTTTCTTTACTGTTCCGTCCAGTGATTTATAAATTCCTGCTTCGACTGCGGCTGTACCTGTTAAAATTCACGTCTCATTTTCTAATTTCACTCCACTAACGAAGTTCACCTCTGCCCTAAATGAATGTCGGCTGAAGGGAATTTAGAACTTCAATTGATAAAAATCTTAGGTTCATGAATTATAGAGATGCGGATTTCCCGGTGGGTATACATGCTCGCATTGCTCATCATCCACTGGAAGAAAGCAAGTATCTTGGCTGAACCATGTTCTGGATATCCGTTCCGGAGCGCTTTTACATTAGTAATATTCGCAGCACTATTCTTGATTGCCGGATTCTCCGAGAGCACTCGTCTAGCAGACAGAAGTTATTGGCGCACTACTAGTGGACTTTTCCTCGCTGAAACCGAACATGTGAGACGAATTGAAAAGCTCGTGATCCTATTTCGTTATTTCTTAGGTGCCATCTTCTTCTTCAGCTTGAGACTGAGGTACATCCGCCTACCTTAGGCGGTGAGGCGCTCTGGTACTCCCTTGCAGCAGTTATCGTTATGCTGATTGGCAACTTCGTTGCAGGCTTGCTGGCCGGACGTAGCGTTGGTCACAGCCTTCATGCTTCATCTATCATTGGATGCCTATAGTCTCACGGGATAAACTTTAAATTGTTATAGCCAATTTGGGTAAAGCAGGCGGAGTGCTGGCTAGTCTTCACTATTTGCAGCCATTTGCAGCCGTTCGCAGCTATTTGCAACTATTTGCAGACATTCCCAGACATTTACGTGCTGATCCTTGTTGTCCTTGGACATTGTCTGACGAAGGAATCTAAATAGATTTATAAAATAATGGATAAAGTATTCAACTTTGAGAAACGACATGATGCACGAATATCCAAAAAATCTGCCATAGCCACTGAAAATGAGTAAGGTCGTTTCCCCTGTTGAAGGAGGAAAAACTATGCAGAACAAAATAAATCAACGTCAACAGCTACAAAGAAGCTCTACCTTCCGAGTTCTCACAGTCATTGCCGGCGCATTGCTTGCTGCTGTAGGATTGGAATTATTTTTAATGCCACATGGCCTTGTTGTCGGCGGGATTACAGGTTTATCCGCATTATTCGCTCATACTACTGAAATGCAGCTTGGATTGTTTCTATTTCTATTCAATCTGCCCTTTATATTTATGTCGCGAAAGCAAGTAAATCTCCGCTTTGCTCTTTACACTGTTTTGGGATTAACCTGCCTAACCATCGCGTCTCTTGCGCTGCATCGTTTTCCTGCTGTGATTAGCGATCCTTTACCTGCCGCAATGGCAGGAGGCATCTGTCTTGGAGTAGGTATTGGAATATCTGTGAGATTCGGCGGTGTAAATAAACAAGCCAGTGACCAGGGGTATTCTCTGCTGAGCGGCGGACCTCCAAAATCAACGGAAGTCGTTATTATGATCCTGAACTGTGCAATTCTGCTTTTTGCAGGAACATTGTTCGGTTGGGAGCAAGCAATGTATTCTATTATTGCCTACCTGCTGGCTTTCGAAGGTGTTCGTATCTCACTACGGGGATTATCCCACTCCCGCACTGCTTGGATTACCAGCAGCCGATGTTTGGACATTCAGCAAGCAATCGCAAGCTCCCTAAACCGAGAAGCTGCGATTGCTGAAGGTTCAGGGCAAGATGGAGAGGTTAGCACGTTGTTTTGTCTGACGAACAGAATGGAAGAAGAGCATCTTCGGGCACTCGTTCTACAGTGTGATTCAGAGAGCCAAATTGTGTTCAGATCAGCCACTAAAGATCATAGACAAACACGCTTACACGAATAAAAAAAGGGAGCGCCCTTAAGCCATGAAAATGGCTGGAACGCTCCCTTCTTTTTGAATTTAGCCTTTGATCGCAACCAATTTTTCTGAGCGAGACCTAATTTCTTGAGCGAAGACTCCTTTTTTTTGTTTGAGACCCAAAACTTCTTGATCGAGGCCTCAAACTTCGCTTAATCTAACATGTTTGCGCGATTGAGGCAGCTATCGGACTTAGGAGACCTTATACGCGAAATAATCCTGAATTTTGGATGCTATCGGACCCATAGCTCCTATTGGCACAAAAAACGCCAACTATGAGCTTATTTCTTATGAATAACTGCACTGGGGTCCGAAACCTTGCTCCAAAGGCGATATATTTGTGAATAACGTCATTGGAGTCCGAATGCCACAGCGGATGATCATGATTCGGCGGTAGCGACTTGCGGATGATCATGATTCGGCGGTAGCGACTTGCGGATGAACAAGATTCGGTAGTACCCTACAGCAGATGAACTTGATTCGGTAGCATCAGACGATGGATAAATATAATTCAGCGGTACCCCACGGCAGATGAATGGAATTCGGTGGCATCGGGCACAGGAGACCTTATACGCGAAATTACCCTGAATTTTGGATGCTATCGGACCCCATAGCTCCTATTGGCACAAAAAACGCCAACTATGAGCTTATTTCTTATGAATAACTGCACTGGGGTCCGAAACCTTGCTCCAAAGGCGATATATTTGTGAATAACGTCATTGGAGTCCGAAAGCCACAGCGGATGATCATGATTCGACGGGATCGACTTGCGGATGAACAAGATTCGGTGGTACCCGACAGCAGATGAAGTTGATACGGTAGCATCAGACTATATATGAACATGAATCGGTAGCATCAGACGATGGATAAACATAATTCAGCGGTACCCCACGGCAGATGAATGGAATTCGGTGGCATCGGACACAGCGGACCTTATACGCGGAATTATCCTGAATTTTGAATGCTATCGGACCGCATAGCTCCAATTGGCACAAAAAACACCAACTACGAGTCTATTTCTTATGAATAACTGCACTGGAGTCCGAAACCTTGCTCCAAAGGCGATATATTTGTAAATAACGTCATTGGAGTCCGAATACCTCAGCGGATGAACATAATTCGGCGGGATCGACTTGCGGATGAACATGATTCGGGGTCAGCGGACGGTGGATGAACTTGATTCGGCGGGATCGGACAGTGGATGAACATGATTCGGCGACATCTTACGGCGGGTGAATGTGATTCGGGGTATCGGACGGCGGATGACTATGATTCGGTGGTATTAGACGTAGGATGGATATAATTCGGCGGGATCGGATAGCGGATGATCATGATTCGGCGGGATCGGACGATAGATGAACATGATTCGGTGGCATCAAACGATGGATGAACATCATTCAGCGGTACCGGACGACGAATGACCACGATTCGGTGGCATCGGTTGTCAAGAATAGAAACGTATTGCAGCTTGCCGTAACTGCGACCAAAAACGCAAAGCAGCGATCCTCCAGTAATAGGAGGATCGCTGCTTGCAGACTGTCACATACGATGAAAAAACCATCTATGGACAACCCCTACTTTTCATTTAATCCGCTACTTAACGGAACATTCCCCACAAGCGGATCAAATGAAAGGTGTTGTTCGGATCGATTTTCTGCGCGATGATAAACTTTACAATTTGTTCTTCCTGTGTCGAGGTCAATTTCTCGTTCAATACACCTGACGCTTTTCGTACCAATCTGCGAACAACCGCAGGATCCTGCAGCTCCTGTTTCGAGATGCCCTCAATCATACTTTTGATACGATCCTTCACAGTCGAGTTTTTCATCTTCAGCTTGATGCGATCCACCAACTGAGGGCTAATTCCGAATTGTTGATAACCCAAGTGTAGCACCTCCCGTCATATCCAATCTTTCACAGTATATGAGCCTTCGGTGCTACATGTGCCTAGTTAGTCAATTAATTCTCCTTGGAAGATCTGTTCACTCTGTAAATAATGCCGAAGAGCTGCATATTCAGGTGATGTCCAAAAGGCTTCATCCTTAAGCAGCTCAGCAACATCATCCCGCGCCTGCTCGAGAATTTCAAAGTCAGCCGTCATATCTGCCAGCCGAAACTCCGGTAATCCACTCTGCTTTGTCCCAAAAAAGTCCCCCGGACCACGCAGCTCCAAATCCCTTCGGGAAATCTCAAATCCGTCATCCGTATCGGTCATGGCAGTCATTCGCTCACGTCCGATTTCAGATTTTGGATCAGCTACCAACACACAAAAAGAGGCATGCTGCCCTCTTCCTACCCGTCCACGCAGCTGGTGCAGCTGTGACAGGCCAAAACGATCCGCATCCATAATGATCATCAATGTAGCATTAGGAACGTCTACACCCACCTCCACCACCGTAGTGGACACAAGCAGCTGCAGCTCATTGTTATAAAACGCCCGCATCACTTCATCTTTTTCAGCGGGAGTCATTTTACCATGTAAAAGCCCAACTTTATAGCTAGGGAAAGCTTGGCTCATCTGAATATGCAAATCAATAGCATTCTGCACATCCAGCTTCTCTGACTCTTCAATAAGCGGACAGATCAGATAAGCTTGACGACCGAGATCAATTTCACGCTTAATCAAATTCAGCACACGATCCATAAGATCATGCTTTACCCAGTAACTAGTTATTGGCACCCGGCCTTTCGGCCTCTCAGATAAAGTGGATACATCCATATCTCCAAAAACAGAGATAGCAAGCGTACGAGGAATAGGCGTCGCCGTCATCGTCAGTACATCCGGATTATATCCTTTACGCCGCAATACACCACGCTGATTCACACCAAAACGATGCTGCTCGTCAGTTACTACAAGACCCAGATCACGGAAAAATACATCCTCCTGAATCAAAGCATGTGTTCCTACCACGATATCAAGCATCCCCATTTGCAACGAGGCCAATAATTCTTTACGTTTTCGGCCAGTCACACTGCCCGTAAGGAGTCCTACAGTAATCCCGAACGGCTCAAACATTCTGGTAAGTGAACGCATATGCTGCTCTGCTAAAATCTCTGTAGGCACCATAAGCGCACCTTGAAAACCAGATCTTACCGTAGCAAAAAGCGCCACTGCCGCAAGCACTGTTTTACCCGAGCCAACATCTCCTTGCAGCAGACGATTCATGCAATATGGTGAACGCAGATCATGTAAAATCTCCAGCTCTACACGTTTCTGTGCATCTGTAAGCTCAAAAGGCAGACTGCGAACGAACTGGCGTACCGTCGCGTTATCCACTGTGTGGACTACCCCATCCATCCGCCCGCGGTTCAGAACCCTGAACGCTTGCATCTTCAACTGGAACAGGAATAGTTCCTCATACACCATCCTACGGCGCCCCTGCTGCCCTTCACGAGTGTCCTCAGGCCTATGAATAGTGGCAATGGCCCGTTTACGCGGCATGAAGTCATATTCCCTCATAATAGAATGCGGTAAAATTTCTGGAATCAGATCCCCGTACTGCTGAAGTCCCTGATTAATAACCTTCCTGATCCATGACTGCGTGATCTTACCACCTACTGAATAGACCGGCTGCAGTGTTCCCGTCTTCCCTTCACCACGATCCGGAAATTCATAATCAGTCACTGTAATCTGATTGCGCTTCTGATCCCATTTTCCGGTCAGCACAATTTCCCGTCCCACAGTGAGTTGCTCTCTTACGTAATGGCGGTTAAACCAGGTTGCTGTGAACATCCAGGGCTCTGCAACCATCTTACAGCTGAGACGTGACTTGCCGCCAAAGCGCTGCAGCACAGGGATACCGATCACTTTTGCCTCAACGGTCACTTTATCCCCGTGTTTAGTCTCGCTAAGCGAGCGGGGCCGATAATCCTCGTAGCGGAACGGATAATACTCTAATAAATCCTTTACTGTAAAGACGCCAAAGGCGTGAAGCTCGCTTTGCTTTTGAGCACTCACGCCAGTTATGTTTTTTACTTCAATTTGATTTAATGCCAGTGTCATATTTATCCCTCATTTTGCAGGCCAAATGAACACAGCTAATGTACCGTTACCGACATGGCTGCCCACGACAGGGCCGACGTTCGTCAGCACTTTTTCTTCCAAGGTGAAGTGTCCTGCAAGCTCATTCAGGAACTCCTCGCCGGAAGCCGGTTCAGCCGTATGACCCACGGCCACATTGATTTTGTTTACACCCTGCAGATCCCGCTTGAACAGTTCAATCATACGGGCGACAGCCTTCTTACGGCCTCTAACTTTCTCCACCGCATAAATAATTCCTTCTGCATCAATGGACAGGATCGGCTTAATATTCAGAAGTGTCCCCAGAATAGCGGAGGCTTTCCCAATTCTCCCGCCTTTTTGTAAATATTCAAGTGTATCTACTAAGAAGTAAAGCTTACGCGATTGACGTAGGCTTTCTACAGCCTCAAGTATCTCTTCAGGTCCTTTGCCCTCAGCAGACATTCTGGCAGCTTCCACTACCATAAATCCAAAACCATAAGAAGCGGAGAGAGAATCCACAACAGTGATTCCTTCTCCCTCTTCCTCCAGCATCGATTTAGCCAGCAATGCAGATTGATAAGTCCCGCTCAGTCCAGAAGAAATATGAAAGGAAAGGATAGAACAGCCCGGGTTACGCTCCAGAATACTGCGGTACACATTCATATATTCAACCGGTGAGGGTTGAGAAGTAGTCGGCAGCTGTGAGGTACGGGGAAGACGCTCATAGAACTGCTCCGGAGTCATATCCAGATTGTCCCTAAAAGCCTCTTCGCCGAACATTAAGGTCAACGGTACTACCTCAATTCCGTACGTTTCCGCCATTGTTGGCGGGATATCTGAAGTGCTGTCGGTGACGATAATGGTACGATTCATGGATTTTCTCCCCCAAGCTATAATTTTGCCAACTACGCAATAGCAAATTTCTACTCCATTGTTAAAGAACCATTAATTCCTACCTATGGCTCTACAGAGAACAGATAATAATACAGGGGTTGGCCACCCTCATGAATCTCAACTTCCACATTCGGATAAGTCTCTTCCAGCCACTCACTCAAAGAATCAGTAGCCTCGGATTCTGTTTCTGCACCAATAAGGATCGTGACGATTTCGTCGCCATTCTCCAGCATGTTGGATAACAGCGCCTGACTTGCAGCCAAAAGATCATCCGCCGCAGCAACAATTTTAGAATTAGAAATCCCAATAAATTGGCCCGATTTAATCTCCAGCCCATCAAAGCTTGTATCACGCACAGCGTTCGTTACTTGTCCGGATTTCACATGAGAGATTGCTTCCAGCATATTCTCAGAATTAGTCTCCACAGCATCTTCCTCTTGGAACGCAAAAGCTGCTGCTATTCCCTGTGGAATACTTTTACTTGGAATCACCGTAATCTCACGTTCGCCTTCTAGAAGATCTTTAGCTTGTTGAGCGGCAAGAACAATGTTCGAGTTATTCGGCAAAATATAAACATGCTTCGCAGATATAGAAGAAATCGCGTTCACGAAATCCTCCGTGCTAGGATTCATTGTTTGACCACCAGCAAGGACTACGTCCACTCCAAGGCTTTTGAAAATATCAGCAATACCTGCGCCAGAAGATACCGCAATGAAGCCGTAAGGTGCCAAATCATCAGCTGGTGGCTCAGCAGGAGACATTTGCACTGCACTCTTCTCATTCGGCATATCAGCGAACACATCAGGCATCGGTGCAATATCCATACCCGCAGTCAGCAGGTCACGATGCTGCTCTCGCATATTAAGAATATGAATCTGCGTGATCTCCCCATAAAGAAGAGCCAAGTTCATCACTTCACCCGGAGCCTTAGAGTGCACATGCACTTTAATCGTCTCATCATCCGAAATTACAATAATGGAATCGCCATTAACTGACAACGCTTTCCTAAAAGCTTCCTCATCAAAATTAGTTCTCACGTTAACGCCTAACTGGCGATTAATGAAAAACTCCATATCATATAGAAATTCTATATCTTCAGTAGATAGCTGTGACTGTGCAGAAGACTGTACAGAAAACAGTTCATTTTCAGGTTTCGTTAACATGGGTTTAGGCGCTGGTGCAACGGGTGTGTGGGTTTGTCCTTGCACAGATTCAGACAGACCGGTACTTCCGTTCGTCAGATGCTGGTGAAACCCTTCATAAATGTAGACCAAACCTTGACCGCCAGAATCTACAACACCGACTTGCTTCAATACAGGTAATTGCTCAGGCGTATAAGCTAAGGCTTCTTTTGCTTTGGCTAATACCTCTGTCATCAGCTCCACAACGTCAGTAGTACGGCGGGCATAATAAACAGCATGTCTTGCAGCCTCTTTAGCTACAGTAAGAATAGTTCCCTCTACAGGTTTTACAACTGCTTTATACGCAGCGTCCACTCCGGTTTGCAGCGCAGCAGCGAACTGCTGTGTATTAAGCTCATCATGTTGAGCCGCATACCTGCTAAACCCTCTGAATAACTGGGACAAAATAACGCCGGAATTCCCGCGAGCTCCCATTAATAAGCCCTTGGAGAGTACACCTGCACATTGGCCCACAGAAGTGGTGTTATTTTTCTTTAATTCATTCGCACCTGCGGTCATCGTCAAATTCATGTTTGTACCGGTATCTCCGTCTGGGACCGGAAAAACATTTAGGGAATTGACGTGTTCTGCATGCTGTTGCAGCTTATCCGCTCCAGCCAATACCATAGCGGTAAAATCTGTTCCGTTTATAGAACGCTTACTCAATTGAGAATTCCCCTTCCTAACTTCATGCCTAATCATTCTATGATTAACAGGACATAATGCACTAATTTACATTGTACTATAAGTATTAAAAGAAATAAATGTTTTTGAATCGGTTGACGTAGCAAAATTTGCTGTGATATTATAGATAAGTATTGTTTATGCAGGTGTTAGGAATAAGGAGGTGTAATCTATGTCCCGCAAATGTGCAGTAACAGGCAAGAAACCGAGCAGCGGCAACCACGTGTCTCACGCTAATAACCGCAACCGTCGTTCTTGGGGAGTTAACGTTCAGAAGGTCCGTATCCTCGTGAACGGTAAACCAAAACGCGTGTACGTCAGCACCCGTGCTTTGAAAGCCGGTAAAGTTGAACGCGTTTAGTCTTTAGCAATTTTTAAGACCGAACGATAACTTATATGAAGCAAAAAGCACCCTTTACATTTGTAAGGTGCTTTTTTTCATGTTTTCTTTTCTGTTAGAGGCTTAACTCTTCTGAAATGTGTTCAATATTGCTTTAACAAAACCTCCCAAAAACCTTGGCAGCTTAAACGTGTAAAATTTCATGATTTACCCTCCCATCAATTCATGCCGTACGCAGGAGACTTTCCTCTTGTCAATAACGGAAACGAACTGCAGTCCTCCCTGCCAAAACAAAAAAAGGCTACATGAGATTTCTGCTCATGTAACCATATTTATGCACCGAGGACTTGGCCTATACCTCTAGTCTCAATCGCCTATTTTTTAACACAGTGCTGATTCGGCTGCTTCTCGAATTCCTTGGATCGCCGCAGCACGATCACTCCGGCCAAAAACTGCATTCCCCGCTACCAAAACATCGGCTCCAGCTGCCACAACCAATGGTGCTGTATCTTCCGATACTCCACCATCTACTTCGATCAATAAATCTGGATTCACTTCATTCGCCCATTCTCGAATTTGAGTGATTTTGCGCAAAGTGTTAGGAATGAATGCTTGACCACCAAAGCCTGGATTAACGGTCATCACCAGAATCATATCCACATCCTCCAGCACCTCACGCACCGCTGATGCCGGAGTACCCGGATTAATTGCTACACTTGCCTTCAGCCCCAGTTCCTTGATCTGATGAACCACACGATGCAAATGAACGCATGCCTCAGCGTGAACGGTGATCACACTTGCACCAGCTGCAGCAAAATCAGGGATATAACGTTCTGGTGATTCAATCATCAAGTGAACATCAAGTGGCAGCTTGGTATGTAACGATACAGCTTTTACAATAGGTGGACCCAACGTGATATTCGGCACAAAATGACCGTCCATTACATCCACATGTATCCAATCTCCACCACTGGCTTCCGCCTCTGCAACTTCTGGACCTAAACGCGCGAAATCCGCCGACAATAAAGATGGTGCTATTCGTATCATGATGTTAGTACCTCCGCTTTTTATCTTTCATTTCATTAAAAAACAGTTTGTAATGATCATAACGACTATCCGCAATTTTCCCTGCTTTCCAAGCCTCTATTACACGGCAGTCTGGTTCATGCTGATGACTGCAGCCCCGGAACTTACAATCGGATGCGTATTGAGCAAATTCACGAAAACAAGTGGACAGCTCTTCTACACCAAGCTCCAAGAAATCAAGCTGACTAAAACCTGGGGTATCTGCAACAAAACCTCCACCACCAATATCCATCAGCTCCACATGACGGGTCGTATGACGACCACGTCCCAATCGTAAACTGATCTCTCCAGTCTCCAGTTTAAGCCCTGGAACAATACGATTCAATAAGGTGGACTTACCAACCCCGGATTGACCCGCAAATACGCTGATGCCTCCAGTAAGCCTTTGTCTTAGCTCATCGCTTCCGGCACCAGTAAGTGAACTTGTGACCATCACTTCATATCCGATATCCTCATAAAGTTCTTTAACATAACGGGTAGCTTCACCATCATCATCCGCCAAATCCTGTTTAGTCAGAACAATTAGGGGTTCCAGACCCGAATGCTCAATATGAACTAGAAACTTGTCCAACAGATTCAGGTTCATATCGGGCTCCCGAACGGAGAATAAAAGCACTGCGAGCTTAACATTCGCTACAGGTGGACGAATCAGTTCAGATTCTCTAGGTAGAAGTTCATCCACCATTCCTTCTCCATTCTCAGTAAGGATATAAATAACCCGATCTCCAACTAGCGGAGCGATCCCTTTTTTCTTGAGAATTCCTCGGCCTCTGCATTGAACAGAATGCTCTTCAGTCGCAATTAATCCTTCGCGGAGCGGTTTCACATAATAATAACCGCTTAACGCCTTAACAATTATTCCTTCAGGCATACATAGTGAGCCTTCCTCTCCTGATTTTGCGAAAATGACCCAAGTCTGATATCCCCGGGTCATTTCGCTACGCCAACCGTTCAGGTTAAACCCTGTTTAGTTGTTGTTTTTATCTTTAGATTTATCCTTGCCTTTATTGTTGTGCTTATTATTGCCATTATTAGTCGATTCACTATTTATAGAACTATTGTTTATGAACCCTGTTTGATTCACCGCCCCGTTATTCCCTCCGTCATTCTCTGAACCTGAACCCGGCAAGATCTCCGGTTCAATCGTAGGTTCAATTGTAGGCGTAGGTTCAGCAGAAGGTGTTGGAGTTGGCTGTGGTGTTGCTATAACTGGTGGTTCAGGCTCCTGAACGGTTCCGTTCTTCGCATCGATATAAGGAATGACATAAGTGTCCAAAAGCACACCGTCACGGGTAACAATAACCGAACCATCTTTATTAGGAGCCAATACTAGATTAACGGATAACACTTGGCTCTTTCCAATGGTACGTGTTCCCCAATCCTGTTTCTCTCCATTATTGCGTGCATCCACGAATTCGATACGAATCTTGCTCTTTTTCCCATCCTGAGCAGGAGCGACTGGCACATTAAAGGTATAATTCAGGGCTTCAGGTGGATAACCTGTACTTAAGTAAATCGTAATCGCTGTTCCAGGTGGAACAGAAGTACCTGTCCCTTTATCAAATGCCCAAGTCTTTGTTACTTTACCTTCTTCAATACTGAAGCTGGATTCTTTCTTCACTTCTCCAAGAACAAGCTTGGCACCTTCAAGCAGCGCCTTTGCCTCACTCTCCGTCTTACCGATGAGATCTGGCAACAGTACACTTTCTTCTCCTTTACTAACGTAAAGGGTGATTTGAACCGTCTCAGGATCGAATTCAGTATTTAATGCAGGGTCAGATTTTACAATGAGACCTTCATCTGTATTTTCGTCATAGAGAGGTTTATTATCAATTCTGTCTTGGGCTATACCCAGCGCCATCAATGCCTTAACCGCATCATCAAAGCTCTTGTTAACTACATCTGGCATCTTGGGTAATGGCTTAGCCGTATTCACAGTGAGTATAAGGGACGCTCCTTTTTTCACTTTGGCATCCTTTTCCCTACTCTGCTTAATGACCACATTCTCTTCAAAATTCGGACTGTAGTCATACAGAATAGGATCAGCAACCTCAAGCCCCAAATCCTCAAGCTCAGTTTGTGCTTGTTCTATCTGTTTACCTACTACATAAGGAACGGAAACCTCAGGAACAACTAGCTGTGATTTAACGTACCATACGAGACTGGCCATAGCCAACAGCAACAGTAAGGTAAGCCCAATCCATAATGTGGGTTTTGCCCATTGTTTTTTACCTTTGCTTGAAGGCACCGGTTCATCATCTTCATCACGAACCATCCGTTCCTCACGATGATTACGATTACCATTGCTTCTTTGAATCGGTTTTATCGCCGGGATAACCCGCGTACGATCCTCATCTTCTTCATCGTTGAACAGAATCTTCGCCTCACTGCGGCGCTCCGGCAATAAACATGTTTCCAAATCCTGTAACATTTCTTTGGCAGAGTCGTATCGCTCCTCCGGGTTTTTACGCATTGATCTCAGAATTACATTCTCAACGCTTTGCGGAATGAGTGGATTCAGAAGTTTTGGCTCTTCAAACTCTTCTTGCAGATGTTTTAAAGCTACACTAATCGGACTCTCTCCCAAAAAGGGCAGGCTTCCAGTAAGCATTTGATAAAGTACAATACCTAATGAATACAAGTCAGACTTTTCTCCTGTAGAGACACCTTTGGCATGCTCTGGCGAGAAATAATGTACTGAACCGACCACAGAACCGGTCTGTGTAATGGTTGTTGACGTAACTGCGCGGGCAATCCCAAAATCGGTTACTTTCACCCGTCCATTGCGTCCGATCAGGATATTATGTGGTTTTATATCACGATGAATAATTTGATTCTGATGCGCATGATCTAGGGCATCACAGATTTGTGAAGCGATCCGTACGGATTCATCAACCTGCAATGGCGCTCGTTCTTTTATAATTTCATTAAGATTCTGACCCTCAATATACTCCATGACAATGTAATGAATTTCGTCTTCTTGTCCTACATCGTATATGCTGACGACATTCGGATGAGACAAAGATGCGGCAGACTGCGCCTCACGCCTAAAACGGCGAATAAATTCCTCGTCATGCACAAACTGATTGCGCAATACTTTGATGGCGACATTTCGGTTTAAAAGAATGTCATGTGCTCTATAGACGAGCGCCATTCCACCTCCGCCGATCCGTTCGATGACTTGGTAACGGCCGCCCAATTCGTGACCGATCATCAATCCCACTCCTTTGTTTCGGGCACAGCGGCCTCTCCATGATGTTCTAACAAAGCGACGCTAATATTATCGCCACCGCCGGCGAGCAGTGCCAGCTGAAGTAAACGGTCCGCTCTTTCCTCTAACGATATCTCATGTATACCTGCTACTTTGCCTAAATGCTCATTTGTGACAAAGTTGCTTAAACCATCGCTGCATAGAAGCAAAATTTCCCCTGGTAACAGAGCTATAGGCGCCATATCAACCTCAACCTCAGCATCTGTTCCAAGCGCCCTCGTCAGCACATTACGACGCGGATGATTATCCAATTCCTCCACACTGATCTGACCGTTCTTGAACAGCTCATTGACTAGCGTATGATCCTCGGTTAGTTGAACTGCCGCACTGTCTTTTATTAAATAGGCTCTGCTGTCTCCGATATGGCCAATATATCCGTTTGATCCATTCAAAAGAACAGCAACGACAGTAGTACCCATATTATGATACTTATCGTCACCGGAAGCCTCCCTGAACACAGTACTGTTAGCTTCCAAAATAGCAGCTGACAACGCATCACGCAGAGCTTCGTCTTGAAGTTCAGGCTCTAACCCGTCCAGGTTATTCCTCATTGTCTCCAAAGCGAGCCTGCTTGCGGTTTCACCAGCCTGATGTCCACCCATCCCATCGGCAATTATGCCGAGTGTATAACCGTGGCGCGTCGCGCCGATCCAGACCGAATCCTCATTGACAGAGCGCACTCGGCCAATATCGCTGGCATGAACTGTTCTGATCAAATATCCTCACCCCAACTCCATATGTTTGGCACGCAGCTGTCCGCATGCGGCCGCGATATCATGGCCTTGCTCACGGCGAATAGTAACATTCACCCCGTTATCAGCCAAAATACGTTGAAACTCAAAGATATCATTGCGTGAAGTACGTACATATTTTCGCTCAGGCACATGGTTTACCGGAATCAAATTGACGTGGCACAACATGCTCTTAAGCACCCCGGCCAATTCCTCAGCATGCTCCGGTTGGTCATTTACCCCGCCGATCAAGGCATATTCAAAACTGACACGTCGTCCCGTCTTAGCTTGATAATAACGCAATGATTCAATTACATCATCAAACGGAAAACGGCGGTTAACAGGCATTAGCTTTGAACGCAAGGCGTCGTTAGGCGCATGAATCGAAATCGCCAAATTGATCTGGGTATCTTCTTCTGCAAATTTATAAATGCTCGGTACAATACCGCTGGTGGAAACAGTAATATGCCGTTGTCCGATATTTAGGCCCTTCTCATGAATCATAAGACGCAGGAATCTCATTGTTGCATCATAGTTCTCAAACGGCTCACCAGTACCCATGATAACAATGCTGCTGACACGTTCGCCGCGCGCATCAAGGATTTGTTGGGAACGAACAACCTGAGCTACAATTTCTCCCGCTGTCAAATCCCGTTTTAATCCACCGAGTGTGGAGGCACAGAAAGTACAGCCGATTCGGCACCCTACTTGGGTTGTTACACAAACGCTATTGCCATAATTATGTTTCATGATAACTGTTTCGATAGCATGATCGTCATGCAATCCAAACAGGAATTTTACAGTTCCATCTTTAGATTCCATTTTAGTAATTTCAGTTAGCGCTGCAATAGAGAATTGTTCATTCAGCTTCTGGCGAAGCCCTTTGGACAAATTGCTCATTGCTTCGAAGTCATTCACACGTTTTACATACAGCCAATCAAAAATTTGTCCACCACGAAAAGCAGGCTCACCATTGTCTTTCGCCCACTGTTGTAACTCTTCTAAAGAAAAATCATATATTAAAGGTTTCATTATTATCTACACCTGTTCTTTCATAAGGATATGCGTATTATTTCTCATTCTTCCTATTTTAACACAAATTTCAGAGACGGTAAAAGAAAACGCCCGCCGTACGGTAGCCCGGCGGGCGGAGGATACTACAATTGTCAGAAAATTCGCTATATTACAAGACTCTCTGCAGCTTGGAAATATAGAACCCGTCGCTCCCATAATGATGAGGCAGCAGCTGAATTCCCTCACCCTCAGCCAGCGCAGTACCCTCCAGCCTGTCCCATAATGGGGAGGCAAAAGTTACAGCGGTGAAGTCAGGATTCTGCTTCAAAAAGTCAGCTACTACTTCACTATTTTCCGCTTGTTCAGTAGTACAGGTACTATATACCAGAATGCCACCCGGTTTCAACAGTTTAGAGACCGACTGCAGCAATTGCCGTTGCAATGACGCTACGCTAGCCACATCTTCCGGCTGCTTACGCCATTTGAGGTCTGGCTTACGGCGAATTACGCCGAGTCCAGAACAAGGTGCGTCGAGAAGAATTCTATCAAAGGATTGATGCTCTAAAGTGTGCTCCAGCTCCAGCGCATCTGCACTGCCTGTAGATACGCAATCAAGACCTAAACGTTCTGCTTGATCTGAGATCAATTTCGCTTTATGCAAATGCAGATCATTAGCGTAAATTGATCCTTCATCTTTCATGAGCTCGCCCATATGTGCTGTTTTGCCCCCCGGAGCAGCGCAGCAGTCAAGCACCCTCATCCCAGGCTCCGGAGCTACCGCTTCAGCTACTAGCATAGAACTCTCATCCTGAACGGAGAGATATCCATCACGATACCAAGAGGTGAGCGCCAGGTTTCCGCCGCCTTTCACAACAATGCCATAGGGACTAACCTCAGATGCTGAAGCTTGCAGACCTTGTTCAATCATCTGGTTCAGCAGAGCTTCACGACTGATCATCGTTGTATTCACACGTACGCTGACCGCAGGCGGCTCATTATTAGATGCACAAATCGCTTCCGCCGTGTCGACACCGTACTCGGTAATCCAACGTTCCACTAACCACAACGGATGTGAGTATAATATCGATATCCGCTGCGCTTGACTCAGCCCCTCAGGCAGAACCGGTAGATCACCAGCGCGCAACACACTGCGCAGCACACCGTTAACCATCCCTGAGATTCCCTGGTGGCCTTTTTTCTTCGCTATATTAACAGCCTCATTTACAGCTGCATGGGACGGTATACGATCCAGATACATAATTTGATATAAACTTAACCGCAGTAAATTACGGACCCATGGCTGTAGTTTAGCTATCCCTTTACTAACAAATCCTTCAAGCACATAATCCAAGGTGTTCATCCGCGAAATAGAGCCATAAACAAGTTCTGTGACCAGTCCGGCATCTTCTTTGCTAAGTGTCGCCTTCTGTAGACTGCTGTTGAGCAGCAAATTGCTATATGCACCTTGCTGCTCAACTTTAACCATTATATCAAGCGCGATTTCCCGGGCAGAAGCAGGGGCAACCTTACCCTTATTGCCAGCTCTGCCGTTGTTGCCAACTGCTTTGGAATTGTTCCCCTGTCTCTTCCCAGCGTTAGGATTTACTGCTGATCGGCCAACACCATTTCCACCGCCGCTCAACCTAACACCGTCCCTGGCTTCATAACAGCACCACGGCTAAAATCGGCCGCACTCATTGCTTTTTTGCCAGCAGGTTGAACCGTTGTCAGCAGCAGACTTCCGTCACCTGTTTTCACTTCGACACCTTGCTCGGTTACAGAAAGCACCGTTCCTGGAGCACTATCGCTTGCTTTCTGCTCTTCAGGCAGTTTAGAAGCCCAAGCTTTAAAGGTCTCACCATTCCAGAGCGTAAATGCGCCGGAAAAAGGAACTAATCCACGAATTCGATTATAGTTATCACGCGAGCTCGCGTTCCAATCCAAACGTTCATCCTCGCGATTAAGGTTAGGAGCATAAGTTGCCTCACTATCGTCTTGCTGAACAGCTTGAACTTTTCCACTCACTAAACGTGGCATTTCAGACTTTAACAGATCTCGTCCCGCTAGGCTTAGCTTATCAAAAAGAGTTCCAGAGGTATCTTCAGCCTCAATAGCCACTTCGACACGAGAGATCATGTCACCGGTATCCAGCCCTTCCGCCATATACATCAAAGTAACGCCGGTCACTTTCTCACCATTGATGATACTACGCTGAATCGGAGCACCTCCCCGATATTTAGGAAGCAACGAACCGTGTACATTCACACAACCATTCCGCGGTAAGTCCAACACAGCTTTAGGCAAAATTTGACCATAAGCAGCCGTGACGATCAAATCCGGCTCATATACAGCCAGCTCAGCGACTGCCTCAGGACGACGCATGCGTTCAGGCTGAAGCACAGGTAATCCGAGAGCTAATGCGGCTTCCTTAACTGGTGAAGGAGCCAAGATCTTTTTTCTCCCCTGCGGACGATCCGGTTGGGTGATGACAGCTACAACTTCATAGCCTTCATCTACCAGCATTTGCAAGCTTGGCACCGCAAAGGCTGGAGTTCCCATGAAAACAATCTTCATATTCCTCACTCCTCAGTCTCGTTAGCAGTCATCTCGTACACTTTTTCAGCGATATCTGTAAACAGAACTCCATTCAAATGGTCAATCTCATGCTGAAAAGCCCGGGCAAGTAAACCACTGCCGGTTATCGTAATCTCTTTTCCCTCACGGTTAAGGCCACGTACAGTTACAGTCTCCGCACGGCGTACATCACCATTCAAGCCAGGAATACTAAGACATCCTTCTGGTCCTAGCTGTTCACCTTCCATGCTGATGATTTCAGGGTTAATCATTTTGATCAATCCATGCTCTTCATCCGCATCCACCACAATTAGACGTTTCAAAATTCCGACTTGGGGTGCCGCCAGCCCTACTCCTTCAGCGTCATACATCGTATGTGCCATATCATCCAGCAATTTTTTAACATTAGGAGTAACTACAGCTACTTCTTTAGCTTTTTTGTGCAATACTTCATCCGGTTCCTTAACGATCAAACGTATAGCCATTACAAAACACCTTCCCGTTCTGAACATTTCTATATTTAAAGTCAATTGATAAAGCTCTTTTTTTACATTGTAACATGATACGGATTTACATCAACATCTGCGGATCCACATCAATGCTGATCTGAAGACCAGTATCCCGTACAGAATCCTCTAACTCTTCAGCCACTTGGCGGACAAGTCCAATTACATCGATGGCGCCGCGCCATTTTATCATACACTGGAATCTATATCTACCCTTTAATCGAGGGATAGGTGAAGCCACAGGACCCAACAGATCTAACACATCACTGGTTAGCTTATCGAGACTTCCATACCATCTTAGCTGTCTGGCTTTTCCTTGAAGATTCAGAGCATAATTCTCTGCCATCCGCAGTAGAAGCGGCAGCTGTTCATGAGACAATGTGACCAGGATGAGTCTGCAATACGGCGGATAATGGAGGCCTCTACGATGCTTCAGCTCTTCACGTACAAAAGAGAGATAGTCATGTCCGCTGGCATGAATAATGGAATAATGCTCTGGCGTATAGGACTGAACGACCACTTCGCCTGGAAGCTGATGCCGGCCTGCTCTGCCTGCAACTTGTGTAAGCAATTGGAATGTCTTCTCTGCTGCGCGAAAATCGGGCAGGTTCAACGCTGAATCTGCTGTGATTACACCAACAAGAGTGACATCTGGAAAATCCAGTCCCTTTGCTACCATCTGAGTCCCCAGGAGAACATCCGCTTTTTTGTCCCGGAATTGGTTCAGCAGCTTCTCATGTGAGCCTTTTTCTGTTGTTGTGTCCACATCCATACGAATCACTCGTATGCCTGGGAACAGCTTACCAAGCTCTTCTTCCACCCGCTGTGTACCCGTTCCGAAAAACCGGATATGCTCACTCCCACACTCCGGACAAAGCTTAGGTGCTGGTTCAGCATGGCCACAATAATGACAACGCAAATTGTCACTACGGCTATGATATGTTAGTGAGATATCACATTCTGGACAACCGGCTACGTAACCACAGCTACGACACATGACAAAGGTGGAGAAACCTCTACGGTTAAGCAGCAGCACGGTCTGTTCTCCGCGTTCCAGCCTCTCTTCCAGTGCTGAATGAAGCTTTCGGCTGAACATCGAACGGTTGCCTTCTTTAAGCTCTTCCCGCATGTCTACTACGTTCACCTTTGGAAGTTCATTTCCAAGCGCACGGGTAGGCATCTCCAGCAGTACCGGTGAAAAATGAATATCACTCTGCGATCTTGCAGCATGATAGCTTTCCAGCGAAGGCGTGGCAGATCCAAGAATCACAGCTGCCCCACACTGCTCCGCTCTACGAATAGCAGCATCACGGGCATGATATTTCGGATTCTCCTCCTGTTTATAAGAGGTCTCATGTTCTTCATCCATAATAATCAGTCCTAAGTTGGAGAAAGGAGCAAACACGGCCGATCTTGCGCCTACAGCGACTGTGGCCTTTCCTTCACGGATTTTACGCCACTCATCGTATCGCTCACCAACAGACAGCCGGCTATGCATAACCGCGACCCCGCTGCCGAACCGTCCCTTAAACCGCTCCACCATTTGTGGCGTTAAAGCAATCTCTGGAACAAGAACAACAGCCTGTCTACCCTGATCTAAACAACGTTTAATACACTGCAAATAGATCTCTGTCTTACCACTACCCGTAACGCCATGAAGCAGAAATACTTCGTGAAGCTGCTCTTCTACGGTTCGAGAAATCCTTGTATATACGACCTCTTGTTCCGCTGTGAGCGGTAGAGGTGCGGTAGGTTTAAAATCTCGCCCTTGATAAGGATCGCGATAGACTTCAATTTCACTGATCTCGATAAATCCTTTTTCCTCCAAGGCCTTTACAGTACTTGCCGTTACTTGGAGTGCAGACAAAACTTCTTTAAGGGCCATGGGGAGTGTAGCTTCCATATCAACTAAAAAGCTCAGAACTTCCTTCTGGCGTGCTGATTTTTTCGGAAATTTGTTCAAAGCCTCCCGGGCAGCAGTGACACCTATCGCCAGATCGACTGCCTTGAGCTTTTTCTTGCCCATTTTATCCTTAATGGATTGACTCTCTATAAGTACTCCACGCCGCAGCATGAACTTCACCGTCTCAGCAGCCTCAGGAAATGCACGAGTAAGCTGCTTCATGGAAACTTCGCCACTACGTCCAATAAATTCTGTGATTAGCCGTTCCTCATCCCCTGTGTCCGCAAACATTGGGAACAATTCATCCTCTGGAAATGCTGTCTCTTCCTGCACATCCCCAAGTGAAATCAGCCGTTCTGCCTTCCCTTTTAGAGCGGTGGGCAACATCGCCTGCAGTGCTGAAATTCGTCTACATGCATATCTTTTACTCATCCAGTCCGCAAGCTCAACTAATTCAGGAGATAAAGGCGGGAGCAGATCCAACACTTCTTGGATTGGCTTCAGGCTAGGATTCACTAGGGTCTCGCCTGATTCTAAAGAAACTACAAAACCTTGGACTGTCCGGTGCCCAAACGGAACGGCTACCCGACTGCCCACTTCAATCCATAATTTCAGGGATTCTGGAATACTATAATCAAATGGCCGGTCAGTGCTGCGTACAGGCACATCCACAATGACCTTGGCGATATCCATTATAATGAAGCTCCAGTAATTCGCTCTGCCACGAGCGTCAGCAAACGACGAGCAACCTCATCCTTCGACAATTGTGGCAATTCAAGCACCAATCCATTCACATCATATATCGAAACGATATTCGTATCCGCTCCAAATCCGGCTCCTGCAGCCGCTACATTGTTAGCAACGATGAGATCGCAGTTTTTGCGGACCAGCTTGTCCTTAGCATAAAATTCCGTATTGCCCGTTTCCGCAGCAAAGCCAACCAAAAACTGCTTGTTTTTGTTCTTACCGAGTGTTTCCAGAATATCCGTTGTCTTCACAAGCTCAAGCGTCATCGTCTCTCCGCTTTTTTTAATCTTAGAAGGCTCACTATGCTTCGGACGGTAATCCGATACAGCCGCCGCCTTGATCATAATATCGCAGCTGTCCCACTGTGCGGTAACTGCTTCATACATTTCCTGTGCAGATTGAACACGAATGACTGAAATCTCTGGATCCTGTGGAGGGGCCTCATCTGTACGCGCAGCAATCAACGTTACCTCAGCTCCCATTGCGCGCGCAGCACGTGCTAATGCGAAGCCCATTTTACCTGATGAATCATTGGAGATATAACGTACTGGATCAATGCGTTCTACCGTTCCACCCGCTGTGATGACGATTTTTTTACCCACAAGAGGTTTGGATGCGACGCTTGCTTGATGTGCAAAAAAATTCTCAACCACACTCACAATAGCCTCTGGCTCTTCTAGCCGACCTTTGCCAACGTATCCACATGCCAGCAGTCCTTCACCAGGCTCAATAAATTGAATGCCCCGAGTAGCGAGAATATTCAAATTATTAAGTACAGCTGGATGCTGATACATATGAACATTCATAGCTGGTGCAACCATAATAGGAGCCGTAGTAGCTAGCAGCGTTGTAGATAACATATCATCGGCGATCCCGTGCGCCATTTTGGCAATCATATTTGCGGTCGCGGGTGCTACCAGCACAAGATCCGCAGCATCTGCCAGATCAATATGTGAAATGGAGGATGGATCTCTCTCCTGGAATGTATCGCTGTATACTCGTTGCTTCGATAGTGACTGTAGAGTTAATTCTGTAATGAACTGCTTCGCCGAAGCTGTCATAATGACATGGACCTCGGCACCTTTTTGGACAAGCTTACTGGTCAAGGACGCCGCTTTATAAGCAGCAATTCCTCCTGTGATCCCAAGTAAAATAGTCTTCCCCTTCAAGCTCTTCAACATGATCTCCCCCCTGTTCCCTACTCTTACAACGAATGGCTATCTTTACGACGAGAAAAAAATAACAACCTTCCGGTTGTCATAAAGAGCCCGGTTCTGGGCTTTCATCATAAATTTAAGACCCGTAAATGCTCCATAACCCAAGAAGAAACGGCAGCGCCTCAAAACAAATAGGCGGCATCCGTTTCTACAATAGGTCATTATTACTTATGCTTGAGACTACTCTTCACCGCGGGTTAGAGTAATGCGATCTTCGTAAATTTCCTCAAGAGCAACACCAACAAATTTATGCGATCTAGGATTCTTCACATCTGTCTTGCCACCCTCACGCAATTGTCTAGCACGACGTGCAGCAGCGACAACGAGCGAATACTTACTGTCAACCTTAGTCATCATTTCATCAATGGATGGATATAGCACTGGGACACCTCTTCATAGTTTACTGTTAATACATTTGACCTTCAGCATAAATTATCTGACTTTACAATGTTCGGCGATAATAATGCTTTCTATTCTCTTACAAGCCAGATCAATCTCATCATTCACAACAGCATAATCATAATGCTGCATTAAGTTGATCTCATCCTCCGCTACAGTCATGCGGTGATCGATCACATCTGGATGCTCAGTACCCCGTCCGCGAATGCGGTCCTTCAACTCGTCCATGGATGGAGGAAGAAGGAACACAAAAATCCCTTCAGGAAATTTCTCTTTAACTTTGAGAGCGCCTTGAACCTCAATTTCGAGAATAATGTCTTTGCCGCTATTGAGAGTTCTCTCCACAAAATCACGTGGAGTACCGTAATAATTACCTACGTACTCCGCGTATTCAAGCAATTGATCGGCTTCGATCATTGCCATAAATTCATCTTTGCTTTTGAAAAAATAGTTGACGCCATCTTCCTCACCCGCACGCGGACTGCGAGTAGTAGCAGAAACTGAGTAGACAAGTTCGGGCATCTTCGGACGTAGTGCTGTACAAACAGTACCTTTACCTACGCCGGAAGGTCCGGATAATATGATGAGCAATCCTTTTGACATAATACACTCCATTTAGTTGTTATTCGTCGTTGTCGTCATCTTTACTGGATAAGCGATGCGCCACAGTCTCCGGCTGTACAGCCGATAGGATGACATGATCACTATCTGTAATGATTACGGCACGAGTCCGTCGGCCATAGGTGGCGTCGATCAACATATGCCGATCACGTGCCTCCTGGATAATACGTTTGATTGGTGCAGATTCCGGACTGACGATAGAAATAATGCGGTTGGCAGACACAATATTTCCAAAGCCAATGTTAATAAGTTTGATTGCCATGTTCCGGTAGTTCCCCCCATAAAGTTCTATGCTATTACCTATTCCCGATTACTCTATGTTCGCAGCTTGTTCTCGAATCTTCTCCAGTTCTGCTTTCATATCTAGCACAAGACCCACGAGAGTTAGATGATTGCATTTCGATCCGATTGTATTCGTCTCACGGTTCATCTCCTGAATGAGAAAATCCAGTTTGCGTCCTACCGGTCCTTTCCCCTTCAGGAGGGCTCTGCATTGCTCGAAATGACTATACAACCGGGTCAACTCTTCATCAATATTACAGCGATCTGCAAAAATAGCGATCTCCATCCCAAATTTATGCTCATCAAAAGCGAACGTCCCATCATTTAGTTCATTTAATCGATGTCGAAGTTTCTCTCGATATTCAATGATTACGACAGGTGCAAGTTCAACCATTTCAGCATGCATGTTCTCAAGATGGTTCAGGCGCTGTTCAATATCAGCGGCTAGAAAACTTCCTTCACGGGCGCGCATCTCCAGCAGAGACTGCAAACACTGCTCAAGTCCCGCCTCCAATACTTCGGAGTAGTCTTCTAATGTCGCAGACACGGCACCCGCAGCCTCGTCTTTGCTGTCCATAATACCGGGTATAGAAAGTATATCACGTAAAGTCAACTCACCACTCAAACCATATTCATTCTTAAGCTGCTCTGCTGCCTTTAGATAGGTCATTACAGCAGAGTGATTCAGAACCGGTCTAACAGTCGACTCATCGTGCTCTCTATTGATGGTAACATCTATTCTTCCCCGTTTGATGTGCTGTTGAACCTTTCTTCTCAACACATCCTCATAACCCGTCCAATCCCGGGGCATCCGCAGTACAACTTCGCAGTACCGGTGATTCACCGATTTCACTTCGAACATAATCTTGTAGCCGCCGAATTGCAGGGACGATTGACCGTATCCGGTCATGCTAAATGACAACGGAATCACATCCATTACACTATTGTAATTGATTATTACTAGCGAAACAAGGGGGACAATTTGCGTCCTGATTTCTCCCACACATACTCCATTAGCTGTGCGCTCATATCGTAGAACATGAACGGAGTCATCAGATAGATCCCATTAAAATGGGCAGTAGCAACATCTAACAGTTCCTTAGCGATAGCGACACCTTCTGCTCTTCCAGCTTCCCCTTCAAGTCCCTTCATCCGGTTGCGGACATCGTCCGTAAGCTGAATACCGGGAACCTCATTATGCAGAAACTCTGCATTTCGTCCGCTTGCCAGTGGCATAACCCCAATGAATACAGGGATTTCCAGATGTGCTGTTGCCTCAGCTATCTTCACGATAAGTTCCTGATCATAGACAGGCTGGGTCATAATATAGTCGGCACCAGAGGCGATTTTCTTCTCCAGACGTTGCACTGCCTTATCCAAATGTTTAACATTCGGGTTAAACGCAGCTCCGATTACAAAATTCGCTTTCTGTTTCAAAGGTTTACCTGAGAAGGAAATCCCGTCATTCAGCTGCTTGATCATTCTAATTATCTCAAAAGAAGTTAAATCATAAACCGAGCTTGAGCCGGGAAGATCTCCAAATTTCGCAGGATCACCTGTTACGGCCAGCACATGATCAATTCCAAGCGCATCAAAACCCATCAAATGGGATTGAGTACCAATCAAATTACGATCCCGGCAAGCAATATGCACTAGCGGACGAAGTCCGGTTTTAGCGTGCACCAAATGCCCCAACGCCATATTGCTCATCCGTGTAACAGCCAGAGAGTTGTCGGCGAGTGTCAACGCATCCGCGCCTGCTCTTCTTAGCGCTTCTGCACCCTGCATAAACTTTGCGATATCCAATTCACGAGGTGGATCAAGCTCAACAATAACCGTATGTCGTTCCTTTACCAGATCAACCAGGTTCGGCTCTCTACCCTCTCTATTATCATCGCCAAAATTATCTTGCAGCGATACACGCTCCACAGTAGGTGGCAACGGTTTAGGAAGCGGTTGCGGTACATAATTCTTCAGTGCAGACGAGATTTCTGCGATATGCTGCGGAGTTGTACCACAGCAACCACCGATTATCCGGCAGCCCATCTCCGCAAAAGTCTGCGCCATTTGCCCAAAATATTCTGGAGAAGCCCCGTACCGGTATTCTCCGTCAACATAATCCGCTACACCCGCATTTGGATACACAGAAGCTGGCAAAACCAGACTCCCTTGTACAGCTTTGAGCGCCCGCTTCATTCCGTTCGGGCCTGTGTTACAGTTAAATCCGATAACATCAGCGCCATCGCTTTCCAGGATACGAAAAGCTTCCGGCAAAGTTAATCCATCTAATGTGCGTGCTGTTTCATCGACAGCTAATTGGCAAACTACAGGAAGCGAGCTGATCTTGCGGAGTGTTCTTAGAGCTAAATGCAGTTCCTCAACATCGTAGAAGGTTTCCAGCATAATGCCATCTACGTTCTCTTCTAACAATGCAGCAATCTGCTGTGTAAAATATTTTTTCAGCTCTGTGGAAGAGAGATTCGCACGTTTGCCCGCGCGAATAGATCCTACAGCTCCTAATACATACCCATGATCTCCAGCAGCCCGGCGAGCGATTCTAACCCCGGCTCGATTGATTTCCTCAACCTTAGATTCTAGACCATATTTAGAGAGCCTGTCATAGTTCGCCGAGAAGGTGTTGCTCTCCAGCAGCACTGCCCCTGCCTCAATATAGCTGCGGTGAACATCTTCGATTACCCCCGGAGAGGTCAAATTCAATTCTTCATAGGAAATGCCGACCGGGAAACCCTTCTGATATAAGTAGGTGCCCATCGCTCCGTCTCCGACTAATACTTTATTTCCCCATGCGGAACGTAAATCCGGCTTCACAACAAGATCCTCCCCTGCCACATTAGTTTCTAACTTTAGTTTCATACTAATGTAACATAAATCGGTATGGATGATAAGCTTTCCAAAAGAAATGCATTTAGACCAAAATATCCACCATGCATGTTCATCTATAAAAAGCTTCATACTAACGTTAATGCTGATATTTCCATAAAGGAGAGAATACTTTGAAGAAAAAAACAAGAAAGTTTCTGATCCGAAAATACGCTGTATCTTTACTGCTAGCCACTCTCTGCTTATTGTATATTTATTTGCTAGATTGGCTGTATGGCTATGGGCTGGGTAACGTCGGCTATATCCTTAATTATCTATTCTATACCGCCTCTGAGAAAGCAACGGCTTTTATTTTGCTGCTCTGCTTGTTCATCCCCGATATCTACTACTGGAAAACAGGACATCAACCAGAACGTGGCGGGGAAAGATGACTTCTTATCGCCGCAACAATGACAAGAATTACAGGGATCAACACCATAAAGAAGGGGAAAATCGTATATAACAATCTCCCGCCCTCATTAATATGTTCAGTAAAGCTCCGCGCGTTCAACATCGAGCTGAACAGAATGATCAGAGCACAGGGATAGACCATTCTCCGGTAAGGAATTTTGAACAATTCGGAAATTCCTATAAGTGCCGCCGCAAAAAACACTGACATTTTGAAAAAAACGCCGATAATCAGCACCATAACTACTAGAATATCCACACGTTGAATAAAATCAGAGATTGAAATCTTGCTAATCGTGGGCATCAGAGGGAGGGGTGAACGTTTCACAATATCTGTGCCCAGCACGGAGATATTCAGCATCATAGTCAGACTTAAGAGCAAACCTGAAACAAATATCCCTGCTCCGATGACCCAAGGACCTTTTTTAACATTGTTCAGATAGGGCATTAGCATGGTAAAACAAATCATTTCACCAAAAGGGAACATATAGTTCTGGCGAATGACAGATTCGATCACAGGCTGGAACCCATTCTCAAAAACAGGAAGCAATCGATTCAAATTAATGGAGCCCGATAACATCAGCATAATCGAGCAAAATATACCTATCAGCATTACGAGAGTTGCGAATACCAATGAAGTTCGGGATAACACCTCTACTCCTTTATGCAAAACATACGCAGAAGATAAGATCATCAATGTAGATATGATAAACAACGGTGTGCGGTGCATAGTAGCCATAACCAGCATGGAACTGCCATCCCGTAAATCACGACCCGCTAAATTGAGAAAAAGGATAATGTAGAGAACGGAAATCACCGTACCTAAGGATCTTCCCAGCAGCTTGCGGGTATATGCCGTTAAGGGGAGATCCGGAAACTTTCTGTATAAATAAGTGTACCCCGAAAAAATAATCAAACCGATCAAATTTCCGAGCAGTATGGATATCCACGCATCTTTACCAGACTCCATCCCAAGATTCACTACCAGTGCTGTTCCAAGTTCAAACAACAAAGTCAACGTGAAAAATTGGAGTAGTCCTATTTTTATTTTTCCCATAACTGCTCCTCCTTTATCGTCATTACTTATACTTGGACTGAAAGGAATCACTCCGCATATCCGTATGCCTGATCACAGCATCCGTATTGATATTAATCTGGCAGGTTTCAAATATACGGTCCCAATGATCTTTTACTTGTTTCCAGCCACGTGGATTAGCTCTTTCTGCTGCTTCACCAAAACCTAGATAATCACTTTTTAACGAACGGGCAGTTGTTATGGCAGCACGAATCTGTTCTTTAATATTCTTTTCCAAAAGCTTCGAAAGATTATTTAACACCGTTGGATCTGTTAGATCCAAGCCATTGGGCGATTCCTTTAATCCAGCCTGCTGAGTGACGTTAATCGTGAAGATAGGATGCTCTATGTCTTTCGCATCAGCGTGGATATGTACCTGTGATAAATACACATTAAACGATATATAATCATTCTCACCTATCGAGACCAGTACCGGCATCTGAGAGATTTTATTCTTAAGCAAAACGGTACCGATCGCCTCCTCCCCTTGCAGCCACCCTTTAAGCTTGTCTTCTTTAAAAGCTGCAAGACCCGTAACTTTTATTATGGCCTCCGGTCTTATTTTTTTTAAATTATCATTACTTTCCCTCTGCTCCAAATCTCCAGTCACTAGCACGCCATTGATCACTGGCCCTCCACCAGGAACCTGTATCCCCCGGATAATATCATCCACCTCCATCCGATAGTTATATCCGAATTGTTTAGAGGTCGTCTGCAGCTTTTCCACCAAATCGTTGGATGGAATTCTTCCGAACACGGTCATAGTCGTCATACATTCACTAGCAGGCTGTCCCTTGGAAATAAAAATCAGGCTTGTCAGCCGGGTTTCACTTTCCCTTTCCAGCACATCCATGATATCCTTGATGCCTTCTTGCGCGAACTTCTCGGAAATGATGACTACCCGAATATGTCCTAAAGACAAAAAACGTGCAGTCTGACGCGAGGCATTGGCTAATGCTTCAAACATAGAGCGGCCGCTACCTTTATATACCGAAACAGGTGAAGTCCCTCTAGCGTTCTTCCCAGAGATTTCGTCAGCAACGATAACCTGAAAGGATACTACGTATTTCTCTTCTTCTGTAGGTCCTCTATCTATGGACACACCCGAAACGATGGCTCTTCTGTTTAATTCCACACTATCCCAGCAGCCTGTGAGACTAAGACAGATCAATACGCAAGGTAAAAGTCCTGCTAAGAAAAAATTGCATTTACTCAGAATCTTGCTTTCCTTTCTTATGCGACTGTGTCCCTTTAGTCTTATCAAGAATTTTTGGAGATAGGTTCTGTTCATGTCCGGTTGTGATCTCCTTCCCTTCTGAAATGTTCCCTTGCTGCGCAGTAGCAGGAGCTGGTTCTGCTGTGCCAAGCGCCCACAAAGGCAGCCTTAAGACAGCATCCTTCTGACCTCTAGATGACAAAGGCACGATTGGAGACAAATAAGGAACGCCAAAAGTCCGCAGACTGTTCATATGTGCAACCAATACGATTAAACCCAATGTAATCCCGTAAAAACCAAACATACCGGCCAATATCAAAAAACCAAAGCGGATAATTCTGCCCGCAATCGCCATGTTATACGCTGGAATGGCAAAGCTCGCAATCCCGGTCAACGCGACCACAATCACCATAACGGGCGTAATAATTCCAGCCTCTACCACGGCCTGACCAAGAATCAGAGCACCTACTACAGATACGGTCTGCCCAACTGCACGCGGCATTCTTACTCCCGCTTCCCGGATGATCTCAAACGCACCTTCCATTAGAATAGCTTCGACAAAAGCGGGGAAAGGCACATTTTCTCGTTGCGATAACAGGTTGATCAGCAAAGTCGTAGGGATCATCTCATAATGAAACGTCGTCAAAGCTATATACACGGAAGGCCCTAGAATAAGCACGATAAAACTGATATACCGAATAATTCGCATCAGAATAGCAATATCGAACCTTTGCGCATAATCCGAAGCTGACTGAAAAAAAAGAGTGAAAACCGCAGGCAAAATCAATACAAAGGGGGTGCCATCAACGACAATCACTACCCTCCCTTCTAACAGATTCGTTGCAGCCACGTCTGGCCGCTCGCTGTTATTGATCGTTGGAAAAGGGGTAAAGGTCTTATCCTGAATCAGCTCTTCGATATAACCGGATTCCATGATGGCATCTACATTAATCTGTTGCAGCCGTTTTCTAGCTTCTTCAACCAGCTTCTCGTCCGCAGTATCCTTGATGTACATTAAAGCCACATCGGTCTGAGTTACCGACCCGATCTTCACATGCTCGAGCCTTAGTTTGGGTGATCTTATTCTTCTGCGTATTAATGAGACATTCGTAGCCAAAGATTCAACAAAACTATCCTTTGGACCACGCACAACTAGCTGAGTCGAGGGTTCGGTGACAGAACGAGCTTCCCCTCCTTCAGTCTCACACATGATGCCACTGTCATAACCTTCAATGAGAATCAGTGTCTTCCCAGAAAGAATTCCGAGCAGCACCTCGTTCCAATCCTCCTGCAGCTGCGCTTCACCTATTTCCAGGGCACGGTTTAAGATGAGGTCATTCAGATTATTTGCTGCAGTATTACTTTCCTTGAGCATCTCATCCGTAATAGAGAGCAATGAACCCATTACAAATTGATTAACGGTTTCTGTCTTAGCTAGACCATTAAGATGTACCGCAGCAGCCTCAACAAAGGATTGCTCACCAAGCTTTACCTGGCGGATTCTAAGATCCGGACTATCTCCCAGCTCGGTAATGATATTGTTTAGTGTCTGCTCCAGATGAATGGTTAATCTGGCTCCAGAACCTGAACCCGCCGGGTCTGCTTGCTGTCCCTTACCGGATTTATTTCTTTTAGTTAACCCGTTGATGTTCAACAAGCTCCCCTCCTTTTTTCATAAACATTGTAGTATTATTCTCGGTTACTCCTTCCATTATTCGGCTGCTTAAAGTCACATCAGGTTAGAAACACAAAAAAGGCAGTCCAAGAATGCGCTCTTGGACTGCCTTTTTTGTTATTTTTTTATATTGCTACACTGCCCGTGAATACGACCTCAGCAGGTCCAGTCATATACACATGATTATCCTCTTCATTCCATTCAATATAGAGATCGCCGCCCTTTAGACTAATCCAAGCTGCCCGGTCTGTAAGATCGTTCAGCACAGAGGAGACAAGGGTTGCACAAGCTCCAGTGCCACAGGCAAGCGTAGGTCCTGCTCCACGTTCCCATACGCGCATATCCACTCTACCCCGATCAAGCACCGTTGCGAATTCAACGTTCACCTTTCTCGGGAACAAAGGATGTACCTCAAGCTTAGGTCCCCATGTGGCAAGATCAAAATTCACTGCATCTTCTACGTAAATCACGCAATGAGGATTTCCCATGGATACCGCTGTGAACGTAAATTCGGTTCCGTCCGCTTCAATCGGCTGATAGAGCACTGGCTCTGCATCAATAGATACTGGAATTTGCAGACCGGACAATACAGGTTCGCCCATATCTACGGTTACAGTCTCCACAACACCGTCTTTCACGTTTAATGTAACCTTTTGTTCTCCGGCACCAATCGTTTCTATTACAATCTGCTCTGAGCTTACCAGTCCGTGGTCATATACATATTTAGAGACACAGCGAATGGCATTTCCGCACTGCTCCGCCTCCGAACCATCAGAATTCATAATACGCATCATGAAATCGCCACGCTCAGAAGGAAGGATATATACCAGTCCGTCAGCACCGATTCCAAAGAACCGGTTGCATAGGGTTACAGCAAGCTCCGCTGCATTACTTGGCAGCTCTTGCTCTCCGAAAACAACGATGAAGTCATTACCGAGGCCGTGCATTTTTGTAAATTCCATTAAAAGTCCACTCCTAAAGGTTATATTATGTTAGCATTCGCTTAAGCTTAAGGTTCTGTGTAATTTAGCATTTCGCAAGCATATGAGCGGTTAACTGCAACAAGTATACCTTTAGGAATGGAGCATTAGTATTGACTTTATGCTGAAATTTTTGTACTTTTTATCATCGTACTGCCGCTGCGTCCACGATTACGTTTGCCGCCCCAAACACTGCCGGCACCCATCAAGAAGGTTGGGATCCCCGCTGTTACAAACACCAGACACCATTCGCGGAAATTGAGCGGCACTGTTTTGAAGACAGGCTGGAGCACAGGCACGTACATTACGGCCAGCATCAGTAAGACTGATGACAATACGGCAAGTACTAGATACTTATTCTGGAACGGATTGCGGTGGAACACTGAGCGCGAGCTGCGGCAATCGAAGACGTGGATCAACTGTGCCATAACGAGTGTCGCAAAAGCCACCGACTGTGCCCGAATCAATTGTGCAGGATTGTCTGGTGCTATACGTAAAGTTAGCCAAAATGCTCCTAGCGTACATAAGCCAATTAAGAGTCCACGGCTTATAATTTTCCAGCCTAAGCGGCGGGCAAAAATATTCTCTTTCGCACCACGCGGTTTATGCTCCATCAAATCCTTCTCGGGCTGATCCACGCCAAGGGCCATCGCTGGCAGTCCGTCTGTCACCAGATTGACCCAAAGGATTTGAATGGGAACGAGTGGCAATGGCAGAGCGAGCATCATGGCAAAGAACATTGTCAGAATTTCTCCTACATTGGATGCCAACAAATAACGAATGAATTTACGAATATTCTCATAGATGTTTCTGCCTTCTTCGATGGCAGCAACGATCGTAGAGAAGTTATCATCTCCGAGAACAAGTGATGATGCTTCCTTGGTCACATCTGTGCCTGTGATACCCATGGCTATTCCGATGTCCGCAGCCTTAATGGCTGGAGCGTCATTCACTCCATCTCCGGTCATAGCCACTACGTGACCATGACGTTGTAGCGATTTAACGATCCGAAGCTTATGCTCTGGAGATACGCGGGCGAATACATACACATTGTCCGATACCTTATCCAGCTCATCATCATCCATCCGGGTTAACTGAGCACCTGTCAGCACCGTTCCACCACGCTGCAGAATTCCCAGCTGGTGAGCAATAGCCTCGGCAGTTGTTCCATGGTCACCGGTAATCATAACCGTCTTAATCCCGGCCCGGCGTGTGACGCTGATGGCATCGCGGACTTCACGACGTGGCGGATCAATCATTCCAGCCAAACCAATAAAGACTAATTGATTCTCCGCATCCTTTTCACTATTCACATGTTCATTTGGACGCATATCCCGGTAAGCCATACCTAGCACACGAAGGGCTCCAGAAGCCATCTGCTCATTGGCATCAAGCACCTTTTGCCGCAAAGTCGGCGTACAAGGCACAACACCGCCCTCCCAAAGCATGTATGAGCAGCGATTGAGCAGTACATCGGGCGCACCTTTTGTACATACCATCCGTCCTCCAGGATGGCCTACGATCACAGACATCAGCTTCCGTTCAGAATCAAACGGAAATTCCTGTTCACGAGTGTAGGTTACAGCAAGCGTCTGAGCGGTCAGACCCATCTTTCCTGACAGTGCCACGAGTGCTCCTTCAGTCGGGTCGCCCTTCAGTTCCCAAACGGAAGTGTTGTCTGCAGACTTTTCAAGAATAGCATCCTTATCCTTCCCTTTGCGTTTGCCTCGCACTTCAGACTGGAAGGTCTCGATGATTTCCGCGTTGCTGCATAATGCGCCGACCTGCAACATCCGCCGTAAGCTTTGATCATGTTTTAGATCCACTGCTTTACCTTTCTCCAGAACCTGTCCATTTGGAGCATACCCTTCGCCTGTTACCTCAAGACCACGTCCACCCGTCCATAATCGGGTCACCGTCATTTTATTCTGCGTTAAAGTTCCTGTCTTGTCTGAACAGATTACCGAGGCACAGCCCAGCGTTTCCACTGACGGCAATTTACGAACGATAGCTTTGCGTTTGATCATCCGCTGCACACCTAGCGCAAGCGCGATAGTTACAATAGCGGGGAGCCCTTCCGGAATCGCGGCAACTGCCAAGCTCACACCAGCCAAGAACATGGAGGTGGCAGGCTGTCCATGCAGAATACCTGCTGCCACAACTACAATTGTCAATCCCAGAGATACGTAGATCAGAATCTTTCCTAGTTGCTCAAGCCGGTGCTGCAAAGGTGTTTCCTGAGAATCCGTATTTTGGATTAGATCTGCTATCTTACCCATTTCCGTATTCATACCGGTACGGATTACAACAGCTCTCCCTGTTCCTCTGGTTACCATAGTGCCCATGAAGCCTAAATTCTTCTGATCACCAAGCGGAATCTCTTCTGCACGGATCGCTTCCGAATGCTTCGAGACAGGCAATGATTCCCCAGTAAGTGCGGATTCTTCCACATATAGAGCACTGCATTCCAACCAACGTACATCAGCAGGAATCCGATCACCACTCTCCAGCAAGACAATATCGCCTGGCACCAACAGCTTGGCTGGGATAATCTCGCTATTCCCTCCACGTAGCACTTTCGCAGAAGGTGCGGAGAGCTGCTTTAAAGCTCTGAGCGAACGTTCGGCGCGAAACTCCTGAACAAATCCAAGCGCTCCATTCAGTAGGATAATCGCGATGATCGTGATGGCATCCAAGTATTCGCCTAGCAACCCGGATACAAGCGTTGCACCCATGAGCACAAGCACCATGAAATCCTTGAACTGGTTCAACAGCAGGGTAAACGGAGATACTGTCTTTCCTTCCGACAGCTCGTTGTACCCGTTCTCCTTTCGTCTCTCCGCGGCTTCCTCATCACTGAGGCCCGTCCTTGGCTGGACATTGAACATTTTCTGCAGCTCTTCTGCACCGAGACGGTGCCAACTGTTTTGTTCCATGACTTTTCTTTCCCTCCCGGTCGTTTCTTTACTTCCGGCGGCGCACAGCTTTTCCACCTGTTCATGACAAATGTATTCAAGGTCGTCCAATAATATCACCCCTATCCAATTCCCCTTTTGCGCGAATGTCCTAAAGTATGGCATCATAGAGAGGTAAGCATAAACGTCTTTGGCGTCCTTATAAGGACAGGTAGGCGTTTGAGCGAGAAATATAAGACATAAAGTATTGTGTGAAACTTTTACTTTCTTATATTTAAGAAATTCATTTCACGGCGACAGGAGAGCTTTATCATGGCATTAGACGGCATTGTTACCAAAGCTATCGTGCACGAATTGCAATCATTCATAGGTGCACGTATAGGAAAAATATATCAACCGAACAATCACGATTTAATTTTTAACCTGCGCGGCGCAGGTGGCGGCGGCAAGCTGCTGCTCTCTGCTAATCCTACGTATCCTCGGGTGCATTTTACCGAAAGAAACAGCATTAATCCTTCGGAAGCACCCATGTTCTGCATGCTTATGCGGAAGCATTGTGAGGGAGGGACCATTGAAAGCATTACGCAGGTAGGCATGGAACGAATTATTCACATAAACGTCAAGACTAGAGATGAGCTTGGTGACGTATTTGCCAAAAAGATCATCATAGAGCTCATGGGTCGGCACAGTAACATCATTCTTACTGATCTCAGCTCTGGAACGATCATAGACGGCATTCATCATGTAACTCCATCGATTAGCAGCTATCGGATTGTGATGCCCGGCATCGCCTACACAGAGCCGCCTCAGCAGCATAAGCTGAACCCTTTGGAAATCGGCCAGGAGCAATTTCTCAATTTAATCTCAGCTGCTGAAGAAGCTGCGCTGATAGAGGATGTTGAGGAGAAAGCTGAGCCAGAAGAAATCATTGAGGGAGAGCTTGCTAATCTGATCACAAAAGAAGCAGTAGAGCAAAAACCTGACGGCTCTGGCGGTCCATCTCCCTCAGCTGACCCGGTAGGCTGGATGGTACATGCTTTCAGCGGAATGAGCCCGCTGATTGCTGGTGAAATTGCTCTTCGTCTGAGAAACACCTTGGATAAAGGCGAAGTTACAGAAACCGAAGCAGCGTTTCCAACAAAATTATGGGTTGCCTTCCATTCCGTAATGGGACCCGTATGCGATAACGAGTTTTCTCCTGTTGCAGGTGCAAACGCAAAAGGTAAAATGATTTTTTCTGCGATCCCCTTAACACTTCTGGGTGAGAGTGCGAAACATTACAACTCCATCAGTGAATGTATGGAGGATTATTACGGGGATAAAGCCGAGCGCGATACTGTAAAGCAACGGGTGAGTGATTTGATCCGTTTCCTCAGCAATGAACGGAGCAAAAACGTTAAAAAACTCGCGAATTTGCAGAAGGATCTCGACGAAGCTCAGGATGCTGATCGTTACCGCATTTGGGGTGAGTTGCTTTTCGCTTCATTACACGCGGTATCCAAAGGGGATAAAGAAGCCTCCTTGGTCAATTATTATGATGAAAATCAGGCGGAAATGGTGGTTCCGCTCGATCCGTTATTAAATCCTTCGGACAATGCACAACGTTATTTCAAAAAATACAACAAATATAAAAACAGCCTGCTTGTTATTAATGAACAGCTTTTGAAGACGCATGAGGAAATTTTGTATATGGAGAGTCTGCTGCAGCAACTTGCCCACGCTTCCCTCAACGACATTGAGGAGATCCGCGACGAGCTTGTAAGCCAAGGTTATCTGCGTGACCGGAGCAAAAAGGGTAAAAAGAAGAAAAAGGCCACCAGACCCACATTACAGGTCTTCACCTCTTCGGAAGGAATCGATATTTATGTCGGCAAAAATAATTTGCAGAACGAATACGTCACCAATCGGCTGGCTTCTCCGAATGATACTTGGCTGCATACCAAGGACATCCCCGGATCACACGTGGTCATCCGAAGTGAGCAATTTGGAGATGCAACGCTAGAAGAAGCCGCTCAACTTGCCGCTTATTTCAGCCAAGCCAAACAGTCCAGCAGTGTGCCTGTGGACTGTACATTGATCCGCTATGTACGTAAGCCAAGCGGTTCCAAGCCGGGATTTGTAATCTATGATCATCAAAAGACACTGTTCGTCACACCTAATGAGGAAAGAATTAAGAGTCTTCCAAATACTTTGAGAAGCTAACTACTAGATATAAAGAAACCTCCAGCTGCAGATGTTGAACATCTAAGGCTGGAGGTTTTTATAATTCGCTCCGCAAATCGACTAATTTCATGCCTTCTTGTTTAAAAACTTCAGTACTTCTGTAGAAACCGTAACACTGCCGATATCCCCGTGAAAAATTACGCCTTGACGGGCACCATGAAAGTCAGAACCTCCGGTTATTAACAGATTATAATCCTCAGCCATAACTTGATAACGTTCTTCTTCCGCAGGTCCATGATCAGAGTGATAGACCTCAATCCCTTTAAAAGCGCCTTGCTCCAGAATATCTCGCACCAGAAGGTCATCCCCGTACAAGCCCGGGTGGGCTAATACTGGAGACCCTCCTGCCTCAATGATCCACTCGCAAGCTTCCTCCGGTGTGATTCTGGGAGGTGACACATAGGCTGCTGCATCCTCGGCCAAATACTTGTTGAAGGCATCTCTCATATCGGTAGCTGCCCCAAGCCGAACCAGCTCGTCGGCAATATGTGGCCGGCCGATGCTTTCGTCAGGCTTCAATTCCCGCCCGATCCCCGCTATAACCTGTTCCAAGGTAATCGCAATCCCAAGGTCTTGCAGCTTGGTAATTATCGCTTCATTCCTAAGTGCCCGGGTATCTCTTAGCCCTTCCAAACGTGAGAGAAATTGTTCATTCTCAGGATCAACATAATAGCCCAGCACATGAATGTCTTTGCCACCAGCACGCGTACTGATCTCTACACCAGGCACAACGGTTATTCCGTACTTCTCTCCTGCTTCACAGGCTTCCTTCACGCCAGCTACTGTATCATGATCCGTAATGGCAACAGCGCTTAGCCCCTTCTCCTTAGCAAGCCGTACATTCTCCGCTGGCGGCTGCATGCCGTCAGAGGCTTGAGTATGGGTATGGAGGTCGCATACATCCTTAGCAGATAGGTTACCTGCATTCTCCCACTCTTCCCGCAGAATCCCCATTTTTATGGCATCATAGTATTCTCCTCGCACGATTCGTGCTTTACGGACGCGAGCTTCCTCCACCATGCCACATTTCGCTGCCAACCCGATCATTCTTTTATTCCCTGACCAGGTGCCTATTCCAAGACGGACTGTATCAAGAGAATTAAATAAATAATCTATCCACATCTTAAACGCTTCCGTACCGTAACCACCTGACCAATAACTAGAATCAAAGATTACTATACCAATCTCCATCCAGTTGGTTTCTTGCGATATCCAGTAGCGCCCTACTTTGCCCTTTACCTTGCCGTCTATTTCTATGATCAACAGGTTACGCGGGGTTTCCGTCTCAACTAACGCCAAATGACCTATGTAGTCCTCGGTAAACTTTTCGAATCTTTGATGTGCCAGAGATTTATAGGGACCATCCCATTTCAAGTGTTCACGGTCTTCAGCTTCATGATAGTGATAATAAAGCTTCTGAAAATCAGCCTCTGTAATATCGCGCAATACTAGCTTTTCTCCACGTAGAACAATTGACATTGTAATATCCCCCGCTTTAACTATCAGATTTGATTCGAATGCTCACGCAAATAAGTCAGGAAGGTTACTGCAGAAATTGGCAGCAGTGTTGATTTTAGATGAATAGCGTAGAATTGTCTTTTAAAAGAGGCATCGGAGATATTCACAATTTTCAACAGTCCCAGCGCAACTTCATGCTTAACCGAAGAGGTCGATATGATCGTTATGCCAAGACCTGCTTCCACCGCTGATTTCACAGCTCCCGTACTTCCAAGCTCCATCACGATCTTCATAGTTCCCGGATCAAGTCCCTTGGAGAACAGCTGCTCCTCCATCACACGCCGCGTTCCTGAGCCCTGCTCACGCAATACAAAAGGATGCTGAAGCACTTGCTCCAAGGTAACCTCTTGCTGCTCCGCAAGTGGATGATCATGTGGCACGATCAACTTCAGTTCATCCCCCATCACGGGCTCGATCTCCATGTCCGGATGTGTGACCGGGGCTTCAATTAAACCAAAATTCAGTTGATGCTTGAGGATTTCCTCCATAATTTGCGAGGTATTCATCACTTTCATCATAATTGAAATGTTAGGATATTGCTTTCCGAAAGGGCCTAACAGCCGTGGCAGCACATATTCTCCTATCGTAAGACTCGCCCCAAGCTGCAGCCGCCCCTCCAGCATATGTGTGAATGCTGACATCGCTTGATCCGTCTCACGCATCAGCTGAATACTGCGCAGCGCGTATGGCATCAGGGTGTGCCCTGCTTCGGAGAGTACGATTTTTTTGGTGGAACGGTTAAACAATTTGGTGCCAAAATAATCCTCCAGTGCCTGTACCTGCATGGTCACAGCTGGTTGAGTCATATGTAAAGTCTGCGCCGCCGCCGAGAAGCTTCCCCGCTCGGAGACCGTATAAAAAATATGCAGCTGATGAAAGTTCATGCTTCGCAACTCCTTATATTACAAAAAGAACGTCCTTTAAAGACGACAATCGTTTCTCGTAGAAACTTAAGAATATTATAATCGTGCTGTATATAAATTCTTATATTTTTAAAAAGGACATGCAGACTCGCCGCATGCCTCTTGCCCGTTTCTTTATAGACTATTTGCGTCTTCGTTTCTTCTTCGACAGCTTTGTGCGGTGAGAATTACGCAGCAGTGAAAAATAGGTCTTTAAATCTCTCAACTGTGGCATCTCCGAGATTCTCCCAAGAAACGAAACGATGATCATAGAATATAATGGCTGGCCTGAGAGATCTCTCTCACCTGTCAATTCCGTAAACTCAGCGATTACTACAGAGTCATCGTCAATTAAATATGCGTTATAATCACTGCTTGAAAAGGGCTTGATCCGATTCTGCATTAGGCACTGCCACATCCATGCAGCGACCTCTTCGGCATTGCTTGCACCATTGCTGATGCGGTCCATATAACGGCTCTTCGCATGATTGGTTATAACGATATCGGCGACCCTGTAATCGTTCAGCATGATGTGGAAGGGCTCATAAGTGCTGGGCCAATCCGTCCCCTTGTTGCGCATCATCATCACACTCCACCATAAGGGTCTTAGTATGCACTTAATGTTGTCATCTTACCTCATTGCCGAAAGTTGTACAAGTTTCTACCGTCGAGAGTAATGGCGTTTTTTTGTAAATAAGCATAAAAAAAACAGGCGCTGTTTAAGCGCCTGTTTATCTCCTGGAATCACATACTGTAATTACGGGACTTGTCCGGTCCATTACTAGTATACTCTGTCTTAATTTCGTTACGATAAGATCTTTCAATCTTTCGCACATAGGAGAGTCTGCGGACATTCTTCATAACTTCCTCGGCCCGTTCTGCATTTACATACATAACTGCATAATGCATTTTCCGAGAAACATAATGTAATGTTCCGTATTTCTCAAGGTTACGTGCCGCTTTAACGTCACTTACCCAAATGATGTATCCTGTCCGTTCCGCAAACATAAGCTAAACCGCCTTTCTCTCTCTAAATCCTAAGGGAAGCTTATCCGCAGGAGCATTTTCCCCCGCTGCCGCATCCACCTTTAGGGGAAGGATCATTACTTGGTACTTTAATGCTATCGGATACTGAAAAAGCAATCGCTTCCGACATGGAATGCAGAATGTCGTCAAGGGTCTTCTCTGCCAGCTTGAAACGAACAACTTCTTCGAACCGCTCCAGTTCCGCTTCTACTGCCGAAACCTCATCCTTTGCTGAATGATAATTCGGGTGGAAATGTCCGAATCGCTGTGTTTCTTCAAACAACTCCTTCTTAGTCTGAAGTCGTTTGACCATGGCCTGAATTTCGGGGTTCGTATCAACCCGTCCTTTCCAGTATAAGTAATCCGACACCTCGGCGGATTGATTAATCATATCGCCTAATTCATAGGCGTATGTCAGCACTTCAGCCATATCGACCGTATTTATTTCAGCTACGCTCATGAACTCAGCTCTTTTCTTCGTTAATGATCTACCGATTCAGTAGACTTTTCTATCATACCATAATCACTCGCTTGAGCAGAAGAGGAATTTCTTCGTCCTTTGGGAATAACTAACTTCATTTCCTTCCAGTCTTCCGGAGTGAGCTCTATATCTTCAACCGTTTCACCATCGTGATAGAGCAGCTGTCCGGAAACTCTCCATGGATTTCCGCTTATGCGGGAAGGGATAAAATCTAACATCTGATCTTTTAGTGCAAAACGCACTTTGACTCCCCATCTTAACCCTTGCTCCATCACCTTTTGTGCAGTCGAGCTATGATAATGCCGCCATTCTTTGCTCCAGATCTGCGGTACATTTTCTCCACCGAAGAGAATCTCCTCCTCTTGTTCAGGAGCAATAACCGGCAGGTTAAGAAAAGGATTCCCTTTGGACAGCAATCCTAGTTCTACATTCAGCTCTGGAAGAACATACGTTGCCTCGGGGTTTCCTGTTTCATGAGGAAACCAACTCCACCCTACGTTTGGATCCTCCCCTTGTCCTCCAATGATTCTGGAAGGCGCTAGCCCCGCGGAGTACAGTTCTTTTCGTATCTGTTCCATGTATTCCGGGTCCACTATGAAATGTAAAGGACCGATACGTTCAAGATTCTCCTGTAAACGCGGGTGAGCTGCGATAGCAGCTCCATCGGCTTCCGTCTGACAGGTCAAGAGAATTACTTGCGATAGTGAAGTACGGCCAATGCTTTTTGCCCATTGCTCAAGGGACATTTGAACCACCGAAGGAAGCCCGCCCAGAGCATGCTCGCTTATCCAGGAGATGATGTCATTCGGTGACATTCCACGCTCAGCTGCAAGTTCCAACCTCTCTTTCGTCAGCCGGAAGCTCCATATCGTATCACTTTGCTGGAGCTCAGCGCAGCCAGCCAGTGTCCATCGTACAGAAAAGGGGACCTCCGGTGGAACCAGTACCTCGAAATCCGGCTGCACAATAAACTGTTCCTGTGTATCTCCAGACCCAACAGCAGCGAATGATCCCCTCTCAGCAGATAGCATTGGCTTAGCAGCGGTCCAGCGAAAACACAACATGCCCTCAGCGGTTTCTCCCAGTTCACACCAGCCAAAGCCTGTTAAACAACGTAACCAGTTCAAGCTTGACTTCTCAAGCTCATTACGGGCAACGTTACCTGTGAGATTAGAAGCCATCATCCAGTCTAATAGTGCGGGCAGCATTATCCATTTCCCGGGGATAAAATCTGCATTAGAAATTATATAACGAAAATGTTGATCGGCTGGGCCCACGCTTCCAGAGCGATTAATTACAATCCCATAAAGAATGTCACTCATCGTCGCTTCAGGAAGCTGCAGCCAACGATCCAACAGCTCCAGATCAAGCGTGTATCCGGCACTCTGCCTGCGAATAAGTCCAAGACACAGCAGAATATCCACCGTCGCTATGACAGAAAGTGTTTTCTGTTCCTCTAAAAGAGAACCTACGGAGAGCCCTTGCAAATGCTCCTCCCCAAAAGAGAGCTGCGCCGCTAAGCGGTTAAGATGCTTTTTATGAATAATCCCCTTGGCTGTCAGCGGCAACCCTTCCCAAGCGGTGAACAGCAAAGCCCGAAACAAATCTATCGCCAGTCCGGCTCCTGCTTCCATGGTAAGACTCACTAAATGCCCGGAAATGAATTGCGGCTGATATGGGAAAAATTCTTGTTCAATTGCCGGCAGCTGATCAACAGGAATCTGGTACAGCTTTTCGCCTAATATTTTATGCCTTGCAGTTAACAGCCCCTCGCGGCGCAATTCGTTCATTGCAAGCTTTTGCTCAGCACGACAAAGCGCCACAGGGCGCAATCGTTCTTCCTTCCCTTCCTCAAACGGCTGGGCAGCATAAGCTGCACATAATCGCTTTAAGACCTCTAATGCTTCTGTAGACAGCTGGTTCAATGGATGGTTCGCTCCTCTCCACTCGGCATCTTTTTAACGACATATTCATAGCCCTGCTCAGTCAAAAACATCCGGCGGCGCAAAGCGAAATCCTGTTCCCGGCTATCTTCAGATACCAGTGTATAGAAATAGGCTTTATTCTCCCCCGCTTTGGGACGGAGGATTCGACCTAGTCGCTGGGCTTCCTCCTGCCGTGATCCATAAGCTCCCGAGACTTCAATAGCAATTGACGCGTCAGGTAAATTCACCGCGAAATTCGCTACTTTTGACACCACCAGTACCTGTATATCTCCCTCGTTAAAAGCCGCATATAGCTCGTCTCTTTCACGCTGCTTCGTTTTGCCGGTAATTAAAGGCGCCCCGATCCTGTCAGCCAGTTCACTTAACTGGTCGAGATATTGTCCAATAACCAGCACCGAAGAACCTGTATGGACCTTTAGAAGCTTGGCTACAATTTCAGCTTTGGCAGGATTGCATGAAGCCATACGAAATTTTTCTTTTGCCGCCGCGTACATATATTCTTGTTTAAGCTCCGGATTCATGGGCACAATGATCTCTACACATTCCACTTCAGCGATCCAGCCCTGCTGCTCCAGCTCCTTCCAAGGCAAATCGTAGCGTTTCGGTCCGATTAAAGAGAACACATCCCCTTCCTTCCCGTCTTCTCTAACCAAAGTGGCTGTAAGCCCCAGTCGACGTGTAGCCTGAATGTCTGCTGTAGCCCGAAATACAGGCGCTGGAAGCAGGTGAACCTCATCATATATAATCAAGCCCCAATTGCGTTCGTTAAACAGCTTCATATGGAGAAACGGACCGTCTTTGGACGAACGATGCGTTAATATTTGATAGGTGGCAATGGTGACTGGCCGCACTTCTCTTTTTTCACCAGAATATTCCCCCACTGCCTCCCCAGCCAAATCTGTTCGCTCCAGCAATTCATCCATCCATTGCCTTACGGACGTTGTATTTGAAGTTAAAATCAGGGTTTCACATTGGAGACTTTCAAGTACTGCTACTCCTACAATTGTCTTCCCTGCGCCACAAGGCAGCACCACCACACCGCTTCCCCCTTGTCCTTCTGTCCCTTGAAACAGCTGAACGGCCTCCTGCTGATATTCACGTAAGCCAAATGAATCGTTTGCCGAATCAGCCTTGCAGGTATCGAGATTCTCCTTCCAGGTCAAGCTAAGCGCTTGCCCTTCATGATATCCGGCGTAGTCGAGAACTGGATACCCCAATCTCATCAGCTCTTGTTTCAAAAGCCCTCTATTCTCCGCGGGGCACGAGCATTCCAGAGGATTTATTCTCAGTAGACCCAACGCTTTTAGACCTTGTACATCACTCAACTCATTCAAAAGCTCAGGAGCATCCGTTCTTAACATAACGACCTCATTCTGAGTCTCTTGGCCATGAAGAGTCAGCTTTCCATATCTGGACAAAAGAGTTTCAATTTCCTCCTCCAATCCTGTGGGAACACCCCAGCGTGCAAGGTGATGCAGGCTAGTGATAATCTCCTCAGCAGTATAATTAAGCGCAGCTGCATTCCAAAGAGATAAAGGGGTAATTCGGTAGGTATGGTAAGCAGGAGGACTTTTTATCAGCTCCGCGAAGATCCCTAGCTTTTTCCTTGCCACCTCAAAATCCGGATGAGCACATTCCAGTAAAATTGTCCGGTCCCTGCGTACGATGCAAGCTCCTGATCCATTCATAGCTTTTCCTCCCTAGTGTTCAAGTTATTTAAGCTTGCGCTATGTAATTTTGTTTATTTTCATATAACAGGAAAAAGCCCATCCCCGCATAACGGTCATGAGCTTCCCTATCTGACTATTTAATGTAAATGCTGCTGCGAAATATCATGGAGGGCTTCACCAGCTTCATCCGCAAAAATGTCGCGCACAGCCAGATCTCCAATCGACACTACGCCCACCAGCTTCTGGTCACGTGTCACCGCCAGCCTGCGAATTTGACAGCCAGCCATTACCTCTGCAGCCTCATCTACTGAAGTATTCTCCGAGACGGTCTGAATCTCTTTACTCATTACAGTTTCCACTGAGGTTGAACCAGGATGTTTAGCCGCATAACCTCTAATCACGAGATCGCGGTCAGTAATTACGCCGAGCAGTGTCTTATGTTCTTCATTATCAACAACAGGTATAAATCCAGTGTCATAATCTCGCATTTTCACGGCAACTTCATACACATTATCTTGCAGCGTAACCGTTGCAGGCTCCTTCGTCATAACCTCTTTCACTGTTTTCAAGAATGAACCCTCCTAATCATGGTCTCCATGTTATGGGAATAGGTTCTCCTCTATGAAACGAAATTATACGATTGTGTCCTCACGCATACAGGAATTCGCCATAGCAATGAGCAGCTTCATTCCGTGCAGCATGGCATCTTCGTCAAAATCAAATTTGCTATGATGATGTGGATAGTCAGCCTCTTTATCCGGATTTCCGGCACCCACAAACATAAAGCAGCCTGGAATCTCCTTAACATAATAGGCAAAATCCTCAGCTGGCATCAGCTTTTCCATCCGAATCACTTCAACAGATTCTCCTAAAGCCGCTGGGGCCACCTCGAAAAACCGCTGCACTTCACCATCATGATTTACGAGGGGAGGATATCCCATAACGTAATCTATCTTAGCTTCTGCCCCGTAAGCGCTGGCAATAGAAACGGTCATTTCTTCGATTCGCTGGCGTATCAAATGCCGTGTCTCCTCGTCGAATGCCCGTACTGTCCCTGTGATCCGGCATTGCTCGGCAATGACATTCTGGGCGAATCCCCCTTGAATGGTTCCGACACTGAGTACAGCAGGCTCCAGCGGGTTCACAGAGCGGCTTACGATGCTCTGCAGCTGGGTCACCAGCGCCGCTCCCGCCACGATGCTATCAATGGTACGGTTAGGCATGCCGCCGTGTCCGCCTTTGCCAATGATATCTATAAAAAACTCGTCCGCAGACGCCATCAACGGTCCCGGAGCACTCCCTACAGTTCCCATAGGCAATGGAGTCCACAGATGCAGACCATACACTGCATCCGCTCCTTCTAACATGCCTTCGGCAATCATTCCCTGCGCCCCTCCTGGGCATACTTCCTCTGCGGGCTGAAAAAGAAAACGCAGCTCCCCTTCCAGCTTTTCAAGCCGGCTGCTGTAGTAAGAGGCTACACCGAGCAGTATAGAAGTGTGGCCATCATGTCCACAAGCATGCATTACCCCTTCATTTTGCGAAACGTAATCCTTCTTGTTCTCCTCTTTAATAGGTAGGGCATCCATGTCCGCACGAAGAACCACAGTTTTCCCCGGCCGCTTTCCCCGTAGTATGCCAAGCACACCATACCCTGTCCCGCTTTTTCTGACTTCAATTCCGAATTTGGCTAACTTATCAGCTATAAACGCTGACGTTTCCTTTTCATGAAAAGACAACTCCGGATGACGATGCAAATGGCGTCTCCATTCCACGATCTCCGGCATGAGCGAATCAACCGCTAAGCTCTTCATAAGTTCTCCATCCCCTTCTCGATAAACCCGCATCCATAGCAAGCGATAGCAGTCCTGTTCACTTTGTTCCAGCCGCGAACGACTATAATTCTTTTATTGTAGCAGAAACGCAAAAAACTGGGTATTGTTAGGCACTGCCTACTCTTGCACAACCTTTAGAAACATACTATCATGAGGTAGAACATCAGCAATCGGATCAGAAATTCATCATTATACTTCATAAGGGGGATATGCGTGCTATGATTTTTGAGAACACGGGCCTCGTAGGATTGAAGAGTGATCTTCTCTATCTGGACGAGAGTGCCACAAAAGCTGGCTTCATCCGCTGGCAATGGGAATACTATCGTGCCACTTACGACTGCAAAATTGAAGACCCACAGGATGGTGGCGAATACTTCCTACGCATTAACACTCGCGCTGTCGAGGGAAAGCTAGAGAAGTCTGATGCCGTACTTGCAATTGAAGCCGTATACTTAGGAAAAGCAACCTTCCCTCATGGCCTGGAATATGAATCTCCGGTGCCAAAACCAGTATTGGACACTGCTGCTAAGCGGATTCTTGAATTAAAGCAGCTGTTAGAGGCTTGAGTAACAGAAAGGGAACGACGAAACAAAATGTCAGCCTGCCCAAAAGAGGAACACCCGATTTCCAACTACTTATCTTAACACTACTACTTGTGGGTTTCGGTCTAGTCATGGTCTTCAGTGCTAGCTCAAGCTTAACCTTAGCAAGCTCGAAGTTCGGTAATGACCCTCTATATTTCATTAAACGCCAAGTGATCTGGATCGTACTCGGAACCGTTGTTATGTTTATAGCTATGAACATTCACTACAGTAAGTTTAAGAAGTGGTATGTACCTATTTTTATCATCACCGTTATACTTCTGCTCGTGGTAGCCTTCTCTGAAAAAATTAATGGTGCCAAGAGCTGGCTTAGTATCGGAAAACTTGGAATTCAACCCACCGAATTAGCCAAAATATCGATTATCCTGTATATCTCAGCACTCATCACCAAAAAAGGTGAACGGTTTAGAGATTTCCGTACAGGATATATCCCTGTAATGGTTATCGTGGGTATTGTTGCCGGACTTATAATGATGCAGCCGGATTTAGGTTCTTGCCTCATTCTCGTAGCTACCAGCGGACTTGTTATTTATGCCGGTGGTGCCAGCATGAAGCATATTCTGGGCTCTATAGCACTGCTAGTGCTGGGTGTAGGACTAGTTGTAGGCGCCAAAGCAGCGATTGATTCCTTATCTCCATCCGATAAAGCCACTGACACTCAGGATTATAGAAAAGGTCGTATCGTTGCCTTTTTAGATCCTTATCAGGTTGCTGAGGGTGATGGTTATAACATTATTCAATCCTTAACCGCTCTTGGCCAAGGTGGAGTAAGTGGTTCCGGCTTCGGCAAAAGCATTCAAAAGCTGGACTATCTAAAATACCCTTATACGGACTTTATCTTCCCCGTAATTGGTGAAGAGTTCGGCTTTCTTGGGACCTCCATATTTTTGATGTTATATCTGTATTTTATCTGGCGAGGTATTCTAATCGCTTTAAGGTGTAAGGATCCCTTTGGTACGCTCGTCGGAATTGGGATTATGGGCCTCATAGCCATTCAGGCCTTTGTCAATATCGGCGGTGTAACCAATACAATCCCTCTTACCGGCGTTACCTTGCCGTTTATCAGCTACGGGGGCTCTTCACTCCTTGTCAGCATGCTGTGCATGGGAATTATGCTAAGCATCTCAAGAGAAACCAACCTTCCTGCCAAAGAGGAAGTAACGAAATCTGTAACAACGGTTAGACAGGTTCGTTCCCGGTAAGCTTTATAAAGCCGGAGGTTAGGGAATTTACACATAAAAAAGCAGCCCAGGGAATTAACCTTGGACTGCTTTTTTGTGTACAAGTTTTTTAAGAGATTTCATCATTCTTGAAAGCTACGCCTTCAACTTTGACATTTACCTCAACAATATGAAGTCCAGTCATGCTCTCCACAGCTTCACGTACGTTCTGCTGAAGCATCCGGCACACTTCGTGGATCGGTGTTTCATAGAGAACGATAATTCGTAGATCTACTGCTGCTTCCAGCTGTCCTACTTCAACGGTAACGCCCTTCTGAACGTTCTTACCGCTTAGACGTTTCGCCCAGCCTTCTGACAGGCCACCAGACATGGCTGCAATTCCCGGAGTCTCCAAGGCAGCCAAACCGGCAATTTTTGAGACGACGTCATTTGAAATTCGTATATTTCCCATTTCCAGTTGAAGTTGTTCTGCCATGCCATATCCCCCCTACACTCATTATCAATTATTGTAATTCCAAAACAGGCTAAAAAGCAAATCACTTTATCGCTTTCTCGTTTACACCTAGGAACAATTTGGGTATATTGATTATGAATTCAATCTAAATACATAGATAGGAGTGCCTTCACATTGAAAAAATGGATTTCACCATCACTGATGGGTATCGCCTTTATCCTTAGTGCGATCGGCCATTATGCCGATTGGGATCATACCCTGCAGTTCATTCTCTCAGCAATCGCTGTGGTGTTTGTGGCTGGATTTCTCGGCCGGGCCACTGAAAGTGTAGCTCATTATGCCGGACAACGACTGGGCGGCTTCCTAAACGCCACCTTCGGCAATGCTGCTGAGCTAATCATTGCCTTCTTCCTGGTTAAGGAAGGATTGTTCGACATGGTCAAAGCCAGTCTTACCGGTTCTATTATCGGCAACCTGTTGCTTGTTCTAGGATTGAGTATTTTCGCCGGCGGGATGAAGTTCAAAGTTCAGAACTTCAACGTAACCCTTGCCGGAATGAATGGCTCCCTGATGATCGTTGCCGTCATTGCCTTATTTGTTCCCGCTATGTTCTTTACCACCCACTCTATTACGGAGAAGGATACCGATGTGCTCAGTTTAATCGTTGCCGGGCTGCTCATCGCTTCGTACATAGCTTGGCTAATCTTCTCCATGATCACGCATAAGAAACATCTAGAGGACGTTACAGAAGAGGGTAAAGAAGAATTAGCTCATGAACATGCCCCTGCTTGGTCCAAAAACAAATCCATCCTTTATCTCGTGCTTGCCACTGTAATGGTAGCCTTCGTGAGTGAGTGGCTGGTAGGAACGTTAGAGACTTTGACAGAACGTTTCGGATTCAGCGAGCTGTTTGTAGGTGCGTTCCTCGTAGCTATCATCGGTAATGCCGCAGAGCATAGTGCAGCCATTATGCTGGCCATGAAGAACAAAATCGGTGCAGCAGTAGAAATTGCGGTTGGAAGCAGTCTGCAAATCGCCCTGTTCGTAGCACCTGTCCTAATCTTCGCCAGTTATTTCATGGGTGATACAATGGACATAGTTTTTACGACCATCGAAATTGTCGCCATCGGTGTAGCTGTCTTTATTGCCAAATCAATTACTCAGGACGGCTCGACTAACTGGTATGAGGGTCTCTTGTTATTAACGGTCTACCTGATTTTAGGAGTCTCCTTCTATCTCGTATAATCATTATTAACCATTGTACACAACAAAAAGCGCACATGAGCGATTCGTCCTCATGTGCGCTTCTATAAATACTTAAGAAACCGATATTTATTCTTCCTTCGCTTTGTTGTTCAAAGCCTCGTAGAGTACTGCTAAGTTACGCTCCAGCTTACTTAGTACCATCTTACCAGTAATCTCTGGGACCAAACCTGCTCTAACCGCAAAATCCACTTCTCTGGAGAAACCGTACATCTGGGTATCCAGCACTTCCTCATAGAGAGGGCAGTAGCGTGTTGCCAGATTCTCCATCTGCACTTCTATAAGTTGCTGAATTTTATCGGCATCTTCTTGTAGAAGATTGATTGCTTTAAGATTATACTGTTCCTGTAATTCCGATGAAGTCATGCCTCTATCCCCCCCATGTCCAAAAGTTAAGCTGCTTTTACTATTTTACTTAATATTAGACGAAATCCGGTATCAATACAACAATTCAGTTTATACTAACCATATATTTAAAAGAACCTGCTGCGTTATCCTATCAAGTTTCGTATCTACTTCTAGAAAAAACGCCCCACCGAAAACCGGTAGGACGTTTTTAGCACGACTATTACTCAGCAACAACTGTGAATTTCAAACCGTGTTTTGCAAACACTTCAGTCATTGCCTTCTTAGCTTCTTCAGCATCTGCCCCATGAACATGAAGCTCATAGCTTTGGCTGGATACCAAAGTAGTGAACAAACCAAGGATACTTTTAACATCAATGTACTTGTTGTCCGCTTGAAGAACGATTGAAGAGTTGAACTGGCCTGCCGTTTGGGCAATATCGACAATTGCCGCATTGTTACTGGACATAGAAATCCCTCCGCAACTTGATTATAAAACTTTAGTCTTTTGTTATCATTTCTTATGATACATTGAATCCGCTTACTTGTGCAAGGAGTTTTCTTGTTATTACATTTTATTTCAAGTTTTCAGGATTCAGACCTTCGAGTTCCGGCAACACAAAAATTCCATCCTTACGAATCAATACATCGTCAAAATAAATTTCTCCGCCGCCATAATCTGGACGTTGGATCAACACAAGATCCCAGTGAATGGAGGAGCGGTTACCGTTATCTGTAACATCATATGCTTGTCCTGGCGTAAAGTGCAGGCTGCCTGCGATTTTTTCGTCAAAAAGAATATCATTCATCGGGTGAAGAATGTAAGGGTTAAAACCAATAGCGAATTCGCCAATATGACGTGCGCCGTCATCTGAATTCAAAATTTCGTTCAAACGGGCGGAGTCATTGCTGGTGGCTTCAACAATTTTTCCGTTCTCAAATGTAAATTTGATATTTTCAAAGGTCACTCCATTATATACTGACGGTGCATTATAGCTGATCGTTCCATTTACAGAATCGCGAACTGGGGCGCTGTAAACCTCGCCATCCGGAATATTTTTTTGCCCGGAGCATTTCTCTGCACCGATTCCTTTAATCGAGAACTTAAGATCTGTTCCAGCACTCAAAATATGTACCTTATCCGTTCTGCGCATGAGATCAGCTAAAGCATCCTGAGCCTTGTCCATCTTGGCGTAATCCAAATTACACACTTCGAAATAAAAGTCCTCAAACGCTTCAGTGCTAATATTCGCAAGCTGAGCCATGCTCGCATTCGGATAACGCAGTACTACCCACTTCGTATGCTTCACACGTTGTTCGCTATGCACTGGATGAGAGTACAACGAGTTATACAATTTCATATTTTCTTCAGGAACATCGGACAGATCGTTCACATTCTCACCTGCACGAATCCCGATATAACAATCCATTTGCTTCATCCGGTTCAAGTCAATTTCAGCCCATGTCTGAAGACTCTCACGAGTTGCGTATTTAAGCATGCTGCGCAGGACTGTACGATCTGTTAATTGTACAAAAGCATGACCGCCGGCCTTGCCGATCTCCTCTACAACAGCTTTGATTAAATCTCTTTCATTGCCAATCATTTCGACGAGCACGTTCTCGCCTGGCTGGACATTTACGGAATAACCGACTAGGTTAGCTGCCAGCTTTTGAATTCTGGGATCTTTCATTGTGTATTCTTCCTTCCTCTGTCTAAAAAATAAGCAAGCTTTTCTATTGTAGCACGCCCTGTATGGAGCGCAAGACCTGTGGGATAATGTGAAAATCAACGAAAGCCTGAAAAATTCACCTGTGATACATAAGTTTCATTATCAGATTCATTCCCCGCTTCCGAATAGGTAACCTTACGATTTAAGGTGAGCTTTCTCGGCAGATTATGTTTTGTATCAACGGTTAAATGGTAGACAGTTTCAACATTAGCTTGTTTCAGCTTTTGCTGTAATTCATTATTTTTCTTCTCCCATAGCTCCATCAAAGCTTGCGTAACCGCCTGATCGTTCTTTGTTATTTTTCCTGCAGAATCTGGTGTTTCAGGTCGAAGGTCTTGCATCTCTTTTTCCAATTCAGCAGTCAGCTGCTTTCTGGCCTCAGCAGGCGTCAGCTCGATCCGCAGCACATTTGTCCCTCTGCCTGCACCCGCATCTTCAGTCACATTAGCCTCCATGGATTGCAGCTCCTCCAGCTGTTTCAACGGATTAAGCAAAACAAGCGGATTTCCGTCCTCAGAGGAACCTTCGGTGGTCAACGCTACCCATTCCCCCTCTTTTTTCTCTAGCTGACTATGGAAAGCTTTCATAGAAGTGATGCTGCTTTTTAAATCTTTAGCGCTATTTGCTGATTTTTTTGTGGCTGAGGATTTATCAGGAAGCAGTGTATACAGATTGACCTTCTTATGGTCCTGTACTGTGCCTTCGTAAAATATCATGGATTCCGGAACGGTCTTTCCACCTTTTGTAAGCATGGTTGACCCTTTAAAAGTAACCCCATCGCTGCCCGTTATACCCGCTAACACCAAACTTAGATCTTCCTTGGCTGGTTTGTCTCTAATAACGCTGCAACCGCTGTTGAACACGCAGGACAAGGTAAAAATCATAAGAACTAACCCCTTCAGTAATAATGACTTTCTCACGGTCATCAGGCCTTTCTTGGAGTATTTTACTTTACAGCCCACTATAGGGTTCTCCCTTCCTGCGCGCCTTATACAGATGCAAATACGTTGCTGTAATCGGTTTCCATACATTGCTCTAACTTATGCGCATTCGTCGCTTGCTTCTGAATGTCAGTACATACCACCTTCAGACTCACGAAGTTACCGCTGCCAGTCGCCGCGCCGTTGTCTCTATCGGACACAGCTGACCTTAATTACAGTATTTTGCGGTATTTCGTATGCCAGCGGACTCCAGCGCAGCTATTGACCTTAAAAACGCACAAAATGAGTCCTTTTCCAAGCAATAGCGTCTCTGGTGTCCGAAACCTTGCTTAAAAAGCTAAAATCATGCTAATAACGTCATCTGGGTCCGAATGCATCGCAGCGGCATATTTGATACACAGTCGAAGCAGCCAACCAACTATCAAAAACAATGACCAGCGACTCTCCAATTACGGGAGAACCGCTGGTCAAATGCCGATGTGCGAATATTACCGATGCCAGTTGCCGCACCGTTATCTCTAACGGACACAGCTGACCCTTAACGCAGCATTTCCCGATATTTCCCATACCAACGGACTCCAGCGCAGCAATTGACCTTAAAAACGCACAAAATGAGTCCTTTTCCAAGCAATAGCGTCTCTGGTGTCCGAAATCTTGCTTAAAAAGCTAAAATCATGCCAATAACGTCATCTGGGTCCGAAGGCCTCGCAGCATGATGAATACACCAGTCGAAGCAGCGAGCCAACTAACAAAACAATGACCAGCAACTCCTTATTACGGGAGAACCGCTGGTCAAATGCCGATGTGCGAATATTACCGCTGCCAATCGCCACCCCGTTGTCTCTATCGGACACAGCTGACTCTTAACGCAGCATTTCCCGATATTTCCCATACCAACGGACACCAGCGCAGCTATTGACCTTAAAAACGCACAAAATGAGTCCTTTTCCAAGCAATAGCGTCTCTGGTATCCGAAACCTCACTTAAAAAGCTAAAATCATGCCAATAGCGCCATATGGGTCCGAATGCATCGCAGCGGCATATTTGATACACAGTCGAAGCGCCAGCCAACTATTAAAAACAATGAGCAGCAACTCCTTATTACGGGAGAACCGCTGTTCAAATGCCAATGCGCGAATATGACCGCTGCCAGTCGCCACGCCGTTATCTCTATCGGACACAGCTGACCCTTAACGCAGCATTTCCCGATATTTCCCATACCAACGGACTCCATTGCAGCTATTGACCCGAAATGCGCCCGATATGCCCCCATTACTAAGCAATAGTGTCTCTGGTGTCCGAAAACATGCCCCAAAGGCAAAATACACGCCAATAACGTCAGCTGAGTCCGCAAGCCTCGCAGCATGATGGATACACAGTCGAAGCAACCAGCCATCTGCCAAAACAAAAAGCAGCGACTCTCCAATAACGGGAGAACCGCTGCTCTGCTATTTTTTTTACTTATGAGGCAATCCCTTCACACCGCTGCCATTCTCTTTAGTGTCAACGATCACTTGGTTACGCCCATTGTTCTTAGCTTTATACAGTGCCATATCTGCTCGATAGAACAGGGATTCGACGCTTACACGTTCGTCCATCCAGCTCCATTCTGCTATACCGCAGGACACTGTTACATTAGGTTCGGTCTCATTCATCACTCGCTTACGAATACGTTCAGCCACATTTACTGCCTGTTCTACTCCCATTAATGGTAAATAGACCGACAGTTCTTCTCCACCCCACCTCGCAGCAATATCCCCTTGACGGATGGAGGACTTCACAATTTCACTGACCTCTTTTAAGATCTTGTCGCCCTTTTGATGACCATAGGTATCATTCACCATCTTGAACTGATCGATATCCACAACAATTAAGCAACCGCAAAAATCTGTAGACTGCCGTTCCTTTATTTCTTCGTCCAGATAATGACGAGCATAAAGTCCAGTTAGGCTATCTCTGTTCGCTAAACGTCTAACTTCGGCATGCAGCCTTGCATTCCCTACAGCTAGTCCAATATGCCCCGCCATCGCCTGAAGCAATCTGTAATTGTCATAAGAGAAATAATGGGCATCGCGATGCGCCAACATGATGGCACCACGCACTTCACCACCTACACTTAAAGGTGTGGCAATCAGCGACTGCGACCCGGTAGCATTCATTAAACGAGAAGTAGTATTAGGATTATCTATGTAGTTAGACATGATTAATGATTCCCCAGTAGTATAGACCTTCCCGCCTAAACCTTGTCCTACTTCTAAAATTTCATTTTGCAAGGAGGAATGATTGCAAGCAATAACCTCTAGCCCGCCCTTTTCTTCGTTCATATGTAAAATACAGCAGTAGTCAGCGCCAAACATCTCAAGCAGCTCTTCAAACGCAAATTGAAAAATATCCCCTAAACGCAAGCTCTGATTCAGCCGTTGTGTAAGTTCGTTACTCATACGCAGCTCACGAATGAGCTGATTGGAGCGTTCATACAGCTTGGCATTCTCAAAAGCAGTACCTGCGGTATCCGCCACCATCGAGAGAAACCGTAAATCTACATCCATAAAGATCGAGTTATCCATCACCATGTGGAATACGCCATAAACCCCTTGCTTCCCGCCTAGCGGAAGACCAATCTCTACAATGTGTTGATCTTCAGTGTTGGTGTTCAGAGCAACACGGCCGTCTTTAAATGCTCTAGCGCAGACATCATCACTGGACATCTGAAACGGTAAAGGTTTGACCTGCGGATGAGTGCTGCGGTGATCTTGCGACATAAACAGCTCAAGCCTGGCACCAGGGTACATTGCAGAAATGCTATCTATAACCTCCGTAAGCACAGCGTTCACATCAATATTGTCATGCATCCGCTGAACGATCTGAAATAACAAGGAGCGGCGATTGCTCTCACGTTCAGCATGTTGATGAACACTCGCAAGATCAGTTACAAAAATATGTTCAAACTTATGATAGAATATGGTCCGGTACTGCAAAGATATAGCCTCAGCAGTATCTCGTCCACCCATTAAATATTGTTGTGTCGGCATAGCACAGCCCAGGAAGGCAAAAATTTCTTTGTCAACGCGAGTGATGAGCGGTATAGTAAAAAAGCTCATATCCTGACCCTGCACCGTAAGTTGAACAGATGAGGTTGCGCCAGAAAGTAAACTAGCTGCAGCCGCTTGCTCCCATTGGTGCCTCCATCGTTCTTGCTGATCGGCAATATTAGCAAAATATCTGCCTTCAAAATTCAGCACACACCAATCCCATGATTTAGCGAATGGTAGAGCCTCTAGCCCATCGATCCATTCCTCGAAGCTGTCTGCAATCAGATTGGCCAAATATGGGAAGTCATGGGACACTATTTCCGTTTCCCTAAGCCAGGCGGTGGGATCTTCGGAATCTCTACTAGTGTGCAATTTGTCCTGTATCAGCATACGACTGTCTTGAGAAGCGTATGCTTTCTGTTCTGACATAACGAAGATCCCCTTTGCTTCTCATTTAAGAAAAAAAACCTTCCCAATTAACATCTAATTAACTATATTTTACTCCCTTTCTTTGTGTATTGCATTATATTTTCCTTATTTCCGGGATTTTTTTTAGGACCAAAGAACTAACGACAAAGAATGACAAAAACTCTTTTAATATGCGCTTGACTTTATATGCTACTTTCATATAATATTTATTGTTGAACAAGACTGTAACAAGTCTTACTTGGGCGTAACGTTGTGTCACCCTCACGCATTTCGTTACTGCCAGGGCAGCGGCTGAACTTCCCTGGTAGTGTGGAAGCCAATAATGCTAATCACGGATACGAAATGCGGCGCAAATAGAGCCCTAACCTGAAATTTCAAATATAAAGGAGTCTACTATAACATGGCACGTTACACCGGACCTAAATTCAAACTCAGCCGCCGTCTGGGCATTTCCCTTAGCGGTACAGGCAAAGACCTGAAACGCCCTTTCCCACCAGGACAACACGGCGCTAACCAACGCAGAAAAGTAAGTAACTACGGAATGCAGCTTTTGGAAAAACAAAAACTGCGTCACATGTACGGCTTGGGAGAGAAACAATTCCGTACTCTCTTCGCTAAAGCACAAAAACTTCCAGGTCTTGCGGGCGAAAACTTCATGTTCTTGCTTGAAAGCCGCTTGGACAACCTAGTTTACCGTCTTGGATTTGCTAACTCCCGTGCTGGAGCACGTCAGTTGGTATCCCACGGACACGTAACTGTAAACGGCAAAAAAGTCGACATCGCTTCTTACCGTGTAAGCTTGGGCGACGTTATCGGTCTTCGCGAGAAGAGCCAAGGCATGGCTTCCATTAAAGAAGCTCTTGCTAACCGTAACCACCTTCCAGCTTACCTGGAATATGCTGAAGGATCTTTCGAAGGTAAATATATTCGTTTGCCAGAACGTTCCGAGCTTTCCCAGGATATCGATGAGAAACAAATCGTCGAGTTCTACAACCGTTAATATCTCGCTTTTAGCAGGTATGACCAAAGCCTCCGGATTAATCCGGGGGCTTTTTGTTATGTCAATATCCTAAATTCCATGCCGTTTGTAGAAGGTTACGCTTCCGCAAATCATACCCTAAATTACTTTATTTATAATTTTTGCACAAAAGTCGAATCTTAAGACCATGAGAATCAGGTAGAAGCGCATTCAAAAACGCCAATTTATGCTATAATAATTCCGTTAAAAGGAGGAATTATCGTCGATGGCTCAAGAGAACAAGAAAAAAAACGCTAAGAAGCCTTCACCCCGCAGATCCGCCCTAAGCAGGTTCGGTTCTGTAGTTAAGTGGATGTTTATTCTTGGAATAATAGGCGTTCTATTTGCCGGTGGTGCTGTAGCAGGCTATGTCGCTTCCATTGTGAAGGATGAACCTGTTCGCTCCGAAGAAATGATTCAGCAGCAGGTCAGTCAAAATGCGATCACCGGATTCGCTTATTTCCGAGACGGCGCACCGATCGGCCAGCTTCGGACAGAAGAAGACCGAAGGCTCATTGAATTCAACGATATCCCCCAGCTTATTATCGATGCAGTTCTCGCTATAGAGGACAATAATTTTAATGAGCATAATGGCGTGGATTTCAAAGGCACCTTACGTGCCGTCAAACAAAAGCTTCTCAATGAATCCGTTCAGACCGGAGGCAGTACACTCACCCAGCAGCTCGCAAGACGTGTATTCCTGAATCTGGATCGGACAGAAGATCGCAAAGTAAAAGAAATTCTACTTTCTCTTAGATTGGAACGCTTCTTGACCAAGCAAGAAATATTAACGGCTTATCTGAATAAGGTTCCTTTCGGCAATGGCTCGAATGGCTACAATGTATTCGGAATTAAAGCAGCAGCCAAGGGAATATTCGGTCTAGACGATCTGGACAAATTGAACGTGGCTCAAGCAGCTTATTTGGCTGGTCTTCCGCAGCTCCCTTCCACTTATTCTGCATTTAATGGCATAGGTGAATTCAACGAAAAAGCTTTCAACAGAGCTATGGACCGTCAACATCTTGTACTTCGTCGTATGCTTGAAGAGAATAAGATTACTACCTCTCAATATGATGAAGCCCTTCAATTTGATATCAAGAGTTCTCTGGCGCCGCACACCAAAAAAGCCTATGCTACCTATCCATATCTGATGATGGAGACTGAGCGTAAAGCATCCGAGATCCTTCTATCATTGAATGAAGAGAAAAATGGCACAACGGATGCCAATAGCACTACTGACAATGCCGTGTTACTTGAGGAAGCAAGACAGCAGCTCATGACCGGCGGTTATCGAGTCTACACAACCATTGATAAAAAAGTTTACAATGCAATGCATAGTGTCTCAGAAGACAGCAATAATTTTACTAAAGACAGCAAAACCAAAGGTATGGAACAAACGGCTGGCATGTTAATCGACAACAAAAGCGGAGCCATTCTCGGCATGATTGAGGGTCGCGACTTCAATATTGAGCAGATGAATTATGCTACCCAAATGATCCGTCAGCCCGGATCGACTATGAAGCCAATTTCAGCTTATTTACCAGCCTTAGATGCAGGGCTGATTCAGCCTGCCGGGATTGTGGATGACGCGCCAATTATTCTAAAAGACGGCGGAAAAGGATTCCACATTCCTAAGAATGCCAATAATCGCTATCAAGGTCTGGTCACTGCCCGTTACGCACTTAACAAATCGCTCAACTTGCCTGCGCTTAAGCTGTTTAATGAAAAGGTCGGAATAGAGAAATCTTGGGCCTTTACTAAAAAGCTGGGGATCTCCACCCTCACAGATGATGATTACAGCGCGCAGACTGGGGTTATAGGCGGTCTGAAATACGGAGTATCCGTAGAAGAGTTAACCAATGCCTATTCCGCTATCGGTAACCAAGGAGCTTTTAATGATGCCTACATGATTGAGAAAATCGTCAATTCAGAGGGCAAAATTATCTATCAGCACAAGGTTAATCCTGAGCAAGTATTCTCTAAGCAAACAGCTTACCTAATGACAGATATGCTGCGAACTGTAATTACAGAGGGTACAGCCAGCACAGTAAAAAGAGAATATAAACACTCTAAAGAAATTCCGATTGTCGGTAAGACTGGATCTACCCAGAATTATGGAGACGTATGGTTTATGGGCTACACTCCTGATGTCACACTGGGAATGTGGGTCGGCTACAAAGAGCAAATCAACACTCTTACGGGAGATACACAAAAACGTCAAGCCCAAACATTATGGGCAAAAGTGTTGAATGCTGTCATTGATAAGCAGCCGGAACTATTCGTCACAGACAAATTTGCACAACCTGAGGGAATTATCAAAAAGACAGTTTCCGCATATAGCGGCAAATTGCCAACATCCCTGACTGATAAATTCACAACGGATATATTTAATACAAAATATGTGCCAAAAGAGAGCGACGACGGGATTTCCAAAGCCAAGTATATTACTTACAAAGGCGTCAATTATATCCCGTTGGAAGGCACTCCAGAGGAGTTCCTAAAGGAAAAAATCGTCGTTAAACGTGAGAAGCCGATACAGGAATTAGTCAAAGAACTCCTGGCTGCCTTCCCTAAGATGAAGGATCATAAATCACTGGAGTATTATATGCCAGCCGATGCCAAGACGGATTTCCCAACAGAAGTTGATCCACGTGTGGACGATGGGGCTTCCCCTGCTGCTCCCGGAAATGTTAACGTCTCTTATAGCACTGGTAAAGCGGTCATCAGCTTCTCCGCTAGCAGCTCGGCAGATGTTGTGGGATACCGCTTATATCGTTCATTAAACGGAGGTTCTTTCCAGAAGCAATCTATACTCATGGCAGATGAGAACAAGGTATTCACACCGGGTACACCTGCAAGTGCTAATGCAACCTTTTATGTAACCGCCGTGGATGTTGCAGGTAATGAGACGGCTTCTGGCAGCGTTGCTGGAGGGATTACACCAACACCAGAAGCAACTCCTACACCTGATCAACAACCTGGTACAGAGGCGCCTACAGAGCCTGAGACGACACCAGGAGACATTATTGAGGATCCAGGTAACATTCTCCCGCTACTACCGACGGAAACACCAGTCGGCGGAGGTAACAGTACTGGGGGCAGTAATAATACCACAGCAGGTAATAATGCAGGGACACGTTAACCCAAAGATCATTAAATAAATTTACACAGCAAAACACCGTTCCCATGAATTCATCCGGGAACGGTGTTTTTTTACAATTCATTCTAATCCTCAATCGTGGATAGATCTCCTGTCGGTAGATGCAGCTCCCATGCCTTCAGTACACGCCGCATAATTTTACCTGATCGTGTCTTCGGAAGTTTATCCTTAAACTCGATTTCTCGCGGGGCAGCATGTGCAGACAGACCCGCTTTGACAAAAGCGGCGATCTCCTCTTTCAAGGCAGCAGTTGGAGTATAACCTTCTCTAAGCGAGATAAAAGCCTTAATAATCTCCCCCCGCACAAGATCCGGTTTGCCGATTACACCCGCTTCTGCCACTGCCGGATGCTCCACTAATTTGCTTTCCACTTCAAATGGACCAATACGCTCACCAGAAGAGTTGATGACATCATCAATTCGTCCCTGAAACCAGAAGTATCCTTCGTCATCCATATAAGCTGAATCGCCAGAAATGTACCAGCCAGGAATCCGGAAATATTCCTCATACTTCGTCTGATTGTTCCAGATCGTTTTCATCATGGATGGCCACGGAGTTTTTATCGCAAGATTCCCCATAGAAAAAGGCGGGAGAACATTTCCCCGGTCATCCAGAATCGCTGCTTCAATCCCCGGTAACGGACGGCCCATCGAGCCTGGTTTGATATCCATTGACGGATAATTACAAATCAATTGTGCCCCTGTTTCAGTCATCCACCAAGTATCATGAATACGCTGATTGTAAAATTTATCTCCCCAACGTACCACTTCCGGATTTAACGGTTCACCAACCGATAGAACATGGCGCAAACTGCTTAAATCAATCCCCTGTAAAGAGTGCTCCCCTGCACCCATCAACATACGAAAAGCTGTAGGTGCGCTGTACCATACAGATACCTTATTCCGTTCGATTGTCTTATACCAATCCTGAGGACTAAAGCGGCCGCCTCTGACTACATTGGTCACCCCGTTTAACCAAGGGGCAAATATGCCGTATGAAGTTCCGGTCACCCAGCCAGGATCTGCCGTACACCAGTATATATCGTCTTGACGTAGATCTAGCACTACTCTACCTGTATAATAATGTTGAATCATTGCTCTATGCACATGATAAACGCCTTTGGGCTTACCTGTAGAACCAGAAGTATAATGCATAATAAGGCCATCGTCCAAATCAAGCCATTCTAAATTAAGATCAGCAGAAACGTTAGCCATCTCTTCTGCGAATCCTAAGTTTCCTTGCTCAATATCAGTTGCTCCACCTACTAGAAAAATATGACGCAGCTCAGGAAGCTCTTCTCGCTTGACCCGATGCAGCAATTCTGGCGTAGTTACCAGCGCAACAGCCCCACTATCCTCCAAACGATCCTTAACTGCTGTTTCCATAAAGGCTTCAAATAAGGGTCCTGCTATGGCTCCGATTTTGAGAATACCTAGCAGACTGAAATACAGTTCCGGTTGGCGAGGCATAAAAATAAATACCCTATCTCCTTTACCGATGCCATATTTACGCAATACATTTCCGAACCGGTTCGACCGCTCCTGCAGATCGGCAAATGTATAGGATTCTTCCCGTACAGTGTCACTGTAGAGTAGGGCCGTTGCCGCTCCCCGCCCTTCATCCACATGGCGATCAACGGCTTCATAGGCCATATTAACCTTGCCGGTTTCATACCATGAGAAATTACGTTCAACATCCTCCCACTCAAAATTGGCTACTGCCTCCGCATAATCAGACATATTGGAGCTCTGCACACGACCCGGCAAAATTTCGCTATGGACTTGACCCATCACTCTTGCCTCCCTCACTCGTTTGATTTAAGCTTTAAGGGTAAGACTCATGTTTTAAATAATGATGTCAATGCAATGAATGTGAATTTTTTATGTCTGAATTAGTATACCATAGCAAGCGTTTACATACCATTTTTTTGATCTGAAAGGAGCACTGTCATGGAGCATCGCAAAATCCCTGTTTCCCATACTCTCTCCTATATGGGTAGAACGATAACTGTGAGCGGACCCCGATCTCCCGAGGACCTTGAAGTCCTGCATATGCATCAGGACCTTGATGCTTTCCGCAGGCCATTAGAGCAGCAAGAGGCGCTCGTAGAGATCGCCAGCTTGCCAGAGGGCCGTGTAATTACCGCAGTAGAGAATGACGTTATAGTAGGCTATGTGACCTTCCATTATCCAGATGAAATGGAGTTATGGTCACAGGGTGGTATGGAGGATCTTATTGAGCTTGGAGCGATAGAGGTGAGTAATGATTATAGAGGGGCCGGACTAGGCCGGCTGCTGGTTTCTACTGCTTTTGAGCGGGAGCAATTGGAGAATTGTATTGTTTTTACAACAGAGTATTACTGGCACTGGGATTTAAAAGGCAGTGGGCTGGACGTATGGGCCTATCGCCAGATGATGGAACGGCTGATGAAAACCGTAAATATGGTTTGGTATGCTACGGATGATCCAGAAATTTGTTCACATCCCGCTAACTGCCTAATGGTTCGCATTGGACAAGAGGTGCCCATGTCCTCCCAGGAGACCTTTGACAGAGTACGTTTTAGACAACGCTTTATGTATTGATCATTAAATATGCTGCAGCATAAATTCTAATATGGAATGGGAGCGTTGTGAAGATTGTACTGTAAATTCCCTGAAATTCACCTCAGCTGATCCATCAGACTTATCTGACATGGAGCGAATGATGACAAAGGGCGTGGCGTTCATATGACAGACTTGAGCAACCGCCGCCCCTTCCATTTCCACACAAGCTCCATCCATTTGGTCTCTTAATTCAGCTACAATCTCCGCATTAGAAATGAATTGATCACCAGATAACACCTTGCCTATCAAGTACTTTTGACCTAGCTCATTGCATGCCTTCTCAGCAAGCTGTACTAGCGCAGGGTCTGCCTGAAAGACGGAAGTCTCCTGATAAGGAATTTCGCCTCTTGCGAACCCAAGCCCCGTAGCATCCATGTCATGTTGTACACATGTAGATGCTATAACAATATCTCCAATATTCAATTCTGGATGTACTGCTCCAGCAACCCCCGTAAACAGCACACGGGATACGCCAAAATTATCAATTAGAATCTGAGTCGTAACTGCTGCATTTACTTTACCCACGCCAGATTTACAGAGCACTACGGATTTTCCTAATATGTTTCCTATGTAATATTGTATACCTGCTTTAACTTTTGTCCGCTTGTCCTCCATACCCTCTAGAAGCAGCTTGATTTCTTCATCCATAGCTCCGATTAATCCGATGACTTCACTCACAGTAAATACCTCCTTTGAAGATTTATTTAGCAAATAAAAACATAAAAAGCTCCATAAGGAGCTTTTTACGGAATAACTGTTCAGTTCTTAAATTACTTATTTAGATGATTAACCGACAAGCGGAGAATCGTTTCATGAGGCAGGATAACCCGCGGATTCTCAACGGTTTCTTTCTTCATAAGCTTGGTCAAAAGTCTCATCGCAACTGCGCCCAAATCGTACATAGGCTGAGCTACGGTTGTCAGCAAAGGACGAACCATCGAAGCCATACGAATATTATCCACACTAATGATGGAGAAATCATCCGGTACCTTCAGACCTTCATCTTGAATACTGTGAATGGCACCAATAGCCATTTCATCCGTTGCCGCAAAAATAGCGGTTGGTTTCTTCTTGAGTCCAAGGAAATACTTCATTGCTTCTACACCAGATTCATAGCGGTAGTTACCGATGCGTACCAAATCCTCTTGGTACTCGATTCCTGCCTGTTCCAATGCTTTCTTGTAACCATGGAAACGTGCATATCCATTTGCAGGATCCTGCAGTGTGCCACTGATCATAGCGATCTCACGATGACCGTGACGAATCAATGTGTTCACAGCATCAAAAGCAGCGGTTTCATGATCGATGTCAACGGAAGGATAAGTTCCCTTCTCATCCCGTGTAGCACATAGAACAATCGGAACTGCAGAAGTCTGGAAAGCTTGAATATGTTCGTCAGTTACTGTACCACCCATGAAGAGCAGACCATCGACCTGTTTCTCCAAAAGGGTATTAATGACACGAATTTCTTTCTCTTTACGCTTATCCGCGTTACACAATATGATATTGTAATGATACATGTTCGCGATATCTTCAATCCCGCGTGCAATTTCTGCAAAAATCGAGTTTGAAATATCAGGGATGACAACCCCAACGGTTGTCGTTTTCTTACTGGCAAGACCTCTTGCCACGGCATTGGGACGATATCCCAAACGTTCAATCGCTTCAAAAACTTTCTTCCGGGTCTGCGGTTTCACGTTAGGGTTATTATTCACAACCCGTGATACCGTAGCCATAGATACGCCTGCTTCTCGAGCTACATCGTAAATGGTTACCGTCAAATTACTCTCTCCATTGCGATAAATTTTATCGTTCGACTAATTAAAAATATGATACGACACTTTGTACATTTGTGCAATGATAACGCTTCATTTTCCTTTCAAAATTTCTTTCAAGGCTGAAAACGTCACCCTGGATTAAAATTGTGACCAGTGCTGGTTAACCTGTCCAAGAGCATCAATAATGTAACTTCTATCTATCGTAACAAAAAGTGAGTGAAAAATCCAACATTCCGTGAAAAATTTTCATTATTTTCACACAATTTTTTTATAATCTTCATTTTCAGTCATTTGGAAGGTTAATTGAGACAATCTTCGACTAGTTTCTTCCATCCAATGCTGGTCTGACAGCTTCTCAGCTAAACGATAGATATCGAGAAGCATATCGACTCGGGTCTGAATCCTCTCTCGGATTATCGTCTCTAGTTCTGATATTCCCCCTATTATAGTTTCTGACAAGGATTCTTTTAATACACTGGCCAATTCATTTCTCTCCGTAAACAAAAAATCTTTTCCCGGATCATCTCCACTGAGTTCTTTTACTAATTTGCCTAGATCTGCTTTAATAAACTGCAAAGGTTCATAACTAGCGCATTCTGGGCAGGTATAGACAGGAACATGAGTAATCTTCATCTTCGTATTAAAAATCAAAGAATGCATATGTAAGTTCATGAGGCCACCACAACTGCACAACTTCTCCATCAAATTATCTTTATACATCTTCTACACCTCTTGCACAAAATTAATAACGCACAAAGTTTGACTTTTTCAACTTCTATATTCGACTCCACTCGATTAAAACCCTCCTTTATTGCATATAATGATTAAATTGGCAATTTGTCTATAATTTACATCCCTAAAGATGACTTCATATTTTAAATTTGATAGAATAATGAAAGAATCATGGGAATCGAAAGGAGCTTAACTAAATGAGACTAGCCGGTAAAAAGGTCATAGCACTCGTAGACGATGAATTTGAAGATTTGGAGCTCTGGTATCCCGTGTATCGGGTGAGAGAAGAAGGTGCCGAGGTTCACTTGGCAGGTCTGGAAAAAGATAAGACGTACATCGGTAAATATGGCGTACCTGCTAAAGCAGAATACTCCTGGGACGAGCTTAATGCCGCAGATTATGATGGGATTTTGGTTCCAGGCGGCTGGGCTCCTGATAAAATCCGTAGATACAGTGCCGTTCTAAAGCTTGTACAGGATTTTAATGCGGCTAAAAAACCGATTGGGCAGATCTGCCATGCAGGCTGGGTATTAATTTCTGCTAAAATTCTGGAAGGTGTAACCGTCACCTCCACGCCAGGCATCCGTGATGACATGGAGAATGCCGGAGCCATCTGGAAGGATGAAGCTGTGGTTACGGATGGACATATCATTTCTGCTCGCCGCCCGCCAGATCTTCCGCCATACGGCAAAGCCTTTTGCGATGCACTAGCTGGGGAATAAACAGTAGGAATATAGTTAAAATCAAACAAGCCCTGTTTCTCACAATTTGAGGAACAGGGCTTTTGATTTGAGGCGTTTAAAATCCAGATGGTTATCTAATCCGCATGGAATCCGTCTCCATGATCATATTTGGATAATTTGTAAACCTAAAAGTCAAAGGTTGAGGCAGCTTTTCTTTGCCTACGTTAAGATAATAAGTTATTGTAGTTCCCTTAGCGTCTTCACGGTATTCTCTATATCTAGAATAACTCTCAGAATCATGTACAAGCCAATGTCCGCTTCCAGCACTATCCACAAAATTATCATCTATCCCAAAACCGGTTGCTTCATGCAACTCCTCAACTTTTTTGGGAATCAATAAATCCAATAATATAATCCCCTTCTCATCGTCCGCGGTCCGTTTAGAAATCGTGAGATAGCTATCAGGTTCCTTCAGAATCTGTTTGGTTTCCGTGTTAATCACTAACTCCACCTTAGATTTATCCAGTGCTGAAATCCCCTCAATTTCAAGCTTGATTGGATCATCGGGTCTCATATTGTCATTTTGGTAAATATTCGAACCACTTGCCCACATTAGTTCTTCTTGATGATCCCCTTTTCCGAGGACGAGCTTAGGTGAAAGCAAACTGAAAATCCTCATTGTATTCTCTCTGCCAAAGGTTTGTCGCATATAAATACCTGTAGGCCCAATATAAACCTGGTCCATTATAATTTTCTGTCCACCGATAGACAGACTATCCTTCAGATCAACGAGCTCTCCTTGAAAATAATTGTTATCAGCTTCCAGTGGAATTTTGACATCCATTTCTTTTATATCCTTGTTATTAAAAACTTGACCAAGAGCATCTGGAAAAAGCGATAGTGTGATATTCAACTCCTCTGGTATCTCATCCTGATATTTATCCCAGATGATTTGCTCATACATACGAGTCGTCCCAGGGGACCCAACCTCTTGTGCATTAGAAGTGCTAAACCCGCTGTATCCACTAAGGTGGTATTTATCCTCTGGAGTCTTTTTCAAAGACAAGCCAAAAAGCCGCATCTTCTGATCCGTATTGTTCTGGATTGTATAAAGCACAGCAATGCCTCTTCGGTCTGCAATGATTCCATTAACAGTCCATGTTATCCCGTCCACCTCAGGAGAAGAGATATTTACCTCCTTCATCATTCCCGCATCAAGTGCTGATTTAATCGTCAGATTATTAGCAATAACGGGTCTAAACACTTCAAGCTGACCCCAGCTTTTTGGAGGTAATTGCGCACGTACGGGATTTATCATCTGATTTGCCCAAGGCACAATTATAAGTAAGGCGAATGCCAAGACTACCAATACAACAACAGCGTACTTTTTTCTAAAAGACAAACGTGAACGGTTCCCTTGCTGCATCCCCTTGCGGATCGCGGTGTCCAGTTTTACATCCAGAATTTCTTCTGCCTCCGCATCGATTTTCTGAAAATAATCTTTAAGCAGCTTCTCTTCAGACTCAGCCATAAAATAGCTCCCCCTTCCGCTTCATTTTGTCACGCAGTTGTTTTAATCCTTTATTCAGCCATGTCTTCACTGTGCCCTCTGGTTTATCCAGCACCTCTGTAATCTCGGCAAGGGTCATATCCTTGTAATATTTGAGCACCAGCACTTGGCGATATTTGGGTTTCACTCCATCCAGCGCTTGTTCCATGTCCAGTCTGCGGTCACTTTTCATCTCCATGATCCCCTCATCACTTCGAGCAGCTTCTGCGACTGTATTCCTCTTTCGGCGCTTCAGCTCATCATTACAGCAATTAATCAAAATACGTGTTAACCAAGGAGCGAAACGCTCCGCATCTTTTAAGCTTTTTCGTTTAATCCATGCACGGCAGGTGGCCTCCTGCAAAACCTCCAGCGAATCCGCTTCATTTCGCAAATAGCTGTAAGCAATGCTATAAAGTTTTCTTTTCTGTCCAGCCACTTGCTCATAAAACAGCTCTTCGTCCGTAGCGGCCATTTCCATTTCATCATTTATAATGTGATCCATTTTCGGCCTGCCTCCCCCCTTGCCTTTATATCTAAATCGGTTCTGTGTAACTCTCTATGTATTGACTGCGCCGCAGGGCAAACGGTTTTGTTTTTTTAAAGTATGGCATAAATAAAGAAAAAGGCTCGGCAAAAATGCCGAACCTTGTTATGAATTGAATAAAAGTTACAGTAACTTTAGGATGAGGCTTTCTCCTGTAGTTCCCCGCTTGATCCAAGTGTAAGACCACTTTTTTGTGCAAACGCAGTTAACATTTCTTCCGTCTCTGAGCTTGTACGATGGTGGAAACACGCTTTGGCGATTCTTTTGGCATCCTTGGCCAATGTGTTCAGTGTGCGGTGTTTAACCTTCAGCAGCGCCTGCGGCGACATACTGAGATCTCTAATTCCCAGCTCCAGCCAAAGAGGCAAAGAACGCTCATCCGCCGCCATTTCACCACATACACTGATATCAATCTTGGCATTACGTGCCGCTTCTACCGTCATACGGATCATTCGCAGAACCGCTGGATGGTACGGATGATACATATGAGCAATTTGTTCATTCATACGGTCTACCGCTAACACATATTGAACCAAATCATTAGTGCCGATACTGAAAAAGTCAACTTCCTCAGCCAGTAAATCAGCAATCATAACCGCCGCCGGAACTTCAATCATAATACCCACAGGAAGATTCCGGTTAAAAGGGATATCTCGTTGCTCCAGCTCAGCTTTCACTTCTTCTAAAACAGCTTTTGCCGCCTGCACTTCCTCTACGGAAGAAATCATTGGAAACATTAACTTTACATTCCCGTATGCACTTGCCCGCAAAATGGCACTTAGCTGGGTTTTGAACATATCTAATCGGTCCAAGCTGATGCGAATCGCCCGGTAACCAAGGAAAGGATTCTGCTCTTCAGGCAGCTGGATATAATCCAACTGCTTGTCCCCGCCAATATCCAGCGTACGAATCACTACAGTGTTATTGCCCACCTTCTCGACAACCTGTTTATACACTTCAAATTGTTCATCCTCAGTTGGAAAAGATCTGCGGTCCATATAAAGAAACTCCGTGCGGAACAGGCCTACGCCTTCAGCTCCATACTTAAGCGCTATGTTGAGTTCTTTAACTGAACTGATATTGCCGGCAAGTCGCAGGTTCACACCATCCTTGGTAACAGCCTCCACGGTGGCGAGCAGTTCCAGTTGCTCTTTCTTTTTATGCTGTTTATCCCGAATCGCTACGTATTCATTTATCGTAAGTTCATCTGGATGGATTTGTACAGATCCGGTATCACCGTCGATCACAAGCATGTCCCCGGTCTGAATAGGATTAGACAGATTATTCTCCAAGCCTGCTACAAGAGGAATGCCTAGCGCACGAGCCATAATGGAGGAATGTGAGGTTTTACCGCCCATCATAGTGACAATACCTAGAACATAAGTTGGATTCAAGTGAGCTAGCTGGGAAGGAGACAACTCCTTCGCAACAAGAATATATGGCTGTGTATCCGATGGTAACGTAACCTCTGGAGCACCTAAAAGATGTTTTAAAAGACGGTTTCCGACATCCTTGATATCCACCGCCCGCTCCTTCATGTACTCATCGTCTAGCAGATCAAACATCGCTACAAAATGATCAATTGCTTCTTTCACAGCTACTTCTGCCGCCTTGTACTGGCGCTCAATGATCCCGCGGATTTCACTCATGAACACAGGATCATCTAAGATCGCCAGATGAGCATCAAAAATACTCGATTCCTCCGGACCCACCACTTCTCTGAACTCTTTTTTGATGAATTCAATCTCGTCCTTAGAGGTACGGATACCTTCGTATAAACGCTCAAACTCCTTAGCTAGATCCACTGGGTTCACTTGTGTATCCGGTAAGCTCCATTCCCAGTTCGGCAAGACAAAGGCCTTCCCGATAGCTACACCTGCTGCTGCGCCTATGCCTTGTATCATCCTTCAATCCCTCCAACGTTACTTTCGTGTAAGACTACGGACATTACTGATGATTGCCCCTTTTTAACATTTTTAAATGGAGCATAGCTCCATGATTTGACTCGATCAGGATTCGTGATCACCATCGGTGTAGCCAATGAGGCCGCATGTTCACGCAAATAAGCGAGGTCGAATTTAACAAGCAATTGACCTGGCTCCACGCTGTCGCCTTCTTTTACAACCGCCTCAAAGGGTCCCTTGAGCTGTGAAGTGTCGATCCCTATATGCATGAGTACCTCTAACCCTTCCGGTGTCGAAATACCCACGGCATGCATTGTAGGATAGACGTGCATAACTTTCCCGAATACGGGTGAAGTAAGTTCCCCTTTTTCCGGCAAAAATGCAACCCCATCGCCCACTAGCTTAGCCGCAAAAATGTGATCAGGCACTTCCTCAATGGGCATCATTCTACCCTGCATTGGCGAACTGAACAGCACCTGCGGTAAATCACGAAGCATAAGCTTATTAATCTCCTCGCGGATCAGTTCTGAATACGTGCCAAATACTACCTGGACATTTCCGCCGCCCAGCTTGATAATCCCAGCAGAACCTAAACCTTTAAGCGCTCCAGTATCTATATATCGGTCATTATGAACGGTAAGCCGCAGACGGGTGATACAGGACTGCACTTGTACAATATTCTCCTTGCCTCCAAGCGCCTCTAAGATCAGCGGTGCCTGATAAGGGATATTGCCGGCCCAATCCCCAAGCTCTGAACCTTCTTCACGCCCCGGTGTCGGGATTTGAAAACGGCGAATCGCCCAGCGAAATAAATTATAGTATACAATCCCGTAGCCGATACCAATCGGAATCAGCAGCCAAGCCCTCTGTGACAAATGCATGTTCAAGAAGAAATCGATGGCTCCAGCCGAATAGGAGAACCCGTGATGGATTCCCAGCATGTAGGTCAACACCATAGCGAGACCGGACATTACAGTATGTACCGCGAATAAATACGGAGAAGCAAATAAAAATGCAAATTCGATCTGCTCCGAAACCCCGGTCAGAAAACAAACCAACGCCGCCCGCACAAAAGTCTTTTTAATCTTGGGCTTCAAATCCTCGCGCGCTTCCTGAATAATTGCAAAAGCAATGGCAGGCAGCGCAAACATCATAATCGGAAACAACCCCGCCATAAAAATCCCCGCCGTAGGATCACCTGCAAAAAAACGCGGCAAATCCCCCTGAACCACAGCACTGCCATCAGGAGTCGTAAAATTCCCAAATTGAAACCAAAACACATTATTAAGAATATGATGTAGTCCAAAAGCGGTCAGAACCCTATATAGGACCCCATAGATAAAAACACCAAACCCGCCCGTCTGCAATATTCCCTGAAAAAGATTATCCAGCCCTATCTGCAGCAGCGGAGATATTCCTAACATTACCCATGCGAACCCGGCAGAAAACAAGCCCATGAACAGCAAAACAAAACGCGACCCTCCAAAAAACTGGATCGCCTCTGGAAGCTTAATATTTTTAAACCGGTTTTGCGCGACACCGGCAACGATCCCCAGCAAAATTCCGATTAGTGTTGCAGGTTGTACAAGCCCGTCTCCCATTTGGGTGACAATTCGGTCGTAAGTGAACATCCCAGCCAGCGCTGCAAGACCCGCTGTTCCGGCTTGATTGGATAACCCCCATGCTACACCTACAGCGAACAAATAAGGCATATAATAAAATATTGCCTGCCCCGCGTAAGTAGCCACTTCAGACACCGAAGAAAGTCCCCATGCAGACCAAGGTAAGCTGCCCAAACTCAGCAAAATGGCTGCCGCCGGCAGTACCATGGTAGGAAGCATTATGGCTCTGCCCAATTGCTGCAATGATCCGAGCCAATTCAAGGCTACCCTCTCCTTTCTTTCTATATTGAATGGTAAGCGCTGCGGGGATTTTTGTCAAAAGAAACTCATGAGATCATCACGTTACATTTTTAAAACAAATATTCTCACATTCCACTAAACATTTATTCATTAGTATCCATAGAACGGCTGGTATTTACGTGAGGCTGATGAATACTACAGAGTTAGAATCGAGTTTAAGTGTACTTTGTGCAACTATTTATATCGGCGTTACTCTGAGCACCTTTTAACTGCACTTCACACAACTATTTTTAGTGATTTTCCACTTTATCTAATCTTTGAGGCGTTTTAAGTGTACAAAGTACAACTATTTCCCATTTAGATAGCTATTTCGGCGATTTAGTTGTATAAAGTGCAATTATTCCCTTTCGCAGCTATCGTATAGATATCCCTCGCATACCTGGTCCGATCAGATCAGGTATGATTTGGTATGATTTGGTCTGATTTAATCTGATTTGATTTGGTCTGGTCTGGTCTGGTCTGATCTCAGAGCATTCGCTTCATAACATCGAACTTTTCTCCCCCACTAACTAGCTCCAACACCCTAAACTCACAGTTAGGAATTCCACCTGAGTTTAAGTGTACTTTGTGCAACTATTCATATCGACGTTACTCTGAGCACCTTTTTAACTGCACTTTATACAACTATTTTTAGTGATTTTCCACTTCATCTAATCTTTGAGGCGTTTAAGTGTACAAAGTACAACTATTTCGCATTTAGATGGCTATTTTAGCGTTTTAGTTGTATAAAGTGCAATTATTCCCTTGCGCAGCTATCCCATAGATGTCACTAGCATACCTAATTTGATTTGATTGGATTGGATTTAATTTGATTTGATTTGATCTGGTCTGATCTGAACTGGTCTCAGAGCATTCGCTTCATAACATCGAACTTTTCTCCCCCATTAACTATCTCCAACACCCTAAACTCACAGTTAGGAATTCCACCTGAGTTTAAGTGTACTTTGTGCAACTATTCCTATCGGCGTTACTCTGAGCACCTTTTTAACTGCACTTCATACAACTATTTTTAGTGATTTCCCACTTCATCTAATCTTTGATGCGTTTTAAGTGTACAAAATGCAACTATTTCGCATTTAGATAACTATTTCGGCGATTTAGTTGTATAAAGTGCAATTATTCCCTTGCGCAGCCTCTAAAGATCCTCTTACCACATTTGATCTGGTCTGAGAGCCTTCACCTCATAATACCGAATTCTTTCTCCCTGATTAACCGGCTCTAGCAACCCCTTCTCACTTAATGATTGCAGCAATCGACGCGCCGTACGGAAATTAATGCAGAAATTCGTGGCCACATCCTTTGGACGAACCGGTTTACCGAGACGCCAAGCGAAACGCAGAACCTCTTTCTCCTCAGATAAAATAGCTACGCTAGCAGATTTACGCGCCAAGTAAGGCGCCAGCACCAGTTGTAACAGCATCCGGCAGACCTCGGGACGTTGCTGGATATCATCAAAAGAAAAATGAATCATCCTCCAGCCCATCCCAGTCAAAAAAGTGTCCCTATTTACTGAATAGTTGAATTTCTCGCGGTCCATATCTTTCACATGGCTTTGATATCCATCACATTCGATCCCAAAGCTGCTGCCCGTCTGTGGAAGATAAGCAAAGTCCAGAAATTGTGATTTGCGATTCCAGTCATATACTTCGTATTCTGGATGCAAATCGTCTAGGGACTCAAACATAGGCCACCATACATTCTGCAAAAACAGCTTTTCCGCAAAATTATGTCCTCTAAGCAGCCTGCCTCTTCTTTCACCTGCTCTTGATTTCATATGCTGGTCGATAAACAAACCATGCGCTTCTTCAAACTCCATAACCTATAGCCTCCCCTACAAAATAAAAAAACGCCCTTCACCGCAAAAAGCGGTTTAAAGGACGTTCTTCGTCTAATCTTATTATAACTAGCTCAACAGGCGTTTTACATTAGAAATCGCACCTTGCGTTACACAATACCACTTATTTTGGCTAAACTTCATCATCTAAGTTTGCATTAGCCACAGCATCATAAATTTAAACCCAGTTAGTTTATTCCACTTTTGCTCGTTCTCGCCAGTTTGCTCATTCTTCACCAGTTAGTTCGTTCTTCACCAGTTTGCTCATTCTTCACCAGCTAGTTCATTCTTCGCCAGTTTGCTCGTTCTTCGCCAGTTTGCTCATTCTTCAACAGTTTGTTCGTTCTTCACCAGCTAGTTCGTTTATCACCAGCTAGTTCGTTCTTCACCAGCTAGTTTGTTCTTCGCCAGTTTGCTCATTCTTCACCAGTTTGTTCGCTCTTCACCAGCTAGTTCGTTTATCACCAGTTAGTTCGTTCTTCACCAGTTTGCTCATTCTTCACCAGTTAGTTCGTTCTTCGTCAGTTCTTTGTTAGTCCGTAGGTCGACGATAACTGTAAATCACCAAACACTCAATTCGGTGTTCTGTTTAACAGTTATATAACCGAACCTACTGCCGGCTACGACCATGCATTGTGATCGCTTCTTCGACCTTGATGCAGCGGTCCATAATGGCGATCATACCGTGCTCAGCGGCAATTTCAGCGGCTTCCGCGCTAACTATACCCTGCTGGAGCCACAACACACGTGCGCCAATGTCAGCTGCCTCCTGCGCGACCTTTGCGCAGTGTTCGCTTCGACGGAATACATTGACGATGTCCACTGGATCTGGAATTTCAGCTAAAGTGTGATAACACTTTTCACCCAGGATCTCCCCGTCCACCGTTGGGTTAACGGGGATAATCCGATATCCCCGGCTTTGCATGGCGCCCGCGACCATATAAGAGGTACGATCTGTTTTGTCTGATAAGCCGACAACAGCAATGTTACCTGCGGAAGCAAGAATATCTCCGATCTGCTCCCGACTTGGATTCTCAAAGCTCATAAGTAGTGCCCCTTTCCATAGTTACACTTAATGATCCTTGTTTAACTGAAGCTAGATACGCTAGCTCCCTTATTCCTATTGTACCCACTCCACATTCGCACCAAGCGCACGCAAGTGATCAAAATATTGCGGATATGATTTTGCCACATGATGTGCATCCTTAATCAAAAGAGGTTGACGCGCACGCAAGCCTACTACGGATAGTGCCATAATTACGCGGTGATCATAATGCGCATTAATGGTGACTCCGCCTTCGACACCTTCGGGCATGCCGTGAACAATAATTTCATCGCGGCGTTCTTCTACCTTGGCTCCGGCACGGGTTAACTCTGCCAAGTAATCGGTAATGCGATCACATTCCTTATAGCGCAAATTCTCAACATTGTAGAATCGGGAGGTACCTTCTGCAAATACTGCAGCAGCCACCATGGCCAGTACCGCATCGGTTGCAGCATCTCCATCGAATTCAACAGCTTTTAGGATACCGTTCCCTTGGACATGTACTGTACCCTCTTCATGTGTAAGAGGAACTTCCATCATCCGCAGCACATCAACAATGGCTCTTTCACCTTGTTTACTTTGTTCTGCAAGACGGTGAATTTTCACATCCGACTTTGTAACGGCAGCCGCCGCAAGGATTGCCGCAGAGCCTGGGTAGTCACCTTGAACAGTATATGATTTAGCTGCATAAGCTTGACGACCGGGAACTTTAAAGGACATGTAATCATCCGCAGCGTGCACCACAATACCTGCCTGCTCCAACACTTCCAAGGTCTGGCCCACGACAACCTTCGATTTCAAATCATCGAGGACAATAATTTCACTATCTTCTTCAAGCAATGGCGTCAGAAATAGCAGAGCACTTAGGAACTGGGAGCTTACTGCACCAGAGACAGTAATTCTGCCTCCAACCGGTTTACCCCCACGGATCGTGATCGGCAGTTTCCCTTCATTATGCTCCACCTGAACACCTAACTGTTCCAATGACACAATCAAGTCGTCATGCGGACGTTTGCCCAATGAGTCTGGATACGTATTTACAAAAGTAACCTCAGGACTTAACGCGGCCACAGCCATAAGAAAACGCAGCACCGCTCCGGCATTTCCTACATTAAGTTCTTTAACATCTTTTGGGTGACGTCCGAAGCCTTGAATCACAATTTTTTCCTCATCTTCTGTAAGCACAGCACCCAAATCTGCTATGCAGCGGCGGATCGCGTCGCTATCCTCACTATGTGCAGGATGATAAATCGTACTTACTCCTTCAGACAATGCCGCAACCAGCAGATAACGTGTCGTATAGTTTTTGGAAGAGAGGGCTCCAAATTCTCCTTGCAGAGATGGCGTTGGCCTAACAATAACGTCCATAATATAAACTCTCCTTAGTAGATGTAGTGGGTATGTAATGCTTGTTTGACAGGGTATTCTGTTCTTGTGTTATCATTAAACCATTCTTCTGATGAAAAGAGGTCAAACCCATGCATAATGTACCACAAATCACACCGCAAGAATTACGGCAGTGTATAGAGACAGGTGAAGACCTTGTACTCATCGATGTTCGCGAAGACGAAGAGGTGGCCTTTGGGATGATTCCCGGTGCACAACATATCCCTATGGGAGAAATTCCACACCGTACAGAGGATATTCCAAGCGATGCCAAAGTGATCTTCATTTGCCGTTCCGGTGCACGCAGCCAACGTGTCTGCGAATATCTACAGCAATTTGGTTATAACGCTGCGAACCTTAGCGGCGGTATGATTGAATGGAATGAGACACTCTCTTAAAAGCTCAACCGCGGTAATGCATTAAAATATGTTGCGACACTTCTGCCGCAGTCAGTCCCGTTGTATCGACCGTGTAATGCGCGAATAGGTATGCATCCTGGCGATCTTCCATGATTCGTCTGACCCGTTCTTCTGCATTGCCGGCGAGCAGCGGACGATTCTCATCCCCGCTAACACGTGCAATAATCTCTTTCTCAGTTGCCGTTAGCGCAACTACATGCCCTTTACTCAGCATTAAGGCTGTATTTCCCGGCGCCAATACCGCGCCTCCACCAGTGGATATTAATTTATTCTCAGACTCTAGCATTTGCTTTAGAACCGCAGTTTCTACGCTTCGAAAGTATTCCTCACCATCTTCTGCGAAGATTTCTGCAATGCTTCTGCCTTCAGTCTCAATAATGACATGATCCAAATCAACCAGCTCATAGCCCAGCTCCTCGGCCAAAATAGCACCAACAGTTGACTTACCAGTCGCCATCATCCCTACTAAAATAATGTTTTTGTTCTTATCTTCCTGACTCATCGTTTTTAGTTCTTCTGTATCCCCAGCCATGACTATCCTCCAACCGCGATATTTGTCATATCATAACACAGGGTCAAAACATTAGACAATCCGCTTCTTCCAGTAAAAAAAGACCCGAAAGGCTCCCCATTTCTGGTGAAGCCGTCCGGGCCGCTTGTCATACCGTCAATTAGATTATTCTGCTGCCATCCAGTTGTGGTGGAAGACGCCTTCTTTGTCCACACGTTTGAAGGTGTGAGCGCCAAAGTAATCACGTTGAGCCTGAAGCAAGTTAGCAGGCAAACGTTCTGTACGGTAGCTGTCATAGTAAGCCAATGCGCTGGAGAATCCAGGGACTGGAACACCCAAAGTTACCGCAGAAGCAATGACTTTACGCCATGCGGATTGGTAATTGTCCATAACATTCTTGAAGAAAGGATCAAGAAGCAGGTTCTTAAGCTCCGCATTGTTCTCATAAGCATCTGTGATGTTTTGTAGGAAACGGGAACGGATAATGCAGCCGCCGCGCCAGATTTTAGCCAGCTCGCCATATTTCAGATCCCAACCATATTCGTCGGAAGCTACGCGAAGTTGAGCGAAACCTTGCGCGTAAGATACGATTTTGCTCGCGAACAATGCTTTACGCACGTTCTCGATGAATTCGGCTTTGTCGCCTTCAAATGTTGTTGCTTCTGGTCCGTTAAGCACTTTGCTTGCTTCTACGCGCTCATCCTTCATAGCAGACAGGAAGCGGGAGAATACGGATTCGGTAATCATGGACAGAGGTACACCAAGATCTAGTGAGCTTTGGCTTGTCCATTTACCAGTACCCTTTTGGCCAGCGGAATCAAGGATAACGTCAACCATAGGTTTGCCGGTTTCTTCGTCATATTGAGCAAAGATATCAGTAGTGATCTCGATCAGGTAGCTGTCGAGCTCGCCGCTGTTCCACTCTTTGAAAATATTGTGAAGTTCTTTTGCATCCAGACCTAGAACATCTTTCAACAACTGATAAGCTTCACAGATCAATTGCATATCACCATATTCGATACCGTTGTGCACCATTTTAACATAGTGTCCTGCACCGTCAGGTCCGATATATGTACAGCAAGGCTCTCCGTCCACTTTGGCTGAGATTGCCGTTAGGATAGGCTCTACAAGTTTATACGCACTTTCTTGACCACCTGGCATAATCGAAGGACCTTTAAGAGCACCTTCTTCACCACCGGAAACTCCAGTACCGATAAAGCGGAAACCTTTTTCTTCCAGTTCTTTACTACGACGAACTGTATCAGGGAAGTAAGCATTCCCTCCGTCGATAATGATGTCGCCTTGATCAAGATGCGGCAGCAGTTGCTCGATGGTAGCATCAGTAGCTTTACCAGCTTGAACCATGATCAGAATTTTGCGCGGTGTTTCCAGCGAAGCTACAAATTCCTCAACGGAAAATGTGCCTACGAGGTTTTTACCTTCCGCTTCAGCAAGAAGATCATGTGTCTTCTCCGGGGAGCGGTTGAATACGGATACGGAAAAACCTTTGCTTTCGATATTTAGAGCCAAATTCTTGCCCATTACCGCCAAGCCAATAACGCCGATTTGTTGTTTTGCCATCTGGTCCTCCACCCTTTGCACCCTATATTTTTGTGAAATCCATTTCTCGCAGTATAAGAATACCACCCTTTATCAGAGACAGCAAAGCCTGCCCTGCGAATAGAGATCAATTTCATTGACAAATTCAGTCTAAGAAATGATCACAATGACTATTTTAACGTTTTTAACGTCAGAAGTGAACCCCTGTCTGCAAGTTCCAATACAAATATAAGACACCCCGATGAACGGGGTGCCTTGAAAGAACATTTGCGGCACTTGCTTACCATTCTAACATAAACAATTCCTTGGTCAAAAAGGCAAGCTCAGCTCGACATTTGTCCGCGCGAACCGTATCTCCAGCCTTTAGGGCATCATTTAACCGATCCAACTGTTCATCTACTTCAATTCTCCGCTGGCGAACCCGTTCTTCCCCTTCAATAGAATAAAAGAGTCTTGTCAGCTCCTCATCTGTGAGCATAGGTCCCTTCTGATATAACACGCGCTGCTGATAACCAGAAATTTCAACTAGGCGAATCACTTCGCCAAACAAAATATTTTCAATAATAATCTGCCGATCCCGGAAACGTTTAACGATTGCATGCCCGCGCATATCCCCAATTAATTTCTCCATCCACTCTGACAAGCGAGCATCACGGATCATATAATCGCCCACAAGCTTATAGCCGTCTTTAATCCTTTGAAACCGCAATTTCACTAACTTACGACCCGTACGGACCGAAATCACAAAGACCTGTTCATTCTCGCTCCAATATAGGGAATAACCTTCTTGAATCAAATCCTTGATCAGGTCCTGGATATGCTGTCTGTCGAACCGCAGTTCCAGGTTACAATACTCCACCTCGTCGTTTTTGTTCACGGCACTCCCCCCTAACAGCTTCACATCTGTAAAGCCAACCTTCATTAGTTCAATTCCAGAGTAATCATGGCTGCCGGACCTCTTCTTGAATTAACTTCCTTTTTGCGTTCGTCTTAATCTTATTTTATACTTCAGTTTATGTAGCGGTAACTTGGTTTATTGACTATTTTTACCCGCAACAGCCTTTCTCCAAACGCTGATCGAGAATTTTAATGCCTTTTAGTCCTTTTGGAGCATAAACGTTCTAGTCCTTCAGCTGCACAGTGTCATACAGAAGACCTTCGAAACTTACTTCCGTTATATCGTATATCCTTCTAATTTTCTAAAAAGCCGCTGATTTACCGGATCATTCTCCGGTTATCAGCGGCTTTTTTTCCTCAGCTAGTCTTAAATTTCTGTTTCGTTCTATGCACGATAAGCAGATGCAGCCCGAAGAGCAGCAGCATTACAATAGCACTTGCCAGGAATGGGACACCATGTCCTACATGATCCCATAATCTACCTGACAATACTGGCCCCGCTACCATTCCTGAGCCTTGGAGTGTCAGGAACAGCCCCCAGACCGTCCCTCGTTCCCCCTTAGGAACTTGCTTAGCCAGAAAGGCATTCCATGCCGGGAGGATAAGCGCGTAGCTTATACCGACCAGCGCAACCGCGATAAAGGCAAGTGGCAGCCAGCGAACCTGAGAGAAAAAGGCCAGCGAAAAGGCAGCTAACAAAAAACCTATATTCAGAAACACCGTTGTCCCTATACGGTCCACCAGCTTACCTGCGGGAATAAGTGCAAGAACTGTAATCCCTCCCCCTGCAATGAGGAGCAAACTGAATTGATTGGGACTAACATGCAGCTCTGTACGTGCAAACAAGGTAACTACAGGTGTCATCAAGCCAATGGCGAAGGCCTGTAGGAACAACGCCGGGTACAGCCATCTGCTGACTTTCAGGGTAGTTCTCACCTGATGCAGCGTTCTTTTTATACTTTCTAACGGACTAAGCTTTTTACGCTCCATTGCTCCGCCAAGTCCATGCATGTCCCTCACGACAGCATGAGACCCGCTAGAAGAGATTCGTTTAGGTAAGAAAAGGGCTACTACAACTACAGCGGCAGCACAACCTAACAAGACTAGAAAAGCTACGTGATAGCTTTGTCCACCCTGATCCATTAAAAAATTCACAACAATTGGACCGATTCCTGTTCCTGCGAGAGAAGCCATCTCAACAGCGCCCATGGCCGCACCACTGCTGCCGCTTTTGGTTGATCCGGCCAGCTCGGTAATCCCGGTCATCACACATGGCCAAAGCGGTGAGGTCCCGATCCCAAGAATGAGACAGGCGATGGATAACGCAACGGCCGTTTTGGCATAGATGATCAAACCAATGGCTACTAGAATCAGCAGCAATGCACTTGTCATCGTCCAGCGGAACCCTATGCGCTCCATAACCCAGCCTGAAGGGCTGCGGAAGACGTTGTCCCCCAAATACTGTAGGGCAAAAGCGAATCCCACTACTGTCACCGACAGCCCCAGTATATTCTCCATATACACTGGCAATAAAGCAACAAGCAGCGAACCTTTAACAAATTCAACTAAAAAAATAATTACCCACATCTCAACAATAAATGGTGATGCTAAACTAATATTCATCCGTTGTTCAGCTTTCGTGGACATTCTATCACATCCAAATCCTAGTATTCTGAAGATTGTTTTGTTATACTGATGCTTGCCTTAAAAATTAACTATTCGCGAAAGGTTGTGACAGCATTAAATGAATCAACACCGTACTCCCCTCTTCACAGCTCTAAAAAAGCATGCCGCCGGCAATCCAGTTCAATTTCATATTCCCGGGCATAAGAAGGGGCTAGGAACCGATGCCGAATTCCGTGAGTTTATCGGCGATAACGCTCTATCCATAGATCTAATCAACATCGCACCGCTTGATGATCTACATCAGCCAACTGGCGTAATCCAGGAGGCTCAAAAGCTGGCTGCGAAGGCTTTCGGCGCCGACTATACGTATTTTAGCGTACAGGGCACGAGCAATGCCATCATGACGATGATCCTCTCTGTCTGCTCACCGGGTGAAAAAATAATTGTGCCGCGTAACATTCATAAATCCGTAATGTCGGCCATTATCTTCTCCGGAGCCAAGCCTGTGTTCGTCTCGCCTGTACAGGATGAGAATCTCGGGATAGATCACGGCATAACCACCAGTGCGCTGGAACGAGCGTTAAAGCGTCATCCAGACGCTAAAGGAGTTCTAGTTATCAATCCAACGTACTTCGGCGTATGTGCCGACCTGCGTTCGATTGTCGACCTGGCTCACCGTTACGGGGTACCCGTTCTGGTGGACGAGGCACATGGAGTACTGATTCATTTTCATGAGGATCTGCCGGTGTCGGCCATGCAGGCCGGTGCGGACATAGCTGCCACTAGTGTGCATAAGCTTGGTGGTTCCATGACGCAAAGCTCGGTACTGAATCTAAATGCGAAGACTGGGCTGATTAACCCACAACGGGTGCAGACCATTATGAGCATGCTGACTACAACATCAACCTCATATATTTTATTAGCGTCTCTCGATACATCTAGACGCAATCTCGCGCTGAACGGACATGAAATGGCGGAAAGAACCATCCAATTGTCCAACTACGCACGCGAGACCATTAACACTATCGAAGGCTTGTACAGCTTTGGTAAAGAAATACTTGGAACAGAAGCAACTTTCGATCTAGATCCAACCAAACTTAACATTCACGTTCGCCATTTAGGGATCACTGGTTACGAAACCGAAAACTGGCTGCGTGAGAAATACAACATCGAAGTTGAACTGAGTGACATGTATAATATTCTTTGCCTTATTACCCCAGGTGATACTCAAGAATCAGTAGATAAATTATTAGCTGCTTTACGGGTGCTGTCCGCTATCCACTATAGCAAGGGTGAAATCTATGAACTGAAGGTTCAGGTTCCAGAAATCCCGCAGCTTGCTTTAATTCCAAGAGATGCTTTTTATGCTGACACTCAGTTAGTTCCGTTCCGCGAATCTGCTGGGTACATCATTGCAGAGTTTATCTATGTATATCCACCGGGGATACCGATTCTCCTCCCTGGCGAAGTCATTACTCAGGATAATATCGACTACATTATCGACCACGTCGAAATCGGCCTGCCGGTTAAAGGGCCTGAGGACCGCAGCATCACTAATGTTAAGGTGATTGTTGAAGCCGATCCTATATCCTAAGATCTATCTTTTTCCTTAAAAACTTAAATCATTTATACAAAAACCCGATACCATAATGAGTATCGGGTTTCTGTATATAAGCATCAACTGTTCCATTCACATAGAACAGCTTAAGTTTAGTCGCTAGAATCTATTCTTGCTGAGCAAGCAGATTGTTGTAAGCTTCTTCAACAGCTTTCCATTCTTCTTCATCTTCGATATTATACAATACCATTTCTTCGTCTTCTTCTTCCATACGCAGAATAATGCCGTCTGCTTCTGGATTCTCGCGCTCTAACAACAGAGCATATAATTTCTCGCCTATGTCGAACGTTTCTACAAGCACCATTTCCACATCTTCGCCCTGCTCGTTCGTCAAGGTCAGCACAAACTCCTCGTGCTCATGGTCGTGATCATGCCCGCAACCGCATGCTTCACCATGCTCATGTTTGTGATCGCTCATTGTAATACCTCACTTTGAATTGTATTATCCTACATCTGGTATCGTACCACGTTAGATTAGTTCAGGTCAATTTAGAACACCTAATTTAACGCTGTTATTACCTTCTCCGACACAAGTACGTAATCGGCATTTTTGGAGGGCTTAATATAGAAGCCTACCCGGTATTTGCCCGCTTCTTTAAAATCATAAGTAAACTCCGAGGTTGGAAACCAGAAATTATCCTTCTGCGAGCCTTCAAGCACCTGTGACTGAATATCCTTAACGTTTCCAGACGGATCTGTCATGGCCACTTTCACAGCTGAAATCTCTTCGGTCAGACTATCTACCTGAGTTAATATCTTTATTTTCAGCTTGCCTACATTGACATTGCCAAAAACCGTATCCCCTTTAAAAAGTACAATATGGACATTAGGTTTAAGGATCGTAACTTTCCCAGAACCGTCCCAAGTAACAACCCCGCCTGTTTCTCTAGCAGGAATGTACGTTTTTCCATCAATTAGATAACCGCCGTCTACAATTTCTTTTCCGTTGCTCCATACTCTAATTTTCTGATTAACGGAATCGGCGAATAATAATGAGCCACCCATTAAGGAAAAAGCAAACACGCACAAAGTGATTTTTTTCCATCTATTCATTTGAGACCCTCCAGATAATTCATGCTGTTAATATATACTTACTTTGTTTCAGCAAGTTGCGCTGATTTCAGGTAAATATTTCATTGATCTTGCGAAAAATGATATTATGGTCTTATTCAAAGTAGAAACATTAGCTATAACCGATTTCAGGAGGGTTCTTTCTTATGAGTCTAAGCCTACAAATGCTAGGAACAGGCAATGCTTTTGCGAAAAAATATTTTAACAACAATGGCTTGCTGCTAGATGAAAATTACACCCTGCTGATTGATTGCGGGATAACAGCCCCGCTTGCCATGCATAGACTTGAAAAATCCTTCAGTGACGTAAATGCTACGCTCATTACACATATTCATGCAGATCATGTTGGAGGGCTGGAAGAGCTTGCGCTAACCTTAAAGCATGTGCACTGTAAAAAAATGACCTTACTTCTTCCGGAGACACTTATAGAGCCCTTGTGGAACAATACGTTAAAGGGAGGTTTATACCAAGAAGATGCTGTATCTTCCTTATCTGATATCTTCGATGTTAAGCCCATGCAGCCTGAAAATACCTACAAGCTCTCTCCTACTCTTTCATTAGAGATCATACAAACACCGCATATTCCCGGCAAAAACAGTTATTCCCTTCTAATAAACAACGAGATTTTTTATAGTGCGGACATGACCTTTCAGCCGGATCTACTGATTAGCCTTGTGCGGGAGCGCGGGATCCGGATCATCCTGCATGACTGCCAACTAGGTGGAACAGGCGTTGTTCACACTACGCTGGAAGAGCTGATGTCTCTGCCTAAAGATGTTCGCGAGCGGATCAAGCTCATGCATTATAGCGATGAACAACCAGATTTCGTCGGACTTACAGGAGAGATGGAATTTTTAGAGCAGCATGTGAACTATAAACTCTGATCTTTACAAAAAAAAGCCGTACATAAACGTCTGTAGACGTATGTACGGCTTTTCGTGTTGAACTATGAAAATGTCGGCAAATTATCCAGATTGTTAGTTGGATCTCCATCCGCATCTCCGCGAATATAAGTTTCTCCATCCTTACCTTTAAAAGCGTTCACTCCGGCAATATTTCCGGCCTGTACTTCTTGCAGGGCTTGGTCATACGCCAGCACACGTCCTGTAGAGGTCTGGAAGCTTGTTAAATCGCCATCCCCATTTTTTTGAACAGCTACGAAAGATTCACGTTCGTTATTTGGCACTTAAGTTCGCCCCTTGCACTTGGATTTGCCATCATTCGGCACATCCTAGCTTGCGTAGAGCGTCCAATAATTATGTGCGCCATCTTTAAAGCATTTTTTGCATACGTACATGTAATATACCTGCATCATAAAATGGTTCTGTAGAAATAACTTCATAGCCGAGTTTCTTATAGAAATTCTCTGCCTGACACTGAGCATCTAGAATTGAAGCTTCCAGTCCAAGCTCCCGAGCAAGCTCTTCCATCGCCAGTAACAAGACACGTCCGTATCCTTTGACCCGATAGTCTTTCAATACGGCGATGCGCTGCATTTTAGCAGTACCTGCTTTGTAATAGATCAATCTACCCGTTGCTACAGGTATCCCTTCATCTATAATCAGAATATGGTGCGCATTCGGACTGATGGCATCATATTCGTCAATTTCTTCCTCGGCCGGTACCTTTTGTTCCTCAACAAATACTTTAGTACGGATATCCAGTCCCATCTGAAGCTGTTCCTCTGTAGTTACCCGTAAGATTTCTGCCGCCATGTTAGTTGCAAACTCCTCTCTCTATGTAGCCAACGATAGTTGTCTATTATATAAAATAATGACAAGAAAGAAAAGCCTACACATGGAATCCGTAACCTCTCAGTAGACTAATCCACAGAATATACTTCTTCAGGGATTGAACGGTTATATACGTCTTGCATCACAGGTGACAACGGAGGATACTGACTTTTAGATTTGCCATCCAGATTGGTCATCTCATTGATTTCGATAACTTTTGCGGGTTTCACCGTAGAGCACCCCACTACACCCAGCAGTAACACTAGGCAAACGCCGACTTCCCATTTCACAATTTTAGACATAAAAAAGCTCCTTTCATCGCAGCTGCAGTTATACTCACTACAGCTTTGACGATTCAGGAGCTTTATAAACAATAGGAGCTATTCATTCCAGTTGCCCTCTTAGAGATTGACGTTTCCAACCAAATGGACTAGATACATCATCCCAACCAAAAAGCCTGCTAAAACAAAATAAGCTGTTCCATATTTCCAGCGTGTACTGGCTGGCACATCGTAATACTTATCATTATCGTGCACGGTACAGCTGATGTCACATTGCATTTTTAAATGAAGACCATTCTCTAACGTTACTTGCTCCAGCTGCGAAATTCTTACCTTTTCAATAATACATTGCTGTGGCAGTGTAGCTTTGCCATAATAATTCAGCTGGTCCCATCTGACCACAACATACTGCTGTCTCTCTAGATCACTGTAGGTAGTAAAAGGTAAATCCCGGCGATGCTCAGCTCCTGGAATCATGTAACCCGCCTCTCGCAAGGGCTCCACGGGAATTAAGAACCCCTTAGTGACAGACTGCGGCCGGTTGTTGTTACGTCTTTTCACATATTTATTATACAGATCGTAAGCAAACATTGCCCAGATGATAAAGAACAAAATCGAACGCAAGTAAACGATTATAGCTAAGCCACCCACCAGACCCACAAGCCACAGCCAGCGCGTAACTGCGGTAGCAATACGTCCACCGTCTAGCGGATGGATTGGCAGCAGGTTAATCAAATTAAGCAATAAGCCTATATAAGCCAGGGAATAAAGAAGTGGACTATCCATATAATATGCCGCTCCAAACACAGCAGTAGCCCCAATAGTACCCAGAATCGGTCCGCCAAAAGCAACATACGCTTCTGTCTTCGCATCCAGCGGATGTTTTTTCATAGTAATTAACGCGCCTAAAAAAGGAATAAATAACGGAGCGCTGACGGGTAACCCGATCCGCTTAGCGGCTATGACATGTCCCAATTCATGAACAAGCAAAAGCAGGACGATACCTATAGCAAACCCCCACGGATAAATCAAAGCATATGCCCCTATCGAAACCATCATGGAAATTAACGGCCCGGCAATTTTACCTATTTTCAGCAGAGACAAAATCGCCTTTCCTTTTAACAGGAGCATGGCGGCTCCGCCCCCCAACCATTTCAGCGGAGTAGAAGTATTCTTTTTCTGCTCATTTTGCATTTGCGGCAAGATCACAAGCTCCTTTATCTTTCAATTTTAAGAAACTACTGTACAGTTCCATCTATCTTATCATAGAAGCATTAAATATATTTCTACAGTGAGCCCTTCGGAAAGTATACGACGCAACTTTTAGAAACGTTTCAGCGTCAAACCAACTATCATGGATAAATTTTACTGCCAGATAAAGAAAGGGTTGGTTAATATGCTCTCTTTTCACTCCAAAGCTTGGTTATCCGTCTTAATGCTCTCAACATTTTTACTCCCTGCCACCATGTCAGCAAGCTCTTCATTAACTGTATCGGTGTCCTCTGCGCTCACCCAAGCTTCCTCTGCTAATACTTCGCAAGTATACTACCAATTTGGCATTCCTGGTGGAAACATAGGCGGACCTGCGCTGCTCAAAAATGGTGTAATCTACGTAGATGTTCGGGGGATCGCTGAACAAGCTGGCTTAAAAATGGAATGGGATAAATCCGGCAAACGTGCTCTGTTCCAAGGCTGGACTAAAAGTTTTGCTGTTCGAATCGGGAGTCAAACTGGCGTGCTTGACGGGAAAGCGGTAGATCTAGGAGGAATACCTTTTAAATCCAAAGAAGATGGGATATATGTGCCGGCCCGTTTTATCGTTAAGGTTTTCGAAGGCAGCCATCTCCGTCTGGACTCCACAACGAACACACTTTTAGCAGATGATCTGAAGACCTACAATGTTTTCACAGAATCCTTTGGAGGGCGTACCTATACGCTGGTCAAAGCTAATGGTGATTTATATGTCTCACAAGGCAAGGATACGGTGATAAAACTCACTTCACTCCAAACAAACTTTGACTGGGCAGGAATGAAGATCGAGAAAACGGCGGGGGGTCTGCTAGTCATTAAGATTATTGATTCCTATGGAGAGCCTCATATTAATACACGCGAAATCACACTCATATTCAAAAATGGTGCATTACTACGCAAGGCCACATTCGCTTACCAGTTCAGAGGAGATGCGGATTTCAAACCTTATGATGGCAACCTCATCTTGCATGATGGTAATACCTTACGTTTCATCCAAGACGGCACAGGCAATGTAATAGATACTCTTGATCTTGTAAAGCTGGGTGGCGAGGAAGATGCTTACTATGTAGAAAGCATTGATAAAGAAATCATACTGCTTCGTGGAAATCAGAATGGATTGCTAACCTTAATCGACCGCCAAACAGGCGAGCGAACCCTTTTGTATAAGGAGCTACTCACAGCAAAGGATCAGGAATATGCGGAAAATAACGATGTTCCTTTTAAAGGAGATACTTTGAAATTCGTAAAACGGAGCGGTGACAAATTGTATTTTATAAATGACTCCCCGCTTACTGGCAAAAAAGAAGTTATCTACTCCATTGAAGCTCATTCCAATAACTCCAAGAATAATACTGATTAGAAAGTACAGCACAAGCATGTGTATAGATTAAAGAACTAATCGAATCCTCCTCAGTGATTATCCCTGAAAATTAACCTTCCTACATATAGGCAAACGCCGTGAACGTTGTAGGCAAAGGACCATAGACTGTTATCAGGATTGAAACATTCGAGGAGGATATCCATGGAATCAAATACAAATTTTCATCAACAGGTCGCTTGGAATTGCATGAATAAATATGTAGGTATAGTAACGACTGATGGTCAATCCTTTGACGGCTTCATCGCTCACGTGGATCAGAACTATATCACCCTAGCGGTTCCCAGCAATGAAATGGTCGATCGTATGAATGGAATGCCTGCTGAGCAGTCGAACTATAGACAATTCGGGTTCCAGCCCGGCTTTTACCCAAGACGCCGCTTCTATCCACGCCGTATCCCTTTTTTCGGAATAAGCAGTCTATTTCTACTCCCGTTTTTTATCTGACTCGGTGCAGGGGGATGAAGGGTCATCCCCTTTCTAGCTATTTAACTACTTAATCGGAGAAAATTAAGAAGTAAATACAACTCTACATCTATATTGATTATAAAAAAGAATTGCCATCCTACTCTATCGTATGGTATTATAAATTTCGTCGCAGGACGGTAGCTCAGCGGGAGAGCACTATCTTGACAGGGTAGGGGTCATGGGTTCGAACCCCATCCGTCCTATACGTGAAAGCCTTGATATTCAAGGCTTTTTTTGTTTTCTATTCACTTATCATTCTATTGAAATCCTTCATGATACGAATTTGATAAGCTTTGCCTATATCTTCTGATCCGTGATGTAATCATATTCGGTTATCATATATCTTTCTTTAATCAAAAATGATTCCATTCGTGGAAGCCTATTTACAATCCTTTCAATTCTCTCACAGTACTCCTTACGTGCTGCTAAACTATCAACATTGTGTATGGCAATATTCGCGGTTTGATCTGAAGTTGTTCCCGTTTCGCTTCTCGGAGTAGTTGACCATGCTGCTGTCGTGGCTGCTTCGCGTTCCTCAAAAGTTAGGAATTTATTCTCTCGATACTTATCAAAAGCCGCTTCAACCGCAGCCTGCGTCCGTTCTCTATCTATCTCTGGCAGGAAGCTTTGTTGCACCTGCTATCACCTCACTGTAAATAATCCCCCGACCGAAGCCGGGGCGTGTACCATCTTAAAACGGCAGATCGTCATCATTTTTCGGGATTACCGGACCATTCTTATCTCCTGAAGCAGCTACCTCCTCCAGAGTGAGTTGGTCCTTGTCTTCCAATTCAATCGTACCGTCTGGATTAACCCTTCCTCATACGTCTTCTCTTGGCTCTTCATGATCCTCTTCTTCGTCATCACCACGGAACTCCTCGATGCTCATTTGAGATTGCTTATTGAAATGTGCTGCTATATGAACTTTCATTTATAATTACTCCTCTCAAATTTGGGTTTTATGAAAAAATAACGTCTGCAGCTAGTGCGATAATTGAAGCAACACATATTGCTGCCATGTGCATGCCACGTTGCTTGTAAAGAATAGATTCTTTGTCAGCTGCTGAAATAAAAGATAGGATAGCGATAAAAGCAAAAATAATCTCAATCCACGTTGACGTCAGTTCCTCCCTAAATCCGTGCTATATTAATTAAGAGGTGAATTTTATGAACGGTAAGAAAGTTATCACTATTCTTTTATCCATCTCTTTACTAGGTGTGATTGCTTACTTCGGAATAGCTTATGGATTACTATGGTATATCTTTAATGGGTAAGAAATGAAGATTATCCATCCCCTTTATAAGTTCAGTACAGCCAAACTATCTCTTATATCCTCCTTGTGGGAGAGAGTCTTTTTTTTGAAATTTGTTATAATTAAATAAAAACTTTTAATGAGTTGTTATCTTGCAATATTTTTTTTTAATACCGTTGGCATTTGTTTTGGCAATTCCCTTGGTTTTACTGTTAAAAGGTGATTATGGAACCAAAAACAAGGTTTCAGATAAAACTACTAGCATAGAGAAAAAATTAGACAGAATAATAGAATTACTTGAAAAAGATAAGGATGCATAAGCATTTTTATCTTTTTTCATGTCGCAATATGTATCTACTACGTCATAACCTTTGTGAGAGGAGGGCTATTAACCCTCTCTGTCCATGTATCTTCGTACTGAGAGTATCCGATTTTGAATCTGTTATGAGCCGATTTCAAGCGAGACGAACTGATAAAATAACTCAACTCGCTGGGACACTCCCAGCGTATTACGCCATCTTTGATATCTTGATATACAAAGGTAAGGATACGGAGTTTGTACATCTGGAGTCCCGGACCAAATCTGGCATGCTTCGAAGCCCAGTATTTACAGAGTTTATCGTATAAGCACTAATAGACCCTTCAGGCATAAGCTTGACAGGTTATTTTATGTTTGTTCTGAATCTAAATCGCTACGGGACAAACGTGGCAACTCATATTTTTTAACAACACCTAGCCTCTAAAATTGGTCCCTTTTTTTATTAAAGAATTGGTAAAGGCAGGAGTAGACTCAATTGGTGTACTGGGATCAACTGGTAACTATGCGTATCTCTTAGTAGAGGGGAGCGTTTGCGTGTCCTTGAGCTTGCTGTTAGTTCTGCTGAAGGGATTCCCGTGATGACAAGCATAAGTGCGATTCGAACTTCAGAAGTACTTCGATTAGCGGAAGATGCACAACAAGCTGGGGCAAGTGCAGTACTCTTGGCTCCTATCTCCTTCAGGCGCTAACAGATGAAGAAGTGTTTTTTCTATACGAACAGGTGACAAGTTCACTCTCCATTCCACTTTGTGTTTATGATAATCCCGGCACTTCACATTTCCATTTCAGTGATGAGCTGCACAGCAGAATTGCTGTAGAAAAACTCAGAGCTGTTATTCCACTCCATGTTACGTTTGGAATAAGCGGGAATCCATCCGCATATCCAGGCTTGAGTGCAGGTTGTGACTTATGGTACTCAGTGCTAGGTGGTTTATTTCCGAGGTTATGTCTAGATATCACAAGAATGACTCAAAGTGGCCATTTAGAAGAAGCACAACACCTTTCAACATTACTAGAACCGATCTGGAAGTTATTCAATAGCTACGGTAGCCTTCGAGTGATTTCAGCAGCTGCTGAAATAATTGGCTTAATTAAAAGTCCTAGTCTTCCCTTGCCTTTACAACCATTAAACAAATCCGTTAGGAATCACCTGAATATCATTCTAAAGGAATTAAAGTTTACTGTATAAACTTAATATAATTCATTGGGAAGTATATATGCTGCTCTATAACACTGGTAAGGATCGTTAGTTTTCATCAATATAACAAATACCCCATCAACCTTAAGTGATTGATGGGGTATTTGTTATAGTCATGCTTATGCCAAAATCACGTTTAAAATATTACAACATTGTCAATTGTCAACTATTTTGCGTTCATTAACAATGAAGTGGGTATTTTATGAATATAATCATCTTATGCAAGGGGGCTTTAATATGAATCTCACACTGATTTTTCACGCAATTGAAACAGAATTACAACTACAAATACATTTAGTCAGTGGAGAGACATATGTTGGTTTTTGTCAGGAGAGCGACTCTACAGGTTACTTCACAATAAGAACTAAGAGTGGTTTATTTTCTTTTCCTTCTTGGGCGATCAAACGGATTAAAGAAGTGTGATATCGTAGGTTATTGAATGCATGCTCTAAATTCAAATCACTTCCAAACAAAATGAGATCCAGCAAGTTTAATAGATCCGGTGCATCCCCTCTACAATCCCACCATAATCTATAAGATGACCTATTGGATCTGGTTCCAAACGAAACCAATCCAAGTATGAGTATCCATAGAGTTGCTGGATTCCCCACAATAAAGTATGTCTCTCTGTATTGAAAATCTTTATTGTTCATCAGTACAAAAACTCCTTGTTCTCCGAACTATCTATTTCTTCGCAACCAATCGTTTTTCTGCTTTAAAGTCCATCTTAATAACTTTATTGTTGTTCATGTAATTATCCCACGAATCATACTTCCAATTAGGTGAAAAGTTATGACTAATCACATCGATGTAAATACGACACTAAGTAAACACTTCCCGCTTCTGGCACATCTTTATTGTAAAGACACTTCTTGCATTGTAGCTGTGGCTCTTGAAGAAAAACGTGGACAAAATTGAGATTAACTCCTGACTGTCCTTGGTGAAGGGGAAGTATCCGATCTTTTTACAACTCCATAACAACTATCCTCCTAATTCTATAATAACTTGGTGTTAAGATGTATAAAGATTCATCATCTTAGATCCCAATGGAGGTAATCCGATTGAACAAGAAAAAGCGGTCCGCTACATTAGTTGTTATCCTGTTTTCAGCTGGTGTGCTTGCAGCCAGTGCGCTGCTCGTCCCCAGCCTGATGGATTCCGTAGTTTTCGCCAAGAACAGTTCATCAATTCAGGGCAGTAACCAGCTGGCTTTGAGTGAAAGCACGATACCCGTGCTGAAGGTGGAGGCGCCGGCGCCAGTATCCACCATACAACAAGACCTGTATCAACAGATGACAGCGGCGCAAATCCAGCAAATCTATGACTTTATAGACAAGGCAGAAGATCCCCATACTTCAGGTCGGGAAGAAACCGAATCCGAAATCAACCGCAGACAAGTGTTGGACGATAAGTATGTGTATGACGGCCTCCGCCCCAAGCAGCAGCTGCCGTTAAAGGCTGGACAAGCAGATTTGTATCTAGATTTAGAAACCAATACGTACACCTACCCGGAGAGGAGTATGACTGATGAGGAACTGTTACAGCTGATTGACTGGTACTACCGGCTGAATTACTTCGTGTCCAAACGAAATCCGACTGTACCTCAGCTTCAGCCTCAGAAAATCAGCCAGGTTGAAGCTGAGGCACTGGCCTCTGACAGTGTGCGCAAGCTGTTCGATGCCGACGTGTCCAAGCTAAAAACATCGGGAATGCTGATTGAGCTGGGACTAACCAAACGTCCAACCTGGACAGTTCATTTTGCTCCTTACAAGAATCTTACCCTGCTCGGATCAGGCGAGGTATTCTGGGAATATGATGTGTTGATTAATGCAACAACCGGTGCCGTAGAGGATACGACAGCCATTAATTTGGCACTGAAGAGAACTCCCATCGACGACGACGCAGCCGGCACCATCCAGAAGGATGCCAGTTGGATTCATAAAGCCGTGCAGGTCATCACGGACAAGCAGGGAGAAACAAGAACCATTGTCAAAGCTTATCTAACCGATACCGAGTTTAACAACAAACGCGGGATGGTGGATGTTAAACTGTTGCTGGAAGATGGAAGTAGCTATACCGCGGAGTTCCGCTATCCCGATCAGACCCTTCGCTGCCTAATCTATGAAGCTTCTGACAAAGCCAATTAAGCGGAAACGTTACAGAAATACAGCAGTTCGGGGCACCGCCGCCACACTGAATTTTTCAAGACCAGTTATTAATGTAATTGTGAGTATTGCGCGATCACCAGATGGTTCTGGTTCAGGTTGATCTGCCTTCTGAGGGGTAGCTGATGCTTCTTTTGAAACTTAACTTTCCATTATTATTCAATGTAGTAACTACATAAAAATTGGTCTTACCGTTAGAAACAGATATATCTAAAAACCTATCTTATTACCAAGAAGCACAGTAGATGAAATATACAACATTAAAGGTGCTGTCTCTAAGAGCAGTATCTGTCGATATGGTGCAGAGGTTACAATTATAGATGAGATCGGATATCCATATGAGTATGGTGTCTGTAAAACAACCTTTCTGTGATGCTTTAAAGTAATTAATATTTATAACTGTCAAACCATTTCATGTGTAGGTATGACTATGTTCGAAGGTTCCACCATTTGTAAAATCTAGTGGCCCAAGCATTTCCTACTGTGCATCAAATCTCAGTCGAATGAATAGTACTCAGCAGCCTAAATCTTGTAAATATTAACATTTGATTATAAAATCAAACAAAGGCGGTGTTAACAATGAGATTAGTACTGTTCATGTTGGCTGGAGTAGGCGCGATTTTCTATCTCTCATTAGGAATCATCATTGTAAAGGTAATCCTTACAAGAAAATTACCAAATAATAATTACACTCCATTTGACTACATCACGGCCCAATCTCCTGTTGAGTTTCACGATGAGAAAAAAGAGATAGAAGAAAATGCAGACCATGGTGATGATAAGGACAAAAACATCATTTCATTATCAAAACGACGACCTTCTCTTCCCTGATGTGCAATAGGCTGCTACTTCTTCATAGCCTTTGGGAGCGGATTTCTGTAACCTCCTCTATCCCTTAATGTCATGTATCTTCGTACTACGTTTCACTCAATCATTTTTTGTTAAAATAAATTTAGATTTTGGTAATTTGTTTAGAGAGGAATTAATGATTTGAAAATATCTATCCAAACATTCTTAATCACCATGTCTTTGGTATTTGGAATTATCATCGTACAAAAAAGCCTTCAATTAATTTTTTCATCTTCGGTACTTATTAGATCACTAAATGTTGTAATGATTATTATTCTTTCTGGCTGTATTGGCGCTTTTATAAGAACATTACTTCTGCCAAAAGAGAAATAGGCTGCATTACCGCTAGATAGCCTCTATACTTCGCAATATGCGTCTACTTCGTCATGACCTTTGGAGGGACACTCCTACTCCTTTAATGTTCTGTATCTTCGTACTGTGACATAAAAAAACTCTTACGTTATAATAGTGTTGAATTAAATATTGAAGGGACTGAACTATGCGCAGATATCGATATCTTAACCCCAAAACAAATAGATAATGGAGGTAATATATTGATTACAGAAATACAAACCAAAAGACTAATATTAAGAAAAATGAAATTATCTGACTCTGCTAGTTTGTTTAACATTTGGTCTGATCCTGAGGTTACAAAGTTTATGAATATCAATAGTTTCACTGAGGAAAGCCAAGCAGTAGAAATGATTAAAATTCTTAATAACCTGTCTTTGGAAAGCAAAGCTATTCGTTATTCCATAATTGAGTTAGAATCAAATCGCATAATTGGTTCCTGCGGTTATAATTCTATAGATTCTTCAAACGCTAAAGCAGAGATCGGATACGATATTAGTAAAGATTATTGGGGCAAGGGATATGCTCCTGAGGCCATTCAATCTCTGATGGATTATGCGTTCAACACTTTAAATTTCAACAGGATAGAAGCAAAAGTCGAACCCGAAAACAATAATTCCATCAGAGTTTTGCAAAAGTTAAACTATACATTCGAAGGAACAATGAGAAAGTGCGAAAAGTCCAAAGGAAAGTTTATTGATTTAAGCATTTTCTCAAAATTAGTAACAGAGTAACTTTTAATGGGTGGGCCTACATTTTTATGGTGTAGGCTTTTTATTTACTTCACGTTGCTCAACTCAACTAAATGAATAGTTTGCGGCTACTTCGTCATAGCCTTTGGGAGAAGAGGGATACTCCTACTCGTCTAATGAACTGTATCTTCGTACTGTGTATTAAGTAGAGCAACTGTTGTCACATCCTCCAAACGATGTACACATTCTTCCAGTTTGTACTCACAAAACATAATACGGTAAATGATTTAATCAATAGCAACCTTTTAGTTTATGTCGTAGCTGCTGCTATTCTTGAGGCATTACATAATCTATATGACTTTTTATGTGGCCATCTAGAGCGGTAATCTACTACTACCAAAGCTTTCCCAGGCACACATCATGGCGCAATAATGGATAGATTTACTCTATTGGTCCCTATTAATCATCTATTTTTTATATGGAGCACTTAATTGACCATCTATTGATTACATTGTATAATACAGGTATATTATGTAAAATAAAGGCAGGTGAGGCCGTTGGATGGAAATATCGATTTAGATTTAGATATAAATCTTCTAGATCTTGATCCAGCCGTAAAAGTTCTTAAAATGATATATTCTTTTGAAAGCTGGCCCAATCTTCTAAAACTAGCAGATACCTTTTTCAACCGAATAACTCAAATTTATAATAATTACACACACAATAATGAACTGGAACTAAAACACCAACGACCTTTAATTTATTATTATGGATACAGCTTGCTTATGTTGGGACTAGCCCACAAAGAAATCGAAAATTATGATAAAGCTCGAACTTACATTAAAGCTTACAGTGATTTGAGTTGGTTCAAGGGATTAGATGCTGAAGGATTAAATGAGGTAGCCTATTATAAGTACATATCAGAGCCAAATCTCTTAGAAGTAGAAGTGCTTTCCGGAAATATTCAATTCATAGATCGTTATGTTTCTTTCCTTTTATCCAACACTAAAGAAGTTCTACCGGGACTGATAACTTTGTTAAAGACAGCTACTAATTTCAATTTAAACATTGAATCTCATTTAGAACTTTTCTCTAATAGTATTTCAAAATTTGAGGATACCGCTGCTGATGAAATTATAATAAATTCCTACCAAGAAACTTTTTTTATTAATATGATCAGATATAAAACAAAAATTCAAGATTATAATTCAGCTATCAAATATAGCATGAAATTATTAGATTCTGCTGAGGTCACAAACTCTGATAAAATCTTTAAACAAGCAGTAGTATACTTCGAATCATTACGTTCATATGCTGATGCTACTCAGATTAAAGATTTTGAAGAGAAAATAATAAATTTCAAAGAAAGGGTTGAGTCTCTATGAAAAAATTTGCCGTCTCTTTATTGTTGGTCCTCACCATCGTCAGCATTGCGCCAGCACTGCCAAGTACCTCACCAGTGGTCTTATTCCACGGAGCAGAACATTAATATCAGAAGTACAGCGCGGGTTAGGAGATTGCTCCTAACCTGTTTTTTATGAAGTGAATTATGTAGTTATTGCAATAACATCCTCCATCTTGAACCAATCCCACTCCTCCTCCGACCAGCGGAGTTTAATTCCCTGTTGTTTATCCAGTTTCATCACGATACCTCGTTTTAATATATTCTCCATGGGATCAAACAGAGTGAGTGTAATCGGGCTGTGCTCTTCCATCGAACGATATAACAATATTTCAAAGCGCTCTATCTCCTGTAAATCTAGAATAGGCTTTTCACGACGTTCCTGCTCATTATTGTCATCTATAATCCGGTTTTTATGTTCGGGCAATATCATTCTGCTACACTCCCATACGTTCTCTAATTTTTTCATCATGAAGCTGCCCTCCTAATAATCCGTCCAGTAGTTCGTTTTACTACCATCTATCCCCCATTGGAGTTCTTGTGGCTCTGACTTTCTCTTTTTAAACCTAGGGTCAATCCTTTCCCAGCCTTCAATAATTCGGGCGCTCTCTGGTGGAGTGTGTGGGGTCCATTCTATATATTTTTCGTTAACTAATTCCCTAAGCCCACTAATGATCTTATCTGGTGTCCGTCCACTCTTGATCTCTAACTCCTGTAAAGTTGGCATATGAGCATGATGCACAGCAGAGTGTCGCATGATCATTAGTAGCTTTCGGGCGGTGTCACTAAGCATAGCGCTTTTTTTGCACAGGCTGCCAAGCAAGAATATTAGCCTCCAGAAATACGCGCGGAGCTCCGGTTGATAAGCAAGTTGCGCGAATATATCCTCCACGAATCCCTTTCACATCAATTTTACGTTGAGATATCTTACCTGATTTATCTTGGTACACTATTTCAATGGTTTGACCGATGCTTATTTGCATAATTATTCACCTTCCAAAGATAAGAACATTTGTTTGTATTATAACCAAACGTACGTTCGTTAATCAATGTAAAAATATCCCGCCAGGCATGAATTATTACATACAAAGTCATCGCTCAGGTTTATAATTTGTTCTATAAGCATTTATTGCATTTCCGCAAACAAACTAAGGAGTATGAGTGTTTTTTATATGTTATAGGGGGAAACGAATATTAGGACCGATGACTGAGGTTGAAGCTATGCGTGAATGGTTTACTCTCTCCGGTACAGTGAAGGAGATTTATATTATTGAGGTAGATGAGAACGATAAGGTAAGACGCCAGATCGGACCCACTAAGAAAAAAAAGAAATAAATATAAAGGGAAAAAACGTAAAAACACCCCGCCGACCTATTAAGGTTGACGAGGCTGTTTTTATTTTTAAAAAGGAAACTGAGTAAGCGAGGCTATTAACAGTACAATCCCAACAATCGAGGATAGCACAGCCATTTTATCTTTAGTTTTCAAATACAATGCCGCTCCATTAAATATTAAAGCTCCGCACATCCCCAGCATAGTCCAAGACACTATCACTTGATCCTGGCCGCGGAAAAATGTGATTCCCAGAATGATTGTTGCTGCACTGAATAAAATACCGCATACTCTTAGTACTTTCAGCAAAATGATCACCTCCGAAAAATAAAACACGCTAATCTAATATATTGGTTCCGCCATAAATTATAATTCATAGATTACTATTCCTATATCTGGTAGAATTAACTAGCAATTATTAGCAGATTTAGGGGGATATCAGATTGAACAAAAAAGCTTTTTTATGTATCGTGGCAACTATTGTAATCCTTTCAGGATGTGGTAGTTCCACAACAAATTCAGAGAAAAAAAATACAACGTCTACAGGAGTTACACCGTCCGAAGCAACAGCCAGCCCTTCAGAGCCCACTCCTGAGCCAAAAAAGAAACTTACAGCTTCCGAGAAACTGGCTCTCAACTATGTGGAGATTTTCCTCAATGGTTCAGATATCGAAGCGAAAAAGAAATTCGTATCCGAAAATATACTTCCAGATGTACAACCCATTTTCCAAATGGCTGAATCTACTGAGACACCCGAGAATAATAAACTTAAGAACCCTACAGTAATTGAAACAGCTGATTATACGGACAAAGATGGCGGAAAAGATAAACTCGTGCTTATCCAAGGTGAGAAGTCTTCCTCCAATAGCGAACTTATCATTTTTATTAAAGATGACAAAGTTGGTTGGGGGTATTCGTCTAATGACAAAGATAAGGATGCATTTAACGAAGTGAGGAAACTCTTCAAGGAACCTGTAATTAATACTTCAGATTCAGGTAATGCAGGTACAACTGAACAGTCTCCTGAAGCGATGCTTAAAGAAATCAGTAATTTTGTCGTTTCAGATATTTGGAATGATGGATTTGTTGATATCAGCTGGTATGCAGGTTCTGGAACTGGCTCTACGGGTCAAACAATAGATATAGATTTTACAATCGAGCAATTAGGAAAAGCGATGAACCAAAAAATGGAGTACGATAATTATATCAACAACCTTGATGCAAAATATGATTCAATTAAAAGCATCTGGGCTAAGCTCTCAAGTGAGATGGATCGTATGTACAAACAAATCCAAGATACGCCTCCTATTGCAAATGATGCAACCACCAAAATAGATACAGGAATATTCACCCAGTACTTGGAAGCCTTTACTGATGAGGTTAACAAATTACCTAATACTTAGATTAAAAAATAACGTCCCTGCCGGCCGCCACGGTTAGCAGGGATTTTGTTCGGCTTTAATGGCTTGCGACTCAAAATAGTAATCCACCAGCGCATAGATGAAACCAGCAATACCGAAAAAAATAATAGCTGTACTACTATTCAAATGGTATTCCCGTATAAAGCGTTCATCGTACACCTCGTAAAAGAAACCATATCCCGCAATACCACTCAATAAGAATATCATTATGCGGTTTACTAAAGGATTAACTATCTTTCGAATAACCCATGATAAAGGAAGCAGTATAACCGGGTAAAGAAGAACTGAAAAGAGGAACACCAGAAAAATAAAAGCAAACCCAATGTTTTGAAAACCGTAATATTCTGTTGTACTTATTTTAGTTCCTTCCCAAAGCTCCAATCCAAAGGCTGCCAGGGTGAATAAAATCGTCGAAATAAACCATAACATTATAGGCTTAACTGCACGCAAAACAATCCCACCATCTTTATGCTTTTTATACTTACAGCCGATTTTTCAAATCATCATTTCGCACTTGGTTTAGATGGATTACCTTTTTACCTTGCTGAATAATTCTTGCATGTAATCTTCCGTCATGTATTCTCTAAACTCTTTATCTAATAAGTCTATTTCATCTTGATTTATCCATTGGTAGTTAAAAATAGTCCCACAGTCTTCACCTTCTCCTTCTCCAGTGAAGCTCCACTTTTCAGGTAATCTCGTTTCTGGAATTAGAAGGTAGTCATGTCTTTCGACATTCGCATCTATAAAATCCTTATAATAATATTGTGTGCCTATTTTCTTTACTAATTTAAATTGTTTAAGTCCACTTTCTTCTTGAATTTCCCTGAATAACGCTTCTTCTTCTGTTTCCCCGGCATCGACATTTCCACCTACTAATCTAAAGGGTACTTCTGGTTCATTAAGATAGACTAATAAAGTCTTTTCTCCAACTTCATTGTCTTGCAAAATAAATCCGTATACCTTCTTTCTAATCGGTTTTCCTATCTTCATCGTGACACCTCATATCTTCAACATCTCTTCTGGGACTAAGTGGCTCTTCTAATATTGTTTTTCGATCTCCACACTATTTTTTTGTGCCCATTTATTTAATAGTGTAAAAATATCTTTTGCTTCATCCTTATTTACCTGTATCGTAATTATTTTTTTCTTTTTTCGAGCCGGAATTATATGAAAAAATATTGAAATAGGATTATGAATCACAATTTTTTTCAAGGAACCACACGTAATATTTGTTTCACCAATTACTACACTATCATCTAGTACTTCAAGTTTATGCTTTTCCTTTTGACTTTTTAACGAAATAAATAGAAAAGGAAAAACTGGCAGGACAAAAAATAAATAATAATAAACACTAAGATCAAAAAACACATTCAAACCTACGTATAAAGCATTGGCTAATAAACAATATGAAGTTAAATAAGGATATTTTTTACTATGAGGAAAAGTTACCAGCATTCTATTGCTATTGTTTGTGTCCAACATACTTACACCTCTATTCATCACCTTAATTATTTCACTTTGGATATTATATCATTAATTCCCATATATTATAGTTATGATTTCCCTTTGGAAGGGTTAATTGTCTTTGTAATATGGGTAATCCATCTTCACTTAGTCTGAATCTATGTTATAAAATCAGTATCGAATCTAAGTTTTCGAGTGGATAACCCTCCAGGGATAAATATCAAATCATAGGCTGACAGATCAGGGGAAACCTGGTTTATTTTCAACGTCAATCCTCGATCATCCGTGACTTCTTCCTTGTTGGAACAAAAATCCCACGATACATTTTCTATCGCCTTTAGAACTCCCATCCGGGTAACCGCATCGTAAAAACCAACAAAATCTAACGTGGTCATCCCATCAAATAGAATATAAGCCATCCTCATCATTTTCATTCTACACACTCCTTCGATACTTTTCGGCGAAATTCATTGGGGGTGATCCCGTATTCATTTTTAAAAACACGATAGAAAGAACGCAAACTGTTGAATCCGGAATCAAACGCGATATCCGTGACCGGATGGGTAGTGGATAACAGCAGCATATGAGCAAAGGCTACCCGTTGGCCATTGATGTAATCACGAAATGAAATGTGAAACTGCTCAGAAAAGATTCGGGAAATGATAAATTTACTAATGCCAAGCTCTCTTGAAAGCGTATTCAGATTTATGTGATCTAAAAAATGCATGTCGATGTAAGCTAGGATTTTGGGGACGAGATCCATTTCTTTTTTGTAATCTACTTTTTTCATTAGCAGTAACGGCAGCGCGTGCCCTAATACTACAGAGGTATAAGCCTTGAGCAGACGAACATCACATTGTTCTTTATATAGTTTATACAAGGTTTCCAGCAGATCTTGAAGCACCTTTTGTTTCGAAACTATAGGGTTATCCGGAACATGATTAAGCAAATCCCCCGCAAAATCCCCCGGAAAAGTGGCGTCAAAAAAGAACAGCAGGATCTGGCTTTTCTCTAGGGTTTTGTAGCTGTGAGGTTGATTGGAGAAAATAATCGCTATGTCTCCTTCAGACAAATCATACTCTTTTCCATTGATGTTGATATTGATTTTGCCGGACAAAACCATTGTCATCTCTACATTTTTGTGTAGATGAAGAGGATAAGTGTTATTGGTAGAAATAAAGGAGTGAAACGCCTGGTCACGATGCTGATATTTAATATTCATGTTTTTCTCCCTATCGTCATGGAATGCCAAGCACTATAGCTGCTGTAATACTAAGAACATAATATGAATTTGTTCGTTTACGCAAGAACCAAAGAGCAATAGTTGGCACAAAAAAAGATTTTTTTGGCAGGTAAATACGCCCTAAAAGTTTTAAAGTATTACCAGTAAGCTGCTTGTCGCAGACCAGTAACATTTCACTGAGAGGAGGAAGTATAACAGGAACAGCATTCAGCGATAAGACTGTATCCATGTTATACGTCAAAAAGATGAAACGGAAGAGTAAAAAATCAGGTAAGGTTATAGGTGTCTTATTGAGTTTTTCGGTAGCGTTTTCATTTTTAGGAGGTCACACACTTGCAGCTTCAGGGCAGGCAGACGGAGACAAAAGTTTTGCGGGTGCCTCTATTCTTGCTTTTCCTGGCGCGGAAGGTGGCGGCGCCTATACAAGCGGTGGTCGAGGGGGCGATGTATACATCGTAACTACCCTTGAAGATTACGCTGTAAAAGACAAACCGATTGCAGGGTCCCTTCGCTATGGAATTTTATCTACGCCTAAAGAGGGTCGTACCATTGTTTTTCATGTTTCCGGAACGATTGAACTGAAGAGCACGTTAAGTCTCAATAATATTAAAAACCTGACCATCGCTGGGCAAACCGCTCCAGGCAACGGAATTACCATTGCAGGTTGGGATACCAATATCAGCAATTCAGAGAATATCATTATTCGGTACACCGCTTTCCGTCCGGGTGCCACTAATGTGTATAATGGCAGTGATTCAATGGATGCGCTTTGGGGGAGAGACAACAACTACTTCCTCATTGACCATTGTTCCTTCAGTTGGAACACAGATGAAACTCTATCTTTATATAGAGGCGAAAATGGCACGATCCAGTGGTCCATTATTTCCGAAAGTCTGACTCTATCCGGGCATTCCAAAGGAAGACATGGCTACGGCGGTATTTCAGGCGGAGACAAAACAACATTCCATCACAATCTGTATGCGAACCATACCTCGCGAAATCCAAGACTAGGCGGCGGTTACGCAGGTGCTGCAGATGCTGATCATGTGGCGGTTGTTCAGTTCTCGAACAATGTAATTTACAATTGGGGCTTTAATGGCACTTATGGCGGAGGTTTTACTTTTACTAACTTTATGAACAATATCGAAATTGCCGGCCCAGGTACAAGAGATAATGTAACTAACCGAGTGATTGATGCCGGTGAAGCTACCAAGCTGGGCGGTTTCTATATTACTGGAAACAGAATTAACGGTAAGCTCACAGGCTTACTGAATGATTCTTCAGATTATGTGAAATTTTCTGGCGTACAGAGTGGTGAACAAAAGACGACCCTTGCAGCCACACCATATCTTTCCGCGGACAGTACTGGAGTTAACCATGGTATTACCAATAAAGCATTTGATAATTATGTTAAGTCCGGCGTAAAGCAAGCGAATGAATCACTATTAAAAAGCATTCTGCAACAAACGGGCGCTACCTATCCACGTCGCGATGCTATCGATGCAAGAATTGTGGCAGAAGTCGAGCAGAACTCGGGAAGATATATCAACACTGAACATGAAGTCGGGGGTTACATTTCAGACTTTGGCGTCATTGAGGCACAATATGATAAGCAATTTGACACTAATAAAAACGGAATAGACGACAAGTGGGAAAAGAAAAATAAAATCTGGGGCAGCAAGGATGCATACAAAACGGTTACTAAAAATGGTTACACCTGGCTTGAGCTTTATATTAACGGCCTAGTTGATATGAAACACGTCGCCGAAAACCCTGATGCTAAGCTTTTAGCGCCAGAAAACAATGCACAATTTGTTACCGGGAAAGAGGTCGAAGTTAAAATCAATGCTTCCCCTAGATCCGGAAACAAAATAAAAAATGTTGCTGTATATAATGGTTCTAAATATCTTGGGGAAGCAGTCAAAAAAGGCAACACATACAAATATACCCTCAAGAATTTAACGGATGCTTCATACTATATTTCTGCAAGAGTGACCGATACCCAAGGAAATGAGACGCAGACCACAGCCACTAACATCCATATCAATGCTGCTACCTCTTCCCTGACTGGAAAGGGTTGGACTACAGCAGATATCGGTGATCCGAACATTAAGGGTTCCGGAAGTATGACAAATGATGTGCTTACCGTTAAAGGCAACGGAAAGCTTGGAAAAAGTGAAGGTGGCACAGAACGATCCGAAGCAAACAATGCAACCAAAGATGACTTCCACTTCGTGTATAAAGAAATGAACGGAGATATGGAATTTACCGCGAAGCTCGAAGAAATCGGGGCCGTTGACAACCATGCCTTCACCGGGCTAATGATCCGCGATGACTTGAATAAAGACAGCGCCGCCGCAGCCCTTGGTATCTCCTATGTGAAGTTGTCCAAAGAGACCAGCTGGTCATCTTATCTGACGGGCAGAAACATTAAGGGCGGAGGATTTGATGAATTAACTGAAACTTTAGACAGCGTATCTGCTGCTGAAAAAGCTGGCATTCAACTTCTTTCAGATATTCCATTTAAAATTAATGGTGTGGAGCAAGGGTATTGGCTCAAGCTTGGCCGTAAGGGAGATGTTTTCTATGCTTACGGATCAACGGACGGAAAAGACTGGAAGCTAATTGGCGAGCGAACTATTGTTATGGATGGTTCGGTATATGTCGGATTCGCCGTTGACAGCAATGATGTCGCCAATAAGATTGAGCAACTGAACTATGCTAAGTTCTCTAACCTTACTGTGGAGAATACATTCACTCCAATAGGTGACTCAACGATAAATAAATAGTGTCTGTTCTTCTACACAGTTCCAAAAAAACGGAAGCCAGTAAAGCGGCTTCCGTTTTTTTATTAATATCCGACTGGACCAGCACAATATATTGCCTGATTCTCTGTTCACTATGGCTTTAAAGTTTTTTCTTTAACATTACTTCATCATCCTTAACATACCCGCTCAATTCATACGCTTTAATGGCTACACAATTATCTTCTCCTGTTAAAATCTTAACTGTTTTGACTCCACGAGAATAAAGCTGACTTTCCAGAAAAGAAATTATTGCAGTAGCGACACCATTCCTACGAGCTGACTCTTTTACATACATTTCAGTAATTTCACCATATGCTTCATTATAACAAAATGATTTCAAACTTTGAGCACAGCCAAAACCAACCACTTCATCCCTTAAAGTAGCCACGGCCACCACTTCATTATTGCTGTTCAAACACTTGATGATCTCCGGCACAGGACGTTTTACTCCACCATTGAACTCAAGATTTAACCTAGACAAAGCATCCGCGTCACATATCGTTGCTAGCCTAACATTTGGAAGCATTCTCTTCCCCCTCTACAATGTTCCCTTTTCAAGAACATACTCTTCATTGGAATTTTTTAAAACGATATCAAATTTATGATGATAAGAATGCATAAACAACTCATATTGCATCCTGCGCTGTTCATGGGATTTTCTTAAATAATTAATATCTGTTCCTCTTTCAGAAACATCACGTATACTCCTTCTCATCAACTCAGTTTCTCCATCCGTGTATAAGTAGATTTTCAGATCATACAAATCCGGATCAGTAAAGGCAACGCTCATGCCTTCTACAATATTTACCTTGTTTTGTGAAGATATGAACATACTTTTTGTATAGTCTGTGCCAATTGTGTAAAAATCCAACCCATCCCTCAACATATGAATGTCTCTCTCTAAAGCAAATATATGATGAGCAGCAGGATGACAAGCTGTCACTTTATCGTGATAATGTACATTCTTATATTCATAGTCGATAGAAGTGTATTTTCTAAGACTAGATTCAACAATATAGGGGTCTGTATTAATATAATTCACATCATCCTGTTGCAAAAGCTTTAAAAGATTATGAGCAAACGTTGTTTTTCCAGATGCACCATGACCCGAAATCCCAATGATGATTCTATTAGCCTCACCGCTAATCAAATTAGCTATCTTATGTAACACCTTGTCCATATTATTCGCCCCTCTCCCTACTCGATCCTATGTATTCCTTACTCCGCTATGGTTTAGCACATTAAAATCAATGGTGCATTTTATATAAAGAAACTTAATAGAAAGGGGTAGATCTTCCATGGCTACTCGTCAGCCAGATTTAGTATTGATCAGTTGGAGCAGAAATCCTTTGGTTGCTGGATCAGCACGTAGGATTATTGCCGCCCGTGTTATTGGAAATGCTGTGCCATGCAGACCTAGCTTGAGACCCAACGGATTGCTTAACACCGCTTTGGCTTGCTTATTAGACAACGATGTTGGTTTTAAAGTGGTCTTTCGTAAAAAAACTTCAAGCATTAGCGGATATATTTTGTTACAACGTAACTAATAGGTTTAGGGGGCAGTGAAAATTGCTGCTCTCTTTTTCCTGTGTATCTCATTGCACTTAAAGTCCAATCAATCCTAGAAAATGGTGTATATAATTTATTAGAAACTGAATCTGATTGAAAATGGGTGAGTCCATGAAATTACAAGCTGTGAAAAAAAGCTATGATTTAATAGTAAGCTTAGGGATGTCTTGTGCTCCTGCTATAAATCTGCAAAGAAATAGCTTGAGGAAATTCTCCATGCCGCTCGACTGGATGGTTTCTTATTCATTGGCTGATGTAAATAGACTTTATAAGAATAGATTTCAAAATTTCATGGAATTAATAAATCTGCAAATTCTTGATGAAACACATTTTTTTCTGGAGGATGGATTACCAGTCTATCCTAATGGGAATAAAAATGCACTAGTGAAATCCTATTTTATTCAGGATACTTTATATAACATTATCTCAGTTCATGATTTTCCAATCCACCAAGGTAAACACTGGTCTATAACCTATCCTTCGTATAAAGCGAAGCTGGAATTACGAATTAATAGATTTTGGGACAAGTTAATCCACAGTAAAAAAACTTTATTCATTAGATGGTTTGCCTCATATGAACAGGCTGTAGAGCTACAGTCAATTTTGTCTGATTTATTAAAACCGAACGAATTTATTATTCTTATTCTTATTCCCGTTCGTGAATCAACCTCGGTACAAGAATTAAATTGGAACATAAATAATATTTGTGTGTTAGAAGTTCCTGAGGATATGAACGATTATGATAGCTGGGATTATATTTTGAAAGACATACACGTAACTAATAACTAATTTCGCTTTGATCGATCATATGATTAATTATTTCCTCTGCTGCAAAAACATATGGATACAAATACAGCCTACTGATGCTGACCAATAAAGAAATAGGGTTACTAATTCCAAAATCGTATTGACTCCCATGCGCTGCTGGATTTACGGGTTCAGGCTCTACAAGATCATACTTCTCCATCAGCCTTTCCTTGGTTCCACTATCTACTACTGTTCCGTTTCCATTATCCGCAAGGACAGATCCCGATTGAAAACACGCCATGAATAAGACACAGCAAATGGTGAGGATCGCTAGTTCCTTTTTTCGCATCATACATCTCCTAATTCTTTCTGGGTCTCCCCTATAACTTAGAGCCGTTCAAATTATTTCTTGGGTAATCGCAGGAAAACTATGTATTCGACAATCTTGATCAGTATAGATCATATTCCATGAAAATAATGGGAGAAAAAGTCTCGAATTCTATAATACTCCTTTCTATATATAAAAACAAAAGCACCCCACAGCTAAAATTAGCAGGGTACTTTTGGATGCTTCGCCGTATTTACAATATCAACATTCCGCTGAGCGGTTTATGGAGTTGGAGTTCCGCCGTTCGCATTCAGTGTTTCGCCACTGATATAGCTAGATTCCTGGCTAGCCAGGAATACATATGCCGGAGCCATCTCCGCAGGCTGTCCCGGACGACCTAGTGGTGTGCTCGACCCGAACTCCTTCAGCACTTCCTCCGGTTGCCCACCCACAACTTGAAGAGGTGTCCATACGGGACCAGGTGCTACTACATTGACGCGAATCCCCTTATCAGCTACTTGCTGAGCGAGAGACTTACTGAATGTATTAATAGCAGCCTTGGTGGTCGCGTAGTCCAAAAGGATCGGTGAGGGATTATAAGCTTGAATAGAAGAAGTGTTAATAATGGTGCTGCCCGGTTGCATATGCTTCACCGCAGCTTTGCACAGCCAGAACATAGCATACACGTTCGTCTTAAATGTGTCGTCAAAATGCTTCGTAGTGAGATCAGCGATGTCTGGAACGAATTGCTGTTTGCCCGCGATATTGGCTAAAATATCAATTCCACCTAGCTCTTTAACCGCAGTATCGACGAGTTGTTCGCAGTATGTCTCATCCTTCAGATCGCCTGGAATGGCGATTGCAGTACGACCCGCTTCCTGCACTAGCTTGACCACCTGCTTTGCATCTTCCTCTTCCTCGGGCATATAAGATAGAACAATATCTGCCCCCTCACGAGCAAAAGCAATAGCAACAGCACGGCCTATACCGCTGTCGGCTCCCGTAACTAACGCTTTACGTCCGGTCAGACGCCCAGTTCCTTTATAGGTATCTTCTCCTGTATCAGGTACTGGATTCATTTTCTTCTGCAGACCCGGCTCCTCTTGTTGCTGCTGAAATTCCGGTCCAGCCTTAGTGTACTGAGTGGTAGGATCTTGCATCGTATATTGGTTAGACATCGATCAATTCCTCCTTTATTTTTAGAAATACATTTTTATATTTTCCGAACTCTTTGTTATGTAAACACAACAAGCACGCCTCTAAACATTCACCTTCAATAACATAGCCTTGAATAGTGCCGCAAAAATACCCCAACCACCTGTCAAGGTGGCTAGGGTATCCCCCGCCTAAAAATAAATATATGGAAGCTCACTTGTTAGTTAGGGAACGCTCCGTATAGTCTGGCGTATACATTAGATAAAGGAGTGATAAATCATGGGCTTTTTTATATTCCTCTTTGTACTATTAGCATTGCTTAATATCTTCTTTCCTCATTTGGGATGGTACATGCGCTATGGCTGGATGATGAAAGGTGATGTAGAACCCAGTGATGCCTATTTATTAATGACTCGCATCAGCAGTATAGTGGCACTTATTATCCTCTTTTTTATCTGGACTAGTTTCTGACTTACCCTAACGCTCTTAACACATCTTCAATCTTGCGCTGATGCGACAATACCCCATAATTCATCCAGGCCATAAAATCCACCTCATATACACAACGATTACGAACAGCGGGCAGATTGCGCCAAAGCGGTGTATCCAACAGCTCCCGTCCTTCTCCTTCCTGTCGATCAAAGGTAATGAACAAATGATCTGCAGTGAGGCTCGCAAGCTCTTCTCTTGTTAGGCTCACCCGCTTCTGTCCACGAGTCAACTTCGGAACCAAGGCATGGGGCTGCAAACCTAAATCATGATGGAGTACGCTACCTGTATAACCCAATTGCCCGCATCCGTAGAGATTGATTCCGTAGGAAGATATTCTAAGGCATGCTACAGTCTGCCCTTGGACAGAACGGTTTAGCTCTCGTCTAGCTTGCTGCGCCCGATTCTCATAATTGCCGATCACTTCCTGTACACGATCCGTTCTGCCAAAGACGGCTGCTGCGGAAAATAACGTGGCCCGCCAATCCTCTTGATGAAAAGGCAGCTTGAACAACGGAGCAATTTGGCTGCACTCATCCAGGTGCCAACGCTGAAAGCCATCATCCAGCAGGATCAGTTCGGGCATGTACTGGGAGAGCTCCTGCCAATCGCCAGTCGAAATATCAACCGCAGGCACATCGAGGAGGGACAGATACTCTTGCTTCCCCCACTGAGCGTGAGAATATTGCGCCACTGGTGTAATATCCAGAGCCAGCAGGTAGTCTTCCAGAAAAGGAGCGAACACCCGCAGCCCTTCCTGATGGAAGCTTCTGTATTGGCCGGGCGTAACGCCCACCGATCTTTTGAAACGCCGGTTAAAATAATACTCATTGCTATACCCTACAGATAACGCGATATCATGCATACGGTCATTCGTAAGCAGCAACTGCTGCTGCGCCCTTTCAATACGAAGTCCGTTCAAATGCTCTAAGGGAATCCGCCCTGTCACTTCTTTAAAAATCTGTGTGTAGCGTGCACGTGTAATGCCTGCCACTTCAGCTAATTGATCGACGGTTATGGCGTGATTGTAGTGTTCCTGCATATAGCGGATGGAACGCTGTACCGCCTCATGGGCTCCTTTCATCTGGATGACAGAGGAATTTGCCCGCATGATCAGCAGCAGTAACTCTTGAAAGCGGGTATGGCCTGCGAACCATTCAATCTCTTCCGTACTTCTGCGACTATGATAGATAGCCTCCAGCAGTAATGCACATTGTGAAAAAGGTCTGCAGCTTAGCGGACCGGACTGGAGAATTCCTTCTTTAGTCCCCTTTTCCATTCCACTCTGCCTGCTTCCCCCCGTTTCGATGACTTCAAACGTAAGCCTATAAAAGCTAAGTCCTCGCTCCTCTGCAATGATTTTGCTTATTAGCCCAGGTTCGAACAAGAACCCGACACCTTTTTCCAGAGGAAAACGCTTCTCCTCGGCTTCTAACCATCCCTGTCCTTCCGATACAATGATCAGGGTATGATTTTGAAACACTAAGGTCTGTCCGTTCACCGATAAGGATTGGGCTTCTATGTTAATCAAGCTATAGAATAGCCTCTTTTTATTGCTGTCTTGTAAATCTTCTGCCATTCTAGCGCCCTCCAATTGAGAACCATTTTCATTCACTTTACTATAGTTTAGAATAAAAAAGAAGGTCTATCAACTATGCTGATAGACCTTCTTTATGCTATTCCTTACGACGGCTGCCGTTTTATTTCACCATAGCTTTCAGCAAGTCATCAAGCTTCATCGAATTGGCTGTGATGGCACCAGTCTGCCAGTGGGAACGTTCCATTCTATAAACATTCCCGTTCTTCACCGCCGGCAAGCTCTTCCACAACGGGCCATCAAGGATTTGAGTCGCTTCCTGATTCCCTTCAGTATCCCAGCCCCCGTTGTCAGGGAACACAATGATATGATCCGCTTCGAGCTGAGGGATAAGCTCTTCGGAGATAATAGATTGATATTCGGTCATTTCTGCCGCCATAGGCACAGGTGTCAGGCCAAATTGAGAATAAATTACACCGGTGAAACGGTTTTTAACACCGAATAGAGCAAAGGTTTTATCCGCTACGTTGAGCCGGATCACTGCTACTTTTTCCTGACCTAGGGCCTGTTGCAGCTTAGCTTTCCCCTCTGCCACTTTCTGATCGTACGCTGCAAGGACAGATTCCGCCTTCTCCGGAATACCGAGGGCATCTGCAATAGCCGTAAGCACTTGTCTTGAGTCTTGCAACACCGCCTCAGGTAGACGATAGGTTGGTGCTATCTTGGAATATTGTTCATATTTCGCCGCATCCGCACCTCCATCCACAATAATCAAGTCAGGGTCTTTTTCCAGCAACACTTCCATACTACCGGTAATATCAAATTCTGGTACATCAAGATTTAAATAATCCTGTTTGCCCCAGCTTGGATGATACCACTGCACCACCGGGGTAATGCCCAATGCCTTCAAATAATCTTCAACATAGATCCCGGCTACCCGTTGCGGTTTAATTGGAATTTCAACATCCCCGAATTCCCCGGCAATCGTCCGAGTTGCACCCTCTTCTGCGGCATTTCCATTTCCTTCAGTTGGTGCGCTAGTGCTCGCTGAGGTAGATTCCTCTGCATTCTGTGTCTTAGCAACGTTTTCTTTCGCAGTATTGTTATTCGTTCCGCATGCTGCCAGCGCAGTTATTGCCATTATAAGTACCGCTGCCCATAAAAACTTCTGACCCCATCTTGCCATTGATCCCTTCACTCCTATGCTTTATTGTCATTGATTATCATTCTCAATAACCTTTATCACAATAGTAGCATGACTTTCATAGCTTTCAATGCACTTTCTCCGCAAAAAACTTATACAAACTATTTCGAGTTGCTCTGCTCTATCATTATTCGGTAGGATTCTTCTTCTATTAAAAATATGTCATCCTTTATTAACTTGATCGCAAAATTTCTTTTTTTACGATTGATTTATACGATGCTTTCGCTTACAATAAACTCATAAACGCGCGTTTATGAAAAGAGGGGAAACATGCGCAGCGAAGATATTGCTAAGTTGGCCGGGGTTTCCCGTAGTACGGTATCCCGCGTGATCAACAACTATTCCAATGTTCCTGAAGAAACCCGGGCCAAAGTGCTGCGGGTGATTGAGCAACATCAGTACGAACCGAACAGCTTTGCACGGGCTCTGGCCGGTAAGAAAACCGATACCATCGGATTGTTCGCCATCAGTATGAACGAGAAAGAGAACACTACCCGAATTTATCAGAACAATTACTTTGCACCATTCGTCGATGCCGTAGTCGACACGTCGAATGCCCGCGGATGTTACGTTCTGATTCATACGGTATACTCTCCGGACGATTTCCTGAAGGTAAAACAAGCTTTTCTGCAAAAACGGATTGACGGTGGTATAATTGTCGGCACTCAGAAGGATATTAATATCGTCCGCGAAATGGTGGGACTCGATTCTCCGCTAGTACTGATTGATTATGATATCTCAGAGATTATGTCGGAGCATCTTGACCGCAATCATTTGGCCATTGTGAATTCCAAAGATTACGAGGGCACCACAGAAGTGATTGAACATTTAATCTCCTTAGGCCATCAAGAGATCGGCATTATCTGTGGGCAAATGAATACGTACTCTGGTCGAGAACGCTACACGGCCTATGAGGACACGCTGAAAAAACATGGTCTGCCTCTGAATGAGAAGTTTATCCTAAAGGGTGATTTTCTGAAAGAGACGGCTTATGAAGAGGTCAAGAAGCTGCTTGCTTCTGGTGAACCTTTGCCGACTGCCTTTTTCTCTTCCAACGATGACATGGCTATTTCAGCGATGGAAGCGTTCTCCGAACATGGAATCATTGTCCCTGAGGATATCTCCATTGCGGGTTTCGATGACATTCAGCTGGCATCCCGTATTCAGCCTAAGCTGACCTCTGTACGCTTGCCGATTTATGAAATGTCCAAGGCTGCAGTGGAAAAAGTAATCGAGCTGTGTGATTCACAGCAGCCGACTTTCAGCACGATCAGCTTTCCAGCTCGTTTAGTGGAGAGAGATTCCTGTCAACCGCCGAAGAAGTAGCACAGATTCATCATTCACTGAAGAATACATATTTTTCTGTGGAGCTGCTATCATTGGGTCTCGAAATCACTGCCTAATACTATCTTTTAGAAACAACGGAAAGAATCCCTTCCCTCGAGGGAATTTTTCCTGAAACTTATAAACGCGCGTTCACAATCGAAAGGAGACTTTCTCACATGAAATTCGGTACCTTTGACGACACTCGTAAAGAGTATGTAATTAACACACCAAAAACACCTTACCCTTGGATTAACTACCTTGGTAATGAACAATTTTTCGGACTTATTTCTAATACTGCTGGTGGCTATACCTTCTATAGAGACGCTCGTCTCAGAAGATTGACCCGTTACCGTTACAACAATATCCCAATGGATGCTGGCGGCCGTTACTACTATCTTTATGATGATGGTGATTTCTGGACTCCAGGCTGGATGCCAGTAAAACGTGATCTGGACTTCTACGAATGCCGTCACGGTCTTGGCTACACCTCCATTACTGGTGAACGCAACGGTATCTCTGTAAACCAGCTTGCTTTTGTACCTATGGGTCATAACGCTGAAGTACATCGTCTTGTAGTGAAAAACACGGGTTCCGCGAAGAAATCCGTTAAACTGTTCTCTTTTGCAGAGTTCTGTCTTTGGAATGCACAAGATGATATGACTAACTTCCAACGCAATCTCAGCACTGGTGAGGTTGAAGTGAAGGGTTCTGTTATCTATCACAAAACAGAATACCGTGAGCGCAGAAACCACTACGCTTTCTACTCTGTTAACAAAGAAATCGCCGGCTTTGATACTGACCGCGAAGCTTTCGTAGGGATGTACAATGGTCTGGAAAGCCCGCAAGCTGTTGCTGCAGGTGAACCAACTAACTCGGTAGCGAGCGGCTGGTCCCCTATCGGATCGCACGCCCTGAACATTACTCTGGAGCCGGGCGAAGAGCAAAGCTTCATCTTTGTCCTTGGTTACATTGAAAACCCAGAAGAAGACAAATGGGAATCTCTGAACGTAATCAACAAAAAACCAGCAGAGGCTATGATCGAGCAATTTGCTACAGACGCTCAAGTGGATGCTGCTTTGGCTGCACTGGCTGCACACTGGGATAACCTGTTGTCCAAATATCAAATCCAAAGTGGCGACGACAAGTTGAACCGTATGGTTAACATCTGGAATCCATATCAATGTATGGTTACCTTCAACATGTCCCGTTCCGCTTCTTACTTTGAATCCGGTATTGGCCGTGGTATGGGCTTCCGCGATTCTAACCAAGACTTGCTCGGATTTGTGCACCAAATTCCTGAACGTGCTAAAGAACGTATTCTCGATATCGCCGCTACACAATTTGAAGACGGCAGTGCCTATCACCAATACCAGCCGCTCACCAAAAAAGGTAACAATGAAGTCGGTACCGGCTTTAATGATGACCCGCTTTGGTTGATCCTCGGCACAGCTGCTTACATCAAAGAAACTGGCGACACATCGATTCTTGATGAGCAGGTTCCTTTTGACAGCAATCCGGATAACACAGCTACTCTGTTTGAGCACTTGAAACGCTCCTTCGAGCATGTAACTAACAATCTCGGACCTCACGGCTTGCCGCTGATCGGTCGTGCAGACTGGAATGACTGCTTGAACCTGAACTGCTTCTCTACAGAACCAGGCGAATCTTTCCAAACTACTGCCAACATCGAAGGCCGCGTAGCGGAATCCGTATTTATCGCGGGTCTGTTCGTCTTCGTTGGACCGGACTATGCAGAAATCTGCCGGATGCGCGGACTTAATGACGTAGCTACGGATGCAGAAGCTAAGATTGACAACATGCGTGAAATCACACTCACTCACGGTTTCGATGGTGACTGGTTCCTGCGCGCTTATGACCACTATGGCGACAAGATCGGTTCCAAAGAAAACGAAGAAGGTAAAATCTTCATCGAACCACAAGGTATCTGTGTTATGGCCGGTATCGGTGTGGAAGATGGTCAAGCTGAAAAAGCTCTGACTTCCGTGCAAGAGCATTTGGATACTAAATACGGTATCGTATTGCAACAGCCACCATATTCCAAGTACTATCTGAACCTGGGTGAAATTTCTACGTACCCTCCGGGCTACAAAGAAAATGCTGGTATTTTCTGCCACAATAACCCTTGGATCATGATCGCTGAAACTGTACTTGGACATGGCGACAGAGCGTTTGAAATTTACGCTAAAATTGCTCCTGCTTACTTGGAGGACATCAGTGAAATTCACCGTACTGAACCTTATGTATACTCGCAAATGATCGCAGGTAAAGATGCCGTTCGCCATGGGGAAGCTAAAAACTCCTGGTTAACTGGTACTGCTGCTTGGAACTATGTAGCGATTACACAATCTATCCTTGGTATTCAAGCGGACTTCAATGGTCTGAAGATCGATCCTTGTATTCCTACAGAGTGGGACAGCTTTGAAATCACCCGTGTCTTCCGTGGAGATACTTATGTGATTCAAATCAAGAACCCGAACCATGTATCCAAAGGTGTAGCTAGTCTTACCTTGGATGGCGCAGCTGTAGAAGGTAACATCATCACTCCTGTTGGAGACGGTGCTGTACACCAAGTAGTTGTAGAACTGGGTTAATACAAAAAAATCCGCTCACCGTTCGTTTGAACGATTGAGCGGATCGGATCTAAAATTAACAGTGGGATGCCCCCTGAAGGATTCAGGGGGCATCTTTTTTTTACCCTTCCACAATATCTGCTCTTAAATCACTCGCGACCTCAAGCATTCTAGGAATCACGGCTTCATTGGCGCCAGAAACATAAATATCGCCCTGATAATGTCTAAATGGGATTGTTGTATCACCATAGCTCCACATAAAGAAATCTCCCTCAATGGACATGGTAGTGGCACCTGTTACTGTAAAAACTGATGTATAGGTGAAATCAGGTTTGGATGCGAAATATTGCTTACACTCTTCTAAAGATAGGGTTGTTGCTGAATCTCCAGCATTCTGCATTGCTCTTGTCATCCGATAACGTTTACTCATTGTGATGCCTCCATTATTATCTGTAAAATGATCAGTTACCTTATCCAGATCAAATATAGCATACAATGAAGGGCAAATCCCATTCCATTTCTAAGTCGAAAATGTTAATATAGCCGTTTTTCATAGCTTTCTTTTAGTGATTTTGAGATATCCTCTGGAGTAACTCCAAGTTTACGGGCATGCTGCGCCAGTATTTTTGATGGATTAGGCAAGACTTCTTTCGCAAGCCAATGATCGTCATCCCACAAATGTGACCGCTTAAAGGCTTTTGCACAATGCATATAACATTCTTCTACTTCCACGCCAATTCCAATGATCGGGACTTTACCATGCGCTTCCATAGGTTTCAATATATCTTCATCCTTAACTATACTCGCGTGCCCATTTATTCTTAATGTTTCTTCAAGTCCGGGGATGATGAATATCAAACCGACTTTTGGGTTCTCAAGTATATTCCGCAAAGAATCAAACCGTCTATTCCCAGGGCGTTCAGGGATCACTAAATGTTTATCATCCAACACGTGAACAAAACCTTCTGCGTCCCCGCGCGGAGAGACATCACAAGCACCGGACGAACCGCTTGTAGCCATAAAAAGCATTGGGGATTTTGAGATATAATCACGGCAATGATGATCTATAACAGTTATGGTTTTGTTGTTAACCAATTCGCTTGGGTACCCAAATAAAGACCTTAGCTCTTCTTCTGACTCTATAACTTTTTCGAAAAAGTTTGACTTCATACTTCTCCCTCTCTCAACTTAATAAGCCCCAATGTTCTTATTTTTGCTCAAATATCCGCTTAATAATTGGGCGAAATTTTTTCTTGTTGATTCATCCGATAACTTCCCAAAAGTACCATACAGATTATCCCCATGATATCTTGGAAACACATGTAAATGATAATGCCATACATCTTGGCTGCCATCCGGCTCATTATGTTGTCTAGAAGAAACGCCATCACATTTATAAACTTCTTTAAGACCTTTAGCAATTTCAATTTCCAGCTCATGTATCCGGTTTGAGATCTCAACCTCCAATGTGTAAATATTCTCGATATGCTGATTAGGGATGATTAGAACATGCCCTTCATTATTCGGATACCAATGAGAAGCAATAAAAGCCGTTATGTAATGATCTTTATAAATAATATCCGCTTGCTTAGAATGCACATCTTCATTTTCAATGCCCGAAACCAACAAACAAAAGGGACAAGTATAACCCTCTGGAGCATGATTATAAATATAGCCCGCCTCCACTGTTATAGGATTTAAGAATATTTCTATGTTTCTTCTAATTTCGCCATTTCGCGTGTGTTCTCCTTTTTGCAAAAAGAAAAGGACAGACTGTAAATTACAGCTGTCCTCATCGGTAAATGTTGATAAACTACAGCCATTCCCGAGATCTATGTCTACCTATAACTTAAACGCTGGCTTCCGGAATCCATACCTTCATTTCACCACTGCCACGATTTCCCCATAAGTAATACGGAACCGCCTTAACTTTTACGGTTTGAACTGGTGCCTTGACTCTGCTGTAAAGCTCACCACTCCAGCCCTCTTTATCTACACGTAGCCCCTCTGCCTCGACAACAACAGCGCCGCCGAGCAACGTCTCATCAAAAGCCGCAGTAAGTTCACTGCCTTCTTTTAAAGAAATCGAGCTTAACGGCTCACCATTATCGATACTTTCAAGACAATACACAAGAGGTCCACGCTGAATCGTTACTTTTTGAGCATCAGCACGCAAACTTGGATGTGCGTAGATACGATGTGCCTCCATAGGGTCATGCACTTCGATTACATCTCCTGCTCTCCACAGTCTCCGGATAACGAGGTATCCCTGCTCGATGTTCTCAGCAGTATTCATTGCTTCACCGTTGACTCTGATCTCCATTCCTTGGCTCCAAGATGGAATCCGCAAGGCAATCCCAAACTCTGCTTCCGCTGCAGGATTAATCTTCAACGAGACTGTACCTTCCCATGGATAGTTACTCTCTTGCTGAATCGCAACATCTGTTCCACCCAGCTTTGTTGTCAGCTCACTCCCAATATACAAATTCGTATAGAGCGTATCACCATGGATCGTATAGATATATTGATTAAGCGAAGTCAGCAGACGCGCCACATTCGGAGGACAGCAAGCGCAGCCAAACCAACCTTGGCGCTCGGACTTCACATGATGTTTATCCGGATTGCAGCTGCATGCCTTAGGCCATACTTCCAGTGGATTCACATAAAAATAGTGCTTACCATCCTGTGCCATTGAACCCAACACATTGTTATAAAGCGCCCGCTCCATCACGTCGGCATAACGTGCATCCGGCGATATTCTCAGCATCCGCTGTGCAAAAAAGATCAACCCAATAGATGCACAAGTCTCTGCGTACACCGAATCGTTAGGCAGATCATAATCGAAGGTGAAAGCCTCACCCCGATGCGTAGATCCGATCCCGCCAGTAATGTACATTTGCTTAGTAGTGATGTTATTCCACAGTCTCTCGCATGCTTCGCGAAGGGTGTCATCTCCCGTAAGTGCGGCTAGATCAGCCATAGCAGTATACATATAAACCGCACGCACAGCGTGTCCTACAGCCACTTCCTGTTCTCTTACCGGAAGATGACTTTGGTAATATTTTAAATCTAAATTCTCCTTCTGACCTGTAAAAAAATTGATACTCCCCAGATTATCCCATTGTTGCTTTAGGAAATTCGGCTGTTGACCTCGCTCATTAATAAAAAAGCTGCTGAGCTTCAAATACCGCTCCTCACCTGTGAGCCGATACAGCTTCACGAGCGCAAGCTCAATCTCCTGATGGCCATCATATCCCCGCATTTTGCCTTCTTCCGGACCAAACACAGAATCGATATGATCAACCATTCGGCACATGATGTTGAGCAGTTTTCTTTTGCCTGTAGCCTCGTAATAAGAAACGGCTGCCTCAATGAAATGCCCAGCACAGTACAGCTCGTGGCAATCGTTCAGATTAGTCCAGCGTTTGCCGGGTTCTTTTATCGTAAAATAAGTATTTAAGTACCCGTCTTCCTGCTGCGCTTCTCCAACGAGGTCAATCACTTCATCCGCTTGACGCTCCAGCTCAGGGTCACGTTTGATGCTTAAGGAATAACCTACGGCCTCCAGCCACTTGGCTACATCACTGTCTTGAAATACCCAGCCGTAAAATTCACCGGTCTTCCGGCCCGCAGCAATCTCAAAGTTAGCAATGGCATGACTGGGCTCAGCTCCCGCTGCTTTGTCGTGCAATGCCTCATATTGATATGGGATTACAACATCCTGAACCAGCTTTATATAACTTCCCCAGAAATCATCTTTAATGCTAACGGATTGATCTTTTACAACTTGCTGATCCTGGATCGTTTTATTCATCATCATCTTCCCCTTAGCCTTATTTTATACTCGCTAATTACAATTATAGAGCGTACAATAGATAAAAAATATAATCAGAAGCAACCCCTTTTTTGTACTATTTCACACTCCTATTTTCAAGGACTATTTGAGCTCGGACTACGATAAAAAGAGAGGTAGAACACAGTGAGTCCTTCCTATGTACATTTCGCAGCGCCGCCTTTTCCATATTTTCTGGAATGCAATCACACTGTTTATCAACCCGGAGAGCAGCATCCAAATAGAAGCCATATCGGCTTATTTGATCTGATTATTGTAGAGCAAGGTTGCCTATTTATCGGTGAAGAGCATAATCAATGGGAGGTTGCGGCTGGGCATACGCTGCTTCTGCTGCCTGACCGCTATCATTATTCCGTTAAGTGTTGCGAGGAGCTGACTTCGTTTATCTGGATTCATTTTCATACCCTCGCAGATTGGTCAAGTTCTGATGGCGAGCCCGTGTATATCAACCGAGAGACACATTTCCGGCAGTTTCTTACTCATCCATATACCATTCGCATCCCGCAGTTTGGTCCCCTTCCTGATCCCTTTAAACGGAGTGGACAAGCTGAGAAGCTTTTACAGCTGTCCACTGGAAGACGTTCCAGTGCAGTTTGGGAGCAGCAAAGGATTTTTGAAGAAATGCTGCGGATGATGGATCTAGCGCAGCATGATACTTCAGAAAGTCATGCGGTAGAGATCGCCGAGAGGACAGAGACTTATATCCGCAATCATTATGCGGAGCCTCTCTCCAATGCCTCTCTGGCGGATGCGCTGCATTTTCATTATAACTACCTTGCCCGCTGCATGAAACGCGTATATGGACTGACTCCGATGGAGTATTTAACGGATTACCGTTTGGAACAGGCCAAGCTGCTTCTGCTTAAGACAGAGATGCCTATAGCTGCGATCGCAGAACGTATCGGTTTCGAGAGCACCGCCTACTTCTCGCGTCGCTTTACTCAGCAGATTGGAATCTCTCCGCTTCGCTTCCGCAAGCGGTATTCCCGATAACGGCAAAAACAGCATGCCTCATAATTGGAGGCGTGCTGTTTTCGTTGTTAATGCGGTGCGCTGTTGTAGCTTTCTTGTGTGCTGCTGGCTTTCTTCTGCGCTGCTGGCTTACGTGATCAGCTATGGATTAATGGGACGCGAGATGCGAGATGCGAGATGCTCCTCTAGATCGGAGAAACTTAGGTAACTATTATGATGGAGCAGTACTCCGCTTGGCACATTTCTTGTGTACCCGTGATCCGCCTAAATCCTTCTGCTGCTTCTTGCTCCTTGCTTCTTGCTTCTTGCTTCTTGCTTCTTGCTTCTTGCTTCTTGCTTCTTGCTTCTTGCTTCTTGCTTCTTGCAATAATTTTACCAGTTTACCTTCCTAGGCGTGGCGCACTCATACTTACCATAGATCAACGCTGATTATGCGGCTCGACCCTCTAAAGCTTATCAACAAGTAACTCTCTGTATAGCCATCACACTACTCTCTGTATCCCCCGGAGATGCGTCTGCTTAATCATCCATTCATAGCATTCCCCGTTGCGGACCGGATTGCAGCTATTTGTGATTTTCGATCCATTTTGCAGCAGTTTCGGACTGCATAGCTCTTATTGCTCATAATTTGCTCCAAATCGGACTACATTTGTGGGAATAGCTGCAACTGCGTCCGATAGTGTGACAAAACGAGCGAAATCATGGAAATAAGGGCAACTGAGTCCGAACAGTTGCTAAAAAGAACACCGCCTGCCGAATTTGATCCTAATCGTGCTGCCCATTGTTTAAACTAGCTGTCTGGGGCTCAACCTAGCTACTCTGCGAGAAATTAGTACCTGTTGTTCAAACTAGCCGCCTACGTCTCGAAATCAGCTACCTTTTGCTCGATCTTGATCGTATCGGACCGTATTGCAGCTATTTCAGCATATGGGTTCATTTTGCGAAGGTTTCGGACTGTATAGTTCTTATTACCCTTGATTTGCGCAGAAAAAGAGCACATTTGAGCGAATAGCTGCAACTGCGTCCGATAGTGTGACAAAACGAGCGGAATCATGGAAATAAGAGCAACTGAGTCCGAACAGTTGCTGAAAAGAACGCCGCCTGCCAAATTTGCTCCTAAACGTGCTAGCCATTGTTTAAACTAGCTGTCTGGGGCTCAACCTAGCTGTCTAATTCTCGAAATCAGCTACCTTTTGCTCGATCTTGATCGTATCGGACCCTATTGCACCTATTTGTGATTTTCGGCCCATTTTTCGGAAATTTCGGACTGTATAGCTCTTATTGCTCATAATTTGCTCGCAATCGGACCACATTTGTGGGAATAGCTGCAACTGAGTCCGATAGTGTGACAAAACGAGCGGAATCATGGAAATAAGAGCAACTGAGTCCGAACAGTTGCTGAAAAGAACGCCGCCTGCCAAATTTGCTCCTAAACGTGCTAGCCATTGTTAAACTAACTGTCTGGGGCTCAACCTAGCTACACTGTGCGGAATAGCTACCTATAGCTCGACCTATCTATACCGTGTGCGGAATTAGCTACCTATGGCTTAACCTAGCTACTCCGTGCGAAATTAGTTACCTGTACTCAACCTATCTACACTGTGCGGAATTAGCTACCTATGGCTTAATCTAGCTACTCCGTGCGGAATTATTTACCTATGGCTTAACCTAGCTACTCCGTGCGCAGAATTTGTTACCTGTTGCACAACCTAGCTGTCTACGTCTCGAAATCAGCTACCTTTTGCTCGATCTTGATCGTATCGGACCCTATTGCACCTATTTGTGATTTCCGACCCATTTTTCGGAAATTTCGGACTGTATAGCTCTTATTGCTCATAATTTGCTCGCAATCGGACCACATTTGTGGGAATAGCTGCAACTGAGTCCGTTAGCTCGAAAAAATGCCTTGTTACTGCCTAATAAGGTCTTCTGGGTCCGCATGGAGGCTGGGCGTGAATTACTCAAATGTCTGTTGATCGTATCGGACCCTATTGCACCTATTTATGATTTTCGGCCCATTTTTCGGAAATTTCGGACTGTATAGCTCTTATTGCTCATAATTTGCCCGCAATCGGACCACATTTGTGGGAATAGCTGCAACTGGGTCCGTTAGCTCGAAAAAATACCTTGTATCTACCTAATAGCGGCTCCTGGGTCCGCATGATTAGGCCCGAAATCAGTTTTTTTGCTTCACTGCAATTTTTTGGAAGCGACAAGCATATTTATAAGACATGCCTTTAATGTGGAGATGTTAAATATGCAGTCATTATTGAGATACGCGATCATCCTGATCGGAAGCTTGCTCATTGCAGCAGCAACTAATTTTTTTCTAGTCCCATATAAAATCCTAGATGGGGGAATAATAGGAATAGCCCTCATCATCAATTATTTATCCGATGCCAAAATCGGTATAGCTGTCCTTCTCTGCAGCTTTCCGATTTTCCTGTTAGCCTGGCTGAAGGAACGCGATATCTTTTTCAATAGTGTATTAGGTTTATTGACCTCATCGTTTCTGATTGAGCTTCTCGGTCCTTTGCAGTACCACTTTCTGTATTATTTTGAGTTCGGCTCCATTTCCAGCGCCATTATTGGCGGTTTTTTAATGGGAACGGGTCTTGGGCTTATGCTGCGGTTCAAAGCCAGTACAGGCGGAACGGATCTGCTTGCTCAATATATCAAAAGGTATCTCCCGCTTAACCTTGGACTCATCATTTTTTTGACAGATTTTATAATTATCGGCGCGGGGGGACTCCTGATTTCCAAAGAAACCTTCTTCCACTCCATCCTCACGATTATCGCTGGGGGTGTGGCCACAGGTCTCTGCACCTTGGAGACTGAAGAGAAATGGAAAAAAATATGAATATACACGATCATATGTTCGTATTATAATAATAAGAAAATCATCTACCGTATCTCTACCTCACCTGGAGAGTGTGAATCTATGAATAAAGAGCGTGTTATTTTGTTATCCGATTGTCAGAGCTTTTACGCCTCCGTGGAGAAGGCCTCTAATCCGCAATATAGCAACAAACCGCTTATTGTCGCCGGAGATCCGGCTAGACGAAGCGGGATTGTACTTGCCGCTTGTCCGTTAGCCAAATCTTTTGGCATTACTACCGCTGAGACTTTGAAGGAAGCACTCGCGAAATGCCCCGAAGTAATCGTCGTCAGACCACATATGCAGCAATATATCGATGTTTCCTCCCAAATCACGGACATTCTACGCAAATTCAGTGACCTCGTAGAACCTTATTCCATCGATGAGCAGTTTATTGATATCACCGGCAGCCTCAGCTTATTCGGAAGCCCAAGACAGATCGCTACGACCATTCAGGACTTAATCCGCAGAAATACAGGTGTGCGCGCACGTATCGGTATAGGTTATTCCAAGGTTACCGCCAAAATGGCTTGCGACCTGTGGGCCAAGAAGAACCCGGAGGGTCTATTTACCCTCACTCAGGAAGAGCTTCCAGATGTACTTTGGCCGCTGCCCATTAGTGAGTTGTTTATGGTAGGCCGCCGCATGTCCGCGCACTTCCAGAGCATGGGCCTCACAACGATTGGCCATTTGGCACAGATGCCGCTAAGCGAGCTGAAATGGCGCATGCGGGAGAAATTCCATAAAAAATGCGATATCGATGCCGAGCTATATTGGCGAATTGCCAACGGCATCGACGATAGCCCTGTAAGTCCGGCTACCTATGAAGTTGCCCCCAAGAGCGTCGGGCACCAAATGACGCTGCCACGGGATTACTATACAATGCAAGAGATCAAGACCATCATTTTGGAGCTCTCAGAGCTGGTGTGCAGGCGCAGCCGCAAACTAAAGGTGCATGGTGCAGTCGTGTCTGTTGGCTGCCAAGGCGCCAGCTTTGATGACCCCAGCGGCTTCTCGAGACAGACTACGATGAGCGATCCTACGAATGCAACCCAGCTGGTATACGAGGCCGCCCTCGCTCTTTTCAAACAGCATTGGGAGGGTCAGCCTGTGCGCCGAATTCATCTAAGCCTGTCCAATCTGTCTGACGAAAGCCAATATCAGCTAACCTTATTTGAGTCGCGCCCCCGCTACCGTGAGCTCGAACGGGCCACTGATGCGCTGAAGAATAAATACGGGGAATCGATCATTGGACGCGCTGCATCGTTCACAGATGCCGGACAACTTAAGGACAGATCCGGAAAGATTGGCGGGCACTATAAATAAACAGTGCATCTTTATACATTTTATTTCTGAAACTATATTAAAATATATCCCATATCGTTTATAATGCTATATTGAGGTTGTTATTTTCACACAATGAAGCGACAATCATAAGTATATACACATAGATATGTAACATTCCAGGGGAGGACCGGAGAAGTTGGAAAGCACGAGCAACACTAACACTACCTATTATGAAATCGTTGATCTCTGTCTTCTTGCTGGCAAGATCATGCTGCAAAACGGTGCAGAAACCTACAGAGTAGAAGATACAATGACACGTATGGCTGCTTCTCTCGGTTTTCCAGGGGCACACAGTTATGTGACGCCAACCGTTATTATGTTCACCACCAATAGAACGGAGCCCGTTAAGTTATATCGGATTGCCGAGCGGACAACAGATCTGCAGAAAGTCTCGGAGGTTAATGATATCTCGCGGCGTCTGAACGAGCGTCAGATTACAGCCGAGGAAGCTCGGACACGATTAGGAGAGGTCGATGATGCCGCACATGTGTATCCGGTATGGCTGCAAATCATAGCAGCGGCGCTTACCGGCGCTTGCTTCACCGTTATGTTTAAGGGCAGCTTGTGGGATGCTCTCCCCGCATTGCCGATTTCCGGGTTAGGTTTTGCTGCGGTTATCTACCTGCATCGTCTTGTGCAGACTAGATTTTTTGCAGAGTTCTCTGCTTCCTTCCTGATCGGACTTCTAGCCTTCTATTCTGTAAAGCTGGGCATAGGTCAAGAAATGGACAAAATCATCATCGGCTCCGTGATGCCTCTAGTACCCGGTCTACTCATTACTAATGCCGTTCGTGATCTGATGGCTGGTCATCTGGTCTCAGGCATATCCAAAGGAGCAGATGCCTTTCTAACTGCTTTTGCGATCGGTACAGGCATTGGGCTTGTACTATCACTATTTTAATTTTCCATGTGAAAGAGGTTAGCCCTTCATGATTTTGCAACTTATAACCAGTTTTATCGCCGCGGCAACCTTCTGTATTTTATTTAATGCGCCTAAGCGCGCTCTACTGCAGTGTGGTTTTGCTGGAATGGTAGGCTGGATGGTGTATGTAATCCTTGATGTAGAGTGTGGGCCTGTTGTTGCTACGTTTGCGGCTACTGTAGTGGTGGGCATCGTCAGCCAGTTGTTTGCCCGATCCTTCAAAATGCCGGTTATTATTTTTAGTGTAGGCGGTATTATCCCACTTGTTCCGGGTGGCCTTGCTTACGATGCTATGCGTAGATTTGTGGAAGAGAACTATAATCTGGCTGTAGAAATCGCTGTTCGGGCATTAATGCTCTCTGGCGCAATTGCGGCTGGACTGGTACTGAGTGAAGTTATCGGACAAATGTTCCGCCGTCGTGCAAGCAAAGCATAACCTTCTTACAACGTCATCTCATAGATTCAAAAAAAGAAATCGTCTCTTGGTATAATGAGGATCATCCATCCCTCTTCCAAGAAGCGATTTCTTTGTTTACTGTCCTATCTACACAAGTACTGCTACAGGTTCAACCTCCGAATAAATACTATTGATCCGGTTATTTTTAATCCAAGAAAGTCCTACGGTACCTTCACCCGCATGAACAGCCACGGCAGGAATGTATGTCATAATCTCCGTACGTAAATCAGGCGCCATTTCTTTGATGTCTTCTTCTAGCTTCAGCGCCATTTCTAAATTATTGGAATGCATGATGCACACATCGCTAACAAGTCCACAATCCTGTTTAAAGATATCTAACAGCGCCTGCTTTGTCTTCTTCATCGTGCGGATTTTTTCCACAACAATGACCTTCCCCTCGTCAAAACGCAGCAGCAAATTTATCCGCAATAATTGACTAAGCACTACCTGTGTGCCAGAAACACGCCCACTGCGGTGAAGCTGGGACAAGCTTGCAGGAATTAAGTAGAAGGACATATTTTGAATGATATTCTCTATCTTTTCTTTAATCTCTAGGCCAGTAAAGCCCATCTTGTGCCAATGAATACCTCGCGTAATCATTTCCCGAATCGGATAAGCGCCAACCTTGGAATCAATTCCAATAACATTAGCTTCCGCTATTTCAGCACCTTGCATGGAAGCATTGTATGTTCCGCTAAGCCCTGTCGAAAGATGCACCGCGATAATCTCATCATATTCTTCCTTCAACCGTTCGTATAACTCGATAAACTCACCGATTGGCGGCTGTGAGCTGCCTACTTGATCATGCTGACGCATTTTCTCATAGAACTCATCGATCGTAATATCTATATTTTCTTTATAACACTCGTTGTTAATAATCAGACGTAAAGGAACAATATACACATGGTTGTTCTTGGCGAATTCAGGATCGATTGTACATGTACTGTCGGTTACCCAGGCAATTGATTTCATGGTCACTTGTCACTTCTCTCTTTCATGAAAGGAATAGTAGAATGTTTGAAGAGACAAGGGCCACTAAACCTTCTCGGCCAATGAATCACTCTCTCATCCTGTACAATCAACATACGAATAGATCAGCGGTTTAGGAAGTCCTCGTGCGTATTCGTAAATTATACAAGATAACGAGCGATAAGATAGGCAAAACAGGCCGATAATGCAAATTTTATTCAACTTTTTTCAACTTTATTCGACATTATTTCACATTATGTATGACGAATATACCTATCCTAATAGAGACAGTTCATGTTATGTAAAAGCCTAACCACAGCAAAAATATCCCCGTCCCCACCCTCACCGTTCTTACATAAATCAGCGCTTGGTAGTTACATTAATAGGTACTCTTTACAGTTGTTACAGTACGGGGCTAAGTTATGATTGGTCAGATATGGCCCGGCATCTGTCAATTTGTCCAACTTTCCCTGTTGGCGGGTTGCGCTCGCTTTTATGAAGATCAGTTACCTTCTGCTGTGATAAAGCTTTTTACGGTGTGATTAAGGCTACCGTCCAGTTTTTCTCCTGAATTTTAAAATCCAACTCGCGATAAGACTTAGACAGTTCATCAATCCGCTTCTGAATCTCAGCGACATCTATCGTTCTCTGGAAACGAACCTCAGAGCGGCTATACCGATCCTGAGTGATCGAAGCTTGCTCAAGCAAATCGCTAAACAGCTTCCGCAGCTGAAGCATTTTATCCCGTTCGGCTAGGGCATCGGCAATACTCCAATTCTCATTGAAGGCAACAGATGAATTCGTTCGATTAATCGCTCGAATCAAAATCGTCTGCTCGTTAACAGCTATTTCTAGCTCATGCAAAAGAGCCTCCGGCTGCTCTGCCGGATCTTCCCCCTCCTGCACCTTAACGACCCGATCGAGCCGCTGCTTTAGCTGCGCGATTTTACGGGTAAGATCACTTCGGTTCACTAATGCTTCCGCAAGTTTCATCTTTAAGTTCCCCCTAAGATTTTCTGATAGCTGGCGATATCCAGTCTTCGACCAAATTTACAGCCAATCTCCTTGAAGTAGGCACATTGTTCATATCCATTCTTTGAGAAAAGCTGGCGACTGCGTTCATTCTCTGCGCAAACGGTAGCTACTAACACATGGAAATCCAGTTCGGCAGCTCTCTTTTCAATAAAACGTAAGGCATGCTGTCCTATTCTTTTACCCACACAAGCCGGTTTCAAATACACACTGATCTCCCCAGAGCTATCATAAGCCGGCTTACTCTTATGTCTAGCAATCAGAACATAGCCCTGAATAACATTATCCCAGGATAATATAACGTATGATTTGAACCGCGGATCATCATTCATCACTGATTGCCGCATTTCGTCCAAACTTAAAGGCTCGGTATGAAAAGAAACCGTAGTGTTCAGCACGTAATAGTTATAAATATCGAGTACATCCGACAGATGCTCTTCGCGAATTTCAGTGAATAACAAGCTTTCTCCCATTACTTTGTTCAACACAGCTAATCCTCCCAAATGGATGTTTCCAAATGATCGACGAACTTGCGTAATTTACCGGCTAGCTTGCGGTTAATAGTTCCATCCTGGTACATTTGCTGCACCTTATCCCGTTGCTCCTGAATAGCTTTCAGTTTCAATTCAAGCTTTTGATCATCAACGAGACCATCCTTTGTCCAGCCTTGACCCTGCTCGAAGCGTGAGATTAGTTGCTCATAACTGCATGCAACCTTCTCTACTGCTTTTCGGTTGTTCTCATTCATACTTGCATTAACAGCAGCTATTGCTGCGCGGGACATAGAAATCTTAGCTTTTCTTGCACATTCAGCCTGTTGCAGCATTTGTTGGCTAGCTTCCCGTTCGTTTTGTCCTGAGAACATCCCCGCAAATAGCCTTCTAATCTCTGTAAGGGATAATCTAATTTGAGAGTTGAGACTTCTGGCTAAGAAAACTTCACTATGATCCAAGAATTCTTCCATTTTCTGAGCCACTGAGGCAGGAATCTCATTGTTAGTAAGCAATCGGGTCAGCTCTTTGCGTTCAGCATGCAAGCCCACTATCCTCGCTTCAACCCCAAGCCGACGGAGTTCCTCAAATGCCGGATCGTTCGCTTGATCCTCGCGGTTCAGACTATAAACCTTTTCTCTAAATTCACTCAAAGCTGGCTGTGCGGAATCCTTGCTCTCCTCCGTCATCATACTTTGAAGCAGCGTTATCCCGGCAGCAACGACCTTAGATTTGGCCGCCTGTTCAACCTCAGTGTCCCCTGGTTCGGCAACCGGCTCTTCTTTACCTGCGAGAATTGGTAAAAAGATACTAGCGATCAGCAGCGACATCAGAATCACACCCGCAGCGATAAAGATAATTAGATCACGTTCAGGAAAAGGTGAGCCATCTCCTAACACAAAAGGAATCGAAAAGGCACCGGCTAAAGTAACCGCGCCTCGCACTCCTGAAATAGTCAGGATTAGCATGGACTTAATAGACGATTTTTCCATTTTTTGCAGGCCGGCGCCAGCCAGGGAAAATACATATACCCATATAAAACGCAGCACAAAAAGCAGTAACGTTATCGCTAATACATAACCAATCACCATAAGATTGTCCACCGCTGTATCCCGGTAGATCACTTCAATAACATCTGGAATCGACAATCCGAGAATAAGGAAAACCAAGCCATTCAAGATGTAGAGCAGCACAGACCATGTGCTGGCAGATACCAGCTGTAGCTTATACTGTGGCGAGACCGCACGGTCCTTCTCGACCGCATGAATTATCCCCGCTGCAACCACAGCTAAAATGCCGGATACCCCTATTTCTTCACTGATCAGATACACAATGAAAGGAGTCAGGATTTGCAGCAGCACATGTACTGTGATGTCCTCCATCCCCAGTCTGCGGATAAATACACTGAACCGAATCAGGAGGAACGCGAGTATTGCTCCGACAATTAGCCCACCTAAAGCGATAATCACAAAGCTAATGGAGGCTTTCGGCAAAGAAAATATGCCTGTAACAGCTGCTGCAATAGCGAAGTTAAACGCAACAAGGCCAGAGGCATCATTCATCAATGATTCGCCCTCTAGAATACGATGAATACTCTTGGGAAGATGTACTCTCCCAGCGATTGCACTTACCGCCACAGCATCTGTCGGCGATAAGATCGCTGCCAGCGCAAAAGCAGCTGCGAGTGGAATGGTGGGGATCATCCAGTTAATGGAATATCCAGCGATAAGCACTGTAGCAAATACCAAGCCTAGTGCCAGCATTAAGATTGGAGCCCGCAGGTTCCATAACTCATTTCTCGGTGTTCGCTTTCCGTCATTGAACAAAAGCGGAGCAATAAATAACACGAAAAACAACTCTGGCTCCAGTGACATATGTATTCCCAAAGGCAATAGTACGACCACTACACCCAAGCCAATTTGTATTAAGGGTATCGGCACGAAGGGAATGAATCGGTTTATGATGTTGGATATTGCGATAAGCCCAAGTAGGACGAGTACAACTAGAAATGTCTCCAAACCACATCAACTCCCTTTTTTATATTTGATTATTATATCGCAAAGCTTTAGGCAAGGGCAAAATCTAGCAAAAGATTCTTAACATTAAAATCCCCTACAAATTCCACAAAAATTCCATCAGATACATATTGACATAAATATTTATTTGTGTTATAATAAAGAATTTACCTATTGTGTTTATTTACAGTTTTGAGTAATATATGCATTAGCCTCACGGCGTCGCTCTTATTATCAATCACGGAGGGATAATAATGTACATTGCTCAAGGAATAGAAATGCTCGAGATTACAGCGCAGGTTATGGGTGGAAAAGACACGATTTACCCCACGCTACTCTGGGATGAACATACCGCCGTACTCGTCGATACCGGATTCCCGGGTCTACTCTCTACTTTCAAAGAGGCTCTAAAAGAAGCGCATGTGCCTTGGGAGAAGCTCCGTATCCTTATTATCACGCATCAGGATTTAGACCATATTGGTTGCCTCCCTGCCCTATTGGCTGATGAAGATCTAGAGCTTACTGTTCTGGCTCATGAAATTGAGCAGCCTTATATTCAAGGAGAGCGAATGCTCCTTAAGCACACTCCTGAAGCTTTAGCGGCGGCAGCGGCTATGATCCCAGCTCATGTACCTGAGGAGTGGCGGCGTGCCTTCCTCTCTGTATTAGCCCATCCTCCTAAAGGAAAAGTGGATCAAACGCTTGTGGATGGAGAAAAGTTACCTTTTGCCGGTGGAATTACGGTGATCCATACCCCTGGCCATAGCCCAGGGCATCTCAGTCTTTACCATCATGATAGCCGTACACTTATTGCCGCCGATGCCTTGACCGTTCAGGATGGCGAGCTACAGGGTCCCACTCCTTCCGCCACACCTGACATGGAGCTGGCTTTGTCCTCTCTGAACAAATTCTCTGAGTATGAGATCGATACGGTCATTTGTTATCACGGTGGACGCTACCGCGGAGATGCAAACAGACGTATTGCTGAACTAGCAGAAGGAAAAGGAAAGCTGTAATGATACAAAAGAAGACAGAGCCTGAAATCCGGCTCTGCCTTCTCTTGTTATATAGGATCGTTATTCTTCATTATCACTTAAGACTCTGAACCCACCGTAAACCGTTCACGAATATGCTGCGGCTGTTCGATTTCATCGACAATAGCAACGGCATAATCTTCGTAGCTGACATAACTCTCGCCTTTGGAGTTCACCAGAAGATTATCCTTACCTTTTACATAAGAACCTGTTCTTGTGCCGATGGCAAAATTAGCAGATGGACTAACAAAGGTCCAAGAGAGTGCATCTGTTCCTTGCAGAATCTCCAGATTCTTGGCTTGATTCGTCGCTGTTGGCTTAATAAAGTCAGGAAAGTCATTCGTATCCACTACTTTAAGCGTTTTGGCTTCATCTACATAAAGACTTCCTGCACCCCCAACTACAATCAATCTTGTATCGGGCGAAGCCTTCAACGCTTCAATAAGCACATTCCCGGCATCCACATGCAGATGTTCTTGTCCAAACGGCGCACCAAAAGCATTCACAACCACATCGAACCCCTGCAAATCTTCAGCGGTAAGTGCAAATACATCCTTTTCAATGACATTCGCTTTACTATTTGTTACTTTAGATGCATCCCGCACAATCGCTGTAACTTCATGACCTCTATCCAACGCTTCCTGCGTAATTCGGCTTCCAGCTTTTCCACTTGCTCCAACAACTGCGATTTTCATATGATTGTCCTCCTGAGTTTACGATGTTTTCGCTTTAATATTTATATCAAGGAGCTCCTGAACGATGGTTCTATCGATATCGAGATCAAATTTTCTCCCCCAAAAGCATTCCGTGCCCCGTTGAGTGATCCGATCATAGTCTTCTATCGTTAGCGTTCTAGGATAATCCGGTCCTGTTTCCCAATCTGTATACCGCTTAATTTCATTCAGCACATGCATCTTATAAACACTATTCAAAATTATCGTATGGAAAAAAATTTCGTCTCCACATAAAGTGTTCCTAAAAAATCTGACGTATTCCGGAGAGCTTTTTGTAAAATCCAAGATGTACTCCATACATCCACCTGTAATAGACATCCAGTTTGAGCCTTTATATAAACCGTTCGGCAGAGCGCTTAATCTTCTTTGCAGAAACGGAACGCTCATAATTAGTTTAATGTACCTCATTCGGATCGCTGTCATACGCCGGGTCCTTGAGATGAGGAATCTAGGATAATAAACTGAGACCCGCTCGTAACATCCCCAAGTTTCCGCAGCATTAGGCAGCTGCAAATACTTCACAAATTCCTTACCCTCATTCCCCTTAAAGAAATCTAGAATCACTTCATTCGAAGCCAGAGGCAGATCCTGACCGCTTAGAATGTGAATATAATTGAAATCCCCATGTTCTTTGATCAGCGAAAAGCACTTCAAAATGCATTCAATCTGGCTGTAATGCCCCCACTGCACATCAATAGGCTTTTCCACAAAATGAATATCGTTACGATGAATAATGTCAGCTTCAATATTACTTTTCTGATCGACATGCAGGAAAAACTCTACGGACTCGTTAGTTAAACTATCGATTAGCAAATTGATCTGCTCCGGATTCTTATGACAAAGAATGATATACGCCATTTTGAATGCTTCCAACAAACTTCACCCTTCCGCCCATCTATTTCCAATATTATAAAATAAATGGACGAAAATGGATATATAATTATCTCTCTAAAACAAGTCTGATTCCAATGTTCCATGGATCTTGGAATGTAGGAGTTCCATTCACTTCTGTAACTGCGTAACCAGCCTGCCGAACTCGCTCCACCACAGCGTTGCGTTCCTCTTCATTCGTAAGAATTAAGGTAAAATAATCAATCCCCACAGTATCAGCTGGAGCCGCAGGTGCGCCCTGTCCGGCCCAAACATTCAGCCCGATATGGTGATGATAGCCACCAGCAGAGATAAACATAGCAGCACTTCCATAATTAGCTGTTAGTTCAAAACCAAGCAAATCGACGTAGAAGGCTTTCGCCTTATTTAAATTCCCCACATGAAAGTGTACATGCCCAATCACTGTTCCCGCTGGCAGCCCGCTCCATGATAAACCTTCAGAAGCTGCCAATAGTCCATCTACATCCACTGGATCAGTGGACATCATTACATGCCCTTCTGCATCATATTTCCATTCACTCTTAGGACGATCTCGATAGATTTCAATCCCATTATTATCTGGATCCTGAATATACAACGCTTCACTGACCAGATGATCCCCCTGCCCCACTTCAATCCCCGAAGAGATCAAATTGCGCACAACCAATCCAAGGCTAGGACGATCTGGAACAAGGATAGCGAAATGATACAACCCAGCCACAGAATTAGGGCGGATCACCCGCGCATTTTCAATCTCCCGCAAGATTAATAACACATTCTGACCGTCAGCGGTCATTTCCACTTCGCGGCCAGTCTGCCGCAAAACGCTTAATCCCACAACATTCTGATAAAAGGTGAGCGAACGCTCCAAATTGCTTACTCTAATCTGTACCAGACCGATCTGAGTATCTGGTTGAAGTATTGTTTTAGTCGTCATTATAAATTCCTCCCAATCATGCTGTAACTGTTTTAGTTACAAATTAACTATCTTTAGTATAGTTACCTTCTATATGTTTGTCAATTACCTATAAAAAAATCATGTCGACTGGTTCACAGCCAAACATGATTCACAGGAACATATAATAAGTAATTCAAAAAAAGGTTTCCGGGTATTTCAACTCTCCCTTAATCCTCTGCAGTACGCCTTCCTTCAGCTCACAGACCATAAAGACATTCTCCGGTACCGCGAATTGTTTCAACTCCAGCCCATGTAGCCCTGCGGGTTGAAATCCGAATCTTGGGTAATATTCGGGATGCCCGATCAAAAAGACAAGCTCATATCCGAGCGTTCTACATCTTTCTAACCCTTCTTGGATCAGCACCTTGCCGATTCCTTGCTTCTGAACGAATGTTTTCGACCAACTGCGCTTCATCTTCCCGATCACCAAAAGCCTCAACATTCACTTGAAATACTCCATTATAGTCTGCCACAGTTTCTGTTCTAATCCTCATTTTTGTTGCTCCATTCCAGAAAATATTCGGATACACTGGATTCCAGAAGGCCGATCAAATCTTCATCCATATACTTATAGTCATCAGCTATGTTCAGGCAAATTATTTTTTTGCCCATTACACAGTCTCTAAATTTATCTTGAATTCTTCGAACATGTTTCTTCTCCATCACAAAAATCACATCCGCCCAACCCAAATGCCCTTCAGAAATTTTAATTCTGGCATGATCTTCAGTCCCTGCAGATCTCACTTCATGGCCATCAATTCCTTGAAAAATCTTCTCCGCAGTTAGACTCCGCCAGCGATTCTGGCTGCAGACAAACAGGAGTTTAATAAGTGCACCTTCCTTATCCGATTGTTAAAAAGATATTTATTGTCTCGACTGCTTCGTGTATTCAATCAACCAACAATCTCTTAGTTCTCCTTCATGTTGTTCGTGCTGTTCAAGGTATTTCTTCTTCACAAAGCCAATCTTCTCGTATACTCTAAGGGCTCTTTCATTCCAGGCTTGCGGGTCCATGACAATTTTATCCGCCTGTTTTGCTTCGACTAGATAATTGACTGTTTCTTTAATGAGTCGCGAACCAATTCCTTGATTCCATAAATCAGGCTCGCCAATAAACTGGTCCATCCCAAAGATTTGACCTTCGAATCCCACGTAGCCGTACACCTCTAATTCTTCATCATCTATAAGATAGAACTGGAGATAACCTATATCCCGCTCCTTGTATTGCACAATACACCGCGTAACTTCGGCTTGCTCGTCGTAAAAATGCTCCTTCACCAGCTCCAAATCATGCGGGCGATCACGACCTTCATAGAACTCCAGTACAACGGGGTCTGAGAGCCATTTTACAAGTAATGCGGCATCGTTTAGCTCAAGTTTTCTCAGTCTGATCTCTTGCTTTTCAAAAATAATCATAACGCACCATACAATTCATGAAGTGGTCTGTAGCTCGGATGTTCTTCTATTTCCGTTACGACAACACCTTGCTCGGAGTCAATCACACGGTAGGCCTTAGCTTCTTCTCTGGTCGACATCACTTTATATTCCTTATCTTTATAGATGATTGCACAATTGTTATCCACCGCGATTCCAGGCAAACCTCCACCTTTAACCATGCGTGTAAAATCTTCAACCCGAATATCCTCATTATAATGCGGACAATGAATGCCCGGCAGAATCCCCATGGCTTCAAGCTTGATATACTGCCATTCCCCCTGGTCGTCGAACGCTTCAGAGTCACTATGCCCATATTCAAACCAACAGATGGAACCTGCGCTAAGCCCGGCCAATACGGTTCCAGAGGAATAAGCTTCTTTCAAAAGCGTATCTACCCCTGTATTTTTCCAAATCTCCAGCATCTTTCGGGTATTGCCTCCACCCACATAAATCAAATCAGCAGCTGTAATTAAATCTGTAATCTCATCATGAGTGTAGGTTTGGCTCACAAGCAATAAGTGACTTGTTTCACATCCAAGAATATCACCATATACTTTGCTAAAAGTATCACAATATCCCGGCGCATCACTACTGGCTGTTGGAATAAATAACGCCTTCGGCTTAGCCTTTTGAGTCAGCTGCACAACTTTACGATCAATTTCCAGCGTTTCAAGCTCGATTAACTCTCCCCCGCCAATAACTACGATAGTGCCCATGATTTCCCCTTCTTTCACTAGGATTACATCCTATTGCTTACTCTTAGCTTACCGATGCTTGCAAAATATTCCTCTGCCAAAATGCTGTAGATCTCCAGATCCACCAGCCCTTTACCCGACCATACATGCGCCTGCCTTAACGTGCCTTCTTTCGTAAAGCCATTTTTCAAAAGCACCCGCTTCGATCGTTCATTAAAGGGCATAACCTCAGCTTGAATTCGATTGACTTCTGCAGTCTCAAATAAATATTTCACCACTAATTGAATGGCCTGAGCTGCAATCCCTTTTCCCCAATAAGGCTCCGCCAAAAAATAACCGATCGTCACCATATCCACCTTTTGATTAAAATCCATAACTTCAATGATACCTAGCAATATGTAAGGGTTATTTTTGAGGAAAATCCCCCATTTCACTCTTACCCCTTTAGTAAAATCACGTTCGAAATGACCGATCATATTCTTGACTGTATCTTTATTATGTTTCGGAATAATTCCACAGTACTCAAACACTTGATCATTGCTATATATCCCAAATACCTCATTAAGGTTGCTGACTTCAATCTTTTTCAGTAATAATTGCTCGGATTCCAAAGTAGGGAATTGCTCAAATACGTGACTAAGCTTCAATTTGTTCCCTCCATTACTTTTTGATGGCTTGGATTAAGGTTGCAGTTTGACTTTTTGTTTCCTTTATTATCCTTTCCTTTATTATCCTTTCCTTTATTATCCCCGGACACTTCCCCTGTACTGCGCGGTTCTAAGCTCACGAATATAAGGCTCTGCAGCTGGCATATCTGCCTCAACGGCCTGTTGAACAGCTAACTCGATGTCATAAGGCACTCTTACAAATTGCATATTCAAAGGAGCTGCTGACACTCCCATGTATTCTCCCTCCATAATCACATAAGATGCCTGGGTTAGATCAAGCGGATTCCCCACACTGCCTACGTTAAATAAGGTCTTACCTTCTAGATGTTGAATAAAAGCATTATGAATATCCCCGTAACCTACGATATCCGCTTGTCGTTTTTCCTGGCAGAGATCAGAATAATCAAACAAAGATAATCGCTTTTCATAATCATCCCAAGGTTGAACGCGTTCATACAGGCTTCGTGGCGAAGCATGAAATAATCGCACAAATTTACCACTCAACATAAACTCAACCGAAAACGGCAACGTGCTTAAATAAGCTAGGCGCTCTTGACCTATCAACCCGCGGCACCACCGGGCCATCTCAAAATCAACATCCTGATTCATTAAATCATCCCAGTTCCCCATAACACTGATTTCACAATTCTTTTTTATGATATCAATGGCTAGATCTGAGTTCGGTCCTTTTCCAACAATATCGCCTAAACAAAAGACTCTGCTGATTCCCCGCTGCCGGATGTCATCTAAAACGGCCGTAAGGGCCGGTATATTTCCATGAATGTCTGAGATTATTGCAATTTGCTCCACTGTAGAACCTCCGTATATATTGATCTTTAAAAAAGTTACTTATCCTAAAACTAATTGTAATTGTACTGCATCAGCGGCTGTTGCTCGTTTATAGGGCATTTTTGCCTTTCTTTTCGCTCATCCATCGACTGTTGCTCGTTTATAGGGCATTTTTGCCTTTCTTTTCACACTTTCAGCGGCTGTTGCTCATTTATAAGGCATTTTTGCCTTTCTTTTCGCTCATTCTGCGACTGTTGCTCATTTATAGGGCATTTTTGCCTTTCTTTTCGCTCATCCATCGACTGTTGCTCGTTTATAGGGCATTTTTGCCTTTCTTTTCGCTCATCCATCGACTGTTGCTCGTTTATAGGGCATTTTTGCCTTTCTTTTCGCTCATTTAGCGGCTGTTGCTCGTTTGTAGGGCATTTTTGCCTTTCTTTTCACACTTTCAGCGACTATTGCTCGTTTATAGGGCATTTTTGCTTCTCTTTTTGCTTCTTTGGATGATTTCAGCCAAATCTGAGGCATTTATACCGTACATTTCATCATTTCAGCCACTTCAGCACATTTCAACGGCATTTATACCGTACATTTCATCATTTCAGCCACTTCAGCCCATTTCAACGGTATTTATACCGTACATTCCACCATTCCAGCCACTTCAGCCCATTTCAAAGGTATTTATACCGTACATTCCACCATTCCAGCTACCTCGTTCTAGTCACACTTAATCTTTTGTAAACTTTATGGATTGTAAAATATCCTCTATCCTCTTCATATCTTCTTTATGTACTTCATCCACACTATAAGGGAACTGCACCATAAATGACATTTCCGGTTCCTCAATAACGTAATAGATAGCTTTCCCTTTACTCCCTTCCTCTTCGAATACTTCAGTTTCGTACTTTATGGACTCTAACCCGCCTAAACTAGCTTTACTTTTTGTCAGCTCCGCCCCGTTGTTGTAATTCGTTTGGGCATCCTCGAGCCATTTGTTGACAAGCTCCATGTCCTTAGGCTTAAATCCAAAGAGCATTACTCCCGGACCTTTAAGTCCCTCAGCAGGTTTATAATCAGTCGTAGAGACTATCAACCATAATGGCGCTCCATACTTCTCAGTTACAACCCAATCATCCGGATAGTTAAAGGTGATTCCAAAATTAGTATCCTCGTATTTAGTGGTATCCTTTGATTCATTACATCCGGTAATCATTACTATAATTAGTAGTATAGGCAGTAATTTCTTTAACATTCTTTAGCTCTCCCTCAATGTATGTATGTATATTATCTTTAATCCGGCTTCTAAATACAGATTCTATATTCTCTCTTACTTCCCTTCTTTGACCATAAACCTAATTAAGCCAAAAAAGACCAGAATCACGTTTTCACATGTTCTGGCCTTACTTCTAAGCTGTGATATGGAGGAATCATAGTTCTGGCATTTCATTCACAATCTGTTCCAATGTAACCTCCTGGAGAACATTCTCCATTGCTTTTTGGGCGAGTGAGAACACAGGTACAATTGCACTGGCTATATTCTTGCCAACAGGACAATCTGGATTAGGATGCTCATGTACAGAAAACAACGAGTCCTCTTCCACCGCATTAACTGCCTTATAAATCTGCAGCAGCGTAATCTCGGATGCGCTACGTGTAAGCGAAGCGCCTGCGACTCCGGGGCGTGCATTTACTAGTCCTGCTTTTTGCAGCATACTCGTAAGCCGACGGATAACTACAGGGTTTGTGTTTACGCTACCAGCTATCCACTCCGACGTGCTTTTGCCTTCTTTATTGCTGTCAATCAACGTTAATATATGAATGGCTACCGCAAATCGGGTGCTAATATTCATGGAAATCTCTCCTTCTGCCTTGCTGCAAAACATCCTTCAGATGCAACTATAATAGTTACATTTCATGCATTTGTCAAACTTTTGAGGATATGAACAACTTATAATCTATCAATATTCTCCATATAGATAGGTTGGTGCATTTTAATGAAAAAAGATCGTTGGGACATATTTTTAATAATAATAGCTGTCTTTGAATTTATTAATATAATGTACAGTTTAATATTCGAACAATCCATAGAGTGGTTTTCTTTGATTATATTAATTCTCTTTGTTTCTTTAATTGTTAATTCTAATATAAGTAAAAACAAAAAAAATGATTAAATACAACTGCCAAATGGCACTCGTATCCTAAGTGTTTTTTCCTATGTTATCGAATTCCTTTAGGATCTCAGCCACCTGGGCAGCATATTTTTTACTCAGACGCGATTTGCCAAGATTACTCTTCACAATCTTAAGGATTCGGGCATCTCGGCTCTTTGCAAATCTCTCCAGCATAACAAAGCCTTCTTCAGGCTCATTCGCCACAAATACACTCAAGCTGTATTCAAGTCCCTTAGATAATACGCGAAAATGCTCAGCGTCCTCATGTTGCGCTCCCCCACCATCTATACTCTCCATGATTCGGGCAGCCAACTGAAGACAATATAGCGTATTTTCTTTCTTTTTTAAAAGAGGAGGATGCGCTAATGCTGCTACAAAAGCCCGCTGTTCAAGCCTGTTCGCACCTTTCTCCCACATGTCAATCAGCTGCCTGAGCAGGGTGAAATCATCCTCCCCTATAATTTGCAGCGCCATAGCAGACGCTTCACGCACCCTCCATCGCGAATCATTCATAGCTGTCTTAATGCTGTTTTGAATCACTACTTGCTGTTCTTCTCCAGCGTAACTGTAATAAGCACCCAACGCCCTAACTGCACAAAACGGCAGAAACTCACGGGGATCATTCACCCCAGCTTCAGCTTCAGTAATGTCAGTCCAAGAGACGAGCAGCTCCCAGCCTGTATCTGTTAGATTAGGATGAGCGAATTGTTTGGCAAAATGGTCTGAGAGCTCCAAATTCACTCGTGGTCCTGGGAGTTTACTCTCCTGCATCATCAAATCATTAAGCTGTACCCACAGCTCCTTATCGTTTACCCATTGCTGAAACGGCACTTCAATCATCTTTTGCTCAGCCATCTCTGGTCCCTCCGATAGTTATCTTCAGATTCGAACAATTCCTTGCATCGCATATGCGGGGCACAACCTATTAATAATAAGGTCTGTTCGCACACTACTCTTTATGCCTTAGTCAGAATAACAGGCTCACCTTTAGTCACGATAATCGTATGTTCAAACTGTGCTACCCGACCGTTATCTACAACACTTAGCGTCCAGCCATCCGATTGCTGCTCCACATAGTCCGCTCCAGTCGAGAGGAAGGGCTCTATTGTAATTACTTGTCCTTCCTTTAGCACCGTGGTCACTCTTGGATTATAGAAGGGTAGAATTTCAAAAGGCTTCTCATGCAGTGATTTGCCAATTCCATGGCTGCACAGATTACGCACCACTCTATAACCGCGTTTGCGAGCTTCAAGTTCCATCATTCTGCCGATCTCGTTAACCTTCATTCCTGCCCGCAGATGATTGATCACACTCATCATGGTTTCCTCTGTACTCCGGCATAAACGCAGAATATCATCGTTATAGGGCGGCAGTTGAAAAGAAACGCCAGCATCCCCATAATACCCATTCAGCTCAGCAGAGACATCAATGTTGATCAAATCGCCAGCATTAATCACTCTCGGACCCGGAATACCATGAGCAACCTCTTCGTTCACACTGATGCAGGTGCTGCCCGGGAAATTATAAGTTATCTTCGGGGCTGAGGATGCTCCGAAGCTTTCCAGAATCTCAGCTCCAATAAGATCTAACTCCGCAGTCGTCATCCCAGGGGTTACTTTCTTTTTCATCTCGGCGATGGTGTGGCCCACCACTTTTCCAATAGCTTTTAACCCTTCTAAATCTTGTACCGTATCACTTGTCATCCAACACACATTCCTCTCACTTCATGAATTAATCATTTGTCCAGCCTCTGAAATGCACTCCCTACCCACTGAAAAGTATCTTCCACTTGTTTGCCTGCTGCGTTATCGTAGTAACTTCTCTTGAAGCTATGCTCATCAACTTTATCCAGTTTTATGGAATACCGCTCAGGACTGCTGATAAACAGCTGATTTTCAGGTTTAATAGGCAGTTCTTCTATCACGTTATTTCTTCTGAGTGTAAAAAGCTTGTAGAAATAACCGTCACTCGTTCCATATTGTCCGATCGTAAAATCGGGATCACCATCTCCATTATAATCCTCAAACTGAAGCTGGAAAAAATCATTAAAGGTCTGGGCAAATTGATCATTTAACGGATAGCTACTCAGTGTTTTTCCATGCTCATCAGTCACTACTAGCCTAAATCGGCCACTCCAGTTTCTTCCCGCTAACGGACTCGGTGTAGTCCAATCTTCGCTATATGTCCCCTCTAGCAGTTGCAGATTTAAAAATCCCGCTCTGCCTGTGACCGGAGACAGTTCATTATGTGATAGGGTTACTGGATCTGTTACCTCGACAGAAGTCTCCACAGGGTCTGCCTGTTCAATGTTCTCCGTATCGATTGTTCCATAAATGAGCTTTCTTAACTGGTCAGAGTTTTTTACAGGAATTGTATAGCCCTGACTGCTGTTCTCTGCTGTAGTAAACATCCCTTCATGTCCAAGTTGATCTCCAAGCGCTATGTAATAATCTTCCGAATAGCCGTCCCCATAAACAAGCTTCATTTCAAATTCCGGACCCCAATCCAGATCATCAGAAAATTTCTTACTCTTGTTCATAGCCTCCGCAAGCGTCTTGATCAAAACAGAATCCTTTAGCGTTAAGCTCTCTGAGTGCAAAGGACGATCCGCTTGTTTCTGATCACTCGTTGCCACGGGTGTCAACGACACGCCTTCGATCCATCTGGCATTGATAAAGCCCAAATCACTTTTACATCCGCTTAACACTACGACCAATAACAAAGGTGCTATCCATATTAACCGCCTAATGCGAATCGCCTCCAATACATAAGCATATTCCAATTATAACAGTGTCTATAAATATATAAAAACGACTTTATGAACACGCGATTAAAAAAAGACTACAACCTGCTTATTAAAGCGTGGTTCTAGTCTTAAAAGGGCAATTGATTAGATTGCTCCCATCGTTTTGAGCCAAGCATCCGCAATAAGTGCATGACCTGCAGGAGTAGGATGTACTCCATCATATGCCCAGTAAGCCGGTTCTGCTTTTACGGAAGCCGCTGCAAAAAGTCCATCTAGCGGAACCAGCGGCGCCCCATAATCACGTGCCAGCTCGCGGACAATATGAATTTTAGGATCAAGATCCTGACGCCAAGTTCTACGATCTTCCGGTACAGGCAAAACAAAAGGCTCTATAAGCACTAATTTAGCATTCAAAGATTTCCGAGTGCGTTCGATCAGGTCCCGATATGAAGCTTCAAACTGCTCGGGAGTGGTTTCTTCACCAGAATCAAAACGCCGCCAAGTGTCGTTAATTCCAATATAAATGGACACCCACGTCGGCTTCAAATCCAGGCAATCCTTATCCCACCGTCCCTGTAAATCAACAATACGGTTGCCACCAATACCACGGTTAAAAAAAGTAAGATTCTTCTCTGGATATAAATGCCCCAGTCGAGCGGCGACCATCATTGCATAACCTACTCCAAGTGATGAAGCATCTTCATGATTACGCCCCCAGTCTGTTATGCTGTCCCCTTGAAACAGAATGACATCGTTTTGTTGGAATATCATAAATGAAATCCTCCTCTAACTACCTCTGTTAATATAACCCAATCTATTATATCAAATACAATGAATACAGCCTACTGTGAAACATCAATAATGCAAACATTTCACTAAAAAAACAATAACAAAAACCCCGCTCAGATTTGAGCAGGGTTTAGGGTTAAGCTATATTAGTAAGCTAGGCTGAACAATCCTTTAATGTGGGACAAGTAACGGATATTACTTGCTTCCTTCATCAGAGTTGCAGGCAAGCCCTTTAACGGAGTAGAACTTGCACCAACGATGGCAACACCGTCTTTACGGCCTAAGCTAGCAAGTGTACCAGAGTTGATTGGGCTAAAGCTTTCAAACGATTTATTTTTCAAGAAGGCATACAGATTGTATCCGATCAATTCACCCATTTGCCAAGCGATTTGAGCAGTTGGAGGGTAAGGACGTCCATCTTCTGCAAAGACCACCGCGCTGTCACCAGCAACGAATACATCTTTGTGGGAAGTGGATTGCAAGAATTCATTCACCGTTGCACGACCGCGGTTAACTTCAAGACCGGATTCGCCGATGAGTGGATTTCCTTGTACGCCACCAGTCCATACAAATGTGTTAGCAATAATTTTTTGACCGTCTTTCAAGTCAATCGCATTGCCTTCTACATTCGTAACAGGAAGACCTGTCAGGAATTGAACACCACGTTTTTCCAAGCTTGCTACAGCACGTTCGATTAATGCATCTGGCAATACTGGAAGGATTTTAGGACCTGCTTCAACGAGCATTAGCTTAATTTCTTTAGGATCAACGCCATATTTTTTAGTAAGTGTAGGCAATACATCCGCGATTTCACCAACAAGCTCAACACCTGTTAAGCCGCCGCCACCGATCAGGATGTTTGCATCTGCTTCATTTTTCGATTTCGCATATTCACGAATACGATCTTCAATATGTTGATGAATTTTGTTAGCATCTGCAGCTGATTTCAATACCATACTGTATTGTTCAAGCCCTGGAATGCCAAAATAAGCTGTAGTGCTGCCAAGACCTACAACAAGCGCATCATAAGTAAGTGTCACACCATCAGAAAGAACAATTTGTTTGTTCTCCACAGAAAATGAATTAACCTTCGCGATTTTCAGGTCAATATCTTTCCCTGCGAAAAGCTTAGTTAGAGGCATAGCTACAGCACCCTCTGCAACACTACCTGCTGCAAGACGATGCAATTCTGTAATGATTTGGTGTGTAGGATACTGATTAACTACAGTAATTTTAGCTTCATCTTTTTTGAGATATTTGCGTACGGTTAAGGCGCTTAGTAGACCACCATAACCTGCTCCTAGAATGACAATATGTTTAGACATGATGTTTCCTCCGTCCCTTACGTATAAGATATGAAAATGATTATTTCTGCTTACTGCGTTCTCCAGCAACTTGAAGGTATGCATTTACGAAACGGAAAAGCTTTTGCGCTTGTGGATCTTTCAACAACTTCATAAGACCAAAAAGACCAATAACTTCGTTACTTTCATTCGCACGATCTTTTGCTTCGATCACTGTAGCTGCCATATTCTTCGCGGAATGCACTACAGGTTCAGCAAGTTCTTTAATTGCACTTACCGTATCACTTTTCAAGACATCATCCGCTGCGACAGTTTGCACAAAGTCATAGGACTTTGTAAGCACGCCAACAAGCTCAGTTAATTTTGGCAACTGTTCCACCAAGACTGTTAATGATTCCTGAACTTCTGGTTTCAAGAGCTGTTCTAGAACATCCATTTGTTCCTTGCTAACAGCTACTTTTGGTGATTCTTGTTCAGGTTGTGTTTGAGTGATTGATTCTGACATATCCAAATCTCCTCTGCAATAAGCTTTGCTGCTTAATAGTAATAAAAAACATAAGAACTTTTAACGCCATATTTCTATTATAGCACTTATCAAGTTATAAATGTCACAAAGTTTTTGAATTTCCATAAAAATTTGTGATTTTTATTACATTATAATAAATTATTTAAATTACTAGTGTTAATTAAAACCGTTTGAGTGAATTAATGTACAAATTCATTCAAATTCTTCTCAGTTTTCAATAAAACATCCACAATGTCCATATTCTTCTCTGTTAGAAGTAACCTGAAATAAAGAGAACGCAGGAAGTTCTTTGTATTTATTCGATTAACGTACTGGCTGTGGCTTCTAGGCCAACTGCCACATTGCGCCAAGTTGAGAATCCAATCGGTTATAGACTGCTGTAAAAGTAAATGATGATCGATGATTGTAACTATAATAGTAGCAATCCTTTCATCTTCTTCCTCCCTGAATATGTATTGATCGTTATAAAGCATCTTTTGAATAACTGCCAGAACCTCTTCCCGCACCTCGGCATCACTCTCCGAGCATAAAACCAGCTCATCCAAGGCGTCTGCGCCATGGGCTGCTGCGTGTGCCCAGCCTTCTTTTTCCATATAACCTCTTAAGTCCCGTTCTTCCTCATAATAACGAATCAAACCCTGCTTCACCTTTATAAATTCAGAGCTATCCAATATAGCCATTTCCCTATGCCTCTGGAGAATAAGAGCAACAACCAATACAGAAAATGTTCTTGTATACACCGTCAGATCTTCTTTATTCCCAATGTGATAAAAAAGATGCTGCTCGTCAAGAAGTATCCACAGCAGTTCACGAAGCTCCGCATCATTAAACCAACGTTTCTCATTAATCCATTTGTAGAATGTGGAATAAATCAATTCATCACGCAGTACAGGCTCGGGATCTCCTATATGCTCAAGCATCAACTTCACATAATCCTTTATGTCCTCTCCACTTCTATGCTCGTAGTCATTCTCTTCGATTCTTTGCAAATCTATCATCAATTGTTCTCTACTATTAATCAATTTATCCACCCTTTCATCCACTGTGTTTCTACATATCCTAATATCCTAATTTATGTCCTATTTTTTGACAACAGGGTGTTCAAGATTAACTTCAATAAATTTTATCATTGACGAATTTTTTGAGCTGTGTTATTTTGAGTTAGTAACATTTAGTTAGTTCATTTACAAATATCAGGTGTTGATATTTTACAACCGAATACATACACAACGGAGGAATACTTATGAGCGCTTTTACAGACTTGATTCAGTCACGCAGATCCGCTATGAATTTTGTGGAAGGGGTTATCATCCCTCAGAACGAATTAGAGGAAATGTTCTCTTATGCCAGATTGGCACCCTCGGCCTATAATCTACAGCATACAAATTACAAAGTGATATCTAACGAGAGCTTAAAAGAAGAAATTCGCGAAGCAGCTTACGGCCAATATAAAATCCATACTGCTTCAGCAGTTATTGTAGTGCTGGGAGATAAGCATGCTTATCAGCAGGCTCCAGAAATCTATGGCGGGCTTAAAGCTTTAGGAGCGATGTCACAAGAGGAATATGATAAGCAAATAGAGATGATTAACAATGCTTACATTGATAAGGATGCTTTTCAAAGAGATGAAGCAATACGTAATGCCTCTCTCTCTGCCATGCACTTTATGCTGATCGCCAAAGATAAAGGCTGGGATACCTGCCCGATGATCGGCTTCGATGCTGATGCTATCCAATCCACCTTGAATCTGCCGGATCATATGGTACCTGTTATGCTGATCACGATCGGCAAAGACAAAAAACATAAAATCAGACCCCGCGGCTACCGTAAGCCAGTCAACGAATTCGTTGAATTCATCTGATTATAGATACAGCAAAACGTTCCATCCGAGGCAAGTAGCGGGTGGAACGTTTTTTAATTGGAACTCATCATGAAGATAATGAACCGTGTGCCCGATATACAAGAGGGGCTCTACTTCGCATATTGTAAAATGGCTATAGCTGCTCTTTCCCGTCGTTCGGAGTCATCACAAATCAAAGCATCTTTCAAAATATTAAGCGCCTTAGAGAGTGTCTCCTCATCCAATTCCAGCGGACTATTCACTTCTTGTTCATTAGCAGAAACACCTGTAATCCACAGATCCAAGCGAGCACTTGGTTTAGGACCATTATATTGTACAACCGGTGCACTTTGGTTAAATAACTCCCGCACGCCTGTGTTTAGTTCAGAAATCGGCACACTTTTCAACCACGTCACACCACGCCGATGGCATGTACCCTCGTCAACATTATCAGTAAACTCGTTGTAAAAATAATCTCCGAGGTCCCCGAGATGTACCCAATCTCCATCGGCCACCAGCACATAATCTCCATCTTGCATCGTATGTACAAATAGCTGAAGGGCTTGCAGATGTTGCATAAGCTCCAACTCACTATATTGGTATGTGCCAATCAATCGATCATGAAGTTCCTCTGTGCTTAGATTCTCCAGATCCCCTATTCCGGGGTAGCCGATACTCACATAATTATCCTCCAAAAATGTGCTGATCCGCTCAATCCCCAGTGGCTTCGATCCCATCCGAAACAGATTCATATGTCATTCCTCCAAATACTTAATAAAATGCTTGTAGTAGCCCTTGGATTTGGGAGTAACAAACCGTCCATCATTCGCAGAATCCTTCATTAGTTTATGAAGCTTCGGACCTCCAGTATAGGGATCTACTACGCTAGCCTTAAGTCGTGTCGCTTGGATTGCCTTCTGAGGACAAGAATAAACACAACGCATACATAATAAACAATTTTGACTGAAAACAATTCCTTCTACGCCGCTACTAATATTGGATGTTGGACAGTTTCTGACACATTTTAAGCATAGTGTGCAAGCGTCCGTTGTACGCAATCCTTTGGCGAAGTATTTTCCCCCTTGGTGTTCCTCACAATAATATACTGTTCTCAGAACCCGCTCCAACACAGGGTGAATCGGCAGATTTCGTGGTGTCCGGTTTACGATTTCCTCTGCAAACAATTCCACCTTACGCTGTGCGGCTTGATACAATTGCTTATTCAACCTGTCATTGTATTTGATATAAAAATTACATGGCATCGCCAAAATCGAATTGTGAAAGGGATTATATCCCTTCCCACGCAAAGAACGAAGCACCGTATTCGAAGCACCGTTATTGATATAGTGTGGAGAGGATGCCGTTTTGAATACAAATGCCGGGGTTCCATTACAATCAGGTAGCCCTTCTGCAAAACGTTCAACAAAACCGGAAGCGCCAAAGCCTAGAACCGGATGACCAATACCTATAAGATCATAGGCTTCATATTCTACAGAACGAGTGCCTTTAAAAACATCTTCCACTCTAAACAAATCTACATCTTGCCCTTTACTTCTTAGCCTTTCAGCAAATTGCTTAGCAATAATCTCCGTATTGCCCGTACCTGAGAAATAAAATATGGCCGTCTTTGCATTATGCATTCCATCCCCTCCCAGATCAAATATACCTCATTCCCGTCTGGGAAAGCTGTGAAGTTGAGATGGGTTTTGGCTAATTCGGACTCAGTTGCTCTTATTTCCATAATTCCGCTCATTTTGCCACACTATCGGACTCAGTTGCAGCTATTCGCTCAAATGTGCTCCTTTTCTGCGCAAATCAGGGGCAATAAGAGCTATACAGTCCGAAACTTTCGCAAAATGAACCAATGTGCTGAAATAGCTGCAATACGGTCCGCTACGATCTCAATCGAGCAAAAGGTAGCTGGTTTCGAGATGTAGGCTGCTAAGTTTGGGACGTAGACGGCTAGGTTGAGTAATAGGTAACTAATTTCGTGCACGGAGTAGATAGGTTGAGCTATAAGGAACTAATTCCGCACGGTGTAGATAGGTTGAGCTATAGATAGCTAATTCCGCACGAAGTAGTTAAGTTGAGCTATAGATAGCTAATTTCGCACGGAGTAGATAAGTTGAGCCCCAGACAGCTAGTTTAAGCAATGGGCAGCACGTTTAGGATCAAATTTGGCAGGCGGTGTTCTTTTCACCAACTATTCGGACTCAGCTGCTCTTATTTCCATAATTTCGCTCGTTTTGTCACACTATCGGACTCAGTTTCAGCTATTCGCTCAAATGCACTCCTTTTCTGCACAAATCAGGGGCAATAAGAGCTATACAGTCCGAAACCTTTGCAAAATGAACCAATGTGCTGAAATAGCTGCAATACGGTCCGCTACGATTTCAATCGAGCAAAAGGTAGTTGGTTTCGAGATGTAGGCGGCTAGGTTGAGCTATAGGGAACTAATTCCACGCACGGAGTAGATAGGTTGAGCTATAGGGAACTAATTCCGCACGGAGTAGATAGGTTGAGCTAAAGGTAGCTAATTCCGCACGGTGTAGATAGGTTGAGCCATAGGTAGCTTATTCCGCACGAAGTAGTTAAGTTGAGCTATAGATAGCTAATTCCGCACGAAGTAGATAAGTTGAGCCCAAGACAGCTAGTTTAAGCAATGGGCAGCACGTTTAGGATCAAATTTGGCAGGCGGTGTTCTTTTCACCAACTATTCGGACTCAGTTGCTCTTATTTCCATAATTCCGCTCATTTTGCCACACTATCGGACTCAGTTGCAGCTATTCACCCAAACCTACTCAAATACTGTACTTAACAAATCCTCAATCATGCGTCCTCACAGGAGTAATTAAAAAAAGTGTGGACGAAGATACGTCCACAGGCAGGATCACCAGTGCCCTTTCTTTTCCCGCGAACCTGATTCTAAGCGTCTCGCTATCGATCGCCCGAAGGATGTCCCTGAAATATTTTCCGTTAAATGCTACTCGAAAATGATCACCTTCCAGATGCTCCAAAGGAATCTCTTCTTTTACATCCCCAATTTCTGCAGTCTTGGACACTAAACTTAGCATGTTAGAAGGAAGTACGCTGAGCATAACACTCTCACTAGCCAATATAGAAATACGTTCAACCACATGTAACAAACGGTCCTTCTTAACAATCACTTCGGAGAGGTACGCTTTTGGGATTAAATTATTGACAGAGGGATAAGTTCCTTCTAGAAGAGCAGACTGAACCCTCAATCCATTAGAAATAAATCTGATCTGCTTGGGGCCTATTTCTAAATCGGTGCTGCTGTCTGCATCATCGTTTAATATTTTTAAAAGATCCTCCAGAGTGCTGCCCGGGATTACAACATCTAAAGGAATTGTCCCGTAATCTTCTACGCTTTCAACAACATGCTGGGCGAAGCGAATGCCATCAGTGGCGACCACACGAATATTTCGCTTATCTATTTGAAACAAAACTCCTGTGAGCACAGGTCTGGCTTCCGATGAAGAGACCGCAAAAACCACTCTTTTAAATATTTGCTTCAGGAGAGTGTTCTTCATGCTTATCCTTTGAATGTTTGGATGATCTATGTATTGGATTCTTGGAAACTCTGCCACATCCGTTCCACATAAACGAAATTGAGTGCTCCCTGATTGAATATTTAATATCAATGACTCTACGATTTCCAGCCTAATTAGTCCAGGATCAAGCTTACGAATGATCTCATAAAAATAACGCGCGGGAACTACGATCTCACCTGTGTTGTGCACAACCATCGAATCCATCTTCACAGGGAGCTTATATTCAATGGTCATTCTTATATTGCTGGCTGTTAATATCAGACCCTGAGTTTGCGCTTGAATAAGTATTCCTGATAGAACACGTGAGGAACTATTCGCGGATATGGCTTTTAATGCTGCCTGTAAAGCGGTACTAAGAGAATCTTTTGATACATGGATTAGCAAAGACTTCACCTAACTCTCCTTAGATTCCTTTACAAAATGCGCCTCAATGATGTTCCGAAATACTTGGGAGCGAGATGCGTTCTGATCCGCGCAAGCCTGCTCTATCTCCTGCCAAACGTCCTCAGATAACGTCAGTGATACCTTTTTAGTTACACCAGTGCTTTTTCTACCTGCACCTTCCCGAAGCCCCCCTCTTGTAAAAAGAAACCCCAACTGCCCGTCTTTAGTAGCTACACCTACTTTGACTTTATCCTCGTTGTTACTTGCGCTATCGCTAGTGACCTTATCTTTAATTTCGCTAATACTGCTCCCCTTTTGTTCGCCCTCGAATTTATGATCACCCAATCCCTCACACCTCCATATTTGAATTTAGTAACTTAAATCAATATATCCACTAATTTCATAATACCATAATCGCCATTAATCCACCACAATTCTAACCACAAAAAAACACCCCAAAGATCGGAGTGTGTGCGGTGAGCTGGGCATGAGTTGGGTATTGCAACGTTAACCCATGGATTTTTTTATTTTGCTTAAAATCGTTTGGGAATGTATGAGTTAATTGCACTTTATACAACTATAAACAATACATTGTGCTGCCCGAGCGAAATAAGTGTATTCTCTGCAACTAAATTCAACGATATTAACAAATTAGTGTGAAAAGACTTCTTTTAACTGCACCAAATGCAACTAAAAGTGACTAAGCTTCTTATCTCCTGCAAATAAGTGTATAAACTGCAACTATCCCGTTTGCCCGCTCGCGGACACACGCACGCACACCCTCATCATCCCACTAACCCAATCTTTATCCCCTCACGCACACCCTCATCATGCCACTAACCCAACCTTCATCCCCTCACACACCCTCATCATGCCACTAACCCAACCTTCATACCCTCTCACTCACCTCATCATGCCACTAGCCCAACCTTCCTCCCCTCCACTCACCCTCATCACGCCCACTAACCCAACCTTCATACCCTCTCATATCCCCTCTCCCAAAGACTCCTTTCCCTACAACTCCCATCTCCATTACCTCAGAACTCCCTACTCATGTAAAAATAGCTCGCCTCATAACTCAACGCGCGGCACATATTAACATCTACTCTTCCACCCACGCGCCTTACTGAAACTACACTATCTCAGGATGTTCTGATAATTTGGTGGGAAGTCTGACTTTTTGGGGTCTTTTAGATGCTTGAACGATTCAAGCTTCACCTTAGGACCAGGAGAGATCCTAAAAGTCATGGTATCTTCTCCAACTGAAATATGTGGACCAACTGTAGGATATACGTTAAGTGTAATCAAGAAATCAAACCCACGGAAACCATTGAGCCGCTTCACCTCAGTCACATCCACAAAGTAAGGATAAACCATTGGCGATTCTCGCAAAAGCGGCGAATAAATATCTGCAATCTTTTTCTCAATATGGGGTAAAAGAAATAACATCAGCATGTCTTGAAACTTAAGTTCGCGAGAATCTTGATCTGGCAGTTGAAGTCCCGAATCAGACCTGGAAGGTGTTACAGATTGAGGTTGAATTAACCTATTTGCGGAGCAAGGTTGTGGCGTCAGAACGAGCATCACTGCGACAAGAAGGGGAGCAATCCAGCTTTTTTTCATCACAATAGCCTCCTTAGGGAACTTTATATAAATTCCCCAAAGAGACCCTATTTCTATACGTTAAATCTCAATCCTGTTAAAAAGAAAGGGTTCTCCCTTAAGATAATTTCTCAGGATCGCTAACGCATACGGCTGTTCTGCTTTTAGACCCTCGGTTTCCCTAGGATCGGATGCGTGATGGCAATAATTTTCGATCATAACCATGACCGTAAAATTCTCTAAGGTCTGAACCCACTCCCCATCAAGCTTGGCGATACTTTCGTACCCCTTAATGACCCCTTCTCTTTGCAATGGATACAGTCCAAGAAGGGTATGTGCCACGTCATAAAGATAATACCCCCAACCACATCTTCCAAAATCAATCGGCCGAGGCTCGCCCTCTTTAAATATGATGTTGCCTTGATGTAAATCTCCATGAATAACGCCATAAGACCTTCTGTTCTTATTTTTATGCTGCTTGCTTAACCAGTTGAATAATTTCTCAGCTGCCGACTGATACAGCACAAACTCATCATCCGTAAGAAAACAATGATAATGCAGCTTTAAACGAAGCATTGCTTTTCGAAAGCTATGTTCATCCCAAACAGGACGATTAAAGCCAGGGGGTAACTCCAGCTCCTGTGCCGCCTTATGTAGCTTGGCTAATAGAACGCCTTCTTTGTAAATTTGTTCTTCGGTAAGATTTTCATTCGCATGTTCCCCTTCAACCCAGCGCATTAAAGAGGCATAAACACCTTCTCCATTTCCCTGTTCCACTCTGAACGTTACAGCACCCGTGCGATCATGAACACCTTTTGGCAGGGGGACATCAATTTTGCTCTTCAAAAGCTCCAGCCACGCGATTTCGGAGTTAATTTCCTCTTTAGATCTCCCCGAATGAAGGCGCAGTAAAAAAGTTCCCTCTTTATTAGTTTCTATAACAAAGGTACAGGTATCCGATAGCTGGTTAAAACGAATCTGCGTCCAATCCAGGTCAAAGTTCTGAAGCGCTATTAAAGCTGCCTGCTTATAATTTTTTCTCATCGCAAAGGAAGGAACAATTCAGTCTCATCGGGCCAGGAAGAGTTCGCAAATTGATAGATTTCTATAACCAATCCACGATCATTACTCTGCAAACTGCTATTAAATTCTCGCTTCATTTCCGGCAATTCAAGCACTTGGACTTGGCTTTCATCATTCATAAATAACCATCCCTTCAATGATCTATAAAAATGAAAACTATCTGAAAAAAATATTTATCTTGAAAATATTTTCAGAAAACTAAATAATAGAAAAGCAATACTTACATGTCGGATCTATCATCTTAACCAAGGTGGAGCTTCATTACAGGCAGAAGAAAGGTTGAACATCGGCATCATGAACGCAATTCCAAACCTCAACAAGGCACAATCACGCAAAGAACGAGCAGGGAAAGAGCCCTTTCCCATCTCTATACTTTCTCTTACGGTAGGCGCTTTTGCGATTGGTATGACTGAGTTTGTTATTATGGGTATTTTACCAAATGTCGCCAACGATTTACAGGTTAGTATTTCGACTGCTGGCCAACTCATTACAATGTACGCACTTGGAGTGGCCGTTGGCGCACCCATCCTGACCATTCTCACGCAGCGTATTCCGCAAAAGAAACTGTTATGTCTTCTCATGATTCTTTTTATACTGGGCAACGGAATCTCTGTGTTTGCACCAAACTATACCGTTCTCATGGTAGCTCGTATAATTACAGCTTTAACTCATGGTACTTTTTTTGGGGTTGGCGCAGTCATTGCATCCAATCTTGTACAACCCAATAAGCGGGCCGGAGCCGTATCTATTATGATGGCAGGTTTAACGATAGCCAATATTGTCGGAGTTCCTCTAGGAACATTTATTGGACAAAGTATGGGCTGGCGGGCCTCATTTGCAGCGATTGCTGTCATGGGAGTCGCCGCGCTGATCGGCATCCTCATTTTTATTCCAAAGCTTAAACAAGAGAAACCAGCGAGTGTTATCCAGCAGATTGCTGCTCTGGCTAATCCAAAGCTGCTGCTATTCTTATTGATCGGGGCGTTAGGGAACGCCAGCTTGTTCACCGTGTTCACATATATTACTCCACTGCTTGAAGAAGTGACCGGTTTTGCTGAACATAGTGTGACTTGGATTCTAGTCTTATTCGGCTGTGGGGTGACCATCGGGAACATCGTTGGCGGAAAGCTTGCGGATTGGAAGCTGATGCCTTCTATCGTGGGACTTTATTTTGCAGTCAGTATGATTCTAACGATCTTTTCCTTCACGATGCATAGCCCAATAGCTGCGGTAATCACAATATTTTTCTGGGGTATGGTGTCCTTTGCCGTCATGCCAGGTCTGCAAATACGGATTATGAGTCTGGCTCAGGCTGCCCCTGCACTTGCTTCAACGACCAGCCACTCCGCCGGGAATCTCGGTAACGCAGCGGGTGCCTTTATTGGCGGTTGGGTTATTTCTCATCTAGCGATCACTTCGCTTCCTTGGGTCGGTGCGGTTCTAGTGGGCCTTGGTCTGGTATTAGGCATAGCTTGTTTTGTAGCAGAACGGAAAGAAACTGTAGCGTAAGCTTTATAGATATGTATACAAAAACGAGGGTGCTCCCAAAGTCATCATGGCTTGAGGCACCCTCGTTTTTTATATTTCAGAGGAACAATTCTGCTCTTCTAATCTTCAACATCTGCTTTGCACCTTTTTGAAATTCATAAGGAACCTCTAGTTCCTCTGCAGTAAACCCTTGCCTCACCAAATCATCAATAAGGCGGTCTAAATGCTTATACCTTTTACAAGAGAGGTCGACTAGTGGAAAGATTCGGAGCTCGCCTCTCGTCACCCGCATGAGTTCCTTAACAGTCTCTAGATGAAATTCATAGTCCAGCCGATCGCTGTACATAAATAGAAAGTGAGCAGATAATGTCAGATCAAATGCTTCATCCGCAAAAGGCAGATCCGGAAGTATCACAGGAACATAACGCTCCGGGGTTTGTCTTCGATCCTTAGTGCTGGCGGTTAAAGCTGCGTTCCTCGCTTCGGTCAGTCCCTCGATTGATTTAAAGTAGTTCCAAACGAAATTATCCTGTACTTTTTCCACTCCGGACATCGCATGCGCAATATCTTGAGCCCCTTTGTCTGCCAGCTCATCTTCAGAGTAATAGTAAGCAATATCAGCAGCCGTTACTTCACCACCCAACTGATTCGCTATTGCTGTAAAAGAGCAAGCACCCGCAGGACAATCCAGAATGCTCTGGCCGATAAGATCTGATTCCAGCAAATCAAACATACGTATATATTCCTCATAGGTTCTGCCAATAAAAACAATTCTCTCCAAATCAAGTTTTCCCTTTGCTCCGCTCATCTCAGCTCACCTTTCCTCTTCTAGGCTCATCTACACTTCTACTTCTGTTTTAATATACGAATAAGGTAATCCATTAGAATACCCAAAATCAAAAACGTTCCAAAATGAATAATATAAGTTGGGAATCTGACGCTGATTAACGCACTATTGGTTCCCCATCTCGGATTATTTACATCAACCATGAAGCTTTCAAAAGGTTCTGTAAAGATCAGTGTATCTATAATAGGGTTCAAACGTACAAGAATAATATTCGCGATCCCCACCCCCAGATAGTCACTCAGACAGATGATGATACTTATAATCGAAAGCCAGAAACTGAATTTCCTCCTAAAAAACATCAAACACCGCCCTTTCTATTTTTTCTATTTCTTAACAATTCGTTTAAAATTCAAAATATCCTTGTCACGGTTAGTTCCTGTTTTAAAAAATGATACAATCTGGAGCTCGCTTGCTTAAGCGGATAATCTGAAAGTTTACATAGGATCCCACAGGTCATATCAATAACCTTCCCCTCCAGCTTCCGTACTATAGTTCCTGCTGGGGCTGGATTCAGCACAATCTCAGGAACAAGTGCCACACCTAAACCACTTCCCACAAAATATTTCAGCGCTGTCATGCTCCCAATCTCCATTGTATCTAGTGGCGGCCCGCCTGATTCCTGCAGCACACTTTCTAATTTTTTACGATAAGGACAATTCGCTGCCGTAATCAGTAAGCGATGACTCTGTAGATCCTCTGGGGTGATACGTTCCTTGGATGCTAGCGGATGCTCTTCTGGTAAAAGTAACAAGAATTCCTCCGCAAATAACGGTTCAAAATAAAGCTCCTTACCGAGCTCTGGTGCCGAGCACACTGCCAAATCAATTTCACCACGCAGGAGTAGTTCACTAAGTGCGACGGTTCCCGCAATATCCACGGAGACTTTCACTTTAGGAAATTGCACCAGAACCTACTTAAAAGCTGCGGCAAACGATAGCTCGCCGTAGGGTCCGTTACCCCTAATCGCACGTTGCCAGCTTCCCCTATTTTTAAATCAGTCAAACGGCTCTGTAATCGTTCCATATCTTTAACGATATGTAAGCTCTCTTCATAAAACAATCTGCCTGCTTCTGTTAAGCTGATTTGCTTCCCCCGCTCAAGCAATTGACATCCCAGATCAGATTCAAGCCTTTGCATCTGCATCGTAACTGTAGATTGGGCATAGTTCAATTCTTCTGCTGCGCGATTAAAGCTTCCGGAAGTTACGATCGTTTGAAAGGTTTTTATTGTTTTCAGATCCATCCTAGTGCCCTCCCCTATTCAATTCAAATAAATTGAATCAAACCTTCATTATATTCAATTATACGAAATTCACTTTTCTCTATAGAATACTTTATAACAACAACATACGCCAACTTAAGGAGTGCATGAGGATGGATCTCAACAATAAAGTCGCATTAGTAACGGGTGGAGGGACTGGAATTGGCAAAGCTGTAAGCTTGGAGCTATCTAAACGCGGGGCTCACGTCGTAGTGAACTATTCTAGATCTGAGGATGAAGCCAATGAAACCGTAAAGACGATTCTGAATCAAGGAGGGCAGGCTATAGCAATACAAGCGAATGTGTCTAAAGATCAGGATGTGCGAAGTATGGTCGATTCGATTATTCAGCATTTCGGGACAATTGATCTGCTAGTGAATAACGCCAGTATAACTAAACATATTGCTCTCGGAGATCTGGAATTGGCAACAGAGGAAGTATGGGATGAGTTATATGATGTAAATGTGAAAGGAATGTTTTTCTGCGCCAGAGCGGTTGCACCGTATATGAATCAAAAAAAATCAGGAGCCATCCTCAATCTCGGCAGCATCGCTGGACAGACAGGTTTAGGCTCATCCCTTCCTTATGCCGTTTCCAAAGCGGCTGTCCACGGTCTTACGAAATCGCTGGCACATGCGCTGGCTCCCCATATTAGAGTTAACTGTGTAGCGCCGGGAGCCGTTGCTACTAGATGGTGGTCTGGACGAGAAGAACAAATGCATAAACTAGCCCCTAATCTGCTGCTTCAGCATATTTCAACCGCCGAGAATATCGCCCAGTTCGTCTGCGCTGCGCTAGAACAGGAAGCAATGACTGGACAGATCATTACCATAGATAGCGGACAAACATTGTAACAGCCAAAACAGCAAATGGTATGTCAGAACTACTTTTAAATATCATTAGCTGGTTTTTGCGTACCGTACAGGAGGAAGTGAAGCGTTGATAGCATAATTGGGGAATTTCTCCCTAAAATTCTAAGTTTTTTGGTCATCCAGCCAATAATTAGGGAAAACCTCCCTAATTATTGGATAATTTGCTGGAAACTAACGAATTCGCCTGATTTTCAGGGAATAATTCCCTGATTTCGTTGATTTAAAGCAAATATCGGCTATTTTCAGGGAGGTTTTCCCTAATTACTATATAGCCAACACTATAGGAACCATAAATGCATCCGACATACCACATATCACATGACTCATAGAACGTAGCACATAGCGTACATACCACCTATAGCCTGAGGGTTAAAGTAAGAAGCTGCCCCAAAAGTAGAATTTTCTACTTTTTAGGACAGCCTCTTCAGCATAACTATTGGTGAAGATTCTTAGTTAGGTTCATTACCCCAGATCAGGTTACCTGAGATGTAGGCGGGCGCTTTTGTCCAGTCTACAAAATTGGTATCAACCGCATTAAAGGAGTAATCTCCGGTTTGAGTGTAATTTGACCAATCCTCTTTAGCTACTCGCACTTGGATATCGATGCTCGCACCCGCAGCTAGTGAACCTGCTGCACTCGAGAATCCAAGCTCCAGATAATAATCCGCATCCGCTTTAGCCGTTGGCAGCTTCACAAACGTGCCCGTTACATTCGCGCTTCCAGCCTGTGACCAATCGCAGAAGAAGCTTTGTGCCTTCTCTCCGTCAATTGTGTAATAATATCTTAATTTCACATCAGAAAGTGCAACGGCACTTGTACTTGTGTTCACCAGCTTAAACTTTGGATTTAGCGTATTTCCGGAAGCAGTCACTGTACCGTTATACATCTGCACTTTCAGTGCTGCTGTAGGAGCTACTGACGTATCTGAGAGAGTGACAACCAAGGATTGTGCCGCTCCGGCACTAAACTCAAAGGTCAGCGTTGTCGTTCCTACCGCTTGAGTTGCCAAATACTCCTTCTTGAGAGTGACTGTTGATCCACTTACCGTATAATCCGTTCCGGCTACGAGGGTTGCCGTTCCGTTCTTGATCGCACTCAGCGTATTTCCGTTCAACGTCATAGTTACTGCAACGTCTGCCTGATTCGCTGTTTTCTTATCAAATCCCGCGCTTGTTGGCGTTATCGTGGAGTTGGATACTGGTGTTGTAGTATCCGTTACCGCTACCGCCAAAGATTGTGTAGCTCCAGCGCTAAAGCTGAACGTCAGCGTTGTCGTTCCTACCGCTTGCGTCGCTAAATACGCTTTTTTAATCGTCACTATTGATCCACTTACCGTATAATCCGTTCCGGCTACGAGGGTTGCCGTTCCGTTCTTGATCGCACTCAGCGTATTTCCGTTCAACGTCATAGTTACGGCGATGTCCGCTTGATTTGCTGTTTTCTTATCAAATCCCGCGCTTGTTGGCGTTATCGTGGAGTTGGATACCGGTATTGTAGTATCCGTGACCGCTACCGCCAAAGATTGTGTAGCTCCAGCGCTAAAGCTGAACGTCAGCGTAGTCGTTCCTACCGCTTGCGTCGCTAAATACGCTTTTTTAATCGTCACTGTTGATCCACTTACCGTATAATCCGTTCCGGCTACGAGGGTTGCCGTTCCGTTCTTGATCGTGCTCAGCGTATTTCCGTTCAACGTCATAGTTACTGCAACGTCTGCCTGATTTGCTGTTTTCTTATCAAATCCCGCACTTGTTGGCGTTATCGTGGAGTTAGATACTGGTGTTGTAGTATCTGTTACGGCTACCGCCAAGGATTGTGTAGCTCCAGCGCTAAAGCTGAACGTCAGCGTTGTCGTTCCTACCGCTTGTGTCGCAAAATACGCTTTTTTAATCGTTACTGTTGATCCACTTACCGTATAATCCGTTCCGGCTACGAGGGTTGCCGTTCCGTTCTTGATCGTGCTCAGCGTATTTCCGTTCAACGTCATAGTTACTGCGACGTCTGCCTGATTCGCTGTTTTCTTATCAAAGCTTGCAGTTATTGGCGTAATGGTCGAGCCTGTAGCTGGTGGATTTACAGGATCAGCATACAAAGTGCCTCGGCCATTCGTACCGAGATATACACGTCCATAGATTCTTGGATCCCCAGTAATCGCCATATTGATCTTAGCGTATTGGTGAGCATCGTCATTAATACGAACCCAAGTTGCGCCAACATCATCGGAACGGAATACGCCCCGTACACCATCAATCTTAGCTACGGTGTACAATGCCATATAAGTTTGGCCCGGAGCAGCCTTCCCATATCCAATAAGATCAGCTTCTTCTACATTCGTTAACTTCGTGAAGCTCGCACCTGAATTAGTGGAGTGCCATAGACCATATTTATTCTCAACCGTATTTCCTCCGGCAAACCAAATGTCACCTTCAATACCTGGAACTGCCTTCATACTGATTTGGGCTTCGTTCGGCTGTAATCCAGCCACATTATTGGTCGGGAAGCCCGAAGCTGCGGTGGCAGTAAATGTAGCTCCACCATCCACACTTACATAGAAGGTTCCAGCATAAAATCCATAGTATTTGTTAGGATTCACGCGATCAGACGCTATCTTCGCTCCAGCCGGTAATCCTGCACTTGCTGTCCAAGAATTGCCTGAGGTTTTGGAATAATACACCCCGATATCTGAGGTGCTCCACAGAATGGAATTACCACTTGCAGAGACAGCTACTTGTCCATGGCCAACCGTTGTTTTGGTTCCATTGGAAGGCTCGGAGTTTGGCATGTACCAATTCACTCCACCATCGTTAGAGATACCAATGGACTTCATACTTGGCGTTTTTTCTTTATCTGCACTGCCTACCCGCACCATATAGGACGGACTCAGTTCAGCATAGTCAATACTCATCGTCGTTGCCCATGAAGGACTGGTCTGGAATTTAGTCGGCGCTACCGACAAATCCTCATGACGGAAACCGGAAACGTCACCAAGTGCAGTGATCAAATGGGAGGTTCCCGTTGGCGGGCTAATTAGCCCCAGCACTGCAGTTTCCTCCACACCTTTTGCCATGACAGAGATATTTACCTTGCCTCCGGTATCCCATGAGGTCAAATTGTTCGAGCCATAAATTGTTGCTCCAGTGCCGTACATCATTCGATTCGAGTTAAATGGATCAATTTCCAAATCACCCATCATCCAGCCTAGCTTCGGTGAAGGATCCAGGGATGTTGAAGTGGTTCCATGATCGAGCCATGGAGCAGCGGTGATGTCCATGCTGAACTTATAAGTCCGTTCTGGATAATTGCCCCAATCCCAAATGCGACTCCAAGTAGCCCCACCATTGGTACTGCGGAAAATAACTTCATCAGGCCACCAAGCGTTTAAGCTGGATACCATCAATGTGTTAGGGTGCTGAGCATCCAGCGCCAATCCACCAAAGCCATACCAGTTATCTTCACCGGTCGTAGGACTGATATTGGTCCAACCCCCACTAGTTTTGTTGTATTTCCAAACTTCACCCTTACTGCCATCATAGGGACCTACACCATTACTATAAGTAATATAGAGATCACCTGTGGATGACAGTTCGCCGTGATGTGGCAAGAACCCCGTAGGTTGTCCAGCCAGAGCTGTCCAGGTTACTCCACCATCTGTACTCCGATATACGCTGCTAGCCGTATCGGCCACACCGACATATATCGTTTGAGTAGCGTTGCCAAGTGTACCTGTGCTCTTATCGAACGTGATCCAAGACAATCCGACAAGATCATTCCCATAATCAAGTGTCGGATTCTGAATATACGTTCCTACGTTTGGAAAAGAGGTTACCTTTGACCAAGTTACACCCGAATCAATACTCTTCCAGAGACCATTACCACTTCTAGCTCCAAAATAGAGAATGTTGTTCTTATTGGGGTCGATGACTAGACGTTCACCAGCGGAACGGCCAGGCATATTGCCACCTACTTTAAAAGGCAGTGGAGTAGTTTGCCAGGTGTTCCCCCGGTCATTAGAGCGCATAATCTGGCCATTATTATCCCAATGATTAGTATACGTACCCGTTGCCATGTAGACTTTATTAGGATCAATTGGGTCTGTAGCCAGAGCATCAACACCATTCTTGTTCCAATCCACCCAGCCTACCGAGTCACTAATTGATGTCCAGCTAGATGTAGCTTGATTCCAGCGATAGGCCCCGCCAATATCTGTTCTGGCATAAATCAGATTCGGTTCAGTTTGATTAAAAATAATTCCGGGTACAAAGCCCCCGCCAGCTCCCGTTACAACGCTTTTCCAGGTGTAAGGTTCACTTGAGGCTGCATGGGTAGTAGCTGGGAATGCAGAGAATAAAGAGCCTACCATCGCGCCAAGCAGGACCAAAAGTCCTGTTTTCCGGATACGGTTACGAATCACGTTTTACGCCTCCTACGATATAATTGGTTTGTTTATGCCTTCTTCTTACTCTATATCCCTGCTCCTCCCTCCCCCTTAATCCATACCTTCAGAACTTAGACTCCATTTTCTGATAACGCTTTCATTATAATGGTAAGGTTTTTCATTATCGAGAGAAAATGGTTATATTTTGCAGAAGATTGTCTCTAAAAATCGTACCATTTTCACACTTCTGGATACAATTTCACTAAATTTTGATTGAAAATAATTCTGCTGATAAAGAAAACCTCCGGAATAAATCCCAGAGGCTTCTGATATAACTATTCTTCACTAGTATCTACAGGCATAACAATCTCTTTTATACCATTAAAATTGCTGATAGTTGTTTGCAACGTGAGCACTGATTCTGAATTTAAGTTTTCTGATTTCAATGAAGTGAATATTTCTGCCTCCACTTTATGCGGCAAAAGTGTAGTTTTATCCAGCGTATATCTTAGTTTAATCTTGTCTGTCAAATTCTGCTTCATCAATTTCATCGTTTCCTTACTCGCATCATGAGACGATATCTCTATCGAAAGTATGTATTCTTGTTCCTCCTCAGAAACAACGATCCCCTGAGAATCTATCCGGTACATGTCTATATAATCATACGGGTCAATAAATCTTTGTGCGATTTGTTTTTCTTTCGCTGGAATATAATCGTCCTGCTTAATAAATAAATCATCCATTACCTTTGTATGATATTCAGTATCCGATATGTATTCTTCTCGTTCCTTTCCTTCCGCAGTCTCCGATTTTAGATATACGGTATAAGGATTTCTAACATAGTCGACATGAAATGAAACAGCGCTCGACCAATGTTTATCTTCACTTTTTTCCGATTTGCTGGATGTTTCTTCTTGTTTCTCCATTTCTATAGTATAGCTCTCCTGCTTAGCCAGTTCACTCCGAGACATGCTGAGCAGCTCCTCTGCACGCTTATCTCCCTCTCCTTCAGCACCTGATTTAGTGTTCGTTGCACAACCTGTCAAACCTAACATACAAATGATACCGATAAAAACCATTTTTCTGATAAACATATTACTTCCCCTTCACTTCAAATGAAATCCAAATATAACTAAATCTATTTTATCATTATAAAGTTAACAGCTTATATGACGGAAAAGGTAGACATGTGAAAAAACGGCTTAAGATACACTTTTACGCTAGGTTTGGTGCTTGGATGCAAATCAAAAAAATACCTCCCCCGCCTTTACAGCAGAAAAGGTATTTAAATAATATTATCCAATTCCCTTAGCTCAATGTGTCAACACAAACTCATCCAGCAGCTTTCCATCCACATCATAGGCCTGATAGGTTAATGTATCCCCGGTAACGTTAATGCCCGCAAACATTTGCTTATTGTTCTGAAAATGCACCGCATGATAGAACTGATCTTCTTTTTTCTCGTTAAATTTCCCTCCAGAAGCGTTGGTCACCACATAGACTGTCCCTCGTTTAGCACCTTTGGAACTCTCACCTTCTGGAACTATTTTTCCGCCACGTAACGGGTAGGATCTGGAGTATTCATGATTATGACCCTGCAGCACTAAATCAACCTCATACGTATCAAAAATATCCGTCCAATTTTCAACTTTCTTATAGGAGTTCCCCCCGTAAGCCGGTCGGTGCATCGCAACGATTTTCCACTTCTTGTCTGTGTTCTTCAGTTCTTCCTTTAGCCACTCCGTTTGCTTTTTTAGATTGCTCTCTGTATTCAGTACCGTTACATGCACAGGTCCATAATCGAAGGAATACGAGGTGCCTGCAATTGAACCCTTTGCCCCATTATCCGGCAGGTTGAAGTGTGAAGTATAATACGTTGCATCCTCATCCACCTCATCATGATTGCCTGTTACCGGCATTAACGGAATCCCCGAAATCCAGCCCTGCACATTGCCAAAAAAATCATCCCAGCCTGCCGAATCCTCCGGATTCTCCGTCAAATCGCCGTTATGCACAATAAATTCAGCTTCAGGAAATGTCTGAAAAGCCTTGTTCAGCGTATTTCCCCACAGCTTAAAATCCTCTGCCGTTTCCCCTTGAGAATCCGTTACGTTGATAAAAGACACACTGTCCAGTCCATCTTCTTCCGTTGTAAATTCCGCTGCCGGACTCCATTCTCCTTCAACGCCACTACCCACTCTATAAGTATATAACGTCCCGGGTTCAAGACCCGTAGCTTCCACTTTATGAACACCTTTGGTGCCATTGTCTGTTTTGATGGAACTACTTTTCGCTTCTACCCTTTGTACATCCGTATTTGTAAAAGAGGACACCTGTCCCTTTACAATCTCCAGAATGCCTGCTGCACTCGAATCACTTGTATACCAAGTAAACGCGCGGCTTGTGCTCGCATCTCCCTTAAAGGTAGTCACGAGATCATACGGTGCTGGTGAATTTGCATTACTTCCGCTTTTCGATCGTTCCAACCCATAAGCCACTAAAATAACCACAATCACAAGCACTCCTAGGATTATGGCAAATTTATAGTCTCTCATCACGGTACCTCCTTATGAAAATTTCTCTCTAGCCTTCTAAATAAGATAGCCCCCTACAAAGTCAGAAGTCAAATCTGCACACGAATCTTTATACAGACTTTTGTTAACGCAGTGTAAAACATTCAGCAAACATTCAGTCTATTTTAAGTTAAGCATAAGGTCTGTCTCCTAGAATTAGTCAAGCAGGAAGGTTAGCCAGAGATAGAGAGAGAAACGAGGTGTGAAAATGAATAAGAAGCTTCAATTCCGGCATGAACTTAAATTTTTCATTAACTATCATCAATACCTTATATTGCGCCAGCGATTGCAAAGCTTGATTGATAAAGATCAACACGCTAATGAGAGTGGAGAATACCACATTCGGAGTTTGTATTTTGACGATATCAACAACACGGCACTTGCAGACAAGCTCGGCGGTCTCCGAGAGCGGGCCAAATACCGGATTCGCATTTACAACATCCAAGACAACATCATTCACTTTGAGAAAAAAATTAAAATGGACGATTATATCGCCAAAATCAAAGAACCACTAACCCGGCAAATGTACGACGAGATTATGGCGGGCAACTACGAAGTGCTGAACGTCCCGGACAGTCCGCTGTTCATGGAGTTATACGATCAGATGCGCCATAACCTGCTGCGACCCAAGGTCATCGTGGATTATGTTCGCGAGCCTTATGTTTGCCACAACGGTAATGTGCGAATAACGTTCGATAAAGAACTACGTACGGGCCTGCACTCTACGGATATTTTCGATAAGGATTTGCATCCGATTCGGGCGATTGATGAGAACTTCATAATTTTCGAAGTGAAATTCGATGAGTATATTCCGGAGTACATTAAAATCGCGTTGCAGCTGGAGGGACTGAATAGGCAGTCCGCTTCGAAATACGTGATCTGCCGCAAATTCTTAAAAACTAACACTTGGGAGGATTATTGATTATGAATGCATCACTAGCACCGCTAGCAGCTACAACAACGACTACAGATACTACAAATAATTTTTCAGACATTATTAAAAACTCGGTGATCGACAATTTTGTATCTGATATTAGTATCTCCAAGATGCTGATTACCTTGGGCGTAGCTTTTCTGATCGGATACTTCATTTACCTGCTCTACAAACGTGTCTTTAGCGGCGTTTTATATTCCAAAAGCTTTAACGTCTCACTCATGGGCATGACCATGATTACAGCTACTGTCATTATCGCGATTAACTCTAACCTTGTGCTGTCCCTCGGTATGGTCGGCGCATTGTCCATCGTTCGTTTCAGAACACCAATCAAAGATCCAACTGATCTGATCTTCTTGTTCTGGGCAGCTGTAGCAGGGATTGTAACTGGAGCAGGATTTTTCACCTTGGCTATTATCGGTTCGATCATTATCGGCCTCATTTTGTTCCTGTTCATCAAACACTCTTCTATCGAAACGCCATACTTACTGGTCATTAACTGCGACAGTGATGAAAGTGAACGTGAAGTACACAGCCATATCACCAAATCCGTAAAACGCTACAATGTGAAGCAAAAAACAGTCTCCGCAAACAATATTGAATTGACGCTGGAGCTTCGTCTGGATGATAAAGTAGGCGGCTTTGTCAACACAGTCTCTGACCTAAAAGGTGTCAAAAATGCACTCTTGATCAGCTATAGCGGTGACTATGTATCTTAATTACAACGAGATGAAAGGCGGTGCCCCAGATGAAAACCAGAGGTAAGTCAATCCTGCTGAGTTTTTGCTGCCTGCTGCTGGTCATCGCCGTAGCCGGGTGTCAGAACGCAAGTCCGTCTGCAACAAATAATCCAACGTCTGATGCTCAGGACAAGGTCATTTCGAGCGATGAGAAAAAGCTAGACGAGCAGGTCTTTCCAAAAGATAAGGTCGTGGATGTCAAAATCACCTTGGACCCGGACGATTTTCAGGATATGCTGGATAATGCCAGTGCTGAAGAATATAAAATGGCTTCCGTCGAGTACAACGGTATGAAATACGATAATGTAGCTGTACGGACCAAAGGAAATCTCAGTCTCAGAAGCGTAGTACAGATGACAGACTCTGACCGCTACAGCTTCAAAATTTCTTTTGATGAGTATGTTAACCAGAATTTATTCGGCATTACTAAGATCAACCTGAATAATAATTACAGCGATGCTTCTTATATGCGTGAATTTCTGACCTATGAGCTCGCTGAAAGTGTCGGTCTCCCGACGCCAAAATATTCCTTCGTAAATGTGTATGTAAATGATGAACTGAAGGGTTTTTATCTTGCAGTAGAACAGATCAGTGATGCTTATCTGGAACGCAATTTCGGCAACACTTATGGTGCACTTTATAAAGGTGTAATGACCGGTCAGGGCAGTGATTTGACTTGGCTAGGCGATGATCCATCCCTCTATACTGGACTAGAAATGAAATCCGATAAGTCCAATGATGATATTCTTGTCGACATGCTGAATGAGCTAAACAACGGCACCGATTATGAAAAATACATCGACGTAGAGGAATCGCTGAAGTATATCGCTCTAAATGCGGTCACGGGTAATATGGACAGTTATTTAGGTGGAAATAAGCAGAATTATTACTTATATGAAGACGATGGGGTCTTCTCGATTCTGCCGTGGGATTACAATATGGCTTTTGGCGGCATGGGAAGCGCAGATGTGTTAATTGACGAGCCTACCCAAGGTGCGTTGGCAGAACGACCACTGATTGCGAAACTGCTCGCTAATGATGAATACAAAACGAAATATCATGAGATTGTTAGTGAGATGATTACTGGCTATCTAGCGGACGATACGTTCCAGGCTCGGATGGATGAGCTGAACACGATGATTTCCAGCTATGTCAAAGCGGATCCATCCGCCTTCTACACTTTCGAACAGTATGAAAATGGGATAAAGGCTGTTGAGACCTTCATGTCGAACATGGCCACAAGTATCCAGCAGCAACTCGACGGTACCATTCCTTCCTCCGGTGACGGATCAGGAAGTGGTGGTGGCATGGGCGGCGGTGGCTTTGGTGGCGGCGCTAAAAATGGCGCAGCTCAAGGCGCTGCGGGTGCTGGGCAGGCCACAGGTGCGGATGGCGCTGGGCAGGCCACAGGTGCGGTTGGCGCTACTGGTAATGCTGGCGCAAATGCAGCTGCACCAAATACCGAAGGGCAAGCGGCTACGGGTGGACAGACTGCCCAAGGCGGTGCAGGTGGTGAGCCTGGTGCCATGGGCGGACCGGCTATCCCTAATGGCGGCGAGGGGCCTGGCAGTAACTCACAAGCAGCTGCGGGTGGGCAGACTACACAAACAGGGCAAACTGCTCAGGGTGGACAGGCCAACACTAACGGGCAAGCTGCTCAAGGTGGACAAACCAACACTAACGGGCAAGCTACTCAAGGTGGACAAACCAACACTAATGGCCAAGCTGCTCAAGGTGGATTTGACGGCGGCGCGGGTGGTGAGCCTGGTGCTATGGGCGGACCCGCTTTCCCTGAAGGCGGCGGAAATGGTCCTGGTGGTGGCGGCATGGGCGGCGGTGGCTTTGGTGGCGGTATGCCTGGTGGTATGGGCGGTGGCGACTTTGGTGGTGCTGGTACTATGCAGCAAAAAGGCAGCACGAGTGAAGCCATCACAACTGGCGTCGCCATCCTTCTCCTAATACTAACCGCTGCTTTCGTAACCTTTTACAAACGCAAACGGCTGTAGATAAGTAAAAAGTATCCTCATCACCAATTAATTCATGCAAGAAGCCTCCGTCGTTTATTGACGGAGGCTTCTTGCATGAACACTATATTCTTGTATCACAACTAGTTCCCGCTTACTCTTTTCGCCCGCGCAATATACTTATGGTTGCTATTAAAAAGGCTAGTAAAGAGATCCCTAATGCGATATAGACCATTGGGTTGACACTGGTGGAGTTGTTCTCGCTTTCCATGATGGCATTATGTTCTTCCATGCTCATGCCATTGTCACTGGAACCATGAGAATGTTCATCCCCACCGGAGGCTTGCACAATCGAAGTAATAGAATGCGGACTTTCTGTTCCTGCCTCACCAGACCACTGCACCAAGCTGCCATCGGCATAATGCTGATAAGCATCCCAAGCAATGTCGCCTGCAGTATCAGGATTCTTTGCTGTGAAATAGAAACGTTGGAATTGCCCTGCTTTAATTCCTTCTCCATTAGCTATCCAGCTAACTTTGTTCCCCTCAATGGTAACATCCCAGCCCGGTGTAGCCTCATATTGCTTGAACTCGGCACCTGCCGGGATTCGTAGATCCACTTGTGTAGTCGCCACATCTTTTTCTGAAGGAACTTTAAGTGTGTAAGTCTCCCATGCTCCGGTACTGGATTGTGCTGGTGCTACGGTTACGTGCGCGCTAGCCACGGCTGCGAACAACAGAAGTGTTGCAGCGGCTGGTGCGAAGAGTGTCATTATTTTGCGAGATAATCTGTTCATAGTTAGAGTGCCTCTTTCTTTAAGTAATTTTATCATTATTCACTTTCATCTCTATCCTCATATTTACCGCGGAAAATCACGTTTACGTGAAGCAAGCCCCTGCTCCAGAGCATAACGCGTCAGCTGCGTACGATTTTGGAGTTGAAGCTTCTGAAGGATGTTTTTCAGATGGTTTTTTACGGTATGCTCCGAAATCGACAGGCTTATGGCAATCTCTTTATTCGTCGATCCGGAAGACACACAGCTTAAAATCTCCTTCTCCCTCGCCGTCAAAGACTCCCCTTCGTCCGTTAATGAAGGAACGGTAAATTCTTTCAAGATTTGAAAAGCCAGCTCCCGGCTTAGCGGTGCTTCTTCATTCACAATCGCTTGCAAATATTCAATCCAGGTGGAAGGTGCCAGATTCTTCAATAAGTACCCTTGTGCGCCTTGCTTCAATGCTTCGAGGAGGTGGGAAATTTCGTCCGATACCGTAACGATAACGATTTTGACATAGGGATATTCCTGCTTGATCCGGCGAGTAGTCTCCAGCCCGTCCATCTCCGGCATCTGAATGTCGATAAGAATGAGATCAGGCATCCACTGGGCCGTGAACGCGATCGCCTCAGGACCACTCTCCACTACACCAATGACCTCAAAACTATCATCCATGGACAAAATCTCACACATCGCCTCACGTGCATGCGCATGATCATCCACAACCAAAACCCGGTACCGGCTCATAAACTTCCCCCTCCTTTCGTAATTTCCACATTTGTCCCCGTATTGTCGGAGCTCACCTGAAGCTTCCATCCCATTCCTTCGACACGTTCCTTCATGATCTGAAGGCCGTAACTTCCGTTCACCTCAAAGGGATCATGCTGAAATCCTTCGCCATTGTCGACAATCGCCACGCTCCAGTTTTTCTCAGTGCCTGCACCTGTGATAGAAACCTTCGCCGCTCTTGTATGCTTACGCACATTAATAATAGCCTCTCGGATACAAGATAGCAGCTCTGCTTTTTCCGAAGGAGAGAGGGCTTCATCCTGTAGACTCCAATCCAAGGAAACCTCAATCATAATCTCGTTAGCCATTTGAGCAAGCTGATCTTTAACCGACTGTTCCAATGAAAAAGAGTGCTGCTCAGACACTGGTACCTTCAGATTGGCGATCGCCTGTCGAACATAACGGTTCACCTCGTGGACGGTCTTTTTGATCTGATCCACATTTTCTTCGCTGACTTCCCCATTCCTGCGGCTTGCTTCCAGACGATCTATTTTGACAGATAAAAGAAATAAAGATTGCGCCATCCCATCATGCAGTTCCTTAGCTAGCCCTTCCCGGGCTTTCATTGCCTCTTTGAGCGCACGTTCCTGCTCCAGCTCCCGCTGATTCCGCTCCATCAGCGAAAACAAAGGGACGAGCAAAACAAGAGTGAACAAAAATACGAGGACAGGTGTCAAATAATTCCCCAGATCCATCGAGATATAAGGCATTAGAAACTGATGGCGCACGACCTCCCAGATCCCTACCATTAGCGTTGGCAGTAACAGGATCATATACTTGATTCGGTTATACGTTGCTGTCCCCTCCCGTACATCTTATGATTAACAATATCACCGTCACAATTCTGCTACATGACTCGATCGGGCTATTTAAAGTTCTTATTGTTACAAATTTAAGTATTTTAAAAAAATAATGCTATCCTTCATAATATTATAAGCAATATATAGTGAAAATTTATACTTTCTTATATTGTAGCAAAAAAAAGATACATCCTTCGATGTATCTGCATCCCAGTTATAGTGGTGATGTGTAGCGTCCGTATTGAATGTCCATTTCTTTAAAAACATCTCCCTCTTTTTTCAGGAAAAATGTGTTTACGCCTTCCGCTCCCCACCACTCCATACCGAGTAATGGACCTTCAGCAGTTTCCGCCGCAAAAAGAATAGAGAACATCTCAGGTATCACTTCCCCTCCATCATCCACTCTCCAGACGGAAAATTCATCGCCTTGAATGACAGCCGGATAATCCATAAAGGTAAGCCCGGCCTTATCTTCCAGCACGAGACTAAATAACATATCCTGATCCTGTCTAATGAATTGAACGAGATACAGCTGCCGATCACCAGACAGGTCAGCAAGTTTCCAAATGTGCTCTACTTCACGATTTTTCGCAGAAACAATATTCTGCCGCACACTTTCTGCAACATTTAGCGAGGCTTGCTTAACCTCCGTAGGCTTAACAGAGATTAGCGCATTCGCATTAAACTCTGCCTGATCCGTCAGGTAATAGGTCTCATCAGGGGTCGCATTCCCCTCTTCAACCGTATAAAGATACCCTGGCAGATTCACAAAATTGTGAGCCATCTCCCGGCCATTACTGTTCTCCGTACCCTCCTGCCATTTATTCAATTTCACTTTTAGCACTTGCCCATGATCGCCGATCGCCTCATTCAATTGTTGCATTTGCGCATCCAGCCCTTTTTCCTGCCCGGTGACTAAGATGCTCTTGCCAGACTCATCTGCAAAACCAAAATTCGCCTTCAGCTTTTCAGCTTCCAGATAAGCTGCCGGCTGCTGCATGCTTGCCGTTGGTGTCGGCTCTGCACTTGGAGAAGGGGTTGGCTTGTTAGAGCCTGAGCAGCCCGCCAGCAGTAGAACAATAAGGAAACTCACACTGAGCTTATTCATTCCCATTCCTCCAGACGAAACTAAAATATTCCCATACTAAGATACCGTTCCCCTGTGTCAGGTGCAATGCAAAGCACGCGTTTGCCAGCCCCAAGACGACGCGCTTCCTGCAACGCCGCCCATACAGTGGCACCACCGGATGGACCCAGCAGAATTCCTTCTTTTGCAGCCAGCGTTCTTACCGTCTCCAAGGCAGCCTCATCCGCGACTTGAACGATGTCATCGTAGACCTGTGTATTCAAAATGGCGGGTACGAAGCCCGGACTCGTTCCTACCAGCTTATGTGGTCCTGGCTTTCCTCCAGATAATACGGGCGAGCCTTGCGGCTCAACCACAAGAACCCGGATATCAGGTAGATGCTCACGCAAAACCTCACCGGTTCCAGTTATCGTGCCCCCAGTTCCTGATGAAGCAACAAACACATCCAGCTTACCTTCCATTTGCTCCAGGATTTCCAGAGCGGTCGTTGTCCGGTGAATATCAGGGTTGGCTTTGTTCTCGAATTGCTGTGGAATAAAACTGTTTTCCACTTCTTTTCCCAGCTCAATCGCTTTTGCTATAGCTCCCGGCATCCGTTCTGCTGCCGGCGTCAGCACAACATCCGCACCATAAGCCTTTAGAATATTGATTCGTTCCTTGGTCATATTATCAGGCATGACAAGAATCGCTTTATACCCTTTTGCCGCGGCATTCATCGCTAAGCCTATCCCTGTATTTCCACTAGTCGGCTCAATGATCGTCCCGCCCGGCTTCAGCAAACCTGCTAGCTCGGCTTGCAGGATTAGATTATAAGCTGCCCGGTCTTTTACACTGCCACTTGGATTAAAAAGCTCCAGCTTCACGTATAGTTCTGCATCTTGGGGGCTAGTCAGCCGATTTAATCTTACAACCGGTGTATTCCCAATCAGCTCTGTTATATTGTTAACCACTAAGGATGTCATTTTAGAGCCTCCTTCATTTCTGTACCTTCCATTATTGTAACGTGAGCAGCACCTCCTGTCGATTCAGAACCTTAGTTTCTGCAACCTGAAAACAACCGCCCCCCACGAAAGCGGGAGACGGCTGTTCAGTACTGGCAGCATTTATTTTTAAGGATTAACGTTAATCGTAAAAGTAGACGTATTATTTTTAATATTCGTTACCGTGTTGGTAATCTTCAGATTGTTAAAGGTGGCTGACCCTCTGGCAGGACCTTGCCCAGCCTCAGCCGCTTCATTTACCCAGATGCCCACTCCGGATTTGCTGTCAAAAGCATCTCCACTCTTTTGCGCACCGGAAATTGTGACATTCGTGAAGAAGGTATCTGTCACTGGGAATTGCGGCGTGGAGCCGACATAGTTGGTCTGGAACATGATGCCATGATAGGTTGGATCAATGATATCCACATCACTGACACGAATGCCTTGGAATACCTTAGAGGCTGAGAATACCCAGATTGCCGGGAAGGTCTGTGCCCCCCAGAAATGTCCACCTGCACGAACAATGGAAATATTCTCAAAATTCGTTGTCGGTGAAGCGCCAAAGCCGTTCATTGGATACCCGAAGTCAAGCGAGCTGATCGTAATTCCAGAATAGCAAAGCGTGTCAGCAATATAAATGTTGCGGAAGGTATTGGCATATCCGCCATAGACGGCTACACCTGCTGCCCGCCAGGTCAAGATTGAAGTGAGATTCTCATAAATATTATCCTTCATATCTGCACCACCGGAATCAATAGCCGAAAACAATGCAAAGCTATCATCCCCTGTTGCCCGTGCCTCAATATTGGATACGAGATTATTCGTGCTGCCATTCGTCATATTGATGCCGTCAGCGAAGGTGTTGCGGATACGGGAGTTTTTGATCACCATGTAATCCGTATTAGCTCCCCAATACATACACACCTGATGTTCGGTCCAGATGTTATCGATCGTAATATTTGCCACATTGGAGAAATCAAATACTTTACCCGGGCCATCAATACGTGATGTGTAGTTCCCGAAGTAAGCAAAATTCGCAAAAGTAGAGCCGTTAGCGGTATCGCTTGCCCGGAAACCGATATCCGTATTCTCCTGATTCGTTGGAGCGTAAAATCTGGTATACCATGGGCCCGCACCAATGATCTTCATTGCTTTTCCATAGACCTGAAATTTACTGGAGGTCTGATAGTTACCGGCCGGCAAATACACACCTACGAGATTTCCGGTCGTATCCATGCGTACTTTATCTAGCGCATTTTGCACATCCTGATGTGTAAAGCCGGCTGGGACCGTATATTTGGCCGGATCTGGATTGGCAATCGGTGATACCTGCTCCAAACTGATGAAATCAATGGCGTACTGCGAGGTATTTGCCACATCCTTTTGCAGTCGAATCGTACTACCTTTCGGAATCGTGCTGTCGAACATAATGTTAGCTTCATCATAAATATGCCGCGGAGAACCCGCGCTTGGTGAATTGCCGGGACTTATCTCTGAACCGTACAGCCATGCATATTTAGAGGTCAGATTTATCGCCTTGGTATAAACTCCGTTCACATAGATGTTCAGTGTAGCATTCGTACCGTCTCCACTCGCCGAATCTGGAATAGAGAAGCGGGTGACCAGTGTATTAGTGTCAGCCTTAGTAGTGAATTCTACATAACTGCCTGTAGTATTCAGTGTGACTGCTCTTCTGCCTGAAGCCTCACCCGCAAGATCTCCAATGGTCCGATTAGCAGTAAGCTTCACAGCCCCGCCACCAATCACCCCCTCCTCAGCCTCATACATGTCGTAAGGCATATTGGCTCCACGACCTACAAAAAGAGACTGTGTTTGAATATTATTGGCCTGTTTAACTGGCAGCTCATTAGTGTCTACGGCAATTTCCGTCTTCACAGTATATTTGCCATTAGCTGCTGTCCAAGTGCCAAGACTAACAGGAGGCGCTGTTACTCCACTGCCAATCACGCCGTTATAGGTTCCAGTTAAGGTTTGGAGTACAGCATTCGTAGTAGCATCCAGAACCTTCAAGGTTATGTTATGCGCACCCCCTGCGGATGCTGCTGTCCCTTGATTCTTGATTGCCACCGAGAAGCTGACCACATTACCGCCTGCTGGATTGCTTGGTGTCCAGCTAACAGGGGAAGCTACTAGATCAGAACTGGATACGGGAGCAATAATAAGAGAATTTGGGCTAGTGAAGCTGTTATTGCCTTCGTTCAATTCAATAACCGTATTATTCTCGTCAACCTTTGCAGTTAAAGTATAGGTAGCAGCATCCTTTGCGCCCATATTTAAAGTGACGTTCGTAGATGCGCCAGCCGCTAATGCCCCCACTGGGCTAGTGCCTACAAGTGTGCTGCCCAAGTAGAAATTCACATTAGTCGCTATGGAAGCTAACGTTCCAATGTTTTTTACCGTTGCATTTAAAGTAATGGCATTGGTCTCTACTGGAGCTGAAGGTGACCATGTAAGACCGGTTATCGCCAAATCCGGATTAGCAGCTGGTGCACCCATCACTTGGAATTCAGCGATTTGTCCAGCGGTTGAACCAGTATTGGTGGTAATCTTCAACTGTACTTCACTAGCCGTGGCCGTTACCGGAATAGTGACCGTATTGCCAGTTGCCGGATTAAAAGTATACACGGTTGCTGGCACAAGACTAGTAAAGGCTGTTGTATTCTGATTATGCCCAAGCACTTGAATAGTCTGAGTACGTGTGGACCAGGCCGATGATGGATTCAGTTTGAGGACAATGGATGTAATATCGGCATTACTACCCAGGTTTACAGATAATGTATTGGGATAACCTCCTCCTGCTCCTTCCCAGTAAGTAGTTACATCACCGTCATTCGCATTTGTAGGAACAAAGGTAAAGACGGAAGAGGAAGCGTTGATGCTTTTGTTCAAAGCCAGATTGGAACCCGCCCCAGGCGTTGGTGTAACTGTTGGTGTCGGGGTCGGGGTTACCGTTGGAGTTGGTGTAGGTGTTACTGTCGGTGTCGGAGTTACCGTCGGAGTTGGGGTAGGTGTTGCCGTTGGTGTCGGAGTTGCCGTCGGCGTTGGCGTAGGTGTTGTCGCAGAAGCTGGAGTGACGTTCAAATTATCTAGATTCACATTTCCAGTGTCTCCTGCATCGTACTTATAAGTAATCGTGTTAGCGCCAGCATTCAGAGCCAGCGTCTCAATCTTTGTTGACCAAGTATTCCAATTGGCCAGATTCGCAAGTGAGGTTTGCTTAATTTTAGTTCCATTCACATAAACACTAATGGTTTTTGTACTGCCTGATGCATTTGAAAATCTTAATGTAGCATCATAGTTACCAGCAGAAGCCACATTAACGATAAATGCAGTCGCAGCACCTTGATTTAGGTAACCATCAACAAATCCTGTACCTGTATAACCTGTATGATCCGTGTTAACCTTGGCACCACCGGATAATGCGGCATTCTCCGCTTCATATCCTGAGGATGGAGTTGTAGTTGTATTACCATGAACCTCAAATTCCGCTAACTGTGCTGCTGGCCAGACCGTATTGGATGTGAAATTCAGTTTAACATATCTGATATTCGCAGCTGTAAAGCTGATGGTCACTGTATTGGAATCACTCGTTGGATTAAATGTATAATTGGCGGATTCTACTAAGTTGTTGTAAGCTGCATCGTCTATACTCCCTTGCACCGCTAATGTTTGAGTTCTTGTTTCCCAATTCGTAGGCAGCTTTAGCACAACCTGATTCACGCTGCTTGCTGCCCCTAAATCCACTTTAATCCATTGCGGAAAAACACCGCTTGCGCTCTCCCAATACGTTCCTTGGCTGCCATCATTAGCATTGGCTGCTACGTATACATCACCGAAGGAGCTTGAAGTAATAGTCTTCCCTTGGGCTAAATTCCCCGCGGCTAAACTCACCGAGGGATATAATCCTAACTGACCTACAAATAATATAACAATCAAACAATAAAGTACTGCCGTCTTCCCGGTAAATCTTTTAGAAGCTGCTATCATTGAATAACCACCTTCCAAAATTTTGTGGAGCTACACAGCAGAAAGGATGCGCTTTCAAAACAGTAGTTTTATAGACATTCGCCTCCTACATTTGAAATGATGGATTACGGATACAAGCTAACTAATAACGCTAATAATATAAGTTATAGGTAGATGGCCGTCGATGGCGATTTCTATGCTTTGTATGTGGGATATTACGTTCAACCAAAAAAAGCCCCGGAGAGGCCAAGGGGATTATATTGCCCCTTAACTCTCCGACGCTTCATGTTATACATTAAATCTAGCTACCAACCCTTGCAGTCCATGCGCCATTGTACTTAATTCACTTGCAGAGGATGCAATTTGTTCGACCGAAGCCATTTGCTCTTGTGAGGCTGCTGACACATGCTGAGTACTCGCAGCGGTTGTTTCCGAGATTTGCGTAACGTTACGAATTGACTCTACAATCTCATCCGCAGCTGCCGTAATCTCCTCCACGGCTCCAGATACTTCCTGAACCTGTTCAGCAAGTGAATCTATAGATAATCGAATCTCACCGAAGGAACGTCCCGCTTCCTCGATAATCTCCGTACCTCCCTTTACTTCACGCATGCTGCTCATCATCACCTTCATAGCATCATCTGCTTCACTTTGGATCCCAGTCGCCATTTCTGCAATTTGATTGGCGGATTCCGCGGACTGCTCTGCCAGCTTACGGACCTGATCGGCAACCACAGCGAAACCTCTACCTTGTTCACCAGCACGAGCTGCCTCAATCGTCGCATTCAGGGCCAGCATATTCGTCTGCGAAGCGATTCCTTTTATGACTCCTACAATACTGCCAATCTCCTGAGATCGATTCACAAAACCTTGGACCTGCTGTGATAAAGATTGTATGGAGTGATTAATCGATTCCATTTGCTGCCCAGCGGCCTGAAGGGATTCATCTCCAGTAATGGCAAATGCCGCAGAGCGATGGGAGGCTTCCGAAATGTCCTGGACACTGGCAGCAATTTGGCCGATTCCTAGTGATATTTCTGAGATTGTAATTGTATTAGTCTGCAAATCATTCATCTGTTTGGCTGTTCCAGAAGCGACTTCACCCATAATATCCGATATTCGTTCTGTGGCGCCTGCCGTCACTCCACTATCTGACCTAAGCTTTGTAGAGGAACTCGCGAGACTATTCGCTGATAACTTCACCTGTTCAATCATCGTGCCCAGATTATCTGTCATTTTATTAAAGTTAAACGCCAGTTCACCAATCTCATCTTTAGAACGAACACTTAACTTGCGGGTAAGATCGGCATCCCCATCTGCAATTTCCTTCAACTGAGTGTTCACATCACGAAGCGGTTTAATAATCCGTCCAGAAATTAGCAGCGCAAGGATCACCGCGAGCACTACCGACAATCCGGTCACACCAAAGCTAGTAATCAAAGCGTTGTTACGATGCGAATTTGCCAGGCTTTGTCCATTCTCTATTTCCTCTATGAGCATGTTCTGAAACACAATCTGAGATTCAATCATAGCGTCTAATGACAGGTTCGTGAATTTCTTCTGCGCTTCCGGGAAGTTGCCTTCCTTAGCTAAGGCAAAAGCTTCCTTCAGAACGATTAAATAATCATTCCATTTGCTCTTCAGCTCAGCTACACCCTTTAACTCAGCTTCACTTAATCGGGCATTCTCCAGCTCTGTAATAGCATTTTCAATCAATGGGAGCATTTCTTCATACTGCGCCAGATATGAATTCCGCTCATCATCTGTGTTACTCATCACATAACGAGCACCCAGCTCATCTGCGGTACGAATCTTATCCGTTAAGCCTTGAACAAGTGACAGCTTGTCCCAGTTACGATTAACCTGATCTGTCAATTGGGTAACCTTCCCCTGAAACAATGTGTTTCCGGCTATCGCCACTAGAAAGACTATAATCACAGCAGTAAATCCTAAGACTATTTTCCCACGGATACTTTTCACCATCGGTTTTCCTCATCTCTATATGTATGTAGATCTATTTGGTACTTTTATCCTACTAGCTCTCCCTTAAGCCTCTCTGAATTTGAACTGAATGTTTGCTTAAAAAAACAAAAAGACCCCTATTTCCGGCCGAGGCAGGAACTAATGGTCTCTTGAGATCTTTTTATTCGTATAAATTTCCGTTAGCCAGCTCTGCCAGCTTCGATTCATCCAGTACACTTAAGCGTCCACGATTTCGTGTAATGATTCCTTCATCAATAAAACGCCGTACAATTCGATTAAGATGCCGATAGCTTGTGCCAAGCAATTCTGCTGTCTCAATAAGACTTGAGGTCCGAATCTCCTCCACCCGCCGGTCACCATTTTTATCCGCGAACAAAGACATTAAATAACTGGCAAATCGATTCTCCACAGGATACAACAGGTTAAGTGCGGAGGCTTGACCGAGTGTATGCAATTTGTGACTAAGTTCTCCGACGAGAAAACGTAACAACGCTGTGTTTTCCTCAAGCTCTCTCAGGAGTAGTCTTCTCCCTGCAAAAAGAATCAAGCTCTCACCCACAGACTCCACTTGATTCTTAACAGGGAACCGGTGAAGCAGCTCTACATCCCCAATCACAGATATCGGATTTGTAAACCGCACCAGCATAGATTTGCCATTTGGCAGCAAGGTCTGGATTTTGAGCTTGCCCTCAACCAATATGAACATTCCATCCAATTGATCGCCAACCAGACACAGCTTTTCTTCATCCGCGTAACGTCTCAACTCCATTTTATGCGTTACCAGCGGGCTAAATATTCCGTCCAGACCGTTCTTCACTGCCAAGGCACGGACAGCCTCACGGTCATTTATCGTCTGCATGTAGTGCCCCCTCTATTGTTTGCTCTAGTGTAATTTAGAATACCCCACAAAAAAAGGACATATGTCCTTTTTAATGAGGTTTTCCTATGACACTTTACATTACAACAGAATCCACACAATAACGAATCATATCCACCTTCTGATCCTGCAGCCAAAATTCAATACTCCGATGGTTGATTTTATCCACGTATCCGATAATCTCAGCCCCTTGCTCCCCTCTTTTATAATAAGAAGTGCCATAAGCCTTGATCACTTCGTCCGCTGAAGCTCCAATATGAATATCTCTTGCCGTACTCATCGTATGATCGGAATAGACGCTGATTAGAATGATCTTATCATCACCACGTGCTGTGGCTATTGTTGTCTCGTGACCCAGATCATAATACTGATACCGCTCTATATCATTATTTGGCTTAGGTTCCGTAGCGATTGAATCAAGGCTTTGAAGCAGCTGAATGCCGCCCAGACTTTCCTGTTCAAGATGGGTGCTGGAAACACGCGAGTAATGATTTTGTTTGGGCGCATTGTATAAATAGATATGATAGATCCCGTAACTTAAACCTACCGTAATAAAAATAATGATAAATGACCAGCCTCTTTTAAATGGCTTTTTCCTCACTGACCTCACACCTTCTTCTTACCTTTACTGTGCAAAATATTCAGCCAGCTCACGCTGCGCCAGATATTGCGGGAAATTAAACGACTGCCATGCCTGCTCACGCTTATTGAGTTCTCTCCATTCATTCTTTAAAAAATCATCCAGCATCCCATCTTCCTGTTCACTAAACTTTATCAGAGAAGGGATGACCTCCGGAGATAAACGGACCAAATAATTGGCGTCCAATTTACCACTCGCTGCATAGCGATCCATATTTTTATTAGCGATAATAACATCCATCCCGATATAGTTCATGACGACGTAGGAGATCAAGCCCAGCACAATATAACATTTCGCCAATGGCACACGCTGAACAGCTATCCGTAAGGCTGCAACCACCAACAATAAGCCCATAAATATCATAAATACATGCACTAAAAACCGAGTCGTGGTATAGCCATACACCTCTTCATAGAGAGTCAGACGGGTATAGGCGGAATATAGCATAACTGTCGAGCAACCAACCAGAATGTAGAGCAGGACATTAATGAATTTTTGCAGCCCCCCACTTCTTTTTCCTTCCGATACCAAAGCCAGCAGTAAAATCACGAAATTAATCGCAGCCACCATAATCAGCTCAAAAAATCCACTACGTGCGTAATCAGCATATGAGCTGCCCTCTGGTAAAATCCCTTCCCATGCTCCAAACAAGTAAGAAAACTGTACGAAAACAAACAATACATATACCGTGTTAATGGCTATAAGAATCGTCGTCATAATTATCGGATCCATTTTAAAGCTTACAGGCGCCAGCACTGGACCATATTCCTTAGGCTGCATATTCCAGTCATAGATTTTCGAATCCACATACCCCCACACTAAGCCGAACAAGCCCATGCCCAGCAGGATAATCCACAGCACCCGCACAAAACCTTCCCCAAATGAAATCCGATCCAGCACATTCGGCAGCGCCAGCAGTACATGATGAAACACTCCGTCCGCTGAGGACAGCAGAGTCACCACAACCAGCAATATTGGAAAAGAGATCGCAAGTCCTATCAGCACTTTCCCCATGACCTGCTTACGCTCGTCCTTCATTTTACTGCCGCCAGACCTTTTAATGATCGTAAACACAGTGCTCCAATGGCGGAAATTCTGTGGAAGCACATGCTCCAGCGTGTTCCCCACTAATCCAAGCCGGCTCCAAGCCGGCCGTTTATCACTAAGCAAATAAGTCATATGTAATAAAATCAACACCGGGATCACCAGCAGGTTCAGCCCAAAGAAGAAAAAATTATGAAAGAATAAATAGGTTAATGAAAGTAGAAAAATCGCTCCAAACCAGAAGTAACTGAATTTGTTAAGCTTGCGGATTTTAGCCTTGGCATAATAAAGCATGAACGCATAGAACAGACATACAAAGATTGGATACGATAGGCCCGCCAGCTTTCCATAAAATAAATACTGATGAACTATTGCCAGTAAGAACGCGGCAAGCAAAGCAGCAAGCGATCGATTAAGCCTAAGTCCCGTTCCCGTTCCCGTTTCCATTTCCTCGGTCATGGTAATTACCCCCATTTTCTTACTTTCTCATCCTTATTTTACGTGATAAAATAAGAAAAAAAAGAGAAAGAATTTATTTATAATTTCCTATTTTCCGAAAGGAACCAAAACAATGAAGCTGCATAGCCAATTTTTAAAGCTGCAATCTCATTTTGGGGGAGCCACAGAAATCTCAGTGACGATGGATGAGTTGGCATTGATTTTCGGCTGTACACACCGCAATGCCATGCATATTGTGAATAAAATGATGTTGCAGGAATGGATCAAATGGACGCCTAAGCGTGGGCGGGGAAGCCGCTCTTTGCTGCAATTTCTTGTTCCCTCCGAAGAAATTGCCCTTCAATCCATGATGCAGGCGATTAGCCGCAAAGATGTCCACAACGCTTTAGAAGGCATCAAAACCCATGCCAGCTCCACCTCACTGCAGGATACACTGCAGGGTTGGCTGCTGACCTATTTTGGGCATCATTCTGAAATTCGTAGTGACAAACAAATTGATACTCTCCGGCTGCCTATTACCCAGCAGCTCCATACCTTCGATCCGCTCTATATGAATTTGCTGGCAGAGTCATTTGTTTCCAGCCATGTTTTCGACGGGTTAGTGAAACGAAGCGGTGAACAGGACAAAATTGTTCCCTGTCTGGCTCACGCCTGGGAAGTCGATGAGAGCCGGACGCTCTGGACTTTTTTTCTACGCAAAGAGGTGTTATTCCATCATGGAAAAGTGCTGACAGCCAAGGATGTAGTCTATTCCCTGGGACGGTTGATGCAAACCTCTAAACGGACACTCTATAGCTATATTTTCAAAGAAATCCAGCGGGTCACCGCATTAAATCCATCTACCGTTCAAATTACGCTTAAGCAGCCTAATGAACTATTTCTGCCATTTTTGTGTACGAGCAGAGCCGCAATTGTACCGCGTGATTTAGAAGGAATGGATGAGCAGAGCTTTGGCCGTAGACCCGTGGGGACTGGCCCCTTTAAGGTTGTGGATATGACCGAGGACACTTGTGTGCTGGAGGTTTTTCCTTATTATTTTCAAGGACGGGCTCATTTAGATCGGGTTGAAATCCTTTATGTCCCGTGGGATACCGAAACGTCATCCTCTGATACGGGTTCTGCTTTTCACGTGATTCAGAATCCCTCATCCGCCAGTTCTTCGACCTGGAGCCGAATTCATTCGGAGTCTTCCATTCGGAAATTCGTCACCTGCAATACGCAAAAAAAGGGACCGCTAAGCGATCCCCTGCTTCGGGCAAAAATAGTCTCCTGTTTAAAAGACGATTCAGCGTCCATCGAGCAAGAAGCGATAATAGATCAAGAAATCACGTTGCAAATCTCTACGATTCCACAATATGCTGGCGATGCTGATTTTATTGCCACTAGACTAGAGCAACAAGGTTATAAATGCAATGTCATTTCCGTGTCTCCAGAGGAATTTAAAGGTCCGATTCGGCTGGAATCTGACCTGATTGTTTTCTCATTATTCCGTGACGAGGATGAACAACTTCGTTTATTTGATCTATACCTCACGCTCTCCCAGCATATTGAACCGCATACCCGGGCGGATATAGAAGGCTGGCTGTATACCATCGCGCGCGAACCTAATCCGGTGGCCCGAGCGGAAAGTTTCAGTATCATCGAGAACCGTCTGATTAAAGAGCACCACCTACATATTTTGTATGAAAAGCCGACTCAGACAGCTTATCTCCCCTCTGTCCGCGGGGTTAGCTTCAATAGCCAGGGTTGGGTCGATCTTCGTCATGTCTGGTTTCCGCCACTGCTCTCTAGCAGCAGCACGAGTTGATCTGCTTGAATTAAAAAATGCGGAAATCCAGAGCTTGCCCCGGATTTCCGCATACGCGATAAAGCTAATTATTAAGCTGCCGTTTTAGTCGTAGCTGTAACTGTAGAAGTCCCTGCATCCCACTTCACATCCATATTCAATCCCTCGGAAATAAATCTTACCGGAACCAGTGTCCGATTTCCGATAATTTGCGGAGGAACGTCGAGTGTGAGTGCTTTGCCATTGATATAAGCAGTCTTGCTGCCAATGGCCATTACGATCGTTGTATTGTCTTTTATTGCGGTAATTTTCTTAGTCGTTTGATCCATGGTTACTGTAGCACCCAGAGCATTAAAGATTGCATTCACTGGCACCAGCACACGGCCATCCTTATTCACAGGAAGCTGATCTGCAAAGCTGACCGCTGTTCCGTTTAAAAGTACGGATATTCCCTTAGTGCCCGTCGTGTTCGGATTCGTTGTTGATGGTGTTGTAGTTACAGAGGGTAGAGGTGTGACGTTAAGTCCTAGCTGGCCTTGCAAATTAGCAAGTCTGTTCAGCGCAAAGGTCATAATCGAACCTGCAGCCATTGTGCCCATACCTTGTCCCCCGCCTCCAGCGTTACCTGTTGGAGGTGTAGGATTACCATCAGTGGCAGTCCCTGTATTATCAGGACGTGCTGGCGGTGTCGTTCCATCCGGAGGTGTCATGCCCTCCATCCCTTCAGGAGGAGTCATGCCTTCCATCCCAGCTGGCGGAGTCATTCCTCCACTACCACCCATTTCACCTGTTGTTGAATAAGTAACATTACTTTCAAATTGTTCCATGGTATAAAATTTGGTTGGGTCTGCTTGAACGTAAGGTTTGATTAAGGTAGCCAATTCAGTAATTCTGCTCTGAATTCCTTCCAAATAATCAACCAGCTCAGATACATATTTCAGGTATTTAGTCTTATATTCAGGCACTTCCAACAGATTAGCAATCATTGGGACCTGATCTAAACTTATCCCAAGCGTTGGATTATCAATTGATGCAGTTACTGCGTTGGTATTGGCTGCAAGGGTTGTTGCCGATGTAGAAGTTGTGCCCGCAGCAGCTGTTGTCCCTGTTCTGCCGCCTCCGCCACCAGAATACCCGTTAAAGGACATGTTCATATCCCATGGAAGTACACTAAATTTACCGGATGCATCCCCGTACAACATATAATTATGACCTTTATCCCCGTTATAGCTGTCATAGTTACCCAATACAGCATTAGCGGCAATATACTTCAGTGCCGAATCCACATCTAGCACACTTTCAATAGAACCCTTCTCACCGGCAGGCATCTCATTCAGCACCTTGATGAAGTTCTTTAACGAAGCTTTATCATCTTCTTTACCTGTATCATAAGTTATCGTTTCGTAGTCACTGCCTTCTTTGTACTGCAGATAACTTTTTTCTTCTGTATCATACAGAACACCATCGTCATAATTTTCTCCATAGGTACGTTCTAAGTAGCTGTCATCTATTGCTTCCACGCCTACATAAAAACCATATAATTCTCCGTTGATATACAGGTTGGTGAACACAGTCAAAGGTGCATCCACACCAACAGAACGGAGCGCTTCGTAATGTAAATATTCACGAATATACGAAGGGTCTGAGTAATTGTTGTTCAGTACCATTTTATCAAGACCAAGTAACGTTTGCTTCTTATCATATTTATCAAATTTCAGCCGGAAGCTGTATCTGTCCGAGTCTGTCATACTGGCTACCGATTTTAACGTCAGATTCCCTTTAGTAGAAAATCCAACATTTTCAACAACATTCCCGTCAACTTCAACCTTAACTTTTTTGTATTCTTTTTCGAGGGGACTTGCTAATATACTTTTCCAATCCGCATCATCAATCGTTACTTTAACATCAATGATTCTGTCACCCGCGAACAGGGATTCATACGCTTTCGTTACACCTGCATCCGCCGCACTAACTACGGGCGTGTTTCCAGCAACACCAAACGCCGTTGAGACGATAGCAAGACTTAGTGTAGCTGCCATGAACTTTCTCAGCAAATTTTTCTTCTTCACCATGTGTAATCCTCCTTGAAGTACAGATTTATGTTTTCGCAGTTCAAGGAGATTGTAAAATATGAATCTGAATATACGCTGAATAGCTTGTCTATGCTTTGCCAGGTAGGCTGTTTATCAGCCCTTTGCCAATCAGATTAGCTGAAACCGGCGGTTTTCCGATCTCTCTAGCCCAGACCGATAATTGCCCGACATGATGAATCTCATGAGCAATCACATGGCGCATTACCTCACCCCAGGCATCGGTCACGATCCTGCCATCCGGATGATGATCCTCAAAAATCCTCTGCTCCAGCCCCTCATGCCAAGCCGTTACAAAGGGTTCCACCTCTGTGTGGAATTTTACATCCAATTCTCGTACTTGCTGCAAAGTCTTGTACCGCTCAAAATCCTCTTGGAAATCCGGCTTTCCTTGCAATACTTGAATCCAGCTCCACTCCACATCAACAATGTGAAAAAGCGTCTTAAGAATACTGCCTACACCACCTATACGTGTTGCGAGCAGCTCCTCCTCAGAAATATCTCCACACCACTCATACCATTGTTCACGGACCATCCAGTTATATTTAAAAAATGTATGCAGGTTAAAAACCTCCTAGAAAGTTGTGTGCTTTTTAATGGGAGCTTAAATGTTTTCGGTATCCCTCCACCTTTTCATCTCTATAACCTAACGATTCATAGAACACATGCGCTTCCTTCCGCTGCTCACCGGAGACTAAAATGATATAATAGCAGTCTCTTTCCCGGGCCGCTTGTTCAATGGCGTTCATAAGTTTTTTGCCAACGCCTTGACGGCGTGCCCGCGCTGAAACCACCACATTCTCAATCACCATAAACGGTTTGCAGTCCCCCACTAAATCCTGACACACGATCCCCATCAAAGACCCTAGTAACTCTCCTTCTACAAAAGCACCCAACAGGATGTAGCGGTTATCCGCCTTGACCCCTTTAAATACTTCTTCAAGCCTATTAAGGTCAGACGGTTTATTCATCAGCTCTTGATATAAATTCCCCAGTTCAGGAAGAGATTCCATTTCTATTTCTTTAATAACAACCATGATTGTTCATCCTGCTTTCTTTTAAATTAACAGCCCTGCTCATACACATACAGTCCGCCATTCCGTGGATGAGATATTCGCTTTCCATTATAACCTCTTTGGACCAACTGCTGCGCCAACACCTTCATAAAAGCTCCATGGGTAACTACTAACACATTTGCTGATCCAAAATCGCGTTCTAAGCGCTCGATAACTGCTTGTGTGCGGAGTAATGTTGCGGTTCTACTCTCTGACTGTGAGGAATGCCCATAATACCAAGCCATCCGCCCCAGCACTAACCACATAAAATGATGCAGTTTAATTCCCTTCAGCCAAGTTGCAGCAATCTCGATTTCTCTTAACTGCTCCATATATATAATATTACCAGAGTAGATCAGATTCGCGGTATGTATGGCTCTAGGCAGATCACTACTGAGACACACATCCCAAGCTTGCTCGGAGCTTCTAAACTGCCCGAACTTTATATCAGATTGATCATATGCTTCGACCCAAGCGTTAAAATTCTCCCCAGATATTCGTCCGCGCCTCGGTTGATTGTCCACTTTAAAGTGCCTCACTAAACCTATCTTCATTGAACTACACTCCTATTTGCTTAGACATTCAGAGCCCCTTTTAAATCTATGTATCGCTTATATCCATTTGTAAATATCTCTGCACGATCTCAACGCGCTCTCCAACCGATAAATCTTCCTCTATTCGTAAAATAGGACATTCCAGTGCGGACATCCATTCCTCATGCAGCACTTTGCTCCTGACTTCAACTCCAGCAACATCATATAATGCCGCCCACTCCATAAAGGTCTGATATGCTTCGTATTTACTTCCTCCAGGCAAAATATGATCACCATATCTCTCGTACTCTCTGGCTCTTAATCTATCTAAACGAATTTCCGGTGGAAGTCCTAGAAAAATAACCAAATCGAATAATGGTCGAAGGCCATCTCCCCAGCCACATACCGCACCGCTTAAAATCCAAGGCTCCTTATGGGTCAAATCGCTTGTAAGTTTCGCTAATCGCGCATTGACCTCACGCTGCTTAGTGAATTTATGCTCCCAAAAATAGTCGTCACTGTCTAACTGTACATGTGGCAACACTTTAGCTAATTCGTAACCTAATGTACTCGTTCCTACGCCTGAGGCTCCCATAATATGAATTCTTCTCATACATTCCCCCACCTTTAAGTGGATTTAAAGTTGCAATTCGGGCAATTTTCCTCCAAATATAAAAACAAATAGACTGCTCTCTAATGAAGCAAAGCAGTCCATTTATCGTATAGATCTTATTCCGTTATAGCTGCTACGTCTTTAGGAATCCGGCGTGCTGCATCCGTGGATATAGCTGCTTGGATTACTGCCAGGCGGACCTGTTCAACTACTTTTTCGTTAAAAATACTCGGGATGATATATTGCTCATTGAGTTCATCCGGATGAACGACCGATGCAATGGCTTTTGCCGCAGCCAGCTTCATTTCGAGATTCACAGTTCTAGCCCGGCAATCAAGTGCGCCACGGAAAATACCCGGAAAACATAACACATTGTTGATCTGGTTCGGATAATCACTTCTGCCTGTCGCTAGGACACGAACAAAAGGTTCTGCCAAATCCGGTTCAATCTCCGGTGTAGGATTAGCCATCGCAAAAACGATGTTATCACTGGCCATGCTTTTGAGATGATCCACGGTTAGAATTCCCCCACGGGACACCCCAATAAAGACATCTGCCCCTCGTATAACCTCCGTTATTCCACCCTCAATTCCCTCAGGATTGGTTGCGGCAGCAAGCTTCTGCCATTCCGGATTATCATACTGGAGATCTTTTCTGAGAACGCCTTCACGATCAACCGCATAAATATAACGCGCGCCCGCTGCCAGCAGCAGATTACATATGGACACCCCAGCCGCCCCAATACCCACAACAACAATCCGTGCATTTTCAATAGATTTATTTACAACTTTAAGCGCATTCAAAAGTCCTGCAAAAGCCACCACGGATGTTCCATGCTGATCATCATGAAATACCGGAATGTCCAGCTCTTCCGCAAGCCGGCGTTCGATTTCAAAGCAGCGTGGCGAACTTATATCCTCTAAGTTTATCCCTCCAAAGCCAGGAGAAACTGCTTTTACGATATTGATAATTTCATCCGGGTCTTTGGTATTTAAGCACAGCGGAAAAGCATCAATGTTCGCCAATTGCTTAAACAGCATCGCCTTACCTTCCATGACAGGCATAGCGGCTTCCGGCCCGATATCCCCTAGTCCAAGCACAGCAGTGCCGTCCGAAACGACTGCAACTGTATTTCTTTTCATCGTCAGAGAATAAGCTTTTCTGGGATCTTCAGCAATCGCCGTACATACCCGGGCTACCCCCGGCGTATACACTAAGGATAAATCCTCCCGATTTTTAATCGGCATTTTAGGTGTGATTTCGATTTTTCCGCCAAGATGAGCCAGAAATGTCCGATCCGACACGTTGATTATTTTAATTCCCGGCATCTTCGATAATATTGAGATAATATCTCCATTAGCTGCGTCTTGCACATTCACTGTTATATCTCGGGTAGTGACATCCTTCCCTGCACGTATCACGTCAATAGCAACAATATCTCCGCCAGCTGCGGCAATTCCTGAAGCAACATCGCCAAAAGATGCAACCGATTTCCGAATTTCGAGCCTGATAATCATTGTAGTCGCAATCGACATGAATTAGCCTCTCTTTCTTCAATCCTATTATTTAAAAAATACTATACTTTCCCATTTAAACATATCTTCCGCCTATTAACTAGATCAACGAAAAATTTTTCTTCTTACAGTATTCCCATCCGCACCCGACCCAAATACATCAGGTATGACAGCTACGGGCACAGAGCCATTTTTCCCATAAAAATAAAATTCATCATAATCTTAAGTGTATGTAAGCATAAACAAACCGTAAGCTCTTCTACTCTTCATTACCTTTTCTGCATGTTGTAGAGCATCCTGCCGATTTCTTTTCTCCACTGGCCCTTTCTAGTTGTTCTCCTTCACTAAGGTCTGTACTGCTCTTCTAGCAAAACAACCTTACCTTCTACAAATGTCAGATGGAATAATCTATCCATTAGCTCTTCGCTAATAAAACTCGTATAGTCCACTTGCTGATGTCTCGCCCCGTTTAGTTCAGCTATAGTTACATCAGGCTCCAGCTTAACCCGCTTAATTTCTTCGCTTGCGTTTCGGATATAGAATCCATTAGGCAATGATTCGGGTTCTAGTACACCATCTTCTTTAGCTGCAATTTCTGCCGCCTCTCCACCGAACCATTCCACCTCATCCAGATCCAGATAAACCGTATTCCCTTCTGTGATAACGCCCTTTATAAAAGCTAATTTTTTCTCCACTTGCGGTAACTTATAAATAATTTTTTTCAGTTCCTCCACACTCTCACCCTGCACTCCGCTCTCAGAGTTAGATTGGATTGAAATCTCACCTATAGTTTGAACTAGCTCCTTGGTAGTTGGGTTAGTCTCTTTTGGTGGCTTGTTATAAAAAGAATATCCATTAAAACCAAGTGAGACTAATGTGATACCCACTAAGACTGTAACCCTTAAATTTTTCCATTTCATAAGCTTCACCCTCTATCACGTGATTTAACGGAACCTTAATAAACAATTGCGCTATATCATAGACAATCACTAGTTGACCGGGCAGAATAAATATTATATACATGTCTTACCTATAACGTAGTTGAAGGAGCTCACACTTATGACAGAATCATTTCAAGCGTTAGTTGTCGACAAAACAGAATCATCCTTCTCCGTAGCTGTTAAACCGGTTACCCTAGAGGATCTGCCAGCTGGAGAGGTTGTAATTAAGGTTGCTTACTCCAGTGTAAACTATAAAGACGGTTTAGCCAGTATTCCAAACGGTAAAATTCTAAGAACATATCCCTTTATTCCAGGGATAGATTTATCCGGTATTGTGGTATCTTCCACAGACGAACGGTTTCATAAAGGGCAGCAAGTCATTGCGACAGGATATGGTGTTGGCGTATCACACTTTGGTGGCTTTAGCGAATACGCTCGTATTCCCGCAGGTTGGATCACTCCTCTTCCCGAAGGCCTGACGCTTAAAGAAGCTATGATCTACGGTACTGCAGGACTGACAGCCGCCTTATCCATACTGGCCCTGGAAGATCATGACGTTTCCCCGGACAAAGGCAAAGTACTTGTAACAGGCGCTACCGGCGGTGTAGGTGGATCTGCTATTGCCATGCTTGGCGCAAAAGGGTATAGCGTAGTGGCAAGCACAGGTAACGCCGAAGCTACCGATTACCTTAGAGGTATAGGAGCCGAAGACGTGATTTCACGTGAAGAGGTCATTGGCGGCGCCAGCAAACCCTTGGACAAACAATTATGGCAAGGCGCAGTAGATTCGGTGGGTGGTGACACCCTTGCCGCAGTTTTGAGTAAAATCACCTACAGAGGTTCTGTAGCTGCAAGTGGCTTAACCGGAGGCACTTCAGTTCCAACTACAGTACTTCCGTTCATTCTTCGGGGTGTTAACCTTCTCGGCATAGATTCCGTTGAATGTCCTGCAGACCTTCGCCAGCAGGTTTGGAAACGGATGGCGAGCGATCTGAAGCCAAGTCAGCTGGAGAACCTCGTGGATCGTGAAGTCACGTTAACCGAGCTACCGCAAGCATTGGAAGATATTCTACAAGGAAACCTTAGAGGAAGAGTACTTGTCCGTTTATCCTAGGTTTAACAACGAAACCTCCCGGAATCTAGAGTTCCGGGAGGTTTTTTTAGTTTACTCTTGGTTATTCGGATATTGGTAATGCGGCTGCTGCTGTACATAGGGTTGTTGGCGATAATGCTGATCATAACCCTGCGTATAGTACCCTTGCATCGGGTATGGCTGATAATTAAAGGCTTGTGTAGCTGGAGGCATTTGTGAAGATATCGGGATGGGTTGCGCCTGCATATGAGCGTATGGATTCATATTTGGCTGCATATTAGGATGCATATTTGGTTTAACATTGGCTTGCATATTTGGAGCCATATTAGGGGCCATATTAGGAGCCATATTGCTGCTGCCCATTACTTTATCTTCTTCGCAGCAGTCAGCAGGAGGGCCGATGAAGGTTCCAGGCTTGATTGGAGCTAAAGCTTCTTTTACCTTAGCTTCATTTAAGCAGTAAGTATGGGCTAATACATTTGCCGGGGTTTTGCTAAGAATATCCGAACCTAAGATAACCTCAGGAATAGGTGCGTCAAAAATCGCGAGCAGATGTGTATTATCGACAGTAGCTATCTCATAATGCCACCAGCCTTGCGGCACATTTGCCACTTGACCCGGACAAATCGGAAAATGCAGAAGTTCATTTGTGAACGGATTGATTAAAGACACTACCGCTGAACCGCAGATACAATATACAAGCTCTGCAGCATTTTGATGATAATGAGGTTCAACCACATTTGATTTGCTAAGAAAAATATCCAGCAGTGATATGTTCTCGAGCGTATTCAATTGTTTAACCGACAGCAAGTTAATGAAGTTGTTGGCATCTTTTTTAAAAAGTGTATTAGTGTTCACATCAAAAGTAAACTCTGTATTGGGGGACGTATAGTCCATGTATGAAGTCACTTTTTTTCCTACCTTTCTGTTGCTATAAATTTTTGCTTTCCCTAAACACAAGATATGCGTTTGCCTATGCCTAGGTGCGGAGATTCACTACTCCTGATAAAAATTCATCTTTCTTTTCTAAACGGGGCATCCTCTAAGTACTACACTCTCACCCCACATAGGAGGCACAGTATGAAATCGATTCGCACAAAAATAGTGTTAGCTTTATGTATCACTGTCTTTACAATTATGGGTTTCCAGCCTATGAATCTCAGCTCCACAGTTGAGGCCGCCAATAACAAAACAGCAGCGAAACAAGCGCCTCTTACATTTGTTCTAGTTCATGGGTCTTGGGCTACTGCTGGTTTTTGGGATCAAACGGCCGCCGCACTTCGCAGCTTAGGGCACACCGTCTATACTCCGGAATATGCCGGACATGGCGGGGACAATAACAATAATGTAACGCATGCGCAAATCACACAGTCTGTTGTCGACTATATCAAGCAAAAAGACTTAAAGGATATCATTCTGCTTGGACATAGCTTTGGTGGTTCGGTGATCCAAACCGTCTCTCAGCAAGTACCGGATCGGATCAAACGTCTGGTATTCTTCGACGCCTTCGTACCGCTGGATGGGCAAAGTGTGGCGGACCAATTTCCAGCTGATTCGCTGAAGTACTTTGAACAGCTGAGAGATACTTCCGGCAATAACACCATAACGCTCCCTTTCCCTCTTTTCCGGGATACATTCGTCAACACCGCCAGTCTTGCGGAAGCGCAAGCTTTTTACAAACAAGCTCCTCCTGAGCCAGCAAGTCCACTTTTCGAAAAGCTTGATCTCAAGAAATTTTACAGTCTCCAGATTCCCAAAAGTTATCTTTATCTAACGGAGGACACCGCGATACCGCAAGGTCCATACGGATTCCATCCTACACAATCCAGTCATTTAGGCGTCTTCCGCTTCATCGAGGGCAAAGGAGATCACATGACCACCGTTCGAACCGAACCCAAAATGCTGGCAGAATTAATGGTGAAGGCGGGAAGAGATTAGTCGCTTAACAGCTGGATAATCTAGGTAGCTGTTGTGGCTTGAGCTGGGGTTTTTGGCGCTGAGCTGGTGATTGAGCTGAGCTGTGTGATGTGAGTTGGGCTATGCGATGCGAGTTGGGCTGATGGCTCCAGTTGTGCTTTGTGATGTAAGCTGAGCTATGTCACTCTGAGATAGCCTTGCCACTTTGAGCTGGCATTGTCACTCTAAATACACTAGAGCTTGGCGGTGATCGGACCGAGGAGCTCTTATTTTCATAATTTCAGCGATTTAGCCATGCTATCGGACTCAGATGCAACTATTCGCCCAAATGTACCCCTATAATGCGTGATTTTAGGGGAATAAGAGCCATACAGTCCGAAACTCTCGCCAGAACGATCATAATGCCAAAATAGCTGCAATACGGTCCGTAACGATGTCTGAAGCGCTGTCTCTTAAGTAATCACCAACGTAGGCTGATCATTTGTGACGCGAGCTGGCATTGTCACCCTGGGCTGAACATTGTCTCTGATGATTTGTGACGCTGAGTTGGCCTTGCCACTTTGAGCTGGCATTGTCACTCTAAATACACTAGAGCTTGGCGGTGATCGGACCGAGGAGCCCTTATTTTCATAATTTCGGCGAATTAGCCATGCTATCGGACTCAGATGCAGCTATTCACCCAAATGTACTCCTATAATGCGTGATTTTAGGGGAAAAAGAGCCATACAGTCCGAAACTCTCGCCAGGACGACCATAATGCCAAAATAGCTGCAATACGGTCCGTAACGATCGTGCAGTGCAGCAAAAATAGCTACAATACGGTCCGTAACGATCTGTGAAGCGAGGTTTCTTAAATAATCACCAACGTAAGCTGATCATTTGTGACGCTGAGTTGGCATTGCCACCCTGGGCTGAACATTGTCACTGATCATTTGTAGAAAAACAGACCACGTGGACTAAACGATTGTGCTTTCGAAACAAAAAAAGAGCAAGCGTATGGGAACCCCCTACTACGCTTGCTCTTTTTCCTATCCATAACCAACCTACTTCCTAGGCAATCCGCCACGCGGCAGCTCGGGGTCCGATGTCACTCCGGTAATCACCCAGCTATTCTTCTCTTGCACAAGTGAGATTGTCAAAAGTATAGAAGGTGCTGGTCCACTTGAAGTCGCAGTATCCAAACGCATTTCTATGACCTCTGAGTTCTTGTTAATTATCGTTTCTTTAGTGACCTCGTAGTTCGTGATCCAAGGGCTGGAGACACCCGTCACCCAGTTTAGTTCGACAAACCGCGGATACATAATCTTTTTGAAATCTTTAGAGAAGATCGAATATTGAATCGAGGCATTCCGATGCTGTAATCCGAACCCGTATAGCTCTGACGCTTGAATTGCAGAAGGTAATATAATGTGCCTAGACTCCGGAGCTGGCTTGGGCATAGCCGATAGCAGTTCTCCATTAACGTGAGTCATAGTAACGGGGGCTGATGCACCCATAGCCATTCCCGGCAGAAGCAACAATCCCGCAATTAGGGCAGTCGCCATTTTCATTTTGCTAATTAGAATCACCTCATTCGTAGCCTGTTCACTACATGTGAATTGAATCTAATTATTCCCCCACCTCACCCATAAATATGTACACCGTTTCCAATTTTCCCAATAATGTATACCTCAATGAATTAAACTGGTAATATAAAATACAATGATACTACACAACCAGCAATTTCATTAGATTTTTATAGGAGTGTTCCCATGAAAAAAATCTTAAACATCTGTCTAGTAGCAGGCCTGCTACTCACTCTATCCGTCGCTACCTTGAATACAGCTAGCGCAGAATCCAAGGCCAAAACCTACAAAAACTGCACGGAGCTAAACAAAGATTACAAAGGTGGAGTAGCCATTTCCAGCTCAACCAAGAACAAAGGCGGCAAAACGAAATACAAACCCTACGTATCGAAAGAACTCTATACTGCCAATAAAAAAAGCGACCGTGACAAAGACGGAATTGCTTGTGAGAAATAGGCTTAGCCTTGCTCCACTATTTGCTTGAGCCTTAGATCCGGCGTGAAAAAGAGTCTGTAGCTCAGTACACTGAGCAGCATACTCGTTATGGCAGCAGAGGCAGTGAACGAGAACACAATTAATATCTGATAACGAACAGCTACTACAGGATCAGCACCCGCGATGATCATTCCGGTCATCATTCCAGGGAGTTGAACAAGCCCAACCGTCTTCATACCGTCGATGGTAGGAATCATGCTGAATTTTACAGATCTTTTTCTAACTTCCTGGATCGCCTGTGGGACCGTTGCGCCAAGAGACAACAACGTTTCAATCTCCCCTTTGCTCTGCTGAATTTCATGCTTGATATGGTTAATGAACAACCCTGAAACCACCATAGCACTGCCAATGGTCATACCGCTAATCGGAATGATATATTGTGGCGTAGCCTCAATGATATGTAAGCTGAGCAGAATGCCCATCATGAGCAGTTCCATAGTAGCAATCGCCAGTCCAATTCTCCAGACTAATCCGCGCAAGCCTTTGCCTCTTTTGGCTGCATTCCATGCGGCTACACTGATCATAAAGAGTATTATCACAATTACATAAATGACCTGATCCGATTTAAAAATAAATTGCAGCACATACCCCACCGCAAGCAATTGAATGGCCGACCGCACTGTGCCTACAATGATATCTTTTTCCAGTCCGAGCTTTTGCCACACGGAGACCAACATTGTCCCTAATACAAACAGAAGCGTGAAACTTAGTGCTGTATAACTCATAACAACGACGCTCCTTCCGAAGGCCGAACGAACCTTTTAGCCAATTCTTCCGCAGATTCAGCAAAAAAAGACTCGCTCACATGCTGTTCCAACCTGCCTTTTCCCATAAACCATGTAGTTGTGCTTATTCTGCTCGCCTGCTTAAGATCATGAGTGACCCAAATCATCGAAGTGCCTTCTTCCTTATGCCAATCCTCTAGTAGCTTCTCAACCATTTGAGTGCTGTTAACATCGAGCGAAGCGGTGATTTCATCGAGCAATAATACCGTAGGTCGGAGCAGCAAGGATCGAATTAAAGAAATCCGCTGCTTTTCACCACCCGAACAATCTGCCGCTTTTTTGCTTAAATCCAAATGCTCCAGCCCCAATTGCCCAATTAGTCGCTGCACTAGTTTAAGATCATAAGGTTTGTCATGCAGTCTGCTGACAGTTCTTAAATTATCCTCCACACTGCCAGACAGCATGACCGCTTGTTGTGCTACAAACCCTATTTTCATCCTCCATAATCTCGCATCCATACTTTTATATGAAGTCCCATTTACCAACATATCTCCCTCATCCGGAGCATCCAAGAGAGCCAGGATTCTAAGGAATGTACTTTTCCCTTGGCCAGAGGCACCAATCAATGCGATGCGGTCCGATTCAGCTATGTCTGCGGAGATCTCCGAGAAAAGATATTTCGAAGTTTGGTCGTTACTTTTCCAATTAAGTTTTGCAAGTCTCTGAATCTCAAAAATACTACTCAATCCCCTACCTCCTAATACCATCCGCTAAAATAGCATACCGTCTAGTATTATAGCATTTCAGCTATAAAAAAGAGAAAGACATCCAGTTTCAGGACGTCTTTCCCTATTCGAACTATTGCTTTTTATTGATTAAAACGGGCCACAACAAACACCGCAGGTGAATTCCAATAGATCGTCACTTCATTCGTAGAATAGCTAAGCTCATGATCGACAAAGCACTGCGCAGCTGGTTTTCCTTGTAAATGCTCAACTACATATTCATCATGCAGCCCACGATCTGGCCCCCCTGACACCAATCCCGGCACCGGATCAGCCACATGGTCACCTACAGAAGGGCGATGATGCGGATTCATCACGGCATGATCCCCAAACCCGGTAACATAGCTGATATCCAGAACGTTACGCCCCATCAGATAATGTAGATGATCTAAGGCACAGTCCGCAAAACCGGAGTCTCCACTAAAATATTCAGCCGCCAGCAGCAGCATTGCATTGTTCATTACTAGCATATTGCTGCCCCAGATATAGTCCTCCTCTTTTAAGGAGATCCTATAGCCCTCCTCACGACTCTGTTCCGCTAATCGTTGCGCCTCAGCAACAAGCCCTTCTTTTAACGAGGCATATAAAGCACGGTCTGCTTGCTCCTCACCATTTAACAGATAAGCAATAGTGCCATAGCCCCCCATATCACCCCAGCCTAAACTGTATTTTGGAAAAGCAAGCTGCACTAGCTGCAGAACAGCTTGATGATATTTCTCTTTCCCTGTCGTACGATACAGCTCCGCCGCTGCCCAATACCGCTCGTCCTTATCGACTCCATCCCCGTATTCTCCAGTGCTAATCTCAGGCGGATTCGTAAAACCGGGTACATCTGGATGCTGTACAACCCATTCCCATGCTGCCCCCGCAGCATCCAGACATTTATGCGCAAAAGCAGCATCAAAAGGCTCGTACACTCTTGCAGCCATAGCCATAACACCAGCAAAATCCCCAGTTGCAGTAGCAGATATTGGTGAGAAGTACAGGTCTGCTGTATCGTCCTCAGGCATAACATCCAGACCAGGAAAGCTTAACGTAGTCAATTTATGGTATACACCACCTGTTGCGGAGTCTTGCATTTTAAACAACCAATCGAGCTCCACCCTGCATTCCAGCAGCACATCTGGCGTAGATCCATCACTTTCAGGCAATGGGATAGCGCTTACAAAAGCCGAGGGATATAATTCATAGGCAAGCAGCATATCCGCGATAGCTTTCGCACCGGGACCGCTATATTTTCCATAATCACCTGCATCATGCCAGCCACCCGAACAGTCTAGTTGAAGATCCGGTTGCCCATATACAATCCCTTTTGCAGTATGGCACGCCTTGTGCTTCCAATCTCCAGCATATTCTTCAGTCAACTCAACGCCACAGCGATAATAATAGAAAGCTTTCAGCAAGCCCTGTTGAAGCTCATGATAAGGCTGATCTGAGATTGTAAAGGATGCCGAAGCTACACCCTCGCTCTGCTCAATCCGATATCTTCCCTCAGTATTGACTTCCGAGAAATCACCTGTGTGCAAAGTTACTCCACTGGCTTTATCAAATCTTCCAGCATCTGAACTACCTTTGAACACAATAGTCCCACTATCAACATCAACTACCTGAAAATCATGCTCAGTACCTGTAAATACTGCGATCTTTTGTCCATCCAGCGGATATCCGATTTGATTCACAGTAATGGTGCGAAGTGTACGCTCGCTCATCTTCATTCTCCTTTTATGTAAAAATGATGAAGCTGAAGTAACCATTCTCTTCTAGTTGAGAATACTCTATTCTAGTTATCTATAGCAATGATGTATACAAGAAAAAACCTAGAGTCACCCGAAAGGAAACGGATAACTCTAGGCGGACAAAACAGTTTATTTGTCGTCAAGCAGTTTAATAAAGTTAGCTGGAAGTGTGAACTGCTTATTATGAACCACTATACGGCGAAGCTCTTCCTCGAAGGAGCTAAGATCATCTTCATCATCGTCTTTGATTTCCTTTATATCCCGGTGCAGACGCTCCATTTGCAGATCAAGGGCATGAGCGGCATCCGCCGCATTTTTAAGTTCACGAGTCATACTCTCAGGTACTGATTTATTATATTTATAAAAGATTTTATGTTCGAGGCTTGCCCAGAAATCCATAGCAATGGTACGAATTTGAACTTCTACACAGACAAGCTCCTGGCGATCGGACATAAAAACAGGGACTTGAATCAGCAAGTGAAGACTCTGATATCCGTTAGGTTTAGGGTTCTTAATATAATCCTTTACCTCAAGGACCGTTAGATCATCCTGCTTCTGAAGCATCTCACTAACATGATAGATATCAGAGATAAAAGAACAGGTGATCCGCAGACCAGCGATGTCTTTAATACAATTTTTCACTGAATCCAGCGATAATTCACCATTTTTGCGCAGCATCTTGTTCATGATACTTTCTGGAGACTTAATACGCGATTTGGTATGTTCAATTGGGCTGTAATCATGCAGAGACTGAAACTCCTGTTTTAGGATCTCAATCTTCGTTTCCATCTCATCCAATGCAAATTTATAAATTAACATGAAACGAGTGATATCGTGCTTAAGCTTCTTAAATTGTTCGATTTGATTCTCGGGGGTCATTATCTCATTTCTCCTCTTGTAGCGTTTCTCTATATTTATCATAGCCAATCCACTAGTGAATTTCAAATTCAGCGGTAATGTAGCCATAATCCAAACCTCACACTTCGTTTGATTACGTACCTTTTGCGCCGCGAATCCACTTGCGAAGTCGCTATAGGACCCAGTTGACCTTATACACAGTATAATCCCATAATCGGGATGCTATCGGACTCCATAATCGCTATTGGCAAAAAAGCACAAAATATGAACCTCTTCATACGAAATAACGTCACTGGAGTCCGAAACCCTGCTCAAACGGAGATAAACCTAAGAACCAAACCCATGATGCCCAAGAAACTAAATTAACCCAAATAACCAAACTAGCCAAAGACCCTCAATATGTTACGGACCGTATTGCAGCTATTTGAGCTTTTTGGTCATTTTTACAGAAGTATCGGACCGTATAGCTCTTATTACCATGTAACAGTGCAGAATCGGTGTGGTTATGAGTAAATAGCTGCAATATAGTCCGATAGCTCGCCTAAAACATTCGAAATGGAGAAATAAGGTCAGCTGAGTCCGATCCATCGGAAAAGTGTGTTCACAAGCATGGGGGATAGTTCAAATCGCGCGAGAACCCAAAGTAACCTAAGTGCAAATAACGCCTTCTGAGTCCGAACCCTCAGCGGTAAAGGTCATGGAGAAACTAATGCCTGATTTCGGTTGGTTTACGTCCAGATTACAGTGTACCCGAGTACCCGATCATTAAACTGAAAGTTTCATTATTCAGTTGAGCTGTTTCCACTTTTGCTCAAGCGTTTGCGGAACATACTCCTTCAAAAGAGTCAAGAGTTCCAACGGCTCGTTGGATACGTTTAGCAGACTTAGATGCGAAGAATTAGAGAAGCCTTCTTGGATACTGTTATGTATCAGATTCATCAGAGGATCAAAATAATTCCTGATATTTAGAACCCCTACCGGCTTCTTGTGTATGCCAATTTGTGACCAGCACAAAACCTCAAAGAGCTCCTCATACGTTCCAAACCCTCCAGGCAAAGCAATAAAGCCATCTGCCAGCTCTCCCATTTTTGCTTTACGGCCATGCATATCCTCTACTTCTATCAACTGCGTTAACTCTCTATGTACCATTTCCCCATTAAATAATCCTCTAGGCATTACCCCGATTACCTCGCCTCCACCATTCAAAACAGCATTAGCGACCTCACCCATTAATCCGATTTTTGAACCACCGTAAATTAAACGATAATTATGCATAGCCATGTAGTTACCAAGTTCAACAGCTTTAGCTTTATAATCCTCATGCACCCCTAAATTCGATCCTGCGAAAACACATATTGATTTCAAAATCTCATCTCCAAACTATATATTGATAATGTCCGCTATCTAATATACTATATGTTGGAGTATAAATCATGTGAAAGATTAAGGAGTGCTACATAATATGGAAATTAATGATGTGCAGAAATGGATTAATCATTTTTATGGAGAACGAGGCTGGACTACTTATGGTCCTTTTATAAGAGTCGGATTCTTAATGGAAGAGACCGGTGAAGTCGCTCGAGCTGTACGCTCCTATGAAATCGGCAGAGATCGACCGGATGAATCGACTCGTACTCCAGAGCAACTGAAAAACGACTTGATTGAGGAAATCGGGGATGTTCTCGGAAATATCGCATTGTTAGCTGACTTATATGGCATCACTTTAGAAGAGGCTTTTACTGCACATAAAGAAAAATTAGTGAAGCGATTTAATTCCTAGGGACGAAGTAATCCTAGAAAAAATAGGACTACAATCGGCAAGACCGAATTGTAGCCCTTCTTTATTTTACTCTTTAAGCCCTGTTAAGCTTTACCGCCTAAAGTATGATTCGAAATGGCTTTGATTATGGTTTCCCAATCATCCGGGTGGACTTCGTGGCCCGTTCCTTCCAGGGTTAGAAGCGACGCATCAGGAATTTCCGCCGCAAGCGCCAAGCCATGCTCTATAGGAAGCACCGTGTCTTCTGTGCCGTGGATAACCAAGGTAGGAACCATGATATTTTTTGCCTTGCCCTCGTAGCCGTCATCCCCTGTAAGAAGAGAATGATTAAACATGCTAAGCAAGTTGTTGGCACGTTTTATTTCCAGCCTTACTTGTTTATACGCTCTTTTCTCATCGAATTTATGTTTTGAACCACAGAGTATGCCGGAACCTGAAACCAAATAATTGGCTACCTCTTCCTCATTAGACCAATCCAGTGTTGCTCCATTTGCATGGAATGCGAGGATCCGCTCATCCATAGGAGGCAAGTTCCGATCATTATCGTCAGATTCGAAAAAACTTGATGCGATCAAGGTTAAGGTTAGAACTTTTTGCGGATGACGTGTAGCAAGGACTTGCGCAATCATTCCGCCTAAGGACATTCCAACGATATTTGCCTGTTCTATATTATAGGCGTCTAGTAACCCAGCAGCATCATTTGCCATGTCCATCACGGTATAATTGGAACTCCCAGGCTCATAAACAACGGAACGTCCGACATCCCGGTTATCATAACGAATAACGTAACGTCCGGTATCTGCTAATCGCTGACAGAACTCTTCATCCCAATAAACCATAGAACAGGTGGCACCCATAATCAGCAATATCGCAGGATTGCTAGGATTTCCAAAACTATCCGAACATATATCAATTCCGTTTACTTTTACTATTTTTTCGCTCATTGTTCATTCCTCATTTCATTCGAATTTTATCAATGAATGCACAGTTAAATAAGACTCAATACATTTTCAAAAAAATGGATGATGTCATCATTGAATTGCACCTCAAATTAACGTAAACGAATGAATTTGATAATCACGATAAGCACTCTCCTATTCCATATTGAAGGGTTTTTAACCCAATTTCGATTATAACACAAAAAAGCTATCCCCTGATTTTACGGATCAGGGAGATAGCCTCCTATTTATCGCCACAAAAATATTCGTTAAATAAATACTTCTTCAACAGTCAAATTACGCTCTTTAGATAAGTCTCTGAACGTAGTCTCATTTATTTTTACCAGAGGTTTGAAAATATCCAACGGATTATTCATAATAATCGTACCTTGCTCACCATTGCTAAGCTGCACGCTCTTACCCACAAAATTCGGCAATAAATGTCCGATTAGAGCTTGTACCGCATTTCCATTCAGCTTGCCAAATCCAAGCTCATGTACCTTGCGCAGAACGTTAATCAGGCCTTGTTTTGGTTGATTCGCTCTTCCTAAGGTCATGCCTACATAAGTATTTGCAACAGCAACAATCTGCGTATACGGGTGCAAGTCCTGTTTACGGAGATTGTTAGGATAACCTGTACCATCCTCGAATTCATGATGCTGAAGCGCCACTAGTGCGGTCTTTTCGTCATTCATCGATTTAAGGATAATGTCGTATCCATACGAAGTATGACGTTTTAGTTCTTCTGATTCTTCGGGAGTTAAGTTATCCGTCTTATTTAAGATATGTGGAGCAACCTGGCTTTTTCCGATATCGTGCAAATAACCGGCTCTACTAATCTCAAATCTTTCGGCTTTTGTATGACCTAACCAAGTCGCTATGTAAAAAGATAACAGTCCGACCTGCAATGAATGGTTGTATGTACTGATATCATCACGTTCCAGCAGCAATAATAAAGAAACGACATCCTTTTGTTCATCCAATTTCTCCAGCAATGGCTGCAGCGTATTATCAACATCTGACTGCGTAAAGCTACCCTTGCTGAGTGCTTCCAGAAATATAGATTCATAGTTTTGGATGGCTTGATCAAAATTACCATCTATCCCTTGTGCCACATTCATTTCTTCATTATCCAGCACCATCATGCGTGGTTCAATATCGACATAATCAATCTGATGCCTCATCAGGATGGTGATTTCTTCTCCGTAGACCACTGTCCCCTTCGGAAGCACGTGTAGGCCAACACTATTGAATGTATCTGTGATTAGACAATCGCCATGTTTGAGATCTGTGACATGAGCTTTCAAAATTCAGCACCCCTTACTATATGTAGGTATATTTTACCTTAAGGATAGCTAAATTCTTCCAAAGTAACAATATGGTTAAAGACTCATTAAAGCACTCGGTTAGTTCAAAAGACCCCCGCGACTTCAGCACCCCTAAATCTATTTTTAGAGATTAAGCCTTACATTTATCCGTCTTACACACTACCTAAAAGGGATTGCTAAATTCAGCGATTACTTTCCCAATCAACTTATCCTTCGACACAAATGGAGTATCCCACAGATGAGCATCATAGCTTATATTCCGGTTATCTCCGAGAAAAAAATAATGATCGGCGGGTACCGTAACCGGTCCAAAAGTGTAATCCATCTGTTCATTGAGGTAAGGTTCGTTAACCTTCGCTCCGTTTCGGTAAAGTGCGCCATCTTTAATTTCCAAGGTATCTCCAGGCAGCCCCATTAGCCTTTTTACATATCTTTTATTCTCATCACCAGCTACAGGTGGCGTAAATACAACAATATCTCCATGCTCCAGTGTGGTCATCCATAACATTTTCTCAACAATTAAGCGATCATTGATTTGAATCGTTGGGATCATAGAGCCCGTTGGAACTCTCATGGCTTCAGCAACATAGGTTCTAACAAACAAAGAAATAACCACTGCGATCACAATACTCGGCAACCATTGCTTCATAAATTTCAACATTATTGCTCACCTCACATTCATTTTATAGAGTCAAACTTTTTTTAGCTGGTTCATATTCAGTTCATATTGTCGTCATGTATAGTTCATCTTCATCGGGTAAGCTTTCTTTAGCAACTCATTAAGATAGCTAGAATAAAGCGATTAGAACAGGAGAAGATGCGATTGAAACCAGAAGAAGAGGTTATTAAAAAAAGGATGAATAAACCGCTGAAAATTATACTTATTTCCTTAGGGGCTTTAGCTACTGCAATAGTACTTTTTCTAGTGACTGTTTTTGTCGCTAATATTTTCCTCAATAAATCGGACCAAGCTAAAATAAAACCCTATGGTCAGTCTGTAAGCGTCGATGGTAAAAATATGAACGTTTTGATTCAAGGAAAGGGTGAAGAGACAGTCGTGCTCTTACCTGGTTATGGAACGGTGGCACCGGGACTTGATTTTAAGCTGTTAATAGATGAACTATCTCCATTTTACAAAGTTGTCGTGATTGAGCCTTTCGGTTATGGATTAAGTGATAGAACTGAAAAAGAGCGAACCACAGAAAACATTGTGAGTGAAATTCATGAAGCTGTAAAGCAGCTTAATATTGACCGTTATATTCTAATGGCACACTCTATTTCCGGTATGTACAGTTTGAATTATGTGAACAAATATCCAAACGAAGTGAGTGCATTTGTCGGGATTGATAATAGTATTGCAACGGAAGACAGAATAGGTGTTAAAATACCAACAGGAAAATTAAAACTACTTAGAGAATCAGGCTTGGGCAGATTGTTATTTAAATCAAGTGGAAATCCCTATGCTGAATTGCCGTTTGATGATGAAACTAAAGAACAATTGAGATTGCTTACGCTTAGAAACACTTATAATTACACTAACTTAAATGAAGTGGAAAATATGTCTTCTAATTATAAAGGGGCTCTAAATTCAACTTTTCCAAAGGATCTCCCCCTTTTGCTCTTTGTTCAAGGGGATGATACTCTCTTAAAAGATTGGATATCATTGCATGAAGAGCAAGTCAAAAATTCCGTACAAGGAAAATTGGTAAAACTTGATGCAGGACATTATCTGCACCATACCAAATCAAAAGAAATCGCTGAAAATTTCAAGACGTTTATGGAAGAAATAAAATAAAAAGCGTTTCTTCTATTCTCCATGCTGCGGTCATCATGTGCAAGTTTCCTTGCATTTCATGACGCAGCATTTTTTTCTTAGTATTTAAATCTCGAACCGCTCAATAATTCGATTCATTTCCCCATCAACATCAATTGAAGTATTCTTAGGAATATGAATGACGAACAAACCGCCAAAGATCAACTCACATTTGCCTTCATTCTCTATAATTCTATGTTTAAAAGCTGCAATGGCCGTTGAATCAACAGCTTCTTTACTAAGCAGCCAAGCGTATCTTTTGAAAGGAGATTTTTGAACAGTCTCTTGGTAATAATAGACTCCATTTTCTTCCTTCACCTGTATAATATCTCCCATTGTAACAGCCGGATTAAAAATCGGTGTCTCTTCAATTCGAAATTTATCTTTGCCAAATGGAGTAACATCGAGGATTTCTATTTCACGGCCATCTGCGTTGAAGCAGATATGGATTCCGGACGATTCTAGCATCGGCACACCTCTATCCTTGTTCAATATCTAATCTTGTTCATTCTAAATAACACAAAACAAAGTAAATACATTAGGCTCGTAATCCCGAACAACCTAAAGATTCCCGGTGTTAATAACATATATAAACTGTAGGGAAAACTCCAGATAAATGCAAGCAGCATTAGCCGACTTCTGTTTAAAAAGACACCTATTGCTAATAACCCCGCCGGTAATAACAACATAATTATACTAATCACAAGAGTGGAGCGATTCGTAATCTCAGCATAAGGATTGATGAATATAAAAATTAGCCATAAAAAAACGGTCATCAAACTGGACACATAACCTATTAGTTTAATGATTGTTAAATTTATGGATGACTCCATCCTATCACCTCAATTCTTTCGCAATAATTCTCTCCAGCCACTTCCATGGAAGCAGCGTTTTGCCTAAGATTAAGATTCGCGTACCTTTGCCGATAGGATAACGTAGCCGTGGTGCCTTCATTTCGGTAATACGACCGATAAGATTAGCCACTTGACTAGGGTCAGGCGCTGTCTCAGCAGTATGTTTGGAATATCGTAGCACAGCGTCAAGACGCGCTTTATACGGAGAATCCTCCTTACGTCGAATTTGCTCCATGCCTTTTCCCCATATCGGTGTTCGGAAGGAGCCCGGTTCAATTAATACCACCCTTATTCCATAAGGGGACATTTCATGACGCAGGCTTTCGCTGAAGCCTTCAACAGCAAATTTAGAAGCTGCATAAGGCGCATAACCTGGAAATCCGGATAATCCACTTACACTTCCCACATTAATAATCGTGCCACTCTGCTGTTCTCGCATAATGGGCAGCACAGCTGTTGTCACAGCCACTAATCCAAAAAAGTTCGTCTCCATTTGCCGCCGCCATTCCTCCATAGATATTTCTTCTATGAAACCGCCAATGGCAAAACCTGCATTATTGACTAGAACATCAATTCTTCCAAATGTTTCGTGTACTGAAGATATTGCTGTCTCTATAGAATCGCTGTCAGTTACATCCATGGTCATTAAATGAAGCTGCTTTAAAATTCCTGCCTGCTCTGCCTGCTGCACCAGCTCGCCTTTACGGCTTAAATCACGCATGGTTGCTATCACCTTAAACCCCTGTCCAGCTAATTTGAGCGCTGTCAGCAGTCCAAATCCACTGGAGGTTCCGGTAATCAGGGCCACTCGATCGTGCCCATACTCTAGATGTGAACTCATATTTACTCCCCTTTGTATTTCACAATTATAAAAACAAGCAAACAAACGTTCTATTGTTCATTGACTATCCATTAATTTCAAGTTATAGTAAGAGCATCTTTTATATTTCTGTGCGGGAGAAGCACCTCGCAAGACAGGCGTCAATGCCTATCTTGGAGGTGCTTTTTTGCGTATATTAACTAATCCATTAAGGAGCTGAGAGGAATGTTTAAGCCAAAAAACACCGTCAGATGTAGAACGAACATTTTCAGAATTAGGGATTTAAAATGGGTGGCTCAATTAGTGCTGGTAGCAGCTTTCTTAACCTGTAACCTCACACTTGTGTCTGCTGCTACTGGCTGGGATTCCGCGCTGGATGACATTAACAGTCTTCATGGTAATTATACCGCGCTTCAAGCCACCCTCAAGACAGATAACTCAAAAATTCAGAAGTTACGCAAACAGAATAATGACGCTCTGAAATCTATTCGTACCGTCATACAGTCAACAGATCAAGCACTGTTAAGCCGCTTATCTTCAGAAGCTAGCTCAGTTCAGAAGAAACATGCCCCCCTTCTGGAACAATACAGCACACTCAGTAAACAGTCTACCGCAGCCAAGAAAGCTAAAGACTTGAAAACAGTCACATTGCTGGACCTGAAGCGTAATAAACTAAAGGCTGCTGTAACCCTCGCCCGAGCCGAAATTAAGACAAAGACAACCGCTTTGGCAGCCGCTCGCAAGCAAACCGCTGCTAAGCTTAAACCCGTCAAAGATGCGTTGGCACCCATCACTGCTTTAAAGAAACAAATAACTGCCGAAAGTAAGAATCTCACTGCCACGCAGAAAGTACGCGCGGAAGCTGACAAACAATATAAAGCAGCTGTTAAGCAAGGAGATGCAGTTAGAGCCGCTACAGAATTGAAATCATCCTATGAGCAAATGAAACGAATTCATTCCATGCAGCAGAATATTTACAGCTGGGAACAGAAGATTTCGCTAGCACTACGAGCAGCAGAATCTAAACTTCCCTAATGATTATGATTCGCCCCCACCGGCTCAAATCAGCTTCACTAACATACTAATTAATTGGGCTGCAGGCACAATTAGGAGCTGAGCAAATATAGTGCCTACAAATCGTGAACCCATCAATACCACATATATTTTTCCTAGCTGATCACGGTATTCTACATTTTCAGTAGCCTTATGGGTAATAAGACCAAGCTGTGGGTCGATAAATATGGTCAGCAGAATAGTCGCCATACCGTTAATCAGTCCGGAAGCTTGAGAAGCAGTCGTGCTATATTGAGGCATTAGATGAGCAGCGTACAAAGATGATATGACACCTACGGTGTAAAAGGCTGTAACAAAAACATTCATCACAATAAAACGTTTAGGAATCCCCAGGTATCTGAAGTTATATAAGTTCACTTTTGGTTTTCTTATGTATTTTCTTGTGTTCTTAAGTTGCCCGATCGTCACACTGGTAAGCAGTTTTGGGATAGAACCTTCGATTTCAAGCTTAGAGATGATTCTCCCAAACAAGCCTACAAAGGTAGGGAACACAGCAATGGCAATTAAAGTCCCTAATGAAGAAGCCAATAATATAATTCTCAAGTAATTAAGAAGTGGAAAATCGGAATGTATTTTGGCATAATCTACGAATTTAGCCGTCAGTGGAGCTTGGATCATATTTGCAGTTCTTGAGACGAGAACAATAATGCCTGTGAGAGATAACGCAATGGCTATCTTGTTCAGCTTCACTCCGGCGTATCGTACCGAATACGATAAGGTTTCTGCCGTGTGAATAATCATCGTAAGCAAGCATACCACAATCAAACTATTTACCATTTAAAGGTTCCTCTCCAATAAACACTATTTATTATTTCGGTGCACCTTTTGGTGAAAGTATTGATCCAATCCATAACAAAGGGCAATGCCCACTAAATATCTAACAAGGTCGATCCACAGGAATCCTTTTCCGAGAATTAGACCACCCAATACTGTAGAACGGATGCTGTTGATCCATTCCGCTTGATACAGCTGGCTAAATTCTATACCGAAGCTAAACACCAAACTCCATACAAAGGCGAGCCTTAGCTTTTGATTTACCAGTAGGACCCGAAACATAAAATAAACCATGCTGCCCCAAAGCGCATCTCCGAAATGTCTAGATACAAACAAAGGCAGCTGATCCGTGAATACTCTAGAGCTTAACCCCAATACAATAACAACGAGGCAGATACAAGTATAAAAAAGTCTTTCTTTCAAATCATTGATCCTCATTTCCAACCTCTATCCAGCTTCTGACTTAAAATTGATGCTTGCGATAATACTAATCATTGCGATATAAAACGGATAAATAATCATGGCTCCTATTATGATCAGTCCTGTTACCGGTGCAGGTTTATCTGCAGGTTCTGTGATTGGGAACCAGGTTGCGAATAAACTAATGAATAGAATCAAATAGGGAAACCATAGGATCGTAGTGAAATACATGGATTTTTTTCCGCTCAAATATTTTTTTGTAAGCCAAATAAATACTATAGAAGATAATAAAAATAAAACAAGCTTGAAGATAAACAGCAAGGTATCTACTTTTCCCAGCTCCAAGCCGGAAATTCTGCTGATTCGATAAATATTCAATGGCAGCTCTATTACAACAAACAACATAAAGGCATAAAGTACGCTTAGTGCATTCAGCTTTATAAAATATTTCATCTGTTCAGCACTTCGGAGTCCCACAGCCGCTCCACATGGGTAAGCTCCAATTCTTCAAATTCCAGCTTATAAATATCCGGCTTGGACGTCTGTTCAAAGAACTCATATCCATACTTCTTATCGAAGTAGTTCAGGATAATGGTCATGATATTCCCATGCGTACCTAATGCGATTTTGCCGCCTTTATGCTGTTGAATTAATTGCTTGATGACAGGAATTGCACGCTCTTGTGCTCCCTGGGTACTCTCTCCATCCGGCATTTTATATTGCTTGTCGCTGAACGATGTCCGAATGCCCTGCAGAAAATCATCTTCACTGATTTCAATCTCGACACTTCCGATTGCTCGTTCTCTGAGTTCTTCATACAGTTCAATCTCTTGGTTCGAAGCTTCTGCCAAATATTTAATTGTCTCTACGGCTCGTCTATATGGGCTGGATACAAAATATGTAATTTCCTCCTCCGTCAAAAGCTCTTTGATTCTATAAGCGTCTGCGTGTCCTTTTTCGGATAATCCCCGTTCCCGCTCATTCCCTAATACAAAAGGTGACACTGCATGTCTAACCATATAAATGTATGTCTTCATGAGGCACTCCTCTCAGTCACTCAAATATCGTTGCAGTCTTCTCTCGGTCTTTTATAAAAATCTCTCTAGGATAAAGAATTGCAATCTCTGGCAGCTCGTTCTCTTTGAAAAATTTAAATTCTTCGATCTCCCCATCTATAGCTCTAAGCGTTCCTCTGATAATAGAGCACTCAAATACAATAACCGTATATTCTACCTGATTGCCATTACTATATTCGTATCTATATTTCGCTCCACCAAAAACACCTAAAATCGACGTAGGATGAACCATCAACCCTGTCTCTTCATATACCTCTCTGCGTAAGGTTCTTCCGGGACGCTCCCCTGGCTCAATCGCTCCCGCAGGCAATCCCCACAAAGATTCTCCTGGCTTGCGGATGAACAGAATCTCATCCTCTTTATTTCTTACTACTGCAGCTACGGAAGGCATCATTAATAATTCTGAGCCCACTTTCCCACGAATCCCTTGATAGTACTCAGACATCGGCATATTGATCATCCATCCTCTCCGTAAATGGGTTTATAATCTTTCTTTTAAAAAGCTGATCACGTTTATTTTCTCACCGTCTGGCTGAACATTACATTGAGATAACTCGACATTAAACCGCTCACCTGTCTCTATTAGTTCAATCGCTTGGCATACATATTCGATCTTCCCGGGACTACTACTCCATGCATCTCTTGTATCATCCTTTACCCAATGAAGCTCTTTACCATTAGAATAGAAATCATGAATTAACCGTCCACTATCCGTGGTTGGCTCAATCAACATCAGGTTATCTCCTTTACCTTCACTAAACCTTTGAACGGTTTCTTTCATCCTGTTTAAATCTTTTTGATCAAAATGTATTAAAATATCATCATGTTTAGACTCATCTGAGCCTGTCTCACCTAGATCGGCCGCCAACACGCCTACAAGCACAGCAATCATAAATAACTGCACAATGATTATCCATGTTCTAAATTTCATAGTTCCCCCTAAATTCTTTCCTTGGACTTCCCAAAAACCCACTATATGTATATTAGACATCACTATGAAGGAATCCTTTAGATTTCACAATATGCATAGCCGTGGACAAAAAAAGCTTCCGAACTCAAAAAATGCTGAGCTCCGGAAGCAGTTACAATGAGGTGAGTCTTAGTGTTTACCTTTTGTGCCAGCAAGCTGTACGATCATAATGACAAGAACGAGCAAAGCAATGAGCTGATCAATACTCATCTGCGTCCGCCTCCTATCCCAAATGAAGGATGGCTCATCGGACGGCATTTCCTCTCCCAAGGACACTGCTTCGTTCCCCTTATACACACTATGTATCCTGCTGCCTATTTATTACTTAAAGAATGCCCTGCCCGTCCATACGTGCGAGTTCCTGCTCGACTTCATCCAGCTGATCTTCGCCAAATACTTTAAACCCATTTTTCCTCAACAGCTCCGTAGTGGTGCCCTCTCCCGTTGCTTTCGTATCCTTAAAGGTTCCATCATAAATATACAGGCTTCCGCATGAAGGACTGTCTTGTTTTAAAATAACTAATGCAACCTGATGTTCCCTAGCCAGCTTTAGTGTGGCTTGAGCCCCCTTCATAAATGGCTCCGTAACATCGACGCCTGCCCCCGTCACTACCCGATCTCCTTGCCGCTGTGCGTCAGGACGAGGGGTTGGCAAACCTCCCACTACCTCTGGACAAATATGGACAAAACGCCCTTCCTCATACCACTTTAGGAATCGGGCATCGAGACACGGAACATCGCCATTATCATAACGTACTTTATGCCCTAACAGACATGCGCTCACTAGAATCTTCCCTGTCATCGTTATCGCCACCAGTCCGTCTAGTATTTAATATATTGCTATATTATTTATGACTAGAAACGGATATGCAATATCGAAATGCCTGTCCACGAAATGTTTGTGCTTGATACACAAAAGAAGACTCGTAGTACACATATAGAAAACCATTATTTCTGATATTGAGGGGTTTTCTCCATCCGATACCGGCTCCAGCAGGTCCATAATAAATCCGCCATAAAGTAGAACCCCACGATCGGAAGCACGAATTTCCAAATAGGCTGAACACCCGAATATAAAAGCTCCATAAGCGGCTGAATTACATACACACTAGCTACTGAAAGCCCCCACCAATATAGAGAAAAACGCAGGCAAATATGCCCTTGCAGTTGATAAGACATTCCTGAGTAATCCCACCATTGCTTATGGAATACCGTTTTTAACAGCCAACCGCTTATAAATTCCACAGCAGAAGGAATGATTAGCGCAAGAAATAGGAAAAGCGGAAGTGGCAGCGTCAAATCTCTAGCAATCAATAGCAATAGTGGAGCAAAGCCGTACATCGGCTTAAATGGACCTTTTAGAAATCCTTCTTTGCGAAAGCTTCCATTACTGTATAGATTATAGGTCCCTTCCAATACCCAACCTAAAAAGGAATAGACCATAAAATAAAAAAAGTATTGGCCCACCACAGTAACTGCTATATCTCCACTTAACGAAAATATAGGAATAATCATGACCTAATCTCGCCTCCCGTTGTCATTATTTTCTTAGTTGTCCATCCGGCCCTATTATGTCTTGATCGTTCTGGAAATATGCGCACAAAAAAAGACATAACCCAAAAGGTTATGCCTCCATTCCAGAATTCCAGGAGTAAAAGTCTCCCACTTGTTACCTCTAATTATTTATGCTCTTCTTCATGAGGTGTCGTCAGCAACTGATCGTCGTTTTGTTTCTTCAGTGCATCCATCTTAAGCTCACTGCGTACGCCAAAGTTTGAACCGTACTTTTTCTCAAAGTTTCCTGCGAGAGCCTCACCACGTTTTTGCCGGTAACGGCTGTTCTCATTCCGACTACGCATTCCATTTCCTCCCTGTTGGCAAAGATCTGTGAAATTTGCGAAAAGCTAAGACGAACTTGGAGAAAACACTCTGATGAGGTTGTACTTTTATTTATTATACAATACTTACTATAATCATCAACAAAAACAGACTGTCCCCTAAAGGACAGCCTGTCTTCCGAATCATTTACTCCAAATTATCCGGAAGCGGATCTGGGTGTGAGGATTCAGCAGGTTTGGCTACCCACTCATCTGCCTCTGGCTCGATGTCTACACCGTTCTCCATCTTCTTAATTTCAGCTAATGAATCGCCTTCTTTATTTTCCTTGTTGCGGATTTCCGCTTCATCTTGTGTGTGATCGGACATGTGAAATCCTCCTCAGGTGCTTTGCTTTTTTTGTTCCTTAGTTATAGTTACCCGATGGAGTGTTTTGCAAACATAGTCCAATTAAAAGAATAATTTAAGGGTACATCATCCACGCTACAAGTGGGCCGATACAAGAGCCAACTACGGCGCAAACAGTCATCGCAACCGAGCTCATCGAAACGGATTGTTCACCATATTCCAAGGCCTTTGCTGTTCCTAGAGCATGTGAAGCGGTTCCTAGACCAATTCCGATTCCAACCTCACTACGAATTCTAAACAGTTTGATGATAAAAGGTCCGCCAATCGCACCTGTAAATCCAGCAATCATAACAAATACAGAGGTTAAAGAAGAGTCCCCACCTAAGCTGTTCGAGATCTGTATCGCTACAGGTGTAGTGATCGATTTAGGTAATAAAGATAAAACATATAATTTAGAGAAGCCTAGACCTGCCGCCAAAAGCAGTCCACTAAACATCCCTATAAGCAGACCTACAATGGCTCCGCCCAGAATTGCCGGGAGATTCTCAATCAACACATTACGTTGTTTATATAATGGGTAGGCTAACGATACTACAGCAGGACCGAGCAGCTGATTAATCCATTTGCCGCCTATCATATATGTATCATACGGAATATGAAAATATAGTAGTAAAGTTACAACAATCACTGTTGCTGTAAGCGCGGGAATAAGTACAGGAATACGAAATCGTCTATATACTACTGACATCATCAAATAAATAGCTACGTTAAGCAGTACAATACCTGTTGCGATAAAAAACATTATATTTCCTTCCCCTTTTCGCTTAGTCTCTTGCCGCTCCATCCCGCTTTCAGCTTGTTGTTTACGCTAGTAAGCCATTGGCTAGAATGTGCAGCTGCGGCAATCGTGAGAACACTGCTAACGATAAGGATTAGGATTAATAGTAAACCTCTACCACTAAAGATATCCATATGATTCACGATCCCAGCTGTCGCTGGAATAAAAAATAACGGAAGATAAGCTAATATCGTTGTAGCACCCTCTTCAATCCACTTCACAGGCACGACCCTGAATAACAATAGAACAAAAAGTAACAGTAATCCTACGATACTCCCGGAAACGGGGAGATGCAGTTGCTTTTGCAGATAGTCCCCAGCCAAGTAGAACAAATATAGCAGGAACACTTGGATAATAATGCGAATGATTTTCATGATGCAGGATCCCTTCATTATTAAGTTAAAGCGATAGCGCTAATATGGAGTCACCTTCATAAGGGTATCAGAGTTTTCATGAAACTTTCAATTAATTTTTGAATCTTATAAGAAATATCGCAAAAAAACCTGCAAAATCCCCAGAATACAGAGACTTTACAGGCTCAAAGATTAAGATTCAATTTCGTTAAACCCACTGAATTACTTGCTCTGCACCTTGACGCGTCTTACCACGTGGTTCATTCAGGCGATATCCAAAAGCTGCCATACAGGAGATTCCAAAATGCTCAGCGTCCAAAATCCCTTCTTCTTCCAGAATCTGCTCAACCTTAGCTTTATCAAAACCTTCCATTGGGCAGGAGTCGATCCCGATTAACGCAGCTGAAGTCAGCATATTCCCAAGCGCCAGATAAGTCTGCCGGCAGCTCCATTCGAACATTGCCCGCTCATTCTCCATCAGTCCGAAATCAACCTTCAAAAACTTATCAAAAACTTTACGTTTTCCTTCCATTCCTTGCGGAGGCAACTCCTGCACATTCTCCATGATCCCTTTAATATAATCGGAGTCAGCAGCCATATCTTTAGGAAGACGTGAGAGAATAAGCACAAAATGGCTTGCGGTTGCCAATTGCTTTTGTGCGCCCCAGGCATAAGGACGTAATTTTTCACGTACTTCCGGACTTTGTACTACCACAAAACGCCAAGGCTCGAATCCGAATGAACTTGGTGACAATCGTCCAGTTTCCAGAATAAATTGAAAGTCCGATTCACTAATTTTTTTATGGCTATCGAATTCTTTAGTTGCATGTCTGAACTGATATGCAGACAGGATTTCATTCTTGTTTAACGATAAAGTATCCATGAGTAACACTCCCTTTACTTGATTAGCATCGACGAGCATTTGACTGTTTGCCGATCACATGCTTAATATTAGTGTATATATCACTTCTTTAAAAGTACGCACAATAATGTTATGTAGTATACAAAATGATACCATGGGAGTTGAACAGCTATGCGTGACCGAAAAGGTGGCTTCGGAAATTTCCCGGAAAGCAACAAAGAAGCTTGCCCTGTAGAATTCACACTGGACGTTATAGGAGGCAAATGGAAAGGAATTCTCATCTATCACTTGATTGATGGCACGAAACGTTTTAACGAATTCCGCCGGATCTGCCCGGGCATTACCCAACGTATGCTGACCCTGCAACTAAGAGAGTTGGAAGAGGATGGGGTTGTACACCGTGAGGTCTACCATCAGGTTCCCCCAAAAGTCGAATACTCTTTAACTGAATTCGGCAAGACACTGATTCCTATTATTAAACTCATGAAAGATTGGGGCGAGGTGTACAAAACAAAACAGCTTTCCGCAGAAAGCTGTCCTGAAGGTACAGATATTACGGTGTAGCTCAATGCTGCACCTTTTATTTTTCCCCATTAAAAAACGCTGCAGCTTTTTCCTTATGTTCGTTGGTTACCTGACCGGATATCGCTTTAATGCCTGCTGCGATAATCGCTGCATCATCTGTAAATCCAAGGCCTAGAATCGCATCGGGTATAGCATCTATAGGAGAAATAAAATAAGCCAATGCACCGAAAGCAATTCCTTTCGCCCATAAAGGTGTTTTAGCGTCGACGGCACAATAATACATTGCGATAGCATCTTTAGTAAATGGAATTTTGCCTGCGAACTTTTTAGTTTTCGTCCAAAAATTTTGCGTTACCATTTCCTCATTTTCTTTGCTATATGGAAATTCCTCTGCAGTGAGCTCCATGCTATTCTTGACCTTATCCTTCTTCATTGCCGGTTCCCTCCGAAAGGTTCATATGACGTACATACCTAAAGTATTCCCTCAATTGAGGTTTATATCTTTAAGATAAACTAAAGTCCGTATCCTGAACCTACTTACGATTAATTGATCGCTTTGATTTTCGTTAAATCGCTGCTGCATAACACTTCAAGATTCTTAAAGATTCGCTCAGCATCCCAATCCCACCACTTCAGCGCTTCAAGATATTCGATCATTTCATCATCAAAACGTTGTCTGATCACTTTGCAGGGATTTCCTCCAGCTACACTATACGCCGGAATATCCTTTACAACTGTAGAATTGGCTGCGATAACTGCTCCGTTTCCAATATGCACACCTGGCATAACCGTAACATTTTGTCCAATCCAAACATCGTTTCCGATGACTGTATCACCTTTTAGCGGCAGATCTTTTAAATCCGGGACCGCCTGTTCCCAGCCATGGGCCATGATATTAAACGGATAGGTCGAAACCGAATTCATCCGGTGGTTGGCACCATTCATGACAAATTCAATGCCTTTGGCAATCGCGCAGAATTTTCCAATAATAAGCTTATCGCCAATAAAATCATAATGATGAGTCACACGTTCCTCAAACTTCTCTGCACCGTTTATATCATCATAATAGGTATAATCGCCAACAATGATATTGTCTCTTGTAATCGCATTTTTTATATAGCAGATACTTTTAATTTGTTCATTGGGATAGAGCGTATTCGGGTTCGGTCCATATTGTTTCATAGTTTGCGCCTCGCTCTCTTTTGGATAAAACATAGCAGAGATCAGAGCTGAATTCAAATCATGTACGATTCATAAACATAAAAAAGCGGCTACCTGCCGGTAACCGCCTATCTTTTATCTACTTATATTGTTAAAGTTCGTTCTACTTCACTTCTACTTCTACCTCTATCTTTTCGATAAAACCTCAGCCTCATACTGTTTCACTTCATTTAGCCAGCTTTCCCGGACCGGTACGCCATTCTTCGCACAATAATAATCCCAAATGGCTCCAAACGGATACGATTTAAATTCCTCGACCAAGGCAAGCCTTGAAGTGTAATCTCCATCCAGCTCAATTTGCTTCAATTGCTCGATTGGCTCCAGCATGGCACGAAGCAAAGCTTTTAATGTATTTCGTGTTCCGATCACCCAAGCAGCAACATGATTGATACTTCCATCAAAAAAATCTAATCCAATATGCGTTCTGTCCAGAAACTGACCACGAACCAGTTCACGGGCAATCTCGAGCAGCTCATCGTCCATAGTTACCACATGATCACTATCCCAGCGTACTGGACGGCTAACATGCAGCAGTAATTGATCCCCAAACAGCAGCCAGGAAGACAGCTTATTCGAAATCGTCTCGGTTGGATGGAAATGCCCAGCATCGAAGCACACCGCCTTGCCCCGGCTTAGCGCATAACCCATATAGAATTCATGTGAGCCAACCACGTAACTTTCCGAACCAATACCAAACAGCTTACTTTCTACAGCATCAATGTTATATTGCTGATCGATTTCCTCGCTGAAGATTTCATCGAGTGACTGCTGAAGCCGTACCCTTGGTGACAAGCGGTCGATCGGCGTATCTTTATAACCATCTGGAACCCAAAAATTAGTGACACAAGGCTGACCTAATACTTGGCCAAAGGACTCGGCGATTCGACGTGAGGCCTTGCAATGAGCGATCCAGAAGTTGCGGATTTCAGGATCTGGGTGACTCAGTGTGAAGCCATCGTTTGCTTTTTCATGAGAAAAACAGGTAGGATTGAAATCCAATCCGAGTCCCTGCTCTTTGGCCCAGCTCACCCATCGCTCAAAATGCTTAGGCTCTAACGCGTCGAGATCTACAGTCTCTTCTGTATCCGCATAAATAGCATGTAAATTTATTTTATGTTGCCCTGGGATGAGTGCAAGGGCCTGTTCCAAATCCCGGCGCAGCTCCTCCGGATTCCCGGCCCGCCCCGGGTAACTTCCGGTGACTGCGATCCCGCCGCTCAGTTCTTTTTCCTTATTCAAAAAACCCTTCACATCATCACCTTGCCAACAATGCAAAGAAATCTTAATTTCCGCTAGCTGCTCCAACACTTTATCTACGTCGATCCCATGCTGTGCGTAAAGCTTTTTCGCTTCATTGTAGCTGTTCTGAATGCTCTGTAAGCTCTCTTTACTCTGCTCCATGTTTGAGCCTCCTGATTTTTAGCTTAGTGTGTTTTAGGTGAGGCATTTCTGCCTCTCTTTGGCTCGTTTTCCGCGTATCGCGCTCGATGTGAGGCACTTTTGCCTCTCTTTAGCTCACTTTCCGCATACGCCGCACGATGAGAGGCACTTTTGCCTCTCTTTAGCTCGTGTTCCGCGTATTGCGCTCGATGAGAGGCACTTTTGCCTCTCTTTCGCTCGTTTTCCACTAAACTTAGCTACTAATTAACGACCTGTAGCCGGGCGAACTGTGCCAAAGCCGCTTCTTTGGTCGTGGGGTCCATCCCCTTCGGTATATAAGATGTTACTTGGAATGAACGACTTATAATTTCTCTCGCCTCTTGAAGATCAGTTACAGCACCCGTGCTGATCATCTGCACAACCAGATTGCCTAAAGCCGTAGATTCTGTTGGTCCGGCGTGAATTTCCATCTCCAGCAGATCTGCCGTAATCTGGCACAACAGACCGTTATTCGCACCTCCGCCAACGATATGCAACCTCTCTAAGTTGTCACCCGTCAATTGCTGGAGATCCTGAATGTAGAAATAATAAGATAAAGCAAGACTATCAAAAACACATCGAGCTATTTCCCCAGGCGTTTGAGGGACCAGCTGTCCTGCTTCCACACAATAGCTGCGGATCTCGTCAATCATGCTCTGTGGATTCATAAATCGTTCATCATTGCAATAAATGATCGATCTAAAGGGGATTTCTTGTGCTGCCAGCTCTACCAGCTCGCCGAAGCTGTATTGTCCGCCGTACTCCTCACGAACCTTTTGAATCAACCACATGCCCATAATGTTTTTAAGAAACCGGAATGAGCCGTAGGCTCCCCATTCATTCGTATAGTTGCGTAACATAGCCTCTGGACTTGTGATGGCTGAACCCCGTTCCACCCCGATGAGTGACCAAGTACCACTACTGAGAAATCCCCATTTCTCGCTGTTTGCCGGAACCCCTAATACAGCTGATGCTGTATCATGAGAGGCTACTGCTATGAACTCGCAATCTGGAAGATCACCGCGAGCCGCCAAGTCCTCCGTCAACCTCCCAACGGGTTCCCCAGGTTCTGTTAAGGGAGGGAATTGCTCTTTTGAAATACCAAGCACCGACAGAAGATCCTCATCGTAATCACGAGTGTGAAGATTCAGCATCCCAGAGGTGGAACCTATCGTCACTTCACTAATCTTGCGACCCGTAAGCCGATAATAAAGATAATCAGGGACCAGCAGGATGGAATGTGCTGCTTCCAGCTCCGCCTGATCATGCACAAACAGTTGATACAACGTATTTATCGGGAGATATTGTATCCCCACTTTTCCGTAAACGCTTTCAGTTGAGATGTTACGATGCAGCCTCTCTATCGCTCCATCCGTTCGGGAGTCACGATAAGAAAAAACCTCATGGATCCGCGCTCCCTCCTGATCGAGAAGTACATAATCGACACCCCAAGTATCGATGCCCACGGTGCAGCGCTCGATCCCTCTAGCCTTGGCCTGCTGTAAGCCCTTGACGATTTCAGCAACTAAATAATCTATATCCCAATATAGATTACCATTTTGTTCAGCGAATCCATTACTGAAGCGATGAATTTCTTCTATAGACAGGGTTCTTCCCGGCTGCTGCAAGGTTCCACAGACCACTCTCCCACTAGAGGCTCCGATATCAACAGCAATATGATTCTGAATTTGATTATGAGCTTGTGTATTCATCCCTATACAACACTCCTTATCTCCTATCAGCCTACTAGCAAAGCGAATACGATTCCTGGACCATGCACGCCTATCGTCAGATCATTCTCAATATCCGCTGAACGGCTAGGTCCGGAGATAAAATGGATGCCCGCCGGCAGCCCCGATGGCCCAGCTTCATCAAAATCAATAAGCACCTCACCGAGACGAGTCTTCAGCCGCTCCAATGGAACGATGGCAACTAATGCGGTAGGTAATAAGCTGACTGAACGGCCTTTATTCTCAGAGGACAGCACAGTAATGGAGCCTGTATAGGCAACTGCATAATCCGCAATCACAATTCCAATATCAGCCTCGGCCGCCCTAGCTTTCCATGCCTCCTGATCATCTGTATTCCAGACAGACACCCGTGTATCAGTGAGTTCCTCCTCTAGTCGAAGTGCTGCTAGCTCGGTGACATTTTGCCGGAGAATATACCGTGCGAGCATCTCATTGACTTTGCTGACGATGAAAGCTTTGGCTTCATCCATATCCTTCACACGAAATACATGACCACCGGCGCTTTGAAAATTCGCCGTAAATTGTTCAATCCTTTCCTCCGGACTCCACTGGAATTGCTGCCAATACTGCGGTGCGCCGCGAAAAGGATGTGCAGGAGCTTCAGTAATTCTCGGCCGCTTCAGGCGGCGAGCGATATCATTCATGAATGTCTGCTGCTTTTCACGTGAATCCTGCTCCATACGTTCCAACCAGTTACTGTGCGTCTCTTCAGTCATGTCCAGCCCCTCCTTCCAGCTCTTCCCGCTTCCGCTTCGCTAGTAAATCTTCCATTCGCTTCTGTATCGCCGGGTCCATTTCGCGACTGTTCTTGTCTAGCTCCTGTTGCAGCCCCTTCCAGCTCTCACGGAAGGATTGATCTGCCAGCTTCGGGGCGATCCGATAATTGTTCCAGCCTTTCAGCGGCCCCAGTTTCGACGGAATTCCTCCGTCTCGCACGAGCAGCTTTTGCCCGATTCTACCTACCTTCATCACATTACTAAATCGCTGTGACTTCGCCATAATCGCCCCAAAACCCTTCATGCCGAGACCTTCTGCCTTATCCCCATAACCACGTTCAACCTTCCGCCGCCGTAAATAGATGAGCATATCATGCAGAGGAATTTTGACCGGACAGGCTTCATAACATGCTCCGCATAGGCTAGAGGCTGAGGCGATGTCATCCCATTGATCTACATTTTTATTCAACGCCGGGGTCAACACCGCTCCTATAGGTCCGCTATACGTTCCCCCATATGCATGACCGCCAATATGACGGTAGACAGGACAAGCATTCAGACAAGCTCCACAGCGGATGCAATTCAGCAGCTCCTGAAACTCAGGATCGCCTAGCTGCTCAGATCGGCCATTATCAAGAATAATAATATGCTGCTCTTCCGGCCCATCACCATCGTTGGTTCTGCGGGGACCCGAAATCCCCGACATATATACCGTTAACTTCTGCCCTGTTGCCGAACGAGGCAATAATGTAGCCATCACTTCAAGATCACTCCACGAAGGAATAATCCGCTCCATCCCCATCAGGGTAATTTGTGTTTTCGGTAAAGTGGTGACCATACGAGCGTTGCCTTCATTCTCGAACAGCACCATCGAACCCGTCTCTGCAATAGCAAAGTTACAGCCAGTCATTCCGATATCCGCATCAAGGAACTTCTCTCTCAGCTTTCGCCGTACAAATCCAGCAAGAATAGTAGTTTCAGGCAAAAGCTCCTCCCCTGCCTCTTTGGACAACAGCTCGGCAATCTGGTAGCGGTTCTTATGAATCGCCGGAATAATGATATGTGACGGGGTTTCCCCGGCAAGCTGGATAATATACTCCCCCAGATCCGTCTCTATGGTCTCCACACCAATGGATTCCAGCGCCTTATTTAAATGCAGCTCCTCAGTAACCATTGATTTGGATTTGACCACAGAAGCTGCCTGTTTTCGCTGCGCGATTTCAACGGCAATCTTCACAGCCTCTTCACCCGTTGCTGCAAAATGAATATGTGTGCCGTTTGCTCTTGCCTTGTCTGCAAAAAGATTCAAATAGTAATCAAGATGGGCGATCGTGTGTAGACGGATTTGCCGCCCACGTTCACGCCACTCTTCCCAGTGACCGTGATCGTTAGCCGCTTTTTGTTTTCCATCACGCAGCCTCTCCGTGGTAAAACGAACAGCCTTGCGTAAAAAGTCATTATTCAGTGCCAAGTCTGCACGCTCTTTTACTGTTGCTGGCTTCCCGTTCTCTGATTTCGCCGTTAGATTGGTGGTGGTTTGACTCATTTATCAGTCACCCCCTCATACAGTAGTTCTGCTAAATGCATAACTCGAACGGGTTCGCGGCGGTAACGCAGATTCCCGGCAATATTCATCAGACAACCCATATCCAGACCCGTTAGGATTTCTGCTTCCGTCTCCAGCACATGATCTGATTTCTCAGTGACCATCGCCCCGGAGATATCAGACATTTTCACGGCAAAGGTTCCACCAAACCCACAGCAGTCCTCAGCAAAAGGCAGTGGTACCAGCTCCATCGCCTTCACATTTTGCATAAGCTGCATAGGTTCGTCGCGAATCCCTAGAATCCTTGTGCCATGACAGGAAGGATGATAGGTAACCTTATGCGGAAACACTGCTCCTAGATCAGTTACGCCAAGCACCTGCACCATAAACTGGCTGAATTCATAGGATTTACGTTGCAAATTCTGCGCCTTGACCAGATTAACCGGATCATCCTGAAACAGCTTAGGGTAATGATGAAGCATCCCCGTACAGGATCCGGAAGGTGCAATGACAAAATCACTGTCATCGAAGGCCTGCAGAATCGTAAGTGCAGCTTGCCGCGCTTCATTCCAATATCCACTGTTGTACGCAGGCTGTCCGCAGCAGGTCTGCACCTCCGGGAACTCCAGCTGTACGCCATATCTGGCCAGCAGACGAGCCATGGCTTCCCCGACCTTCGGGAACACGGCATCGCTGACGCAAGTTATAAACATCGATACCTTCATGCCTTCACCTCCTGCACAACTATTTACTACACCGTCGTTATTGCGATGTTCAGCTTCTGCAACTGCTTCATTTGTTCTTCAACAGGGCTGTAATCCGTTATTAGAACATCCACATCACTAGGAGCCGCAAAATGTGTGAACGCTTGAATTCCGAATTTACTGGAATCGCATAATAAGATCACTTGCTCCGCAATAGAAATCATCTTTCGTTTCACCATAGCTTGCAGCTCATTTGATTCACTAGCGCCACGTTCGAGATGAAATCCTTTGCAGGAAAAAAACATTTTATCCACGTGATACAATTCAAGCGAACGTTCTGCTAAATGACCAACATAGGACATTGATCTGCGGCTCAGTTGCCCGCCTGTAGAAAAGACCTCGATCCGCTCCTTCCCGCTTAACTCTGCTGCCACTCTAGTAGAATTGGTCAACACAGTGAGCGGCATATCCGGCAAATGCGAAGCCATATACCAAGCCGTTGTACTGGCATCCAGTAGAATCCGATCGCCCGGCTTAATCATCATTACCGCCTCACGGGCAATCCGCTGTTTCTCCGCTGCATTCATGATTTCTCGTTCAGCATAAGGGGTCTCCGGTTGCCGGTCACGCAGGCTAACTGCTCCGCCATGCGAACGCAGCAGCCGCCCCGCTTTTTCCAATCGATCCAGATCGCGGCGAATGGTTTCTTCCGTCACTTGGCATAATGTACTCAATTCTGAGACACGGATACTGCCGCGTTCATTCACTAGTTCTACGATTCGTTCATATCTGTCTGCAATCAGCATGATTTCCCTCCGTTATCCCTATCTATATTCAAGCTACCTCTTATCTAGTAAAAGCTGCTGGCACTCCACCATCGATTGTCAGCATACAACCCGTAGTTTTCTCTGACTTGGAAGAAGCAAAAAAAGCAACGCCTTCGGCAATATCACGTGGATAAATATTAACTAGCAGCGTCGTGCGTTTACGGTAATGCTCCTCTAATTGATCCGGCTCAATCCCGTAAGCAGCCGCCCGTTCATTACGCCAGTTCGAATTCCAGATAGCTGATCCTTGTAGAATTGCATCGGGCAGAATCGTATTGGCACGGATGCCAAACTCTCCACCTTCAGCTGCTATGCAGCGGGCCAGATGGGCTTCGAGCGCCTTGGCAGAACTGTAAGCCGAGACGCTTTTACCTGCAAAAATAGAATTTTTGGAGCCGATGAATACCATGCTGCCTCCGATTTTTTGCTCCTTCATCACTTTAAAAGCTTCGCGTGCAACGAGAAAATATCCTGTGCCCAGCACAGAAATATTCAAATTCCACTCTTTCAATGAAGTCTCATCAAACGGACTGGAGGTTGCAAGCCCAGCATTATTAACAATAATATCGACCCCGCCATAAAAAAGGGCTGTCTCCGCATAAGCTGCGGTTACCTGCTCTTCCTGAGTTACGTCCATTTTAACGGCGAATGCACGATTTTCACCAAACTTAGCGTTAATCTCTTCCGCTACTTTTTGTGCACCCTCCAGATTGAGATCTGCCAATACAACATGCGCTCCTTCTGATACTAAACGACGAGCCGTCTCACTCCCAATTCCCCCGGCACCACCTGTAATAAAGGCAACTTTACGGGAGAACTCCGCTTCTGCCGGAGCCAATGATAATTTATATAATTCCAGGGGCCAATATTCCACATTGTACGATTCATTCTCACTTAGAGAGACGAAATCTCCCAGCGCAGTAGCTCCGCGCATAACAGCAATCGCCCGGTGATACAAGGCTCCGCTGATCTTAGAATTGCTCCAGCTTTTACCTGTGTTGATCATGCCCACGCCAGGGATCAGGATCACACGTGGCGCAGCCTCGAACATTACATCGCCTTCATGTTTATTACGGTCGAAGTACGCTTTGTACTGCTCCTTATAATCGCTAATCGCTTCGCTCAGCTTCGCCTTCAAGCCATCGATATCATTGGTATTTGGCTCCCACGCAACAAAAAGCGGCTTCATTTTGGTATGTACCAAATGATCTGGACAAGCTGCGCCTACACCGGATAACTTCTCCGAGTCAGCCCCTCCTACAAAACGCAGCACATCCTCCGCATCGTCGAAGGTCAAAATCATTTTACGCTCATCGCTGACCGCGCCTCTGATCAGTGGCATCACTGCCGCCGCTACAGCCCGCCGCTCTGCTTCTGGAAGTGCTTCTGATTTGCGGCCGCCAAATAGGTTCTGATCTTCAATTCTTTCTTCAATATAACTTTCCGCTTCGTTAATTATGGAGATTGTTTTGGCATAACAAGATTCAGGTGTATCCCCCCAAGTCACGAGACCGTGTTTCTCCATCAGCACTAATTCAGCTTTCGGGTTTGCGAGCACACCTTCGGCAATCATTTTGGATAAAGTGAAGCCTGGACGGATGTATGGCACCCATACGAAACGATCCCCATAAATCTCACGGGCAATTTCCTTACCGTTATGAGCGCAGCATAAACTGATAATGGCATCTGGATGCGTATGATCCACATGCTTGAAAGGTAAAAATGCATGCAGTAACGTTTCGATAGAAGCACGCGGATGTTTAGGATCAATCATACAATTTGCGAGATAAGCTACCATCTCTTCATCTGGCATTTCATCACGTTCAAATAACGGGGCAATATCCTGAAGCCTTAGTCCGGTAAAGTTGCCTGCTTTCATCGTAGCAAGGTCAGAGCCGCTGCCCTTCACCCACATTACTTCTACCTCACGCCCGCGAAAATCCAATTCTATCGTTTTGCTGGATGTATTCCCTCCGCCAAAGTTACAGACTCTGCGATCTTCGCCCAGCAGATTAGAGCGGAACACTAATGCATCCAATCCCCCGTTTAATTTCGTTTTCCGAGATGAATCCCATAAGTTTTGTACCATTTGTGAATACCTCCGTTTTTGAATGTTTGTTTTTTTGTTTATTTTTGTTTGTTTTGATTTTAAACTATTTGTTTGTGTTTGAATAGAGCGCTTTCAACAAAATTTTAAATTTTTTTCACATTTTAGACGAATCTCCATTGGATGAACTACAATAACATCGCGAATAACAAAAAAGAGCTGCCTCTTGGCAACTCCTCCCCTATTTTTCACACCAGCTTAAAGGGTGATCCAGTAGTTACATTTTTCATTCTCAATGCCATGTAGTATTCCTTTGTTCGCTTCAATAACCTTTCTCGAAGATATATTATCCGGCTCACAAGTCAGCATGACCTTATCAATCCCCATGTCCGCAGCTTTTTTTAACAGCTCTGCCAAAAAAATCGTGCCATAACCCTTTCCTCTTTCACTGGGTCTGATACTATAACCGATGTGTCCACCGGACTTCCTCAATTGATCATTTAAGGAATGTCTTAGTTTTCCGACACCAACAGGATAAGCGTCAATCAGTAGCCAGTAGTTGGTTTGTGCTACATACTGTGGCGGAAGATTATCACCTTGTGAAAGTGCTATCCGATCCCGGATGAAATCAGGAAATTGACTGTAAGCCAGATCAAATCCGTTATTGACGAATCCATTTTCCCCCGGACCTATCTCCACAATCAGCTCAAAAATATCGCGTCCATCTGAAACACTAGCTTCCTTTAGCTCAACGAGCATAATCATCCCCACCTAGAACGTTATTAATAACTTCCCTATCAAAATTTACCGCAAAAGAGACCGGCATGCATTATTTAATTGCACATTCTACAACTAAAATGATCTTCAATGCTCACGCCTAATGTGTTAAGTGTACTTTGTGCAATTAACTTCGCCCAATTTAGCTGAATCAGCTAAATACGAGAGAAATAGTTGTACGAAGTACATCTATTTCACCGTAGTGAGAGTAAAGTAGCAATTTAGTTGTATGAAATACACTTATCTGGTCTGCACCCCTCTTTTCACAGGAATGTTCCTATTGCGCGCTCCTCCTTCCGCACTCTCGTAGTATACTTATTGGAATAAGATACAGATGTTGTATTTTCACTAAGGAGGTTTGTGATGGTAAATAGCTTTAAGAATGCCAAGGTGCAAGAACGAGTGTGGCAATCCTACCAACAGCTAGTTGATCAGTGGCCTATTCCTCTTGAAGAGCTCGATCTCCCAACCACATATGGGCTGACGCATTGTATCCTTACCGGGCAAAAGAGTAATCCCCCTTTATTTCTGTTTCATGGCGTTGGTGATAACTCGGCGGTCATGTGGCTCCTTAACATCGAGGAATTATCGCGGCATTTTTACTGCGTTGCTATTGATACTCTGGGCGGACCCGGAAAAAGCATTCCTAATGCGCACTTTAATAAACAAAAGTTTGAGCAGGTGGAATGGATTAATGAAATAGCCAAACATCTGAGCATAGACATCTTTAATATTGCAGGGGTGTCAAATGGAGCCTATATTGCTTTTAATTATGCAACCAAGCAACCGGACAAAGTGAACCGTGTGATTTGTTTGGAAGGCGGAATGGTCACCACACCCATCAAAGCCATGCTGCAAACGCTAATGATGATGTTCCCAGAGATTCTGATTCCCACGGATCGCAATTTACTGAAAGTGCTGAAGAAGTTAAGTGCGCCTGACTCCCCTTTATTTAACAATCACCCAGAAGTAGCTGCTCATCTAATTCTTTTAATGCGAGCTCATAATCAGCAAGCTATGTTTGTTCATAAGCTTCAAAAATATGATAAAAACGCCGCAGTTGCCGTCAGAGATAAGCTTTATTTTTTAGTAGGAGAACACGCGTTAAAACAATCAAAGGATTTCATAGATATTTTAGAGGATGGAAAGTTTCATTACCAAGTGATTCCCCGTGCGGGACACGGCATTAATCATGAGCAACCGGATAGAGTCAACACTGAAATCATCAATTTCCTGACCCGCGATAATGATAAATCACTTGCATCCTTATGAAAGCGTTACTATTATGAAGGTTATTACTCATTACTCTATTAAAGGAGAGGTTACTCATCAGATACGGAACTCTAGCCCACACATTTGGCTGCCTGCCGCTCAAGTCGTTAACTGCAACCCTTCAGAATTATGATATCGATTTTGTTCAGCTTGCATTATCCAAAGCCATTCAGGACATCGACACTTCTACCGGTAAACTAAGTCCAGGTCTTGCCAGCTATATTGGCGAACAATTTGACAAAGCAGGAATACGTATCGGTGTTTTGGGCTGTTACATCAACCCTGTTCATCCGGATCCTGTCATCCGGAGAGCTGAGATCAATCGTTTTAAAGAGCATCTTCGTTATGCCCGCCAATTCGGCGCACCTATGGTGGCAACAGAAACAGGTGCGCTGACTACTTTTCAAGCACAAGATCCGATCCATTACGAAGCTATCGGCTGGGATACGTTAAGGGCAACTGTAGAAGAACTTGCAGAGGAAGCCGAAAAATGGGGCGTTTTTCTAGGACTAGAAGGGGTCTGCACACATACACTTTCTACACCAGACAAGATGCGCCGCATCTTAGATGAAGTCCCATCAAGCTGTATAGGTGTTGTATTGGACCCTTGTAATTTTATTGGCACGGCTGCGCATTTGCAGGATCAAATTGTCGATGATTCCTTTAGATTATTCGGCGACCGTATCATTCTGGCGCATTTAAAAGATATCTATCAAGATGGTGAAAAAGCATACCACGGAAAAGCAGGCAGCGGAGTATTCCATACCGAGGCTTTCCTGCGCAAACTCCAAGAATATAAGCCAATGATCGATGTGTCATTAGAAGATATCAAGGATCTGGAGGTTAATGAAACCGTTGCTTTACTGAAGAAGCTTGCACCTATAACACAATAAAAATCCATTTCTGAGGATAGGTGTTAGCAGCAGCTGCGCATCTATCCCCAGCTTTATCTATGCTCAAAAATAATGCTTCCAGTTATTGAGCAGATGATCATCCTCTTTCTGCAGCAATTTAGAGGCATATACGATTTGACCTGTATGATAGGAATAATGCTCTGCCGCTCCGATCATAATCTTTTGAATACTCCAAGTATAATTCTCCATTCCAGCCCCCTCAGGGAAACTAATGGTGACCTCCCGTTCTAGATCAGCCTTCGTCAAATTGCCCACCACCGAACGGCTTTCTTCCCTCATACTCCCCCCTCTTCCTTCTCCTTTTGTTTATAAACTTGATAAATGGTACTTTTCTATAGGAGCTGAATAAAATAAAAAAAGGAACGATTGAATCATATTTTTTCATATTATAGCTCTAACTTGGAAGGGACGGGATTATCAATGCGATTCACATTCCCTATTCTGACCTTATCTCATGGCGGAGCACAACGTATGCTAGTAGAGCTCACCAATGGGCTGACAGACTTGGGTCATCAGGTCAATCTCCTTTTGCCTGTGGATGGCGCTATTTCTTATGATGTGCGCGCAAACGTAATCCGCTCCTCACATATGAATATTCACGAGCATGACTTTCCTCCCGGAGACGTCATTGTTTCTAATTATTTTACAACTGTCCCCATCGCCCAAGCAGCAAGCCAACAAGGAAAAGGGGTTCATGTACGTTTATCTTTATGTTATGAGCCACCTTTTTTACCGGATAACGGACGCTCCTTCCCCTCCTATCACATCACTGAGCATCTAATCGTTTTATCACGTTGGCAACAGGAGCTGATCCGTTTAAATCATGGCATCACCGGCAGTATCGTGCCCATTGGCATTAGCTCCTCTTTTAAAAATATGAATATCCGTCACAGTCTTCAAGAGCCTTTAAACATAACAGCTATATTAAGAAAAACAGAACGAGGTTTCTCCTGGCACCGTGAGCAAGATTATCTTATAGAACAGCTGGATTACGTAAAAAGCCAATATCCCGATGTAAATATTAACTTCATCAGTCCGCCTGACGAGTTCAACACCTCAGAAATTCTCCAAAGAATGAAAGCTACTGGCAAATATCGGTTCTTTACGCCAGCAAATGATGAGGAGCTCTGCTATCACTATAACGGTGCGGATATTTTTGTTAGCTCAAGTATTTTTGATACAGGCTCTTTACCGGGACTTGAGGCCATGCGTTGTGGAGCAGCGTTAGTCTGTGTATATTCGGGCGGGAATATGGAATACGCCCATCACAAGAAAAACTGTTTGCTCTCTTATCGATATGAGAACCGGCTCGGTGAAGATGTCATCCGCTTAATACGTGATCCCAACTTAAGAACTAAATTAGCGGAGCAGGGGGAAAGATATTCGCGCAAATGGACTTGGGAAAATAGTGTCAGATTATTTGAACAAGCGATCACAGATTTATTATAAAAATATAAAAAAGCAAGTCTCCGGTGGCCGAGATTTGCTTTTTTATTGATCCAAAAGAATCATTGACTAGAGAAATAATACAAGATATTATGTAAGCGTTATCAATTGCAAAATAATGAAACACTTTAGGGAAATCTAAACTAAAAGGAGAAGGAATATGGCGAAAAAAGGTAGGCAAGGTTATCGGTTGTTATTGTTGTCTTTTTTAATGCTTTTTACAACTGTTTTTTCAGCAGGATCGCAAGCTTATGCAGCAACCTGGAATCTGACTGGAGATACCAATGTACACGACCCTTCATATATCAAAGAGGGAAACACACATTGGGTATTCAGCACGGGATCAGGTCTCCAAGTGATGTTTTCAAACGATGGAACGAACTATATTCGCTCCCTTCCGATTTATAACTCGAAACCCTCCTGGTGGAGCTCTTACGTTCCCAATCAAGAAGGGCTAGATGTATGGGCTCCAGAAATTTTCTACTATAACGGTACCTATTACCTCTATTATTCTATCTCCACATTCGGCTCAAGAGTGTCTGCTATTGGTTTAGTAACTACTAAATCGATCTCCGGGGGAAAATGGACGGACCAAGGTGTCGTTATCTCATCAAATGACGCCTCCAATTATAACGCCATTGATCCTAACATTACGGCAGATGCTAACGGAAACCTATGGATGACCTTCGGTTCCTGGAGCAACGGGATTTACATTACCTCCATCAACAAAACAACCATGAAGCCAACGGGCAACTCGTATCGCATTGCCACTAAATCCGGGGGGATTGAAGGTTCCAGCATGGTTTACAATCCAAATACTGGATATTATTATCTATTCGTATCCATTGGCCAATGCTGCTCAGGCGTAAACAGCACCTATAAAATTGCAGTGGGACGCTCAACCAGCGTACTGGGGCCTTTCTATGCAAAGGACGGTACCGATATGAAAAATGGCGGGGCTACGGTCATCGATAGCGGCAACAGTTTTTGGGCGGGTCCTGGTGGACAAGATATATACGGAACCAACGTTATCGTCCGCCATGCTTACAGTGTCGCTGAGAATGGCGCACCCAAATTGTTAATCAGTGATCTCGAATGGGATTCTGCTGGCTGGCCTTACTATAATTAACGTCTAATCGAGGAGTTGCCCCTAAGCCCTATTCTGTGATTTATGGGGCAGCTTCTTTTTACTGCTAAACCTTCTACTCTCTCTTTCGATAAATACCTGGCGAGACACCATAACGCTCCCGAAACACCCTGTGAAAATAGGTATAACTTCCAAACCCCGTCTCCTCTGCTATACGCTCTAAGGTGTAATTGGTATTGTCCATTAATCTCAGTGCCATCGCAAGCCGGATTTGCCCCGCATATTGCATAATAGAATAACCGAATTGGATTTTGAATACATGCACGGCCCTTGTCACACTAATTCCAGCATGAGCGGCTACGTCCTTTAGTCTGATCTCTGAAGTAGCATGCTCCTCCACATAACTCTTCATCTTAAGTCCGTGTAGAAGTGAAGCCGAAGATGATGCAGGTGCCTCTTCCATAGCCCGATCTAACAGCAAACATAAAGCTTTAAATAGCGCTTCTAGTATTTCAGGGCTACCCCCGTCTAGTCTTCTATTCTCCAGATCAAGCTGTTGCCATATACTTTGCAGCTTACCATCATCCGCAATTCTTACCTTTTTGGGTCGCTCACGCAGGTTCCACCAGTGGTCCACCCATTCCCCTGTACACATTACAAAATAGTCCACACTATGTCCCAGAGGACTTTTCTTTTCACCGATTCTCAGATCATATATATCATAGGGCTTAAATAATAGTAGATCCCCAGGTACTACGGTAGTCATTTCTCCATCAATGAGGACTTCACATTCCCCTTCGGCTTGCAGCCTGATGATATAGGTATCCAACCCACTGCGATATAGTTGCCGAAAAGGCTGAGTATGGCGGATAAATCCACACAAACTAATTTGAACGCTGTTTGTTTCCATCGCATTTGCTCCTCTTTCTATAGTAATCAATGACCAGATTGTTGAGGTTCTTAGCCATATAGTTTCTTCAAAGTGCAGTGAATCTCCTTCTATAATAAAGACAGAATTCATATGTAGGAGGTTATCAACCATTATGAGTAAAACTATTCGCGTCATTCAAACCGCTAAAGAAACCACGGATCGTTTAACAGAAAAGGACCCTCTGATTTTCCTTCCCGATACGTCAGGAGTCGAATCAGAGCTAATCAATATCTATGATGATCTGGAGTATCAAGAAATTGAAGGCTTTGGTGGAGCCCTTACGGAGTCCTCTGCCGTTACTATCGCTAAACTTAGTGAAGCTAAACAAAAAGAAATCATTGACGCTTATTTTCATCCTGAGCACGGCATCGGATACACCCTTTGCCGCTCACACATCCAAAGCTGCGACTTCTCACTGGGCAACTATGCTTATGTAGAGGAAGGCGATGCGGAGCTACGTTCATTCGATATTTCCAGAGATCACGAATCAATTATCCCCCTCATAAAAAATGCTGCCGCAGCAGTAGGTGAAGATTTTCGTCTGTTCTCTTCCCCATGGAGTCCTCCAGCGTTCATGAAGACAAACGGGCAAATGAACGGAGGCGGAGCTCTTAAGCCTGAATATCGTGAGGCTTGGGCTAACATGTTCGTTAAATATATTGAGGCGTACGCTGCAGAAGGGATTGATATCTGGGCTGTCAGTGTTCAGAATGAAGCCAAAGCTGTACAAAGATGGGATTCCTGCCTGTATACCGCTGAAGAAGAAAAGGATTTTGTGCGTGACTACTTGGGACCTGCTCTGGAACAAGCGGGCTTGGGCCATGTAAAAGTTATGATCTGGGATCATAACAAAGAACGGGTATATGACCGTGCTAAGGTTGCTTTTGAAGATCAAGCAGCGTCCAAATACATATGGGGAATCTGCTTCCATTGGTATTCCGGTGATCACTTCGAAGCCCTCTCTGCTGTACATGATCGTTTCCCAGATAAAAAGCTGTTCTTCAGCGAAGGCTGCCAAGAAGGTGGCGTTCATCTCGGCTCATGGAACACCGGTGAACGTTACGGACATGATATCATTGGCAATCTGAACAACTGGATGTCGAGCTGGACAGACTGGAACATTGTCTTGGATGAGCAAGGTGGACCTAATCATGTAGGAAATTACTGTGACGCTCCAATTATCGGAGATACCAAAAACGATGAAATTACTTTTGAGAGCTCTTTCTATTACATCGGGCACTTCAGTAAATATATTCGTCCGGGTGCTAAACGCATTGGTTTCTCCAAATATACAGATAAGCTTGAAACAACAGCTTTCCGCAACCCTGATGGCACTATTGCTGTTATCGTTATGAATCGCACAGAGCAAGAGCTTCCATTCACCCTGCGCTTCCATGACGAACTGGCTGAGAACATGATTCCGGCTCATGCCATTCAAACCCTGCTAATTAAGTAGCAGCGGTTCATTCCTAATAAAAAAAAGGTTCTCTTTATGCCAGCGCACAGAGAGAACCTCCTTTTTTATTAAATTCAATGAAATAGTGCTTAAAGTCTTGCCGACAGTATTTCGCATAACGCTCCATACAGTGTATGTTCAAGATCCAACGAGGCAAGAGAAGCCAGGGCTGCCATCGGCGTTACTGCTGCTTTGACTACATGGTAAATTTGTTCTTTCAATTGGAAAAGAATTTGCGCACGGTTCAGAAGGCTGAACACCTCATCATCTACCGAATTCACCGCAATCCGGGCATCTGTGAACGTTACCTCCAATGAATGCTCTACCGCTTGATCCGAAATCATGATCGTAAGCGTATGTGTAGCCTCATCATAGTCCATGTTTGCTTCGATTTCTGTGCCGCCAGCGAATACCTGTACCTTCGTATCAGCAAAACCAACAAAGGACAGCTTCCACGATCTCCGCTCAGGCACAACCTTTGTATTTCCCTTAGCAGAGAGGATCTTGAAGCTCGCTCTATCCCCCATTTCCAGGATCATTTCTGTATCACACCATTGATCGTCCTGATCCTCCGCAGTATCGCCCTCATCCTCCCAGAGATGAAAATGACCCCTTCCTCCCGCAAATACACGGACCTCCATATGCCTCGGATTATCCACTGAAGAGGTAAATTGCGTCAGATCTGCCATGGGCACAATAGCACCCGCTTTAGCTAATACAGGGATATTCTCAAGATTGCGATAAAGAGAAAGCTTTCTGCCACCGTCGTACACTCTTCCGTTAAAAAAATCTATCCAAATCCCTTCAGGTAACCAAGCCTTAAATTCGGCAACGCCTACCTTTGGGTTGACCGGCTGTGTAATCGGACAGGCAATAAGTTCCGTTCCGAAATAATATTCATTGGGCACTTCATAGGCTTCATTCGACAACGCATGATGATAATACATCGGTCGGATTAACGGAAGACTATCGCGGCTGGCGTAGCGATTCATAGTGTACAGATAGGGAAGTAAACTATGCCGCAAGCGCAGGCAATCCTTCATCACATCTTCCGCAATCTTATTGAATCGCCATGGCTCCTTGCTGTTAAAGGCACTAGCAGAACTATGTAACCGCAGAATAGGTGAAAACACACCGAATTGCACCCAGCGCATTGCCAACTCATCGTCTAAATAACCATTCATATGGCCCCCGATATCATGGCTCCACCAACCATATCCCACGTTGGCGGCGTTGGCTGTGAAGTATGGCTGGAAATCCAGCGACTCCCAAGTGACAATGGTATCTCCAGAGAAGCCCACAGGATAACGATGGCTGCCAAGACCTGCATAACGGGAAAAAGTAATCTGCCGGTTGCCGCGCCGGCCGCTATCCAGATAGTGATAATGGTTCAGCATCCAAAGCGGATCTAGTCCCGGTACTTTAGTCACTCCACCCTGCTGCCAATCAATCCACCAGAAGTCCACACCTTCATCCTCTAGCGGATGATGCAGAAACTTAAAGTATGCCCGCAAAAAATTCGGATCCGTGATATCAAATTCCACAGCATCCCCTTTTTCCGGGTCCATCCCCATCTCTGCAGCAATGGCCAGATAAGGATCTTCAAACGCCCGTACACCGTCTGCTGGATGTACGTTGAGCGTTACTCGAAGGCCTTTTTCATGCAGCCATGCCAAAAATCTTTGAGGCTCCGGAAACAGTTCCCGGTTCCAGGTATAACCCGTCCAGCCACTGCCGTACTGCGGATCAATATCGACGAGATGCCAATCCATATCTATAACAGCGACGGAGAACGGAATTCGCTCGAGCTCAAACCGCTCCATTAACGCTTTGTATTCTTCTTCTGAATATCGGTAATAACGGCTCCACCAGTTGCCAAGGGCATAACGTGGCAATAGGGGCGTACGACCGCAAAGGTGATAGAAATCCTTCAAGCAGTGCAAATAATCATGACCGTATCCAAAAAAATAAACATCGAGGCCAGCCAACGCCCGTAGCTCGACCCGTCCATCCTCTTCCAGTACTAGGGAGGTGCTATCATCAATTAACGTATACCCCGCACGTGAAAGTAGTCCGTGCTCCAGCGAAATGGCACCATCTGCATTATCCAGGGTACGTGCAGTCCCTCCCAAATCTTGGACTGTATCTCCATAATTCCAGACACTCATTAGGTGACCCGCTTCGTTTCTCACCCGAACATTGAGACCATGCCGGGAGAAAGGCTGCTTGTCATAAGTTAAATGCAGGCGCTCCGTAATCAACTCAAGTTTATTCCCCAGATCCATTACGCGGAACTCTGGAACCGGGAAATTGCGATTCACAACGGTCTGCGACGCCCGATCTTCGAAAAAACCTTCCTCACTATATTCCATCCGGATAAGCTCCGGAGTTAAGACAGTGAACCGATAGCACTCCCCCTGAATAATCGCGTCAGCATTACTGCCTGGTTCAGAATGCAGCTTTAATTGGGCCGCCAAAGGGGTTGGCTCTTTCATTATATTTCCCATCAAGTAAAAACCTCATTTCTTGTTATTCAACGCCCATATAACGGCTGAAAGCATCTGTCCGAATTTTCACCATCTTTTCGAGGCCCATCCCCCGTAGCTGCTTCACATAGTCATCCCACTGCTCGTCAATAACACCTGAGATTATAAATTGAGCACGCATTGTATTGACGTAACTATCAATATCGGTGGTCAAGGTCGGCAGCTCCTGAAACTCTTCTGCAGTGTACATTACGTTGGGGAAAGGTGGTGTTGTGTAGTCACTTCCCAGCTTATCGAGTTGTAGCTTCAGTCCATCTCCGGTTTTAGGATTTAGAAAGATGGTCTTTTCAAAAGCTGGGCTTACATATTTCGGCCCAAAATCCCGGAGTGACTGTTCCCAATACCAAGCATCCGCACTGGTGCCGGTTGGAGGGTCCATCAATGTATACGTACCGTTGTCATTTTTCTTAATCACCGTTCCAATGGCACCCCAGAAATTCTGAATGCTGGCTTCATTGGTATAGAACTGATCCGCCCAGCGTGCTGCAATTTCTGGATACTTGCAGGATGTGGTGATCAACAGCTCGTTGCGTTCCAGATTCATCCCATACGGGTTCCCAACGGTGTAGCGCTTCCCGTCTGGTCCAGCAATTGGCGGAATGGTCACATATTGATCACTCCATTTGCCAAACATAGCGTCTGGCGTCCACTGATAAGAGAAGCCTACGATTGGGGCATCCGGATTTAGAAACTTTGCCGATCTCATCGTTTCGTCTTGAGTGAATACTTCTTTATCAAGTAATCCGTCTTTAAACAATTTGCTCTCCCATTTGAGCCCTTCTTTGTATTCCTCTGAAATCGGGTAATAAACCGCATTTCCGTCCTTGACCACCATGAAGTTATTATTCAAATCTGCAATTCCGAAGGGACTGATTAGATCATTACTTAATTCGATAAAAGGAATCTCATCCTGTTTTCCGTTTCCATTCGGATCTTGTTCTTTGAATGCTTTTAGCACGTTATAAAGATCGTCTATCGTATCCGGTACCTTCAAACCCAATTTGTCCAGCCAGGTTTTATTAATCACAGGCTGACGTGAGCTTTTAGGACGTGAGGGTAATCTTGCAGGCAGCGAGTAGATTTTCCCGTCAGGAAAGGTGCTGATTTTTTTCATTTCCGGTGTTTCTTCCATAGCTGCTTTGAGATTAGGCATGTTTTGCTCAATATAATCATCTAACGGCCGAAATAAGCTTAAATTATTGACGATATCCGCATCTCCAAAGGTCTGACTCCCTAAAATGATATCTGGTAGTGTGCCGCTGGCCAGCATAATAGACTTCCGTTCACTCCAATCATTGGAGGACATCACCTGCCACTCGATTTTGACATTCGTGTTCTTCTCCAAATCCTTGAGCCATTGATTCTCGGTAAAAGAATCTCCCATGCTTACCCACCGGACAGTGAGTACTTTCAGCGTCACAGGCTTATCCACTATCGGCAATCCTTCTTTGTTAAATTCGCCCGTCTCAGGTTCAACAGAATTAACCCTATTGCTCCCTTTACAGGCAGTAAGGCTAGCAAGCAACGTTGTCACTAAAAGAATGACGGTGATTGTTCTATATATCCTGTTTTTTTGTTGCTTTTTCATAACGTTCTTGCTCCTTACGAATGAATGTTAGTAGAATAGCCGAATGTACTATTCCTTCACTGCGCCGATCATTACCCCTTGGTTAAAGTATTTTTGTACAAAGGGGTACACACACATGATCGGAACCGTTGCCACGATAATAACAGAATACCGCATCATATTGGCGAGTCGTAGTGCGATTTGCGCAGCTTCCCCGGTTCCCATCCCCGATTGCATCTGATTGGTGATCAGAATATTTCGCAGAATCAGCTGCAAAGGATACATATTAGGATTTTTCAAATAGATCAAGGCATTAAAATATGAATTCCAGTAACCAACGGCGATCCATAGACCCAGCACGGCAATAATCGCCTTCGATAGTGGCAAAACGATCTGTACAAAATATCGAAGATTTCCACAACCATCGATCTGTGCAGCTTCCCATAAATCTCCCGGAATACTCGACTGAAAAAAGGTGCGGGCAACGATAATGTTAAACACCCCAACGGAGAAAGGCAGTACCATCACCAGAAATGTGTCGTACAGATGGAAATCACGGATCGTTAGAAAAGTCGGAATTAACCCCCCATTAAAAAACATCGTAAAGATGAAAAACAGGGAAAGATATTTTCGCCCCACAAGATCCTTTCTGGACAACGCATAGGCCGCAGAAATATTTACAATTAAACCGATTGCGGTCCCTACCACCGTATACATGATGGTATTCCAGTAACCGATCCAAATATTTTCATGACGCAGCAGCTCTTTGTAACCATCGAAGGTGAACCCTTTAGGAAATAACCAAACCTGCCCCCCCGCCACCGCGGAAGGATCACTGAACGAAGCAATGACGATAAAATACAGCGGATAGATTAAGATAACTAGAAAAATTGCTGATATAACATACATCACTATTTCCATTATAGTATCCGAAGAACGATTCTTCTTTATTTTCCCCACATTCCCTTTAGTAACTGTCTCTAAACCTCCCATTTCAATTCTCCTCCCTTCTACCACAAGCTATTTTCGCTTAGTTTTTTAGAAATCTGATTGACCATGATCAATAAAATAAAATTAATAACGGTGTTAAACAGGTTGATCGCCGAGGAAAAGCTGTATTGACTGCTGAGCAAGCCAATTTTGTAGACATAAGTAGAAAGAATTTCGCTTGAAGTGATGTTCAAGTCATTTTGCATTAAGTACACTTTTTCAAACCCAACCCCAAGCAATCCACCGACCCGCAAAATAAGCAAGGTTATCGCTGTTGGCATCAGCATCGGAATATCGATATAACGAATTTTATGCATCCGGCTTGCTCCGTCTACGGTTGCCGCCTCGTACAAGCTAGGATCAACTGCGGAGAGCGCAGCGATAAAGATAATGCTGTCCCAGCCGACATGCTGCCACACATCCGACCAAACATATACACTGCTGAATAATCCAGCGGAGCCAATCAGATCAGGAGCCTCTTTTCCAAAAAGACTATATATATTGCCCAGCAGTCCGGTGCTAGGTGAGAACAAAATCATCATTAAACCCACCATTACTACTGTGGAGATAAAGTGCGGCATATAGGACACCGTCTGGAAAAAACGTCTGAACCGGTTAGGTCTCATCTGGTTAACCATCAGCGCCAGTATAATTGGAATCGGAAAGGTAATCAGACTGTACACACTGATGATCAATGTGTTTTTAATCGTTGATGAAAATTGATAGGAATGAAAAAATTTCTCGAAGTACTTGAATCCAGCCCAAGGGCTGCCTCCAATTCCCAACGCCGGGCTATAATCCTTGAAAGCAATCAGCACCCCGTACATTGGCTTGTACGCGAATAATAACGTCAGAACTACAGCAGGAAAAAGCAATAGATAGAGACCCCAATTTTGTTTGATTTGTCCGAATTTCCGCCCGAAATGAAGTGGACTAGATTTCATGACATCCCCTCCTTATTTAAAATAGAGAATGCTACCCCACAGCTATCCTGCAGGGCAGCACCTTTTTCGAAAGACGAATAGGTTATTTCACGTTCATATAACGGCTGTAAGCATCCGTGCGAATCTTAACTAACTTTTCAAGTCCCATTTTATTAAGCTTGCTCACATAAGCATCCCAGCCCTCGTCAATTCCGCCTTTGCTAATAAATTGCGCCCGCATAGTATTCACATAGCTGTCGATATCCGTAGTCAAGGTTGGCAGCTCCTCGAACTCCTCAGAAGTGTACATTACGTTAGGGAAAGGTGTGGTTACATATTCACTGCCCAGCTTATCCAGCTGCAGCTTCAGTCCATCTCCACTTTCAGGGTTCAGGACAATTTTCGATTCAAAGGATGGGCTCACATATTTCGGTCCAAAATCACGTAGCGATTGATCCCAATACCAAGCATCTGCGCTGGTTCCAGCTGGTGGATCCATCAATGTATAAGTGCTATCATCGTTTTTCTTAATAACCGTTCCAATCGCACCCCAGAAATTCTGAATGCTCGCTTCGTCAGTATAGAACTGATCTGCCCAACGTGCGGCAACCTCAGGATATTTGCAGGACGTGGTGATCAGCAGCTCATTACGGTTAAGATTCATCCCAATCGGATTCCCGATCGTATAACGTTTACCATCTGGTCCGGCAATCGGTGGAATCGTCACATATTGATCGCTCCATTTCCCAAACACGGCGTCTGGAGTCCATTGGTACGTAAAGCCTACGATTGGAGCATCCGGATTCTGGAACTTAGCCGATCTCATCGTATCGTCCTGAGTGAATACCTCTTTATCTAGCAAGCCTTCCGCATACAATTTATTTTCCCATTTGAGACCTTCTTTGAACTCCTCCGAAATAGGGAAATATATCGCTTTTCCGTCCTTGATGATCATATTATTGTTATTTAAATCGGCAATTCCGAAAGGACTAATCAAGTCATTACCAATTTCAATAAAAGGAATCTCATCTTGTTTTCCATTCCCATTCGGATCTTGTTCTTTAAAAGCTTTGAGCACGTTATAAAGCTCATCAATCGTTTCAGGCACCTTCAAGCCCAATTTGTCCAGCCAGGTCTTGTTAATCACAGGCTGACGTGAGCTTTTTGGACGTGCAGGAAGTCTTGTTGGCAGGGAGTAGATTTTCCCGTCAGGAAATGTGCTGATTTTTTTCATTTCTGGGGTTTCTTCCATAGCTGCTTTGAGATTAGGCATATTTTGCTCGATATAATCATCAAGCGGCCGGAAAAAGCTCAGATTATTTACGATATCGGCATCCCCAAAGGTTTGATCTCCCAAAACGATATCCGGAAGCGTGCCACTTGCCAGCATAATCGACTTCTGCTCACCCCAGTCATTGGAGGACATTACTTGCCAATCGATTTTGACATTCGTATTTTTCTCCAGATCCTTCAGCCATTGGTTTTGCGTAAAGGTGTCCCCCATACTCCCCCAACGGACAGTCAGCACTTTAAGTGTCACAGGCTCATTCACAATCGGCAGACCTTCTTTGTTATAGCTGCTCGTTTCATTTGTCGCTGCATTATTCCCGTTGTTACCGCCGCAGCCAGCAATTCCAAATACCATCGCAGCCGCCAGCAGACCCACAGTCCATTTCTTTGCAGTTTTTTTCTTACTGTGTTGACTCATCTCTTAATCCCCCATTTCAATTTATCAAAATGCATCTGAATAGCTTTATAATAACTTCTTATTTTTTCGTATTCCGGACACATTAAGACGGTTATCCAGACCTTTGAATTCGCTTACAAAAAATACAAAAGCTAAATGCTCTACTTGGGGAGATTTAATAACAGTATCCCGACTTCTGTATGTGCTATCCGGACTTTGAGGGAAATCACTAGCGAGTTCTTATGTTTTTTTCACGCAGAGGTTTTATAATGACTTTATGATCAAAAAAACAGCGAAACATAAAACCTACCCCATTCGCCATTATATAAAAGTCATGATGTTGGTTTCATTCACAGTCCTTATTCTGGATTTAGGAATCAGCATCGCTTCCATTTCCATCGTTAAGCAGCAGTCCACTCGAAATTTGCAGGATACTGCGGCACTTTACATCAATCGTATTAATCATGATTTTGCCTACATTAATCACTATATGGGCTGGACGCTTGGGAACGATGAGAGCTTACTAACGATGAATACTTACGGGGTCAACAGTATCGAGTTCTTAAAAGCAAATGATAATCTGTTCAAACGCTTTACCGAGCTGCAAAAAAACTACGGGCATGAGTATAACTTCTTCTACTATTTGAAAAATGAGACCTATTTTTTGAATTGTGCACCGATCAGCGTAACCTATACGGATTACAGGGAGCTGAAAAAGAAGATTATTTCTTATATTGATGATAAGGAGATGTATGAGAAGTTTTATTCCAAATGGACGCCTATTCTTGTGAACAACCATTATTATGTAATTAATATCGTGCCCTATTACAATCGCTATTTAATTGGACTGATCTCCGCAGATAATCTGATCCGGCCGCTACGCCAAATTAATCTTGGCGCCAATGGTTATGTTTCTCTAGTAGATGAGAATGAACAGCCTTTAACCAGTCCGATCTCCAATAGCGGAACGTTAATAACGGAAAATGGGGGATTCGCTAATCTTTTGCAATCGCGTACAACCATCAACAGCGCATTCTCAGACACCACCTTCAGCACCAAAATGGTCATTAAATATGGCATATTCGAAAAAATCATGATTGCCCAGCTGCTTATTATGTTATTGTTCTTCATTGTGACCTCCACGTTATGCATTGTTCTGCTCTTTTTCAAAAAAAGAGTGTTAGGTCCGATTCAAAGCTTCTCCGATAACCTTGCTTTCATTAATGAGTCTGGGCAACCCGCAGATTTCAAAAGCAGTGAGATTATAGAGCTGGAACAAGCAAACACTCAGTTTAAAGGCTTGGTTGAACAAATCAAAACCTTTAAAATCACTATGTACGAGCAGGAACTGGAGAAACAAAGAATACAGCTGGACTATATGAAGCTACAGATTAAACCACACTTTTTCTTAAACTGTCTGACTAGCATCTATAGCATGGCGCAAATTCATATGTATAAAGAAATTGAAAATATGACGTTGTCTACCTCTAAGTATTTCCGTTACATTTTTCAGAATGGCGAGAATTTTGTCCGGTTAGAGGATGAAATCGAGCATGTCCGAACCTACTTGGAGATTCAAAAGCAACGTTATCAGGACGCATTTATTTATTACATCGAACAAGAGGATCAGGCAGGCAGTGTGGAAATTCCACCGTTAGTGCTGCAAACCTTTATCGAAAATTCAATTAAATATGCGATTTCACGCGAACATGAAGCCGAGATCAGACTTACAGTACAACGATTACAGATGGAGCAGGAAGAAGAAATGCTCGTTATCCAGCTCACCGACACCGGTCCCGGTTTTCCACCTCAGGTGTTAGAGAAACTTAATCTTGGAGAGCCCTTGGATCAAAGTAAAGGTACGCAAATCGGCATTATGAATACGCTTAAAAGACTAGAGTACCTATATTTAAAAAGAGCAACCGTCACCTTCTCCAATTTGGAGGGCGGCGGTGCTAGTGTAATCTTATATCTTCCGAAGCTTCCTAATAAATCTAAATGAATGGAGAGCAAACTATGAATGTACTGCTTGTTGATGATGACTTTTATGTTATTGCCGCATTGCAAAAGAAAATAGATTGGGAATCACTCCACATTGATACTGTTTATACGGCTAATAATGTCGCTCAAGCACGTGAAATAATAGAAAAGCATTCTGTTCAAATTCTGATTTCAGATATTGAAATGCCGCAGGGCAGCGGACTTGAATTACTAGCATGGATTCGCGAGGGAAATTATAGTATTCAGACTATTCTTCTTACCAATTATGCAGATTTCAACTATGCGCAGAAAGCAATCGAATTGCAGAGCTTTGAATATTTCCTCAAGCCCATTGAATTTGACAAGCTGATGTTGATCATCCAAAAGGCGGTCACCCAAGCAAAAGAGCAGCAAAAAAACGAAAAAGCCATTCAGGGCGGTTACTTTTGGCAAAAAAATCAGGCGAAGATTCTTGAGCATTTTTGGCGGAAGCTGGTCAGTGGCAGTACATCATTTCCGATTAAGTTGGCAGACATCACACATGCCATTGAAGAACAAAACCTCTCCTATCAAATGAGCGATACTCTACAGCCTTTGATATTTAACTTATTCCCTTACAATGGCAGCATGGGAAAAGAAGAAAAGGATCTGTTTGATTTTGCCCTGCTAAATGTATTGTACGAATTGTTTCAACGCCCTTGTTTTACCATCGAAAGCATTCTGGAATATAAAGATTATAACTGGATCGCCATTTTAAAATGGAACCAGGCACCAGACACGCAACGGCTTGAAGCATTATGTTCTTCTTTTATTCAAAAGGCGAATCCTTATTTAAAATGTGATGTCTGCTGCAATATTGGCTTATACGATAAACTGAGTAATGTAGGGAATGTTCTAAAACAATCCCTGACTATGGATGAAGAAATTACGAGATGCAGAAATCAGACCTTTTTGGTGGAGGCTTATCTGCAGCAAAATAAACCGGGCTATACACCACCGGATCTTGCCTATTTGGAAGAGCTGCTGAACCAGAATAAATTCACTGCTTTTCTTGAAGAAGTTACACAATATTTAAAGGTCATGCTTAACAATAGAACACTTGATACCTCTGTCCTTAGCTTGTTCCGTTTAGATGTAGTTCAGCTAGTCTATTCATTTCTCAATCTGAAAGGGATACGATCGCACAAATTATACTCTGGCAAAACTAATGATAAATTATCTATGCACTCTTTGGATTCAATCGAGGATATGGAAGAATATCTTAAATACCTTGTCACTACAGCCATGAAATATCGTGACTTTGCTGCCCAGCCTAAGTCCGTCGCAGAAGAAATCAAACAATACATTCATTCACATTACGGCGATGATCTGACCCGAAATGATTTGGCTGAAATTGTTTATCTCAATCCTGATTACCTGGCGAGGATATTCAAACGAGAAACTGGGGTTTCATTAGGCAGTTACGTCATCCACGTCCGAATCGCTGCTGCGAAACATCTATTAGAAACCACAAATATGTCTGTATATACCGTCGCGAACAAAGTCGGCTATAGCAACTACTCCTATTTCTCCAAGCTTTTCAAACAAGAAGTAGGTCTCCCTCCAAACGATTATAAAAAGGAACAACAATACAATCCAGCTTACTAAAAGAGGGTAACCAAGCATCTAGTTCATGGATGCTGGGTTACCCTCTTTGGGATATCTTCTGAATATTAATTACTGTCTACCTTTACTCCTACGCTGCCGGGAATCATTTACGCCGAACATTACTCTTACATCCAGTAACCCCCGCCCCACCCTCTCCCCTCTGATGCTTCCGGACCCAGATGACGCTATTTGCTCATTTATCGCCTTTTGAGCACAGTTTCGGACTCCAGTGCAACTATTCCTGAGATATTGCTCCAAATCGAGTGTGTTTCAGGTCAATAGCGACTATGCGGTCCGTTAGAATTCCAAATGTACCATAAAGCAACGTTTAAGGTCAGCTGGGTCCGATAGCTACTTCGTACGCGGAAATCTGGAGCTAATTAGCGAAACATGCCGTGGGATCAAGGGAACAGCTCAACATCGCCAATAACTATGCGCCTCACTCTTACACACAGTAATCATCCGCCACGCCTATACTCCTACGCTACCGGGAATCTTACACCTCTTACCTTACTCTTACACCCGGTAATCATCCGCCACGCCTTTTCTCCTACACTACCGGAGTCATTTACGCCGAGCTTACTCTTACAACCAGTAACCACCCGGCCCACTCTCGCCTCAGGTGCTTCCGGACCCAGATGACGCTATTTGCCCATTTATCGCCTTTTGAGCACAGTTTCGGACTCCAGTGCAGCTATTCCTGAGATATTGCTCCAAACCGAGTGTGTTTCTGGTCAATAGCGACTATGCGGTCCGTTAGAATTCCAAATGTGCCATATAGCAGCGTTTAAGGTCAGCTGGGTCCGATAGCTACTTCCTACGCGGAAATCTGGAGCTAATTAGCGAAGCTTGCCGGGGATCATAGAAAATCCCAAGACCACCAGTAACTATCCGCCCCACTCTCGCCCCTGCTTCCGGACCCAGATGACGCTATTTGCCCATTTATCGCCTTTTGAGCACAGTTTCGGACTCCAGTGCAACTATTCCTGAGATATTGCTCCAAATCGAGTGTGTTTCAGGTCAATAGCGACTATGCGGTCCGTTAGAATTCCAAATGTGCCATATAGCAGCGTTTAAGGTCAGCTGGGTCCGATAGCTACTTCGTACGCGGAAATCTGGAGCCAATCAGCGAAGCTTGACGGGGATCAAGGGGACAGCGCAACTCCGCCAGTAACCACCCGCCCCACTCTCGCCTCTGATGCTTCCGGACCCAGATGACGCTATTTGCTCATTTATAGCCTTTTGAGCACAGTTTCGGACTCCAGTGCAACTATTCCTGAGATATTGCTCCAAATCGAGTGTGTTTCTGGTCAATAGCGACTATGCGGTCCGTTAGAATTCCAAATGTGCCATAAAGCAGCGTTTAAGGTCGGCTGAGTCCGATAGCTACTTCCTACGCTGAAATCTGGAGCCAATCCGCGAAGATTGCCGGGGATCACGTGAAGCTTCCCCACTGCCAGTAATCTTCAAGCTCCAAAAAACACATAAATGCCCCAGCAGTCATAATCAGAACGGCTGGGGCATCTCTTTTACTAAATTAAGCCTGAAGCGCTACATATTTATCGCCAAGCAGATTTTTAAAATAGGTGCGATTGTATAACATACTAGGATGGGATGGATAAAAACTCAACGCCGTTTCATTGTGATGATTCGCCTTCTCGTGTTGGCCGAGACGATCATAACAAAGTGCCAATTGAAGATGCGGCAGCCAGGTATAAAAGATTCCATTCTTCATACCCATCGAATCGTTATCCCGCGGTAGCTGAATCGCTAGCTCATACCAGTATGCGGCTGGATGCAACTGGCCTTTTTCCAGCAGAAGTGCCCCCAGTCGGCAACAGAACTCTGAACGTGGTTTATCATACTGCAAGGTTTTACATAACGCTTCAAATGCACCTTCTTTATCCCCCAGCCGTTCCCGGCATTCGGCAAGCTTTAGGCAAGCCTGAAAATTATCTTCAATCCAGCCCTGCCCACCCGCTAAGAAAATCTCATAGTATTTGCAAGCCTCTTCATTTATAGCATGATCCCTTAATTCATTCGCATAATAATACTGGTCTCTCGGCGAAAATACTTCACCCTGTGCAACACGTTTTTGATAAATCCGCAAATTACGATCTGTGTATTCCTTATCTTTCTCATGTGTGATGCAGACATCACTACTAAAAGAAGGACCACTTACCTCTAAATACTCATGAACAGGCCCGATCCATTGAAAGTTGCAGCTGCGCCGAACCAGCCTGTTGCGGCGTAAACTAGCTGTGACATTTCCCGCTTCGTCAAAAGCCAGATTATATTGCATGTTCACACTGTGAATATGTCCGGGCAGGATTTCTTTTAGTTTTTTAAAAAGAATCTGATCCTCTTCCTTTATATAATCATCCGCATCAAGCCACAAAATGTACTCCTGAGTAGCTTTGCTAAAGGCAAAATTACGTGCGGCACTAAAATTATCAATCCATTCAAAATCATAAATTACAGCTCCGAAGGACAACGCAATCTCTTTTGTTTTATCCGTCGAGCCTGTATCCACGATAACAATTTCATCTACGAGACTTGCAATGGTAGACAAACATCTGTGCAAGCTTTTTTCTTCATTTCGTACTATCATACATAAACTAATCGTAACCATACTCGCCCTCCTACACGCTTTGTTTGAAATTCTTTCTATATTGATATGCAGGGTTTAAGAAACGGACTCCCTCTCTATCCCGCCCGATCATGAAGAACTTCAGAAATATAAAGGTTATGTAAGAAACTTTCCACTCCATTCTTAGGTCTATATAAGTAAGATCAAAGGAGGTACAGAATATATGAAATCCAAACGAAAAAGCGTTAGAAACGGCTGGATCTTAACTTCAATATTGTGCGTCGTAATTGTACTAGTGCTGCTGATTGGATATAAAGGGCTCAACTGGGAAACACCTACCACTCCACCCCCGTCCACCAACGCACAAACTAATAATGAAGCAGATAACAAACCCAGCCCCACTCAAAAAATGCTCGAATTTCCTAGCAGTGATCCCGATAATGGGCAGGTCATCATTCCACTGCACACTACGCTCGCGCAGCTAAATATTGATAGTGGCAGCGAATATGTAAATACAGAAATCCCCCCCATACCTGAAATGACCTTTGCTTTATCTCAAGACATGAAAAACCAAGTAGAAGCAACGCTGGTCTACCGTCCTGATATCGGTGGAGGTTATCTTCTACTCGCTCCTGCCGGATGGCAGGCTACCGCGGTTGTCGGCGCTAACGGTTCTTATGGAGTTACCTTTCAGGATCCGAACCATCCGGAACAAAACATGAACTATTCAGATACGGCTTGGACTTGTATAGGCTGTGCCATTACTGCAATCGGAGCTTATTTCCCGGAAAAAGCCGAATGGGCTGAAGCGCTGGGATTTACCATTAATAATCCGCTTAAGTTTAGCGAGCAGCATATTTTAGGTACTGCAGGAGCTGAAGCAAGAACGGTCAGATATACGCTTCAAGCAGACGCGAATGGCTTTCAGGATGAGGGTGCTGCCTATTACGATAAGGGAGAATGGGGTTATTTATTCCGCAGTATCGGAATACATCAAGCTCAAACATCCCCACAGCAGGAAGTAGTGGAGACCCTCATGAAGTTCTTTACAGATAATCATGGACCGCTCTTCATTGCTGACCCAAACGCAGAGAAGCTGGACTAAGGGTGGGAATTTTTAGAGAAAGGTATTTTCAACCTTGCTCTTGCTTTTAGAAAGACGTAGGTGCTATTTTTTGTTATAATCAATGCAATGCGTTGTTTATGAATTCAGACATATATAAAGGGGACGTAACCATGACTCAAATTATTAAAACTCTAACTATTGCAGGCAGCGACTCCAGTGGTGGCGCAGGCATCCAAGCGGATCTAAAAACATTTGAAGAGTATGGTACCTACGGCTTTAGTGCCTTGACCACTATCGTTACTATGGACCCGGACAACGGCTGGCACCATAATGTTTATCCAATTGATGCCTCCATTGTTGCTGAGCAGTTAAAAACTATTTTCGCTGGTGGCCCGGTTAATGCCATGAAGACAGGTATGCTTGGAAGTGTTGAAATTGTGCGCGTTGCAGAGCAAGCGATCAAAGAAAATCTTCAGACTAATGTAGTTATTGATCCAGTTATGGTGTGCAAGGGTGAAGATGAAGTCTTGAACCCTGACAGCGCTGAGGCTATTCGTGACTTATTGCTACCACTAGCAACTGTGGTCACCCCAAACTTGTTTGAAGCAGGTGTTCTTTCAGGTCTTGGCAAACTTACTACCCTTGAGGAAATGAAAGAAGCTGCCCGTCTGATTCATAAGCTCGGTGCACGTAATGTCGTGGTTAAAGGCGGCAAAGCACTCGGCGGCGATCAAGCGATTGATATCTTCTTCGACGGTTCTGAGTACACTGTATTCCAAACAGCCAAAATCGAACCCGCTCACAATCATGGAGCTGGATGTACTTTTGCCGCAGCAATTACAGGCGGTCTAGCTAATGGCTTAACGGTTCATGAAGCTGTTGCAAAAGCTAAAGATTTTGTCTCCGCAGCCATTCGTAATGGATTTGCGTTTAATGAATATGTGGGTCCTGTATTTCACGGTGGTTACCGTTTAGAACGTTAGAACTCGCAATCCAATTACACAAAAAAATAAATGGCAGTCCAGACGCTGAACTTCAGCTTTGGACTGCCATTTTTATTTACTATTATTGAAAATCCGTAAATTCAAAACTAAGCTTACCGAACATAGATTTTTTATACGATTATTTTCATAAAAAAAGCACCCGAATCAAGATTCGAGTGCTTCTGAGCTACGTCCTCTAATTATTTTATCAAAATGGATAAAGCACTTTTTGACGCCAAACGGAAAGATAATTCATCCGCTCCCGGCAAGTTCAAAGCCACATTCTCAGCCTTTTCACTATCGTTGAACAGAACAACTGCAATAGAGTTATCTGTATTCTTAAAAGCTACGGAACGAATCACTTCTTGATTGGTGGAGGCGTCAATGCGCACAGCCTTCGGACGAATAAATTTACTGAAATGGGCCAGCGCATAATAGTCGAGTGTATACGTAAGCTCCTTGGTCTCTTGGTTGACTGTCACAACACCACGACAAGTACTTTTGCCAAAACCCGGTACGGTTGGGCCGTTCTTTTCATCTAAGGCCATATTCCATAACACAAAGGATTTACTATGATTTCTAAGAATATCAATCCCTGTTCTCATTACATTGGAGAAGGCTTGTTCAAACGGAGGAATCCATTCTCCACCAGAACCTTCTGTAAAATGCACTTCTTTATCAGCAAAAGCTTTCAGAACCTCTGATTGCGCTGACGCATTGCCACCATACCAGTGCCAAGCTACACCATCCACTTCATCTTTTGCATAATCGAGCACGGTTAACGGATAATCTGGACGATCCCAGTTGTGGTCGTAGCAGAGAATTTTTGTAGCGATGTTATGCTTAACAAAGCTCGGCTTCAGGTAGTTTTTAATGAAATCTTTTTGCGCCTCAGGCAACATTAACATACTAGGGTAGTGTTTGGGTTCAAATAAAGGCTCGTTCTGTGGTGTTACAGCATAAGTTGGCAATCCGTGCCCTTCAAAAGCTTGAATATATCGAACAAAATAATCGGCATAAGCCTGATAATATTCTTGTTTAAGTTCTCCAGCAATCATCGATCCGCTAGTCTTCATCCAACCTGGTGCACTCCATGGAGAAGCCATCAGTTTGATCTCAGGGTTAATTTCCAGAGCTTGTTGCAACAAAGGGATAATGTCTGCTTCATCATGTGCGATAGAGAAGTGGGTTAATTCCGTATCCGTTTCCTGTGCAGGTCTATCGTCATAGCTATAAATATCTCTAGCATAATCCGATGCCCCCATTGGATTTCTTAATACGGACAAACCAATTCCATCTTGTGCGTCAAAAAGCTTGCTCATGACTTCCTTTTTCTGTTCGTTGTCCAGGACTTGATTAATCAAATAAGCGGATGAATCCGTAAAGGATGCTCCAAAGCCATCCATTTCCTGAAAGGTTTGATTCTCGTCAATAGTTACAGTAGTGGTCGCCTCTGCGTCAGCAATTGGAGTTAATTGTTGCAGACTTTGCTCTACAAACAATGTATTCTCCCCGGTGGATTGATATATTTTAAGCTCTGGCATGTTGTTTCCCTCCATTTTTCTATGAAGAGGCCCCAGTGAAGGGGCCACATTCTATTATCTAACTTATTTAAGACCTAATTTTTCTTTGTTATTTTTCATTTTTTCAGAACGAACTTCTACAATCTTATCCCAGTTGTTATCATTTAAAAATGTTTTGTAAGCAGCTAAGGTGCTGTCGAATGTAGCATCGTCTTTAGCGCGGATCATACTTACAAGCGTAGTGTTCCAAGTAGTATCAATTGCAGTAAGACTGCGAGCTTCAGGCGTTCCTTGAGCCGGGTTAATGTTTTCAAGAATAAAGTGTGGTTTTAGCTTTCCTTTGCCCCACTCTTGCATTTGTTTAATGGAATCTGCGAATGCGTCATTACTCAGCGCTTTATCGCGGTCATGTCCAAAGAACATAAATTCGCCCATCCGGTAATCTTTTTTGAATTTATCGGCATTATTTAATTGCAGGTCTTTGATTTCAGGCAAGAATTCAATTTTACCGCTGTCGTTAACTTTATAGGTCTCTCCTTCAATACCGTAGTTCATGAGCTTTTGTCCTTCGTCGCTGAGCAAATAAGTGTAAATTTGAATCGCTTTTGCAGGATCCTTAGCCTTTTTAGTAACATAGCTAATCATCCAACCTGTAATTCCGGATTGATTCAACGTTGGTTCATGTCCAACAGTACTTTGTGGGCCATCAATAGCGATATATTCCTTGCCTGGATTTTCTGTCATGAAGATTTGCAGGTTACCACTTTGTTGAGGGGTTCCATCCAAAAGTATTGTTGCATATTTACCGGATTTCACTTTTTCTTCAAAGGCAGTACCGTCATCAGCAAAACTGTCATCACTGATGTCACCATTTCTGTAGACTTCATTTAACGTTTTCAACCAAGTCAAGTAATCCTCATCCAGATTACGGTTGTAGAATTCGCCATTTTCAGTTTCCATCGGCACTCCGATGAAATCCTCCAATACATCTCCCAAAGAACCAGTGCCTGAACCAATGGAGTTAAAACCAAAAGGAATCATGTCCGGGAATTGTTTTTTGATTTGTTGCATAACGCTCTTGAATTCCTCAGGAGTTCCAAAGCTTGGTTTTCCAATGGCTTCGTAAACATCCTTGCGGATGACAAAGGCTGTTTTAGCAGGGATGTTACCGCTATCATAATCGTTTTGCGTATTGGAATAGTTAGGGTATCCATAGGTCTTGCCATCTGCTAACTGGAACCAGTTCATCGTATCTTTTTCTGCAACTTTATTGAAATACGGATCATATTTATCTGCCAGATCATTTAAAGGCAATGCCCAGGTAGCAGCTTTTTGTACGACTGGAGAGTTGGAATCAAAAATAGTCAACAGATCTGGCATTTCACCGCCGGCAAAAATCGTATTTAGCTTAGTGTCATCGCCTGTAATGAATTTAATGTTGATGTTTAAATCCTCTTTAATTTTCTTGGTGACAAGGTCTTTTCCGAAATCAGTATTCCACCAGTCTGCATTCACGTACCAAGTCAGATCTGTTGTTTCTTTTTTTGTATCCAGCTTCCATGCCGGTGTTTCCGGATCTATAGTATAACGGCCTTCAATGGAGCTTAACTCTTTACTGGAGCTGTCAGAATTACCTTTCGATCCACAACCTGTAAATACTAATACAACAGCCATAAGTGCCGTACAAAGTTTGAGTCCTTTTTTCCCAAATGCTTTGTTCATCTTTTGTTTCCCCCTAAAATGTTTTGTAAGCATTCACTACTTGGAGATTTACTTACTATTCCTTCACCGCCCCCATCATCATGCCTGAGATAAAGTACCTCTGTAATATTGGATACATCACAACAATCGGCAAAGTTGTAATGACAATTGTTGCTAGTTGAACCCCTTTAGTCGTAGTTTCGATAATCGCAGATCCACCAACATTTTGCATGGATTGTGTTTGCGACTGAACAATGATTTCATAGAGCTTCATCTGCAGCGGGTAGAGCGATTGATCGGTAATATATAACTTGGTAGTCATAAAGTCGTTCCACTGCCCAACCCCGTTAAATAACGCAATGGTGGCCATAGCCGGCATGGAAAGAGGGATAAAGATTTTTAGGAAAATGCGCCAGTCACCTGCACCATCAATTTTGGCTGACTCTTCAAGTGAATCCGGTACATTTCTGAAGAAGTTCATTAGAATAACTACATCATAATAACTGAACAAGGCCGGGATAATATAAACCCAGAAGCTGTTTAAGAGGCCTAATGATTTAATCAATAAATACGTAGGGATCATTCCACCAGAGAAAAACATAGTGATTACACCCATGGCAACATACAGCTTACGTCCACGTATGTATTTCTTACTCAAGCCATAACCGATCATGGCACAAAAGAATACGTGGGTAATGACACCAATGAATGTTTTGGCAAGCGATACTACGAATGCTAAACCAATGGTCTCATCTTGAAATACAGCACGATAATTTTCCAAGGAGAACTCTGGAGACCAAAATATGAATCCGCCTTCCGCAAGCGCCTTGCCCGAACTTAAAGAGGAAATGACTACATTCCATAAAGGAACGACAATAATGATTGTACAAATACAGAGCAGGATAATATTTAAGGTATTAAAGATTCGACTATCGAGATCTTCTTTAGCCACCGTACGATTCACAGAAATGCCTCCTTCTACAGAACTGATTGATTATCATTTAATTTACTGGATACTTTGTTGGCGCTAATCAGTAGGATGACTGAAACGATGGAGACACCTAAACCAACAGCAGTAGCATAAGAGAAGTCACCTTGCGTCATACCCATACGATACACATAAGAATTAATGACCTCCGCCTTAACGCGGTTCTGAGAATTCATCAATACCAGGGTTTGATCCAGATTTGATCCTAATAAACCGCTTACAGTCAGAATCAGATTTAAACTGATAATCGGTTTCATGTTAGGAAGTGTGATATTCCAAATTTGTCTCACACGGCTTGCGCCATCTATTTTGGCAGCCTCATAATAAGTAGGATCAATTTTCGACATAATGGCTAAGTAGAGAATCGTTCCCCAACCAGCCTCTTTCCAAATATCGGATAACGTTGCAATCCACCAGTATTTATTCGCATCAAGCAAAATATTTACCGGTTTCGAAATCAGTCCCAAACTGAGCATAATCTCATTAAACATACCGGATGAGGAAAACCAGGCAATCAGCATCCCGCCGAGAACGATCCAGGACAAAAAGTGTGGTAAATAAGAGATGGTTTGCACTATCTTTTTAAAACGTCCACCACTTAATTCGTAAATCATAACGGATAAAATAATAGGAATAACAAACCCTATGGCTAATTTCAGAAAGCTGATCCCTAATGTATTAACTACAGCGTCCCAAAAATATTTATCAGATAAAATAATTCTGAAATTATCGAGCCCTACCCAAGGTGCAGAATCGAGCGTATCAATTACGGTGTAGCTTTTAAAAGCAATCGTCAATCCGTAAATCGGAATAAAACAAAAGATAATCATAAAAATAATTCCCGGGATGACCATGGATTGAATTTCCCATTGTCTCTTGTAATCAATTACAAATTCTTTGACCCTCTGCCCCATAGGCTTTTTCCCGCTCATTGGATTCTTTCCGTTTGTTGGCACTACGGCTAATTTATCCACTTTTTCTTCTCCCCTCCAAATCATGATCCCCAAACAATAAAAACGTTTTTATTTTTTTGAAAAAAAACCCTCCCAAAACAACAAAATTATAAAAAATGATCGGGTGAAATCTTGAACCCATTACATATATGTGTTCTTACCGACCAATCTTTACTTGACTAGAACCTCTTACAACTAATTCCCCCGCCAATTTCATCATCTCGCCCTGTTCCTTCTTCTGGATCATGCGAACTAGGTGATTAATAGCCAAAATACCCTGTCTAGCAATTTGATTTCTTACAGTAGTTAAAGGCGGTGAGAAATACTGCGCAATATCAATATCATCAAACCCCATAACGCTAACATCTAGCGGAACTTCGTATCCATGCGATTTCAAAGCTTGAATACATCCAATTGCACTCAAGTCGTTCCCTGCTAAGAAGGCATCAGGTATTTTATCAGGACTATAGTGAAGGAAAGATTTTATAGCGTTGTAAGTGCTTTCTTCTTCAAAATATCCTTGTATAATATACTCTTCATGCGTGGGTAGCTGATACTGACGCAAAGCAGCTAAGTATCCTTCTCTCCGCTGAACACTGTCGTACATCTCATCTACACCAGATATGTAAGCAATCTTTTTATGCCCTAGACTGATTAAATATTTGGTCGCTTCAAACCCCGCTTCAAAGGAATCAAAAATCACGCTTCCCATCGTGTCGTTCTTAAGCGGCCGATCCAGAAATACAGCCTTGATCTTGTCTTTCACCATTGCGGCAATTTCTTCTTCGTCTATTCTCAGCTCTTCGTAGATAATGACACCATCCACTCGCCGGCCTAGAATATTGCTCATAATCACTTGTTTATCCTTGGTAACAAATACATTCAGCCCGTAACCTAGCCGATCACATTCACGCGACATGGACTCAACCAGCTTATAGAAGTATGGACCCGACACACTTGTTGTGAAAAAACCCAGCATTTTGGTTTTCCCGTTCCTAAGGAGCTTACCGTTCAGGTTAGGAACATAATTTAATCGCTTCGCAACCTTAAGAACATGTGATTTCGTCTCCGGGTTCAATACATCTACGTCATTTAACGCGTTGGAAACCGTAGAAATGGAGACTCCAGCCTCTCTGGCAACATCTTTGATCGTTACCTTTTCCATAATGATTCAATCTTCCTTTACGAATAAAAACGTTTTTATAGATTTAAATTAACATAAAAACGTTTTCATTACAATATATTTTTTATTTTTATTTTATCAGAGGTAATAATTGGTACACAAGCTTAAATTTTCTACAGAATCTTATAAAACTCCTTACCTGCAAACTCGAAATCATTCGTAATACACTCTAAACATAATGTCTTGCTCGTAATTCCCAAACCCACGGCCATATATGGTTAGTCCGCCTCTTCTCCGTCCGCTATTCTCTGCTGTTAAACGAAAGGTCCACTGATCCTGCTCTACTCGTACATCTTTCAGGGTAATATCTGAAATTTGCTGCCCATCCACAAAGGTTCCACCTGCATTAATCCGCAGAACCTTCAGCAAACCATATTGGTTAACATCTGAACGCCACCAAATGGGATTTAATCGTCCTCTAGTAAGGCCAAAGTCGCCCGGACTAGTCCATTTCCCTAAATCCTGTCCATTCATCATAAATCCAATATCCGACGGCCACTTCTCATTTACATGTGGAGCTTCGGAACCTATTTCCAGCGAAATCTCAATCTCCTGCACCACTTGATCTTGAAATAGATAATTTGGAATCTTGTACTCGATAGAACCTTTCGCAAACCATACTATGCCGGCATTCACCCGTTCCGGGTCCAGAAAATAACGCGGATCATCATAATAGCCGATCAGCTTCTCAGTAGTAGCAATCCCGCAGGTAGGTAAAGCCTGAATATCGGTATATTGCCCTACAGGGATAGACACCTCAACCACCTTTCTGGCAACTCCACGGGAGCCCGATAATTTAATCTGCAGGTAATTCGCAGACAAAGAACAATATTTATAGGTTCCTCCATTTACTCGTCTCATTTTAGAACTGATCAGGCCTGCTTTTTGCAGCTTTGCTACATGAGTACTAACAATTGCACTACTAAGATAGAGCTCCGCTGCCAGCTCTTTGATGTGCATCTCTCTGCGGTCCAGAAGTTCAATAATTCGCAGCCTAACTTCACTTGCCAGCGCTTCATACACCTGCAAGGATTCAGAATCTGTGGTTAAGTACATTCCAACGTCTCCTATGCTTATTGAATTAGCATTTTAACGAATCCTAAATTAATTCATTGCTTATTATAAGCGAAAATCAGTATCATGTAATCATAAAACAATTACTTAATTAGTGAAATCATTAATTCAACTAGAGGGAGCTGTACACTCATGCCAATTAAATCGACAATGATTATTGACAAAGATTTCAGACTAGCTGAAGTAGACCCGCGGATCTACGGCTCATTTATCGAACATTTAGGAAGAGCAGTATACGGTGGGATTTATGACCCGGGTCACCCTACTGCGGATCAGAATGGTTTTCGGAACGATGCCATCGAAGCTATTCGTGCCTTAAACGTTCCTATCATCCGTTATCCTGGAGGAAACTTTGTATCCGGTTACAATTGGGAAGATGGGGTTGGACCCAAGCATGAACGCAAGCAATCTCTTGAACTAGCTTGGTGGACCACAGAAACCAATCAAGTGGGTACCAACGAATTTGCAGATTGGGCTAAGCTCGTAGGCAGCGAAGTCATGATGGCAGTTAACCTTGGAACACGCGGCATCGATGCAGCTAGAAATCTAGTAGAGTATTGCAATCATCCTTCCGGCTCCTACTACAGTGACCTGCGGATCTCTCATGGGTATAAAGAGCCTCATGCTTTTAAGACCTGGTGTCTCGGAAATGAAATGGATGGTCCGTGGCAGATTGGCGCTAAAACCGCGGTCGAATATGGCCGGTTAGCGAACGAAACTGCAAAAGCTATGCGCTGGGTCGATCCAACGCTTGAGCTTGTGGCTTGTGGCAGCTCCGGCAGCAGCATGGACACTTTTGCCGAGTGGGAAGCTACTGTGCTTGATCTTTCTTATGATAATGTAGATTATTTATCACTGCATACGTACTACAATAACAACAATGACGACACACCTAATTTCCTAGCCCGCTCTATGGATTTGGATCATTTCATCAGCAGTGTGGCTGCCACCTGTGATTATGTTCAAGCGAAGAAAAAGAGCAAGAAGAAAATTAATCTGTCGCTCGATGAATGGAATGTATGGAAATCACAAGGCAGCAGCCGTGCCGAACAAAATTGGCAGATCGCACCGCCAGAATTCGAAGATGTGTACACACTTGAAGATGCACTTGTTGTGGGCTGCTGTCTTATTTCATTATTGAAGCATGCTGATCGTGTGAAAATGGCCTGCTTAGCGCAGCTGATCAATGTAATCGCCCCAATTATGACTGAAAATGGCGGACCGCTTTGGCTGCAGACTACTTATTATCCGTACCTGCATGCTTCCCTTTATGGTCGTGGAACCGTACTTCACCCACTGATTTCCAGCCCTAAATACGATTCCAAAGATTTCACTGATGTGCCTTACTTGGAAGCCATTAGTGTATACAACGAAGAGCTGAATGAAGTAACCGTCTTTGCTGTAAACCGCCATTTATCCGAAGGACTAGAGCTCGACGTGGATCTGCGCAGCTTCAGTTCCGTAAACATTATTGAACATATTGTACTGGAACATGAAGATATAAAAGCTGTAAATACCAAATCCATTCCTCATAACGTGATGCCTAGCCAAGGCAAAGCCGTTGTTGAGAGTGGACATGTAAAAGCCCTTCTCGCAAAAGCTTCCTGGAATGTGATTCGTCTGCGGGTGAACGGCTAAGTTAACTTGTAATAGTCATAGAAATGCCCCCATGAATCTTTAATAAGCCATAGATTCATGGGGGCGTCTTCGTTATTTTATTCTGAAAATTGTCACGGATTGCTTCGGAAACTCATAACTAAAGCTGCTTCCTTCTGTCTTAAAGCTGGTTTGTTTGGGAGAGACCTGCTGCTTATTCTCGAAGTTATTTTCGTCCTCAAGCTGGTATCCCGACATTTCATAGACTTCGATGGTCAGTGCTTCTTTTGCCAAAGATTCCAGTGCAACCTCAGCAGAAACACTATTCTCTTGTACGTTTACTGTCTTGAGGATAATATCCCCCGTTAAGTCTTCCACACTTGCCGTGTAATACAGCGGTTCGATGACCGGAAGTTTATCTTCTGTCTCATTCACCAGTTCTCCGTTAATAAAAGTACGGATCTGTCTGCCCACTACTTCTAACTTAAGATCGTATTCTACATCTGTTTCAACCGTAAACATAGCATGCGTCAGAACAGAATTTCTTCCGTTGATAATTGAGGCCACAATCGAATCCTGATTCTGCCAGCCACCCAGCTCCCAGTACAAATGATTCTGATCATCCGCTTTACCAAAATAGAAGATAAACCCTTTATTTCCTGCAGATCGTGTAGCCTTAAAATGCAAAGTATAGTTTTCCCACTCTGTCTCACCAAGCTCTAGTGTCCGATTAGCCGTTCTGTTCTGAGCAGGGTCAGGCAGATTTGAAACCTCCTCTGATAAGTCAGAATACGTCTTCACTTCTCCCGTAAGATTGTTGACTAATGTGATCTCGGAGAAACGAGCAGCGGAAGCATCCACACCGAAACTGACGGCTCCAGTGATCGCTTCCTTTCTGCTTTCCTTCGGTGCCGTGAAGCCATCTGCTTCCATCTTCAGCAAATGATCTCCCTGATGGTTCATGAATAACTTTTGCACATAATAGTTTGCCGTTCCGTACACTTCATGATTATTGAACCAGATCAGGTCCGGCTTCCAGTTGATATAATCCACATTGCAGAGCATTGGAGCATAACAAGCTAAGCCAACGGCATGCGCATTATTTTGCAGACCTGTCATAAATGCTGCTTCCACCAATGCATTGTAATAGGTATTGCCCCATGAAGCATATTCACCGAGGAATACCTTTGGTTCATCCGCTTTGAAGTCATCATAACGATGATGATTAGCCAGGAACCATTCAGGTGTACAGTAATAATGCTCGTCTACAAGGTCCGACTTGTTTTCTTTTGCCGACGTCCAGCCCCGTTCATATTCCTGACCGGCAGAGAACGGGCCGCTAGAATTAATGACCTTGATTTCCGGATATTTTGCTTTGATGGCTTGATGAAAGTAAGGATATCTCTCGAAAAAGGGTGCACCTACCTCTTCATTCCCAATGCCGACATACTCCAGCCCAAAAGGCTCGGGGTGCCCCAGTTCTGCACGAATGCCTCCCCACTTCGTGGAAGAATCCCCCTTGGCGAATTCAATTAAATCCAAAGCATCCTCAATCCAAGGCGTTAATTCATCCAGCGGTACCATCCGTTTATGATGCGGGTCATAGCCGCCCGGAAGAACGGGGATCGGCTTAGCTCCAATATCCTCACAGAACTGAAAATATTCATAATAACCTAACCCAAGCGTCTGATTATATGACCAGTTATTGCGTCTTGCCGGTCTTTGTGCAACATCCCCAATCGTATTCTTCCATCTGTACATGGAGTCTCTGTCATCTGGATCCAAGGAACCGTCATGCACCAGACATCCTCCTGGGAACCGCATAAATTTAGGTTTTAAATCAGCGAGCAGCAGCGAAATATCTTCACGCATGCCTCCGGGTCTATTCTTAAAGGTCTTCTCAGGAAACAGGGAAACCATATCCAGATATACCTTCCCGTTACCTTTGGTAACGATTACAAGACGACTGCTTGTGTCAGTGCTATTAGCTGTAATAACGGCTTCATATCGGGTCCATTCAGAGCTGCTTACGGCTATTTCCACTTCACCAAGAATGGTGCCGTCTGTGCTTTCGATGTTTACGGTAAGCGGTACATCAAAGCTTGTCTCCCGGCGGGCATACACCGAGAAGTTATAATTCTCGCCTTCTTTTACCGGAATACCACTGTTAAAGCCTAGATTCATCAGGCCTACGCCGTCACCTTCAGTCACAATATCGATGGCAACATAATGTTGGTTACGATCATTTAAGGGCTTGCTGTCTTCTACAGAGATATTTACCTTTCCATCTCCACGTTCTACAGGCTCCCAAGCCATCAGCGCATGATAATCTGCCCGGTCAATCGGGTCGAATTCAAAAGATCGGTTCTGAACTAGCTCAGCGTAAAGCCCACCATCGGCCGCATGATTCAAATCCTCGAAGAAGATACCGAATAGATCGCCTAACTCCGCCCCCCGCTGCTGCGTATGTATCGTCAATTTTCCTTCTGTCTTCATTCTTTTGTCTTCCTCCTTGTAAATTCCAATTTAATTTATATTTATATTACTTAGTTCATATCAATATAAATCATTATAATAACTCCTCTCTACATTCGTCAATTCGAAAACGAAAAACTGACACCGAATAACCCTCGATGTCAGTTCACACTAGGAAGCCCCCTAGTATAGGTTAAAAAGAATACGTAAATTGATAGCTGCCCGAACCTATTTCGAGTCTCACTCCGTTATCGACCAAGCTGATGCTGTGCACGCCTCTGGACTGCTTCACAGGGACTCCATTTTCTAATAACCCTAGTTGATTGGCTCCAGGCAGAACGACAATACCGTTGGTATTGGCAGGAATCGTAACTTGGATCACCATTCCATTATCCTCTGATCGCCGCCACGCTGACTCCACTTTTCCGTACATGGTTTCAAGACTAGCTTCTGCGTAATCCAGACCGGGGCCTGGCTGTGGCTTGATATGAACGATTTTGAAGCCAGGCTCCAACTCATCTGTTCCAATTCCTGCAACGTAACGATACAACCATTCACCTATTGCGCCATAGGCGTAATGATTGAAAGAATTCATATCTGCACTCCAGAAGCTGCCGTCCTCCTTGATCCCATCCCAATGCTCCCAAATCGTCGTCGCACCTTTCGTCACCTGATACAGCCAGGATGGATAATCCTTTTGAAAAAGAAGCTTATACGCGAGTTCATTATTTCCAATCTCGCTGAGCACAGGATTCAGATAAGGTGTGCCCACGAATCCTGTAGTCAGATGATCCTTAGCTTCAGCAAGCAGCTCAGTGAGCTTCTGAATTGCACGTTCTTTGGCGACCCCTTCTACAAGATCGAAACGTAAAGCTAATATCTGTGCAGTCTGTGTAGAGACGGACAACCTTCCCGCAGGTGTTATGAACTCATCACTGAATGCTTTTATAATTTTGGCGTGCAGCTCACTATAATAGTCCACGTCCTCCGATTTTTCTAAGGCTATTGCCGCTTTCAAAGTCAGAGAAACAGAATAGGCATAAAAAGCGGTGGCGACATAATCCCGATCTGTAGCTCCTACATAGCTGTCTGGCTTGGAATCAAGCGCCAACCAATCGCCGAAATGAAACCCAGTATTCCATAGATAAGGATTGCTTCCCTGTGCATAAATATAAGAAATCCATTGCTTCATGCTCTCGTATTGCTCTGCAAGCAGCCTTTTGTCGCCATACATTTCATAGATTGTCCATGGACAGATCGTAGCTGCATCTCCCCAGGCCGCAGAAGAATGGTTAGTATCTCCGTCGCCAGGAGGCGCTGCTCTCAGCTCTGGAATAAAAAACGGAATGCCGCCCTCAGGGGTTTGGTCTGCCTTCAAATCCCGCAGCCATTTCGTAAAGAATGGTGCCGTATTCATCAAATAAGAGGCTGTGCGGACAAACATCTGAGCATCCCCCGTCCAGCCGAGCCGCTCATCACGCTGTGGACAATCAGTGGGCACATCGAGGAAATTCCCTTTTTGCCCCCACAGGATATTGTGATGCAGTTGATTCACAAGTGGATCTGAGCACTGAAAATCACCCGTACGTTCCATATTGGAGTGCATCACAATTCCTGTGAAATCCTCTAGTTGAAGATCTGCTGAGAACCCACTAAGCTTCACATACCGAAAACCTTGGAAAGTGAAGTGTGGTTCATACGTCTCTTGCTCCCCACCTTTCAGAGTATAGCGGATGCACTGTTTCGCTTTACGCATATTCTCCGTGTAGAAATTTCCGTTCCGGTCTAATATTTCAGCATGCTGAAGTTCTACCGCCTGACCAGATTGACCTTTTAAATTAAATTTTAACCACCCTACCATGTTCTGGCCCATGTCCAGCACTCTATCTCCCTGCGGGGTAGTCAGCAGTGCAATCGGCTTCAAGGTTTCAACTTGTGTCACTGGCACATTTTCCTGAGCAACGATGATCGCTTTGGAATAATTAATAATCTCCACTGGATGCCAACCTTCTGATGAAGGATCGGTGATATCCAGCTCCAACCGAGCATCATAGGTTTCACCATTATAAATTTCAGACATCATAATTGCGCTTTTTGCAGCCTGCCAATTCTGATCTGAGCTAATAAGCTCATTTGAACCGTCTGCGTACCGGATATGAAGCTCCAGCAGAAGTGAAGTCTTTGATCCATAAATTTCCTTTTGATTATCCCAGCCCAAAAAACCTCTGTACCAGCCATTGCCCAACAGTGCGCCTAACGCATTCGCACCTTCATGCAGAAGCTTTGTGACATCATAAGTTTGATATTGCAGCCGTTTACTGTAACTGGTCCAGCCTGGAGTAAAATAATGATCTCCCACCCGACTTCCGTTCAGCTGCAGTTCATACAAGCCCAAAGCAGTAGCATAAATCCTTGCACTTTCCACTGGACCTTTTACATCCACGAATGTACGAAGCTGTGGGCAAATCTCAGAATCTTGTGAAAAAGAGGCTGTAGGAGCGCTGATCCACTCCGCCTGCCAATTCCCTGCATCTAATAGTCCGGTTTCAAAAAATGCAACCTCAGACCAACCCGAGTCTGTTGCATTCTGATTCCATGCCCGAACCCGATAATAGTAACGCGTGCGAGCTTCCAGCAGCAGACCTTCAAGCTCAACATGGATCGATTGAGAAGACTTTACTTCCTCTGTATCCCATAGCTTGCCTTGAAAAAGCATATTCTCAGCCACTTGAATTTGATAAGCAGACTGCATGCAATCCCTGTCATCTGAAACTAACTGCCAACTGATTCTGGGTACGATCACATCAATTCCTAGCGGATTTTCTTTGTACTCACAACGAAGCTTAGTGATTGCGAACATATAGATAAAAACCTCCTTCTATAGCGACAAATTAGTCTTTGCCCTATAATTATAGCTGCGTTACCGCTTTCATCACCCGGTAATAAGGACATCATATCCCTGCAATCATGCCATGAATCTGGAAGGGGGAATTCAATATGCAACGAACCACCGAGTTGTTCAAAAATGAAGTCTTTTTTCAAAACGATCTGCATCTGCTGGTTAACCGCTATTCAGAGAACTTCCATGCCCCTTTTCATGCACATGAATTTATTGAGTATTGCTATGTAGCTGAAGGAAGAGGTTTTCATCACCTTGAAAATGAGATCTTTCCCGTTAGAAAAGGAATGCTGTTTGTGATTCCTGTAGGTGCTCCCCATGTGTTCCGTCCAGCATCTTCTGATACTTTAGGGAATCGCCTGATCGTCTATAATTGCCTTTTTGATATGCAAATGGTGGAGCAATTAAATATCGTCCTTCAAGAGCCATCTATCCGGGAGCACCTAGCCACTCTTGGGAGTAGCAGTTCATCTTACTTTTCCGTCTCAGATCGAGATGGCTCGATTGAGCGCTTAATGCTGAATTTATATCATGAAATGTCGGTATCCGGTATGGGCTCCAAAACAATGCTTTACACCCTGCTGAGTCAATTAATCATAGCAGTGTACAGGCAAAAATACGGAGAAGATGACAAATCTACGATGGATATGGCAGACTTCACGCAAGTAATTCAATACCTAGAGCATAATCTGTCGGAGAAGATTACACTTGCCGAATTAGCCCGTATTTCACAGTGGAGCAGCAGGCATCTTCAGCGCATGTTCCACAAGCATACTGGCCAGTCCTTTGGGACCTACTTGAAGAATCTGCGAATGCATAAAAGCTGTGAATTGCTGCGTACTTCTGGACATAAAATTAATATGATTGCCGAGCTAGTTGGTTACCGTGACATCGACTCCTTTAACGCTGTATTCAAAAAAATAGTCGGCCAGACACCCATCGCGTACCGCAAGCTCTACAGATCATAAAAAAGCCGATGTCGTATGAACATCCATACAACATCGGCCCTATTAATTTATTGATTAGTGATCTGTTTAAGTAAAAACTCAACAAAATCAGTTGATTTAGTCTTACTGTCATCTTGTCCTAACGTTCCGATGATCATCTGGTTTGAATGGATAGGGAGTTCTGTAGCAAAATCCGTATCTGTGATATCTATGCCAGTAATCAGCTCTTGACCACTCTCCGGGTTAGTCATACGTTTCAAACGGTTATCATCAAGAGGAAGTCCTGCGGATTTAATAAACGACTCCAGATTTTGCAGTCCCGACTGCTGGCCAATCCATTCAAAAGTAGCATCATCCATAATGAGGATATCCGGATGATCGGCTGCCAGCATCGCCATAGCCCGCTGCATATAGCTCATATCCAAGGCTCCACCGTCCGTCCCACCTGTTGAGGGTAGATAAACGATTTCTGCCTCCACTCTCTTCCAAGCCGGGTAACGATTGATAATTTCTTGTTTTAGCTCTTCATTCTTACCTGACGAGTCCTGAGATTCATAGTTGCCTAGGAACATGATTCGAACATCTACCGGTGGAAGCGTAGCTTCATATTTTCTTTCCTGCCATTGATCATAGAGCGCTTTCCCCCCAAAGATAACTACCAGCAGCACGATAATAGAAATAATAGTGTGCGTTTTGTAGAGTCGAAAGAAATTCTCCGATTTTCGTGCTACGCCGGACATGGCTCCCCACTTCTCCAGCCGCTTGTCCTCTGCTTCCTGAATCTCCTTCTGATCCAAGCCATCTAGGATGGTTTTGTAAGCGCGGAATTCCTCTTCATAAGCTGCGACCTCATCTTCAGTAGAATTCGATCGACGGCGTTTCAAATGAATATCTAACCTTTTGTTCAATTCCTCCCGGGTAACGTCTTCAGGCAAGTTCAAACGCTCATAGGCTTGCTTTAGCTTCTCATTCAAAATGATGTCTCCTTCCTGATGCTTTTCGTCATTTCAGATTGTTAATTTGGTTCTATGTATTGAATTCTTGTGGCAGTAAAAGTATGGGCTAAGCCGCAAAAAAAACATCGCAGGAACTCAAGTAAACTATATCATGTTGTGCTAGACGGTAACAAGTAAGCGTTTATCTAATCCAAACCATGCAGCTGCTTAAATTGCTCAGGACTCATCCCTGTCAATCTTTTAAACACCAAACAAAAGTAACTAGCATTATCAAAGCCCACTAGCTGGGCAATTTCATACATTTTTTTATCGCGTCCATTAAACATAAGCTGTTTACTCAAATTGATACGTTGCTTATTGATATAGGTTACAGGTCGATCATGAATTGTTTTTTGAAAAAGCCTGCATAAATACTGTGGCGATACAGAAATAATCTCCGCCAGCTCCTTTAAAGGAAGCGTCCTATGCAGATTGCTCTCTATATAACGCAGCACCGGTTTGATTCGCTCCAATTCATGTGCCTCATTCAGAGGCGATACTAGCTTTCTTTTTAAATCCAGAAGCAATGCGTAAAGATGTTTAGATCGTGCCAAATTAGTCTCCAGCTCATTGCTATCTGGCAGCATAAGGATTTGCTTTAGAGGATTGAGCCATTGATCTTCTTTTAATCTAGCAGGACCAGACTCGCGGATGCCCGCATAGAGCAGCATTTGACCAACCTCTCTGCCATTGAACGAGACCCATGATACCTTCCATTCCTTCCCACTGATAGGGGCATACGAATGAGGAATATCCGGGAACAAAAAGAACACATCACCTGGACCCACGAGATATCGGTTCTCATGAATGATAAGCTCTCCCTTACCTTCGTGAATCTGATGTATTTGATAGTCTGGAAAGCCTGCAGGACGTATAGTTTCTGGCTGATGCTCCCAAAATCCAAGGGTTGTAGCATAAAGCGGCAGCATGATTACATCTTCTGTTTGGCAAAAAATAATTTTGCTCTCCATAAAAAGTCCTCGTTTCATATTTTGTTATCTGGGACTAAAATTCTTTTATTTATCCTAACATTACTTCAACTTATAATATGAATATAATAACATTACAATGATTATAAAGGAGATCAACTCATGCGAGCAAAGTTTGTCTACCAGCCACCTGCTAACGGTTATCCGGAATGGAATAACAACCCAGAGACTTTTGAATTGAATCGATTGGATGCACATGCCTCCATGATCCCTTACCGTAGCTTATCCCAAGCGCTAACTAACGATAAAGAAACCTCACCTTTCTACCAAACCCTCAATGGGCTTTGGAAATTCGCTTTTTCCGAAACACCGGATCAACGAATTGTGGATTTCTATAAAACCGATTTTGATTGCAGTACTTGGGATACAATTCCTGTACCGTCCCACTGGCAGTTCCAAGGTTACGACTACCCACAATATACAAATCTCCGGTATCCTTGGGCGGAATCCGAGCCAGAGCTTAAAGCCCCCTTTGCCCCAACAAAATATAATCCAGTAGGCTCTTATCTACGAACCTTTACTGTACCTGAGTCTTGGAACGGTCAACCGGTATACCTAAGCTTTCAGGGTGTTGAATCCGCTTTCTACGTCTGGGTAAACGGTGAACTTGTCGGGTACTGTGAAGATACATTTACTCCATCAGAATTCGATATCACCCCATATTTAGTGGCAGGGGACAACAAACTAGCTGTCGAGGTTTATCGTTGGTGTGATGCCAGCTGGCTAGAGGATCAGGATTTCTGGCGCCTGAGCGGTATTTTTCGGGAAGTCTATCTTTATTCTGCTCCTTCCGTTCATATTGCTGATTATTTCGTCCACACAGATCTGGATGAAAACTTCGTACATGCGGATTTAAATGTAGATATCAAGGTGGAAAATTATTTTAACGAGCAAAGCCCATATACACTGCAAATGCAGCTTTACAATAAAGAGGGCCAGCCTGTTTGGGAGACTCCTATCTCCGCTACGGGTTCCTTTGAGCAAGAAGGCGTTCAACAACTCAAGCTTTCTGCCCCGGTTGAGCAGCCTTTTAAATGGAGTGCTGAAACCCCTTATCTTTATACCTTAGTTCTGTCTATAAATGACAGCAACGGGCATACACAAGAAACGGTCAGCTGTAAGGTTGGATTCCGCAAGTTCGAGATTAAAGACGGACTTATGAAGATCAATGGCAAAAGAATCGTACTCAAAGGTGTCAATCGCCACGAATTCTCTTGCGACACAGGTCGTGCTTTAGCCAAAGAAGATATGCTGCGCGACATCCAATTAATGAAAACACATAATATTAATGCTGTTCGAACCTCCCATTACCCGAATCAGTCTGTCTGGTACGAGTTATGTGATGAATACGGATTATATGTGATTGACGAAACTAATCTGGAAACTCACGGCACCTGGGCATACAGCCAAGAAGGGTTGAATGACGGGAATGTCCCTGGAAGCAAACCGGAATGGCGGGCCAATGTCATTGACCGCTGCAACTCCATGATGCAAAGGGATAAAAACCACCCTTCAGTCATCATTTGGTCTCTCGGCAATGAATCTTTCGGAGGCGACAATTTTATCGCTATGCACGACTACCTGAGAGAAATCGATCCTTCGCGGCCGGTTCATTATGAGGGAATCTTCCACTGTAGAGAATCGGAAGCAGCAAGTGACATAGAATCTACTATGTACATTAAACCGCAGGATGTTGAAAAATATGCGCTTAATAATCCGAAAAAGCCTTATATCCTCTGCGAATACAGTCATGCCATGGGCAATTCATGCGGTGGGCTGCACTTATACTGTGACTTGTTCGACAAATATGATATTGTTCAAGGTGCATTCATTTGGGATTGGGTAGATCAAGCCATTCGGACCCACACCTCCGAGGGAATTGAATATCTCGCTTATGGCGGGGACTTTGGTGAATCGCCTCATGATGGCAACTTTAGTGGCAACGGATTGCTTTTTGCTGATCGTACGGTTACTCCTAAGCTCTTTGAGGTCAAAAAATGTTATCAAAATATTAAAGTAACGGCTGAAAATATCCTAGAAGGACTCTTCCAGATTCGCAATTCCTTCTTATTTACCAACTTAAAGGAATACGATCTCAAATGGGAAGTTCGTTTAGACGGAGTAACTGCACAAGAAGGCTTGCTGAAGATCTCATGTGCACCAGGTGAGAACATTTCATGCAAAGTTCCTTACGAGCTGGATTCACTGCGTGGCAATCATGAAGCAGTTCTGAATCTTTCCTTTATTCAGCCTTCAGCTACTATATGGGCAGAAGCCAATCACGAAATCGCTTGGGAACAGTTCATTCTGTCACCCCGTTTTGTAACCAATACCTCAAAGACAATCGCAGAACCACTGCGTGTCAGCGAGCTTGAGAATGTTTTGAATGTACAAGGTGATAATTTCGAACTGAGCTTTAGTACCACTACGGGTGCTCTGAACTCTTATCGTTCCTCAGGCAAAGAACGTCTGCTTGAACCTGTAAGAGCTAACTTCTGGAGAGCAGTCACTGATAATGATTGTGGTAATAAATTGCCACAGCGGTGTGCAGTATGGAAGCAGGCATCGCATAAACAACACTTAATCAGCTTTACATTTAGAACCGAAGGCTCTCTCTGTTTCGTCTCTGCCAGCTACCTTCTGGCTACAAGTCCGGATTCCACGCTTCGGGTCCAGTATGTGATTCGCGCTGACGGGACTTTAGAGATCACGCAAGAACTGAATCCGGGCAGCAGCGTTCTGCCAGAAATCCCTGAGTTCGGAATGATGTTCGTTCTAGATGGAAGTCTTGATACCCTGTCATGGTACGGCCGCGGACCTCATGAGAATTATTGGGATAGACAAACCGGAGCCCCACTTGGACGTTACACTGGTAAGGTCAGTGATCAATTCACACCTTATCTCAAACCTCAAGAGTGCGGCAACAAGACTGATGTCAGATTCGCTTCAATTACAGAGAGCAACGATGGAACAGGATTCTATTTTGAAAGTGCAACGCCTATCGAAGTTAATGCCCTGCCTTGGAAGCCTGAAGAACTGGAAGCCCATGACCACGTCTATAAATTGCCAGTCTCGAACAAAAGCGTACTAAGAGTTAACTACAAGCAAATGGGTGTTGGCGGGGACGACAGCTGGGGCGCACCAACTCACGAAGAGTTCACTCTGCCGGCTAATCGCCCGTACATCTTCCGTTTCACTGTCTCACTGCTCTAATCTCTTCCACTTATAAAAAAGGCCGTCTCTGGTTGGTTTCTACCACACAGGACGGCCTTCTTCTATTTATTTCACAGCTACTGTTCCTTGTCTGAATTCCGAAGGGCTTAAACCTACATTTTTTTTGAACTGTTTGGAGAAATAATAGAGATCGCTAAAACCAAGATCATGGGCAATCTCACCGACAGAACTTTGCGTCCCCCTCAATAGCTCCTTGGCCTTAGTTATCTTTTTTCGGGTGATATACTGAATGGGTGGAACTCCGATTTGCTGTTTAAATAGCCGGATAAAATAGTTGGGATGCATGTACGCAATCTCGGCAAGCTCGTGTATGGTGATATTTCGCTCGATATGAGCGTCTATGTACGTTAATACTTTCGTTAATTTTTCGATCGAGCTCAGATTCTTAAAGGTGATATCATCTACATCTATGTTCATAATAAAATAAGAGAATAACTCCATTAACTTACTTTTGGCTAATAAATGAGCATACACCGCATCAGATTTCATATGACTCGTTAGGCTGCTGAAAATCTTTTGGATTACATGAGGATCTACTTCTCTGCATACATGACTTAACTCTAACATTTTGAATAGATTAATGTCTCCGACTTTTGCGCTGAAATGGCACCAATACTTCTCAAAGGGTTGATCACTTATGCAAGAATAAGATTGCTTAACTCCCTCAGGCATCAAAAAAAGCTGACCAGGCTTCGGATAATATTCTCGATCTCCAATCTTTAACCAACCCTCCCCATCGCAAATAAAATAAAATTTACTATAGTCAGGTGTGTAGTCAAGATCTTTCCAGTCACGGCCACAAAGATTGTAATCAGCCATAATTAAATCAACCTTTAAATTGGATAAATAATTTGTAAGCAAAACATGGTTATCCATCCCTTACTCCGCCTTATCAGGTTAGTTTTGTACATCTAAAAGTTAATGTCCTACATTTTGATTCCCACATCTAATCACTAGAATGAAGAAGAAATAAACGTTTGAAAGGATGATTGCAAAATGGTGGATAAAAGCAAATATTTAAAAGTAATCGAAGATACGATCGCAACTGGAAGATTCAAAGCCGATTGGGATTCACTAAGTGAATTTCAAGTGCCTACGTGGTATGAGAACGCTAAGTTTGGTATTTTCATTCATTGGGGCCTTTATTCTATTCCGGCTTTCGCCAATGAGTGGTATCCCCGAAATATGTATATCCAGGGTTCGCGGGAATATGAACATCATCTTGCTACCTATGGCGAGCATAAAACCTTTGGTTATAAAGACTTCATCCCCTTGTTCAAGGCTGAGCATTTCAATGCTGAGGAATGGGCCAATCTCTTCAAATTATCTGGTGCCAAATACGTGATGCCTGTTGCAGAGCACCATGACGGCTTTCAAATGTATAAGAGCGCTTACTCTCACTATAACACATATGAGATGGGTCCTAAGCGGGATTTAGTCGGGGAAATGAAAGACGCTTTTGAGCAGCAGGGATTAGAGTTTTGTGTATCTTCCCATAGAGCTGAGCACTGGTTCTTCCTGTCTCATGGCAAGGAATTTGATTCCGATATCCATGAACCGCTTGTATGTGGAGATTTCTATTGGCCATCTATGCCCGAACCCGATCATCACGATTTATTCGGCTCCCCACCTAATCAAGAATTTCTGGAGGATTGGTTGATTCGCTGCTGCGAGCTGGTAGACAATTATCAGCCGAAAATCTTTTACTTTGACTGGTGGATTCATACAGCTGCCTTCAAACCCTATCTCAAAAAGTTCGCCGCTTACTATTACAATAAGGGAGAGGAATGGGGAACTCCGGTTGCAATCAATTATAAGCATGATGCCTTCATGTTTGGCTCAGCGATCCCAGATATTGAGAGAGGTCATTTCTCCGAGCTTAAACCTTATTTCTGGCAAACGGATACAGCAGTAGCTAAAAATTCATGGTGTTATACACCGGAAAATGATTATAAATCTGCCGTAGAAATTATCAGAGATTTAGTAGATATCGTAAGCAAAAACGGCAACTTGCTGCTGAATATAGGCCCTAAAGCGGACGGCAGCATTCCAGCTCAGGATCAGGAGATTCTGCTTGGCATCGGAGAATGGCTAAAGGTGAATGGTGAAGCAATCTATGATACGACCTACTGGCGCACCTTCGGGGAAGGCCCTACAGAGATCGTTGAAGGTCAGTTTACAGATGGGATCACGAAAATTTTCACTAATGAAGATATCCGCTTTACGGTAAAAGGCAGTTATCTTTACGCTACTGTTCTTGTCTATCCAAACAACGGTATAGTGCAAATCAAATCCCTTAAAGAAAACGCTGCGCACTTCCATGGGATGATTAAACAGATCAAAATCTTAGGTTTTGAGGAACAACCTGCATGGGAAAGAACCGATGAAGCCTTGGTTATAAAAACGACCTCGGTTCGCAGTGAGACTCCGGTTGTTCTGCGGATTGAATTGGATTAGAGACTTACAGACCTTCGTAACCTATAAAAAGAGTGTTCTTGCCCATCCAGCAGAGAACACTCTTTTATAGTTTTATAACCATCGATTTATATTAAAAGTAGGGTACCCTGACGTTTATTGTCTTCATTCTAGTCCTATGAGGATATCTCGCGCGTAATTTGTTGGACTCCAAAATAATACGACCATGAAGCGGATGCTCCCTGGGGATTTTTAGTTGTGCAGCAATGACTTCACTTAGCCCGTGGTTTCGGATGTCCGCTTGAAGCTGTAAGGCTTCTGGATCTTTTTCATGATCAAAATAAAGTGCAGAGGCAATAGCTGAGACTAAATGTGAGGTCTCAAAACCAAGTTCATGAGCAAGCATTGCCGGTTTTACGAGTCGATCATTAGGTGAAAGCTTGCGAAGCGGGGAGCGGGCGACACGTGTAATTTTATCGTTAAAGTTGGGGTTAGTGAATCGTTCCATCATCTTTTCTATATACCGGTCATGTTCTATGGGCTTGAAGCCATATAAATGCACCAATAAGGCCCCTGTTTCCTTAAGCACCCCGTGAACACGAACTCTGATTTCGGGATCAGACATCGCTTCTTGAATGCTAGTATAACCTTCCAGGTATCCAAAATAGGCTGCACTGCAATGACCTGTATTCACAGTATATAGCTTCCGTTCGAGGTATGGCGCCAGCGAATCCACATAATGGACGCCTTTAATTTCATTGTAATTACCAATCATTCCACTGCGGGGAATAACCCACTCACTGAAGGGTTCAACGAGGATTTCAAGTGAATCTGTATTTTTCTGCATAGGTACAATCCGGTCCACCATCGCATTGGGAAAAGCGACATTGCGGTCGGCAAGTTCCTTGAAGGATTGCTTCATATGCCGATAAACTGATTTTTTCAACTTCTGACTGCTTCCAATCCCATTCTCACAGGCAATGATATGAAGAGGGTTGAGATTTCTGCTATTTTCAAGCCTTCGTTCGATGCCCTGCGCAATGGTCTCAGCAATATCTTTTAAAGCGGATATTCCGACGGCAGTTGTCACAATTTCAGCTTCTGCTATAGCTCTAGTAACGTCCTCAGTATCATTCAGATTGATTGCAGTAACATTATCAACAATAAAGCTGTCCCGGTTCTTGTTAGCTAGGGTGACAGGATATTGCCCACGTTTTTGCAATTGGGCAATTTTACTCTTATTTCTTCCGACGAAACAAACATTGTAACCGGAGTCCGACAACATAGGCCCAATAAAACCTCTGCCAATATTACCTGCTCCAAAATGTACGGCTCTCAATTTGGTATCCCCCTTTAATTTGAACTTAGTTTCTCGGTTTCTCTATACGAAGCAACGTTGAGTAACTACATGATCAAATTCAAGAAGACTTAGATTATCAATTTTATGGTGCTGCTTATCGAATTCAAGAAAATTAGTAATTTCGTTAGGCGTCACAATGCAACGGATGCCAGCTGCTGCCGCTGCCTTAGATCCATTCGGTGAATCCTCGATAGCAACCGCCTCATCAGCTGTGATTCCAAGACAAGCTAACGTTTGGTTATATAGCTCGGGATCTGGTTTCACTTTTGCCACATGGTCGGCAGTCCGAACACATTCGAAATACTCGCGAATACCCAATTGATTCAGATATTTTTCCACCCATTCCAGTGAAGAACTTGAGGCCAGCCCTACGCGCAGTCCAGCTGCTTTGGCGGAATCAAGATAATGCTGAATGCCTGGTCGTATTGTTTCAAGCTCCATAAGTTTGCTGTGTCTCTGTTTAACAGCCTTACTGAACTCTTCTTTGTCAATCGCTAGCTTAAGATCAGTCATTAAATATTCATAAGGATTAAAACTGTTCAAGCTCGTGCCGATGCAGGTGGAATATTGTTCAAGCGTCAGATCCACTCCATATTCTGCATAAGCCTCGTTAAATGCGGTGTACCAAGCAGTCTCCGTGTCGATAATCGTTCCGTCAAAATCAAAAATAATTCCTTTGATCACAATCAACCATCTCCCTCGTATTATGTTTGGTTAGAATATCTTACGCAAAACCTTCTGCATATTCTACAAAAAGCTATTTCGGCTTGCGTTTGACTATAAAAACCATAACAAAGCCCTTCTACTGACGTCAAGCACGGTAGATAACATGCCACGTAATGATAACGATTACAATCAATGTGGACAAACCTGGATTTTTTCATCACCTGAACTTCTTAATACATAACAGTAATCAGATTCAAAAAAACACCACAATCCTATGTGCTTCAAGGGATTCCTTTGCCAAGTTTATTATGAAGACAAGCTCCCTCTCTTTCTCTCGATTGCTGTTATTTAGAGTATTTTTCCAAGCAGCTAAAAATAATTCAAAATAATTTTAAACACAACCTTTTTACTTGATTGTACAAATCAAATTACGGGGTTATTTTTTGTCCATTGAGTAAAAAGAGGCTTTAATTTATGATATATTTTAATCGAGAATGATTATCATTATTGGTGGTCGTTACATATAATAGGGAGGCAATAAGATATGAACAAGGTACGACAGTCCTTCGCTGTGGTATGTGTACTATTTTTGCTGAGTACATTGCTACTGGCGTGCGGAAACTCAAAGGAACAATCCTCTGCCAATAGTACGGTGAACGCAACCGGGAACTCTTCCGCTGCAACCGCGGTACCTTTAGCAGAACCCTCAGATAGCAGTACAGATGAAGCAGCAGCGACTACCCGCTCCTATACAGATTACATAGGGCATACTGTAGAGATTCCGGTGAATCCACAGCGAATTATCTATTCTGGAGAAACTTATGGCGATTTGCTCGCACTTGGTGTGCAGGCGGTAGGTTATCCTCTTTCTATGGGTGAAGGCCAGGTTTTTGAAGATCAATTACAAGGTGTGGAGGATGTAGGCTTCCCTATCAATCTGGAAAAAACATTGGAGCTTCAGCCTGACCTGATCATCTATGCGGGCACAGATGAAGCTGATTTCGAACAGCTCTCCAAAATTGCACCCACTATAATATTTGATACCTTTGCCCCACTCCAGGAACGTATGCTGGACATTGGTGGAATTGTTGGGAAAACGACTGAAGCAGAAGCATGGCTTGCGCAGTATAAAACCGCTGAAGAGAACATGTGGAAGCAATTGAAATCCGCAGGCATGAAAGAGGGCGAAACGGCTGCGGTCTTCACTTATTATCCAGGAGACAGACTGTTTATAATGGCAGCAACCGGACTTTCACAGGTACTCTATGGGGAGAATGGCTTCAAGGCAACTCCAGCTATTCAGACGATCCTTGATGAAGGTAAAGGGTTCCAGGAAGTATCCATGGAAGTCCTGAAAGAATATGCCGGAGACCGGATATTCCTCTTGACTCCAGTGGCAGAAGAAGCAAAACAATCCACAGAGAATCTATTAAAGAGCCCTATCTGGAAGAGCCTTCCTGCCGTCAAGAACGGATATGTCTATACACAAGACATCATGAAGACTTCAAGTGATGCGACAACAAGAGAATGGCTGCTTGGCGAAATTCCACAGCTATTGAATATGAAATAACCTTCTGTGATGAAGAGTTTAACACAAGGCTGATAAAAAACTGCAAGAAGCATGTCAACAGCTGTTGATATGCTTCTTTTTTTTATATACAATGAATTCATTGATAATCATTCTCACCAAATGAACGGAGGCTGAACCCATGCTGCATACATCATCGTCCTGCCCCCCACTCCACTCTCTGCTATTTCAACTAAACGAGGCCGAACTGATGATTCAAGCTGCCGATTCAAGCTCTATGACGCGTACAACCCAGGACTATACCCTTCTCATATTTACTGGAGGGAACGGACAATTGAACCTCGATGATCAAAGCGTGATACTAAGTACGGATAAATGTTATCTACTATCTCCTGGAATCTCCTATAGTACGAACAACCAGGAGCTGACGTTGTATTATTACCTCATCACCTTTACAGCAATTTATACAACCGAGCATCCTAAACGATATTCTGGAGAGCTGCTTTCCGGCAGACGGGAGTTAATTGTGCACCCGTTCACCAAGGTAATCCGACTAGTCGAAGACCTGCTCATGAACAGGAATAACACCGATGATGTACAACAATTCAAGCGACAATTAAAATTCCAAGAATTGCTGCTGCTACTTTTTGAGCATAATTACCCTTCCAAACACCTGCCAAGTCCTACGGAATCCGTAGAAAAGACCATAACATTCATTCAGGAGCATTATACAGAGAGTATCACCGTGAAGCAGTTAGCTGAACTGGCGGGAATATCAATCTGGCAATATACACCGATCTTTCAGCAGCTTACGGGTAAAAAGCCGCTTGAATACCTGACGGATCTGCGCATTAATCATTCCAAACGATTCCTGCAGGAATCGACTGAACCACTGCGGGAAATCGCCAGACTGGTCGGCTTCTCGGATGAATACTATTTCAGCCGCCGCTTTCGGCAAAAAACCGGAGTTACACCCGGACAATATGCACATCAGCAAGGTCGTAAGCTTACCGTCAAGGATTGGACGGGTCATGAGGTGGAAATTCCTGAACGAGCGAAACGTATTGTCTATCATGGCGAGACACTTGGCGACCTTCTCGCGTTAGGTGTAAAGCCTATCGGTGGAGATGAAGCGTTCGCCCGGAACAGCGTCTATAAACATCGGCTTAAGAAGCTCGCCAACGTCGGGTTTCCACTGGACCCGCAGTTGACCGCTTCCCTAAACCCAGATTTGATCATTTTGGCAAATAGTGATGAAAGAGCCTACAGAGCAGTTTCTGGTATCGCTCCGACACTCACCTTTGATTCATTTGCATCTCTCGACAACCGAATGCGGACATTAGGCAGTTGGCTAGGTAAACAGCGCGAAGCCGAAGCATGGCTGGAGTCATTCACAATCAAAAACGCTGCCATGTGGCAGCAGCTTTACACGACAACCCTCCAAGTTGGAGAAACCGCCTCTGCTTTGGTCTATGATCATGGGGATCATCTGTATGCTATGGGAATGTCCGGATTCTCCACTGCGCTTTATGCCCCTTGTGGTTTACAACCGACCGAAGAGATCCAGGCCATATTGGACGAAGAGTTAGGGTTCGCCGAAGTTGATCCAACACGACTGCCTGCCTACGCCGGAGATCATATCTTCATGCTCATTCCGGAACGCAAAGACTCGCGAGCTGCGATGGAACGATTACTAGACAGTTCACTTTGGAACAATCTCCCGGCAGTACGTCAGGGACATGTTTATCTGCTCGACGGAAGCAAATGGAACTCTAGTGATGCGTTAACCCGGGAGAAGCTGCTAACGCTGTTGCCTAAACTACTCGGCGGAAGTAGCGCTAGCAATTAAAGGTGAATCTAGGATTGTCTTTTGACTTTTCAAAACTTCATAGGGTATACTTTATCTACGCTTAATTTCCAACTTTTACAGTTGAAAAGCGGGGGAACCAGTTAATTGGGGCGAATCATTGAGCATTAGAATGTAGGGTACCATCTTACCCGAGTCCGTCAGCTAACCTCGTCAGCAGTGGATGGGTCTGCTTTTCATGTTATTTACATAACCAGAGACCCTTGCTAAGGGTCTCTTTTTGTGCTTTTTTTGGACCCTGCTGGCAGTAGATTGGCCTTTGACACTAAGGCTCCCTCATTTCTCACACTACGAGACAAAGGAGAGATGTACGTGCAAAAGGTAAAGTACTTCACGGATATTAACAAAATAGCTATGTTGTCTGAGCTGGAAAAAGAGAATCTGAAAGAAATTACGGACAAGTTTGTTTTTCGTGTAAATGACTACTATCTGTCTTTAATTAACTGGGATGATCCAAATGATCCCATCCGTAAGCTGGTTATTCCTAACGAAGGTGAACTGCTGGAGTATGGGCGCTGGGACGCCTCCGATGAGGACACGAATTATGTGGTACCTGGTTGTCAGCACAAGTATAGAACCACTGCACTACTGATTGTATCCGAGGTCTGCGGGGCTTATTGCCGCTACTGTTTCCGTAAGCGTCTGTTCCGAAATGACGTGAAAGAGGCGATGGCTGATGTCTCTCCGGGTTTGGAGTATATCGCAAATAATCCGGAGATTAACAACGTACTTCTTACGGGCGGGGACAGTTTAATTCTCTCCACACCGAAGCTAAGATCCATTATTGAAAATCTAAGAAGCATTGAGCATGTTAAGATCATTAGACTGGGTTCCAAAATTCCCGTATTTAATCCGATGCGGATCTCTGAAGACGAAGAGCTGCTGGAGCTGATTCGTACTTACTCTACCGAAGACAAACGAATCTATGTTATGGCGCACATCAATCATCCTCGTGAAATCACACCTGAAGCCAAAAAAGCATTTAAAGCTCTCCACAACGCAGGGGCAATTGTCGTAAATCAGACCCCCATCCTCAAAGGCATCAACGATGATCCCGTTATTTTAGGGGAACTACTGGACCGGCTTTCATGGGCTGGCGTTACACCCTACTACTTCTTTGTGAACCGGCCCGTAGCCGGAAACCGAGATTTCGTATTACCGCTCGAGCAAGTCTATCAAATTGTAGAAGAAGCCAAAGCCAGAACCTCAGGACTTGGCAAAAGAGTACGCTTATCCATGAGCCACACCTCAGGAAAAATAGAAATTCTCGCCATTGATAACGGAAAAGCCTATCTCAAATACCATCAATCCAGAGATCAGGAATACGGAAAATTTATGATTCTAGATTGTCCAAAGGACGCCGAATGGTTCGATGACCTGCCTGGGAATGTGCAATATTGGACCCCACCTGTGAAAAAAAACGATGCTATTATTTCTGTTAATGATTTATCTGGCGAGCCTGCGGATTTAATCTGTAAATAGATTAATCAGCTCTGTCAGACTCTGTCATAGGATATTTCTTCATCACCAACAACAAAACTCCTCCCGCCCAAAATTAGCCCGAAAAAATCTATGATATAATCACGCTGTAACACGAAATGGACTAATGGGTGGGAATGCACACATGAAATTGGAACGATTGATTTCTATGATCTACAAGCTATTGAACCACGAAGTTTTATCTGCCTCCAAGCTGGCTGAAGAGTTTCAGGTTTCCCAGCGAACAATCTATAGAGATATCGATGTGATTTGTGCCGCTGGCATCCCGGTCGTATCGTATCAGGGAACTAAAGGTGGATATGGCATTATGGACGGATATAAAATGGATAAAAGCCTGCTCCGTTCGTATGATGTCACTTCTCTGATTACTGTACTGAACAGTCTTTCTTCCGTGTTTGAAGATGAGCATACGCAAGGAACCATTGAACGGCTGCAAACGATTGGAACGGAGCCACAGACCTCTAGTCTCGCGGTGGATCTTGAAACCCGGCGTACGGATCCTGACGCACTTCCTCTTTTACGTGCGGCTATATCGGAACGAAATGTTGTCCGTTTTGATTACATCAGTGTAAAAAATGAACGTACAACCCGTGAAATGGAACCAGTAAAGCTTCATTTTAAATATAGCAACTGGTACATCTATGGTTATTGCCGGGCTCGGCAGGACTATCGGGAGTTCCGACTTTCCCGGATGCTGAATTTGTTCCTGACGCAGGATACCTTTCATTCGCAACATGAGGTACCCAAAGAGGCTGGCTGTTCAAACAGGGCAGATCAGGTGGAGGAAATAGTAATCCGGGTGGGCCCTGAGGCTTTGGCAGAAGCTTTGGATCAGTTTCATCTAGTCGACAAGGAATTTCATTCCGATAAAAGCATGACGATGCGAATTCCTGTGTATAAGCCATTGGAAGCTCGTTGGCTTTGGTCCATTCTGCTGAGTTTCGGCAGCGGGGCCGAAGTCCTCGAACCCCCTGCATTGCGAGGTATTTTAAAAGAGCAGCTTCAAAACACACTCAAACTTTATGAAGAAGTATGACAGTCTGATGTCATACTTCTTCTTTTATATTAACTACAGTAACAAAAAACAAATCCATGACCATTCAAAAGGAGAATGTACGAATGACAAATTATCCAGTAGAAATGTTTAAATACCACACATGGGCAAACCAAACTATCCTGGGGAGAATCAAGGAACTCCCGCCTTCTGTGCTAAGTCAAGAAGTGAACAGCTCATTTCCCACCATCGCTCATGCCCTTAGCCATATCTATGCGGTTGATACGATGTGGTATCTTGTATTAACAGGCACTGCCATGCCAGAGGCTTTTCAACAAAGTATCCCGCTAAATTTGAGCATTCTAGATTCTGTGGATGAATACGTAAATATCTTTGCCCAGCTATCAGAACAATACAAAGCATGGTTACACAACCAATCCGATTTGGAGCAAACCATTCTGCTTGACAATCCATTCGCCGGAATCCGCCAAACACGCCTATCAGAAATTGTGTTGCAAGTCGCCAATCACGGGACTTATCATAGAGGCAATGTATCTACTATGTTACGGCAGTTAGGCCATGCTTCCACCATGAATGACTATGCTCTTTTTTGGTATCAGGTTCCTGCAAAAGCAATTTAATCTCGGATGGGCAAGACGCTCCACTCCATACCTAGAAAGGAAATTGTATTTTAATTATGGAGATTAAAAATCTAATTACAGTAAAAACGAGAGAAGATTTAAGAGTTTGGCTGCAGGAGAATTGTAAGACTGAACAATCTTGTTGGGTACTCGTTAGTATGACGCCAAACCCAGAAACGTTGCTATATTTGGACGTAGTTGAGGAATGTTTGTGTTTTGGATGGATCGATGGAGTGAAAAAGAAAATTTCGGAAACGGAGCTGGCGCAAAGACTCTCTCCCCGAAGCAAAAGAAGCTCTTGGACTGAATTGAATAAAGAGCGTGTCCGCCGCCTCGAAAAGCTGGGGTTAATGAGTGCTGAAGGAAAACGGATACTTCCTGATATGAACCCTGATTCTTTTATAGTAGATAAGATTATAGAGCAACGGCTAAAAGAGGACAGGCAAGTATATGAGAATTTCACGGCCTTTCCAGCCCTTTATAAAAGAGTTCGGATCGACACGATCCAAAGCAATAAACATCAGCCAGATTTATTTAAGAGTAAATTAGACAAATTCATAGCAAACACTAAAGAAAATAAAATGTACGGGCAATGGCATGATAATGGACGTCTGCTAGATTATTAAGCTGCGCTAGATGCACGATCTCCTGCTGTGGCTTTCGGACCCCAATGACGCTATTTACTAATTAATCGCCTTTTCAGCAACTTATCGGACCCCAGTGCAGCTATTCCTTAGAAACAGGCTCTTATACGGTGATTTTTCCGCCATTAGGAGCTATGTGGTCCGATAATACTCCAAATGGCGGATTTTCCTGCTTATAAGGTCTGCTGAGTCCGATACCGCCAAGTATGATCATTCACTGGACTCCTGAGTCCGACACCGCCGAAGTATGATCATTCGCCGGGTCTACTGCTACCGCTACCACTACTGCTACTGCTACTGCTACCATGATCTCCTGCTGAGGCTTTCGGACTCCAATGACGCTATTTACTAATTTATCGCTTTTTCAGCAATCCATCGGACTCCAGCGCAGCTATTCCTTAGAAACAGGCTCTTATACGGTGATTTTTCCGCCAATAGGAGCTATGCGGTCCGATAATACTCCAAATGGCGGATTTTCCTGCATTTAAAGTCTGCTGAGTCCGATACGCCGAAGAATGATCATTCGCTGGACTCCTGAGTCCGATACCGCCGAAGTATGATCATTCGCCGGGTCTACTGCTACCGCTACCACTACTGCTACTGCTACTGATACCATGATCTCCTGCTGAGGCTTTCGGACTCCAATGACGCTATTTACTAATTTATCGCTTTTTCAGCAATCCATCGGACTCCAGCGCAGCTATTCCTTAGAAACAGGCTCTTATACGGTGATTTTTCCGCCAATAGGAGCTATGCGGTCCGATAATACTCCAAATGACGGATTTTCCTGCATTTAAGGTCCGCTGAGTCCAATGCCGCCGAAGCATGGTCATTCGCTGTCTGATGCTACCGTATCCTAATCATCTGTGGATCAAACACCATCGACTCATGATCATCTGCTAATCCTAAGATGTAACGTACGTGCAAATTCATCTGTTAATCCTACAGTGCTACGTAAGTATAATTCATCAATTAATCCGAAATTGCTAAGTACGCGTGAATGGGATTGGTTCAAACGTTCAGACGAAGTTTAGCGTTGGAGCAGAGGTTTGATTTAAGTTCAAAAAAAGGAGGTGTCCTAGCCATTTTCATGGCTTTTGGACACCTCCTTTTTTGATTACAGCCCTTCAACCAGAATCCGTTTCAGGAACATCCCTGTGTAGGATTCCCGCACTTCAGCAACCTGCTCCGGTGTACCTTCAGCTACAAGCTTACCGCCCACAACGCCACCTTCAGGGCCAATGTCAATCACCCAGTCGGACTCTCGAATCAACTCTAAGCTGTGCTCCACAACTACGACGGTATTTCCCGTATCAACCAATTTGCTCAATAAGGTATGGAGCTGCTTGATGTCTGACGGATGAAGGCCTGTTGTTGGTTCGTCGAGCAGATAGAGCGTATGGTTTTTGGAAGGTTTGCTCAGCTCTTTAGCCAGTCTAATCCGTTGCCCTTCACCACCGGATAAGGTTTTGACAGATTGTCCCCATTTAAGGTAACCGAGACCCACCTCACACAATGTCTCGATAATCCCCGCCATTTTGGCTTCTGATTTGAGAATCGGCAAGCTTTCCTGTACGGACATGTCCAGCAGATCCGAGATGGAATATCCATCATATTTCACCTGGAGAACCTCATCCGTAAATCTTCTCCCCTTGCATGCGTGGCATTTAACCTCCAGATCGGGTAAGAAATTCATGTCTACAGTCAGCACCCCAAGACCCTGACAGGTTTCGCAGCGTCCACCCGGTGTGTTAAAGGAAAAATGCTTGGAGGTCAGTTTTCTTTTTTTCGCCTCCGGCAATGCAGCAAACAGCTGGCGCAGATGTGTGAATACATCTGTATATGTCGCTACATTAGAACGCAACATTCTACCCATGGGCGATTGGTCAAAGATCACTATATTTCCAACCTGATCTAAGCCCGCAATCTCCACACAGCCTATTTGCTCATGTTCTTTCGCACTGCCTTGCGCAAGAATATCAAAGACTAGTGTCGACTTGCCTGAACCCGAAACCCCAGTTACAGAAACTAGACAACCTAGAGGAAATGAAACCTCCGGGATATCAATATTCCGGTACTGTGCCTGTCGGATGGTGATTTGTTTTCCGTCACCTTTCCGGCGAACGTATGCAGCAGTCTTATGACGCTCTTCTCTAAGATAGGCTCCCGTAACAGAAGTCTCGATTGCCATCAAATCCTCAATGCTGCCCTCGCCAACAACTTGCCCGCCGTCCAGACCAGCACCCGGACCCATATCAATAATATGATCGGCAGCGCGCATCATCTCGATATCATGCTCGATAACGAGCACCGTATTACCCAAATCGCGCAGCTCCTGAAGCACACGAATGAGGCCAACAGTATCCCGTGGATGAAGCCCGGTCGTCGGTTCATCTAGAATGTATAACACTCCAGTCAGACCAGACCCCAGCAATGAGGCAAGGCGCAGCCGCTGTGCCTCTCCACCAGAGAGGGAGACCGTCTGACGGTTCATGGAAAGATAACCAAGACCAACATCGACAATCCGTTTTAATCGGGTAGGCATATCGTGAAGGATGGGTTCAAGCAGATGAAATCCCTCGGCGGGCAAAGCCGCCTCCAAGCCTTTCGTCCACTCGTAAACATCACTTAATGACCAATCCGATACCTCCGTAATCGATGCGCCAGCTACCCCAACGAGACGAACTTCTTTTTTTAAGCGAGCGCCAAGACATTCCGGGCATTGCTGCTCATGAAAAAATCCGCCGTCTTTTTCCTGTGTACCAGCTTCTCCTTCCTTCTCCTTGTATCGCCGCCACAAACCAGGAATGACGCCTTCAAATTTGGTGCCTTGAATCGGCTTAACATTGGGAAAATGGCGCTTAAACGCCTCACTTTCCACTCCGTAATATAACAAGTCGCGCTGAATTTCGCCGTAATTTTTTAAGGGCTGATCTGGGTCAAACTCAAAACCAAAATGCTTGCCAGCGGCCACTAATATACGCATCTGTATATCACGATGAACACCATTCAGCGAGGCCACCCCACCCTCACGCATACTAAGCTCTGGATTAAACACTGCCGCTTCATTTATAGTTGCCACAGATCCAACACCACCGCAGGCTTCACAAGCTCCCTCCGGCTTATTAAAAGAAAAGTGTGACATGCCCAGCTTCTCAAGCTCAGCTCCGCAATGCGGACAACCCATCGTTTGACCATGTATTTCCTCGTCTTCCTCGATCAGCAATCCCCTCGCTTCAAAAGAAGGTGGAATGCTGCCACTACAGGAAGGGCAAACCCGCTCGCCTAATCTGGAAAATATAAACCGGACAAACGTATAGATGTCGGTGACTGTCCCAACTGTAGAGCGGGGATTACGATTGGTGACATGTTGTCCAACACTAATGGACGGAGACAGTCCAATAATAGATTCCACCATTGGTTTGCTGATCGTATCTGAAGTCATGCCCATGGAATCCAAATACTGTCTTTGGCATTCCCGCTGAAGTGTATCCATAGCTAACGTCGATTTCCCTGATCCCGAAGGTCCTGTCAGGACAACTAGCTTATACTTAGGAATCGTGAGCGAGACATTTTTCAGATTATTCTCTCTTGCACCTTTAATAACAATAGTCTCTTTCACATCTATTCCCCTCTCAATTCAACCCAATGGTTCGTAGTTATATCTTCTATCCATATGGTTGCCCAAAGTTGTTGTATTGCAATTATTTTGCAAAACATTTCTAATTTCGATAGAATGTATTTGATAAATCATAAAATTTTCAAATAACTTTATAATCTAATATCTTGACTATCAAGATATAATTATTTTAAAAGGAGCGTTATCTTTTGTCAAGCCACGAACAACCTACACCAGAGCAGGAACAATTCACCTTGCTTATGCGCAGTTTGGGAAACCGAACGGTATTGTACCAACAAAATGTAGCCGCCTCACTTGGGTTATACAATAATGATTTCTTATCTATAGATATTCTACGGGAGAAAGGTCCGATCACTGCCGGAGAACTGTCTAAATTAACCGGTCTGACCACAGGCAGTGTTACGGCATTAATAGACCGGCTCGAAAAAAATGGCTATGTCCGCAGACAAAATGACCCGAATGACCGCCGTAAAGTGATTATTGTGCCATTATATGAGAATAAAGATGATGTCATTAATACGTACCAACCGCTCCATACCGCCATGGTTAAGCTCGCAGCTTCTTATACGGATGAAGAGCTCGCCCTTATTTCGCAGTTTTTAGGCCAAGCAAGTGCGGTTCTGGAAGAGCAGATTGATCATCTTGGATCCACTGCGCGCAGCAAATCTTCTTCCTAAGATACTTATTTATACAAAAAAGGACGATATCCAAAAGTCATACGACTCTCTGGACACCGTCCTTTTTCATTTATTTTCTAATACCAATCGTTACAATTTCGCATGGACCGATCAGTAAGTCAAAGCTACCTTTCTCATCCCTAGAGACTGGGTGGCTCTCCTCTTCTAGAATCGTCGTTTTATAGAAATACTGCTGTGGAATAGACGAATGGAAGGCCAGGTTGGTGTTCTGCTGACTCATGTTGTACCAACGCATCAGTATATCTCCAGTCTGCTCGTTCATTTTTAGTGAAGAAAATGCGAGTTCCTTACTCTCCCAATCGAATGGAGTATACACCGACGCAACCACACCTGCATGTACATCTGTCTGACATACAATCCACGGAACCTGGAATTGGTAAGCTTCAGCATAAGCACCAGAAGTTATACCCTCACCTGTGTGCGGGATTAGCTCCATACGAACAACGTGCTCTCCAAGACACTGCGCTTCTGGAGTAGGGAATAGCCCCCAGTCACCAAGTTCGCCAACAGAACGTAGCAGTGTAATCGCAATAGTGTTACGCCCATCTCGCAGCACTTCATATTCATTTAATCCAAAATTAGCGACGGTTAGACCCGCTTTCCCATCACTAACATCAACAAAGGCTTGCTGATGTTGCGTGTTACTCGGATTCTTCCATTCTGTGGCTGGTTCAATATTCCGCTCAGCAACCTCGAACATCGAATCTACACGATGCGTGACAGCGTTCAAATCTGTTGGAAACAGTATACGAATCCGGTGATCTTTGGCCTGGTTATCTATTGTCGTTTCGATATGCAATCCCTTTCCGCCCCGCTCCAAGGTGATTACAGTACGAAGTTTTAGAATGACTGTGTCACTACTGCGCTGAGCTTTGCGCTCCGGATAGTAAACCAGTGCACGCTGCTCCTCATCCAGCTTATCATCTGCCGAGGCTGGAATCTCCCATTTATGCTTAATTTCTATAGCGGCGCGAAACGATGTATTTTCCAGTACACAAATGTTAGCCTTCAGTCCTTTAGTCGTCAAAGCTTGTTCGGCCTCTGGCTGTTTGTACATATATTCATTGCCGATATCCCCGGTGTTTTCATATACGCCAAGATCTTGATAGGTCATTCCACTAGTTTTGTCACTTAGCATAAACGAACCATCATCATTAATGACTACCTTGATAACGTCATTTTCCAGCACCCGATCTCCATATAACAAAGATTCAGCTGCTATTGGCAGTTTTGCATCTGCTCGGCGAACCCAAGCATATGATCGAAGACCTAGCGCAGGAACTTCTACGACTTCAAAGGTAAGTCTTACCCGGCGGCACATATACGGCTGACGGAACTTATCATCTGGCAAATCATAACCAAACTGAAGCCCCAAGTCCTCCAGCTGGCAGGCAATGTTATTCCCTTGATCGTCTACTAACACACGACCGTGCAAGTCAATTCCAGTCATACGGCTAGCCGTTTCTTCCAGAGAGAACCCTTCTCGCAAATATAGACGCGCCACATCAAGTTCTACGCTCACAGTACCCGTGCGACTCCAACCCGTCATATTCATCGCTACTAATGGAAGCACGTCTTCACCATATGTGGTAAATCCGGACGTATCCACAGCTTCTGCAATCACTCGTTTACTATCCTCAACAATGGTCTCTGCCACATGACGGCTTTTGTCAAAACGGGTGACCATCTCACGGTGTACCTCATCCACGCTGCATCCACAAATACTATCATGTGGATGATTCTGCATTAATGTCTTCCATGCATAGGTGAACAGATGATGGGGGTACTCTTTTCCCAGTAAATGTGCGAACGAAGCAAGTGGCTCGGCCAACTTTTCAAGCAAGATCTGCCCTTCCTGATTCCTCTGTTTCAAATAGACACGAGCAGACGCGGTATTCACTAACGTACCCCATCCATCGGTATGCTGGCTCCGCAGTTCGCCCTTTACAGTCGACAGATTGCTGCGATCCATTACACCCTCTACGGCCTTAAGGTAATCAGGAAAGTTCGAATGAATGAACTCCATATCTGGATACAACCGCTTCGCAGTTTCGATAGCCTCTGGCAAATCCAGTTGAGCCGGCTGATGATCACAACCATTCATGAACAGCAGCTCACCTGTAGAGGCAAACTTCCGCGCATCTGCCAGCTTTTTCTCCCAGAACACTTTGGCTTCTGCTTCATTTACAGGCACTTCGTTTCCGTTAGAATACCAATTGGCAAATAGGATGCCGAGCACTTTTGATCCATCAGGACCTTCCCAAATCAGCTCCGAGAATGAGGATTCGTAACCTCCATCCGACACCGTATTATTGAATCCAGTGGGCTTCACACCTCTTCCAAAAAAGGAATTATTGATGCCGGATTGCAGCATTAATTGTGGAGTCTGGCCGACTAGACCAAAGGTGTCCGGAAAATAACCGATTTTGGAGGGTTCCCCGTAACGCTTCGAATCCTGATGGCCAATCTGCATATTACGAACATTGGCCTCCCCACTAGTAAGGAACGCATCCTGCAAAATATACCAAGGTCCTATTAGAAGGCGACCTTCCGTAATATATTTCTGTAGCCGCTCTTGATTTTCTGGACGTACCTGAAGATAATCTTCCAGAATAATCGTCTGTCCATCCAGATAGAAACTCTTAAATTCGTTATCCTCATCCAACCGGTTCAGTAATTCATCAACCAGTTTCACTAAGCGTACATGATGCTTCTCATAGGGAAGATACCATTCCCGGTCCCAGTGTGTATGGGAAATGATATGGGCTGTCTGAGGGCTAATTGATTGTTTTGAGCTTTCCAAAGTGAAGACCTCCTTATATGCAATGCGTTCTATCTACCAAGTTGCTTAATGTAGAAGATGTGGATAATTGACATGAATCTCGACTTCCTGCGGGCGATAAACACCAAGCAAATCTCCTTTACTATCCGTGGCAAAAAGAACAGAACGTTCCTGTTCCAACACGAACGAATAAGTTCGGCCAGTGGCCGAATCCTTCACCTCGATCTTTGCATCCTGGGCATATTCCGACACGAAGGTAAAAAGTGCACCCGTAGCAAAGCTCAGTTTTCGTCCGTAGATACCCGCTAAGTCCCCACCACTAATCCATTCAAAATCACGTTCCACAAAAGCAGCATTAACCGCGTAGCGGTAAAGTGCAGCCGTAGTATCCCTACGCTCACTCAATTCAACTGGCAGTGGACTCCATAGGAGTCGACCCTTGCCCAGCGGAAGGTTCACGACAGTGTCTATAGTAGAACTTCCACCATTTTTTTGAATGATCGTTTCCTTCGTCACCTCAGCTATCCGGCGGTGGCCGAAAGAGACAGGCAGTACTTGACCTTGAAGCATAAGCACTTCTTCGCGGCGCACATTACGCAATTCACGTTTGCCAAGAATATCACTCAACCGATCCGAAGAACGCCAGTAGGCATCAATGCCTAACGGTCCAGTGGCAAGCAATACCGCTCCTGTCTCTTCAACGATATGTAACAACCGTTCCATCGCTGCATCAGCGAAGTTATGCGCGCTTGGCAGTATAATCAGCTTCGCAGGGTTCTTCTCCAAATCATCTAGGTGGTATTCAGAAGCCCCCCGAAAAGACATCTTGAGCTCATAAGACAGAATGCGGGTAAGCTCTGTTGTAGACGCAAAAGCCAACTTTCGATTAGAGAAATCATTCGAATAAGGGAACACCACCGCAATCTCTTCCAATTTCCGATTACCAAATATATCACGGATACCTTCTATAAACTTCCCGAAATCATAAGATACGTCTGCCTCAGGCTTCTCGGTTCCATCCGCTCTCAGCGCTCCGATATGGGACTCATTCGCATTATCCATATAGAAATTCGTATTCCAGATCCAGTGAATAGCTCCCGCACCTGCCGTTCCAAAAGCGTAAGCATATTTGCGTTCCAGCAAATTCCGCAGCTCTTGTTCTGAACGTTTGGCTCGGCCATCTGGAGTTTCTACATACATGACGCCAGTCTCCTGAATTAGGTTTGGCTTATTGGGGGTTTTGGCAAAAATGCCATCCCATATCAAATAGTCGTTAAACCACCAGGAGTGCACAGTAGTGTAATCTACCGCTTCCTCATAGAAAAACGGCGAAGGACGCTGCGCTCCTAGTCCCTCATCCTGGCCAACCGTAACCATCTGAGCTGGACATTGCTCCTTAATGGTATCGTATAATTGCTTCACCCAACGGTTATGCATTTCCATAGAGAACAAACAATAATCCAACCAGCGTGTCCCCCTCTTAGCACTGTGCATATCTTGTACGTCGAAGTTCATCTCTTTTGCTTCAGGCAGCCCTGCCGAAGCAAAGTCCGGAAGCTGTGCGGGCGTCATATTCCAGCGTTCCTGCAGCACTTCGATTACACCATGTCTTTCTTGTAGCCATTCCCTAAAAGCTTGTCGCTCAAAGCGATCATGGCATGAACTCGGGCCGTCCGAGAAAATACGGTCCGGATCAAACATCGACGGTTCATTAATAAGATCCCAGTCTACATTCGAAGAATCTTTATGACAAGATACAATAGACCGAATGAACCGCTTCTGAGCTTCCACACTTTGTGGGTCCAGATAAGGGTTCACCCCTCCCCACGTTTCCGGTGTGAAGGAGAAAAACGTGAACGTCACCTGAAGATCATGCTTTTTCGCCGTCATGATGAAGGCGTCGATCGCCCGCAATACTTCTTCCGAGACATGTCCATCGTCTTGCATCACATTCCGATAAGCTGTCCAGATCCCTGTACGGATCCAGTTAATCCCGGCCTTCCGCATCTGGCCCATATCACGATCCCAAACTCCGACGTTCGGCAGAAAAAGAAATTTTCGTGCCACATCACTCGCCATATAAGTCATGCCGACCACTGGTAGCGGACGCCCATCTTTTATAAAATAATCTCTGCCGCTCGTTACCGGATGGCCTGCTGCCAGCAGCTCAGGAGCATGACCCCAGAACCCTTGGCTCAGAATGCGAACCTCACCATCACTGGCTTCTGCTTCACAGACAATCTGGTAGAGGCCCCTACTTATCTCCAAAGGAATAGGCAGACGCACCATGTTTAGTTCTGCATTCGCCTTCATTTCCAAACTCTGAGACCACTTCAAAGAGGTATCTGATTCATGCTCTACATGAATTGTGAAATTCCATGTATCTTCATTTCGCATAGAAGGTCTCACTCGTTCAAGCTGCTGAATCTGAAGGGTTAGGGAAGCTCGTTCTCCTGATTCATAAGACGCGTAATTGGGCTTAACCCACATTTCCGTAACACCCTTGCTGCAGAAACGAGCCCAATTGGATATCGCGGAAGGACCTTTTTGCTCCCAAAAAGAAGCTGTTGCAGGTGTATTTACGAACAGCCAGCGTGAACCTGCATATAAACCAATCGTATTCTCCCAAAGAACCACTGGGGCAGCGGTTTCTCGACCCTCGGACGTAATTCCCTTTAAGAGCGGGTAAATCCGTGTGCTCATCGGACCTGCCGAGCCCATTTGATGTGGTAAATCACTCGTCTTTGTCGTATGTGGCACGAGGTTCCATGTGTCCGCACTCGTTAGAAAAAGAGATTCTTGACCCTTAAGCAGAGGAATGACATCCAAGGCAAGCAATGAATGGTTGCGTGAGCATTCAACACGAAGTGCCTCATGAATATACAGCTCCTGATGATAGGAAGTCTGCTCCGCTTCGACATGCCATCGGCCATTTTCCCAACGAACAGGTTGTTTGAAGGGTGCGCCTCCAATGCTAATCAGCCCGCCACCTCTTTGCAGGTATTCAAGAATGGCAATCCAGGCCGCTTTCGGGAAATAAGGGGCATGCAGATTGATGAAACAGCCGCCTTCCGTTTCCCGAAGCGTTTGTGCAAGCAGATTCTCATTTACAATAGATCCGAACTCACTCATAGATGTAATCGCATCGCTAGGAATGGGACTGGAAATTGGAAAATCAGAATCATAAAATATGATGACAGGTCTGCTCGGGCTGGTCATAGTAGTCCTTCCTTCATCGTTTTATAGACAAGTTGGGAGAACAGACTATTGGACCAGGCGAACCATTTTCTAGTGAACGTATTCGGATCATCAACATGGAATCCCTCATGCATAAAGCCAGTATCCGCATCTGTAGCTTCTAACATCTCAAGCATCTCCAGCTTTTCTTCCTTAGTTGATGCCGTCAAACCTTGCATCGATAATGCCATATGCCAGATGTAGTCTTTGGGAGTATGCGGACTGCCGATTCCCTTCGCTGCGGTTCCTTCAAAATAAAAAGGATTCTCCTTGCTCAGAGCAAATCGTCTCGTATTCTGATAAATTTGATCCTCTGCGGTTACATAGCCGAGATAAGGAATCGACAGGAGTCCTGGTGTTCCCGCATCATCCATCAAGCAGTAGTTGCCATAACCATCGGTCTCGTAGGCGTAGATTGGACCGAACTTCGGATGACGATAAATACCATACAATTGAATTCCGTGATCAATCTCAGCTTCTAATGCTTTAAGCTGTTCCAGAAATTCTAGATCACGGAATACCCATTCAGCGAATTCCTGCATATGACGTAATGCAACAACAGCGAACATATTCCCCGGGATGTTGTAATGAAAGTCGCATGCATCATCACTCGAGCGGAATCCGGACCAGACCATACCCGTGTAATTAACAGGCATACCTAGACCGTTATTACGCAGTGTATCTTCAGGAATCCCATTGTTACGCGTAAAGCGGTATGGAGATAATTCACTATGGCGCTGTTCAGTTTTGAACAGGTTGAATATTTTGAACATTGCTGCCTTAAATCCGGCGTCGAATATATCAGCCTTTCCGGTTTCTTTCCAATAGGCATAAGCCAGACGCATGGAAAAACAAAGAGAATCGATCTCGAATTTACGCTCCCACACCCAGGGGGACATTTCCGTAATATCGCTAGTGCTCCAATGCCAATCATTCGCTGTCTCATTAAACGCATTGGCGTACGGATCGATATGAATATACTCGATATGACGTTTAATTAACCCGCCAATAATCCGCTGAAGATCGGGATCGTTTTTAGCAAAGGGCACGTAGTGCATAACCTGCTCCACAGAGTCTCGCAACCAAGAAGCTGGGATATCTCCTGTAATTACAAACGTTGTCCCATCATCCATAAGCTTAGTCGTTGTCTCAAGCGTATTGGGAAAACAGTTCTTAAAAAGCTGCAACAGCTTCGGCCGATGAGCTAACTTCTCCTCTGCTTCGTTCAATACTTCTTGAACCGCTTGAGGAAGCGGCAGCTTCGGCATAGAGATGGTGGGAAGTCGGAATTGTTCCATATTCTCACTCCTTCATAATAAATGGGGATAGATAGAGAGACGGGCAGCATAGCTGCCCGTCTCCACTAATCCTATTTGTGTTACCTTTAGTGATTAATCTTAGGCGTGTTACGTTCATAGCTTATTTCTTTGTCTGGTTCCACTCATCAAGTTGCTTTTGAACTTCTGCAATGACTTTATCAAGTCCAGCTTCTTTAAATTTCTTCGCTGCTTTTGGCAGATATGTTTTAGGATCAACAGAACCTGTGTATAGCGCTGGCATAAATTCTTTAGTTACGTTGTTGATAGCCGCTACTTCTGTTTTTACAGGTGTAGGATCAAATGCAAAACCGAAGGTAGGGGCTTCTTTTGAAGAATCATTAAACTTCTTGAAAGCATCCCATTTATCAGCAGGGTCATCAGCATGCAGATAAGTCAGTAACATGTTCCCAAGTGTGAAGCCTGGCATTGCATAGCTATCTTGCATAGCTGGCAGATCTTCAATGACATTGTCGGAGATTTTCTTATAATGAGTGCCTTCAATACCATAGTTGAGCAAATTGCGTAAGTACTTATCTGTATTCAAAAGATTCAAGAACATCATCGCGCGCTCAGGATCACCTGAGGTTACGGAAATCGCGTGCATCGAACCTGCGGCGGACTGTGTATATACATAAGGCTCATGCATAGGCGAAGTTACAATTTCATAACCTGCTGAACGAGACCAACCTTTTTCTGCATAAGGCTGTGTGATTTCGCGATCGGCAAACCATTTACCGGTCTTAATGTTATCAATACCTTCAAGTGTCGCAACGTCTGGGCGTAAGTAACCTGCTGTGTAAAGTCTACGCATCGTATCTAACGATGTTGCAAGTTCAGGTGTCTCCAGAATATTAACAACCTTGCCATCTGTGGAATCCATATAGACCCCGATAGGTAGCTCATCACCTAGTACATAGTCAAATGGCATGAATGGTTTAAAGCCTTTAGGAACAGCTAGAGGTGTAATATCAGCCGGCTCGTTCTCTTTAATCGTTTTAAGAAGTGGCTCTAGATCATCCAATGTACGGATATTGGAAATGTCCATGTTATATTTATCAACATATTTCTTATTGAAGCGCCATACCCATTGCTGTCCAAGCTCCTTATTTACAGGAACACCATAGATCTCACCTTTAATCTTAGTTCCTTCTAAGAAACGAGGGTCCAAAACTTCTTTCGTTTCCTTACCATACTTATCTAGCAGATCATTCAGACCCAAGAACGTCCCATTAGCAGCGTTACGACGGAAGTCATTTGTCCAAGAAGAGGTAAAGGCAATATCATAAGGCTCACCGGAAGCGGTGATGACTTGCATCTTCTTATCGTAATCGCCCCAATCGAACATCGTAATGTTCAACGTCGCGTTAATTTTTTCTTGGGTATATTTATTAACTTCTTTTAAGACAAGATCTAAATCCTTTTGAGGTCCACCAATTAAATACATCTTCAACTCATATGGCTTTAATTCTGATGTGTTCCCTGCTGAATTCCCTGCTGCCGCTGAATTGTTTGTTTCTTTAGCAGCATTTGTATTATTATTCGAACCACATCCAGCTAGAAGGCCAGAAAAAAGCATTGTCCCTGCAAGAGCGAGTGTTAAGCCTTTTTTCATTTTCATTTCTATTTTCCCCCTTTAGATTAATGAACGCTTTATTTATATCGATTCCTGTCCTAGCGATTCGAATAAATACATCTTAGTAGTGTTACTCCTTTAAAGAGCCCACGGTTAAGCCTTGTACAAAATACTTTTGGAAGAACGGATACGCTAGTGCTATAGGTAAGGTCGCCAGTACAACCATCGCCATACGAACGGTTTCTGTTGGCAAGGTTGCAGCAATCTCAAAGCTTGATCCCATCTGCATACTGTTCTGAATGACAAACTCCATATTATTCTGAATTCGCATCAGCATCGCTTGGAGTGGAACAAGACTCGCATCATCTATATACAGCAGGGCATTAAACCAATCATTCCAATAGCCCAGCGTACAGAACAATCCAATCGTTGCAATCCCCGGTAAAGAGATTGGAAGTACAATTTGCAGGAAGGTCCGAAACTCACCAGACCCATCAATTTTGGCAGCCTCAATGAGTGCATCAGGTACGCTAGTCTGGAAGAAGGTCCGCATTACTAGAATAAAGAATGCATTCATCGCGATGGGCAATATCAAAGCCCATATCGTGTTGTACAAATGTAAAAACTGCGTAGCCACGATATAGTTGGGAACCATTCCGCCTGAGAATAACATCGTGAAGAAGGCGAAGAAGCTGAAATAATTACGATAGCGAAATGATCTTCGAGAGAGAACATACGCATAAGTTGTTATTAGAAATAAACTAATGAGCGTACCTAGTACAGTAACCATCAAAGTAACACCAAAGGAACGAAGCAATTGATCACCTGTGTTAAAAACAAACTGATAAGCTGCTAAACTATATTTTTCGGGTAACAAGCTAAATCCATTTAGAGCAAGTACTTTCTCATCTGTAAAAGAAATGGCTATGACAAACAAGAACGGAAACACACAAGTAAAAGCGAAGATGCCAATTATAATATTGAGTACCACATTCCATAAAGGAGTAATGGCGTTGTTGTCGATTTCTTTTGGCTTACGTTTGAATACTGCCATAACGTCACTAACTCCTTTCTAGAATATCGCATTCTCTTTGCTGATCTTTTTCACAATAGAATTCGTTACAAGCACCATGATAAATCCAACAATCGATTGATATAGACCCGCTGCTGTACTCATCCCTAGATTACCTGTCGTACTCATGCTGCGATAAATATAAGTATCGATAACATTCGTTACGGAGTATAGAACACCTGAATCCCGAGGGATTTGATAGAATAAACCGAAGTCCGATCTAAAAATACCACCAATCGCTAAAATCGTTAGCGTTACCATTAAAGGTTTAAGCAAAGGAAGTGTAATAAACTTAATCTGCTGCCATTTGCTGGCCCCATCAATCATAGCTGCTTCATAGTAGGACTTGTCGATACCCGCTATAGCCGCTAAGTAAACAACACTTGAATAACCAATTGATTTCCAAATCCCCATGAAAATTAGGATATATGGCCAAAAGCGAGTATCCCCATACCAGGAAATAGGATCGCCTCCGAAGTAAACAACCACTTGATTCAATATTCCTTTATCTACACTCAGAAAGCTGAAGGTAAAGAAACTAATAATGACCCAAGAAAGGAAGTAAGGCATAAACATCGCCGTTTGATAAACTTTAGCCATCCGTTTGTTCACAAGTTCATTTAAGGTGATCGCAATGCCCACCGCAAGAACTAAACCGAGAGAGATCAACGCCAAGCTATAAAGAATCGTATTTCTTGTAATGATATAGGCGTCCTCCGTCGAGAACAAAAAGTTAAAATTTTCAAGGCCAACCCACTTACTATTTAAAACGCTTGCAAAGAATCCATCCCGATGAATCTTGAAATCCTTGAATGCAATTACTGTTCCAAACATCGGTAAGTAGCAAAAGATCAGGAACCATAATGTCCCTGGTAATACCATAAACCAGAGTACTTTATCCTTAATTAAACTTTTGAAAAATGCAGGCATTATTCCACATCCCCCTTCTCTCTATCCCCAAACAACCCCTATATATCCCTTCGATCTTTTTCCCTCGCCCCTTTAACTACCCTTAATTCTGCGCTATAAAAGCGGTTTCATAAAGTTGAAAAACTCCAGAATCAGATGTAAAAATTAAAGATCCACAGCAGAAGGGACATTTAAAAAGTCTATTTCCCCTTAAATTTGAGCAAAAAAAAGGAAACATTCTCGTTATCAACGTCCATGAAGCCCGTACTTGAACGTGATACTCAGGAACATTTCCTTTATTTTAGGATTTTGCTTTTTTGTACATATTCCGAAGCTCTGTCGGCGATACACCTACTGATTTTTTAAACTGGCGATAGAAATATGCTGGATCCGGATATCCTACTTCAGCTGCAATTTCGTTGGTTAGTAACGTAGTTTGAAGCAGCAATTGTCTTGCCTTTTCAATTCGAAATTGATTAACATAATCAGAGAAACTACGGCCCATTTCCTTCTGAAATAGCTGGCCCAAATAATTAGGATGCATTTCCATACGCTGACTGAGCGTTTTCAGGGATAGCTCTTCTCTATAGTGTTTGCTTACTTGATCAACCATATATCTCATATTCGGACTGAGCTCATCATTTACTAATGATAATTGGTCCAGTGTTTCTTTCACACTTTCCTGCACATGGTGCACCAATTGCTCAATAGTATGTATGCGCAGCAATGGATTAAACACGGCACTAAAATTAGAGTTTTTCTCCATTTTCTTAGCAATCAACATTAACTCAATCGCTACGTTGTAATTATCAATGCGGGTAATCATGCCACAGCCAAACAGCTTTTCGAACGTTTCTGCGATAAATTGGTTCGTAGCCTCCCGGTCTCCAGATAATAATAATTTGGTGAATTCCTCATAATCAATTTCGAGCTTCTCCTCATGCAGAACCATCTTTGATAGTTGTTCCACATCTATAATCGGGTAACCCGGTAGCATAAGATGATCAACATATAAACTCTTCGCCTTTTTATAACTATTTGGGACTTCCTGAAAAGCATGCTCCTTACTTCCTATCGTTATCCAGACAGACTTTTCTAACTCATGCATAATCTCACATTGCACTTGCTCCAGTACACAATAAAGCTCTTCTTTGTTCTCAGCTTCAGCCCGCTCAGCAATAATAAGAACAAGATCACCTTCCATATCTATAAATACAATAACGGTTCCAAGTTGCTCTAATGATTTCACAGCGATACGATAACATTCATCCATAAGCTGATTCCTATGGAGTTTATCCTGGCCCTCATCGTCATCCTGTTCGGTGATAAGCCGAATCGCAGCCACCGTAAAAAATGAACAGTCCAGTGAGATATTTAAGACTTTTGAACGGTGCTGTAGCTCCTGCCGGCCTATATTGCCAGTTACCCAGCGGTTTAGAATATTATTGCGTAGAACTTGCCAATCATCTTTAGCATGAAATTGTTCAACATCCTCTTGATTCAGCACTTCAACAATTTGTTCAATGGTTGATTCCAACTCATGTATATTAATGGGTTTGAGAATATAATTTTCAATGCCTAGACTCATTCCAGCTTTTAAATACTCAAATTGCTCATACCCGCTCAAGATTATAAACCTCATTTTTGAATCAAAAACCTTTATTTGCTGAATCAGTTCAAGTCCCGTAAGTTTTGGCATCGTAATGTCAGTAATTAATATGTCGATCCCTTCATTATGATTGCGTAGAAATTCTAAAGCTTCTTCCCCATTAGACGCTTGTCCCGCGATTCTCAATCCATATTTTTCCCATTCAATCACTGAACGTAATCCTTCAAGAATAAGAGGTTCATCATCCACGATAAGTATATTGTGCATTATTAGTACTCTCCCTTACTACTGGTATATTCATGATGACTATTGTTCCTTTATTTACTTCACTAGCGATCGTTAATCCATATTCAGTCCCATAATAAAGTTTAATTCGTTCATTCACATTACATAGGCCTACCGAAGAAGGAGGTTCATCCATTCTCATACTGACTTGAAGCATTTGCTGTAGCTCTGTCAGCTTGCTGGCAGTAATTCCATTCCCGTTATCACTTATAGCAATTTGAATTTCCCCGCCAGATTCAGTAACTTCAATACGGATGAGATTGCCAAAACGGTCAGGTCTAAATCCGTGAACAATATAATTTTCAATGACCGGTTGGATGAGCAATTTAACGATAGAACAATTCATGGCAACTGGACTTATTTGTGATATGATTTGGAGCCTATCTTTATGTCTAATCTGAAACAGCTCCAGATACAAATTGCAGTATTCAATCTCATCAGATATTGTAACGACCATGCTTTTCTTAATCATCGTTCGAAATAATGTCGATAAAATGTAAATCATCTGACCTACATCCTTCGCTCCTTGCGTAATTGCCCGCATCCTAATCGCCTCAAGTGTGTTATATAAAAAGTGTGGATTAATCTGCGATTGAAGTGCAACTAGCTCTGCATTTTTCTGCGTAAGCTCCGAAATGTACACTTTATTAATATAGAGTTCTAACCTTTCACACATATAGTTAAAGTTGTTGGCAATTAGCTGCAATTCATCTTCTCGATTTAGGTGAATACGTGTGCTTAAATCACCTTCCTGTAAGCGCTTCATAGATTTGATAATGATCTTCACTTTTTTAGAAAAACGTAAAATAATTCCGTATGTAAAAGACATTGCAGTAATAATAAGCGCTGTGGTAATCCCGATAATCCAAGTTCGAACCGTTTTCATTTCGTTGTTGACCTGTGACTTCTGAATGATCCCTGCCATAATGAGACCTGAGCTATTCGTTGTATTTAAGTTAACCTTGGAGATCCCATCCAGTGTTGTCCAGCCATCCGCATGAAGCGCATCGAGATGTGGATATCGCTGTCCCATATACCTTCCCAATGAATCATATATAACGTCACCGCTTGGGGTTAAGACCAACAATTGACCATTATTTTCTGCAACTTTTGTGCCAAGCCATTTTGAAATAAGTTCTGCGTCAAAATCTACTATGAGCATCCCGATCGTTTTCAGTGTAATCGGATCTTTAATTTCCCTAGTCATTGTATACAAATTGTTATTGTCTTCTCTTATTTCCTTAAGCACTAATTTGGTTTCATGCGAGACCCAGCCATTCTTCGGTAAGGATAACTTTTGCTTAGAACCGTCCATGTCGCTCAAGTAGAATTGTCGGGTATTATTTTTATATAAATAATAAAATTCTTTCTCTGTACTGTATAAAATAACGTCATAAATCCCGTTTTTCTGATTCAAATAGGTTTTGAAATAAGTATCGAACGTATGAGGAACGGAGCTCCCTATGTCTGCATATTGATCTAAACGGTATTTAAGATAATCCCCATAATCATTTTGCAAAAAGTAGGACAAATCCTCACTAACAGAGGCATCGCTATAAATTTGCTGGATGGCTACCTGGATGCTTTCGTACTGCTGATTCATATACAAACTTACATAATCCAGCACCTCCCGATTGGCATCTACATGTTGGCGAGTGATCGTCTGTTCATAGTATTTATATACGGTAATGGATGAGGCAATTAACGTAATTATTATGATCGAAGAGTATATAGCTAAAATTTTATTGAACAGTTTTTTCTGCAAATGGTTTTGATAAAATTTCTTTACATTCAACAAAGCCACCTTCTTTCTGAATATCACCTTTAGGATTAGAAGCTTAACATCACACTTCTTTTTCTGCAATGGAAGCGCATGCATTTTTTAAATTATATATTCTAGCGCTCCAACTTTTCTCTCCACCGAGAGTTTACAACTCACACAAAATCGTCTATAGTTGATTTCTACCCCCCAAACAAACCTATAATAACCCAAATAGATCTTAATTTCCTCGTCCCCCATCAACATATTGGAGGGGCTATTACTCATGTTTCTAACCAAACGCAAACTCAACTCCCAACTAAACGAAATTTCCGAATATCGTTACAGGGATCGTATACACATTCCTTTTTTCAACTCTATGATTGACGAACAAGGTGAAATTGCAGCCGAACCGCCCGTGGATGGAGAATGGTCTAAGCTACGAGTTGGAGATACTTGGAAAGGCCGCGATTTGTATTTATGGCTAACAACAAATATAGAAGTACCCGCTACTTGGGCAGGCCGTAGAGTACTGGGTCGATTTGATTTTGGCGAGACGGGTGCTGGAAATAACTCCGGATTTGAATCCTTATTCTTTTTCAACGGCAAACCCTATCAAGGTGTGGATTCCAATCATACCGAAGTGTTCTTGCCAAATGAAACGGCAGGCACTCAGCTTCCACTGACCTTCCGGTTATGGTCGGGACTCGAAGGTGGCGGCCCAAAAAAGGATCAGACACATGGGATTCGCATGGCTGAAATTTGTTGGCTGGATGAACCAACGGATGATTTCTATTTTACCGCGCTTGCTGTAGTTGAGACGCTGAACGTACTCGATGCCAAAACACCAGAATATACACAACTTATGAGTGCAGTAGACCGCTCCTTTCTTCTGATCGACTGGTCTCGTCCAGGTTCAGACAACTTCTACGCTTCGATCGGGGAAGCCCGCAATTATTTGCGTGATGAAATTAACAAAATGGAGAAGTCCTCACCCGTCACAGTTACCTGTATTGGCCATACCCATATTGATGTAGCTTGGTTGTGGCAATTGAAACACACCCGTGAGAAATGTGCGCGTTCCTTCTCAACCGTACTACGTCTGATGGAAATGTTCCCGGACTATACCTTTTTACAGACTCAGCCGCAACTCTATGAATATATCAAAAATGACTATCCAGAAATCTATGAAAATATTCGTGAACGTGTGGCTGAAGGACGCTGGGAAGCTGGCGGAGGTATGTGGCTTGAGGCAGATTGCAACTTGACCTCAGGGGAGTCTCTAGTCCGTCAATTACTCTATGGAACTCGCTTCTTACGTAATGAATTTGGGGTTGAATGTGACTATTTATGGCTGCCGGACGTATTTGGCTACAGCTGGTCCTTGCCACAAATTCTAAAAAAATCAGGAATTAATACCTTCATGACCACAAAAATTAGCTGGAATCAATATAACCGGATGCCCCATGATACCTTTCAATGGCGTGGGATTGATGGCACAGAGGTGTTAACACACTTTATTACAACGCCTGAGCCTTGGTCCGAAGAAGATTCTTGGTTCTACACTTATAATGGCCGGATTATTCCTAAGACTGTGAAAGGAATTTGGGATACTTACCGGGATAAAGAAGTGAATCGCAATCTGTTACTTTCTTACGGATATGGCGATGGTGGCGGGGGTGTGAACCGTGAAATGCTAGAGATGCGCCGCAGGCTAAACGATCTTCCCGGTCTGCCGAAGATTGAAACAGGAACAGCGGGAGACTACTTCCGTACCCTGCAAGAAACTGTTGCAAATACGGATCGTTATGTCCATGTATGGGATGGCGAGCTTTACTTAGAATATCACCGCGGCACTTACACAAGCCAAGCCTACAATAAGCGGATGAACCGTAAGCTTGAACTGCTATACCGTGAGGCGGAATGGCTAAATACACTGCAAAGTGTAATGACAGGTGACTGGTCGAACTATCGTCAGACCGATTTAGACGAGGGCTGGAGAATTATTTTGCGCAACCAATTCCATGATATTATTCCGGGCTCTTCGATTCGTGAAGTGTATGAAGACAGTACAATTGAATATGCACAAGCAGAAGCAATAGGTCAGTCTGTCTGGGAGCAATCCAGTAAGGCACTTGTGAGCGGAAATGAAGCCGGTAAATATACGATCTGGAACAATGCTGCTTGGGAGCTGACAGAACTCGTAGAAATTACTGTTGAAGCCGGGATGGAAAAAGGACATTGGATAAGCTCAGAAGGAAAACAACTACAAGCTCAGCGTGAAGGTGAGCGCTGGATCGTTGAAGTATCTAACATTCCTTCTCTTGGATACACAACGATCTCCTTCGTAGAAGATGTGAATTCTAAGTCACTAAGCGCTCCATTCAAGCTAAATGAATCAGGAATCTCAACGCCTCACTTCGAAATTGAGTGGAACGAACAAGGTCAATTAGTATCCATCTATGATATAAATGAACAAAGACAAGTATTAGCAAACGGAAGTCACGGTAACGTGTTCCAAGTGTTTGAAGATAAACCCCTAGCCCATGAAGCTTGGGACATTGACATCTACTATCAGCAAAAGAAACGTGAAGTCACCGACTGCCGCAGCATTGAAGTCATAGAAAAGGGTTCACTGCGATGTGTTGTACAATTCACATGGAGTTATATGGATTCCACGATTAAGCAGCAAATGATCTTACATGCACACCATCGTCGTATCGATTTCGTGACAAAGGTAGACTGGCATGAGCGACAACAGCTAATGAAAGTAGCTTTCCCTGTTGCAATACGAGCTACCGAAGCCACTTATGATATCCAGTTCGGTAATGTTACACGTCCAACACATTGGAACACTAGCTGGGATTATGCTAGATTCGAGACTGTGGGGCATCAGTGGGCAGATTTATCAGATCGTGGTTATGGCGTTAGCTTGCTGAACGACTGCAAATACGGTTATGACATCAAGGATAATGTGATGCGTCTATCCTTAATCAAATCGGCAACGCACCCTGACCCTGAAGCGGATCAAGGTGAACATACTTTCACCTACTCTATCCTGCCTCATACTGGGGATTGGCTACAGGGTGACACCGTCCGTCAAGCTTGGTCCGTCAACAACCCTCTACGGAGCACCATGGGGCAAGCAGAAGTAGCAACCAAGTCGCTTATTCGCCTTTCTACTCAAACGGTTATGGTTTCTGCGATCAAGAAGTCTGAGGATGGTCAAAAATTAATCGTACGTGTGCACGACTATTCCGGAAGCCGCCAGCAAATTGATATGACTAGCGACTTGAATATTATTTCGTGGCAAGAGTGTAATCTAATGGAGCGTCCTGAAGGGGAAGTCCACACTGAACCTGTCATTACTTTTATACTTGAACCTTACGAACTAAAAACATTTGAAATCGAAGCAGCAAAATTAATAAAGTAACATACAAATAAAGTAACATACACAATCGAGGTGTCCCTGTAGCCATGGATCAAAGGCTGCGAGGACACCTCTTTATATATTTTCTCACGATTGTTTCTTATGCTTTTAAGTATACACCTTGTGTAATGAGTGATCTTGACGTATACTCCGAGTAAGGGAGAGATGGATATGAGAAAAATGAGGAAAATCACAATATTCACAGGTATTGGATTATTCAGCCTTGTTTTGATTGCCATGTTTGCAATCAGCGCTTTTGTAATCAAAAGACCGGCGACTACCACCCCTGTAATTGCGGAAGTGAAGCCTTACAAGTGGAATAAAGTCACGCTAGACGGAAATGTCATATCAAGTGATGGATCAGAGTATTTTTTGTGGAATAAAAAGGGTGAAAATAATAACTGGATCATCTTTTTTTCCGGTGGCGGAGCCAGCTGGGATGCCCAAAGTGCCGCACACCCCATCAAGCTTATGAACTTTATTAAAGGTGGAGATACAGGCAACTATTTCCAGAACATCCCCTTCTATATGTTGACATTGCTGAGAGGCATGATGGATACGGATAACCCTGCCAATCCTTTTCATGGCTGGAATGTGGTCTACCTTCCCTATTCAACCGGTGACTTCCATATCGGCAACCGCAAAGTTGAATATAAAAAAGATGACGGCAGCCCCTTTACTATGCGTTATAACGGCAGCAATAATGTGCGAAGCAGCCTCGATTGGATATATGCCAACGTGGATAAACCCGGCAAACTACTGATTGCTGGCGAAAGTGCCGGTGGCTTCGGGTCCGCTTTTTGGGCTCCCGAGATCGCCTCTCATTACAAGAACTCCGAGATTTTCCAATATTCAGACAGTTCCTTCTTGAAATCAGACAAGTGGCCAAATGTTGTGAAGCAGGAATGGCAGGCAGACTTCGTGAAGAACTTCGGATATGCCCCTGAAGCGGATATCATCGGGGCAGCTTTTAAAGCGAACGGCCATCTACTTCCTGCGAATGCGATAATATTGCAATCCTACTCGGTATTTGACGAGATTCTAATCCACTTTCAGAACAATATCAACGATTACAAGGGGCCAAGAGATCAAAGCATCATTAATGAGTGGTCACAGGAAATGCGGCAATCTGTTTCTTCTTTGGCAGCCACTTTACCTAATTATTATTACTATCTCACCGACTATGGACTGAACGCTAAGACGGGTACAACTCCGCACACTTTTGCCACCAGAGAGACCTTCTTTCAGGCTGAACAGGATGGTGTGAAGCTTCTGAATTGGTTAGGTGATGCGATCAACCGGCAGAACCCCTATTCAGTGGGCAGCAAATTCCTCATGAATTCGAAGCCAGCTCAGAAATAGTGCTAGAAGCAGCGGAAGAGTTGCAACAAGACAGGAGAGAAAATCAATGAATTTGCGGGAAAAGCAAATGCAAATGACAAGGGAGATCATTAAGGATACAGCGCTTAGCTTATTCTGTGCTCAAGGTATTGAGCGCACGGATATGGCACAGATTGCGGAACAAGCCGGCATCTCCCGGCGTACTTTGTATCATCATTATAAAGACAAGGAAGAGTTAGCCGCTCAAATCTATGTCCTTAATCTGGAGCGGATGTTTGGACAGCTGCTGTTTGATTTTGATTTTAAACACCCTGTACAGTCATTGGAGAACATTCTCGATAAATATCTGGCATTAAGAGATCAGCAGGAAGCCCTGATCTACTATGATGCCATTTTTGGAGTTTACTACAGCACGCTTTCCAAAAATCCCGCGGAACTTCCTGACTTTAAGCAGGCTATGGAAGGCTGGTATTCACGGTTAATTCTCCTTGAGTCCATATCAGTCGCTCCGGAGGAAAAAAATAAGTGGCTGGACATTCTGCACAAGTCCACCCACCTGTATTTCATGTATTTACAAAAAGCCGTCATTATTACTCATCAGCGGGGGGGTGTGGTTACGGAGGAAGATCGGGTTATGGACCGGCAATTCAAGGATTTCATTATGTTTGGCGTACGGCAATCCAAGAATCAGACAAACCCTTAATTTCACTTATGGGGCAACCTGACGATAATCGTCGTTCCCGCTCCAACCGCACCGTCCACTTCTATGTTTCCCTGATGCAGGGAGACAATTTTTTTAACGATTGCAAGTCCCAAGCCATTGCCATTGTTGTTTCCATTCCGTGACTTGTCTATTTTATAAAATCTTTGGAATACGGCGTTGAACTCTTCCGGGGAAATCCCGATCCCGTTATCACTGATGGTGACCGATACATCTGCTGCACTGTCATCTATACTAATGCGGATGTTCCCGCCTTCAGGTGTGAACTTGATGCTGTTGCTCAGCAAATTCATCCATACTTGCTTCAGCTGATCTTCATCACCCTTAATTTTGACAGCTTCCGGCAGCTCAAGATCGATAACGATGCCTTTGGCTGACCATTGTGGCTCACAGGTCACAACGATGGTTCTAATCTGCTCGTCAAGATTGAAGGAACCTGCATTAAAGGGATGATGTTCAGAATCCAGGGAAGCGAGCTTCAGCAAATTATCACTTAACCTCGACAGACGTTCACTCTCTGCAATGATGATATCAAGATATTCAGAACGTTCCTCTTCCACGATTAGATCATTGTTCTGCAATGCCTTGGCAAAGCCGGAAATAGACGTAAGCGGTGTCTGAATTTCATGAGAAACGTTGGATACGAAATCCTGCCTCATCAGTTCCAGCTGCTTCAGCTCCCCGGCCATCTCCACATAGCTTTGTGTCAGTTCCCCTATTTCGTCTACTCGGTTTACTTTAAGCTCTACCTCGAAATCACCCTTGGCCAGCCTTCTTGTCGCATTCGTCAAAGCTTTGATCGGCTCCACCAAATATCTGGCGGCAATAAGAATGCATAGACTACCCAGTAAAAGCACGAGTAAAAGCACAAAGAGCAGCATCCGATTGACGATATTTTCGTTCTCGGCAGAATACTGCAAGAACATTGCTTGCCACTCCCCGTTAAACATAAAGGGCATCCCGATAAAGGTATCCTTATCTTTCGCGGAGGAACGATAGAGTTTTCCTTGCAGCACTTGTTTCACAGCCTCGGGGGTGATAGTGACGGCCGGACTATCCTTGAGCCCATAAAAGGTATATTCCCCGGAATGATTATACAAGTGGATAGGGTATGCAGATACCTTAACCATACTATTCAAGAACTCGTCTGTATCCTCAGGCTTGGCGTCATCATAACGGTGAATGATCTCCTTCCCCACTGTGATCATTTCATTCTGTCCCTCGTAACTTATTTGTTTCTGAAAGACATACAAACCAATGAAAAAGGAACAGATCAGACTAAAGATAATGATGCCTAGAAACGTGAGAACGACGCGTACATACAATGTCTTGATCATAGCGCAGGGATCAGCCGGTATCCTAGGCCGCGGGCCGTTTCGATTTGAAATTGCTCGTCGTTACCGCAGAATTTCTCCCTCAACCGGCTTATATGCACATCTACAGTCCGGCCGTCTCCTTCATAGTTCAATCCCCAGATTTGAGAAATCAACTGTTCTCTTGTGAAGATTTGCCTAGGGTGACTAGCCAGCAGAAACAGTAGCTCAAATTCCTTCAAAGGAATCGTTACCGGTTCTTCATCACGCGTAACCTGGAAAGTGCGGCGGTTAAGCACCACATTGCCCAACTGCACAGACTGGGAAGAAACAACCAGCGAGCGTTTAAGCAAAGCTTTTACTCGCATCACCAGTTCAAGCGGATCAAACGGTTTGGTCAGATAGTCATCCGTGCCGAGTTGAAAACCTTTCACTTTATGTGCAGATTCTCCTTTAGCCGTCACCATGAGGAGGGGAATGTTGGCATCAGAGCGCCTGATTTCTCTGCACAGATCCCAACCATCCAATCCTGGCATCATAATATCTAGGATGACGAGATCGACTCGCGAGTTCTCTATAATGGACAGCGCTTTGGTGCCATCCCTGGCTTCTTTGAGGTCAAAACCTTCTTTTCGCAAAAACAAAGACATTAGCTTTCGGATGTTATCATCATCATCAGCAATAAGTATAGTAGCCACGATTGTCCTCCTCTCTTAAGCTTACATTATATATGATATATTCTTGACAAGAAACGAAGTTATCCGAACTGCCAACCCAACAGGTTCCAATAGTAGAAAAACAGAGTCATCACTACAGCCGAAAGTGCCACTAGTGTATAATGCACACGCTTGAAAGCTGTCCAGTATTTATTCTTCCAAACCAGTATAGCCGAGATTAGCAAAGCTAAAGTCAGTCCAACCAAAAGGATTGGCATAACTAAACTGAGCGAAAGCGAAAGACTGATACCGCTGAACTTCTGCATCGTATCCATGGACATAACCACCATAAATATCGTAACGAAAGATAGCAGCGCCCACCCAGCAGTTCCCGCAGATAAGCGGATGGCCCACTTTTCCGGAGGCGTCATCGCCTTGATCTTGCGTCTGGAGAAGATTAGTCCAAGCAATGCAGTGATGAAAATCAACCCCGAGCCGCCAAGTACGATAAGCCAAAACTTATTCTGATTCAAGAGTGGCGTACGCTCCAGTGGCATTTCCGGTGCCATACCTAAGAGCATATGTGTAACCTTACCGGTATCATTTGTGCGGAAGCCGATTTGTTCGGTGCCTCCCTCGAGCTGGAACAGATTCGGAGCGATTTCTCTATACAACTGTTGTTCACTACCACTTCCCAAAGATAGCTTATTGTCCTTTACCTTAACATTTAGCTGGGCAAAAAAATTGAAAAATTTATCAATATCACTGTGGTTACGGCGTGTGAATTGATAGGTTCCCGCATATTTCTGAACAGATTCTGCAGAAGTGGAGAATTCAGGCTGCTTCGCTTCAGGATCGGGATAATAGCGCTCAAAAAAGGCATGGACTAGGCCTGCCGCGGAATCACCGCCCTGACCGCCGTTATAGGAAACAAAGATACCTACATGCTTGGCAGGCACAAGATAAAACTCTGTATTAAACATGGGGTCGGAACCACCATGAGTGATTAGTCTAAGACCATTGATGCGTTTCTCAGAGAACCCCAGATCTACTCCCGGCATACGTTTATCGAATTGGTACGCCGTTGAATGCATTAGTTCTGCAGTCTCCGTTCTAAGAATCTGCTGGTCACCATATTTCCCGTTCTGCAGATGGGCAATCATAAAGTGCGCCATGTCTACTGCTGATACTGTACCCGAGCCGGCAGGACGAAAGCCGCCCTCGAAGGTAAGTGTGCCAGGAATAAAGCTACCGTTCTCACTCGTGTACCCTACAACTTGATTGGGTATGAATGACTCCGGCAAAGGCTCTACCACCGTCGAATATTTCATGTCGAGCGGATCGAAAATATACTTTTGTATATAGTCATTGTAAGGAACACCGCTGACTTCCTCCACAATCAGACCCGCGAGAGTAGCCCCGAAGTTCGAATAAGAACTCATCTCTCCGGGGGGTCTTACCCGTGCCAGCATATGCTTATTGAGTGTTTCCGAGATTGATCCCGGCAATTTGGCAGGGTCGGTAGTGATTTGATAACCCACTCCACCCTCTTCAAACCCCGCTGTATGTGTCATCAAATGGCGCATCGTGATCGGCTCAGGATAAGTAACAGGGATCTTCACTGATTTCAGGTAGGTGTTAATATCAGTGTCCAGATCTATCTTACCTTGTTCGACCATTTGCATCACCGCTGTCCAGGTGAACAGCTTTGTTGTTGAAGCGATTCGAAACATGCTGGTTGTCGGATTAACCGGTGCCGCTTCTTCCAGATTGGAACTGCCATAACCTTTGGCCAAAATAATCTTGCCGTCTTTTACAATGGAGATAACCGCTCCCGGAATTTGCAGCCGGTTCATATCTTTTTCCATAATTCCATCAACGAAGCTAGTCAGTCCCGCGGTATCATCGAGATTGGCAAATGCTTCAATTTGCGCTGCCGGCAGTCCGGTTTGACCCGTTTGGTTCTCAGCCGAGGCCTGTTTCCCAGGAAATACCAAGCTTGCGCCAAAGCCGGCACTAATCACAGCCAATAGGGTCAGACCAGCGATCAGCCTTTTTTTCATAGGTGTCAACATTATTATCCTCCGAGTCATCATTTATTGGGGTGGATGATCATCCGCCTAACACTTATAGAGATTATCAGAGTATTATGAATGGAACGTTAACAAGACAATAAAAAAACTAGACAGCAATCCACCCTTAAAAGTGACGGATCATAGTCTAGTTACATCAGAAAAATCTATAAAAAATCCCATAGCGAACGTATGCCTACAACCTTACTGTAGCTCAGTCCCGATCCCTTTTTCTCTAGCCTTCTTCACGAAGTATACCGCTGTTGCGATATCAAAAACCGCCATCCCCATCGGACAAAAGAAAATCGGCTCATCTGCTCTGAGTTCATTCAGGCAATGGCGCGAGACGACATCGGTAATCATTCGGGTATCGGCACGAGTTAACCCATGTTTCAGATGGAGCTGCTGTATGTCAGTATTCTCGCGGCACACCTCATCCCAGTCGTCGACGATTATGGCCTTCACCGAAGCTAATGCCTCAGGCTTATAATCACGCAGTGAAATATTCAGTAGAAGACTACCTTCCGCCGGAAGCATATCGATATATCTATGATTGGATACGGTACAGGTGATAAAGATATTGGACTTTCGATAAACGTCCGCCCACGTCTCCTCCACTTCTATCCTATCCTTATATATAGATGAGATGTCTGACAAATCTACTTCCCTTATATCAAAGATGCGGACACGTTCAACTCGATCTCCGTACAATGCCATAACCATTTGAAAATGATATTGCCCGATTGGTCCCCAGCCGATAATGCCAAGATAAATCCGTTCAAGTGAACGTGCCTGCAAAAAGTAGCCAATCATCAGTCCACTGATGGAAGCTGTCCTTACGATGCTGGGGAGCGGAGAGCTTAGGACGGATATAGGCTCGCCCGTAATGGGATCATTCAAGACAATGATGCTATGCGCGCGGGGAAGACCAACCTGGATATTATCCGGGAAGCTGGAAATCCATTTGATCCCTGCTGCGTTCACGTTCCCCCCTACGTATGCGGGCATTGCAATAATACGATTTTGAGGATTTTTATACCTTAGATAAGGTTTTACGGGCTGCGCGTAATCTCCAGAATCAAGTATGCGCACCGTAGTTTCTATCGATTCCACGAGAGAAGGCCAATCAAGCCCCACCTCCCGGATGTCCCGATCGTTTAAATACAGCATTCCACAACCTCCTTTTGCCGTTCGTTAAGCAAGGACATCTCCACCGTCAGCCGAGAACTCCTGCCCAAATTCATTCTGAATCCATGGGTCAGAGTATACCGTATCGAGGTAACGCTCCCCTTTGTCATGCAGGATCACCGCACAGACAGATCCTGGAGCCAATTCTTGCTCCATACGCCTAACAGCGGCAAGGTTAGCCCCTGAGGATGCACCGGCCAGAATCGATTCATTCTGAGCGAGTGCTCGGCATCCTTTTACGATATCCAAGTCTGAGACATGCACGATACGGTCGATTAAATCCGTTCTGCAGAAAGGGGGTACGATGCCAGCACCCAGTCCCGGGAACCGCCGTTTCTCTTTGTTGCCACCAAAAATAGTACTTCCCTCCGCATCGACGGCAACAATCTTAGTCTTCAGACCATGATCCCTTACATATTCCGCGAGACCTCGAATCGTGCCGCATGTACTTACGCTGCAAAACAAATAATCTACTTCGCCAAGCTCAGTCACGATTTCTTTCATGGTCGTATGGTAGTGGGACAAATAGTTATTTGCGTTTGCATATTGATTCGGCCAGTAGCTGCCCGGTATTTCCTCCAAGAGTCGCTGCACTCGATTCAGTCTGGCAGGTAGATATTCACCGGTATCAGGGTCAGGATCGCTAACAAAGTCAATTTTTGCAGTTAATGTTTTCAGAATCTGCAGATTTGTTGTGGTGGTTCTTGGATCAACCACGCTAATAAACCGCAGCCCTAAATATTGGCAAATCATCGCCAAGCTAATCGCCATATTTCCCGAACTTGACTCAATAATAGTAGTTCCCGGCCCGATTTTCCCTTCCTTCCATGCCTCATGGATCATCCGCAGAGCTGGACGGTCTTTCACACTTCCTCCCGGATTTAGCAGTTCCATTTTTGCGTAGACTTCGAACTCACTGTTCTGGAACAAATTATTCAGCTTGATTAATGGCGTTTTTCCGATAGTCGACAAGATACCGCCTTGGATATTTATGTCCACCTTAGCTTTGTCCTTCTGATAATATAACTTCTTGTTCTTGACCTGCCCGCTGGCCAGCGACTCCCCTTTAGCTACTATAATGATCTCAATATCATCAAGCAGATGGTTGCGAATCATCATCCCGATTTCCGGAATACACTCCCTGATTTCCTCTTTGATTACCGGGATAATAGAGGGCTTCACAGATTTACTCTTGATATAAATAGAGAGCGCATTGTTTTTTACCTTGACCCGAATGATCGCATCTTCAATATGACGGTATACGACCTGCTCGATATCGTACAGGCTGATCTTCTCACCGTGCTTCAGTTCTTGACCCACTCTTTTTACAATGGACTCAAAGCTTTGTTGTTCAACCCCGTCTATCATCACAGGCCTAAAATCCCTTACAACGTCATAAGTAACAAAACGAAGAGCTGGCAGCATCTTGCGGACAGTTGAGGTAAGCACCAGAATACTTTCATTGTTTCGAAGCGGCCTTACTTCTTCGTCTAACTCCTGAACCCCGATTCCTTCCGCAAAAATTCCGTCGGCAAAAATGTACCTGCCATGATCATGGGAGTAATAAGCGATCGTACCGATTTCAATGGAGCCGTAAGTATCGATGATATCTCTAGGATCAATACCAAACAAGCCAGCCATATTCCGCTGCCACTCAGGCGGAGCAATTTCCCCTACCAAAATAATCTTGCGAATTCCGAATTCACGCGGGTTTCCGGCAGCATATACGATATGGTCAAGGATGGACGGCATCGTATAGAGCAAGTCAGGTTTAAAAGCTTTAAGCTGTTCAATATGCTGTTCGATTGGCAGTTCAAAGGGTATTGAACTTTTCTCCAATCCTAACCTTTCAAAAATGGTCAGCGCAGTATTTGCTGCATGTCCAGTGCCCATATCCGCCAACGCTCTGTTACATCCGCTTCCCGCAATAAGCTCGCCGAATAGCTTCGTTTTAATATCCACATAGTGTTTGTCATCTTCCTCAGAGTAAAGGATTGCTTTTCTACGGCCTGAGCTTGTACCAGACGTCCTATAGACAGTCCAAGAAGGATCGATGGGTTGGTTATAATAGAAGGTTTCAAGTGTTTTCGAAGACATAAGAGGTAAGTTCTGCAGGTTATAATTCGTTTTCTCCCCATCGATCAGCCCCTTGTACCAAGGGTATTCGTCCATTACTTCTTGCACCTTATTCTGCAATTTCCCGAGCAGCATCATAGCCGCCTCCCGTTGACCGCATGCTGCAGCCCAAGTTTAATAAATGCCTCCAATATTCATATGTAGAATTCTTTGCATGTGTTCTATTATTCTGTGGTTGCCCAAGCAAAAACTGCGTATTCCCGTAATATAGCCTATAGATATATAGAACGGAGGAACAAAATGAAGGAGCCAATACGGCGGATATCCAATAAGCTGACGAAAACAAGGGTACTGCTTAGAAAACAAGAGCTAAGGAAGTATATCCCGGTAACGAAAAAAATGAATAAAAACGTACTCTATGAGATGTTGCAAAAACATAAAATGGTGTACATTAAGCCCTGCTGTGGATCTTTGGGACAGGGTGTAATCCGGATTGAAAGATCGCAAGATCATTCCTCCAAAAAACGACCAGCCTACAGCTATCAGTCCGGTACGCATAAACATACATTTTCTGATTACGAGATGGCTTATCGGGCAATCTCTAGCGAGACCCAAGGAAAGTCCTATTTGGTGCAAAAAGGGATTTGGCTTTTGGTTTATGAGGGAAGGCCATTTGATATCCGGGTTATGGTGCAAAGAAATCTTAAGGGTGGGTGGGAAGCTACAGGCATTGCGGGTCGCGTAGCTCATCCTCGCAAAGTGGTTACGAATGGGAGCCAAGGGGGAACGATTTATCCGGTAGAGGCATTATTAGAATCCTACACAAACGTAGAGAATAGTAGCGCGTTGATCCGGTCCATGCAACAAATCGGAGTGAACTCCGCCAGACAGCTGAGCACAGCCTATCCCGGCCTGCAGGAAATCGGTGTGGATATTGCTTTGGATCGACGCCTTAAACCATGGATCTTGGAAGTAAATACTGCCCCCGATCCGTGCCCGTTTACCAAACTGAATGACACCAGCATGATTGAGCGAATCGTCAAATATGCAAAAGCCTATGGCCGCACATACAATCTTAAATGCATGAAGTCCAAACAGGGTATGGTCTGAACGGATTTGATTGGTAATAATACAAACAGCCCTGATATATAAAAATCTCTACCAGAGCTGTTTGTGTTGTTTTAGAATTCGGAGTCGCTCACCTTAACAAGCATCTTCCCGAGGTTCGCACCTTGGAACAATTGCAGGAATGCTTCAACCACATTGTCGAATCCTTCAACAACTGTTTCTTCATATTTTAATTTACCTTCTGTTAGCCATTTTCCAAGCTCTTGAAGTCCTTCTGACTGGCGGGCTGCGTAATCACTAAGAACGAATCCTTTGATAAGGGAGCGGGTTTTGATCAATCTGCTCTGAATACGTGGACCCATATCTCCATCTGTACTATTATAGGAAGAAATAGCGCCACATAGGGGAATACGTGCATAATCATTAAGCAAGCTCATCACAGCATCTGAAATCGATCCACCCACGTTGTCAAAATAAACATCCACACCCTTTGGACATGCTTCTTCCAAAGCCTGGCCTAAATTTTCCGTTGTTTTATAATTAATGGTTGCATCAAAGCCAAGTTCTTTTTTCAAATAGTCGCATTTATCATCGCTACCTGCGATCCCAACGACACGAGCGCCTTTGATTTTGGCAATCTGTCCAACAAACATCCCCACTGAACCCGCTGCTCCAGACACTACGACAGTCTCTCCTTCTTTCGGCTGCCCGATATCAAGTAAACCGAAATATGCAGTGAGCCCTGTTAAACCTAGAACACTTAAGTAAGCCGATACAGGTGCAATCGAATCATCGATTTTGGTTACTGCTTTAGCATCTACAGTATTATATAACTGCCAGCCCAGCATACCGATGACTTTATCTCCAGCTTTGAATCGCTCCGATTTGGATTCTACGATCTCTCCCACAAGTCCTCCAGCGATGACTTCATTAAGCTGATACGGAGGAATATACGATTTAGAATCATTCATTCTTCCGCGCATATAAGGATCCACTGACAAATACAACGTTCGTACAACAACTTGTCCTTCTTTTGCTTCAACTACAGGAATATCTTTGAACTCGAAATTTTGCTGGGTTGGCATGCCTACAGGACGTGAAATTAACAGGACCTGTTTATTTTTCAACTGATTCATAGATCACTACTCCATTAATATTTATTTTTGCTGCTACCTATAACTATTAACCAAATCCTGTACATGATTATCAAATAGTTATAAAACTATCAAACTATCAAGAAAAAATTATAGGTTTCCGGACATATTATAAACTGTCCAAGAAACCCGGTAATAATTCGCTAAACGTATCCTCTCGAAGCTGGCTAATCTTATTCTGCCCCATACGTGTGACACTTACTAAATCAGCTTCATACAAAATCTTCAGATGGTACGACACATTGGATTTATCCATTCCCATAGATTCACCAATGGACCCACATGTATTGTTCTCCTTATGGAGATGAAGATAACGAATCATTTCAATTCGTTTCACTTCTGCTAATGCTTTAAAAATCTTCACTCGCTTTTCATCATCTTTTAAGGAATATTGTTCGATAGTCATAAAACTATTGTATTCTTCTGATTGCGCAAAGTCAATTTACAATCCCATTTCTTAATCGGATTCATTTTTGTATAATATACCAATCGGCATTAGCGCGGATCTATTTATAAGGAAAGAGGGATGGTAGAAATGGACATTACCAAATACGAAAATCTTGTTCCCCGTGTTTTTTTGTTCGTTGATCGCCGATCCTTCCCGGATTGGGAGATTACGAGGAGTAAAATTGATTTCCATGATCTTACCTTCATCGTAGAAGGGAAGTCTGACTATTTTATTAATGGAGAGAAATTCACGGTTGAAGCCGGGGATATGCTCTATGCCCCTTCTGGCAGCATTCGGGAAGCTCAGACTTTCAAGGAGGCACCCATGCGTTCCTTTGCCTTCAATTTCTTCTGGGAGGGTGAGGACAATCATGTGCAGCTCCCTTTTGAGACTGTAACTAGGAATTGGAGAACTAAAGAGATTCTAGAGGATATTAAAGAATTCTCACATATCTGGATGGGCAAACAACCTTTCTACAAAATGAAGGCCCGGGCCATCTTTCAACTGATTGTGTACCGCTTATTAAGTATCGCCCACCATCAAGAAACACCTCTGATAGATCTAAGAATCCAAAAAGTGATGACCTATATCATGGATCATTATTCGGAGGAAGTTACGATCAAGGAGCTGGCAGATTTGGTTGCCCTAAATCCCGTATATCTTGGTAAGCTGTTTAAGCAGAACACTGGCTCCACCTGTAAAGAATTTATAAACAAGGTGCGCGTGAACAATGCTGAGATGATTCTATCGGCAGGTGGTTTTAATGTGTCCGAAGTGGCAGCGCACTGTGGTTATCAAGATGTCGCCTACTTCAGCAACGTTTTCAAAAATATAAAGGGTTATCCTCCGTCATCTGCCCTGAAATAACGGAGGATTCGAAGCAACAACCTAGTTGTTCGCCCTTTTAATTCAACCTAACTAAGAATGGACGCCGTCCCGCTAGTATAAAAGCTCTCCTCCGGCCCTAAATAGGAATAAGGAAGCTGGGCAGCGGACAATACAAGCTTTTGCAGAACCAGACCCGCATCCAATCCGTAAAAGCGGAGGGTATGAAGACCCTTCGTTAAAGCATGGCTGGTGGTCACAGCATGAATATTGTCCATAACCGCGCGGCACCATGGTTCATTATCATGATTGCCGCCTTCAAAGTTCGTTGGTAAAGCATCCTTAATCACGGGTGCCTCATCATCGAAGCTTATCGCATATTTTAACCCGCTAGTTTGTGACAGATTGTTTGTCGGCGCAATATACGCGGTTAAGCTATAATCGGTGTCCTGCTGCACTAGAATCTGATATTCCAGACAAGGAGCATCCTCCGGTTGTTCAAAAGATACAGCATCCGGAAACATTTTAACCGAGGATAAAGAACGTCCATAGCTGTCAATGGTCTTCCATACCACCCCTGATTTCGAAACACGAGTTATGGTATGCTCCGCTTCAATGGACACGATATTATGGGTCTCGATGAATGTCATCGGTGGCATATCCGGAATGTCTATCCAATCCACGGCTGCCTTCACCTTAACTATATTTCCGGCACCGGAGATCGTAATTTCGCCCGTCGATGCTTCTTTGACCTTCTCCCAATCTACGGAAACCTGAAGCGTCTCCCCTGCCTCAATCCAGCCGCGTATTTTCTCAAGCTTGATCCAATCCACGCTGCTCCGCACCTGATATTCAAAACCCGCATCTCCACCGTTACTGATTGTGATGCGATAGTTTTCTTTTTGAAGATTTGTAATTACCGGAAGATTAGCCGTGCCGGAAACATACGCTTGTTCCGTTCCTTCCACATCCACAATCATTAAAGAACCTCTGGCGGGCGTCAAGGTGTTTACATCCGGATATTTCCACCCTTCTGCATTCCAATGTATATACCCTACATGAGGGGAACTCATCATTCCCTGCCATTTTCCATTCGAAATTCCGCTATTATAAACCAGCTCCAGATACTTATCCCGTTCGATGGTTTCGCGGGTCAGAGCAGCGTAAGTATTTGCCAACATACTATTTCGCTTAACGTATAGATGGTTCAGTCCAGCATAAATTTGCATTTTGACCACATTGGCCGAGGCAACAGCAGGGAAATATACGAGCTGGAAGTAAGCATCCTTTAGTTGTTCCGGGATTAGCTCATCGTATTTGCCGGCAGCCTTCTCGATCATCACCGCTTGCTCCAGAACTCTGTGCGCCTCATTGTAATGGATAGGACTGAAGGTGGACGGATAAATAATTTCAGGCTTGCGCCGACCGTTCATCCGGGTATAATCACTTAACAATTGTGCGATTCCCAGACATGTCTCTTGTTCCAGCACATATCCGAATTGCTGCTCTACCCAACGGTTGGTGTATTCCACAGTCCGATTGATTGCACCTGTCCCCCATGCCTCAAAATCGTAGGCCAAATCCAGAAAGTAGGAAATGGGCAATTCCATAGGCTTCAAATCCCCGACGTTCACAATCCATACATCACGGATGCCATAGTCGAATGCCATACACATTTGCTCCCAGACTTTTTCAAGCGGGGTCGTATTTAACCATTCATAGGAATGCGGACCACCATGATAGTCAAAATGATAATACATCCCCCATCCTGCGCTGCGGTTACGTTCGTTTTTCGTCGGGATTTTGCGGAGATTGCCAAAGTTATCGTCAGCAAGCAGGATCGTAACGTCATTCAGAACATCCCAGTCCTTCAACCCTTCCACCCCGGCAGTGCCATACCAGTACTTCTCAACTTCCTTATAAACGGCCAAAATTTGCGGCGCATGTTCAAGATTGTATTTCTTCAATAGTTCTTTTTGCGTAAGTATAATGTCCTTCAGCAGATCAATATTCTCCTGGTCGGAGCCCTCCAGCGCAGAGTCACTTTCCCCCCGCATGCCTAGAGTAATCAAGTTATCAAAGTCCTGATTGCGCTTGATTCCGTCTTCCCAGAAATCTGTAATCGCCTGTTTATTACGGGCGAAATCCCATAGGTTACTTGTTCCGTATTGGCTGTATACCTTCTGCCATTCACTGCCTGCCCGGAATAAGGGTTCATGATGGGAGGTCCCCATAATAATTCCGTATTCTTGTGCATGCTTGGCGTTGGCAATCGGGCTGCTTTTACCATTCAGGCTGAATTCGGCGCTCCACATCGCCGGCCATAAATAATTCCCCTTCAAGCGAAGAATGAGTTCAAATACCTTGTCATAGAAATCTTCATTAAAGTCACCAAATCTTTGAGTTACCCAAGAACCTAAAGACGGCCAGTCGTCATTCAAAAAAATACCTCTATATTTAACCGAAGGCTCCTTGGAGATCACATGAAGCTGGTTATCAGGAATGGACAATGCCGGCTTCTTCTCCGGCACAATATCCGCCCAGTACACCCAAGGACTAACTCCAATCTTTTCGGAGATCGAATACAACCCGTAAATCGTCCCCCGTTTATCACTTCCTACAATGACGAGCGCCTTGTCCACTCCCGCTGTGGGTTGTTCAACCACCTGAATTTTATAACATTCTCTTTTACCTTGGATGACCGATACATCAACGGTTCCCTCCGCGATTAAATCATCGATAAAATCATTACTCCCTATCGATCCAGCGATTATGACTGTTCCATCCAATTCGTTCAATTGTGTATATATCTCAGGCTCAACCTCTGTTACCTGTTTAACATCTACTGCAAAAGACTGTGCCACCCGGTGTAATCCCTCATAATCTTTCCCCTTGGGGTCTACGTAAATCTTGGCAGCACTGCCCTGCTTCACAAGGTGCAATTCCTTCGTAGGCATGATAATTCTCCCCTTAAGCATCCTATTTTCGTATGACTAGGCACATTATATAAGTAAGCGATTTCAACATCCATGTGTAAACTAGCAACTTTTTGTAATTATTAAATGAAACTTTGTTTATTGGTTGAACAATCTGGATATTTGGTGTTACTGTTAACAGGTATTCCTTCTTATAAAAATATGTTTTTTGCAAGCGCATCCATAACAAGAAAAGCTTATACAAAAAGCGAGGATGATCAATATGAAAAACAATAACGGGATCATTACAGGAGGCAAGATTGAAGGTCCAAAGGCGCCCAAGGATCCGGCTGAACGCAGGAACGGTTTTTTTGTGCTCTACGAAACCACGATTGAGGCGACAGCCCGGGCCGAAGGTCCACCTTCACAGGAAGTTTATCTGGAAGGTAACTATCTAATCGACAAGGCCAGATATATTGGCGGCGTCACTGATGAGACAATACTGGAGCTACTAGGAAACTGCGTTGGATTTCGCAAATTAGTCCATAGTATCGGAGTGTCTGTGAGAAGGGATCATGAGCAGAACGAGCCCATCTCTTTTCTATTGCAGAACTGGGGCAAAACCAGCAAATACGAAACAGGCAGCAGCATACGTGTGCCCTGTCCCTCCGACGGTTCAGAAGTCCTCTTGAAGTTAGAGGATTTGGAATGGTCTGAAGAGGATGCAGTGCTCGGCAAATTCGCTTTTGAATTTAAACATGAAGGCGAACTGGCCATCGCGAGTATAATTTTTTATTTGCATGACGGTTATTCTGTACCAGAGCTAATCATTGAACCGCCTGTAGCGTTTGATTCTAACGAATACCGGGAGATCATTACCCAATCCTTGCTTCATCCGGGCAATAATAAAAGATTAAAAACGACCATCCATAAGGCTATAAAAGGTGAGGATATCACGATTGCTTATATTGGGGGTTCCATTACTCAGGGAGCAGGCGCTAAACCGATCCATACAGAATGTTATGCCTACCAATCGTATCTGAGATTTAAGGAATTATTCGGTACGAATGGTGGCGAGAACATCCATTTTGTGAAGGCTGGGGTAGGTGGAACTCCGTCCGAGCTTGGGGTCATCCGTTATGAAAGGGATATTCTCCGAGAAGGTTCTGTAACACCTGATATCGTGGTGGTAGAATTTGCGGTAAACGACGAAGGAGATGAAACGAAAGGCAACTGTTTTGAAAGCTTATGCCTAAAAATACTTTCCGCCGATAATAGACCGGCAGTAGTTCTCCTGTTCAGCGTGTTTATGAATGACTGGAACCTGCAGGAACGGCTCTCCCCCATTGGGCGGCGTTATAATCTTCCTATGGTTAGTGTAAAAGATGCGGTATCCGGGCAGTTCCGCCTAAGCAAAAATGAGGGGAACATCCTCTCGAAACGGCAATTTTTCTATGATATCTATCATCCTACTAATGATGGTCACCAGGTGATGGCTGATTGTCTGGCTTATTTATTCTCCGAAACCCACAAAACGCTAATGGACGAAGATGATCTCCTATTGGATCAACATCCGGTCATCGGGAATGATTTTGCGGGAACCCTCCTGCTGGACCGCAAAAGCCATATTGACGCAGGCAGGATCGAGGTGGGCGGATTTTCGGGGATCGATACCGATTTGCAGCGGGTAGAAATGGATGCCAATCCTTTCGGAACTCCGGAATTCCCTCATAATTGGATGCATTCAGCGTCTTCTGGGGAACACAGCTTCAAGCTGACGATAACAAGCAAAAATCTCATCCTCGTATACAAGGATTCTGGCAGCAGCGAATTTGGCAAGGCGAACATTTACGTCGATGGTTGTCTTGTAGTCACCGCTGATCCACATGAGAATAACTGGACACATTGCAATCCGGTAATTCTTTATCAAAATGAGGTTAGTGGGGAGCATCAGGTAGAAATCAGAATGGTGCCGGAAGATCAGGACAAGTCTTTTACTATACTGGGCTTCGGCTATAATGTTTAATAATTTGACCTAGTGGCATATAACCTAAAAAGAAACCCATGGTCTTTAAATGACCTGGGTTTCTCAATAATTTGAGGAATCTTTTTCTATTTGGTAGGCAGCTTCTTATCCAAAATAGCCTTCACATCTTTAACAAGCTGTACGGACGCTTCAATCTCCAACTTACTTGTTGAAACACTTTCAATACTGCAACCAATAGGAATTCCCTTCTCCAGCCCGAAATCTAGTAATTCTTCAAAGATTTTTTGCGATAGCTGGATTGATTTATCCAAAATATCATTCGAGTATTTTAACTCGTTTTCTAACCATCCCGGGATACTGATCCCTAACCACTTCATAAATTGTAATGTTTTCGCGGTGCCGCATGGTGCAAGATTAAATAAAATAGGAACCATCTCAAAACCGTTATTTGTATAGTAATAATATAAATCAGACAATAAATTCTTAGATGCCTCTACATTATAAGTTGCCTGTGTAATAAAAAAGTTGCACCCATTGTTGGTCTTTTCGACAACCCGTATATGCTCATCATTCTTTTTTATATGTCTTTCCGGAATGACAACTCCGCCAAAAGTTAAATTGTTATTTAGCTGTTTACTTAGCTTATAAGCCTCTGGTAAATTCAATTTCACCTCTTGTTTACTTGACGAAGCGCCCACATACACGGAAAATCTATCTTCATTTTCGTCAGTTTTAACCCAATCCTCGAACTGAGCTCTAGTATCATTACCAACGCACCGGTAAATTATTTTCGGGACCTCCACCTGTCTTAGATATTTATCACCATAGACAGCCGGATCAATCGTTGGTAAATAGGGATAAGGTCTTTCATGATCCACTCTGTCTACTTCTTCCTGAACGTCGTACAGAATTAACGCATCTAAATCAAGGTTTTTAAGTCTCTCAACCTGTTTCTGGGCGATTTCCGAGACCTTTTCTGGTGCGTGGCTTGCCTTCGGTGGTGTCATCCCATATGTTATAATACCCGGTTTTTTGCTCAATATTTTTTGTTTAAATGTATTCTCTGCCGCTCCCACATTACAAAACCCCTCTACTCGTCGCTTTTAAGATAAGGTTACCATGGCAGGCTTAATATGTGTAACTTCTATTTGCTATATCTAGTTATATTTTAAAGCTATGATTCACTAAAGATGCTTTTCGAGTAGTACATGTTGACAACCATTTGGTGTGACTATAATATTAGAAGTCCTGCCAACCTTAAAGTTGGCGATAAGGGGACCGAAAGGTTCATTCTTATTTAAAAAGGGTGAGTATTATGAATAAAGAAGAATTAATGGAAAGCGCACGTAACACAAAGAAAGCTGCTTATGCCCCATATTCTAAATTTCCAGTTGGAGCAGCCTTATTGCTTAAAGATGGAAATGTTATTAATGGAGTAAACGTAGAAAATGTATCTTTTGGCGCTACTAATTGTGCAGAGAGAACAGCAATCTTCACAGCTATTACAAAGGGCTATACTAAAGGTGATTTTCAGGCTATAGCTGTAGCAGGTGACACAATGGATTTTCTGCCGCCATGCAGTATCTGCAGACAAGTATTATCGGAATTCTGTTTGCCCGACATGCCTGTCTATTTAACCAATGAGAAAAAAGAAATCTTAGAGCTGAGTTTAAGGGATTTATTGCCTTATGCATTCAAAAATTTAGATATGTAAAAATAATTCCTCTCGTAGTGGAATAACAAAAACACGCGTACCTTTGTTAGACAAGTACGCGTGTTTTTGTGTTAAAAAGCTTAGCTAGACACGAGTTCACAGATCAGACACACCGCGTAAATACGTTGTTACTTACCAAATCGCAATTCCAACCTTATCTTTTTCTTTAAATACTACCTTTATCATTTCCAAAGCATTTCTTACCCTAAATTCAATAAATTCTTTATCATAGTCTGTATGTAGTTCTATAGTATCTAAAACTCATATAGTTAAAACCTCTCAATGAACATCATCAATAATAAAAAAACAAGCGATCCATTGAGATAAAAGGTTAACACTTCCACTCGATGATCACTTGCTTTTAGCTATGCATAGTCACATTTCTAGTTTTCCCATAAAACACTTATTGGCTCTAACGTTTACCCGCAACGACTATACCCGCAATTGCCACAAGTCTTACAACCCTCAATATTAATCAGCGAGGCGCTGCCGCAGGATGGGCAAAGGTCACGGGAAGCCGTAGCATGGTTATGTCCATGATGACCACCATGTCCATCTTCCGTAGCTGACGGAACGCTCGATTTCAACTCCGCATTTAATGCTTCATTGAAATCCTCCAGCTCCAAAGTTGCCGCAATCGGAGCAGGTACATGATCATCATGAGCATTGTTCAGCACATGTGATTCCAGTGCCTTAGCTACAGCGTCAGCAATGGATTCAACCCGGTTCGCGCCGAAGCCGATAGCTCCTGATCCGCCAATGCCTTTCAGATGTTTAATCAACAGCTCCACTTTCTCACCATGATCTCCGTAACGGAGGAACAAGGAGCAGACACGGCCTAATGCTTCAGCCATAGCAAAGACGTCAGAACCTGCTTTACCTACATTCAGGAAGATTTCAGCCGGTATTCCATCAAGGTCATTGATCGTAATATATGCCATCCCAAATGGTGTGTTGATTTTATAGGTAGCGCCGCGCAGAACCTGCGGACGTTTTTTGTATTGTTTATCCGCCTCTTTTGTAGTCACTTGAGGCGCTGGACTTGCTGCTACCACACTTGTACTTGCTTCTACAGTAGTTGTAGCTTCCTCTGCCGCAACCGTAGCAGCTTCTTTTTTGTCTTCCTTCTTCGTGGTTTCCAGAACTTGAACATCACGACTTCCATCGCGGTAGATCGTAACACCCTTACATCCTAGATCAAAGGCCATTTCATATAGCTCAGCCGTCTCCTCAACCGTAAAGTCAGACGGGCAGTTCGCTGTTTTGGAAATAGAGCTATCTACCCAGCGTTGGATCGCTGCTTGCGCACGGATATGATCTTTAGCTGACAGATCCATCGAAGTTACAAAGTAGTCAGGCAGCTCTTCACCCGGATGAGCTTCCAGCCACTCTTGAGCGATTGGAACAAACTGTTCATCATAGCCAAGACGACTTTGACGGAAATATTTAAAGGCAAAATAAGGCTCAATTCCCGTAGAAGTACCTACCATTGTACCTGTACTACCTGTAGGTGCTTGTGTAATCACTGTAACGTTACGCATACCATGTTCACGAATCGCTTCGCCAACCTCTGGATACGCTTCGACTATATTTTTCATAAAGCCGCTCATTAGATATTTCTCAGTATCAAAAGCTAGGAAGGAACCCTTCTCTCCAGCAATTTCTGCCGAAGCAAGGTAGGCTTCACGAGCCATAAAGCCGTATAGCTTGTCCAGAAACTCCAACGATTCCGGGCTGCCGTAACGGATGTTCAATTTAATCATCAGCTCCGCCAATCCCATGGTTCCGAGACCCACGCGGCGTTCCTTTTTCTGATTCGCTTCATTTTCCGGGAAATGATAAGGTGTTTTATCAATTACATTGTCCAGAAAACGGACCGAATAACGGGTTGTAGTCGCAAGATCTTCCCAATCTACATCATGATTTTTCTCATCGTAGAACTTGGACAGGTTCACCGCAGACAGATTGCAGACTCCCCAGCCTGGCAGGCCTTGCTCTCCACAAGGATTCGTACAAATAATCGGGTTGAAATACCAGCTGTTAGACATCTGGTTATAGTATTCCATGAACACGACGCCTGGCTCAGCGGATTTCCATGCCGATTCAATGATCGTACGCCACACGTCACGCGCTTTTACGGTGCGATAATGGATAACGTTTTTGCCGGCAGCTTTCCACTTGTCGAGATCGCCATCCCACATTTCGTTATATTCAGGATCGGTTGTATCCGGGAATACGAGATCCCAGTCCAGATCTTCTTTTACAGCCTTCATAAAACCATTGCTCACACATACCGAAAGGTTAGCATTAGTGACTTGGCCCATTGTTTGCTTCACGGTAATGAAGTCCTCAACATCGGGATGCCAGTCATTAATCATCAGCATGAGCGCACCACGACGGCTGCCGCCTTGCTCAATAAGCCCCGTAGTATAACTAAACAAACCGCCCCAAGATACGGAACCACTGGATGAACCATTAACCCCTCTAACAATCGCACGACGAGGACGCAATGAAGACAGGTTAATGCCCACACCGCCACCACGGGCCATAATCTCCGTCATTTCAGACAATGTCTGCATAATGCCGCCACGGCTGTCTTTTGGAGAAGGGATTACATAACAGTTGAACAATGTTAATTCTTCACTAGCACCTGCACCAGCCGCAATACGTCCACCCGGCACAAGCTTCCAATCATCCAGAATTGAACGGAATTTGCCCGCCCATTCTGCTTGAAGCTCAGGTGTCTTCTCTACAGAAGCCATCGCTGTGGATAGACGGTCCCACATTTCCTCAGGAGTTTTTTCTATATTAAGGGTCAACTTTTCAACATCCGATTTCACAAGTTCGCCACTGCGCGTCTTTACAGTTACGATTCGACCACTGCGCTCCACAATTTCTCCGACTTCCTTAGTTGGAAACTTCGGATCATCTTTGGTCAGCACCAATACAACGTCGCCTACTTTAGCATTGTTGCTGTCTGCATCCTTCCAAGCATAACGATCCAAAAATATTTTTTCACTTAGCCCTTCAAGGCGTTGCTTACGTTCCACTTTACTCAATAAAAAAACCTCCCGCATGTGTAGTAGATATTAGTTACCGGTCCAAGGTATGGGCCCACAACAAAAACTCCCTTACCATCCTCCACTGCTTAACAGGTGTATGTAGGAAGCTCATCTTGTCAATAACAAGTACCAGCTAAGCACTCTATAAAAAATACATTTTCAAGCTTTTGTCACAATATATTGTGTGCGTCAGCTTTTAAACTATACCACATATTGTATCGAAGGTCTTATTCGAAAATAGAGTCAAGTTGCCGAATTACCGCAAACGTTGCTGCTTTTTCTCGCTCTTGCTCTCTTTTTTAAAGGCTATCGTGAAAAATAGGAGGTTATGAATTCTCTCGTTTACGAGCATACTACTCTTACGAATGGTGATATAAATCCGAGCTTGAGGAGGCTGCATTATGACGCAATTATTCCGTAATTCTCTACCCCAGCAAGGGGGAACACCCGCGCCGATACTGCCTGTTCCTCTTTCTTTTGACCGGAATTGGTTGCAAGATCTGGAGCTCAAATTGGAAAAGGGCGGCCCATGGGGAGACTACCGTTTATCTAAGCTTGCCGTACAAGGAGAGGAAACAGGTCTAGTAACGAGCTTCGATGAGCTGCAATGTATGAAGCATTTATCCGGCTTGTCCCCTCTTCCCCATCAGCTGGATACAGCGCATAAGGTTCTGTTCGAAATGTCAGGCCGCGCGATTCTTGCAGATGAGGTTGGACTGGGCAAGACCATTGAAGCAGGACTAGTGCTCAAAGAATATCTCGTACGCGGTCTTGTCTCCAAAGTGCTTATTCTCGTACCTGCTTCTCTAGTATTGCAATGGGTTCGTGAGCTGAATGCGAAATTTGGCATCACTGCTGTCGCTCAGAAAAAAGCCTATTCGTGGGGCAACGCCATAGTCGTCGCATCGATGGATACCGCCAAACGAGATCCTCATAAGGATATCTTGCTGGAAAATGAATACGATATGTTGATCATTGATGAAGCTCACAAGCTGAAGAATAAAAAATCGACCAATTATCTATTTGTACAGCAATTACGCAAAAAATATTGCCTGCTGCTCACCGCGACTCCCGTTCAGAATGATCTGGGCGAACTCTTTAATCTGATCACTATACTGAAGCCGGGGCAACTTGGAAATCAGGGCGATTTTGCCTCGAATTTCGTGGTTGATAAACGCCAGCCCAAGAATGAAGGTCAACTGCGGGACGAGCTTTCGAAGGTCATGATCCGCAATCGCCGTGGTGAAGGTCCAGTTAATTTCACGAAACGAAAAGTCCGTAATATCCCCTTAGTTCTCTCCCAAGAAGAGAAAGATTTGTATAACAGTGTTACTTCCTTTGTCAAAGACCAGTATCAGGAATCCGGCGGCAATCTTAGCAGCATGCTTTCTCTGGTAACCCTTCAACGTGAGGTGTGCAGCAGCCGGGATGCCGTCTTTATCACTTTAGTTAATTTGATCAAAAAGCTGCCTGCGGATTCCCCAAAAAGAGACCGGATGATGGAGCTGCTACAGACCCTCCGTACCGTTAAAACAAACACTAAAGCTGAAACAACCTTAGCCCTCATTCAAGAAATGAATGAAAAGGTCATCGTTTTCACGGAATATCGAGCAACTCAAGAGTATTTACTACAGTATTTCCGTGAACATGGGCTGATGTGTGTCTCTTATTCCGGCGGAATGAACCGTGGAAAAAAAGATTGGATGATGGATCTTTTCCGCGGCCGCGCTCAAGTTATGATTGCAACGGAAGCCGGTGGTGAAGGAATTAACCTGCAATTTTGCCACCATATGATCAACTTTGATCTGCCCTGGAATCCCATGCGCGTGGAGCAACGTATCGGACGTGTCCATCGGTTAGGGCAAGAAAATGACGTAGTGATCTACAACTTGTCTACGCAAGGCACGATTGAAGAACATATTCTGCATCTGCTGCATGAAAAAATCAATATGTTTGAAATGGTGATTGGCGGGCTGGATGTAATCCTGGAACGTTTTGAAAAGAAGGAATCGCTGGAGAAAAGTTTATACAAAATCATGCTCGAATCCCGCTCCGACGAAGAATTGCGGCATGAGCTGGACCATATTGGTGAATCCCTCAGTGAATTGACACAGGGTATTAAAAAAGAAAGTGGGACTGCGACATGACCCTCACCGCACAGGAAGTACGCAAGCATGTGATGGACTATCTTGAAGCCACTGAATGCTCCATCATTGAGGCTTCGCCCCTTCACGTAACTGTGAAATTATCACCTAGAGCTGACAAAATGCTTACCGACCGGCCGTATTATTGGGGATTCGTGGAGCGCACAGGTGTAGATCCTGAGACCCTTTCTTTCACCTTTGTTTTTGATCCGGAAAAATACGACAGTCAAGCTGCAGTAGAGGTTCCCCCCATTGCAAATCGTAGTGCTGGCATTTTGAATCAAGTTGTCACCGGAAGCCTAACTACAGGCGGAACAAACGATGCAGAGGCCAGCACTGACTTACTCGAATCCGCCTCCCCGGGCTCAGAAGCAGTGAATGCTCCATCTACTGACCCGGAGGAAAGTATCCTAGCCCGCTACTTCGGCATTGTGCCGGCACTCCCACGAATTGGGCCGGGAATGATCCGCAGAGAGGATATTATTTACGGAAGCAAGCGATTGCAACAGATTTGGAACGCCGCTCGGGACGAAGGGAAATGCCTTTACTTATTTGAGGACCCGGGCAGCAGGCAGCGAAACACGCTGTTCTCTGCCGCTTACGAGCCATGGCTTAGTGTCTGCTATAAAGTGGAGATGAGCTGCGATTTGAAACGTGAAGAACTCCATTATCTTGGCATCTCCCTAACAAAGGGAACCATCATTGATGACTTTAATGCAAAAGTTTCCACAAAAGAGATGATGCCACGCTTACCGGAAAATGTGCATATCCAGCCTTATGAAATGACAGTAGCAGCCGCTACCGACTTATTGGAAACTCATCTTACCGCTCAGTTAGCCGAACTGGACTACACTTGGGCAGAACAGGCACGTGAGCGGCTAAGGGTTGAACTGGACATCATTGATGTCTATTATGGAGAGCTGCTGAAGGAGCCTGACGAAGAAAAACGCCTAGCGACTCAAGAGCAGTATAATCGGCGTCGACAAGAGACCATTTGGCAATATGAGCCGCAAATCGCAGTTTCTGCGGTGACCTATGGACTGTTTCATCTGCGGAGCCTATAGAATGCGACCCTACTCGCTAAAAGCAGGCAAAAAAACAAGGGAACTTCCGCCTTCCGGCGCGACAGCAAGCAACAGCCTTTTTATAGCTTGTCCTCTACAATAAAAAGGAAGCTTTTACTTTCTGATATTTCATAACAAAGAAAGGTGAACGACGCCATGAAAATAAGTGTACGGCGGAGGCTGCTTCTTGCAGGTCAAAGCTGCTTCCTCCTGCTTCTATGCATCGGACTCATCGCAACGAGCTCCGGTTCCTCTTCTGCGCTTGCCGCTTCCAGAGTAAGTGTAGTTGATTCAGTCACACAGGATTTGATACCTGTACTGCAGATGGATATCTTACCTTCACCCGGTACGGTCCAAGAATTTGCCAAGAGTACACTGAACAAGCTCGCAGCAGAAGCTCCATTTACAGCCTGGAAGGACGCAGGAATAGAATATTATCCTCTGGGTCCAGGTACTCATAGCTGGCTTGTCAACGTTATGAAAGGTGAACAGCGGATCGGCTACATGATCATTTCCGCTACGGATCAAGGTGGTTATATGCTTAGCGAATATGGAGCTGGCACTTACGGACTCCCCTATAGTTTATTAGAACTGCGCCAATTTTTGGTGCAGGAAGGACTTATACCTTCATCTTATACAGGAAAAATAAAACTCACAGCCTTATATGCACCACTTCTACCCGTATGGAAAATCGTCATTGACGATAAGACAATATTTATCAATGCTTCCGTGCCGCAAGTTTTACCGTGGACGCTAAGTAAAGCGGAAGAAGTGCTTAAAGGACAGCAGACAGAAACGGATGTAATCACTAACCTAACTACTGATTTGTCTCCGCTTTCGGTATATCAAAGCGGGGGAACAGATGATCCTTATAAAGATATCATGTGGTTGACCTCCCCAAAACTGCTTGCTGTAGACGGTGACAATATCGCCGCACTGATTCGTCCCAAGGAAAGTATTGCTTATCAAGCCGCTGGCCGAAATGATATCGTAGGGGCGCCTTTTATGATTACAGGTTATCAAAACTGGTTGCCTGCTTCGAATAAAACACAAGCAATAAACAACATGCCTACCGTTTATGCAGCATCAGGGCCAGAAGGAAGACGGTATTTGCCACTCACTGCCTTGCAGGCTATAGGAACACTGCACAAGCTGCCCGACAGAAATATCTATAACTAAACATAACAAATAACCTTCCGCTGCCACCCTCGACAAGGCACTGGAAGGTTATTTGTTATTTGTGAAATTCAATCCTTATCACTGTGGCTCCATTTGCTTCGCCAAATCGACCAACCAAGCGGAAGCATACCGAACCATTTCTGTGACCACGGCTGCTTTGTAGCCGCTCTACGAGCATGAATGGCACGCGGATCCTCGATATAAACAACTACCTTCTCAGTGATATACTTTACAAGCTCATCGCCGCCGGAAGCCATTTGTAACACCTCCTACATTGTAAGTGAATTAAGATAGCCAGCGTCGTTCCATGCTCTTAGTGTGCACCACCGAGCATATATCTAAACTCTTGTCTCGAATTGTTCGAATAGGTTTACCTATTAAAGCACAATCTAACAAAGAATCTAGGGCACGAGGTTATTCACATGCAAGGAGGAGTTCATTTGAACAATGGGAGAAATAAAGCTTATTCCAAGACAGCAGCTGCAATATGTAGCTTGCGTATTACTTTAACCACAGTTGGACTTCTAATGCTGTTTATGGGGAGTGCATATGCTTCTGCAACTCCATCCAAACCCGTAGTGAATGATGAACGTCAGCATCTCTTAAGCCACGGTCACCGTATGATCTTAATTGACGCAGGACATGGGGGGATCGACGGAGGAACTTCCTACGGGAACATTCTTGAAAAGGATATTACATTAGATATCTCACGCCGATTATTTCTGCTGCTGCGCAGCGATGGATTTGACGTTGCCTTAAATCGTAATGGAGATTACGCCCCAAGCGATGAGAACCGCTGGCTGCGCAGTAAATCCCGGCATCTGCGCGACCTTGCCCAGCGTAAAGAGCTGGCTGAGACATTACCAGCTACTGTAGTCGTCAGCATCCATGTTAACTGGGCACCTTCACCATCCAAGCATGGTCCGCTTGTATTATATCGCCAAGAAGGGCGCAGCTTTATCCTCGCCCAGACCATTCAGCAACAATTAAACAGTCTCTATAATATCCAGGCAGAGACAAGACCGGGTAAACCTTTTTATTTACTCAACAAAATAACCGCCACAACCGTAATTGTTGAGGCGGGTTTTGTAAGCAGTCCGACAGATCGCGAAAAGCTGTGCACCCCTAAAGGGCAACAAGAAATTGCTGAAGCAATTGCTGGCGGCATAGTAGCTTATCTTATGGAAGTGTAGGATTCGAGTTCCATTTCATTTCGTTTTTAACGAGATCAGAAATGCCTATAAATTCAACATCATCTTTTATTTGCTCCACACCGCTGCGGATGCCTGCGGCGGTTTCTTTTCCATATACACCAACATGACCAATGGTTACGCAGAATCGTTGATCCTTCGCCAGATTATTTACTAGACCCATTTGTTTCAGGACATGATTAGCTGTGTGTGTATCATCCAAAAAGATATGGTTCTCTACGCGCGGCAGCCCCATTCGATAAGCCATATTGCCAGCAACAGAACGGTAGTTGGTCTTACTGTCCACAAAAAACAATCCCCGCTCTTTGCAGACGGCTAAAATCACACCCATAATCCGTTCGTCCCCGGTAATCTTAGAGCCCATATGGTTGTTTATACCGATAGCATAAGGCACATTATCGAGCGCGGCTTCCACCTTTTGACGCACTTCTTCATCAGACATCTTAGCCAGTATAGCTCCCGGTCCAAGCCATTTAGGATTACCCTGGCGGGGCTCCATTGGCAAATGGACCAGAACATCATCTCCGCGTTCATGCGCGCGTGTGGCGTCCTTCACAGATGTAGGCAAAAAGGGCATAACCGCCACAGTAAGCTTTATTGGCAGCGAAAACATTTCATCCGTCCCTTTCATGCCATTGCCGAAATCGTCAATAATAATTACGACCTTATTACGTTGAGATGTCTTCTCTTCACTTGGTGTGTTTGTAGGGTTGTCTCTGGACTCGGCAGCTGAAACAGACGGTGCCATGGGAACGATTAAAGTAACCATTAAAGCAGCAACAGCAATCCAAATTAGTAAATAACGATTAAACTTTCGACTGTCCTTCATCAAGAGGAACGCCTCCTTCGTCTTAAACAATTATTCTCATTGTTTGGTTCACGAAGGTTAAATATGTACGGGGAGGGTTCGCAATAATTTACAATCGGGCTTTTTCTATTGTCCCCGCGCGTCTGCGGCAAGAATTGCTTCCAGCACATCCACAGCTTGAACTTCAAAGGGCATATTCCAGATGGGGCTATCCTCAGAACAGCTAGCTTCCGCCACCATCATCAATGGATCAATATCCTTACTGGTAATTCCAAGATCGTTGAGAGTAACGGGAAGACCGATTTTTTTGCAGAAACCAATCACCTGATCAATCTCTTCATATGGTGCTTTCTCCAGTACAAGCTGAACGATCGTAGCAAAAGCAACCTTTTCACCATGAAGAGTATTCCTGCATTCCTCATGCAGCGTCAATCCATTATGAATCGCATGCGCCGCAGCAAGTCCTCCACTTTCAAACCCAATGCCACTCAAGTAAATATTGGCTTCAATGATATGTTCCACCGCAGGAGAGGTGATGCCTTGCTTAACATCTTTTAATGCCGTTTCACCCTCTGCAAGAAGGGTATCCAGACAGGCACGAGCTAATGAAAGGGCTGCAATTGTGCTAGTCCCACCTGCGTGTGTAATTGCCCCAGATTCTCGACAAGCTCTTGCTTCGTAAAAAGTGGACAAAGCGTCTCCCATTCCGGCAACAAGTAATCTTGCAGGAGCTTTAGCAATGATATCGACATCTACGATAACCAGATCAGGATTTCTTTTTAATGGAAGATAACAGTCAAAGTCTCCCTCATCCGTATACAACACTGATAAAGCACTGCAAGGTGCATCCGTTGAAGCCACTGTGGGTACAATAACTACCGGGAGGTTACTCATGTGGCTTACTGCTTTTGCCGTATCTAAGGTCTTGCCGCCGCCAATCCCTATAATGACTTCGGTATCCTTCAAGCCAAGTGCTGCAACTATCTCATTGACCTGATTACGGCTACACTCGCCCTTGAATTCACACATCACTAGTGGCATTTCGTTCATTTCAAAACTGTATGTGATCTCTTTTTTGTACACAGAGAAAATATAAGGATCAATAATGGCATAAGCTCTTGTCGCTCCTAGCTGCAAACAATAATCTCCCAGCTTACGAATTTCACCATGTCCTTGTATATATTTAGTCGGTGAGCAGATGATCTGCGTCATGGTTTCACTCCTCCTTTTGTTTACATTCATTTTAGAAGGATTGACCACATTCAGCTATTAAAAAGATCCCTTTAACCACCAGCTTAAATGAATCCACCATTCACACGGATCGTTTGCCCTGTAACCCACTGTGATTCTTTACTGGCTAAGAACAACACAATGCTTGAGATATCCTCAGGCTCGCCTAAACGTCCAAAGGAATTCATATTCCCCACGGTCGCAATCTCTTCCGCTGATTTCCCTACGGTAAATAACTCCGTATTCACAGGTCCAGGTGAAACAGCATTGATAGTGATTCCTTTTCGTCCAAATTCTTTGGCCAGCTGACGAGTGATTTGTTCCACTGCTCCCTTAGTTCCTGCATAGACGCTGTAGGTCGGGAACATTTGACCCGTAACGGAAGTTGAAAAATTGATAATCCGTCCGTTATCATTCATATATTTAGCTGCTTGCTGGCAAGCAAAAAAGGTGCCTTTTACATTTATCGCAAACTGCTTGTCGAAATCTTCTTCCGTCATATTTAGTATCGGCTTCGTAATCATAATCCCGGCGTTATTGACGAGAATGTCGAGTTGTCCATAGGCTTCTAGTGTGGTTTGGAATAATTGTTCAAGTTCTGCCACCTGGCTGATGTCTGCCCGAATAGCGACGGCCTCTCCACCCTTCAGGTTAATACCGGTTACGACTTCCTCTGCTTTGCCGGGGTTACTCGAATAGTTAACTACCACCTTCGCACCCTGTTGTGCCAAGTTCTCCGCAATCTCCCGGCCCATGCCTCTCGATGCACCTGTTACTAATGCTACTTTTCCAGCTAAATTCTGATTCATAATTACTCCTCCTATCACTTTGTCCTTCTTGTTGGTCTGATTATAAATCGATCAATTACAAATTACAAGTGACATTTTTTTATATTTGTCATTTGAATTTATTTTTTCACATATTTCACAACAGTTACTCGATTCAGCCTAATTACGGGATTTATACCGTTCATTCGCCGCTAGTCGCTCAATTCAGCCTAATCTACGGGATTTATACCGTTCATTTGCCGCTAGTCGCTCCATTCAGACTAAACAGCGGGATTTATACCGTTCATCTGCTGCTAGTCGCTCAATTCAGCCTAATCAACGGGATTTATACCGTTCATTCGCCGCTAGTTGCTCGATTCAGCCTAATCTACGGGATTTATACCGTTCATCTGTTACTAGTCACTCGATTCAGACTAAACTGCGGGATTTATACCGTTCATTCGCCGCTAGTCGCTCAATTCAATCATATCTACGGGATTTATACCGTTCATCTGCTAGCAAATCGCTTAATTCAATCAAATCTACGGGATTTATACCGTTCATTTGCTGCAAGTCGCTCCATTCAGACTAATCTACGGGATTTATACCGTTCATTCGCTGCTAGTCCCTCGATTCAGCCTAATCTACGGGATTTATACCGTTTATCTGCTGCAAGTCGCTTAATTCTGACCAATCAACGGGATTTATACCGTTCATCTGCTGCTAGTCGCTCGATTCAGCCTAAACTGCTAGATTTATACCATTCATCTGCTGCTAGTCACACAATTCAATCAATTCAACGGGATTTATACCGTTGATCTGCCCCTAGTTGCTCAATTCAGACTAATCTGCGGGATTTATACCGTTCATTTACTGCTAGTCCCTCGATTCAGCCTAATCTACGGGATTTATACCGTTCATCTGCTGCAAGTCGCTTAATTCTGACCAATCAACGGGATTTATACCGTTCATTTGCCCCTAGTTGCTCAATTCAGACTAATCAACGGGATTTATACCTCTTTAAGACACAAAAAAACCTCCTGAATATCAGAAGGTTTTAAGTAGATGTTACAAAGAAATCCCGGAAATAATCAAATCCCAAACGGAGGCGAAATCCTGATCAATCGTAGCCGACTGCCACTCTATAGCATGTGCTGGATGATGATACCGCGAAGTAGCATTAAAAATTGCTCTAGCCGTTACCACTGGTTCCACCACTCTATACTCTTTGGATTGTATGCCTTGTTCAATAATGCCTGCGATTTGCCCAATTAATTGATCTACGTGTAGGGTAATCATATCCACCGCTTCTAAAGTTACAGCTGCGTACATAGCAAACATTTCGGCATCATCCACAGCATAGGTGCGTTTACTACGAATCAGCGTGTCCATCCATAATCGGAGCTGCTCTTTGGCATTCCCATCAAAATGCTCTGAAATATTCTTTAAAGGCTCTGAAATATTATACTGCAACCATCTTTCGGTTACGGCTTCTCGCAAAGCAGATTTACTGGAAAAATGTCTATACAACGTACCATGACTTACTTTAAGCACCTTCGCTACATCTACAACAGAAGTCTTGTCCGGGCCAAAACGCCGGAGCACTTGTTCAGCCGCGTCCAAAATGTTTTCTTTTGATAATGGAAGATCATTCGACATATGTATTCCCCTCGCTCTATCTCTGGTGGTAATTATCATAGCATATTATGTCCAAAAACGAACTGACAATATTACCACTTTGTCATTCGTTAAATCATTATCAGTATATACTCGCACCCAATTATTAAACTTAGGTCCCAGTATCTTATTTTCCGTAGCCCCCGTACTACATGAATTCGGACTGAGGAGCCCTTATTTTCAAAAATCACCGTAATTCGCCATGCTATCGGACTCCAATGCGGCTATTCACCCAAATCCCCACCTTTTCGGCGTTCTAATATGCTAATAAGAGCTATGCAGTCCGAAAAGTTAGCCAAACACGCTAAATTGAGCAAATAGCTGCAATACGGTCCGTTACGATGAAGAAGCCCAGTATCTAGCAATCCACCTTCTGCCAACCTAACGATTTCGCCAAAAAACCTCCTTGATCTCTCAAGAAGGCGGGTAATATCAGCTGCTTTTTTGCTCAATCCGATCTAGCCTCGTCCTAACAAACTTACCGACATTCGCAATCGCTTGCTGCGCCTCTGGCAGCATATAAGCTAAAAAGTGAAAGACACTCCACATGTTCTCCCATATTTCCAGTTCTACATAAACATCCGCAGCTTGTGCTCGTTCAGCCAACCTCGTTGCATCGCTTAACAATACCTCGTGGTCACCTACTTGAACAAGTAAATCAGGTAATCCCTGCAAATCCATCCTTAAAGGAGATAATATAGGAGCTAGTTCTGTCCGAGCACCTAGATAAAATTCAATTATTCGGTTATTTCCTTTTAAGCTGCCTGTTGGATCAAACTCCGCTCGGCTCAGATACGATTCACCATCCAAATGGACGAGATCTGTATGCGGCGAGATTAAAAAAGCACCCGCCGGCAATTCCCCACCCGCATCCCGTATAGTAATCAACGTCATCAGCGCAAGGCTGGCTCCAACAGAATCCCCTCCAAGCACGACATTCCCGGCAGAATATCCATTCGCGAGCAGCCACAGATAAGCGTCTATACAATCTTCATTAGCAGCCGGATAAGTAAACTCTGGTGCCAAGCGATATTCAATGATTAGGATCTTCGTGCCACTAGATTTTGCAATTCGTGTAACCAAATCCCGATAAAATTCACAAGTCCCCGAAATAAAACCCCCACCGTGGAAATAAAGGATCACTTCATCAGCGAGTAGAGCAGAATTCACAGGAATAATCCACTCTCCGCTTAAGGGTCCAATCATGACCCGCTCGACGATAACATCCGTAGGACTGGGCATGTTCACAGCCGTCGCATCCATCTCCTGCCGTATTTGCCCGATAGACTTGCTATCCCATCGGTTGCTTTGTCGCAAATAATCTTTGATCGCTGCAAGCTGCTCTGTACTTGTCTTTTCCATCTCGTAAATCCCTCCTACAATTTTTTTCAACTCAGATTGTAAAGTCTGTAGGAGACTACAAGGTCAAGTTAAGAATCCATTTTTAGGATTTCGAGCGTGGACTGTACGCCTGGGTGTTTATCTGTGGCTAACAAATTTTTCCTCAAATCTGCGAGGGCTGTTAGTTTTATTTCCTGTTTTGCAATTTCGCCACGAACTCGATCCATTTTCTTATCCACAACAGTTACAAAATCAGCAATACTAATGCCGCTGCTTTCAGATTTAGTGAGTGCCTTCTTGATTTCCTTTAAAGTGAAACCACACAGTTTAGCATTATGTATAAAAACAAGGCGGCTAAACACCTCATCCGAATAAAGACGATAACCAGCTTCCGAACGTAAGGGAGTGCTAATTAATCCGAGCTCTTCATAATACCTTAACGTCTCCATATTCACATTCGCCATTTTGGCAATTTGGCCTCGCAAGTACTCTGTCATAATCAGCGCCCCCTTAGAATCCCCTACATTATACCAAATCCAGAGGCTGCAGAGGACATCAAAAGGACATCAAAGGGACATCAAAAGAACGTCAACAACTACCCAAACTCCTTTTTAAAAACTCCTTATTTACGCACAAAAAAAACGACATTTCTGCCGTTTTCTCATCAATCATTTCCCAATTCACTATACTTCACTTCGAACTGCATTTTTCTGTATAAGCGAAATCTGTCCGGCATGAATACCTGTATGATACATAAGTCTGCCTATCGCTTCAAGCGGTGTAGATATGCCAAAAGCCGACTCCACACTCACATGCCACGCTTCTTCCGGAAGCTCCTGCATCGCAGCAGTTAGATTCTCATTGGAAACAGTCAGCAGATCAACGAGTTCATTCAATGTAGAATATGCCGCCTTGTCGCCTTGAGGATTAGGTCTTCCAAAAAAACACTCTGCGAACATAAACTCAACTTCTGCATTATGCTGAATTAATCCCCCAATCGTAGAGTTCCCTAGCTTAAGGTTAAGATCCTCTTCCGGCAAAGTCTTCACCATTTTATGAAATCGCGTTTGCACCGCTTGCCAGATTGGCAACACTGAAGTGAAAGCCATAGATTATTTGCTCCCTTGTACAGTGGCTTCTTCGTCTTTTTTCTTGTCGATCACCACATGGTTGAACAGGTTCGCATCTACGTCGATGTCAAAGGCCAAGCCAAAACCAACAACATAACGCCCTTGGAGAGGGGTCAATTCAAACAATGAAAAATCCAATCCACGCAGCAAATTCACCATTGCCGCCCCATGATCAGCATTAAACAATTCAAAGATCTCCTCATGCCCGTCATTCCCGATATTGCTTGATGTGCAATTCCACCGCACACGTTCCGTTGCAAATTTATTATTCGTCGCAGACTCATCTGCAATTAGAAGCGCATCTACAAAATCGTTATTTTCCATATATCTGTAATGCTCGGCGATCTTACTAATGTAGATATACAGCTTGCCTTCATGCTTAACAAAAGGAGCATAGCTGATAAAAGGTTTTCCTTCGTCATCAATCAAGCTCAAAATCAGATTTTTACGATTCGCAATAAATTGCAAATAGTTTTCTTTATTTTTTTCAACATCTACAGGCTTCTTCATTATAAAATCCCTCCATTAATAGGTTATGTAATCTAGCCACGAATCTAACGAACGGTACTTAGCAAATGAATACGAGGTTTCGTCTCTGTAGGAACATATTGAACTTCGGCATCCATTCGGTATATATCCCGGATCATATCGGTTGTCATAACTTCATTTGGTGTCCCATACATCGCTTTTTCACCCGCCTGCACCACAACAATACTATCACTATAGGTAGAGGCTTGATTGAGGTCATGCAACACCATCACGACAGTCATTCCCATGTCTTGATTTAGCTCACGTACTAACTCTAGAACTTCATGCTGATGCGAAATATCCAAGTAAGTGGTCGGTTCGTCAAGCAACATAACCAAAGGACGCTGCGCCAAGGCCATAGCAATCCAAGCACGCTGTGATTCACCACCGGATAACGAGGAAACGGCTCGATCCTTATAATCCTTTAAATGTGTCTTCTCCAGTGCCCAGTCGACAATGTCCATATCCTCATGATTTAATTTTTCGAACCATTTTTTATGTGGATACCTTCCATAGGAGACGAGATCGATCACAGTCATATCATTAGGTGCTTGGTTCTTCTGGCTCAGCATACACATTTTTCGAGCGACTTGTTTGGCAGTCATAGACTTTAGATCCGTACCATCGAGTGTGACCGCACCCGTATGATATGGAATTAGCCGTGATACCGCCTTAAGCAATGTAGATTTACCTGAGCCGTTTGGTCCTATAATCGAGACGATTTCACCCTTTTTTACGGAAAAAGAGAAGTTGTTAATAATGTTTTTCTGCTCATACCGAATCGAAATAGAATCGACAGTAAACATGTTAGAACGCCTTCTTTCTCATCAGGTATAGAAAATAAGGTCCACCGATCACCGCCATAAGGATACCCGCAGGAATATCTAAAGGTGCAAATAGGGTACGTCCACCTGTATCTGCTATCAACAATACCAATGCACCAAGTCCCATACTCATCGGCAAAAGAAATTTATAGTCTGAACCCACCAACAATCGAGCCATATGTGGCACAACAAGCCCTACAAAGCCAATCATCCCAATAGCCGCTACAGAGATAGCCGCTAGAAATACTGCCAGCAAGGAAAGTAGAATACGAATTCGGTCCACATTTTCACCTAAATTCGAAGCTACCTGATCCCCTAAACGTATAATATTCGCCTTGCGGATCGCGAAAAAGGATAAGATCCAGCCTGCTATGGCATACGGGAAAACCATCATCAAGGCATTGTTCCCTTTAGCAGCCAGACTGCCGTTTAACCATTGGACCGCTGCCGGAAGTCTGTCGCTGTACATGATGGTCAGGAGTCCTATTAATCCCCCGCAAAGAGCATTCACAGCAACTCCTGATAAAATAATAGTGATGGGCGAAATACCGGTTCTTCTCCACGCTAATGCATATACAATCCCTGCAGCAATTAGTCCACCCACAAAAGCCGCAATTGGAATGAACTCCGTATATTGTGGGGCTGCAAGCATAATGACAAGCACACATGCAGCCGCTCCACTCGTTACACCGGTCAATCCTGGATCAGCAAGTGGGTTGCCCATCACGGCTTGCAGAAGAGCACCTGAAACCGCGATATTTGCCCCAATGATCATCGCCAGTAATACACGCGGCAAACGAATATCCCATATGATGGTCGCATTCACCGCTTTTGCCGCTGAACCAAAGATCGTGCTTAGGATGTCTGGTATAGGAATGTATACTGAGCCTAGTCCAATCGCAATTATAGCGGCAACGAGCGCAAGTGCTAACGTTACAATAACAATAATTCTGCTACGAGATGTATTTATCACTTGCTGTCTCCTTTAATTATTCATAGAAGTATTTTGCAATTTCGGTTAAGGCTGTCTCCGCGTTAATAATCGAAGTGACACCGAATACGCTGTAATCTAGAATGTTGATTTTGTTATTTGCATAAGCCGAAAGCTTTGTCCAAGTTTCATTTTTCTCTATTTCTTTTTTGAACTTATCCTCAGTCGCTCCGTGATCGCCTGAAGCGAGTACGAGAATGATGTCTGGATCAGCGGCTACAATGTTCTCCATATTGATAGGTGAGTAAGTGTCAGTAACTTGCAATACAGAAGTTGCGATGTTATCAGCACCAAGCTTTTTAACCAAGCTACCTAAATAAGATTTCTCACTCATGACCATAAAGGAATCTGCGGTTCCGATTACTAGCAGCACGCTTGGCAGTTCTTTGCCTTCGGCTAATTGAATCAGCTCATTTTCTTTGTTCAAAATCTTTGTTAAAGCAGCATTCATTTCATCTTTTTTATTAAAATAAGTGCCTAATACTTTGAGACTAAGCTTTAGATCCTCGAATGATTCTGTTCTCAAATATGCTTTTTGTAGGTCGATTCCTTCTAGCGATTTGTCCAACGTGCTGCGAAGAGATTCCGCTCCCAGCAGCAAGTCCGGTTCGAGTTTGGTTACTACCTCCAGATCCGGCGCCATAGGTGATCCAATACGATCAATTGTTTCGAAATCAGCAGGGATTGGATTCGTTGAAGTTGGTACACCTACCGGTGTTATGCCGAGCAAATAAAGCATTTCTGTTAACGGTACAGAAGTTGTTACAATACGCTCCGGTACTGTGGCTGGGAATTGGCTTAACGCTTCGTTGAACAATGCTTCATCTACACCATCATTCTCCAGACTGTACACCTTGCCGGCAGCTTCCGCTGTATTTGCTACTTCTGTTGTTTTTGCTGCATTTGCTTCTTTCGATTCATTAGCAGTTGTATTCGTTACCGCTTCATTTTTTGGATTGTCCGCTGTATTTGTAGACGAACATGCAGTCATTGCCGTAAGCGCTGCAATAACCAGTAGTACTAATATTTTTTTCAAAATCTATCCCTCCAAATATGTATATTTATACGTTTCATGTAGTGATAATGATTTTCATTTTCACTTATCGATTCCTATGATAATCGTTATCAATGAGAAGTGTCAAGAATTTTATTTTAATTTTAAATAAGAAGGAATTTCATTATTGTCCGTTGAAGCAGACTAGCATTTCTAATAAAAAAGCCACGCCCTATGGGCGTGACTTCAAATAGTGGTGTATGAAATCCAAGCGTTAGTTAGTAACTCCCGTATTTAATATCCCATAATGAATAAGGTCTACAAACTCATTCTCTTTATAAATATGCTGTAACAAAACGCCTTCTTTCAGCATGCCAGATTTTTGCATAACTCGTCCCGAACCAGGATTTGAAGCAAAGAATCTGGCGTACACTTTGTGATAATGTTTTTCTGTAAAAGCAAAATTAATGACCGCTTTTGTTGCTTCTGTAGCATATCCATTACCCCAGTGTTCCTCGCCTATCCAATATCCAAGCTCGCCATTTCTGTGTGTCCGGTTATTTCTCAAACCTATAGCACCATACAGTTCGTTTGTATTTTTATCAGTAATAGCGAATTCATATGAATTATCATTATTGAACTCAACTTCATGTGTTTCAATCCATGATAATGCACAATCAATAGGGTATGGATAAGGTAGAGTTAATGTACTTTTGTAAACATTATAATTATTGCAGAGCTCACTGACACGCTGTGCATCAGACAATGCAAAAGGTCTTAAAATCAATCTTTCAGTAGTAATTGTTCTCTTCTCTGAATTGTACAATGGTGTCCCCCCGTTAAACTAAATATTATAAAACAAATACAAGCCAGATAAACAGAAAACTTGGCCACCACTGCTTGCCCGCTTTCACAAACAGCCAGCCAAATACCAAAGAAAAAGCAGTAATATACAAGCCGCTTTGCAGACCATGCGTCAAATGACCTAATCCCCAAGTCAGCATTAAACCTATTCCCCCATAAGGAAGAGAAGGATTCTTAAACCATACTTCTCCTGCACGCTGCATTAGCGCAACCAATAGTACAACTAGTACAGCTTCCACAATGTAATATATGTTTTGAACCAAGGCAACCCATATGCCCATAAAACCATGTTCTAACTTGAAGTTTTCATATTCTCTATAAATCTGTGGAATGCTCTCCCCATTAATCCAAAATTCCAGCACTGCGAACAAAAAACTTGATAAAAAAGCTACAATTAACAAAGGAATGACCTTAGAGCTCCAATGAAAAGATATAACCTGTTCAATCATCTTCCTCTTCCTGAACCAAAGTAGAAATATCATAGCTCCTACTGCCCACAATAGGGTAACTATGCTCCAATGAACAACTAGTACGTACCAAGGGCTGACAAAAAAGTCGTCTATATTAAACAAATCCCCCCATAACCATTGATCTAATCCCATGATGAACATATCCATTCCTAACATTAAAAATACAAGCATTCCTAATAAAAAATATTGAATACCTGATATATTCCCTTTTTCTTTCACGAAACCTCTCACCCGCCTTATATATTGTCCATTTTTGTACTATATTCCCAAAATTACGATGCTGAAAGTATGGCATCCCCTCAATCTGTTTGTCTGTAACAAATCACTCACTTGAATCAAAGTTAGAAAAATAAAAAAAACAGCACGCATCGATATAAAATCGACACATGCTGTTTACTATCAGGACTTGTCCAAACTAGAATCTAGCCACAAAAAATTCGCGGTCTGCGGGAACGTTAAAGCTTCTTATAGTAGCTCCACTCTCATCTCTTAAAGTGAGAAGATAAGGTACCGATGTTAAGGTACTAATTGTTGGGAATCTAACTACACCAAATTCGTCAAAATCAGCAGTAACCGTTGTAGTTCCAGCTCTCAATGAAGCTGTCCACCCCGTAGTATCTTTAGGTGTACCCGTTGCATTTGTACCAATAGCAACAACAATAAATCTATCCAGAGTCTGTCTAATTCTCCGTTTCTTTCTTGTAGCAGCTGCTTTCGCTTTTTTAGCCGCGAGAACTTTGCTAGCCATAACAGCTTGCTTGTTAACTGGTTTTTTAATCATTGCCATTTATTTCACCACTTTCTTTTTAGGATACGTTAGTAAATGCAAGAATCGTAAGGTTTGACCTCTCTTTCACCTACAAATCTGAAAATATGTTAAACCCTAGTTTCATAGTTTCGTGTCCACTAGCTCTGCAGTGCATATAATACCTTCAAGAGGTGATTCATTACTAATGAACGGTCAAAAATGGCTAGAGCAATATCATTCGAAAATGCACCATTCCTTGAGAAAAAGAGTTCAACGTTCCTATTATCCAGGACATAAAGCGAATACCATTCCAGTTATCATTAAATTCAAACAAAAAATAACTACAGCCCAGCTACAGTCTTTACAAAAGCATTTAAAATCCCACGACCTTCCGATCAGACATCATCTTCACCTGCTCAATTCGATATCATCCAAAGTTTCAAAGAACTGCCTGAACCGGATGTGCCGCTGGGATGGAATCGAGAAAATTTATTTGGATCAAGTCAAAAAAACATCCCTTAATATAGCCACACCATCCATTGGTTCTACAACCGCTCAAAAGAAAAAGGGGCTTACCGGAAAAGGAATAAACATTGCGATTCTTGATACAGGGGTGTATCGTCACCCTGACCTGTTTCGCCCTGTTAACCGTATAGTTGCTTTTAAAGATTTTATCAATCATAGAAAACAGCCCTATGACGATAACGGCCATGGAACTCATATCGCAGGGGATGCAGCAGGCAACGGATGGATGAGTAAAGGAAAATACAAAAGCCCTGCTCCAGAGGCAGGGATAGTAGGTGTCAAAGTACTAGATAAAAATGGCGATGGATATGACTCCACAATCATTAAAGGAATTGAATGGTGTATTGCGAATCGGAGAAGACTTAATCTTCGTATTCTTTCGATGTCATTCGGGGGTAAGGTGAATCTTCCTTGTTCAGATGATCCACTCTGCCAAGCTGTAGAAAAAGCAATTAAAGCCGGACTTAACGTTGTAATAGCTGCTGGAAACAGCGGCCCGGGACGCAGTACGATTGAATCTCCAGGGATTAGTCCTTCAGCAATTACTGTCGGTGCAGTGGATGACCGTCGCACGCTCACACAAGCGGACGACCGAATCACTTGGTTCTCCAGTCGTGGACCCGCACCGGGAGGAAGGAAGAAACCAGATCTCGTTGCTCCAGGCGAGACGATCATCTCCCTTCGTGCTCCACGATCCAAGCTGGATCGCGAGCTTCCTTATTTGCGGATAGCTAAAGATTACTTTGTGCTGTCCGGTACCAGTGTCTCAACACCTATCGTCTCGGGTGTGATCGCGCAATTACTCCAGAAGAACCCTTCTCTTACGCCTAAGCAAGTAAAATCCATACTAAAAAAGAACACGTATCGCCTTAAACTAAGTCCTAACACAGCAGGATGCGGTGAGATCAATGCGCGGTTTTTATCGTAAATCCGCTTCTTTTTTAAAGGCAGTAATGACGGAAACCGACAAGTCCTCTGTAAATACACCTGTAGGTTCTATTTCTAATAAAGCTGATTTCATATCATCTTCAAAACGTTCTAAGTTATCTCTAAATAATCGCTTAGAAGCATAAGACGTAGAATACAAATTTCCTAGTATCGAATCAACAGTCCAAGTGATGGAATAACTCGGTAATACCTGTCTTTTAACGTCTTTAAAACTGGATCGCTTTACAACATCCTCATGTCTTTCTTGGGGATGTTTATATGTACTTTTTCCGGCTATTCTTTCGTCACCCAACCAGCGTTTCACTACTTCCTCTACCTTTTGTTGCCAAGGTAACGGTTCTTGTTGTTCATTAAAAGTATCAATTACAGCAATACCACCGTTATCATCTAAACTATGATAGAGAACTTCAAGTATGGATTCTCGGTCCATCCAGTGAAACGCCTTAGCCATCATGATGAGACGAAAGGAACCCCAGTCATTGGATAGTTCTTCCGCTCTCCCCTGTTGCCAGCTAACATTCTCAACCCTGTTGTACTGTGATAACAGCTTTGCTTCATCTAGCATCTCTAGTTCAGTATCTACGCCAATGATTTCTTCGAACCAATCCGTAAACCTTAGCGCTAACTGCCCAGTACCACAACCTAAGTCCAGCAACCGGCCCTCTCCGTGAAGTGAGAATTTGTCCACTAGATATCGAATCAGTGAGGACGGATATAGCGGGCGATATCTGGTGTAATAGCTTGCAGTATCTTTGAACAGATCCGGACCATAATCATTCATAGCTGAACTCCCCCTTCTTTTTTACCAAGGACAAAATCATAGCAGATATGTTGTGCAAATAAAAGGCTATCCAGAGCATTCTGGGCAGCCTTTATTTATGTGGATACAGCCCAAAATAATTAAAAATATTGACAATTAACTTCGTTGCATATATGGTTAATTACATAACTAACTAACCAATGAAGTTGGCGGTGAATACATGGGAAACTTAATGGATGATACACGACCGATATTTATGCAGATCGCCGAACGAATAGAAAATGACATCATCGAAGAAACACTGCTGGAGGAATCACAAGTTCCTTCGACAAATCAGTTTGCTGTTTTCTACCAGATCAATCCGGCTACAGCTGCGAAAGGTGTGAATTTGCTTGTGGATCAAGGGATATTGTACAAAAAACGAGGAATCGGTATGTTTGTAGCTTCTGGAGCGCGTGCAGTATTAATGGAGAAGAGAAAAGAACAATTTTATGAACAGTATGTAGTAACCATGATCCGTGAAGCTGAAAAATTAGGAATTACGTTGGATCAATTAACAATTATGATTCAGAGGGGAGACAACAAGTCATGAATGAAGTTGTTGAAATCAAAGGATTGACTAAGTCATACGGAAATGTCACTGCCATCCATGAACTCAGTTTTTCTTTGGAGAAAAACAAGATATACGGGCTTCTCGGCAGAAACGGTGCAGGAAAAACCACAATAATGCATATGATCACAGCTCAGCTTTTCCCCACAAGTGGTGTCCTGAACGTATTTGGTGAACATCCGTACGAGAATAACCGGGTTCTCAGGCAGATTTGCTTCATTAAGGAAAGCCAAAGGTATCCGGACACGTACCGAATCATCGATGTACTGGAGGTATCCGAATTATTTTTTCCAAACTTTGATCGGGAATATGCTCACTCTTTAATCAAGGATTTCAATCTGCCATTAAAAAGAAGAATAAAAAAGCTATCCCGAGGTATGCTCTCGGCTGTAGGAATTGTAGTAGGTCTAGCCAGCCGTGCCCCGCTTACCATTTTTGACGAACCCTATTTAGGACTTGATGCTGTAGCTAGAAGCCTGTTTTACGATCGCCTAATTGAAGATTATGCTGAAAATCCACGCACAGTTGTTTTGTCCACCCATTTGATCGATGAGGTAAGTCAGCTTTTAGAGCATGTTATCGTCATCGACAACGGCAAGCTAATTATTAACGAAGATGCTGAAGCCCTTCGCGGGCAAGCTGTTAAGGTAATCGGCGCGACAGCGAAGATCGAAGATTTTATCGCCGGCAAACAAGTCATTTCCCGCGAGTCTTTTGGCGGATTGCTTACGGCCACCATTATCGGTTTCAACGCGAAAGATCACGCACATGCTGATAAGTTAGGCTTAGAAATCTCACCTGTATCTTTACAGCAATTAATCGTTCATCTCACAAATAAAAAATCTCTAGGAAAGGAAGTGACCGTGTAATGAATCCTACGGCAGGCATGATAAAAATGCATTTCAGAGATAAGTGGTTATGGTTGTATATGCCTTGGGTAATCTTGTTATCCAGCTTCTTGGTAAATGTCATCGTCGCTTCTTTCATCCAAGAACCAATCTATACCGGCGGTCTCGTCTCTATCTTCATTTATATGTTAATCACCGGTATACTCATTTTGGTGCAGACCTTCCCTTTTGCTCTGGGCTTAAGCCAACGAAGAACGGATTATTTCATAGGCACTTCCTTAATGGCTATTATAACTAGCGCCACCTACTCAATTCTCCTCTACCTGCTCGCAATCATTGAAAGCAAGCTTACGGGTGGCTGGGGTTTGGAACTACATTATTTTCATTTGCCCTTTTTAAATGATGGTAATGCCATGGAACAGCTGTGGATGTATTTTGTGCTCTTTCTTAATATGTTTTTTCTGGGGCTAATGATATCCAGCATCTTCCGGAGATTTGGCCGAAGCGGTTTGTTCATTTTCTCAGGGGCTATGTTTATCCTGTGCAGTCTCGGTGTATTATTAATGACCTATAATCAGTGGTGGGTAGACCTCTTCAACTGGTTTGCTGGATATACCGCATTTGAACTTGCTTTGTGGTCCATGCCTTTGACAGTTGTATACGCTCTTTTATCGTTTTTGATGCTGCGTAGAGCAACAGTGTAATTCATTATCCTATAAAAAAACAGGTGTGTCCCAAAAGCCATGCCGGGTGCACCTGTTTTCTTTCGTGTCTTAGACTTTGATCTAGACAACAAACTTTATTGGATTCGAGCATAGTTGCGCGTGCGATGGTACTATCGGATTCTGCGGAGCGAGTAGCTTAGAAGCAAACACAGTGTCGCTATTGCAGATATCGACGGGTCAAAACACAGATTAGTATTTCGCTAATCAGCGCGTCCGAAGGCTCTATCGGACTCCGCTGACCTTATTCGTGGTTTTAGAGCATATTGGATTCTATCGGATCCAGCTGACCTTATTCGTGGCTTTAGAGCACATTTGGATTTTATCGAGCCAGCTGACCTTTTTCGTGGTTTTAGAGCACATTTGGATTCTATCGGACCCAGCTGACCTTATTCGTGGTTTTAGAGCACATTTGGATTCCTATCGGACCCCACAGTCGCTATTGGTATAAAAAATGCCTAATTCGTTCCTTTTTCCATGCAATAGCTGCACTGGGGTCCGATACTACGCTCAAAAGGCGATAAATGAGCAAATAGCTTCATCTGGGTCCGTTAGCCTCAGGTGATGATGACGACTCCGCGGGGCGAATAGCTTAGAAGCAAAACAAAAATTAGTATTTCTCCAATCTGCGCGTGGAGAGACGCTATCGGACCAACTGACTTTATTCGCAGCTTTAGAGCACATTTAGATTCCTATCGGACACGTTGACCTTATTCGTACCATTAGGGCAGATTTGGATTCCTATCGGACCCCACAGTCGCTATTGGCATAAAAAACGCCAATTGTGATCCTTTTTCCATGCAATAGCTGCACTGGGGTCCGATACTATGCTCAAAAAGCGATAAATGAGCAAATAGCTTCATCTGGGTCCGTAAGCCTCAGGAGATGTTTCTTAAAGATTTCTTTCGCTTAAGCACTACCGTCTGCTGAAAAACATAAAAAAAGGATTATAGAACTGCTACTAGAGCAGTTCTATAATCCTTTTAGCTATGCGGTCAAGAGGACTCGAACCTCCACGATATTGCTACCACTGGCACCTGAAGCCAGCGCGTCTGCCAATTCCGCCATGACCGCGTATTATAATGACTCGCTTATTGCGGTCACAAGATAGATCATACCACGCTGAGAATTCCACGTCAATATATTTTCGTCGTTTTCTTATCATTCATTAATTTATGGATAATTATTGCTTTTGTTGCCGAATATAAGGTATAATGAGAACAAAAGTTCGCATAATATAAATGAGGTGATTTATAATGGCGACTATAAAGCTAAACACATCCATTATTGATGAAGAAGTAACTAAAGAAGAACTGTCCTTGGTCAGAAGCTATTTGCTGCTAACGTTTATTCATAAAGTTTTCGAACGTGACTGCCGTGTAATCAGTAGAAGCGGCCTGTTTAAGACCCCTCAGCTATATATGGAGCTCGTATCTGGTGCCACTAAGAAGACATCACTAATGCTTCAAGAGGTTACGCGCGAGCTGAGCTCCCATGATTTGAAGATTACTACCGTTCGCCAAGATCAGCGAGGAGTCGAAGCCTTATATTCCTGCAGAGGATTTCAAGGAGAGATGAATATATTATGGCCAGGCTTCCGTAGAGAAATGATGCTGCGCATGCGCGCGTATCTTGGACTGTCCACAGAACTCTCCATACTCTCCAGAGAAGAGAATGCGTCTGAACTTGCTCTAACTATATAGTCCCAAATGACATTACAGAAATAGCTCCCGCCCAGTAGGGCGAGGAGCTGTTTTGTATTATGAAGATTATTACTGCGGATATTATTACTGTAAAAATTATATATTATCCGGATCTTGTCTTGGTTCGCTAAATGGCTGGAATATATAATTGCGATCCAGCTTCACTACTCGTCTATTCTGACGACGTATCATCACCTGAAAATCATCCCAAGCAAGAACTATCCCTTTTACATCGTTACTTTCCAAGCCATCACGCACTACACGAATTTTCTCACCGGAAATCCGATAGGCATCCAATTGCTCATCGCTAATCATCATTAATCCCTCCTGTCATAGCTTGTCCTATTTAGTCTCAGAAAAAAGACCCAAATGATAAATCATCTGGGTCTCATGTAGGCAATTAACGACTTGCATGTCTACTAAAGCATTCTTATATCAGCGCTTCATTCTTCTCAAACCAGAAGTCAAGAACTTTAGCGGACATCACACGTTGCTCCAGATACTCCACTTGGTTAGTTGTGAATTTCTCCCTCCACGGGAAGGATAACTCTTCGCATAAACCTTTGATTGTCAGAAGCTCTGACCAGGCTACATAGCGTTTGTACCAAAAAAACTGAGGATGTTCAATCATATAGGGATACAGATCGTCGAATTCCGTGTGTTTGCAATCCAGCGCACGCTCGAAATGATCCTTGGCCTCGGTTAATTTATCAATAAAAAATTGTTCAGTCACCGGTTCTTTCCCCATTGTGACGCCTCCTCCCTATGTCTAATTTTTATTATAAAGGAAAATCCATAGGGTGAAAAGCAGTTGTTTAAAAAATAGGCCTGTTCTTATTGCCAATTAGGTTATTCCCCAAATTCGATGGTGCCTCCATTTAGAGAGGTAATTCTTACGAGTGACTCCAGACGAATGCCTTGCTCTCTGATCGTCCGAGCCCCTGCCTGAAAGCTTTTTTCTACTACAACACCAAGACCAACTAGCTCAGCGCCAGAACGTTGAATGATCTTAATCAAGCCACGCGCTGCATCACCATTGGCAATAATATCATCAATAAAGAGGATTTTATCCTCTGGAGAGATGAACTGGCGAGACAACATAATATCGGTAACGATACCTTTTGTAAAAGACGGAACTCTTTCGCAAAGCGCATCCGGATCAGCTAACAGTGTTTTTTTGCGGCGTGCAAAAACTAGCGGCACCTTTAATTCATACGCGGTGGCAAATGCCACGGCAATGCCCGAGGATTCTACGGTCACAATACGTGTAATTCCTGAGTCCGCAAACCTCCCGGCAAACTCCCGTCCCATTTCCATCGTAAGCTGTGGATCAACCTGATGATTTAGCAGTGCATCCAGCTTCAGCACCTCATCCGAAACGACGACACCTTCTTCCAAAATCCGCTGTTTCAACACTTCCATGACTTTGAACCTCCAATACCCTTTATAATCGCAGACATTCCGTACAAATTAATCACTGATCATAAAGCAATTACGACGGAAGTCATGTCCTACTGATCCTCATCATAACCTGTACTATACAGAGTACACAAGGTTATCCTGCATAGCACTCGTTATGATTTTTCTTTAGCTTCGTAAAACTATTAGGAGGGGAGCCATGAAATCACATGTCCGAACATTACAGATCGCTTTCACTTATATTGGCACCATTGTAGGAGCCGGATTCGCCACCGGGCAGGAAATATTAAAATTTTTCACACGTTACGGGCACTGGGCAGTCCTGACCATCCTGCTCTCAACTATATTGTTCATATGGCTGGGTACAAAAATGATGGTCATTGCTCGGCGAATAGAAGCGGAATCCTATGAGGACTTTAACCGTCACCTCTTCGGCGAACAGGTCGGAAGCACCATCAGTTTGTTCACGATGGTCGTCCTGATCGGAGTAAACAGTATTATGCTTGCAGGGGCCGGCGCTATTTTTCAGGAGCATCTCGGACTTCATTATCAGACTGGACTACTTATCACATTGCTTGGTTCATACTTTCTGCTAAAACGAGGGATTTCCGGTATTCTGCAAATGAACAGTATTGTTGTTCCTTTAATGCTTACTCTGTCACTTATCATTATTTTTAATACTTTTCAAATTCCGGGAGCTGGACGGTTCCTGTTCCTTGATAACGATCGCTCTCTCTTTGGGGCATGGATGTCACCGCTGCTCTACACCGCCTTTAATTTAGGGATGGCACAAGCTGTTTTAGTCCCTATGGCTCGTCACACAGAGGAAGAAAAATCCCTTGTATGGGGCGGTATTATTGGGGGTACCGGGATTGGTTTTATGTTGATTGCCGCACATTTCGCAATGAGCTCACAGATGCCAGGGATTCTCAAGTTTGAAATTCCGATGGGCAGCATCGCCGTCCGGTTGGGTACTGTAGTGCAAACTATATATCTGCTGCTGATCTTTTTGGAGATCTTCAGCACTTTTGTCGCCGATATTTATGGAGTAGCTGTACAGCTTAAGCAACGGCTTCCCCTATCAACTGCACTAATCACACCTCTTCTGATGTTGGTCTGCTATTTACTGAGCCAGTTCGGCTTTAGTTCACTGCTCTCCGTGTTCTACCCAATCTTCGGAGGTTTATCACTGGTCTGGGCTGTCAAACTGCTACGAACACCATGGTCCTCTCCACCAGGTATTAATACTTCATCGAACTCAAAGGAGAAGGGGAACAGTCTCGTATCTGTAAAACCAATCACCCGAACTACACGGAAATAACCGCTGCTGTAGGAATCATACGTGCTGCCGCTTCCGCCACATGCTTGTGACAGGTCATCATCACAATCTGGCGGGAGATCGACAGTTCTCCAAGAAGTCCAAGCGCAGCATGAAGACGAGACTCATCAAAGTTAACGAAGAGATCATCGAATAACACCGGCAGCGATACTTGCCGTGACATGGTCTCTGCCAATGCCAGCCGGATGGCAAGATACAGCTGTTCTGCCGTCCCTCGGCTGAGCAGTCCACTGTCCAGCAGTCCCCCGTCCTTGTGTTCAGCTTTCAGCTCTTTATGCCCTAGTGTCATAACAACCCTTTTATATTCCCCTTCCGTCAGCTTGGAGAAATAATCTGAGGCAAGCAGTAATACCTGTGGCTGCTTCTCCTGCTCATACACACGGCGAGTTCGCCCGATTAGTTCGGCAGTTATCGCTGCCACTGCATATTTATCAGCCACGATCCGCAAGGCTGCTCTCTGCTCTTCCAGTTGCTGAATAACGGAATCCTCCACGCAGCGCTCCTTCAAATACTCCCTTTCCTGAAGCAGCTTGCCTCGTTGCTCCAGCAGGGTGTTCCAACCCTCTTCCTGCCGTTCCATCAATTCTTCAGCCGATGACCGCTCCAGCTGCAATGCTTCCACATCATGATGATTTAATAATTCCAGCAGAGCAGCAACCCGCTCCTCCTCCCAACCACCGAACATAGCAAGCTCCCACTGGCGAATCAATTTATTCAGATCACTGCGCCGCTGCACAGCTGCTGACCTGCGTAAGAAATCCTCTCCACCAGTCGCCCCGCCTTCCTGTATCAGAAGCTCACGCTGTTCTCTCAGCTCACCTAATATCCTGTGGCTCTCCTTGAGTTCTTCATCCACATCCTGCAATCTTGACTGCATAGTTTCCCGGCGAATCAAGTCCTTTTTCAGATCATCCCATGCTCTTTTTCGCAGTTCCAGCCAGCTTAGTAAGGTTAATGCAGATATTCGTTTCCCCTCTTGCGGATCTATTTCAAAGCCAGCTGCCGCTACACCAGACTCGTCGCCAAGATCAGCACCCGACTCATAAATAAGAGCGAGCAGCTCCTCCTCAAACACGTTACATTCTGCTTCCAGCTCCTTCAATCGTAAGGAGAGTTTATTCTCTTGGCGCAGCAGCTCATTCCCTTGTTCAACCATAGCAAAAATATCCGGCAGCCCTTCAGGAGATAATCCTTCAGGCAACCTGCGTTGGCAAAGCCATTCTTCATATTGCTCAGCCGTTTCCGTGAATGCCGCCTCCGCCCGGTGCATTTCTTCAGCGAGCAGCTTCTCTTGACCTGCCAGCGTCTCCAGCTCCGTGCGGCAGGCATCACGCTCGGCGGCATAGCGTTCGATGCGCTGCCGCCAAGCTGACCAAGCCTCCATGAGCCTGCGAAGCTCCCTCATGGAGGCGCTCCAGCCCGCCTGCGTCAGGGCTGGACCCCGGGCGGCCGTCCGCCGCCCCGGCACAACGCTCTCCGGCTCCGCTCCGGAGAGCAGCTGCCCCGCAGCCGCAGCATCTCGGCTGCGGCTGCGCTGACGTCCCCGCCATGCTCTGGCGGGGACGCTTCCAGCCGGCGCGCTCCGCGCAAGCCAGCCCAGCGGCCCAGATCGGCCGCGCCCAGCAGGCCGATCGCAAGCACGGCGCTGGCCGGCGGAGCACCGGTCAGCCACAGCGCTGCGGGCAGCAGCACGGTTAGTGCTGCCCCAGCCCACAGCAGGCGCCGGTAGAGCGCGGCCATGCGCTTCGCGCCAAGGCCGTCACTTCCGGCGCCGCGCGCTGGCCCTTCGCTGAGCTGCGCTTCGCGCCAGCGTTCGGCCGCCTGCTGCAGCTCGTCCCACAGCTGCAGCACTTCACGGGCGCTGCGCGGAGCCAGCTGCGCAAAAGCTTCCGCGCCGGTAGCGTGCTCACGCGCCAGCGCCCGTTCTGCTGCTTGGAGCGACGCTGAGGCAGCGGCCAAACGGGATCGCAACGACTGCCGCGTTGCACCCTCCGCCTCCATGCTGCGGTCATAACTAGCGAACGCCGCCGCAAACTTCCGTGCAGCTTCACGATCCGCCGCTGTCCCAGAGAACGAAGTCAGCTCTGCAGGGCCCCAGCTCACATCAATGCCGCGCAGAATTCGCCGCAAATGCTCATTCAGCGCCGTTAATTCTCCCTCAAGCCGCTGTCTTTCCGTTCTACGGTTCTCGTAACTGCTCCGATGCCGGTCCAGCCGCTCTAAAACAGGCCCCTGCGCTGCTAATACTTCTTCTGGAGGGTTCTTTGCCAGTTCAATAGTAAGCTCGCTTAGAAGACGTTCATAACGTACTACTGATCCCTGTGCATTACGAATTTCTCCTTCAACCGCCTGAAAGCGAGTTGCCCCTTCTTCAGGAAAGGCTGAAATCAATGGCAATCCTTGCAGCTCTAGCTGAGCCTCGCTCCACTTTAACCACAGCTCACGGACTTCCTGTGCTTTTCGAAACATCACTAGCTGCTCTCCAGTGAGCTTGCGCTGTTGCTCCAATTCATCTAGCTCCGACTCCGTTACCCTCAATGCTACTATATTATCGTTATATCGCGGAAGATAAGAACGGCTCTCAACCATTTGTCGCTCAAGCTTTTCAATGGCTTGCACAACTTTTGCTGCTTCTTGCAGCTTGCCACGAGGTTTGTACAGCTTCTCAGCTTCCTGCACCAAACGGCGTTCCGCACGCATGATTGCACCGCCACCGCCCATACCTGCATGAAAAAGAAAGCTGCTCATCTCCTCAGATTGAAGGGCAGCAAGCTCCTGCAGCTCGTCCAGTGAAACTGCGAACAATTGCTGGAACATACTCCTAGAGATCCCCCCAAGTAAATATCGTTCCATTTCAGCTTGTCCCAGCTCTTGAGTCGTTTCATTTGGATGATTTACTGTAATGTTCAGCTTTTCATTTCTTCCTGATCCCTCAGCACCTGAAGCAAAACGGCGAATGGTCCACAAACCTTCATTACTGTCACGTATCTTCAAGGTTCCCCCATGCAATCCGCCTTGCATAGGTTCATACCTTTCCAAGGGATTTCCACGGCTTGGAATTCCAAACAGCATAGAGCGTATGAATTGCAGTGTCGTACTTTTTCCTGCTTCATTACGCCCATAAAGTACGGTCACTCCCTGCGTTAAATGAATCTCTCGATTGTGAAGACGCCCGAAGCCATTGATATGCAAATGTTCAATTCTCATCGTTTTGCCCTCCGGATTGTTGATACGAAAGACTTTCCGCCGCTTCAACAGTATCATCCATCCCGCCAAGCATCGTGATTCCCTGCTCTGCTGAACCACGTAGCCAGCTCAACTTCTCTTCTTGACTAGTCATAGACAACAGCTTTCGCAGCTCCTGATTCTCCAATAGCGGTTTAAGCGCACTATTTAATAGTTCTTCGAGCGCTTCCGGGGAATGTTCCGTATGCTCTGCAATGCGCAGCATTTCTCCAAGAAAACTATCCTCTTCCAATAAGCGTTGGCGATCAATAGCCAAACCGGACTCTATAGCGAACCCCTCTGTCCAGACAAGCCCTTTATAATCTTTACGCTCAGCCCTAATCGCCTCACGGCGCTGGAGTTCAGACAGCAAATCCTCTGCTGCCCCTTTTTCAGCCAATACTTTATGTACGTCCCCTCGCCCAATCAGACGAAATCTGACCACCGACATGAGCTCCGGGAGCTCCGCGCGGATGTCTTCAATAACCTGCTCCACTTTCTGTATCCATTCAGCTTCATTGCTTAATCCTTCTATAGATAAGTCTCTAACCTGCCAGCGAACGAAATCCAGTTCATGAAATTGCAGAGTGGATCTTCCAGCCTCATCTACATCCACAATATAACAACCTTTAGCTCCGGTTTCCTTAATGCTGCGCCCTTGTATATTGCCTGGATACACAATCACAGGCTTCTCATGCAGTACACTACGTTTATGAATATGTCCAAGCGCCCAATAATCAAACCCCCGTTCGATAAGGTCCCTGCGACTGCAAGGAGAATAGGTCTCATGCAGCAAATCACCGTCTACATTGCCATGCAGCATCGCAATATGAAACAGGCGGCTGCTAGGTTTACGAGAAAAGGTTACAGCCGTGTTGTTTGAAACTTTCGCCGTTGGGTAAGAAATTCCACTAACGCTGGCAACTTCTTGGCCATCTATACGGCGGTAAGCTGTAGCGTGTTCTGGCTTCTCTCCGCCAAATACGGTAACATGCTTAGGCATTTCCGTTGTCAGACGCAGTCCGTCAAGCGGATCGTGGTTGCCATGAATCAGGAACACGTTAATCCCATGCTCACCGAGTTCTTTGAGCGCTTCCTGAAATCGCAGCTGTCCCTGTAATGATGCATCTGAAACATCATACACATCTCCACTAATGACAATAAAATCAACGTTCTCTTGGATCGCAACGCGGACAAGCCGCCCGAGGGCGGCAAAGGTAGACTCACGTAAATAAGCACGAATGGCTGGCGAAATATGCGCCAGCCCGGCAAAACGGCTATCCAGATGTAAATCAGCAGTATGCAGAAAGCGAAATGGAATCATAGCTGTTCACCCTTTCGTTCCTGAGGGATACTGTAAATAGGTTTTTTTTAGTTCATTAGCAACTCTTGTCAACGAATATAGGCTTTTGGCTTTATCCCATGCGGAACGTGAAAGCTCATAACGATAAGCCGGATCAGATATCACCTTCTCTAATGCATCAGCAAGAGCAATCTCATCGTCAGGACTGACCAATAAACCATTCACACCATCTTCAATCTGCTCCGGTATTCCGCCCACATTTGTCCCCACTAAAGCCAGGCAGCTAAGTGCCGCTTCCGCAAACACTGAACCGAACGCCTCCGCCCGAGAGGGCAATACGAAAATATCAAAGAATGGCATGAATTCTTCAGGGTGCAGCGTATATCCGTAAAAGATCGTTTCATTATAGATCCCTAAATGTTGGGCCATCTTTTCCAGATCCGCACGTGAAGGACCGTCGCCAATAATATGCAGTACATACTCATGGCCGCGATTTTTAAGCTCCGCGCAAGCTTTGAGTAATATATCTATTCCTTTAGCCGGAACCAGACGTGTCACGGTCACTAGCTGCGGAATAGCGTTATCATGCGGAACAGGCTTAAATCTTTTTTCATCAAAACCATTCGGAATAACACCTATATTAGAAGGATCAATAATATAAGGGGACACATAATCTGCAAAAGATCGCGACACCGTCATTAATCGATCACTAACATGCTCAAGTTCACGATAAAGTGAAACTAGAAAACGATGCTCCAAGCCATCCTCTGAAATCGCTCCATTTAGAATCAATTCCCGCTCGTAACTGGAATGCAGAGTATGAATTAACGGAGTATCAGGGAACACTTTTTTCATCGCTAAGCCAGCAATCGGATGATGAGAATGAATTAGATCATAGGGCTTACTCATCCGCAGTTTCGTCCACCATAAATAATCACGATAGGTCTGAATATATTTCTGAACGATCGGACTTTCTCCATACTGCGTCCAATCAAACGTCTCGAATATTACTTCCTCATGCCCCTTATTGCGAATCCGCTTAGGCAGCCAAAACAAATCCATCTCCCAACGGCTTGAACGGAATCTTTCCTGAAGATAAGGGATCATAGATGATACACCACCGGGTTGCTCCGGCGGGAAGAAGAGCGCTTGCAGCAAATTCATATGGTACATCCCCTTTACAATTGCCCTGTGTACTGTAAGACTTGGCAATTATGATATAGTTGAATATATGTAGAATTTCAGGTACGATTACGTTCCCCATACCTTGATTTTATCGGTATAAACATGAAACAGCAACTAAGAAAAAGGAGAATGAGCTATGAAGGAAGAACAGCTGCCTGCCTCTTACACCGCATCTATTAAAGAAATGCTGGGGCAAGAGGCAGATGCTTTTCTAGAAAGTTATTCAGCACCACGAACTCAAGGACTGCGCTTTAATCCGCTAAAAAGCACCTCAGCCATAGGCCAAGTTGCGGTGGACCGTACAGTCTCACAATTTAATTTGAAGCCTATCCCATGGTGCCAGGGCGGGTTTTATTATGATGAGCCCGCTCGACCAGGCAGACATCCTTACCATGCCGCTGGACTATATTATATTCAGGAGCCTTCCGCAATGTCCGCAGCTGAACTGCTGGCACCTGAACCCGGTGAAACCGTCCTCGATCTTGCAGCAGCCCCTGGAGGTAAAACTACGCATATCGCTGGTTTAATGCAGGGACAAGGCCTCTTAATCTCTAATGAAATCCATCCGGAACGCGCAAAAATTCTAGCAGAGAACGTTGAACGTCTGGGCATTAAGAATACCCTCGTAACCTGTGCAACACCAGAACAGCTATCTGCGCGTTTTCCGCAAGCTTTTGACCGAATTATGCTGGATGCTCCTTGTTCTGGAGAAGGCATGTTCCGAAAAGATCCAAAAGCCATTCAAGAATGGTCTCCTGCTCATGTAGTTATGTGCGCAGCGAGACAATGGGATATCCTGCAAGACGCCTACATTATGCTTAAACCAGGGGGTACTTTAGCTTACTCTACCTGCACCTTTAACCGTCAAGAGAATGAAGAAACCATTGCTCGATTGACGGCTAGTTACCCCGATATGGAACTACTCACCTGCAAACGCCTTTGGCCGCATTTAGAAAAGGGCGAAGGTCACTTTGTTGCACTCCTGCGTAAGCAAATTGACACTGTATCCGTGAATGACGATGCCAACCGCAACGCCAAAAAACGCCGAAGCAAAAACAACCCAAAAACTAATTCTTCTGTACGTGATGCCTACCAGCTTTTTCAAGACTGGGCTGCGGTAGAACTGCCTGGTCTTTCATGCCAAGGTGTACCCCTGCTCTTCGGCGAATCTCTTTATTTGCTGCCAGAATCCTTCAATGGCAACCTCCATGCCGGGCTGCTGGACGGACTGCGTATTCCACGAGCTGGACTACATATTGCCCATTTGAAGAAAAATCGGATTGAACCTGCTCATGCATTAGCTATGGCACTTCAGCCCCTACAAGCATCACGAAGCTTTGATCTCAGCAGTGAGGGCCCGGAAATACATGCTTGGCTCCGCGGTGAAAGCCTGCCTGTCCCCAGCGAATTACATGGATGGACACTTGTAACTTTAGATGGTTTGCCAATTAGTTGGGGCAAGGCGAGTTTAGGCCAGCTTAAAAATCATCTTCCTAAAGGATTACGTATCCTAAAAGCCCATATTGACGAGCAATAGGCCATAGACCAGTACAACAGGCCCTCTTCGGCATATGATGTCATTATCTCAGAAAGCTGCGACACCAGTCACAGCAATTGAGAAGAAGACATAAGTTGAGGAGGAATAAATCATGGGTGAATTTCAAGGAGGAGCTTTCACTTCGACCGGAGCGATTTTGGTACTTTTCATCTTGCTGGTCATCATTTCCCGTTCGTTGTTTGTTTAAAACCTTCCCGGCTTAATTAGCTGGTGAAACGAAGCGGCTGTGTCGTCCTTTTTTGGGGCGGTGCGGCCGCTTTATTTCTTTCCGACATAACATCTCCATTTGTTATTCTCGTGAATATTTACCGTTTGAAAGCCCGATTTCCGTAATAACTGCTCCATCTCTTCGTTCTTAGTAAATTGCTTCATATGATAATTGATTTTATAGATCTCAGAAATAATAACAAATGTACCGCCTGCTATCAGCACCCTAAATGCTTCACTTATATCGTGTTCGAGGTTCGGCCAGAAATAATGCGTCTGAATCGCTGTGATCGTCCCCAAAAATCCATCGTTGAACGGTGATGCTGGTATGTGCCTGATTCATGATTTTGATCATGATATTTCCTACGAACCCTCTAGGATTCTTGGCTTGCTCAATCAGCGCATTCAATAAACCCATATTTATACCTCCCAATCAATTGGCCATACCAGCAGCCGGATCCCTTGATATATGTTCCATAAGATTTTCTGCTGTAACTGCCCACTTATCTGCTTGATACTCTATTTTATGAATACTAGTATATGAAGTCGGGAAATGAGCATTCTTATTCGTCCACGTTAGCCCTTTTAAAATATGGTATATAACATTAATTACGCCACCATGAGTGACCATAATTACATTTTCATTTGGATCAGTACTCTCCAGTTCATTACATAGTTTTGAGAAACTTGAACTTATTCGCGTAAAAAATTCCTGAGGACTTTCTCCTCCTGGAAATCTCTCATCCATTCTTAAAGCCGAGAAATAAAGACCCGGGTATCGTTCATTTGCGATTTCATGGGGCATTCCAGCGATTACACCATTGTTCGTTTCTCTCCAATCCTGGCTGCTTTCAACAGGCAAATTAAGCTCTCTGGCGATCTCATTTGCTGTATCTAACGCACGTTGCAAATCACTACAAAGAATACGGGTTATGTTAAAGCTAGATTGATTTTCCTTAAGATAATATCCAAGACGTTCGGCTTGTCTATATCCCTCTACTACAAGTCCACGTTGACTCCAACCCCCACGAAAACCTTCTTCATCTATTCCATGCCTTATAAAATATATAGCCATCGATTGTATACCTCCTGAACAAGATTGTTATACATTTGCATTAAACTTCGAAAACGCTTGTTTTTTAAGTTGATCCCAATTGGGCGTTGCAATGTTTGCTTGTTGCTTCAAAATATCAAATGAATCAAACAAAGCTGCTATTTCACTGAAAGAACCGTCCACTAATTTCATAAACGGTAATTTATGAATTATTGTCAGACCATAATATACAGCCTGCTTGTGCTTTCGAACAAAGTTAACTTGCCCTGCTGGAGTGACAGTATAACCTAATTGCTCCATGATTTGAAACCCCTCGTCCATTACTGAAATGGCTTGTTTTAATAGCTTCTTATCTTTGGATACCTTTTTCAAATCCTCGTCATGCAGATAACTAAGGGAGTTCAAAGCCACTATAGGCACGATATGACTTTTGAGCCAAGCATCCATATCCTCATGATAAGTTAGCTTATACTTAGCGTTCTCAAACGCTTTTTCCAGTAAGTGTTTTATTGAGATCTCACCGTCTAAACTGCCAAGTACCATTTGCCCTCCTGCGTGTATTTTGATAACACGACCGCTCGTTTCCCGAATTCCTGCACTAAGCTGAAATCCGAAGAGTATATTTTTCCTCACATTGCTCATTTCCTGTAGATCCTTTTGCATGCCAGGAGCATCGCCATTGTTCCCCACAAGAATTATATTCTGACTCTGATTCTCAGCTAGAATAGGTAACACAGATGGAAAATCATTATATTTCATAACAACAAAAATAAGATCATAGAGATCATCGGATCGAAGCGTAGAGATGACCTTTACTGTATCCACAGTGTTTTTAATTTGAAAATAATGGCGAAGCACAAGTCCGTCTTTCGTCAATTGCTCTGCTCGCTTTCCTCTGGCAAGCATGGTGACATCATTTCCCCCACGCACTAGAACATGTGTAAGATAGCTGCCTAATACTCCCGCTCCAAAAACTAAAACTCTCATATTTAACTCCTCTATCCCTTTTTAGACATTTGTTGAATTTTGATCAACTGTTCGATAAAATCAGATTATCACATCTCCGGTAGGGTTCAATCGTTAGTTTGATCAGGTTTGTTGATTTTTCAACAGAATACAATACATTGTTTAATAAAAAGGGAGTCTTACCATGGACAGAAGAATTAAAAAAAACCAAACAGCCATCATGAATGCATTAATTCAACTGATGGCTGAAAAAGATTTTGAAAAAATAACGATCAACGAAATCGCAGAGCGCGCTGATGTAAACCGCGGAACGATTTATTCCCATTATGCGGATAAATACGATCTGATGGATAAATGTCTGGAGGCTCAGCTCCGGCAACTAATCGAAAGCTGCTCCGCAGTGGAGGATGAAACCGAACCTAATCCCTCGAAGGCGTCATTGCTCCGCACGCTGGAACAATTGGAGGAGAATGCTCTCTTTTATAAGACTTTATTAAGAAACAAAGCTTTACTCTCCTTTAGAAACCAATTACAAGAAATGATAAATGAGCAGATTAAGGTACAATTTTTAGAAAACAATTTTAACCTGGATGAGCTGAGTAAAGATATATCTGTGCAATTTTTGAGTTCGGCGACTGTCGGAGTGATTGAATGGTGGTTTACTCATAGTAATCCTTGCTCTGCAAAAGAGATCACTGAAAAGTTATGGTCCATGCTCGATCTAAATCTGCAGATGATCCGTTCTCAAGCTTGAATATGCTCTCCCGTATCCATCTCATAAATGGAGCTGATGATTTTTTCAATGGGAATCTCCTTAATAGATATATCAAGGATCTCTACCTTTTCGCTAAGAATATGCAGAAACTCACCCATTTTACATTGCTCGGTATCGATCAGCAGCTCCACTTCGTAATCCGATATTCTTTCCGATATCAAAGTTCCAGGCAGATCAATATCTCCAATAGTTGTGGCGGCTGAAAGCCTGACTACTTTTTTGGCGCCCAGATGCAGTCGAAGTTCAGAGAACTTGTCGTCATATACTTTTTTCCCTTGATGAATTATAAGTACTCTTTGAACCAAACGCTCTACATCTTCCAAATCATGTGTTGTCAGAATAAATGTGGTGCCTTCCTGATTCATTTGCTTAATGAATTCTCTGATTCTTTGTTTAGCTATCACATCCAGCCCGATCGTCGGCTCATCCAAAAAAACCACAGGTGGTGAATGAAGCATCGCCATAATAAACTCGCATTTCATTCGTTCTCCCAGGGAAAGGGTTCGTGTGGGTTTAGTGATAATATCGCCAATCTCAAACATGTTTACAAATCGGTCTAGTCTTGTACGAAAGTCGTTCGTAGGAATATCATAGATTTCCTTGTTCATATAAAAGCTATCCAATGGGGGAATGTCCCATATTAACTGCGATTTCTGTCCGAACAATACCCCGATTTGTTTTACATATTGATTTTTCTGCTTATGAGGGTTGTACCCTAGAACATTTATTTCGCCCGATGTAGGATAGAGAACGCCTGTCAGCATTTTAATAGTCGTAGATTTCCCCGCACCGTTTGGACCCAGAATCCCAATGATTTCTCCTTTTCCAACACTGAACGAAAGATCTTCTACAGAGGTAATGATCGATTTTTCACGGTGAAACAGACTTTTAAATACGCTTTTTGCATCTTGTCCACGGTGATAGGTTTCATATTGCTTGGTTAAGTTCTTGACGGTAATAATGTCCAAGTGAAATTCTCCTTCTTAGAGCTAAACTAATCTTTTATCCTCCAGCGCTTTTGTAACTGCGAAGCATGTATGTATAGAGCCAAATTCCGAAGGCAGCAAATAACACACAAGGGATAATCGCTATAAAAAAATAGGGTTCCCATCGGCCAATCAGTGTAGAAGCTGGAAAGTAAGCAATCATGGAGACCGGAAACAGAAAAGAACTCACGGCTACGACTGCTTTAGGAAAAATCGTCCCTGGATAACGTCCAAAAGACTTAATGCTCTCAAACATCTCCGGCAAGCGGGAATTCGCTACCCATTTGAAGGAAATCGCTGCCACAATAAGCGCCACGCCGAACATAACAAGCAGCCCTGCGCCAAACAACAACAGGAACAATAACCAAGAGCCGATGGTCATCCCATCGATTCCGCTAAGTGCGTATACGAACATGATTACTCCTCCGCCTAAAAGCCCGATACTTTCGAACTCAAAAGATCTGGCCAACAGCAGAAAAAGGCTCGAGGTCGGTTTAATTAATACCACTTCCAAAGTCCCTTCTACAACATGAGACATCGTATTCCACATAATTCCGTTAAAAAAAATCCCGGCACAAGCCGTAGACAGAATAAAAACGGATTGAATCAACAGCGCCTCTTTAAAGGTCCAACCTGCAAATGAAGCATTCGAATTATAAATGAATACCGTTACTAGAGGAAACAGCACATTCCCTATGAGCATGATAAGACTATTAAGAATAAAATTAACACGATAAGTGATAGCAGAAGCAATATTCGCCTTCATGCAGGTTTTATATATTTGATACATACGTTTCATGCGCCCACCCCCGTAAAATGCTTAAGCGACACCGCATACAGCACCCGGCAGATAACTCCGGCAATAATTACCGCTATGAGCTGCAGCAATAACACTTGAGGAATAGGTAAGGTTATATCCGCTAAAGTATAGCTACCTGTATAGACCATTGCGGGAAGAAAGGCCGTGTATTGAAAGGGTAAGAAAAAGGACGCCATTTGTAAGGATTTTGGGAAAAATACTAATGGAATCAGCGATCCTGAAAATATCCCTTCGCAAAGATTAAAAAAATTACGAATACTAGAGGATTGCACCATCCAAAAGGCGACCATTCCAATACTATAATGAATGAAAAAATTCATCATAAACGCCATAGCTATCGAAAGAATCGCGTATAGTAAATTTGCGGGTAAGACATCAATATGAAAAATAAAGAAAAAGATCATAAAGCAGGGTAAAAATTCAAATAAAAGCCCAAGTACCCTATGCCCTGCCTTCTGAGACAAAGCGAAGAACATATGATTTAGCGGTCTTAACGAAAACGTAATGAATTTCCCGGTGCGAATAAGCATTTGTAAATTCCAATCGGCAAAATCCATCGTCAAATAGTTGATCAACATCGTAGCACAAAAATAGGAAAGCATTTGGGAGAGAGACATCCCGTTGATGTAAGATTCCCCGCTATAAACAGCACTCCATATATAATACTGCACTAAAAAGTACACTGGGCCAACAAAAATAGAAACCATCGAATGCGTCCTGTACGCACTCCATTCCTTATAAGTAACAAAAGCAACCGCCCTCATAATACGAAAGCGGTGCTTTATCATCTCAAACATAAGTCACATCCTGCCTATCTATAGATATCACATAAAAAAAGTCTTTTTCTTATTCGAGTCCGGACCAGATCACATTGTGGGTGCCAAATACCGCTCTACCGTCCCATACCCCTTTGTGAAAAGGAAGATACCAAACGGCAATCAGCTTTTCAACCGGGTCAACGAATAAGGCACAGGCCCCAGCCCCTTCGTGAAAAAAAGTGCCTTCAGAGTAAGAAGTACTCACATTATAGCGAAGGTCTGGTCCAAGTCCGTATGGTCGATCCGCTCCTGCATCTCCCCATGCATAGTTTGGGATTTTCTCAGAATTAAACCGCTTGGTCATTCTTTGTACCGCCATACGGCTTAAGATATGACCCCCTTCGTATTCCCCTTGATTAAGCAGCATAATTCCGAACTTTTGCAGATCAGCAACTGTGGAATATAAACCACCACCAGTTTCGGGAACGTTGATTTCTTCCTCAGACCTATGTCCCGCGTCCGTAATTTCCCCGTTTTGCAGCTTCTGAAGATATTCCTTAGCCCTTTCCGAACGAATGGCGATCCTACCAGCTTTTTCTGCTGGTATATCAAAGAAGGTATCTTTCATGCCTAACGGTTTTACAATGTGGTCCATTATGTATTTTTCTGCAAAAACACCCGTTATTTTCTCGATAATTGCACCCAAGATCGCGTATCCAAACGATGAATACATCCATTGAGTCCCTACCGGAAAATGAATCCCTTTAGATAGACCGGCTTTAATCCAGTTTTCTTTTCCAAGCTCTGATTCAAAAATATACCACCATGCACTTTTATAGTAAGTATCACTTATAGTGCCAGGATCGGGAGCGATGCCAGAGGTATGAGTCAGTAAATGTGCAATGGTAATCGGCTTAAAAGGATCGGCATCAAACTCTGGAAGAATAGAACTCACAGGCTGCCCCATAAAAATCTTACCATCATCCGCAAGCTGCCAAATCGCTGTCGCCGTAAATAGCTTCGTAATTGAAGCAACACGAAAAATTGTATCCGTTTTCATTTCCTGGGTGCTTTCTTCTTCGTAACTGAAACGACCTCCGGCAGCACTAGCAAAGATTTTCCCGTAACGACTAAGAGAATAAATATAACCATCGACTACTTTTTTATCACAGAGATCCTCATAAAAATGATTAACTACCTCTAAACGGTCCTCCCTGTAATTCACTTCGTTCAGCTTGCTAAGCTCTGTGGATGATAACATTATTCGCACTCCCCCTTATTATTCAATAAAATACATGATGCATAAATATCTTGCAATAAAACCCAAATAATTGAAAGGGTGATTTTACATATAACTATTTTATACTGCTCCAATAATTCTGTAACAGCAATGCTGTAATCTCGTTAACGGTTTGTCGTTAGAGATTTAACTAGTGCCATTCCACTAACCAGACCAAATACTATTCCATCATGTATGCTTGCAAATTTGTAGATCTCGATATTCGAAATGTTAAAATACATTACTAAAGTTGGATACATAAGCAGAAGAAAACTTGGAAGAAACACAATAAACAACAGAAGCCAATTAACAACAAAAGCTTTAGGTAATCCTTCTAATAATGCCAGATAGATTCCATAGACAAACGGGATAATAGCCGTGATCCATACAGTATTTTCTAATTGATAGTTCTTTTGTGCCTCTTCAGTGTAATGACTAATTAGCGAGTTTCCATAATGTAATAAGAGCGCCCCCACTATGATCCAGACAAGATAATATAAAAGTTTTGAATTCCGCATCTTCATGAAATCACTCCATTTCTTTTTATATAGTTCATTAGAATGTCTCCATTTAACTTACCATATAATCCATACTTTGGATATTATATTAAAGTAAACTGGCCCTAACTAAAAAGGCTACCTCTCGGCAGCCCTTAATTGAATTCCAACTCCCCTGTAGGATAAGTCTATCTGCGAGGCATGGTGACGCCAGCTTTGTTGTTATATTTTTCCGTAGCTTCCTTGATGACATCGTTACCGCCCTTAGAAAGCCACTCTTCCACAACCTTCGGCCAGTCGCTGATAGGTTCCTTGCCATATACCATCTTTACCATGTGCGTCAGCAGTACCGGAGGAGCCGTGTCCGAGTTAGGTGCAATGTCTGGATTCTTCACCAAGGCATCTAGCCGCGGGTCGAACTGAATTCCGTCACGGCCTTCGTTAGCCAGAATAGTATCGTATACATTGATCAAGCTTCTACCTTCTTCTGTCATGTTAAGGACACCCTTATTATAAGTAGTATCCTGCACCATCCAGAGGAATGACTGGCGGTAGCGCTCCTCATCTATAGCGGCGGAATCCGCAGGAGAAGTGTATACGATTTTGCCGTTCTCTTCCTTATAGGTTTCGTCCTTAATCCCAAAGGTAAAGAAGGTTTCTGCCTCTTCGCTCAGCATCCAGTCAAAAAATTTCACAATATCCGCAGCATTCTTCGTACCTTCCTTAATAAAATAGGTGCGCGTGGCGGAGCCGTACAAGTAGGAGCCTCCTTTTCCATCAGGTCCCACTGGCGAAGGAATAATCTCCAGCTTGGCGGATGGCGTCGTAGCCTTCAGTTGCTGCTCCCACTGCAGAAGCTCGTTGGCATTCATCGTCCACATGCCCGCTTTGCCTGAGAGAATCGCATTTTTGTAGTTGGTCGGGTTAATGGTGGCAAATTCCTTGTTGATCAAACCCTCTGTATACATGGTGTTGTAGGTTTGTAACGCCTTCATCATATTTTCGCTATCCATAAACTTCGGCTGAACCTGGCCGTTTACTTCCTCGAACATAGTCAGATACGGAAAAACATCATAAGCGCCAAAGAAAGCATCCGCATATTTGAAGTCTTGGCGGCCCATGTACGGGTTCTCTATCCCCAGCTTTTTGAAGGCACGCAACACAGTCAAGTACTCATCGACCGTTTTTGGAACCTGCAAGCCGGTTTGATCCAGCAGGTCCTTGCGAATCCAAGTCGCCCGGCGGGAGGGATTGGACAGAAACTCCGGTATTGCATAAATTTTCCCTTGATAGGTGACGTTCTCCCAAGCTTCCTTTGGGATTACTTTCAAAAGGTTCTGGCCGTTTTGCTGCAGCAGATCATCCAAGGGCATGAACACACCAGCTTCAACAGAACCAGCCATCTCCTTGCCATTTACGCCGCCCGAACCTTGAACGACATCCGGTATATCATTAGTAGCGAACATCTGCACCATTTTCTGCTCGAACTCTTTATGAGGAACCAACACAATATCCAAGTCTGTGTTTGTCATCTCCTCCAGCTTTTTCACCCATTTGTCCTTATTCAAGTCGGGTGATTTCTCAACGTAGTTAAAAGCCAGCGTCCGCATCGAGATCGAGAATTCAGTTTTCTGCGGCGTATTTGACGCGCCTCCGGCAGTCTCTTCTTTGTCCTTGTTCGAGCAACCTGCAATAACGGTAGCACCCATTACGATAGCCAGACAGATGCCAATCCATTTTTTCATAATATAACCCTCTCCTTGTACAATGGGGTGTATACGTAAAATGAAGATATCTTAAGACTAATAAGCTTTTGGGATCTCAACACGGTGGGTAATTCCCTGATTCGTAAAGTAGACATGAACCCCATGGTCCTGATCGTCCATAAAGTACGATACGTAATCCCGGCTTCCTGCTTTTTGGGGAATCAGAAGAGTGACGATCCGATGGCTTACAGCCTCTTGGGTAGAGGCAGTCAAATGCCAATGCTCGGGCAGCCCTTCCCATTCTTTCGGATCTACATCTGTAAATTGATTGCTTTGACTGAGTGCCATTTCTCCCGAGGAACTATAGACAAATCTGCCCTCCATCTGAGCTTTTTTACCATGTACTTTAAAAGATTGATCCTTCAGCTTCATGGGATACAGCGTATGAAACAGCCAATCCAATTTTCCCGGACGTTCCAGCTCGACACTGTCTGTGATAACGAAGTAAGCGCTATCAAAGAAAAATATTTCCCGCACATACCGCTTGATATAGGGTACATTCTCGCGGTAGGCTTCGGTGGCATCCATTTGCGTGTAGTTGATTCCGGGCGTACTATACGCCTTCAACACCTTGCCGTAGGCTGCCATGTTCTTCGACTTGTCCGTGCCAGCATATTGGCCTTTGCCGTCAATAAGAATTGCGTTCTTGGAGCGGGTCTGCCTGCGCCACTGCATATGCATCGTACTGTTGAATGCAACGTAATAGCCGCTTTCAATAGCCAAGGGCTCGCCGAAGGCATGCAGCAGGAAGGCGTTTTGATCCCCATGGCTATGGCTCACAGAGCCGTAACGGCTGCTCTTGGTCAACAGCATGATATGTTCCTGCGGATCCTCCATCCGATGATGCATGGCCACCCATCCCACATCCTGAAACCACTTCAAAGGTTCTGCAGCCACCGGTGGCTCTGAAGAAATCTGCGGATAATCTGTGCGATAAACCATCTCATCGAACCGGAAATCCCACCAGCCGTAGTTATAGAAGATCATCTGGGTGTCAGGGTTCAGTTCCTTAGTTTGCTCAAAATACCATTGGTACTGGCCATTTCCGGTTAAACCGGCGAATTGGCGGATATTGAAGCCCGTCTTGAGATTGACCGGATCTCCCAGTGACGATTGATCGCCGAAGCTGGCCCTCATGGTATCCGGACTGAAGCAATAGAGCGGAAAGTCACCTGTTTTGCGAAAGAAAGGACGGTCATAGAAATTGATTGCCATGTATTTGCGAATTAGATTGAGCGCCTCCGTAACGAATGCCATCTGAGTGGTCCAATACATCGGACCTTCTGCCCACCCGCCATCTTTGCCACCCCATGGGGTATACATGGCGGAGAAGTACTCCAGCGTATAATCAAGCCATTCCTGCGCCTTCTCCTCCTCACCCAACATGGAAATACAACAGGGTACGAGTACAGAGGATAAAGAGCGGATCGCATGGCTGTCATAAGGAACTTGATGGATGCGGGAACGTTCGATGACATGGAATGCGATCTGCCCGGTTCTTCGCAGTAGCGCCTGCCTTACCTTAAGGCGCTCTTCTTCCGTCAGAGAGCCGTGAAGCCAATCATAGCCCCATGCCAACGCTCCGGCTATGCGAAAGGAGCATTCATCGTTGTAATCCCGGCTGGTGGTACCATCTGTGTTCCAGCTTGCAGCATGAAGCAGCCACTCTTTAGCTTTGGCGATAAGCGCCTCGTCCTCCAACACAACTCCAGCTATAGCAAGATGCCGGATAGCATAGAAGACTTCCTGGCAGTCCATATACATCTGCCGCCATAGTGTGGCGACACGCTTATTATCTGGATACGGTGCAGGCTCGGGAATAAGCTCGCGCTTTGTCCAGGGTAGAACGGAATGCTTCAGGAAGTCTTCCCAGCCAGTTGAAATCGGGTCTTGGCGGACAACTTCCCGGTAAAACGGAAGTTGCTCCGCTTGAAGCCAAAGCCGCGGATGGTTGGCGGAAACAGCTGAATATCGTTCTGTACGGGAAGGCAGTGGCGTTAGCGGCAATTCATCCTCCACCACAAAAGCTCTTACTTTACTCCACTCGGAACGGATATCATTCTCCCCGATAAGACTGTATCGCCAATAATACGAGCCGGGCGCCAACGGCTTATCCGGGGTAAACAAATTATAGGGAATTCTACTGTAGGTCAACGTATCTTCAGACTCAAATTCAGTTTTTGAGGAGATCTGCAGCTCATACATGCTCTCTTCCAGACAAGCAGGCATCCAAGTAAACCGCGGAGGATTCTCTCCAACATCTGTATGTTCATCTGGCCCATACGACAGGTCGAGTACGCCGCTGGTAGGTTGAAATAAAGGTTCTAACATCTCTACTCCTCCGTATTCCGGGACTTTTCCTGAATCAGTCCCGCTTTAGGGTCAAGGCAATACACCACTGCTTGCCCAGTTGTTGCTATTTGGATTTGGGGCGGTTCGCCCACCTGACTGACTAGCTTCAGTGCAGCAGGTTCGTGACCGTCCCGATAAACCGTAATAAAATCAACCGACGGGCCTTTGTGCCGAAGCATAATGCCTCGTAGCAATCTACTCGGGTCTTCGGCATTACCCGGTGTGCGGATTTCATACATAGTGGAGCCGGGCGCCAGTAGAGTACTCGTGGATACTTCATACTCCCGGCAGGTGCTCACTCCATCATAACGGATATTCCACTCCGTATTTAACGGACAGTCCGTCTCATTTTTCATTGCGGACAGTACTTCTACTGAGCCATAACCCGCTTCCAGTCCAAGGACTGCCGGAGAATCCTTCTGGACACGGTGAGGGTCGAACGGTAACAGCAAATGTCCCGTCGGATGAAACCATAAGTCTACTTCCTGACTCCGCTCCGTTACTTGCTCAACATGAAACCAATCCAGCAGCCAACCGTCGGCCAATACAAGATGCCGCTCTAGAACAGCTCCTTCATAGGCGCCGTCTGAACGAATCCATAAGTACGTAGCGTTGCCTTCCTGGCGAAATTGACAGCAGCTTCCGGTATGTGGAGCTTGGGAACGACCTCCGATGGTGACCGTGTTATGGCTCGCAGTTTCGGAATACCATTCCTTGCGCAAAACAGATCCATAAGGAACCATACCCAGTTCGGGAGCAACCTCGCCCCATCGGTGCATAATCGTGATATGAAGCTTGTCGAAATGTCCATGTGATCCGCCATGCTCTCCGAAATCCGCCAGCACGGACAGCGGATTGCCCGGGTGGCGGAGCACGGCGAATCCGGAATCCGGCAGTAGGACAGAGTCTCTCACCCTGTAACTGGTCTGAAGCTCCTTACTCTCACCTGCTCCATACAGCACTGCCTCCAGACCAGTCCTTAATTCCTGCCCGTATAGATATCTATAAGCATTCGCCAGTATTGGCTGGAGACTCGGGTCTTTGTAAACCGCAATACCTATTTCAAATACTTCAGCAATTTCTCGGGCGAAAGGAACGCGCGCATAAGGACCATCATGCACGGCTGGAAGCTCCCCGTTATCGCCGCTAAGCTCTGCCAGCAACTGAAACATGCCACGGATGGATTGTCCCTGTTCTCCTTTGGCAGCATAGAGGTCAATCCCGAAGCGCCCGTACATCTCGGCTGCTATGAGATAAGCCCGCAATACAAAAATATGGTAGTACGTGCTGCCTTCAAATTCAAAACCATCTGGCTTCACGCCAATGGACAGATGATGATAGAATCCGCCTTCTCCCTCCAGCAAAGAAGCAAGCTTTTCTCTGGTACCTTTGGCGGCATATACACAAGCCAGGCTAGCATTCAGCCATGCGGTATAATTGTTCTCTGCATTCTTCTTCTCGTAAATGAGGATGTGGCGGTATTGCTCCATACTCTCCTCCAGCATCGTGAAGAACACTTGCAGCTTTACCTCTTCCTCCCCAGTGAACGTTACTCCATGATCCACAAGCAGCAGATAGGCCCGAATAAGCGTAGTGGACCAGATAGCCTCTGTCAGCGCCTGATGAAAGGCACGGCCACTAAGCATCCAGGGTTGAGCATCGGGATGAACCGGATACAAAGGAAACTGCTCCGCATAACCGACAAGAATCTTCCGGGCTAAGCTGCTGTAGAATTCTTCTCCGTCTGCGGCGAATACCACAGCAGATTGCAGGGCGTATCGCGCCATTGCCTGATGCCGGTATACCAGCCACGCTCCCCGGTAGGGTTCACCTTCAAGCTTGCAGCCCTTCGGGCAAGAAAAGACAACCGCATCTTGCTCCATAACATCGAAGATTAGCTCAGTATGATGCTGGGGACATACATATTGGTGCCACCAGCCACCAGGTTCTGTCGGGAGCAGAATCTCTTCTCTCCGGAAGGGATCCAGCTCCATTTTCAATTTATCCACCTCAAGACCAACCCAGGAAAAAGTATCTGCTTTCTCCTTAAGGTTCATCATCGCATGAACAAGCCTCCGTTAATTTCAATAATTTCGCCTGTCAGATAATCCGACAGCTCTGAAGCGAGGAAGAGTGCCACATTGCTCACATCCTGTGGAGCACCTTCCCGGCCCAGCGGAATCTTCGCAATCGTTGCCTGTCTTGCCGCATCCGCAGTAAAGGTAGAATGGAAAGCGGTCTGACCGATAAATCCGGGAGAGATAGCGTTTACATTAATCCCGTGAGGACTCAGCTCTTTGGCAAGTCCCTTGGTATAAGACCATACCGCAGCTTTGCCCGCTGCATAAATGGAAGCCCCCGGTCCGCCGCCGTCATGGGCCGCAAGGGAAGATACATTAATGATTTTACCGCTTTTCTTGGCAATCATCCCTGCGGATACGGCTTTGCAGGCAAACACGCATGATTTAAAATTGACGTCCATCACCTTGTTGTAATGCTCTTCGTTCATTTCAGTATTGGGAACCCGATTGATCATGCCGCCTGCATTGTTAACGAGAATATCGATGGTTCCGCCGAAATGCTCCTCAATTTCCTTCACCATATTGTCCAGTTGACCAGGACTTGTTGCGTCTGCCTGAAAAGCATAAGCTTCTCCTCCAGCCTGACGGATCGCGTCCACCGTATCCTCCGCAAAACCGAACAAATAGTTTACCGCCACTTTGGCGCCGGAAGCAGCCAAAGTCTCCAAGATTTGTCGGCCTATCCCTGCATTGGACCCTGTAACAAGCGCAATTTTACCAGTCAAATCAATTTTCATTGCCTATTTCCTCCTAATAGTAACTTTTTCTGAAAACATCTTTTTCCTCACTCCGCAGGCATGGATAAGATCAACCGGGTTCCCTCATTCTCCACGCTTTCGACACTTAATCCGTATTGTTCACCGAACACCATTTGAATTCTCCGGTGCACGTTCATGAGCCCGATTCCACCTCTATGATAGAGGGAGTCTCCTTCCGTATCCGCCAGCTGATTCAGATTCAGCTTCTCACGAAGCTTATCAAGCCGTTCGCGGGACATCCCTGCGCCGTTATCCTCTACAAGAACTAGAAAACGATCTCCCTCTTTTCTGGCGTCGATTCTAATATAGTGCTTGTCTTCAATTCCCTCGGGAAACGCATGCTGAAAAATATTTTCGATCAAGGGCTGAAGTGTAAGCCTGACCATCTTAGCCAGTAGCAGCGTCGGCGGAATCACTACGTCAATTTCGAACTCCCTGCCGATCCGGTGCTTGAGAATCGTCATGTAGCTCAGTACATGATTAAGCTCATTGGCAATCGTAATTTCCTCCAGATTAGTTTGGATGGAGTAGCGAAGCATGAATGCCATGGCCTCCACTATTTCTGTGATTTCATCCGAATCCTGAACGACCGCATAACATTTGATAGTCTCTAATGTGTTATATAGATAGTGCGGATTAATCTGCAGCTGGAGTGCCTGGAATTCAGCTTGATGACGCTCCAGAGCCTCCTTCTGGGTGGTAAGCTCCGCTTCGTATACCCGCTCAATCATTTCGGACAGCCGGGTCACCATGAGATTGTAGCTGCGCATCAATCCCCCCAGTTCATCCTGACGGCCGTTCATCTCAAGCCTGCGCCACTTGCCTTTTTCCGTCTCCCTCATGCCCTCCTTAAGAATCAGGATGGGCTTCGTGATGGATCGTCCGAACCAGGCTGCAAGGAGCAGTGTGCCGACAAGCGTGAGAACTCCCACCACCAGCGTGGTCGTACGAATGGTAGAAATAGGCTTGCGCAGCTCACCAACGGGTATGGATACTACAAGCTGCCATTTGGAATATTCGGATTTTCTCGACACGAACAAATACTCTTTCCCGTCTACTTTTTCCACCACAGAGTCATTTGGGTGTTGAAATACGTTCTGAATGTGCTCAGCAGATAACCCAGGGTGGTTATTATTCCCTTCCGCCCGGTAAAGGAGCTTGCCGAATTCGTCCATGATAAAATAGGACCCGCCCTGTCCCAGATCAAGAGGTTCCCATATACGGGCCAGATCCTCAGCCTTAAATTCAATGGCGACTATACCTTTGGGACGATAGGAAGAGACCCCTCTGATTCGGCGGACCATCGTAATAATGTTCTTATCCCCTTCATTCATCACATTCGTGTTGAGAATGGTGATGCGGCCGCTCTCCGGCGTATGTTCGCTTAAGAAACGGTAGCGTTCCTGAGGATGAAACTGCAGGCTATGTGCCTGATAGGAGTTATCATCGCTAATGGCCTTGCCGTGTTCACCGATGACGTACATCAGATTAATCTGGGGATACAGAATAAACAAAGAACGAAACAAATACTTCTGAATGTCATTCGTATATTGATAGTAGGAGAAGCTATCCTCCGGGTCCATATCCAAGAACTCCTTGACTTGATTGTAGGACAGGATGGAATCGCTAGCCTTTTCATAATTTTGCAAATACAGATCCGTTTGATAAGACGCACTTCTGATGACTTGAGCAATGGACTTCTCAGAAGACTTATCCAGCTCAGCCGAAGCCTGAAAATAAGAGATAAATCCAACCATGGACAAGGATAGAAGAATGACGGTCAGAAAGGAGGCAAACAGCTTGTTCGACAGACTCTTTCTCATCAATCGATCCCCAGCTGGTTGCGGTACTCAGAAGGAGCCAGCCCGGTGAACTTTTTGAACGTCTTCGTAAAATGAGGATGGTCTGCATACCCGACTTCATAGGAAATATCGGTGATCCGATAGCTTGCATCGGCAAGTAATCTTTTGGCCTTCTCCATCCTGCGTTTTATGCGGTAATGTACAAAGGTCTCTCCTGTTGAGTGCTTAAACATCTGGCTGAAATAAGAGGCATTTAGCCCAAGCACTTCCGCCACTTCTTCCAGCGATACTTCCTGGGCGAGATGCTTTTCAATAAATGCTTTAGCTTCCTCTATCGGATCCTTCGCTTTACCCTTGCGCTTTCTACGAAGCTCTTCCAATATAGCTGCTGACGCTTCTGCGAAGCAGTGAAATAACTGCTCAGGTCCAGCTGCTGCGGACAAGTCTAACACGCTTTTACCGGGTGTAACTGAATTGACAAGCAGCTTCTTCACGAGTAAAGCATAGCCCTCTTCCAGAAGCTCTTTTTGCTGAATTCGGCTCATCTTACGCTGGAGGAAGTCAGTTTCCCATTCCTTCAGTACAAGGTACAGCCTTTCTTTATCCAAGGTCCAGATGGCATCATCCATACGCACGACCCATTCATCGAGCTTAGCGACAGAGACAAAACTCTCTAACTTCTCTCTATGCGCTTCCAGTTTGGCGATCACATTTTGAAGGTTCCCTTTGCTCACGGGTTTCAGGAGATATTCTTTCACTCCATAGGACACGCATTGGCGGGCGTATTCAAAATCCCCATAACCCGAGATGACAACAGTCTGAATATCCGTCTCCATCTCCGACAGCCGCCGGCACAGCTCCAGTCCGTCTACCTTGGGCATACGGATATCTGTAAAAAGAAAATCCGGCTGCTCCTCCATAATGAGCTGGATGGCCTCCTCGCCATTCTGGGCCAGCTTAATGTTATACGGATGCTCGCCGCATTGCTGGATCATGATAGAAAGTCCCTTTCGAATCATGGGCTCGTCGTCTACGATTAATACACATCTCATCCATGGATACCACCTTCCGATTCGTCTCGCTTAACGCGTTCCTATTCTACCACACTATGATAGATCAGGATTTGACGGATCCGACCATCATTCCTTTAACGAAATGGCGTTGAAGAAACGGATAAATCATGATAATCGGAATAGTAGCGACAATGATAACAGCCATTTTGATGCCCTCAGGTGAGGTGTGGGCCAAAGAGCTATAAACTGAGGAAGCCGGATCAATGCTGATATCGTCCGTCTCGAAGAGCTTCTTCAACATCACCTGCAGAGGCCATAATGACGGCTTGTTGATATAATACAGAGCGCTCATGTACGTATTCCAGTGCCCGACGGCGTAAAAAATCCCCAATGAGGCCATTACCGGTTTGGACAACGGCAGTATCATATTGACTATGATCCGCAGCTCGCCACACCCATCGATTCTGGAGGAATCTATCAGCTCCTGAGGCAGCTGCATAAAGAAGCTTCTCATCACGAAAAAGTTAAATGCGCTGATGGCCCCCGGAATCATAAGTGCCCATAAGGAGTTCATAAGCCCCAAATTTTTGATCAGGATAAAGTTTGGAATAAGAGGGGCACTGAATACCATAGTGAACAATACCATCATGACGATGTATTTACGTCCTACGAATTCCGGCCGCGACACCGGATAAGCGAGAGAAGCTGTCGCAATCAGATTAATGGCGGTGCCCAGTACCGTAATATAGACGGAAACACCGAACGCCCGCCAAATGGAATGATCGCTGAAAACGTACTGATAATTGATCGCGGTAAATTCCTTTGGCAGCAAGCCTACCCTGCCATTAATAATTGCTTCAGAGCTGCTAAAGGACTGGGCAATCACATTCAGAAACGGCAGAAACATAGCCAAAGCGAGAGCGGTCAGAAACAAAAGATTGAACACATTAAATAGATTCTGGCCGCGAGTATAGCGTACTCTCATCATCCCTACCTCCATAAAGAGCGATTAATACAGCGATTCACCGGTTGTTTTTTTGCTCAAAATGTTGCCGATGAGCACCAGAATGAGTCCAACTACCGACTTGAATAGCCCCACTGCTGTTGTATAGCTGTATTGCTGAGACAGCAGCCCCGCCTTATAGATATAAGTGTCCAGAATCTCCCCGTTCCCGGTATTAAGCGCGTTCAGGAATACCCATACCCGCTCGAAGCCAAGATCAAGAAATCTCCCGATATGGAGAAGGAACAAAATCATAATCGTCGGTATCAGAGACGGCAGTGTAATGGCTAAGGTTTGTTTCCAGCGCCCGGCTCCGTCTACTTCAGCAGCCTCATAAAGATCTGGGTTTATTCCTGCCAACGCGGCCAGATAAATGATCGTACCGTACCCGGAATCCCTCCAAATGCCGGAACTGATCAAAATCGTGCGAATGTATGAATTTTCACCAAGAAAATAAATCGGTTCAAAGCCGAAAGCTTGTAAAGCCTGATTCACAATCCCTGTTCCTGGGGAGAGGATACCCAAGGCGATACCGCTGACAATTACCCAAGATAGGAAATGGGGCATATAAACCACCGTTTGCAAAAACCGTTTGTAAAACACAAGCCGAATTTCATTCAGCAGAAGCGCAAGCAATATTGGAGCCGGAAAGGCGAATATAAGATCATACAAGCCTAGCAGAATTGTATTGCTCAAGATTCTTCCGAAATCCTGGTATTGGAACATCGTCCTAAAGTGCTCGAGTCCCACCCATTCACTGCCTGTAAAGCCTTTAAAAATATTGTAGTTCTGAAACGCAATAACTGAACCAGCCAACGGCAAGTACTTGAAAATAATAAAATACAAGATCCCGGGAATCGCAATCACATAGAGTGCTCTGAATTTCCACATGTTTAAAAGCAAGGACCTTTTCGTGTCGGCTTTGTAGTTAATAAGGTCAACCCCAGTTAACTTAGCTTTCATAACCGTTTCCTATAGGTCCTGTTTTCAGCAGGTTCGCCGGAGCATTCTCATCCAGGGGAATTTCTTGAAATTCGACGGTAATAAATCGTTCCTCCCGTTCAATAATTCGGGATAACTCCCGCGTGAATACGGTGACTATCTCCTCCTTCTGCTCACTCGTTCGGCCTTCGTACATCCTAATCTCAATATGTGGCATCGGCTTTCCTCCATTTCCTTAAATAGTGAATGAATCTAACCTCATTCTACCTACAATAAAGCGCTTGCAATATGGAGTTTCTATGAGTGAGCTTGTGTTTTCTTTAGGGTATAATCGGTAACGGCCAACCCTCTACTACTACATGATCATTTTTGAAATAATTGCAACTTATACTGTCAATAAGATTCCCCTGCAGGATGATCCCTTTTCCAGCAAGAAGTCGAATACCGTTCGTATTGCCAATCAGCGAATTTTCGATCAATTGAACGTCCTGCGGGTCGCCCGCTCCGATATCATTTGCTTTGCTGTCGCCGGGATCATGCTCAAGGGATACAGCCCAATAATTCGACGCGGTGTTGTTGCGAATGATATTTTCCTTAATGATAGTACCTGGCCCGTTCAAAATCTGAATGCCCTTGGCGTCCTCTATATGCGTTGTATTCTCAATCACATTTCGCTCAATGACTGTATCCGGGGTGCCCATAGTTACATTGATTCCTTCTCTTGTATTACGAATCGTATTGTCATGGATATAGTTGTGCGGTCCTGACTTACTGTGATTGCTGGGTGCTGTACCCCCGGTGTTTCCCAGCCCGATCGCCGCACCGTAGGGAATGTCAATAATCACATTGCCGTATATCTCGTTCAAATATTCGAGTTCTCCATGCAGATCGATGGCATCCAGCTTTGTATTCATAAACTGATTGTTTCGCAGGACATTGTTATGGGCAACAAATTGGATCAGCGCCCCATGCCGCAAATAAGGGCCTTCGAAATGGGAGTCCTCCACAACATTCCAAACCGTGTCGTTCTCATACCCGTTGCGATCCTGCTTGGCCATGCCTTGAATCGACACACCATAGCCAGCACCGCCCGGACCTACATCTGTCGCATTTCGGAACGTGCTGCGGCGTACGACAATATCACGGCTGTTGTCGATACGCACACCCATACGTGAATACTTCTCTACAGTAACCCCATCAACCGTGATGTTGTATGACGGAACCTCACCAAAATTTGCGATGATAATCATGCTGTCGGGACCACCGGCGTCCGGGTTGTTCACTTTATGGTCCGTCGTGTAGACACCGTTCCAGGTAGAAGTCAATGTGAGATTAGATATGGACAGATCATGCTGTCCGGATACTTTCATCAGGGCGCTGTTTTTTACCTTATTGAGAGATGTCTTGAGGATGGTTGTTGATTGATCCTCACCGCGAAGGTTTACTCCTGACTTGAGCTTCAAATTGACAAGGGTATCCAATGTTGAGTTCAGATTATAAACCCCAGACGGCAAATAGACCTCATCGCCGGACTCAGCACTGTTTATGGCAGCTTGTATAGCAATACCGTCATCTGTGTCGTTATCGGCGAGATCAGCATTATAGTCCAGCACGTTCAAGATGCGCCCAGTGGTTGTAGGTGAGGAATGAACCGGATGCACCGTACCATCAGCTTCGGTTAATCCGGGAGCTTTGAATGGGATCGGTTCCCGGGGTGGATTAGGCGTGTAGTTCGGGATGCTGGCTACAGGTGTATCGCCATTTGCGAACGGCGCATAGATGTTTATCTCCGATAAACTTGTAAACGCGCTGCCATCAGAATTCCCAAGACCTACGATACGCACATATCTGGCTTCTGTGTCAGGAAAATCAAAAGGTTGCATCTCTATGGTTCTGTACATGCTTGCACCAGTCCATATGGTAGTCCAAGCCAAACCGTCATTTGAAGTTTCGATACTCAATTGAGCCGTACGCGTGTCACCTTTATAAACGGCAATACCTAAATAACTGATCTGCTTCCGTTCGCCTAAATCGTATTGGATCCACGGGCTGTTACCTGCGGCGGACCAACGGGTGAACAAGTTATTATCGATGGTATTCGTTGCGATATTGCCATCGCTGTCGCTGGCTGTCACGTTTGCAATCGCGTAAGGAATGATGGGTTCTGTAAGCGTTGACCGCGTAAAAGAAAGCGGTACGGATGTATTGCCCGACTGATCCACCGCTTCAACCTTAAAGCTGTACGCCGTGCTAGGGCTAAGCCCAACGGCTGTATACGTTGCACCGGTAACATTGGATAACAGGGTGTTATCCCGGTATACGCGATAGGAGCCGATACCTTGATTATCGCTGGCGGCCGGCCATGAAAGTTGAATGAACTCTGTACCTATATTGACAGCTTTCAGAGAACTTCCATCCGGCCAGGAAGGTTTCTCATGGTCGCTTGAAGGTGCAACCGCTTCTTGAACAACAAGCTGTGGACGGGGGTTGCTGTTGCCATTAGCTTCTTTCGAATAGACATTGAGGGAAATTCCAGTGCTTGCCGCATCACCAAGCAGAAAAGCGATATTACCGCCCGATGCGGACAATCTTTCTCTGACAAACTCGGACACATCGATGCTGTAAACCTGTGGAGCTCTTGATTTGTCTGCCGTTACGGTAAATTTCCCACTTAACGAAGCAATGGTCAGATCCGTGACAGGCGCATTGCTCCAAGTCAGCTCCGATTCAGTCCAATTTGTATCCTTTAGGCCGAATAACGAAAGTTCGAGGTCCGCATTGGATGAACCCTTTTTGGCAGCAACATTAAAAATGTACCTGTTTGCAGGATTGCTATATGAAGAGACATCAAATTTAAAATACACATATTTCTTGTTCTCGGCGCCAGAAGAAATACTGAACAATCCATTGCTGCTGCTCGTCGCGCTATTGAAGTTTACAGTGGGCTTGCTGCTGTCGATGACTGCATCGTCGCTCGGTGCCAGACTGGCTAGATCGCGGTATACAACCTCATCATCAGGTGTTGTTGCCATTCGATTCTTTACATATTGATCCATAAAAGCCCAAGCCTCGGCGCTTGCTTGCTCAGCCGCTTCGCCTATAAAACCGTGACCTTGTTTAGGTACAATTTTGACATCGACCACTTTCACGCCTGCATCCTTCAATTGATTGGAGAACGTAATGCTGTCCGTGTATGGGATCGTTGCATCCACATCCCCATGGCGGATGAAAAAAGGCGGATCGTCCGGTGACGCATAAGTGCCAGGCATGGCCAACCTTGCCTGGTCTGGCACAGAGAACGCGTCGTTCCCGCCTAAAAGCGCTTTCACAGATTTATAGCTATTAGCGAAGTTTGTTGTAAAATCCGCTGGACCGTAGAGATCGACAACGGCTTGCACTTGATCAGAATATTGCTGCCAACCGCCATTCCCAGCCAAATCCGGAACATTTACGGTATGTCCTGTATCCAATGTGATTGTCTCGCCTGACTTAATGTTCCCAGTCGTACCAAGCAGTGAGGCCAGATGCCCCCCTGACGACGAACCCCATACACCGATCCGACTCGGGTCCAGATGGTATTCTGCCGCATGCGCGCGCAAGTAACGAATAGCAAGCTTCACATCCTGAATTTGCGCCGGGAATGGCGCTTCCGGGGTTAAGCGGTAATCCAGCGATACTCCGATATATCCTCGCTTGGTTACATAGTTGCAGATACTGGCAAGGGCTTGCTTCCGGTCTCCGTGATTCCAACCTCCGCCATGAATGTATACCATCACTGGCACGGGTGCTTGAGGCAGGATCTTGGGTACGGCAATCGAAGTATAAATCGGCCGCGTTCCAGCATTCCCAATCCGCACATCTTCATACAGCTTAACGCCTTCAGGAACCACAAACGGCTTAGGTTCAGCCGGTGTAGGGATTGGCACCGGTGTCTCTGCGGGTGGTATTCCGGGAATCGCTTGAGCTTTGAGGGCGACACTATCGATGTACATATTCGCGCTCATAAGCTCCCCCACACGAACCCGGATTTTGACGTTCGGGTTGTTGTCAGCTCCGCTGCCCAAGTTTTGGACTTTGAGTTGGTTCGGCTCACTGTTCTTTTGTTCCAGCGTTCCTGGGGGCAGCTTAAATTCCTCCAGCGTTGTCCAATTTATCCCTCCGTCACTTGACCATTCTACGATGACGCTTCCTCCGATGTAGGAGGATGCCCGTGTATAATAACTCAATTGAAGATTGCGGTACCCCGTCGAATTCACTGGCAGCGCCAATGCATCCTTGCCATCGATTTTCACCAGATTCGGTACGGACGGGGCCGTGGACGAAACCGAAGTTTTCGCCATACTGTTTCCTTCGCCTTCCTGCAGCCAAGGCCCCAGAATGGCAATACCACCGGTAGATCCAAAATTGTCAGGGTCATCGAAGTTTTCCTCGTAGAGCGTAACATAGTCATCGGTTATTCCGTCTGCATAAACTTCAGTAAGCGCTTGCATTTCCAAAGGCGAATATAACAAAGCCAAAGACAACAGTACTCTAATGCCCACTCGAAAAGCTTTCCTATATAGTCCGTTTCTCAAATAAATTCCTCCTTGACATGGTATAGGTAATCACAAGCATTATGGAGTTCAAACCTCTTGTGAGATGCAGCTTATTAATGTCGGGACAAAATCACACCGTCGTTATTGTTATAACGTTCTGTTGCTTCCTTGACGACGTCACTTCCCCCTTTCTGCAGCCATTCCTCCACCACCTTCGGATAGTCGGAAATCGGCTTTTTTCCGTATACCATATTGATCACATGCGTCAATATAACTGGTGGCAATTTATCTCCACCTGGGGTGATGTCCGGGTTTTTCTGATAGCCTTTTACTTGCGGTTCAAATTGAATCCCGTCGCGTCCCTCATTCGCAAGTACTGTGTCGTAGAGCTTCATCAAATCTTTTCCTTCGGGTGTGAGACTAAGCGCACCTTTATTGTAGGTAGTATCCTGTACGAACCACAGCAGGATTTGACGGAACGTTTCTTCATCAACTTCATCAGCTGTTTTCGGTCTGTTATAGTTAATATTTCCGTTCTCTACAGTGTAGTTTTCCCCTTCAATTCCGAAGGTAAAAAACTTCTCCGCTTCGTCACTAACCATCCAGTTGAAAAACTTGACGATCCCGGCAGGGTCTTTCGCATTCTTGTTAATTAAATACGCTCGCGGCACCGTACCGACAAGACGAAGTCCCCCCTTACCGTCTGGCCCTGTGGGCGAGGCGATCAGCTTCATTTTACCAGTAGGCACCTGTTCTCTTAGCTGCTGATCCCATTGGATCAACAGGTTCGCATTCATGTTCCAGATGCCCGCCTTGCCTGCAAGAATATCGTTCTTAAATTTCGTGGGATTAATTGTGACGAATTCCTTGTTGATCAGTCCTTCGTCGAACATTGTCTTGTACGTTTGGATCGTCTTTTGCATATTTTCGATATTCATAAATTTCGGGACAATTTGATCCCCTTGTTTCATAAAGAAATTAGCAAAGGTATCGTAAGATCCGAAGAACATATCCGAATATACAAAGTCCTCCCGGCCCATATAAGGATTCTCCACACCCAGCTTCTTAAAAGCACGCATGACATTCAGGAAGTCATCTACTGTTTTAGGCTCTGGCAGCCCTGTTTGTTCCAAAAGATCCGCACGAATCCAAGTTGCACGGCGTGACGGATTGGACAGCCATTCCGGAATCGCATAGATATTACCTTTCGCATCGGTCTCCTTCTCCCATGCCTCCTTCGGGACTTTCTTGAGAAGATACTGCCCATACTGCTCAAGCAATTCATTTAGGGGCATGAATACTCCGGCCTCCACGGAACCTGCCAACTGAGGGTTCGTCAGCCCAGAGCTTGCTTGCACGACATCCGGAATGTCGTTGATCGCGAACATTTGAATCATTTGCGAATCAAAATTTTTCTGCTGCATCAAACGGATGTTAAGATCTGTATTTGTAAGTTCCTCCAGCTTTTTGACCCATTTGTCATCATTGATATTCGGATGATTGTCTGCATACGAAATGTTTCCGCTCCGGAACGATATGGAGAAAACAGTGGTTTTTTCCGGACTCTCCCCTGCTTGTTCTTCTCCCCCCTTATTAGAAGAGGAACATCCATTCATAGAGACGGCTAATAATGAAACTCCCACCATGGTAAGCATCCAACGCTTCATTTCCATCAACTCCCTATTATAAAATTGGGGACACTTCGGTAGAATGACTAGAAGTTCGGAGGGGTTCGATCATGGGCCGCAACAGCTTTGCTAAATGCTCGCTCATTAGCGTGTGTCCATAATCGGAAGGATGAATAAGATCGGAGGTCAGCGAGGTTAGATCGCGCATGACTGATGCGCCATCCAGCAGATGTAGTTGTGGATGTTTATTGCTCTCACAGTAACGAAGCAGCACTTCGTTAAAAACCGCCTCTTGGACATGAAGAAGATGGCCTGTATCAAGAAAATACGTTGCACGATTCGGATAAATCGTAGTAACGAACACAGGTTTGTCAGGATGATTTTTGATAACCCGGTCCAGCATGTAAGACACTCTACGCTTGAATTCCTCGGGAGACACTACAGCACGCATATTGACACCAAGTTCCAGAAACAGAAAATCCCAATCCTCACGTTCAGCCAGATGATCGGCAACTACGTCCTCGCAATAACAAGATCCGCTAAGCGCAAGATTTAGCACATCCACACCAAGTCTGCGCGCTGTCTGCTGTAAGTAACCATTGAAATGATGCGTGGATCCCGCGCTCTGGCTGATGGAAGATCCATAGGCGAGCATCGTAAGCTTCGGTACCTCTTCCGGTCTAGGCGCACGTACTTCACAACCAAAAGCATCCACATCGTAGTAAACAGCTCCGAAACGATCAAAATGCAAACGCCATACGTTAGAGGAAAATCCAGACTGATTCAGCCGCTTACTTGATACCTCTGTAAAACGTTCCGGCTCCTCCAAGTGCAGAGTGGTTACCGTACCCGCCTGCAGAAAATGCTGAGAATGAAAAAAATCCCCTCTGCATACCACAACGCGGCCGTTACTATCATTCGATCCGACAGTGACCCTAACATGCTTGGATTCGGTGACAAACCGCAATTCGCAGCCGTTCGATTGTATAGCTTTGGTTCTTCCTTTCTCTGACAAGCCATTGCGCACATGCTGTGGAAAACGCTGGAGATGCAATCCAGATTGATAGGGTTTATGAACCAGCTCCGAAACATTGTGAAAATAAACGCCTTCCTTTTCCATCTTTGCAGCTACACCACCTTAATAAAATCGAGTTCGCGTTAACTCATACCTGACTTCTATTGCATCATATAATAACAACAAAAGCATAGTCAACAAGTTTTTATGTTTATTATGAGTCATATATGAGTCAATTCTTGTGCAACAAACAAATACTTCAACATACCAAAAAGCACAGATTCAGAATTGAACCTGTGCCGGGATTTTCACATAAACTTTCAGTCCTCAAGAGTGCTGAGTCTCCTGATTTACCGCATTCAATATTTCCTCAAGTCTGCGGCATAACTCGTCGTTGTCCAGTAGACCTGAAACAAACATCATGATATCACGTTGAATCTCTTTCAACTGGAGGTTGCTCAAACCCAGCTCTGTAACCAGACGATAGGTAGGGAAGATCTCACGATAAAGCTGAAAACGGGCCGGACGATACCCCACTTCCTCGCCTTCCCAATCCATCACCAAACGGTTGGCTGCAATATTCAGCGTCTTGCGCCTAATGATCAGTTGCGCCTCGTGTGAGGTGAGAAAATCAACGAGCAGCATGGATGCATCCTTGTTCTGTGATTTGCTGTTAACCGCCAGTCCATTTATAATCAGCAGCGTATCAGCATTTTGCAGCCGCGGCAATGGAGCAATATCGAATGCCAAATCGGATTGACGCAATTGATTCAAGAAGTAATAGGTCGTCATTATCATGGACACTTTGCCTTGCAAGAACAAGGCTTCCGCATCCGCATCGCTCTCAGACAATACAGCTGGAAATACATCTTTCATGCCTATCAGCTTTCGGATGGTTCCTAAACTGTCGAGTAGCTTTGAGCCGCTGAACCGGTATTTCCCTTCGTCATCCTGTTCTGCCGCAAACGTTGTGCCGCTTTGAAGCAGGAACAACGGCCACCGGTTACGAGAAGGCAAATAAAAATAAAAACCATACCAGTCATGACCTTCAGCTACCTTTCGACCATTAGCAAACAAATCGTCCCAGGTCCAGCTACTGTCTGGTGGTGATACGCCGGCTTCCTTAAAGTGCTGTTTATTATAACAAAGCACGACTGGAGAATAAATGAAGGGGCGAACGCGATTACGGTCACCATACCGGAACGGGTCGGAAAGAAAACGATACGTGTCCGGCTGTTCCTCCATCGGCTCCAGCAGCTCCGTACAGCCTTGCTCCAAAAAATCCTGATAATTGTTATTATTCATCAGTACGACATCCATGATTTCCGACTGCAAATATTCCTTCAAAGATGTCGAGTAGTTTCCTGAAGACAACTCGAGCGGCTGAACGTCGATATGCGGATAGCGTTTGCCGAACTCATTCAGTAGCTCTTGCATCTCTACAAGCTTGGGGATGGTGTTCACATATCCGAACTTGATCGTCGTTCTGCCTTCCTCTACCGGAGGAATTACCCGATTGCCAACACGCGGAATTTTCTCAATTAAGCCTTCATCCACCAGCACCTTAAGCCCGTTGCGCACAGAAGCGTTACTAAGTCCGAAGCGCACCTCTAAGTCGCTTTCTGAAGGAAGATAACTGCCGATCGCTATACTTCCCGAATGAATTTCATGTCGTAAGGTTTGAATCATTTCCTCTAGCCTGATACGGAAAAATTTTCTGCTATTCCTTTTCTGCATTGGGTTTCCTCGCCATCTTCCGATTAATCGAGCCCATAGGGACAAGTTTATATAGTATTCATCATACTGAAATCCTTTGGGAACGACAAGTATCGGAGTCTGGCCCCATATAGCGTATGTTCTGCACCCACGGTGTCATACAGATCGGTCAATACACCGTAATCCTCTTAATACCCCATATAACTCTCCAAACCGGCTGGATCTATAATGAGCATTTGCTTGTTTCCGATTAGCTCAATAAGACCTGAATCTTCAAACCTTGAGAATTTTCTGCTAATAGTTTCGCGGGTGACCCCAACATAACTGGCCAGCTCTTCACGAGACAACGGAAGGTCAATATGAATATGAGTGCCACGCTGCTTACCATATTTGTCGCTGAGTTCCATGATCATATAAGCAATTCGTATTTCGGGATCTTTGGTCGCCAGGCTTTGCGCCAGATTTTCCGTATGGGCTAGTCTTTTGGTCACACTCTTCAGTAGCCTGAGCGAAATATCCGGATTATCCCTCATCAGCTGCTCCATATCCGTTCGGGTCAGCATGCAAATGTTAGTGTCTTTCAGAGCATAAGCACTGAAGTTACTCAGCTCATCGCTGTTAAAAATGCTCAGTTCTCCGAAAAAGTCTCCATTCGTCAAGATGTGCAAAATTTGTTCCTTGCCCTCAGGAGTTGTTTTGGATAATTTAACATGCCCTCGCTGAATAATGTACAGCGTATCTGACGGCGCCCCTTCCAGAATTAAAGGTTGACCTTTAGTAAACTTACGATGCTTGATCATAGCGCTGATCCGGGAGAGATCGTCATCGCTTAACGCAGCAAAAATAGGCACCTTGCGGGTACAAGGTTCAGCAGCGTATTGGCAAGAATACTCCTTCATAACTGTCCCCCCTGTTGTTCATTTTTTTGTACAACTCCTACTTTCCTTTAGGATACAGAAGTTTTTTTATCTTCAACCGGCGCAAAATGACTGGTATCTTCACCGCATACCGGACAGACCCAATCTTCAGGCAAATCTTCAAATGCAGTGCCTGCAACAACATCCTCATCGGGATCGCCTAATGCCGGATCATAGATATAACCACAGGGTAGACAAATGTATTTTTTCATCTTTATCATCTCCTAAAAAGTTAATAGTTTAGTTCAACCTGGTTTGTACTTCAGCCATAATCTCCTCGATGCTACTCCCGTTAACATCGATCCCCTCAAGGGAGATGCCATACTCTACAGCGGTTTTATACCCAAGAGAAGCAGCTGCACCTTGCCAGGATATCGCACCGATCATTGTGTTATCTTTCACATATATACGCGTATACGCCCCATTGTCATCTCCGCTTACCGCCGTATCGCAACACTGTTCATCCACGTTGCCTATCGAAAATAAAGAGATACCAAAGGCGGTAAACAAGGTAACCGGAACAGCTCTACGATACGCCGTCAGATTGGCGACCATATTACTGCCGGCAATCCTGCCCTGCTCAATCGCTCCGCCCCACAGTCCTTCCACATGCCCGTTAATTTCAGCCACATCTCCGGCTGCATACACATGCGGATCATTTGTTTGCATTTGTTCATTTACGATAATGCCCTGCCGGACTTGAATATTCGAGCCACTTACCAGTTTCGTATTCGGTACAATACCAATAGAGTAGACTACATGGTCACAGGAAAAATGAGATTGGTCGTGCAGCGTAATTCCGGTAACATACTCAGTTCCTGTTATAGACGCTACATCAGCTCGAAGAATAACCTTCACACCTGCTTGTTCAAGGTTCTCTTTAAGGAGCTGTGAGGATTTCTCATCAAGCTGTCTGCCCATCAACCGGTGAAAAGCTTCGATCACCGTTACCTGATATCCAGCTTCATGCAGCGCCCAAGCGGTTTCGATTCCCTGCACTCCCCCACCGATTACGGCTACATGGCTGCCATCCTGCAGGTTTTCTTTCAATCTGTCCGCGTCGTTCATATCCCGGAGGGTATGAACATTGTTCAGGGCGAAGCCCTCAAGGGAGATTGCACGATTCTTCGCTCCCATACACAATAAAAGCTTATGATAAGAAACACTCTGCCCATCTTCTGTCACAACTATTTGCCGGTCCGGGTGGACAGAACGGATTCGGGTCGAGGTTTTTACGGAGATACGGTTATCGCGGTACCATTTTTCCTTTTTAATCAGCACCTTCTCACTGTGCAGGTCGGTAAACAGCCCTTTGGTCAGCTTAATCCGGTTATAGGGCAGTTGACTTTCCTCCCCGAGGATCGAAATTTCCGATTCTGCGTCTTGATCACGGATGGCTTTGGCGGCATGGACGGCGGCTACTCCTCCGCCAACAATAACGTAATGTTTTGTCATCCTATGTTCCTCCTCCCTAAAATGAACTCAGCAGCAAATCCGAAACAAATTCAGCCGCATTTTTAATTTTTTGAACTTTCTCAGGCTCTTTCGGGGAAAATCTGATTCGTACAGGGAACTCTACATGTGTCATCCCCGTGGTTTTAATAACCTCAGATGTGCTTTGCACCGTCATGTTTGTTCCATTCAGATAATCCTGAATGACTTCAATGGCTTCACCACTCCAGCCGTAGGAGCCAAAGGCTGCAGCAAGTTTACCTTCCAGATTCATATTGTGCAATTCTTTCAGAATGTTCTCCAGGTTCCCAATCATGTCCGCGTATTTAGTGGAGCTGCCAATAAAGACCGCGTCCGCTGACGTTATGCTGTTCAGAATATCAGTGGCACTACTTTTATCTGCATCCCAGACCTCTGTCTCTATATTATTTTCCTGCAAGCAATCCTGTATGATTTTGGCCATCTTCTTGGTACTGTTTTTGATGGTGGTATATACGATGGTTGCCTTTTTTCCTTGCGTCGTTTCACGGCTCAATGTGGCGTACATCCCGATATATTTACGTATGTCCTTCCGGATCACAAATCCATGGGAAGGAGCGATCATCCGGATCTCAAGATCCTTAACAGCCTCTAACAGGGTTCTTACATATCTTCTGTGAGGATGAATAATTGCTGCGTAATAGCCCTCGAAATCTTCCGTAATATCAAACCCGGCTTCATCGCTGAATAGATTCTCCACCGCAACATGCGTGCTGAAAATATCACAAGGAAATAAGATTTGATCTTCGATACAATAGGTGATCATCGTTTCTGCGGTATGGAGATGCGGTGTTTCTTTAAACAGCAGCATTTTCCCGCCAATATCCAGCTTATCTCCGTCTTTAACCACCAGGAAGTTCCGGCTATGAAGCTTGTACATTTCCTGCAATTCGGGAACAGCAATCTCGGTGCATACGATCGTGGCATTTGCAGCCTTGGCAGCGAGAGCTGCCAGTCCACCAGAGTGATCAGGCTCTGTATGATTAATTACAATGTAATGGATATCTAGAAGATCAATCATTTCACCCAGACACTCGGCATATTCACGTCCGAATTCCATGTCTACGGTATCAATGACAGTTGGCTTACCTGTTTTTAATAAATAAGAATTATAGGTAGTTCCTTTTGCCAGAATCAGGCGGTGAAATGGAACCTGGCGGTTATCGATTTTGCCTATCCAGTAAGTATCCTCGGCGATTTTTTTGAATTGTGTACTCATTTCTTTAACCTCCAATGTTTGATTGATAATGTTTATCAACAACCTTATTTTATTATGGCTGCCAAACAAAAAAGAGGATTTGAATCAAATTATAAAAGTTTGAAAAAAATGAATACCTTAAATTTAGACGATCTAAATAAAGTGATTATGCGTTGAGTCACATTTTAAATAAAAAGCCACACAAATGTTTGCACTTCGCCTTAAAGAAAGAATAACCCATAACAACTTTATGCCATATCCTAATGAAAATAATAAAAAGGTGGATATCCATGACTGAAATACAAATAGCTGCTGTGGGAGATCTAATGGTCAAACGTTATATTATTTCGGATGCTAAACAGCCTGACGGAACCTATTCGTTCAGCCCCCTGTTTGCAAAAGTAGCTCCTTATCTGAAACAGGCTGATTTGACGATTGGCAATCTCGAAACCACCTTTGCTGGAAGCGGCCCCGAATGCCGGAAAAGCCCCCGATCAGGCGGTCCGATATTCAAATGTCCAGACGAACTGGCCCCTGCACTTAAGGAAGCCGGATTCGACGTATTAGTAACGGCCAACAATCATTGCATGGATTATGGTGCCCCGGGTCTGGTTCGGACGTTACGAGTTCTGGACCGTAATGGAATCGACCACACGGGAACAGCTAAATCATTAGAAGAATCCAAGAGAACGCTTATTAAAAACGTCAAAGGAATTACGATTGGCATCCTCTCCTACACAGCAGGAACTAACCGAATTCCTGTACCAGTGAGTAAGCCATGGCTGGTTAATCGGATATCTACGCCCAAGATCATTCGGGAGATTCGAGATTTAAAAAAGAAAGTCGATCTAGTCTTGCTTTATCTGCATTTCGGAAGCGAATATCGTTACACTCCAAACAAGAGGCAAAAAGAGCTGGTCAATCTCTTTTTTAAAAATGGCGCCGACATCATACTGGGGTCTCACCCACATGTTCTTCAACCGTTAGCACTTCGTGGAAAAAAACAATTCGTTATTTACTCATTGGGGAATTTTGTTTCTACTAAACTAATGAATATTCCTTATACACAAAGCGGTATCATTCTTACGCTTAAAATAAAGAAGGATGAAAAAGGACACACGAGTATAACTAACGTAGGTTACATCCCGACTTGTGTAGATCGAAGAATAAAAAGCGGCAGGAAAATTACAGAGATCATCCCCATCCGCGACGCATTAAAGAGAAGCGACACCGACATAAAAACAGAGCGGCGAAATCTCATGAATCGAATGTTGAAACATACGACAACAATCTTAAAGAGGGAATAGAGTCGTTACAGAAAAATAACGTTCCGCGGAATTTACCGCGGAACGTTATAGATTTAGACCTCAAAACTGTGTTTGGGTTTAGCGTAAACGATCAGGCATCATTAATTTAAGGAATTCTAGAATACCATTCTCTACTACAAGTTCTTCTCTATCTTGATCAGCAAGTACTCTTCTGATGAGATCTTCTTTACCCTCCAGTACTTTACTTGTCCAATGAGGATCAATGATAAGAGACCGTCCTACTGCTACTAATTCAGCATTTGTCAACGTGTCCTCTGCGTCCTGTTTGGTACGGATATCTCCTACCCCAATTAAAGGTATACGGCCATTGATTTTCTCATGCACATATTGCAGGATTGATTTTTCTTTAAAATCTTCTGATGCAGATACTTTCTTGAAGTCCCCTAATGAAATATGCAGATAATCCAGCTTTTTATCAGCTAATTTATCAATGAGATAAAAGGTATCGGTGATTTTAATTCCAGGCTCTTCATATTCTTCTGGAGAAAAACGATACCCGACAATAAAATCCTTAACCTTTGAATTGTCAACGACAGCAATAACTGCATCCACTAATTGGTTAATGAAATTAAATCTTTTCTCTAAGCTTCCTCCCCATTGATCTTCACGACGGTTGGAGTGTGGAGAGAAGAATTGTTGGATTAAATATGTGTTTGCTCCATGAATTTCTACCCCGTCAAATCCAGCTTGAATAGCACGTTGAGTCGCTTTTTTAAAATCCTCAATTACACCGAAAATTTCATCTTCTGTTAATGCTCTTGGAATTTCTGCATTCGGGCGTTCGGCAGCAATGGCGCTGGAGGAAACGGGTTGTACGCCACGCAATATTTTTGAATCTGTCATTCTTCCTGCATGGAATAGCTGTAAAATAGCCTTTGTTCCATTTCGTTTAATAGTAGATGCTAATCGGCTGAGGCTAGGAATAAATTCATCGGAGGAAACACTAAGTTCACCTTCCCATCCTTTTCCACCCTCTTGTACATTTGCTGCCGCAGTGATGACCGCACCTACTTCGCCCGTTCTTAGCGAATAGTATTTCAATTCATCTTGTGTTACTACACCGTCATAAAAGCTCATTCGAGTGGTCATTGGAGCCATAACCACTCGGTTTTTTAATGTCAGCCCTCTGCGAAAAGTTAATGCTGTGTCTAGTGCTATCATCTTTTTCCCAACTTTCATTAAATTATATTTAGATAAATTATTATATACATGCGCATACATATAAATTACAGCAATGATTTATTCTTGTCAACTAATAAAGAACTGCTGTTGGATACAACAAAAAGCGCTGTTCCGCTGAACAGCGCTTTTCGCTCGTTATGAATCGTCCTTATTATTCTAGTTCGGCCGGTTTTACAATGGCTGCACCTTTATTATTTTTGGAATATTTAGCTTCGATTTTCGTGGTGTATGTATCTTTGGCTCCATCACTTACCAGCACATAACTCAGATCGACTATCAGCTTTTCCGTTTGCCAGGTCTTAGTATTGACGAATAATTTCCACGTTACGCTTTTGGGTTGAACTGTCTCTCCATCCCAGAGGTTCTCCTGGTCATAGAGTTTGATTATCCCCTTAGCTGCTGTCGGATCGGTTACCGTGAATTGTAAGACTGTTTGTGCGCCAGCAGTGCTGACTTTCATGGATTTTTTATAACTTTTGACCGAATCAAGCATGGAAACAGGATCGTATTGGCCTTTAGAGTAAAAGGCATCCCATTCCGTTTTCTCCAGTCCAAGCCAATATTGTGCATCAGGATCGATTGGCTCCCCGTCATCGTCGTAACCTTCATCTTCAGATTCATCGATCAGTTCACTTCCGTCTACAAGATAGTAAAACTCCTTGTCATTGGCATATAGACTGTACGATGTTTCTAAAAGACTACTAGCGACAGTGCCTGCTGCGGCAAAATTCGGCAGACGGTTGATATCCAGCTTCAGAGTGTTGGTGTTGCTGATACGCACCCCGCCGCTTTGAATATCCTGTTTTTTGGTCACATCCAGATGGAAATTCTTTATTGCTTTGGAGGCTGCCGTTACTTTGCTGATCATCTGATCCGCGGTTACTACTGTTGAGGTAGCTGCTGACACTACTCCTGGATTAGACATCCATCCGATCGTTCCGGACAGCAATAAAGCACCTACTGCCAAACTAGTACCTATTGTTTTGAAAAAACTGTTCATGTACTTCCCCTTTCGGCCCCTTGCGATAATGTAACGCCGTATAGGTCGAAATAATAAAAGAGCTCAAAATAGACTACATATTCTTAGAGCTATCCTTTATGCTTCATAAGACATCCCTATGGCGGCCTGGCGATCATTTCCTTCTGTCGAAAGGCTTTAGACCCATGGCTTTGTGTCATCATCTTTCGATGATTTTACCTTTAACGCGGACATTCAATTAGTTTTAATAGATTACGGACGCATGTCCCACCGCTAATTTTATCATGGTTATAATTACCTGTAAACGACTTATCTTCCATTCGAATTCGCTATGATACTCAGAAGAAATACTACAATCAAAATGAAAAATGAACGATTACATACGCTTATAAGTCTTATTAATGAGAACAGCAAAGACAGGGGGTGCAGCAAAATGAGTGACCGGGAAATTTTCGAGCTCTATAAAGAACAAGTATATTATTTTTGTTACTACTTAATGAAAAATCAGGCAGATGCGGAGGATATTTCCCAAGAGGTATTTGTAAAAGTTATCTTAGCGGATAAGTCGAAGGTAAGAAACTTGAAAGCTTGGATTTTACGAATTGCTTCGAATGAGTGCAACAGTGTGATCAAAAGGCGTAAGACGGGGTGGATGAAAGAAGTACGTAATTATTTACTATCCAGGTCTGAGGAATCAAACCCTGTAGAAAAACGTTTGGATCGACAGGAAACTAAAAAAGAATTACAAGGGTTATACAGTCAGCTTCCTGACAAAATCAGAATGGTAGTAGTCCTTCGTTTTATAAACGAATTGACTGTACCCGAGATCTCTAAAGTTATGAGCATACCCGAAGGAACTGTAAAATCCAGACTGAACAAGGGACTTAAAATACTAAATAGAATGGGTGGAACCCAACTAAAGGAGCTGAATAGTAATGAGTCTGTATATTGAAAAAGATAAACATATTCCCCGACCGGATTATGATTTGATGTGGACTGCCATAGAACAAGAAGCATATACACGTCAAAGAAATCAGCATGCCTCCCAGAATACTCCTAGGTCTAATAAAAAGGTTATTCCTATCAGTATTGTCTTCTCTTGCCTCTTACTTGTAGCCATTCCTGTATTCGCTAGTATGACGATTAATTGGGATAAAATTGGTGGTCGAAGTGTGAGCAATGCATTAAATAACGGCATCGGTCAACAGTATAATCTTCAAACTTCCAGTTCAGGAGTAACAATGAATTTGAACGGTGTTGTAACTGATGGAGAAAAAATGAAAATGCTGTTATCACTTGATACTAAATCTGATCTATCCAAATATACTGGATTTGCTACAGAGGAAAACATCATGACTAGTGAATCCGGTGCCAAGGCAAAGGTATACGGTTATTTAGAATACGATCCTGAAAGCCAGAAACTCATTGGAGTATATGAGACACCTGATACATTAAAGGATGATAAAAAGGACTACAGGTTTGAAGCACGGAATCTCATTTTTTACAGTGATCGGAATATTCCCTTACAATCTAATCATCAAGCAGGGGATACTATCAATACTGGAGTTAAGCAATATCCAAGCCTTCAAATCGAATCCGTTCGACATGTTTCCAATCAAACCATTATCCGTTACAAAGTCGCTGCATCACCATCTGACTTAGGACGGGGTAATCCACATTTGGTAGTTAGTACTGGTGGTCAAAAGAATGAAGCAATTCCAACCATCATGCCTAACGAAGGATCGGATTTATTTATTGAACAGGTTTTCAATATAACTGAATCAGATTGGAAGGAAGCTAGTCTTCATTTTAGTTACATTGAAGAAGCGAAACGATTTTCAGGTACGTGGAAGTTCGATTTTAAAGCAGATGGAAAAAAAGCAAGTGAGGCGATTTACACTAAGAAACTGTATAACAGTCCTGAATTTCAAGAAAAGACCGGCATAACCTTAGATCAGCTAGTAGTTACCCCTTTGGATATCCAAATTCTAATAGATGAAAATGATTCGCTTAAAAAAGGAATTGTCCACTATAATACCGCTCAGTTGGTTATAGGTGATCAAACAATCACTGGGGGTTGGAATTTGAAAGGAGATCATTCCGAAAGCTACCAGCATTTATTTCAATTCGAATCTCCGGAATGGTATAACGACTGGTCCGATGTTCCAATGAAACTTATATTAAAGGATGCTGTCATTGAGAAACGTGATACTACTAAGAATTGGATCACTATAAACAAACCTAAAGAAGAAAAGCAGTTCACTTCACTTGATGTCGATGGGTTAAAAATTGAATTCACTTACTATACTGAGGGCGAAAATTTGATTGTCGAATCAACATCCAAATCTTCTGGCTTCAAAAGCGTTAACCAAACTACGTTACGGATTAATGGCAAAGAAGTGGTGCCTGAAATTACACCTAAGGGCATGATATCTACAGGAACTAATATTGATAGCTACAAAGATATCCCTTTCGACGAAAAAATCGAACTGAACCCTGGTATCTATAAATATAGCGATCCTAGCCGGAACGAGGAAATTAAACTTTAATGCAGGAAGTTAATCTATGTCCCGCCCTTTCTAGTTAATCCTAAGGGCGGGTTTATTTATGGATAAAATCATTTCTGTTTAGGTATCTCTTTTATTTCCTTCACAACAAAAAAAGCATAGAACGGACTCAAGTCCGCTTTATGCTTTCCATTATTAAGATAAACAATATTTAACCAGCGCATCTCGCACACCATGCTCGTTGTTAGACCCCGTGACAGCATTCGCTGCCGCTTTGACCTCAACCGGAGAATTATCCATCGCAACGCCCATACCCGCGTATGTAAGCATAGAAATATCATTAAAATAATTACCGATCGAAAGAACTTCCTCTTGCGGAATTCCCAGCTTCACAGCCAGATTCTTTAAGGCGTTGCCCTTGGAGGCTTCCGGATGCATCAAGTCAACGAAAAATTCACCACTGCGCAAAATATTGTACTCATGGGTCCAAGTACGCCATTCACGTTCAGCTTCGTCAAGGATTTCTGGTTGTGTAAATACAGTAAACTTAACAACCGGTTCACGGAAATCTTCCCATGCTGGCAGTGTAGCCGGCACGATACGGAAGTGTTCATACATATAATTGGCTTCTTTGGTCAGGTTTTCTACATTATCTACATACATATCAAAAGCCGTATTCACATCATAATGAATATCATGCTTTCTACAATAATCAATATAAGGGTCAAGACCACGAGCATCCATACCGTATTGATGCAGCACTTCCCGATCTTTCACACGAACCGTAGCAGCTCCATTATGACCCAGCACATAACCAGACAGCCCCATTTCCTCCATAAAAGGAATCGAGTTCTGCGGACTGCGGCCGGTACATAACACGATTTGTCCTCCAAGACGTGTAACCTCAGCAATGGCTTCTTTATTCTCAGTGCTCAAGTGGTGATCATCATTCAACAGTGTACCATCTACATCTAGTGCAATCAGTTTGTATCTCATACTCCCACCATCCTTGTCTTTCTTTTTCTATATATATTGAACCTGGCTATTTGAGTTAAGTTTCAGTCGCAACTGCGGTGAATATTTGGACTTCCAGCCGCTGTTGTTTCCAGATTTCTTGATTTATACCGTTTACTAGTGGTTGAAATCCGGAAACAAAGGCGGCCGCTATCGCTCTTACAGTTCCAAATTTCCCCTCCGCCACTCCATTCCCTTATCCCAAGTTTCCAAATTCAATTTATATACCATTTTTTCTCTATATTATTGTTCTGATGCTTCTGTACTTAAGAGTGCCAGTTCCTCTAGCGTAAGTTCACGACTAGCTCCCAGTGGCAGGCTTTCATCCAGCTTCAATTCTCCCATAGATACTCGTTTCAGAAAAGTGACTTTTTTGCCGACAGCTTGGAACATTCGCTTCACCTGGTGAAACTTTCCTTCTGTGATGATCAGCGAAATATGTGAGATTACTTTACTGCCGCGTTCTCTTCCCAATATAGTTAGCTGTGCAGGTAAAGTAACATATCCATCTTCCAGCTCGACACCTGCCGCAAAAGCCGCTACATCGTCTGCATCTACGTCTCCCTCAACTGTTGCTTCATACGTCTTAGGGACATGCTTGCGTGGCGATAGTAGCTCGTGAGCAAGCTTTCCATCATTGGTGAGCAGAAGCAGCCCTACTGTGTCCTTATCTAACCTTCCTACAGGAAAAGGTTCAAACTGTACATATTCCTGCTTTAAAAGATCCAGAACGGTCCGATCCCGCTTGTCCTCTGTTGCCGACAGAACTCCCGGTGGCTTATTCATCATAAGATAAATAAATTCACGATAGGTAACAAGCTCGCCGCCAACCACAATTTTATCGTGATACGGGTCTACATGAAATCCACTATCCTTGACGACTGCACCATTCACGGTAATTAAACCTTGCTTGGCTTGTTTACGAATATCGCTGCGTGATCCTACCCCCATATGGGACAATACTTTATCTAAACGCTGCTTTTTTGCAGTTTTCCCTGATAGGCTCATTCTTACATCCACCTCCAGCCTGCGGGATATTCATTCTTGAGCACACCGTCCTGCCACTTCCCCCAGCCTGCACTATAACCATCTATGCAGACCAGTACGTATCCTTTTTGGGTAGTTCCTATTTTAATAGAGAGACGTTCTTGACTAATCAACAATGTCTCTCCTTTAAGATAGGAAATAGCTTCATTACTCGTACTGGAAAGTGAGACACTTCGGCAGCTCTCTTCAGGGTGTAACGCGGTAGCCATTGGATGTCCTGGGATAAATCTGCCGTTACGGACATGTCCTACATACCATCCTGGACGAATCGCCTTTAATCCATTTAATCTTTCCTTAGGTAGTGGGGAGATGTACAGATGATCACCGAAGAAAATCGGATACCCTTTTGGCTCCCAGCCAAGCTGGTCTTTTATAAAATCTCCATATGCAGCCAAGGCTTGCTCTTCTCCTGAACCTTGACGGCCACGTTCAGCGCCAGCAGCAGATTTATTAGAGAACTTACCTTCTTTCCCTCGTCTGGCTTCTGGTTTGTTTGCGGATTTAATATGAGCAGTGCCTTTTTTATTCGTATTCCGTGTAACTGCACTCAACTTAACTTCGGCTTGATCACGTTCCTCTGCAGATACCTTTGGCCCCACATGCTGCAGCACAGCCATGAAATGTCCTTCACCTTTTACTTTATGCGGCCATAGTCTTGCTGTCCCTGATAGTTCTCCAAAACCAGGAGCAAATGAGCCAGTGCCTCCAACTGTAATCACCGAAAACTGTGGATGTTCAGAAATAAACTCCGATATAATTTCTTCATTTTCTTCTGTAGCAAATGTACAGGTTGAATAGACAAGTGTACCTCCCGGTGCCAACGCTGTTGCAGCAGAACGTAAAATATCCCGCTGCATGGCTGCATATTTGGCAGGTGTACCTGAATCCCACTGCTTCACCATGTCTTCATCTTTACGGAACATCCCTTCACCTGAGCAAGGAGCATCAATCAAGATTTTGTCAAAATAAAGCGGGAATGCCGCTGCAATATGATCTGGACTTTCGTTTAATACGATACCGTTGCGCACCCCATATAGCTCTAGATTTTTGGCTAAGGCTTTCGTGCGTTCTGGATGAAGATCATTGGTAACCAACAAGCCTTCTCCTGAGAGCTTGGCAGAAATCTGTGTGGATTTGCCCCCAGGTGCAGCGCATAAATCAAGGACACGATCTCCTGGCTGTACATCAAGCAGTTCCACAGGTGCCATAGCGCTTGGCTCTTGAATGTAATACAATCCCGCGTGATAATGTGGATGTTTACCTGGTCTGGCCCCATCCTCTGTATAGAATCCGGTTGGACACCACGGAATGGGTTCCAGCTCTAAAGTGGAAAGAGCTTGCAATTTCTCCACTGAAATTTTCAAGGTATTAACACGAACGCCTCCGTTAGGGGTCTCCTTGTACGAATCCGCAAATTGATTATAATCCGTTCCCAGCAAGTCCATCATACGCTCGCTGAAAGAACTGGGCAGTTGTGCCGCCATGATGCCGTCCTCCTGATAGTACTGCTAAAATTTAGGTGTTTAAAGATTCAAGGAACACCCTTACGGGTGTCCCTTTGGCAATACTCATTTATAGAGGATCATTATTTACGATGAGAAGAGGTCGGTCTTTGAGGACCTCGTCGTTGAGGATTATTCGGTGTGATCACCTCAGCCGCAGAGTTCACTTCATCCGCTAGACCTTGATCAATGATTTCTATAGTCAGATCATAATAAGAAAATGGCTGCTGCTCACACGACTCCATGCGGCGAACATAATCCTTCACTTCCACCACTAGCTTAGCCAAATTAATGCCGAGTGTCACTGCTGAATATTCTTCCAGCTTGGCAGCAGCCCCGCTTAGCATAATCGTTGCACCACGCATATTATTATTGCGGCAATGGTACAACCCAACAGCTACTTGGAGAAGTGCTTTGTACAATGGGTCGCGTTGCTTGGCAAGCCATAGCTCTTCGAGCACCTCGTGACATTCGAAATAATCCCGGTCACGATTAAAGTACACTAGATACGCCAAGTACAACGGATCATAAGCCATCCGGCAAACTATCCTTTTTAGCTGCGGAGAGAAGTCCCCGTACATGATCCAGAAGCTCCTTCATCGCTTCCATGTCCTGAGCCTGCCATATTTCGTTAAATCGAGCCTGAGTATCTATAGCCTCATTCACCAAATGATAGAAATACAATTGATGAATAGATTTGAGAATTTGAGTCGTCATATTCGAGTTTTCCTCGAAGGTCTTTTGTGCTTCCAGGATTTCATCACGAATACTGGACATTTCGCTGTCCAAGATGGAGGCTGCTTCAGCTGCGGTTTTCAGGCGCACTCGCATTTCATCCGGTAAGCTTTCCCGATATTTATAATTCAGAGAGTGCTCTATGGTTGCCCAGAAATTCATAGCTAGTGTACGAATTTGGATCTCTGCGAGCACTATTTTTTGTCCCAGAGCTGTCTGCACAGGATATTTAATAATCATATGAAAGCTGCGATACCCGCTCTCTTTATAATTGGTGATGTAATCCTTCTCATACAGGACTTCAAGATCCTTACGAGCCCGGATATATTCGGCCACTCTGCGGATATCCTCCACGAACTGGCACATAATCCGGATCCCGGCTATATCTTCAATGCCTGTCTCCAGATCCTCCATCTTCACATTCAGGCGCTTAGCCTTCTCCAAAATGCTTGACAGCCGCTTTACACGACCAGTTACGAATTCAATCGGCGTGTATTCCTCTCTTTTCTTCAACTCCGAACGCATTGTTTTGAATTTAACTTTCAATTCTTCCACAGTCTGTTCATATGGAAGCAAAAAAGTTCCCCAGTCCCTGCCGTCCATCGCCTTCGTCCTCCTGTCCTTTCGACTCCTTCAATCAGTGATGATCAGCACCCACTGCTTCAGAGATATGACTGAATCCGTCCCGCCGTAAGAGCTGCCGTAATCCGGCATGCAGCCTGCGGTTAACCTCCGGTCCTTCGTAGATGAGTGCTGTATAAATTTCGACCAGACTTGCGCCTGCTCTTATCTTGTCATACGCATCCTGACTGGTGAATATGCCCCCTGAACCTATGATCGGCATCTTCCCTTCAGTCTGGCGATAAATCCTACGAATGATTTCCGTTGACCGGTCACGAAGTGGCTTACCGCTTAATCCACCTGTCTCATTAGCCTTTTCATGACTAAGTCCATCCCGGTTCAATGTAGTATTCGTAGCAATAATACCATCCATACCAGCTTCTGTCAGTGATTGAACCATATACTCCAATTCAGAATCACTTACATCTGGAGCAATCTTAACCAACAAGCTCTTATTCATGCCGGTGGCTTTACGCTGAATCTCCATTTCTTCCTTTACTTGTGCTAGCAGGAACGCTAATTCGCTGCCATGCTGGAGACTGCGCAGCCCCGGTGTATTTGGTGAGCTGATATTGACCACAAAAAAATCACCGTACGGATAAAGCGTACGGATACACTGACGATAATCTTCATGAGCCGCTTCATTACTAGTTATTTTATTCCGTCCAATATTTACTGCTATTGGAACTCTGCGATTTTTTAATTTTTTTAGACGCTCTGCCATAGCGTCAGCCCCTTCGTTATTGAAGCCCATACGATTGATCAGAGCTTCATCAGAGGGAAGACGGAACAAACGTGGGCTATCATTTCCCGGTTGACCCTTAGGGGTAACCGTCCCCACTTCCATAAATCCGAATCCGATCGAAGAGAATCCAGAAACAGCCTCGGCATTCTTATCCAAGCCTGCTGCCAGTCCAACTGGAGTCGGAAAATGTATGCCAAACAGATCAACTGCTAAATCTGCCGTTTCAGGAACGCCATACATTAAACGCAATGCCGCGCTTCCCCCTGGAACTGATGATGATTTATCCAATCCACCTATGACGAGATGGTGAGCCTTCTCAGGGTCCAGCTTAAAGAAAATTGGTTTACCAAAATTACGATACAACACCGTTCTCGCTCCTTAAGGGGTACTTCACTAATCCACGTGTCTACCCGATTCTGTAGGTTTCTTCTTAATTTTAGCCTTTTCTTGAACAAAAGAAAAGCATTTTACCCTGTAAGTGTGCAGAGGCTTAACCCAAAGTATAGTAATTTTCTTGTAAACGCATTACAATATAGGGGTAATCAGCGATTAAGAGAGAAAGAAGGTATGCTGGATGTCAACTAAACGTAAACCACCAACTTTGCAGCAAAAGAAAGAAGAAGTTAATCGTAAAGCGCTAATGTGGATCGGCGTAAGTTTAACTTTACTAATTCTTCTCATCATCGTTCTGTTTATAGTTGCCGGGAACTAATTCAGCCAGTGGTATACTTTGTGGGGGTTGGTCTGATCATACGGAGCAGCAGGGTTGAAGCGTTTCGCCGGCAGCAGCTGCTTGTCAGGCAGAACCCCTTTACTAATCACCACTTTTGTTCCTTTTGGAATCATAGCGAATAGTTCTTCCACATCTTCTCGACTCATCCGAATACAGCCAAGGGATTCATCCTTGCCGACACTTTCTGGCTCATTGGTGCCATGAATAGCATAATTACTATCTGAAAGTTGTAGTCCGCGGCTTCCGAACTCCCCATTATCATGACCGTTTGGATTGACCACTTTATCTGTAATGATGAAGTTGCCTTCCGGGGTCTTGTCTCCCCCAAGCCCTACCTCATAATTTCGTAGAATAACAGAGCCGCTGACTACTGCCAAGCGGTGTTTTTGTTTATCCACAATCACTCTAAGCGGCTGGTCAAAAAAGGGAACACCCTTCCCACTACTTGCACTCTCACTTAGCGCTGTCGGTATGACCATTCCCGCCTCAGCAGTTGAGCTTGGAGGCTCACCTGCAACTTCCGGTGTACCCAGTGCCTTAGCAGTTGCTATTTCCTTAAGAGATTTGAACTCACGCTTCATAACTGGTGTCGTCCCGCCAATCCAATTTTCCGGAAAAGGTCTGGTCAATTCCGCCAAAGAAGCCGGAAGCTTGCCTTTATGATTCTGATAAGACCTCATTGCACTCCATAATGTAGCTAGCTCCTCTTGATCCCCCTGCCACTTAGCTGCATCCACCGCAAGTTCCCCTTGCTCTGGCGGTTCGCATGCACATGCCGCTGGATCATAGGATTGGTATACCAACCGTCCGTTCCCATTCTTCTGCAGTGTGGAATTAAGCGGAAGCTTCTCTTTCCACAGCAGCCACTTCCCTTCCCGCTCCATGCCCAAAATAGCAGCTTGAAACGGTTCCTCGCGCATTAGCATAGTTGCCATCAGCTTCCCTGACGAAGCAGAAGCTCCACTCTCTTGCGCTGTATACATCATTTTTCGTGCCTCTAGAACGGGTTCCTTCTCAACATCTTTTTGATCAAGCGGATCTTTAACTTCAGAAGTAACCGTGTCTTGGACCGTATCCTGATCTCCCGCAATATCTAGACCCGGAGCCACAGCCGATGGCACCATAACCAGTAATAGAAGCATCAGCCCAAGCATAATGTAGCGGAATCTTTGCTGCCTTCGGTCCCGCTGGCGGCTTGCCTGAAGCAGCCCTTCCTCATATTCCCGTAGCGTTTCCGCAGGCACCTTACTATGCTCGAAAGCTTCATATACTTCTCCAGCCTGATTGAAGCAATAGTTAGCTTTCCCCTGTTGACCGTTCTTATAGTATTCCTTACCCAGCAAGTACCATGCCATCTTATTGTCTGGATGCATCTGTACATATGCTTTGAGGTGTTGAGAATTTTTCATCGGAACCTCCGAAATTTTATAATTCCATCCTACATTAATATCGGTCAGACATCGCAAAAAAGACATCCCTAGCTGAACAAAAGTTCGCAGGAGATGTCTTTATGTTGTGCTAGAAGTTACAAAATCCCGGCTAATTAGCCCTCTTTGTTAAAAGGCTCATCCGCAATTTTAATAGAGTCGGTTGGGCATCCATCACAAGAATCCTGGAGATCATCAAACAAATCATCCGGAATCGCTGTGATGCCGTGGTTTCCGTCATTTTCATAAATAACTTCTGCCAAACCTTCGTCATCGTAATCAAAAATATCAGGAGCCGTTGCGCCACATGCACCGCAAGCGATACAAGTGTCTTTTTCGACCCAAGTGTACTTAGCCATTTTATCTCTGCCTCCCGTTGAACAATACAGCGCTGTTGTACCAGCGTCTTATATTTTCTCATATTAATATAAAAAGAATACAATTTCAATCGATTTTCAATACGTTTGCATTTCTGACGCATTCTACGGCATCTATTTTGACATGTCATAGAATGTTCTTGTTACTCTTTATCAGACTCGACAGATAGAAGATTATCCTTTTGCAACGAAGTGCCACGTTCTTTATGATTGCGGAGCCTTGCAGAGTGAGAATCGCTTAACATCCCGGCGGTCAACACTGCATTTTCACCGAATTTATTACGTAGCATGTCCATAGTCTTGTTAAGAGACTCTTTCTTAGGCTGACGTTCGTAATCGAACAAATCAAGCTGAATGGCAGAATCCTCTTTAGCAATCAAGCCCTGCAGGGTCACACCCAGCAGCCGCACAGGCTTCTCCCCATTCCAATGACGAACATATAGATCGCAGACGGACTTGTAGATATCCTCCCCACTCTCCGAAGGAGCCTCTAGCTGACGCGAACGGGTTATGGTCTTCATATCGGGTGTCCGAATGGTCAGCTGCACCCCTGAGGCAACAAGTCCTTGCTTACGCAAGCGCCGGGCTACCTGATCACTTAAATTCAACAAAATCGGTCGTACCTCAGCAAGACCTATGACATCCCGCGGCAATGTTGTGGTGTGTCCAATCGACTTACTCTGCTCCCGCTCAGGATTAACGATCCCATGATCAATACCGTTGCCAGCACGCTTTAGCCATGAGCCCATAACTCCGAAATTCTCAACCAGCATATTTTCATCAGCCGCTGCTAATTGACCAATACTGTAAATGCCCAGTTTGCGGAGCTTTTCTGCTGTTTTTCCACCAATGCCGAACATTTCGTTACAAGGCTTGTCCCATAAAATCTTAGGCACATCCCGCAGTCGCAGCACTGAAATACCGTTTGGCTTTTTTAAATCGGAAGCCATCTTCGCAAGCAGCTTATTGGGAGCGATCCCCACTGAGCATGGCAAGCCCAATTCTTCCATTATACGGCGCTGAATCGTCTCCGCTATTTCCATGGGTGTACCGAATTGTCTGGAGCCAGTTATATCAAGGTAACATTCATCGATGGACACTGCTTCCAGTAACGGAGTATAGCTATATGCAATCTGCATAAAAGCATTAGAATATTTGCGGTATAAATGGAAGTCCGGTTTAATAACGATAAGCGATGGACAAATACGAAGCGCCTTCTGAACCTGCATTCCCGTCGAAATCCCCATTCTGCGGGCGACGTAGGAACAAGTCACTATGATCCCTTTCCGCAATTCAACACTACCCGCAACCGCAGTAGCTTTGCCTCTATATTGGTCAGGGTCCTCTGCCTCATGCACAGAGCAGTAAAAAGCATTCATATCAACATGCAGGATAACCCTGCCACTCGTTGGATAATACTGATCAACATTCTGCACAATATCTACCTTCTTATCCTCAGGTTTTCTATTGTCCAATTTAGAATAACTCTCCGCTGCGGTTAGGTCAACTTAAGAGGCTGTAAAGTTCTTTGTTACATTCCCGCGTAAAAATGCTATAATATATAAATTCATTTCCCTATAAGGAGGACTCTCATGTCTAAGTCCATCTCCATCTTCGATACTACATTACGCGACGGCACCCAAGGTGAAGGCATCAGTCTGTCGGCTGACGACAAGCTGAAGATTGCCAAGAAACTCGATGATCTGGGTGTGCACTATATTGAAGGTGGCATCCCGGGAAGCAACAATAAAGACATTGAATTTTTCAAAAGAGTCAAGGAGCTTCATCTGAACGCCAAAATTACAGCGTTCGGCAGCACTCGGCGGAAGAATTCCTTGGCCGAAAACGATGACAATTTAAAACGTATGATTGACGCAGGGGTTCCTGCTGCTACACTCGTCGGAAAATCTTGGGATTTCCATGTACACACTGCATTACAGACTACGCTTGAGGAGAATCTCGCCATGATCGGCGACTCCATATCCTACTTGAAACGCCAAGGCCTTGAAGTGATTTTTGATGCCGAGCATTTCTTCGACGGATACAAGAATAATCCTGAATATGCAGCAGCTGTTCTGTCCAAAGCCCGGGAAGCCGGAGCAGATTGGCTTGTAATGTGCGATACCAACGGTGGGACCTTACCTTACGAAATTCATGAGATTGTTACCGCTCTAAATCAACAATTGCCCGGAGCCAATCTCGGAATTCACACTCACAATGACTGTGAGCTAGCGGTTGCCAATGCACTTAGCGCCATCGGAGCTGGAGCACGGCAAGTACAAGGTACCATTAATGGTTACGGTGAACGGTGTGGCAACGCCAACCTATGTTCTATTATTCCTACACTACAGATCAAAATGGGTTATCACTGTATTCCAGGCGATTCATTGTCACAGCTTACCAACACTGCCCGCTACATTAGTGAAGTTGCCAATGTTAATCTGCCGGTAAATCAGCCTTATGTCGGAAATGCAGCTTTCGCACACAAAGGTGGAATCCATGTCTCCGCCATCATGCGTGATTCACGGACCTATGAGCATATCGCTCCTGAGCTTGTCGGGAACAAGCAGCGGGTGCTGGTCTCCGAACTTGCTGGACAGAGCAATGTACTTTCCAAAGCGCAGGACATGGGTTTAAATCTGGATCCAAGCAGCGAGCAGGCTCGCCGGGTGATCGAGAAAATCAAAACGATGGAACATCAAGGCTATCAGTTTGAAGGTGCCGATGCCTCACTGGAGCTACTCCTTCGGGAAGCTACTGGCGAGATGAATGAAACCTTTACCTTTGAATCCTTCAAGATGTTAGTTGAGAAAACCGCAGAACATCCAGTAGTATCTGAAGCGTTCGTGAAGCTGAAAGTTGGCAGTGAGAATCTTTATACCGCTGCTGAAGGTAACGGTCCAGTCAACGCACTCGATAACGCGCTTCGTAAAGCATTACAGACCTATTTCCCACAATTAAAGGAAATGCATCTATCCGACTATAAAGTCCGTGTAATAGATGAACAAGATCAGACTGCAGCGAAGGTAAGGGTATTGATTGAATCCAAGAACTTCACAGACACCTGGAGTACGGTTGGTGTCTCCAGTAACGTAATTGAAGCCAGCTGGGAGGCACTTGTTGACAGTATGCGCTACGCGCTTCTCAATGAGCTCTCTTTGGAGAATGAGAAGACGACCAGCAGTGAACCTAGAGGCCTGGTCAATCATTAATTGATCACTTATAGAATTTTGTAAGACAAAAAAGAAGCTTCCCAAAAGTAGAACTCTACTTTTAGGGCAGCTTCTTTTTATTAAATAGGGTGTGTAACGGACTATTGCTTTAGCCCATAGACTTTGGGTGGTGGGTGGTGAGCAATGGGCAGTGTGCGGTGCGGGATGCGCGGGGGCGAGTGCGGGGTGCGGGTGCGGTAGAGTAATTAGGGAAAAACTCCCTGAAAATAGCCGATATTCGCTATAAATGAACAGAACCAGGGAATTCCTCCCTAAAAATCAGGGTGATTTCATTATTTTCCACCAAAACAGCTAGATTAGAGGGATATTTTCCCTAATTATTCGTTGAATGACCCGAGATCTCGAAATAATAGGGAAAACTCCCCAATTGTACAACGAGGCTTCCTTCGGGGTTCCAGCTATTTCTGCTCCACTGTATAGTGAAATTAATGCTTGGGGTCAACTAAAGCAAATCGTGGCTGACCAAAAACGCAGATCAGCGATCCTCCAAAAAGAAGAATCGCTGATCTGTAGACTTTTGCTGTTTGGAGAAAAAAGCAGATCTGTCTCCACATGGGACAGCCTGCTTCATGATTCGGTAAGCTTGATTATTTTCTCCTCCAACTCTTCAGGGCTAAGAATACCTAGAATAATCTCAGAGATCACTCCATTCTTATCAATGAGCACATTGGTGGGAAAAACAGCTCCATTATATTTGCTGTACACCTCATCTTTTACATCAAACATAACCGGAAACACAAGACCGTATTTCTTGATAAAACGTTCAGCATTGGGTTTATAATCCTGACTGCTCACATTAATACCGTAGATATCTAGAACATCCTTATACTTAGTGGCCATGGTATTAAGTTCAGGAGCTTCCTGCTGGCAGGGATCACACCATGAAGCCCAGAAATTAAGGATTACCGCTTTATCTCTGGGGCCATCAACAACATAGGTAGTCCCATCTGTTCCCTGAAGTGAAAACGAAGGTGCACGCAGTCCAGCCTTAGGTCCGCTCTTCATCGGCAGCTCATTTTGTTGCGCAAGCACAGCTTCTGCTTTTGGCTCACGATTATACCACACCGCAAACACAGCAACACATACAACTATGAGTAATACTGTTATATTTAATTTATTACTTGCTTTCATAGTCATCTGTTCCTTTACGATTGGAATAGTTTTCTACTATTGTACCCTCAATAGGTTAAATTTCAAACCATCCATTTTTTACACAATAATATATACTTTTATAATAAAAAAGAGGGTTTCGTCTGCGACGAAACCCTAATGAAGAGAGAGGGGTGAACAAATGGCAGCATTCCAGGGAAATGTCCAGCCTATTAGACTGAAATATTCCGTACAGCAAGCACTGGGGAAGCACCTGCTGTCCTGTTATCCGCATGAAGCATGCGGAGTCCTGCTGGGTGCTGCCGCAGCGGGTGGCATGCTCATAGATACTTACGTACCCTTGCGCAACGTAGCGCCAGACCCGCTGCACACCTTTACTCCTCACCCTGAAGAGTGGATTGATGTTCTTTACAACGAACCGACAATCATCGGCCTATTTCATTCCCACCCACATTCAGCACCTATCCCTTCAGTTGCCGATTATAAAGGATTAACAGCACTAGGACCTGAGTTTGCGCTCTATCTTATAGGTTCTCCCAACATCAAAGACAGCTGCAATCCCATTCTGAACGGATTTTATATTGAGCGTTTGCCTGATAACCGCGGTAATTTGTCCCGCGGTTTATCCCAAGCCCCGCTTCACGTTCTACTTAAATAAGCATATAGATCTCCCAAGGTATCCACTTGGCCGCGCTCCGAAATTTCCCGCAGGTAGATCACCCACAGCTGTGCTGTCATCTTTGCGTCTTCCAAGGCATGATGACGGCCATGAATCGGAATTTCATGCACATATAGCAGCTCATCCAGCGAATAATTACTTCGCTGTGGCTCAAGCCATCGCGCTAACATCATCGTGTCCAGCACACGGTGTGTTAGCTGAACTTTAGAGGTTTTCCATAAAGCAGCATTAAGAAAAGCCTTATCATGTGAGCTTGCATGTGCAACCAGCACATTCTGACCTACAAAGGACATAAAATTATGAAGGCCATCCATTAAGGAGGGAGCGGATTGTGTCATTTCTTCCGTAATCCCAGTCAGCCTTGTAATATCCTCCGGAATAGCCGTCTGACAGTTCACCAGTGTATAAAAGCATTCCTCTTCTTTGATCTGCTCTCCAACAACCTTGACGGCTCCAAAAGACATAATCTCATCCCCATGCTGATGGGAAAAGCCTGTAGTCTCTAGATCAAAGATCACTGTCTCTAATTCAGACAATGGGGTATGCAGCACCTCAGGCCGCCGTTTCTCTCGCATCAAAGATCTAATAAAGGCCATTTGCTGCGCAGTCTGTTGTGCAGTTTCTCCACCTCTCATCGAAGCAATTGCCGAGGGCATTCCACCTTGTCTTAGATTACTCCAGAATCCTCCGCTTTTGTTCGGCTCCCTCATGACCGCCACCTTTCCGCTGAGCGGAGCTGACGCTGCAGCGCCCGATGAAGGCGTCTGACAAGCAGCAGGCTTTCACGCAGCTCAGACAGCAGCTGCTTATTCTTCAATTCACTCTCAGCTACATAATCACTGCTGATTAACAATCCATCCTGAACACTATATGGCGTGTTCACTCGCAACCGCATTGCTAATAAGAAAGCTCTGCGAATATCCTCTAAATGTTGATATTTCCCAAGCCTATCAAGCGCTTCAATCCGCTCTAATGTCGAGCCAGCTCTAATGCCATGTAGTAATGACAACCGTCTAACAATGTTCACTAACGGAATATAGACCCCATACTTAACATCAAATCCGCCTGCATAATCACCAAACCGTTCTGTTAACACCTGTCCCAGTAAATTCAAAGTCGCTTTGTGGCGTACTGTATTGCGAAGAACAGCATTAGACAGCTGCTCATTTTCCGCAAAGCCTTCATAGAAAGCTTCTTGCCACTTCGCTGATAACTTCACGCTTCCTGCCACATGACGCATATCAGAAGAGATAATAAGATACCGGATCGGCTCCCATTCCAACTGAGTTCTCCAGCTATCAAGCTGCTCTATCCATTCAGATAATGTCTTACGCCACATGACTTGGGAGCACATTACCTTCCCCGCACATTTCTCATATCCTACTTCTTCAAGCATATCGGATAACAAAGTTCCGAAAAATTCGAAATAGCGATTTTTTTCCCCATCAGGCTCTCCTTCGACTATCAGGCCATTATCCTGATCGCTCCAAAGCGTTGCCTCCTGCCTCCCACTGCTGCCAAACACAATAAAGGAATAAGCACAGGGAGGCGGGCCATAGCCCGCCTCTTTCATCTGCGCCTCACATATGAGTACTGCGGTTTGGGCAATAAGATCATGCATAGTATTCACACGGAACATCCATTCCTCTATAGGAATAACATTCAACTGTTCGAGAAGTACTTTTTGACAGGCAACACGCCTCTCCCTAAGCTCCTCTGACGAACCGGCCAATACGATGGTCCTAAAGCTTTCTTCATTATACTCATCTGTTAACTCCATCGATGCCACACGGTCCGCCTCCCTGTCCGAGTTGAAATGTTATTGTTTAAGGGTTTTGGATTCCGAATCTGCGATCAATTTCATTTGCTCAGGGTATCCGTAAGTACCATGTTCACTGATATCCAGGCCCATCAATTCTTCTTCTTCTGTAACACGAAGTCCGATAGTTACCTTCATTACATACAAGATGATGAAAGAAAGAACGGCTACGAAAACAAATGTTCCAACCACACCAAGCACTTGAACGCCTAGTTGATGGAAACCACCACCGTAGAACAACCCAGCTTCACCTACCAAGCCGCCTTTAGTGATAAGCTCAGGTACAGCGAACAGACCCGTTGAAACTGCACCCCACATCCCCGCAATACCATGCACCGAGAAAGCATAGATTGGATCATCAAGCCCTGCACGTTCCAGCCATTGGGAAGTCATGAATGTAAAAGCACCGGCTACAAAACCAATAATGATTGCTGCCCATGGATCAACGAAAGCACACGCTCCTGTGATTGCAACCAATGCAGCCAGAACACCATTCAGCATTGCTGGAATATCAGACTTACCAAAGTACAACCAAGAAGCAATCAATGCTGCCAAACCACCTGCTGCTGCTGCGATGTTCGTTGTTAGGGCTACGTGACCGAAGAAACCGCCCATTGGGGACAAAGCACTACCTGGATTGAATCCGAACCAACCAAACCAGAGGATAATAACACCGAGTACAGTAAATACTTGGTTATGACCTGGAATGATCACGGGTTTACCTTCTTTATTAAACTTACCAAGCCGAGGCTTAAGCAATATGGTTGCTACGACTGCTGCCGTTGCACCTGTAAGATGGACAACCGTGGAACCTGCATAATCTTGCATACCCAGCTCAGCCAACCAGCCACCGCCCCATACCCAGTGAGCTACAACTGGATAAATTACGACGGAGAACAAAATTCCGAAAATGATATACACACTTAGCTTCGCACGTTCTGCCATACCACCAGATACGATAGCCAAGGAAACTGCTGCAAAGGCCATTTGGAATAAGAATTTAACATTTAAAGTAACATCAGAAAATGCAAGTGATTCAAAGGAAGCTGCGGTTGAATCTCCTCCGTACAAGAAGCCTGTAGTACCGAAGAAGCCATTGCCGTTACCGAAACCAAGTCCAAAGCCGATAGCCCAGAAGCAAAGACTTGCGATAGCCAGGGTAAGTACTGTCTTACCTGCTACGTGCCCTGCATTCTTCATCCGAACCGAACCCGCTTCGAGCATTGCAAACCCTGCTTGCATAAAGAATACTAAAATGAATGCCAGGAAGGTAAACGCTGTGTCCAATCCGACTTGTAAGTCTACGTTCGTCGGACCGTCCGCTGCAAAAGCACTTACCGGATAAATCATCAGTGTAATCATGGCCAGTAACATCATCAACCATTTCTTTTTCATTTTTACCCCACTCCCCAATGTTATATTTTCTAACAAAGCGTGAAACTCTTAATGTCATTATAATCAGAAGTCAGGTAAATTGACAAGACTATTTTAGGAATGTTTTTATTTTATTTTATTTGAGCACACGAAATTTTCACAGTACTAATGGACTAGAGGTCCTAAAGGCCTGATTCTAGCTGCATTTTCATTAAAAATAACTACGCGCACAACCTCATTTATATTACCTGATAATTGAACTCATCTTTTACCAAAACCACAAAATACATAACATTTAATGTTATGTATTGGGGTAACTTATAGTTTTCAACCCCAATCATTCTTCAAATTTGATATCCCTTTGAGTTTGAGTGTATTGTATAGAAACTACAGATCACCGTTCATGAATTAACCCTTCTTTACTGCATATACTTTATGAAAGTATGACGTTTGACTGTATGGTTTCCAGTTTGTTATCATTACAGATAGCATAAGAAACCATCAATTTAGGAGATGACCGCCACTTATCGGCAGTCATATTCAATTAGTGAGGCGAGATTAAATGGGGATATGATTTTGTATCGAATTGGAGAATTAGCTAAGGCTGCTCACATTAGTGAACGAACTATTGATTATTACACGAAACTGGGATTAATCTCCCCGGAATCTAGAAGCACCAAAAATTATCGGCTATACAGCCATGAAACCTTGGCTGCTTTAGAACGTATTACTCAATTAAAGCATGACAAGTATTCATTGGAAGAAATCAAATCTATGCTAGGCAAATGGAACGAGGCAACACCAGAAACTGACGTCTCTGATAAATTAGTTGAGTTAGAGCAGCAAATGCAGCGGCTAGAACGGGAAGTAAAAGCCCTTGAACCTCTTATTAGTGGTTTGAAGCCAGGACAGGCCAGTCGCGTACTTTCAAATCTGCTCCCTCAGGGATTAGCCTGCATGGAAGCGATCCGGCTATTGCTTACGCAAGGACCGCCAATGTAAATACCATATTTACAATACAGTGGAGGAATGCATCTATGTTTATGTACCTATTAGTAATTATTGCTTTTCTTTTCTCATTGTGGGCACAGTTTAGAGTCAAAGGAACCTTCAGCAAGTGGTCAAAGGTAGCTAATTCGAACGGCCTGACTGGATATGAAGCCGCGAGACGTATGCTCGATGCTAATGGCTTACACGATGTTCCGATTGAACCTGTAAGAGGCACACTCTCAGACCATTATGACCCCATCCACAGAGTTGTACGCTTATCAGAGCCTGTGTATTATGAAAGTTCCATCTCTGCAATTTCTGTCGCTTGTCACGAAGTAGGCCACGCGATTCAGCATAAAGTAAGTTATCCTATGTTGACACTTCGTCACCGGATGTTCCCGGTAGTTAATTTCGCATCAGGCATCGCGCCTTTCATGCTGATGGCAGGTTTCATCTTCGGTTACTTTAATCTTATAGGCTTGGGTATCATTTTCTTCTCAGCAGCTGTTGCATTCCAGCTCGTAACGCTGCCTGTAGAATTCAACGCCAGTAACCGGGCTCGTCAGGTCATGGTAGAACAAGGTTTCATCCGCAACGAAGAAGAACGCGGAGTAGCAAAGGTTCTCAACGCCGCTGCATTAACTTATGTTGCTGCCGCTCTAGTATCCTTGCTTGAATTGCTTCGCTTGATCACAGTCTTTTTAGGCAACCGCGACTAATATCGCATACCTCTAAACAACAAAAACCCCGGAAGGCTAAGAGCCGACCGGGGTATTATTTTGCCTAGCTTTAAAGTAGGAGATTAAAAAAGTCCGAAAGGAACGTGCCACCAGCGGTAATTTACTATCTGTACGGTAGATCAAGCCAACCGTTCTCGTCACCGCAGGCTCCACAACCTTCACCTGGGCTGGTTGGAGAGGATTCGTCTGATAGAACGCCATCTCCGGAAGCAGGCTTACACCCATCCCTGCGGCCACCAAACCACGAATGGTATCGGTCTCTCCGCCTTCAAAAGCAATCTGCGGTTGGAATCCCGCCTGCAAGCAAGCTTGCCAAACGATAGGTCTCAACGAATAGCCTTGGCTGAATAGAACAAACTTCTCTTTTTGCAGCTGTTCCAACCGAATTTCAGATTCTCCTGCCAACCGGTGATTCTGAGGAAGAATCGCAAACAACTCTTCAGTCATTACAATATCCCCCGAGACATGCTCATCATTCTCAGGAAAAGGTGAAATGAAAGTTAAATCCACTTCTCCAGACAATACGTCTTTTATCAAAGAAGGGTAAGATCCTTGTTTAAAACGAAATTTGACATGAGGATAATACTTACGAAAATCTGCAACGATAGTCGGGATTAGATGTGTGCCAAGGCTATGCGGGAATCCAATCCGAATCTCACCACGCTCGGGATCCAGAAATTCATGCACCTCATTTACTGAATGCTCCAACTCCTTAAGGATACTCTCAACCTTCTTGCAAAAGAGCTGCCCAACAGGGGTAAGCTGCAGATTGCGCCCTTTTTGCATGAATAGATCAACCCCAAGCTCTTGCTCCAGCTGATGAATCTGACGACTTACCGCAGACTGCGCTACATGAAGCTCTTCTGCCGCTCTTGTTACGTGTTCTTTTTGAGCTACCTTTAAAAAATATTGCAGCTGTCTTAGCTCCACTCCATCATCGCCCCTGTCTTAGGCTTTTTTTGAATATACGAATAATTAGCCCATATACGAAAAAGCCAGAAACCAAACCTCCGAGATGTGCAACCCAATTCACATTCGGTGTAGCAAACGACATAATGATCCCGATCATTAGCAATCCGTATAAAGTCTTACGCGAGCCCTCATCCATCATCGCCCGTTGAATAACGGCAATGTATAAAAATGCACCATAAATGGCGTAGATTGCTCCAGAAGCGCCAACCGAAACCGTACCAACCTCCACAACTGAGCGGGCACTAATCGCAATTGTAAGCAGATTTGCCAGAAAACCACCCGCCACATAGAGCAGCGCATAACGCCACCAGCCCAGCAATCGCTCCAGAGGCGGTGCAAACACCAGGAGAGCGAAGCAATTAAAGAACAGATGGGAAAACCCATTATGTAAAAAAATAGCGGCCAGATAGCGCCACAGTTCCTCTTTGTACGGACTCACATCAACTATAGCACCAAAATCAATAAGCGTTTGAATATTAGTTGATCCTCCGTTAATTACCGTCAGGATAAACATGATCACATTGGCCAATATGAGCAGACAGGTTACCGGATAATACCGGACATAACTTTTCCAATTTTCGTATCGAATAAATATCATAACACCCATCCCTTTACATATATATCTTGTCCGGTTGGACATCTTCCTGCTATTAAGATTATAATTTATTGTGGCAGTAAGAATCCAATATTATAATTCGAGGAGGAAAACAAGGATATGACGCAAGAAAAAACAGGCGTAGCTACTTTTAAAGGCAACCCCATCACTCTCGTAGGACCTAAGCTAACAGCTGGTGATCCTGCACCCGATTTTGTTCTGAGCAAGAATCTTCTGGAAGACGTGTCTCTAAGTGATTATGCCGGTAAAATCAAGCTAATCAGTGTTGTCCCTTCTCTTGATACCGGGGTATGTGACGCACAGACCCGCCGGTTCAACAGTGAAGCCGCAGAGCTTGGTGACGATGTGGTAATTCTCACGGTAAGCACGGACCTGCCGTTTGCCCAAGCTCGCTGGTGCGGTGCTGCCGGTATCGATCGAGTTATTACTCTATCCGACCACAAAGCAACCTCATTTGGACAAGCCTATGGTGTGCTGATTAAAGAATTCCGCTTAGATATGCGCTCCATCTTTGTTCTGGATAAGAACGACAAGATCGTATATGTTGAATATTTGAGTGAAATGACCGAGCACCCTAACTATGAAGATGCTATTGCTGCCGTGAAGAAGCTGCTCTAATCCTTTAATCAGTAGCGGTTATTCCAACAATACTTAATTATCTCTGTTAAAAAAGCGGCAGAAGGTCCATCCTTCTCCCGCTTTTTTTTGTAATAGAAAGATTTATCGATAACACACTGAGCAGCTCACCGTTTACGTAAACGCATTCATACTACCCCTAAGCAAGAAGGGTTTGACGGGCCTCTAAAATTCAGTCTGCTTTGTATTTTCCTAATTTTTTGTCCAAAGATGCATACAAGCGTTGAATCACACGGTAATTCGCCCCGAGATCACCAAGTGAACCTCTAGATGCAGAATACATATCTACACCACAACGAACAGGCGTCGTATTTAGCACCGATACCGTAATGTCCAGCGTACGGCCAAATGCCGTTCTTTTCTCAAGAGTAATCTCACCTACAGACTCCACTTCGTGAAGCACCTTAAATCCAGGAACTTTCTTTAAAGTTGATGAAACTTCTTCCCATGCTTTGTCTTTAGTTAGATTGTAATAACGCGTTTTTAATGTCGGATCTTTGGCGCGGTCGCTTGTTCCATCATGACTGCGGAATAAGCCAACCAAGGTTCTTTTTAACGACAAAATTCTTCCCCCTCTACAAATCCCAAGTTCATTATTATAAGTGTAACACTCTTGTCTCAGGAACAAAAGGGTATAACTCACTTTCCCTTTATTCCAGACATACAAAAAAGCGCCCGCTCCCATTATTCACGGGAAACAGGGCGCCTTGGCTTAAACAAGAGAAAACCCGCTTATGCCGTCCGGCTACAGTGTCTTCTGAACCTGCTAGAGCAGGTGGGTGATCGCAGAAAACGTTTTTGAATTCCCCAAGTCATATAGACAGGGCGGTTCAGCTGCGCTTCGTGTAGATCTCCCAAGACATTATCATTGGTTCAAAACAACGAGTAACCGTAACGTACATCGCAGGATTTGTTATTATTATATTGCGTTTTAACGAAAAAGTAAACCTGTATGCGCTTTATTTTTACACAGGAATTAATTACCTGGAAATATCCAACGCTTAATCCAGCATTTTGTTAAATGCGTTTGGTGTCCTTTTCATCAATTTCATCCTCGTAGTCATCGTCATCGTCATCGTCGTCGTATTCATCCGCCCGATTGTTCAATGCTGCTGCTTCTGCTTCTTCCTGCTCTTTCAGTTTCTTCTTTTCTACTTGCAGCTGTAGCTTATTATAAGTAGCGTAGAAGTTAAAGAAGGCCGCCATTGCAATCAACGTTGGAATACAAATGAAATACAGAGCCGGATATCTAAGACCGATATAAACAAGAACCGCGGCTGCAATCAATGTAGAGAACACACGAATTGGGCGTGCTATAGTCAGCAATATAGAATTGGTCATCACTTGCTTGAAGCCCATTTGGTAATGAACCACAATGGAAAAGAAGTTAAACATGGATACCGACAAAAGTATCATCAGCACCAACATCAAAATACCAACAATTCTGAAGTTAGGCATTTGTGTCATGTAAACTGTTACATCAACGTACATAACAACGAACATCAATGTATAGATAACTCCTCCGAGCATGCTTTTTACATAGTTCTCTTTATACCCCTGGAAAAATGTACGAAAAGTTCCTACATCCGTATTCCCCATTACCCACTTACGTACTACAGTAAATAAAGCGGCTGAAGCTGGAAACACCGTAAAGGGCGCTAGAATCCCCATTGCCCAGTTCAATGTAATTTGCTCGTTCGCTCCACCTGCGCCTGTCCCTAACATAATCATCTTTAAAACACCAAAAAACAAAAACGGGGCGGAACATAGTGCCCATAAGATATTACTTCCTGCGATACGTGAAATCCATTCTGTCACGCGGTATAAGCCGCCCATTGCTCCTTTAAACTCCAATTCCCTTCCTCCTCTGTCTCTTACATACTACATATCTTAACTATACCTCATTTGACCTCCTCATTTCCATAGCCCAACTTTCTGAATTATAGACTATCGTCTATACGTAAAGCCTTTATAGTCCATATATTAGGATTGTAACCATAAGAAATACCAAAATCCCCACATTCTAAAGGAGGTTATCTCATGTCTACACCTGTTGGCTTCGGCGGTTGGACTTCTACAGGCACGATCCTCGTATTGTTTATCTTGCTCGTTATCATCACTCGTACATTCGGATACTAATATCTCACAAAACAAATTCGCGCCCTACTAAGGACACAACAATTCACCAAACATCCTTATATTTCAGCAAAAAGAAGACGAGAACCGCAATGCGGCATCTCGTCTTCTTTGGTATCTTGACGAAGTATTAATTATCGAAATCTTCACGTTTTGCAGGACGAGTGCTCGTGCTGCTTGGACGAGTGTATGGTTTACGCTCTGCGCTGCGGTTTGCACCACCGTCACGAGCTGGTGCACCATCACGGTTGCCTTTATAGCCACCGCCATAGCCGCCACTGCCGCTACCGTAGTTACTGCCACCGCTGCTATAGCCACCACGACTACCGCCACCGTTATTATCACGGTTACCACGGTATCCACCACCGCTACTGCTGCCACCGGAAGTGCCACGGTTTCCGCCATAACCACCATTAGGTTTACGGCCACTGCGGATATCGTTTTTGCCACCACGACGTTTAGCACGAATTGGATCTTCAGGAGTCAATTCAATTGCAGAATCCTTCTTGTCGCCAGTGAGAAGCTTCATAGCTGCGGACAACAATTGTACGGAATCATATTGCTCAAGCAATTGAATAGAAATTCCTTTGTACTCGTTCAACTCTCCGCTTTCTACCACTTCAAGCAAACGCTCAGCAGTAACGCGTTGTTTACCTTCAATAGCTTCAGCCATTGTTGGCAAAGGTTTACGAGTAATCCGGTGACGAGTAACACGTTCGATCAAATGCAGGTGATCGATTTCGCGTGGAGTAACGAATGACCAAGCCGTACCTTCTTTACCTGCGCGTCCTGTACGACCAATACGGTGTACATAGCTTTCAGGATCTTGTGGCAAGTCAAAGTTAATTACGTGAGTTACGCCGGATACGTCCAGACCACGTGCCGCTACGTCAGTAGCTACCAGCACGTCAATGCTGCCATCACGGAATTTACGCATTACAGCATCACGTTGGTTCTGTGACAAGTCACCATGCAATCCATCAGCAGAATATCCGCGTTTTTGCAAAGCTTCAGCAAGCTCATCAACCCGGCGCTTAGTACGTCCGAATACGATAGCTAATTCAGGTGATTCCATATCAATCAAACGACTAAGAGCTTCAAACTTTTGACGCTCAGGCACTTCCACATAAGCTTGATCAATCAGTGGGGCACTGATTTGTTTCGGAATAACGGAGACATGTTGCGGGTTGTTAAGAAATTGTTGAGCTAGGCGTTGAATGTTTGGTGGCATTGTAGCAGAGAACAACATGGTTTGACGTTCTACAGGAACGAGCTTCAAGATAGTCTGAATATCTTCCATAAAGCCCATATCCAGCATTTCATCTGCTTCATCCAATACAACGGTTTGAACATCATCCAAACGGATCGTTTTACGGTTGATGTGATCGAGCAAACGACCAGGTGTACCAATAATGATTTGTGGTTTCTTTTTCAATCCACGGATTTGACGTCCAATATCCTGTCCGCCATAAATCGCCAACGAGCGAAGACCTTTGAAACGGCTTAGTTTGCCAATTTCTTCTGACACTTGGATGGCCAACTCACGAGTTGGTGCCATAATAAGGGCCAAGATTTTTTCGTCTTCACGGTTAATCTTCGAAATGAGGGGGATACCAAAAGCAGCAGTCTTACCTGTACCAGTCTGAGCTTGACCGATCAGATCCGACCCAGTCAATGCTAATGGGATCGACTGTTCCTGTATCGGTGTTGCCTCCTCAAATCCTAACTCTGTGATTGCTTGTAGCACTTTTGGCTCCAAGCCAAATTCTGCGAATGTTTTCAAATTATTCATGCTCCTTCTATACAGTGGACATTCCACATGCTTGTCTGTATTCTTAAGTAGCGGTAAACACATTTATAGGCTGTCCAATCATGCTCTATTTTCTGCATGATATAGCGCTTTTGGGACGAAAAGCCTCCCTAATCATCAGGTACCTTGTTGTACCTGAGCAACTGTAGCTTTACATCCGATGCAATGCAAAAATACCATTGTAACGTTCTACTCAAGAATATCCTATACATTATATCACAAACACATGTGAGAATACCAGTGGGTTCCTTTCTTTTCATTGCTTTCATGTTTTATTTTTTTAAATATATATATAAGGGTGGATTTACTTGTTAAGACAGATTTTGAATTGTTTGGTTGTTTTTTTAGGGGCAGCACTGATCGCCAGTGGATTTAATCTATTTTTAATTCCACACCGTTTACTAAGTGGTGGCGTATCTGGGCTTTCCATGTTAGTGGGTTATTTCACCCCATTAAACATAAGCCTCCTATACTTGCTCTTTAATATTCCTCTGCTGGCTGCAGGCTGGTTCCAGTTAGGCCGGAGATTTATTATTATGAGCATGTTATCCGTTGTGTTTACAACCTGGTTCTTAACGGTGATTCCTGAGCATCTGGTGGCTACAGATATGCTGCTGTCCTCTGTATTTGGCGGAGTTCTCGTTGGGATTGGCTGCGGTATCTCCTTCCGTGCAGGAGGTTCTTCCGGAGGTTTTGACATCTTGGGTTCAATTATCACTAAATACCGTGATTTCCCGGTCGGCAATGTAGTGGTAAGTTTAAATGGACTAGTTATCCTGGCGGCCGCTTATCTTGACCAGAACTGGAATTTAGCACTTTCATCAATGGTATCTATATATGTAACAGGTAAAGTGTTGGATATGATTCATATCAGCCACTTAAAGGTAACCGTATATATTGTAACAAACCGTACAGATGAATTACTGCAACATCTAATAGGCCTTCAACGAGGTGTCACAAAGATTAAAACAGAAGGCGCTTATTCTCACGTTGAAAAGGACATGCTAATGACGGTAACAACCCGCTACGAACTTGCAGAACTGCAACGTATCATCCGCACGACAGATCCGCAAGCTTTTGTAAATATTGTTGAAACAGTGGGTGTTATGGGTTCCTTTCGGAAAGACAAAATGAGGAAATAAAAATTCCTAGTATTGGAAAATGCACCAAACTCAGAATTATGATATATTATACACACGCAGAACCCTAACAATTTCATAAAGATTGAGATTTACCCCTCTTTTTTCCAAAGCACTTCGTTTTCCGATGAACACTGAATCTATTCAGAACTATCGAAAAAGGAAAGGGTGATTTTTGTGGAAATGGAAACGGTAAAACTGTCAGCAATCGTCATGAGGTGGTATCCTGATATGATGCCGTTTCTCAAACAGGACGAATTAAATTCAGTAATCGTTCTGCGAGACGGGCTAAGTATTCTGGAACCTGCAGATGCCATGGATATTATCCATTACAGCATCTGTGAACATCAGAATTCTGCGTATCTTCAATGAGCAAGCCGCAAGAGAAGTCTTGATAGTTGCCGCCTTGGGTTCGGCCCTGTTGCCGATTTAAGGCGGCATTTACTTTTTTCATACCGTTTCGAATCCATACATCTCGTTTATAAACAACAAAGGCGGTTTTTTATTCCCAATCTGAGCTAATATTGTTACAACACTGTTCTTTTTGGGAGCAACCGTTCCTATATAATTTAGGGGAAAGTACATAAAGGGAGAGAAAAACGAATGAACATCACCTGGGCTCTACTGATGATGGCCTTGGGAAGCGTAGGCGTACAACAGAACCAACATGACGCTGAAGTGGCGATCGCTTTGAAGTCCGCCATGAATCCCCCCATCATTGCACAACAAAACAACAATTCGAATGTAGCAACTCCAGCTCCAAGCGCTTCACCTGAAGCAACAAACTCAGAAAGTATGTTACACACCGATCCACAGCCAGACGCACCCAAAGTAAAAGGCATTTATGTTACCGCCTACAGTGCTGGTGGGGAACGAATGGAAAAGCTGCTTACATTGCTTGACCAAACCGAACTTAACTCAATGGTTATAGACATTAAGGACGATGCGGGTTATATCACATATAAGACCGATAATGCCGACCTTCAGAAGCTCGGTAACCCTCAGCCTTTTATTGGAGATATCAGCAAGTTAATGGAACGTTTGAAGAAACATGATGTTTATCCTATCGCCCGGATTGTTGTTTTTAAAGATTCCATTCTTGCCAAGAAGAACCCGCAGATGTCTTTTGTTAATTCTGATGGCACTGTATGGAAGAATAAAGGCGGCGACAGCTTTGTTAATCCTTATAATGAAGATGTTTGGAAATACAATGTGGATATCGCCAAGGAGGCTGTCAAGCTCGGCTTCAAAGAAATTCAGTTCGACTATGTTCGTTTTCCGGAAGGATTCGAAAAACGCGCTGAAACCCTTAAATACACTAAAACCAGTGATTCACGCGTAGAAATTGTATCTAATTTTGTTAAATATGCCAAAGCAGAGCTAGCTCCACTTGGTGTCCGTGTGTCCGTAGATATTTTTGGATATGCCGCATCTGCCCCTGCTGAGGGTATCGGCCAAGACTTTGTTAAAATATCCAAGAATGTGGATGTTATCAGTCCAATGGTTTATCCAAGTCACTATTCAACGGGATGGTTTGGCGTGAAAGAGCCCGACTTAGATCCTTACGCTACAATCAAAGGCTCCATGGTTGATACACATAAGAAGCTTGATCCACTGGGCAGCTACAAACCCGTTATTCGGCCTTGGATTCAAGACTTTACAGCAAGCTGGCTCGGAAGTGGTCATTATGTGAAATATGGTAAAAAACAGGTGGAAGATCAAATCCGCGCTTTGAAAGATGAGAATGTGGATGAGTTCCTTCTCTGGAACGCCAACAATCGCTATACAGCCGATGTTGATTACGAAAAACAATGAATACAGCCCTTATTATTTATAGCTGATCTGATATACGTATGCTAAAGACCCGGCGTCTGCCGGGTCTTTTAACGGAAACTTATTGAACTATTTAACCTATTCCATGAAAAATCATAAAGAATGAGGCACAGAATTATGATACAGACCACCTCTTTAAAACAAAAGGCAGGACAATTTTTTCATATTTTATTCCCAATCCTTGTTACACAAATTGCTTTATCCGCGATCACCTTCTTTGATACTAATATGTCCGGTAAATTCGGGACCGTCGATCTGGCAGGAGTTGCGATAGGAACTAGTCTTTGGATTCCAATCCAAACCGGTCTCAGCGGTATTCTTATGGGGATCACACCTATTGTTTCACAGCTCATCGGGAGCAAAAAAGATAAGGATGTCGCCTTTCAAGTCACACAAGGTATTTGGCTGTCACTAATTGTTTCGATCATCGTCTTGCTGATTGGCAGCTTTGCCTTGTCACCTATTCTTAATTTTATGAACTTGGAGCCTGGTGTAAGAGATGTTGCTTTCCGCTTCCTCAGTGCTATTTCGTTCGGAATTATCCCCCTGTTTGGATATACGGTACTTCGTAGCTGTATAGACGCTTTAGGACAAACACGCGTATCCATGTGTATTACACTAATAGCTTTGCCTGTAAATGTAGGTTTGAACTATTTGCTCATCTTCGGGAACTTCGGATTTCCTCGTCTCGGGGGTGTTGGTGCAGGCGTAGCTTCAGCCATTACCTATTGGGTTATATTTGCCGTTGCTCTACTGTTCATATATCGTTCTCAGGCCTTTGTAAATCTCAGATTATTCCGTAATTTCTACTTCATATCGTTAAACAGCATTAAAGATTTGCTCAAAATCGGAGTACCCATCGGTTTCTCGATTTTTTTCGAAACGGCTGTCTTTTCCGCTGTAACCTTGTTAATGAGCCGATTTGACACCGTAACAATTGCCGCGCATCAGGCAGCAATCAATTTTGCAACAACACTCTATATGATTCCGCTCAGTATTTGCATCAGCCTTACCATCCTCGTCGGCTTCGAGACCGGGTCTGGCAGACAAAAGGATGCACGCCAATATGCCATAATGGGTATCGGGCTGGCGGCAATCCTTTCGCTGGCCACAGCTTTATTACTCTTGTTTGCCGGAAATCATGTAGCTGGTCTATATTCAGATGAACCCGATGTCATCTCGTTGATTCAGCATTTCCTGATCTATGCAATCTTTTTTCAAATCTCAGATGCAATTGCTACACCTACTCAAGGGGCGCTTCGCGGATATAAGGATGTTAACCCAGCCTTTATCATTTGTTTTATTGCCTATTGGGTAATTGGCTTACCTACAGGTTATGTACTTGCAACTTATACAGATCTAGGAGCATTCGGCTACTGGATTGGTCTTATCACCGGTCTTGCCATCGGTGCGACCCTGCTATTGTCTCGGCTTATCAAAGTTCAACGGCGTTATGCCGCACAATACACACAGGAACAACCACAGAGTTAACGATCCATATTACACAAAAAAGGAACAGTGCGCATCTCGCAGCTGTTCCTTTTTATATATAGCGTCGCTAATTATTGGGAAAGACGGGAAGCCAGCTCGTACAGCTCCAGGTCAAAGCCCTTTTTCGTATTTACAACGAGATCAATATCTGTAAGAGTTAATTCACCTTTGATGATACCACAAGCCTTGTCGGATTCACCTTCGATTAGCTTACGTACGGCAAAATCGCCAAGACGGCTAGCCAGATTCCGGTCTCCAGGAGTTGGTGTTCCACCACGTTGGATATGTCCGAGTACAGTAACACGTGCATCCAGAGAAGCATGACGGTCTTTCAGAGCTTGAGCCACATCTTCACCTTTACCAACGCCTTCGGCAACAATTACGATACTGTGACGTTTACCTCTGATAAAGTTATCGCGCATCCGGTCAGCAACTTCATTCAAATCATACGGCATTTCCGGCACAAGAATTGTTTCTGCTCCGGAAGCCAGTCCAGCATGCAGCGCGATATCGCCACAGTGGCGTCCCATAACCTCTACAATCGAAGAACGTTCATGGGAGGACATAGTGTCACGCAACTTGTTAATAGCGTCTACAACAACGCCAACCGCTGTATCAAACCCGATAGTGTAGTCTGTGAAGGAGATATCGTTATCAATCGTACCTGGCAAAGCCATAGTCTTGATACCAAGTTTACTTAATTTGTTAGCTCCTTTATAAGAACCATCTCCACCGATAACTACTAGACCATCGATACCCAGTTCATTAAGGATATCCGCGCCTTTTTGTTGTCCTTCCGGTTTCGTGAACTCCAGACATCTTGCAGACTGCAGAACAGTACCGCCACGTTGAATAATATCCCCTACACTGCGAAGATCCATTGGGAAAATATCGCGATTCAGCAGACCTTGATAACCACGTTGCACCCCAAATACCTCAATACCGAAATAAAGTGCGCTTCTTACAACCGCACGAACAGCGGCGTTCATTCCCTGTGAATCTCCACCACTAGTCAATACTGCGATTTTTTGAATTTTAGACATTCTGTTGTTCCTCCTTAAAATTGTGCGAAGCCTGATACATCTTATAAAAACAACTTCGCGACATGGTTACAAAAAGCGTTTGCGTATCCAACGGCTGTTAGCGAAGAAGAACAGTCTTGTAAGCGGACTGCCTTTCATCAGGCTTTTAGATACAGAGCGAACTTCCCGCTGTTCGCTAACTTTGGGATCAGATAAATAAAGTGCCAGCAATCCCTCAATCACCATACGATGCATCGAAGACTCTGGAAGATTTCGAACATCCTTACGGGCCCACTCAACCATTGCAGCGATCCGACTCAGCATGGTATCTGTGTCATCATAATAATTGCAGAAATTAAGATCACCGCCTGCTCGGTCCTCTTCCTGATCAATCAGATAATCCAGCATAATGTGCAGACCACATACATGCGGAAAATACGCAGCTCGAATCGAAGCCGCAGAAGCTTGGTTCAGCTTCGGATCACATGCGGAAAGAAATAACATAAATACACCTAGTGTTGATCCCGTTGCAGCCGAAAACTCATTCCATTGCAGATGCGGCGCTCGACTGCCCTGTTCCTCCCACCACTCCTTCAGGGCTGTTTCCCTGAGTTCCGGGCGGATGTGCTTATACACTTGTAAATCTGTATAGAGCACAGCCAGTTCTCGAATCTCCGCTGCAGCAGCGGAATAACCTGGCAACAAAGAAATCATTTCTTGGCATTTACGAACCAGCCTGTACAAATATCCGCCGTCATTCTGTTCACTTCGAAGCGCATAATAATTACCTGGCTCAGCATTTGGATCAATAGCATCCAGCATAGATTGATGCAGCAGCCTGAAATCTGCAGGATCAAGCGAAGTACTGCGATCACATAAGTTGTCCAGATAATCACTGATAGTTTGATAAGCAACAATTAGCGGAATCAGTATATGTTTCATCGATAAATTGCCGGCGGCATAAATACCACCGCCTATGCAATGAAACTCTTTAGTTTCAATGCTGGCAAGTGCTTGCTTCCGGAGCTCGGGATCGGGAATCCCGTTCGCATCTTGGCGCCAGAAATGGAGACATTCTCTCACTTCCGGCAGCACGTACTTATAGACCCTGTTCATAAGTCCCAGTGGACCACGCGGGCTAAGGTAACGGCCTTGCTCTAATTCACTCAATGACAGTGCCTCCACATTGTTGTCTCCTTATCCAAATCACCACTTATTATAATATGATCAGGCGTATTTGTACAAACAACAAAATCACTTTCGTAAAATCATGAAAGATTCAGAAATACAGCAGTTTTTAAAAACATCTCCCCATTGCTTTATGCTATACTAGGCATATTTCAATTTCGGAGGAGTGCAATCCATGTTTTCAAAACGGACCGGCAGCCTTTACAGTGATCAAAACTGGCTGCGTTCCTTTCTCTTTACCATATATGGTACCAGCGTCCTTGTAGTATCCTACTTTCCTTTATTCTACACACATTTAGGGTTTAGCAGTTCTCAGATAGGCTACTTGTATTCCCTCGGCCCCCTTATCTCCATCCTATCCAATCTATTCTGGAGTATGATAAGCGATAAGTTAGGCACCGTTCGAAAGATCATGTTCATACTACTTGCGGGTCAATTAGTAACTGGTCTTCTATTAGCCAGAGCGGCCGAATTTTCATCTGTCATGCTTATTTTGTCCTTCTTCTACTTCTTCTATTACCCAGTTTTTCCGCTTGCCGATACAATGGCTATCAAAGTTGCCGAAAGGCACGGACGGAACTTCATTACCATTCGCGTTTTTGGCTCCTTAGGCTACTCTTTCTTTGCTCTAACCGTTGGCTATGCATTAAGAGCATTGGGCTCTACTTGGAGCTTGACCCTATGTATCATCATCATTATTGCTGCACTTTTAATTACCCTAGGTCTTAAGGATGTTAAGAGACCTGCTGTTATAGAAACAACGAATCAAGATAAGGACACAGCTGAAGCTGATAATAGCAAAAATGGACTTAAAGATATATTGTTGCAAAAAGAGGTGTTGTGGTTCTTCGGCTGTGTGTTTGTACTCGCGTTGGGCCATAGAATGAACGAAGCCTTTCTGACGATCAGTCTAAAACAACTAGGCGCAGGTGAGGAAATCATTGGCTGGGCATTGCTCGCGTCAGCTCTTAGTGAGATCCCTGTATTATTTATCCTCAGCAGATACGGCGACAAATTCAAAGAATTGCCCTTGCTGGCCTTGGGGAGTCTGATGTATGCTCTGCGTTTTCTTTTGATGTCCCTGGCGGATCATCCAGGCTCAATGATTGCCATTCAAGCCATGCACAGTATATCATTTGGTGTTTTTTATGTAACATCTGTCCGTTATATCACCCGGATTATCCCGGATCGCCTTCGGGCAACAGGTCTTGCCATTTTCACCGTCGTTTGGTCAAGTGCCTCTGGGCTGCTTAGCGGTACCTTTGGCGGCATTATTTATCAAGAGGCGGGGCGTTATATTTTTTATATAGTGGCTACGGGTTTCAGCTTGCTTGCTTTTGCAGGGTTTCTGGGACAGCATTTATTGAAATCCAACCTGGAGCCGATCAATTATTTCAGAAAAAAGAACAAAAAAGCCTCCCTATAATTAGGGTTGGTATTATTCCATAATACAAAGAGGTCGTTGCACTCCCCTTCAATGGAGTGCAACGACCTTTTTCATTTAGGAGAACATCTATAGTGGGCGTAAAAAAACACAGTTCCCGAAAGAACTGTGTTCTGTAAGTTGGTAACCACTCTTGCAAGGGCTTGCCAAGTAAATTATATATTTGTAGCAGACAGCTTAACTGTCCTGCTGTTTCTTATAATTTTACTACGTTTTCAGCTTGCGGTCCGCGACTACCATCAGTGATGTCGAATTCTACTTCTTGACCTTCGTCCAAAGTCTTGAATCCTTCACCTTGAATTGCTGAGAAGTGTACGAATACATCTTCGCCGCCTTCTACTTGAAGAAAACCATAACCTTTTTCTGCGTTAAACCATTTTACTGTACCTTTCAATTGAACAACCTCCTAAAAATAACCGCCATATATGGCGTATAACTATAGTATACTGCAATCTTCTGTTCAAATCAATCAAACCCAACCCTTAATATATGATTTAATTTGCTTTTCCCTTCTCCAGTGCGTTATCATTGAGCCAAAAGCCAAAAATCGCCAGGGTGGTAATGATAATGATCAAAAAACATGAAATATACAAAACAGACAAATGGAATATGATGACGGTAGAAGTTCAAGGCCGCTACATTGTACTCCGCGAAATTTCCGATCAATGGGGAGAAGAAACACATACCTTCCTGAGTCGTCCAGCGATGATGCAATGGGTGAATAACCGCTTCAACAAAGAATCTTATAAAGACAATGAAGAAGAGTACAAAAACATCATTGCAGCTTTCAAACAGGTATAACAGGAAATGAATAACGAAAATCTCACGATTTATGTTGTCCTAGTCCTCTGTCTAGGCGCAGTATTAATTATGACCAAGGATCGTGTCCCGCCGAAACTAAAGCGGGGCATGGCCATGGCTGCGGTCGTAATGATTCTGTTTGCTTTCATCTTTGTTATTTATAGCTTGTTGGCATAACTACCATATAAAGAAGACTAAATATTAATAATCAGGACTTAGCAGGACATAATAAGCTGACTCTACTTTTCAAAGAGGAGGACGTCATGCCTATTACACTCAAGTCCATCCCTCTTCTACTTGTGCTCAGCTTGCTACCGGGTGAAATATCATCCACAGTATTGCCGAGGGAGATTATGCCTACTACATCTCATCATTCTAGGAGGGTTTCTATGGAACAATTATTGAAGAGAAGTGAAGTACCTGCTGAGAATCGTTGGAAGCTTGAAGATATATTTGCCTCTCAGAAGGATTGGGATGCAGAATATGCTGAAGCTAAATCACTGATCAAAAAAGCTGCTGATTTCCAAGGTAAACTTGATTCCGCAGAAGCTGTGAAACAATGTTTTGAGCTGGATGACAAGCTGTCCGTCTCCACTGAGCGACTCTTTGTCTATGCTCATATGCGTCAGGATGAAGACACTGCTAATCCTGAATATCAAGCTTTGTCCTCCAAAGCGAAGAAGCTTGGGATCGAAGCAGGCGAAGCCTTTTCTTTTGTAACCCCAGAAATCTTGGCACTGCCTATTGAGAAGCTGGATCAATTTATTGCTGATCCTGAACTGTCCGCTTACACCTTCACTTTAAAAGAGATGAAACGTGAGAAAGCGCATGTATTGTCCAAGGCTGAGGAAGCTCTGCTTGCCCAAGTTGGAAACCTAGCACAAGCGCCTCAGAATATTTTTAGTATGCTGAACAACGCAGATCTGAAATTCCCTAAGATTAAAGATGAAGATGGCAAAGAGGTCGAGCTGACTCACGGCAACTATATCAAGTTCTTGGAAAGCTCCGATCGCGAGGTTCGCCGAAATGCTTTTAAAGCAGTCTATGACACCTATCGTAAGCAAAAAAACACCATCGCAGCAACGCTTAGCGCCAATGTGAACAAAAACGTCTTTTTCTCACACGTCCGCAAGTATCCATCTGTAATGGAAATGTCTCTTTACGGTGATAACATTCCAAAAGAGGTATACACCAACCTGATCGATACGATTCATGAGAGTCTTCCTTTAATGCACCGTTACATGAAGTTGCGTCAAAAGCTGCTTGGTGTGGATGAGTTACATATGTATGACCTATTTGCACCACTAGTAGATGAATATAAGCTGGATATCACGTACGAAGAAGCGAAGAAAATTACCAAAGAAGGCCTCAAACCGCTGGGTGAAGATTATCTGAATGTGCTGCAAAAAGGCTACGACAATGGCTGGATTGATGTCTATGAGAACGAGAATAAACGCTCTGGAGCTTACAGCTGGGGCCCTTATGGCACACACCCATACGTCCTGCTGAACCATAACGATAATCTGAACAGTATGTTTACTCTGGCACATGAGATGGGTCATGCTCTACACTCTTATTTTTCAGACAACGCTCTGAACTATCGGGATGCACAGTATACCATTTTCCTTGCAGAGGTTGCTTCAACTACCAATGAAGCTTTGCTTATGGATTATCTACTCAAAAAGTCTACAGATCCTAAGGAAAAAATGTATCTGCTCACTTACTATGCCGATCAGTTCCGGACAACGATTTTCCGGCAAACAATGTTCGCAGAATTCGAAAAGATCATTCATCAGCGTGTTGAAGAGGGCGATTCGCTTACCCCACAAGATCTTTCGAGTATCTACTACGACCTGAATGTCAAATACTACGGCAAAGAAATGGTTGTAGATCAGGATATCGAGATGGAATGGGCACGAATTCCGCATTTCTATAACAGCTTCTATGTTTACAAATATGCAACAGGCTTCTCGGCAGCGACTAGCTTTGCCAAACAAATCCTTGAAGAAGGTAAACCGGCGGTAGATCGTTACCTCGGCTTCCTGAAGAGCGGTGGCAGTGATTACTCCATCAATATTTTGTCAAAAGCAGGCGTTGACATGTCGTCTCCTGAGCCGATTCGCGAAGCGATGAGTGTGTTCGAAAGTGTTATCGAGCAAATGGAACAGTTGACCAAATAAGGCAGAGAGCTTAGTATTACATTAATCCCTTGCCCTATCTGGGCAGGGGATTTTATATTGTTATATCCCCCTGAGGAGGAAGAATTCAATGAGAATTCAATGGTCACTAATTGCGGGTCTAATCTTCGCGCTGCTAACCGCCATATTCGCAGTCATCAACGTTGATCCCGTTCAAGTCAATTTCGGTTTTGATGTGGTTAATATACCACTTATACTCGTTATTCTTGGCTGCGCGTTAATTGGCGGAATCATCGTGGGCTCTTACGGCATTTTTCGTCAATACAAACTACAAAAGCAAATTAAAAGCTTAACTGCTGAGCTTACCAAGCTTCGTGATGCCGACACTTCACTGGATTCTTTTAACACAGACAATGATGGCTTAACAGGAGGGCTTAACTAATGATTACCATTCAACCTAATGAAGACTACATACTTTCCATCCTAAAAAAATTACTCGACACCCCCAGCCCAAGCGGTTTCACCGCACAGGTAATGACACTAGTTGCTGAAGAAGCAGCTGCGCTGAACGTACCTTTAAGCTGGAATGAAAAAGGCGGCGTAATTCTTAACGTCCCTGGCTTAGATCCCTCTCGTACTATTGGCATCAGCGCTCACGTGGATACACTTGGTGCCATGGTCCGCTCGATTAAAGCTAATGGTACACTGCGTCTGACCTCTGTGGGTGGCTTCGCCATGCACAGCATTGAGAATGAATACTGCACGATCCATACCCGTAGCGGCAAAACTTATACAGGAACCATCTTAACCAGCCATCCATCTGTTCACGTATATCCAGACGCTCGTGACTTCAAACGATCAGAGGAGAACATGGAAGTACGTATTGATGAGCTGGTATCTTCTAAAGAAGACGTACTCAAGCTTGGCATTTCCGTCGGAGATTTCATCTCTTTCGATGCACGTGCAGTGATTACGCCTAGCGGCTACATTAAATCCCGTCATTTAGATGACAAAGCAAGCGTGGCTGCCCTTCTCGGATTGCTGGAAAGTATTAAACGTGAAGGCTGGAAACCTCTCCACAACCTTTCTTTCCTCATCTCTAACTACGAGGAAGTGGGACATGGTACAGCTTGGATTCCTGGTGAAATCAATGAAATGATTGCCGTCGATATGGGCGCCATGGGTGATGATCTCAGCTGTAAAGAAACCGATGTATCCATCTGTGCAAAAGACTCTTCCGGCCCTTACGATTATGTTATGACAGGTCGTTTGATTGAACTGGCAGAAGCACTCGCAATTCCTTATGCCGTTGATATTTATCCTATGTACGGCTCCGATGCTTCCGCAGCGCTCAGAGGCGGAAACAATATCCGTGCAGCATTGATTGGCCCAGGTGTACATGCCTCCCACTCCATGGAACGTACGCATAAGCAAGCTGTAGTGAACACTGCTAAGCTTCTCGCTGCTTATGTGGGGACAAACTGAGGGTAGCTCTGGCAAGCTGAACCAGCTCTGGAGGCGCAGACAGGGACTTATCGTCTCACTTCTGGTGTTATTGATAGTGGGGTTAGCGCTATCGTTGTTTCTGGTATTTAGAAATCACAAGGAAGATCCCTTTAAAGGTCTTCCTCACGCCTATAGCTTTTTGGAAACAGTGAGTACAGATAACGTTCAGCTCTATATGATGTCACTTTCACCTGAAGATATTAAGCTCAAGGCCGCGGGTGTCCCTTTACGGCAAGTTAATGCATATGGGATTAACGGTGGTTTTTTCTATCAAGATGCGCTTTTATCCATGGCTATCATGAATGATACTCCAGTCAACGGAGCCCAGAAGGGTTATGGGTCTGGCTGGTTCAATGCTAAATACGCACGTGGAACCCTTGTCTGGGATGGTGCCAACCGTAGCTTCTCCGTACAGGTTGTCTCTTCTGGAGAAGAATTGAAGATTACTGATCGCCAGCATTATTTTGCGCAAGGTGGCATTAGTATGAATCTGGGACACGAAGACTTAAGGGAAGCGGCAGTAGCTGAAGGGCATCTTCCTTACGCTGATGAGAAACGCCTGCGCTCAGGCATGGTGTATGACAACACAGGAAAGCTCTGGCTGATTGTTACCCCAACGCTCTCAACAGCGGCAGAGTTCCGCTCAGCGATCCTCCAGACAGTTCCTGCTAAGGGTCTGGAGGGCATCTTCTTGGACGGAGATGGCTCTTCCCAGATGAATGCGAAGGAAATCATTGTACCCGGCGATTCTCGGCCTGTAGTACAAATGATTGCTGTGGACGGAACGAAATAAATAAGTAGAAAAATAAAAGAGTAGAATTCTCCAATTAGTGGAGGACCCTACTCTTTTTTTGTTTATTGGTGGTTCACTTGTTCTTCAACAGACACTCCCGGAATTTCCGGTGGTCTTCACTTTCGGCTGGTGCTTACGGACCCAGATGGCGTTATTCGCAAATTATTAGCCTTTGGAGCATTGTTTCGGACCCAAGCGACGTTATTCACGCAAAAAAGGAACGTATTGGGTGCTTTTAGTGTCAATAGCGATTGTGGTGTCCGTTAACATTCCAAATGGGTTATAATGCTGCGTTTAAGGTCAGCTGTGTCCGGGTAGTGATTTGTAAGAATCACTGTGATTTAAAAGCCAGCCTCAATCCCAGACTTGCTCCAGTTTATCTGAATAATAAGAAATGGCCTTACTGTAACTTCTTATCCCTTCATCCGCAGAGGTTTCTGCCAACAGCTTAAGCAGCAGCTCCATCGCTTGACTATGCTCTCCAAGATTGTGCAAGGTCATGGCTAGGAACGCCGGAAATTCCTTATTCTCCGGGTACTCCTGAACAGCCAGCATCAGAAGACCTTTTGACTTCTCGTATTCTCCGAGTGTCCGGTAGGTGCTGCCCAGTCCCAATAGAGCGCCAACTCTCTGCTCAGAAGGTAATCCTAACGCCAAGCTTTTCTCATAAAAGGGTACTGCCGCCCGCTCCAAACCCAGCACATCATGCGTCCAGGCCAATTGATATAGAAGTTCAGCGTCCCCAGCATTCTGCTCATATAGCTCAAACAGCATCATTTTGGCTTCTTCCGCTTTACCAGCGTTGCGTAGGGCTACGGCAGCTTTAAGTTTATCTTCCACACAGAGCCCTCCCCTATTTTCATTCAAAGCCATCCAACGGGTTTAAGCCTTACCAGCGATTTTCTCCGCAAGCTCGTTCAGATAGGTCCAGCGTTCCATAAGACGCTCCAGCTCTGCTTCGGCTAGGCGTTGCTCCTCTACTAGCTCCTGCAGCCTTCCAGAGTCAGCAAAAGCCGCCTCCATCTGTACACTAATATCCGTCAAACGTTGCTCTGCAAGCTCAATTTGCTCATCAATGCCCTCATATTCACGCTGTTCCTTGAAGCTGAATTTGAGTTTTGTTTTGGGAGCCGTTGAAGCTGCAGAGTTGCTAGCAGTGTCCGCGGCCTCTTTTTGCTTTGAGCTTCCTTCTTTGTTCGGTTCTCCAATGCGTGACGGTACATTTTTGGCCAGCCATTCTTCATATTCCGTATAATCGCCAACATGAATCCGGATATCGCCATTTTCAAAAGCAATCAGCTTATCTATCGTACGGTCCAAGAAATAACGGTCATGGGATACGGTAAAGACGACACCCGGAAATTCATCCAGATAATCTTCCAAAACAGCCAATGTGCCGATATCCAAATCGTTCGTAGGTTCATCCAAAAGCAATACGTTAGGCGCTCCCATCAATACACGAAGCAGATACAAGCGTCTTTTTTCGCCCCCGGACAGCTTGGAGATCGGTGTCCACTGCATCGCAGGAGGGAATAAGAAGCGTTCCAGCATTTGACCAGCCGTAATCACACTGCCGTCTGCTGTCCGTATCACTTCTGCTTCTTCCTTCACGTATTCAATGGCACGCATACTGTCATCCATATCCTGATGCTCTTGTGTAAAGTAACCAAGCTTAACCGTAGCGCCAAGCTGAACTTCACCTTTATCGGGTTGCAGCTGACCTGCAATCATATTTAAGAGTGTTGATTTGCCGCTGCCGTTCGGGCCGACGATGCCCACTCTATCCTGGGGTACAGCGATATAGCTGAGATCTTTGATTAGCTGACGACCATCCAACGCTTTCGACAGATCATTAATTTCAATGATCTTGCGACCTAAACGTGTAGAAGCCACAGAGATATCCAATGAACCGTTCGAGCTGCTTCCCGTACTCTCTTTCAGCTTCTCGAAGCGGTCGATTCTTGCCTTCTGTTTTGTTGAACGGGCTTTGGCACCGCGACGAATCCAAGCCAGCTCTGTACGCAACAGATTCTTACGCTTCTGTTCGGCAGAGGCTTCTCGTTCTTCTCGATCGGCTTTAAGCTCTAGAAACCGTGAATAGTTAGCTTCATAACGATAAAGCTGGCCACCATCCAGCTCTAGCATGACACTAGCCACACGCTCCAGGAAGTAACGATCATGCGTCACCATCAAAAGAGCGCCGCGCCGTTTCTGCAAATATTGCTCCAACCAAGCCACGGAATCCGTATCAATATGGTTGGTAGGCTCATCAAGAATCAGCAGTTCAGAGGGGGTAATCAGTGCAGCTGCCAGAGCCACACGTTTACGTTGTCCACCAGAAAGTGTGTCCATTAACGCATCAAACTTTAAGATGCCTAGCTTGGTAAGCACGCTTTTGGCTTCACTCTCCAAATGCCATGTTCCCGCAGCGTCGATCGCCTGCCCAATCTTTACTAGTTTTCCTTCCAGTTCAGCATTACCAGGCTGCTGTTCAAGCTGGGACATAGTCTCCATATACTCACGCATGGTAGCAAGGTCTGGATCATCCCCGGCGAACACTTGCTGCAAAACTGTATTCATAGGATCATAAGGAGGATTCTGCGCCAAATATTGTACTCTTACATTATTCCCGATGGCAATTTGTCCACCATCCGGAGTATCCAGACCGGCAATAATCCGTAAAAAGGTTGATTTACCCGTTCCATTCACACCGATCAAGCCAATTTTATCCCGATCGTCCATACCAAATGAAGCGTCGCTAAAGAGTACTTTCTCGCCATAACTCTTGGAAAGATGTTCCACGGTCATAATATTCATGCTATTTCCTCGCTTGCCTTATATTTTCATAAAACCGGCCCGCATCTAACCAATGCTATTTATCCGGTCTATCATCCTATCCAAAATTCAGGTGATCATGGCCCCTCTAATAAAAAGACCAGCAGCGAAATCAGCGCGTTTATACGCGTCCTCCTCCGTAAAAGACGGATCAAATAAAATATCCATCTTCAAACGATCCAGCATCCCTATGTAGGACTGTGCCATAAGCTCAGGCTCGGATGCTCCACCTTCTAATAATACCTTGACCACATCTTGCATGTATTGCTCCATAAATTGAGTCATATACGCCACTAATTCAGGATTATTGTTAGGGGCACGGAAAAAGAGCTTCGTATGCCGCTTGCGTTCATAATAATAATTCAGGTGATGTTTAGCAATGATCGACAGTTTACCGGCCAAAGTATCACTAGCCTTCAGCCTTTCCTGTAATTGCAGGAGAAATCCCTCACAATCGCGGCGAGTCACTGCCATGAATAATTCTTCCTTGCTCTTGAAGTATAAATAAACGGTGCCCTTTGCTATCCCGGCTTGCTCCGCCACTTCCGACATCTTCGTTTCGTAAAATCCACCTGAACCGAAGAGCTCGTATGCGGCATCCAGAATAGCAGTATGTTTTTGATTGGATGTGCTACTCATCGGTCCCTCCCTAAACTGTGCCGTTCAAAGCTTAAATTCAAATGCTAAATGATCATGCTCAGCAGTAAGGCTGCCGTACCTCCTAGGATAGAGCTGATGGCATTGACTGCGTCATTGCTCATCCACTTCCAGCCTCTTGCGTGTACAGCTGGAGCCCCACAATGCTGTGAGCCTTCCACTTCGCGGCCGCATACGGTACAGCGGTTCATCTGCTGCACGGTTGCACCAAGGATAGAGTCGGCAAAGGCGCCGACTAATCCTCCGGCAAGTCCTGCTAGGGTAAGCAGCACGAAAGAGTGATCCGGCATGCCGGATATCATACGCAGCAGCCAAGCTGACGCACCGATGAGTGCGCCTCCTGCTGCTGCCGCCAGCGTACCTAAGCTGGATACACCACCCGAAGCTCCGGCAGGAAGAACTTTACCCGTAAGGACAGAACGAGGCGGTTTCTTGCTCAGTGTTCCGATCTCCGTAGCCCATGTATCCGAGGTTACTGTAGCCATTACACCAATAAATAGGAACCCCCATAGCTCATTCGGGAAGATCGCATTCAGAAAAACCAGAACCATGCCAAGTCCACCGTTAGCAAAGACCTGCCCGGCATCGCGGCGGCCCGTCTTAGCATACGTCAGCTCTAATTCTGCTTTATTATCATGATGAAGTTTGGACAGCAGGCTTGAAGTGATGAAGAAGATCAGCAATATCCCAAACCAAAAAGCATTTCCGGCACCAAAATAAATAGTGCCCATCACTACCGCGGCAATCATGCCAGAGAGACTTAAAGACTGCTTCCAATATGCCGCTCCCGCAACAATCAAAGCGCCTAAAGCGCCAATAACCCACTGCATAGATTCATCTCCAACAGATCTATTAACCGATCAGGCAAGTCCCCATCAGCTTGTCGCCCCAGTACAGCTCGAAAGCGTCGCCAGCTACAGTAGGACCCACGCCTGCCGGAGTACCTGTAAATATCACATCGTCTTTCCCTAACCCGTAGCGCTCGGCGATAAAACCAACAATTTTTTGAAGTGAAAAAATCATGTTTTTAACATTGCCGCGTTGTACTTCCACCCCATTTTTCACCACTGTAAAATCAGTTCCCTCCAGCTCTTCCTTATCTGGAAACGCTATGTAAGGGGTGAGTGGTGCGGCATTTTTAAAGCCTTTAGCTGGCGTCCACGGCAAACCTTTCTTCTGCAGATCATTATGCACATCACGCAGCGTGAAATCCAGTCCCAGTGCCATTACATCTACCAGATCCTCCACGCTCATGCCTGGTGTATAATCACGTGCAATACGCAGTACAAGTTCACCTTCATAATGAATCTGACCCGCATCCTTTGGCAGCTTAATTACTGCTTTATCGAGGGAAACAGCCGCATGTGAGGGCTTCATGAAGATGAGCGGCTCCACGGGCACATTGTTACCCAATTCCTCCGCGTGTAGCTTGTAGTTGCGTCCAACACAATATAGATTATTAACAGCAGCGCACATAAACAGTCAGCTCTCTTTCCCATCGATTTGGATTATTTATACCTTCAGAAAGGTGTCGCCCCATATATCCGGGCGGTTTGTACAGATCATTATATCAGAATGCATGTCGGCTAAGCGACGCATCTCTTTCGCTTTGTTCACAGTCCAAGCCATAATTTCCACCCCACGCTCGGACAAAAGCTTAGCCAGTCTAGGATTCAGACGCGAGAAGCTAATCGAAAGTAAAGAGCAATCCAGTTCATGCAGCCTGCGTGCAGGATTGCCAAATCTGGAATCAAAGATCAATCCGGTGCGAAAACGGGGATCAATTTCCTTGACTTTTTTTAATGCTCCAGTATCAAAAGAGGTCAAGATCACGTCGTCCCGCATACCTTTTGCAGAAATAAGATCCGTCACCGTCTTCTCAATGCCAGGATACATATCTCCCACTGTTTTCAGTTCAATATTCAGACGCAATCTTCCAGAGGCTAGTGACAGCACCTCTTCCAAAGAAGGCACCCGCTCGCCCTGAAAAACACGCCCTTTCCAGCTCCCCGCATCCAGACGCCGGATATATTCCCAGTCCATGTTCTTCACCTTGCCATGACCATTGGTCGTCCGGTCCAACGTATAATCATGAATGACAACAGGAACGCCGTCTTTGGAGAGCTGGACATCAATTTCCATCCAGTGCACAAAGGGCATGGCAATCGCCATCCGAATGGCTGCCAATGTATTCTCTGGAGCTTTACCGGAAAACCCTCGATGGGCTACACACAAATTGTTCATCATAAGGACCTCCCAGGAACCCTATTTGGTAACTTGAGTGACTTTACCGTCGCTGCCGATCTTTACCTGTCCTGCGGATAGAGCTTCTACTCTTTTTAACAAAAGCTTTCCATCCACTTCGTTCATCGGCACAGGCTGTGCTAGCTCGGCTTTCATAGGCTTCAGCTTTAAGGAGCATTGACCTTTTACACTACATTCCGCCTGAAAAACCGCAGTTTCCCAAGTGGCAGGCACTGTAGATCTCGTAAAAATAAAATTCCCGGTGCTGTAGGCAATCCATTTGCCCTTGTATGGCTCCACGCCTTGCAGCACGTGTGGATGGCCGCCAATGACAAGATCGGCTCCTGCATCGATAAAGCTATGGCCCAGCGACTGTTGCGTTTTATCATATTGTTCTACCCGTTCTTTACCCCAATGGACAACTACGACCACCAAATCGGCTTTCTTTTTGGCTGCAGCAATTGCCTTCAATCCCTCTGCACTATCGTATACGGAGGCAAGACCCGGCTTATTTTTTCCTGCCATCCAATCCGACGCAGGAATCACCCGGGTGAATCCCAGCAAAGCGATCTTAATGCCTTTACGTTCAAAATATTGCGCCGAATATGCTTCTTTACTGTTAAGCCCCGCACCCACATAAGGAATTCCTCTTTCAGCAAGGTGGTTAAGGGTATCCCGCAAGCCTTGCTCTCCTTGATCAAGCGTGTGATTATTCGCCATATTTACTGCGTCCACACCAGCTGACTTAAGCGCATCCAGAGCGAGTGGTGATCCTTTGAATACAAATTGCTTATTAGTGGCACTTACGCCACCTGTGGTCACTGGAGTTTCCAGATTCAAGATCGTAAGATCATCTTTCTTGAACAGACCCTCCAATGCGGCATACGAATAATCATAACCTTTCTTCTCCAGCAGTTCTCCAGCTTTCCCGGAAAATATAACATCTCCACCAAAATTCAAAGTTACCGTCTTACCAGACGCGTTATCATCTGACGGCAGACCAGACACTGCATCATTATTTGCTGCTTCCGAGCTGTCCTCATCCTTCGCAGGGGTCGCTGTCGCTTCAGGAGCTTGTGTTTCAATAATCTCTTCGGGCTCCTCCTGCGGTGTAGGCGTTGGCTCTGGAGTTGCTGTAGGAGAAGGGCTTGGCGTCTCTGTAGCTTCAGGCGTTGCAACTGCAACCACCGGAGGTGCTGTCTGAGGCTGATCACTACTCTCTGGTATAGGCGTAGCTGTCGCTTCTGCTACCGGAGGCGGTGAGGCGCTTTTCTTGTCAGGGTCATTCGTAAAGCTATAAGTCAATAACACGGTAATCATCAAAAGAAGACCTGCATTGATCCAAGCCCAGGCCGTTCTGCGCTTGCGTTTGCTCTTATGTTTGTTCTTTTGTCTAGAACGCGATCGCGGCGGATACATGGTTTCTGTGATCTCCTCTACTCTCAAATTGTTTTTATTATAGCATATCTATCACAGCACCCTACAAATAAGAGAGTCGATAGAAATAGAAAATTTTACTAACTAAAGAAAAACAGTGAAGCGCCTCATGCTTCGCTTCACTGTTTTATTTAGTCATCGTACTCACATTTCATTCATTAGCTGTTTAGCAACGCTTTCCGCAATAAGCTTGGACTGCTTGATGCAATCCGGCATTGCTATGCCATTAAATCCGGCGCCAATGACATACACACCAGGAAGCGAAGCCGCTAATTCTTTGCGGAATTCGGTAATATTATCAAGATGTCCTATAGGATACTGAGGCATGGAATGCTCTAAGCGGGTGATTTCCGTAAATATTGGATTCGCAGTAATGCCCATGATCTCTCGCAAATCTTTAAGCACAAGCTCCGTCAAAGCCTCATCAGGCAGCTGAACATTCTGTTCATCACCAGAACGACCCACATAACAGCGCAAAAGCACCTTATCATCAGGAGCCGTATGCGGCCATTTCGTAGATGTCCATGTGCAGGCAGTAATATTTCGCCCTTCTTTACGAGGCACAAAAAAACCTGATCCATCATATTCGTTAACAATATCCTTTTTGTTAAAAGCCATGACTAGATTCGCTACTGAAACATAATCCACCGCTTCCAGCGCCGTAACCTCCATATGGGGACGAAGTAAGTCAGCAGCCGAAAAGTTAGGCGTAGTGATATATACATCATCCGCAAGCAACCGTTCGCCATTCTCCAGCTCTACCTCATAAATAGAAGGACTCCCAACAGCCTGAATAGAAACTACGTTAGATTCCGTCCGTTGTTCTACATCATGCAGCTCATAAATCAGACTATGCACGAGACTTTGCAGCCCTTTGCGGAACGTCAAGAAGGTACTCTGTGTAGTACCTTCCTGTGCCTTTTTATTCTTTCGCCCTGTGCGCATTCCACGAATAAGGCTGCCGTACTGTTGTTCTAATTGTCCAAATTGCGGAAAAGTAGCATGCAGGCTAATTTTTTGTATATCTCCGGCGTACATGCCAGAGAGGAGTGGCTCGGTTAAGTTCTCCAGCACTTCAGACCCTAGACGGCGCTCAATAAGCTCACCAAGCGATTCGTCTTCATCATTACGCCGCGGAGGAAGAATAAAATCCATCATCGCACGTATTTTGCCCCCAAACGAAACTAACCCACTTGATAAAAAAGGTTTCAGTTCGGTAGGGATACCGAGTACAAGACCGTTTGGCAAAGGATTAAGCTTGTCCCGCTGCAAGATATATCGCTTCTTAGCAAGAGGGTTAGTGGATACCAGCTCGTGATCCAATTCCAATTCCTTAGCCAGCTCGCACATCTCCGCCTTTTCCGCCAGAAATGAATCCGGTCCCTTTTCAATCACAAAACCATCGCGATGTAAGGTTTCAATCTTTCCACCGAGGTTTTTCTCTTTCTCAAGCAAGACAATATCAGGCTTAATACCCGCTTCTTTATAAAATTTACGAATATAAAAGGCGGCGCTGAGTCCGCTCAGCCCTCCGCCTATGATAACAATTTTTCTTGTGGGGCCAATCATGATTGAGCGGCCTTCATCTGCTCCAGTCGTTTACGAATTACATCGCTCAATACAGACATATATGCGGGATCACTATTCAGTGAGTCAATCCGCATAAGACGCATATCAAGCTCTGCAGCTACGGCTGTTGCCTCAATATCGAGATCGTACAGTACCTCTAAATGATCGGATACGAATCCGATAGGGGCCACCAATACGTATTCCACCTGTTCTTTACTAAGCTGTTGCAGCGTGTCCAGAATATCTGGACCAAGCCACGGTTCAGCTGTGCGGCCAGCACTTTGCCAAGTAAACTGCCAGTTGGTTATGCCTGCTTGAGCTGCAATTGCCTGCGAAGTTTCCAGCAGCTGATCCCGATATGGATCACCCATAGCCAGAATACGTTCTGGAAGACTATGAGCGCTGAATAATACGCGAATCTCATCACGGGTCGCACCTGCTTCAATATATTGATCCAGCTTCGCCGACACTCTTTGGCTTAACACATCGATCAATTCAGGATGCATATGGTAACTCTCCACAAAACCCATGTCAATCTTGCATGCATCAGCCTTTTCCTGCGCACGCTTGATGTAGCTCCCTACACTCATACTGGAATAGTGTGGCGCCAAAACAATACCCACTGCTTGAGTAATGCCATCCTTCGCCATAGCCTCCACGCCGTCCTCAATAAAGGGACTGGCATGCTTCAAGCCTTGATAGCAGACAAATTCAACATCCGCTCCCGCTTTATCCGCATTTAATGCTGCTTGTAAAGCTTCTACTTGCCGGTCTGTATTCTCCCGCAGTGGGAATACCCCCCCGACGATTGCTTCATAACGGTCGGTTAACTCTTTAAGCTGCTCCGCTGTTGGCGGATTCCCCCGTCTAATATGCGTGTAATAAGCTTTAACATCTTCTAGGCTCTTAGGAGTGCCATACGACATGACGAGAACACCTGTTTTTACTGTCACGGATTCCGTCCCCTTTACAATTTAATAGCGTGGAACATATAAATTCTTATATTTTTACGAACGTTGCTTAGCCGTTTCTTGTAATACTTCCTGAGAATAAGTGTGAATATACTCCGTCAATTCTCTAAGTTTGTCTAATGAGGCCTCCGGGAATAATCCATGGCCCAGATTGAAGATATAACCTGGCTCAAGCACACCTTCATCGATCAGTGCTTTCGCGCGTTCTTTCAAGAGGTCCATCGGAGCTGTAAGCAAATATGGATCAAGATTTCCTTGAATCGCAAATTCATTGCCTATTCTGCGTCGGCCTTCAGTCAAGCTAACTCGCCAATCCAGCCCGATTACGTCTGCTTGAAGCTTCGTAAGACTTGGCAGCAATTCTCCAGAGCTTACGCCAGGAAAGTATATTTTAGGTACATCAAGATCAGATAATTCGGAAAAAATACGAGAAACCGTCGGCAGCACGTATGTTTCAAAATCGCGTGGAGCAAGCGCACCAACCCAACTGTCGAACAATTGGAAGGCTTTGCCTCCACTCCGCACATGACTTCGGAGGTAAGTGATAATCATATCGCCCAGCTTGTCCATCAGCATTTCCCAGACACGGGGTTCACTGTACATTAGCTCTTTCGTACGGATATATCCTTTGGAAGGTCTACCTTCGATCAAATAGCTGGCAATTGTAAACGGCGCGCCTGCAAAAGTGATCAAAGGAACGTCCAGTTCCTTATCCAGAATAGCAATCGTTTCCAAAATGTGGCTCAGATCACCCTCCACATCAATGGGTTTTAGTCTCTCCACATCAGCTGCACTACGGATCGGATTCTCAATCACTGGACCGATATCCTTAACGATATCGAATTTCACTCCGATTGAAGCAACTGGATTCATAATGTCGGAATACAAAATGGCCGCATCCACACCCAGCTTGCGAACGGGCATCATGGTTACTTCTGCCGCCAGCTCAGGCTGCTTGCAGATTTCAAGCAACGAATACTTTTCCTTAATTTTACGGTACTCGGGATCATAACGGCCGGCCTGCCGCATGTACCATACGGGAACGTGCTCCGTGTCCTGCTTTCTGCAGGCGCGGATAAAAGTGTCATTGTAGGTCATGATAAGATCTCCATTATATTTTATTAGATTTTTTTAATCGGCATATCTACTATTATGCCCTTTTTAAAAGCTTGTAACAACTAATACGAAGAGTTTGGAATGACAATCCTATGACATTACTATGACATGTGTTGCACACATGAAGCTGCAAAAAATGATATACTGATAAAATGGCATTTTTTCCGTGAATCATATATTCTCTGAAATTCTTTGAAAGGATGTGAAAGCACTATGAAGAAATGGGAGACCTGGAAGGTCAACCTCTTAGTGCTTTGGTTCGGGCAATTTTTGGTGAATGCTGGAATGACAATGATTACACCCTTCCTGACCTTGTACCTTGCGAAGGATCTTGGTGTCCAGGGTGAACATGAAATTGGAATCTGGGCGGGACTTATTTTTGCCGCAAACTTCTTAACCTCTTTCATATTCCAGCCATTATGGGGCAAGCTTGCAGACAAATATGGACGTAAAATCATGTTGCTGCGTTCCAGCTTTGGCATGGCTATTGTCATGGTATTAATGGGCTTCGCACAATCCCCTTTACAGCTGCTCCTGCTCCGTCTCTTAAACGGTACGATCTCTGGCTTCAATCCCGCCTCCATCGCACTGGTGTCAGGTACTACCCCCAAAGAACGTATGGGCTTCTCCATGGGATTGATGCAATCAGGATCTGTAGCAGGAACAATTCTAGGGCCACTGATTGGTGGCTTACTTGCCGATTTAATCGGATTTCGGCCGATTTTTTATGTCGTTGGAGCCTTGCTCTTTATCGCCTCTCTGCTGGCATTATTTCTTGTTAAAGAAAAATTCGACCGCGCCGAAGCCGCACAAGAGCCACAGGTTTCTGTACTCGCAGGCTTGAAGGAATTAATCAAAATCCCTCAGCTTCCAGCTCTATTCGGTGTAACCTTTCTGCTGCAATTTGCAATGATTAGTCCTATGGCCTTGTTGCCACTTTATGTAGAAAAATTAAATGGACCCGCTGAGAATATAGCCTTCTTGGCCGGGATGGTCAGTGCCGTTACAGGGATCTCCAATATGCTGGCTTCTCCCTTGCTTGGGAAGCTAAGTGACAAAGTCGGCGCACATCGTATTCTGACCTATGCGTTAATTGGCGCTTCACTCTTCCTAATTCCGCAGGCATTCGTAACTAGTGTCTGGCAGCTGATTATAGTCCGTTTCCTAATGGGAGTCTTCATGGGCGGACTGTTGCCCAGCGTTAATGCGCTTATCCGCTCCTATACCCCTGACGGAAAAGAAAGCCGCGCATTCGGCTTCAACAGCAGTACATTGGCGCTAGGCAATATGCTGGGAGCTATCTTGGGCGGCTTTCTATCAGGTTACATCGGAATTGAGGGGCTTTTCATTATATCCGGCTGCTTGCTGCTCGTTAATACGATTTGGGTTCGATTGAAGCTGTACAAAGTAACAACACCGCGGTTATTTCGCTAATCAGCTATTTGACCATCGCTAGTGCCAGTCCATCATAGGCAGGCAGACATGTACTGATAAGACGTTCATCCGTAGCGATCATCTCATTGAAGTGGCGCACAGCCAGGATGGCAGGACCATTTCTATCTGTATTTAAGGTCCGTCCACGGAGAAAAATATTATCACCCGCAATGATCGCTCCTGGATTGGCCAGCTTGATGGCATATTCCAAGTAGTTAGTGTAGTTCAACTTATCTGCGTCAATGAAAAAGAAATCGAACCTAGCGCCCTCTGCTTCCAGTGCCTTCAGGCTGTCCATTGCGGGTCCTATTCTATACTCCGTAGTATCCCCGAAGCCTGCCAGCTCTAAATTACGGCGGGCAAGCTCGGCATAGTCGGCTCTCAGCTCTAGCGAAGTCAGTGTGCCACTTTCAGAGAAACCGCGGGATAAGCAAATTCCGCTGTAACCGCCAAGTGCGCCAATTTCCAAAATACGCTTAGAGCGAGACAGTCTAACTAGCATGGTGAGCAGTCTTCCGTACCCCGGCTCGACAGACACCGGCGGCATGCCTGCTTGAACGATTGCTTCTTTTACTCGAAGCAGAATTTCGTCCTCTGTATAAAGTTGTTCACTGTATTCTTCTTGCGTAAGCATAAAGATTCTCCTTTGAGGATCCCCCGTTTGCTCATAGTAAGGGATGACGGGGAACATTTTATGATTTATGGAATGCCGGGCATTGTGAAGTGTCCCACATTCCCCTATACTTGTATGGATGCTTTAAAGGACGACAATGCCGTCTCTTCTTATTGTACTGGCTTTTTGTATTTATCTACAAGTTAAACGGAGTTGAGAGTATTTGAGCAAATTACAATTAATCGCTACTGCCCCTATGGGTTTAGAAGCTGTGGTAGCGCGCGAATTAAACGAACTGGGTTATGAGACCAAGGTCGAGAACGGACGAGTATTATTCAGCGGTGATTACATCGATATCTGTCGCTGTAACTTGTGGCTGCGTACATCTGACCGCGTATTGGTTAAAATGGGCCAATTCCCTGCTAAAACCTTTGACGAGTTATTCGAAGGGGTTAAAGCGTTGCCTTGGGAAGACTGGATTCCAGAGAATGGAGAATTCCCGGTTGAAGGACGGTCCCATAAATCACAACTAACGAGTGTACCCGCTTGCCAAGGGATTGTCAAAAAAGCCATCGTCGAGAAGCTGAAGCTTTCGTATCATACAGACTGGTTCCCGGAGAACGGTCCTCGATATGTGATCGAAGTGATTTTATTAAATGACATCGCTTTGATCACATTAGATACCACAGGACCCGCGCTTCACAAACGGGGTTACCGCAGACATGCAACAGAGGCTCCACTGAAGGAAACAATGGCTGCTGCACTAATCCAGCTTAGCCGCTGGAATGGCCATCGGCCCCTGTTCGATCCATGTTGTGGTTCGGGAACACTGTTAATTGAAGCTGCCATGATCGCTTGGAATATTGCTCCAGGACTACGCCGCTCATTTCCATCTGAACATTGGCCAGTCATCCCCAAACATCTTTGGGAAGAGGCGCGCGAAGAAGCTTTCGATGCGGTGCGCGACGATTATCCTTTGCAATTAACAGGTACGGACATTGATCCAGAAGCGATCGAAATTGCTGAAGCTGCCGCCAAGAGTGCTGGACTGTCCGGAGAAATCACCTTCAAAGTGATGGCTGCCGCCAAAGCAAGACCTGAAGGAGAATATGGTTGTATCATTACCAACCCTCCCTATGGGGAACGAATCAGTAATGACAAAGAAGTGGAAAAGCTGACCCGCCAGTTTGGTGAAATGATGATATATCTGCCAACATGGTCATTTTTTGCGATCAGCCCATACAAGGAATTCGAACAATTTTACGGTCGTAAGGCAGACAAACGCCGCAAACTGTATAACGGACGTATCGAGTGTCAATATTATCAATACTTGGGTCCACTTCCACCTAGAAATCCGAAATAATTAGGATCACCATTGCTTTGAATGCAGAACGGACATCTACCTCGTATGAGGAGGGTGTCCGTTTTTCTCCGAGTATAAGACTGTTTTAGTTTAGCGCCTATAACTTTTCGCTCATATATTTCTATGAGAAACGTTTATCATCTGAAAAAGACAACAACATTGTTTATTCTGGTTTTAATTATTTTCTGTGTTAGGAGGTTTTATAATGTCTGACTTTCCATCAATTCGGAGCAACAGAACCGTAACAAGTACAATAGCTGCTGTGATTCGCTCCCGATATATCGGTTATCTCCTTTTTCTTGGCATCATGCTGGCCAAGTTATTATTTCTGCATAGTGGGCTGCATGCTCCCAATATAGATATGAACCGGCAGGACAAATGGATTGCTGTAGGTTCAGTCATGTTATTGTCTTTTTGGACCCTGTGGCTTCCCCGCCGGGGACAGACGATAGCGTTGTTAAGTATAAACTTGCTTCTGACACTGCTTATTTATTCGGATATCGTCTACTATCGTTATTTTCAGGATTTTATCACGGTACCCGTATTGTTTCAGGCTGGACAGATGGATGCGCTTGGTGGAAGTATCTTCGCCCTACTGCGTCCTTCCGATCTTTATTTGTTCGCTGACTGGCTTCTGCTTATTGCCTATGGAATCGGAATAGGGTTCTACCACCAGAAAACCCATACATACTTGTCTAATGCCGCCCCTCGCCGTTATGGGCAATCTCACTCTTATTCTCAAACCGGTTATTCCCGCCGCTCTTCACGCCTGAGCAGGATGCTAAAAAGAAGCGTGAATGGCATCGTTGCTCTGGCGCTAGGTTGCGTGCTGACCTTTGGCCCTATCCACACCTACGCTACTACCTGGGCTAAAGATCTATTCACTGGCAACTGGTGGAGTCTGGCGATGTATAACGTAACCGGACTAATCGGTTTTCACGGTTATGATATTTACTTATATGCTAAAGATCATCTAGGTCCGCAGCCCGAGCTTTCGCAAGAAGAAGCCACCTCAATGCAGCTCTGGTTCAATAAACAAAACACTGAGCAAAATGCCAATAATGACAGCTTTGGAAAATACAGCGGAAGCAACATCGTTGTTATTCAAGCTGAAGCTTTTATGAACTTTGTAGTTGGACGCTCAATATCCGGCCAGGAGATCACGCCTAATCTGAACGCTCTAATCAAAGAAAACACCTATTTCAGCAATTACTACCATCAGACCTCACAAGGACGAACTTCCGATGCGGATTTCACGTCCAACGCTTCCCTGTACCCGCTGGTCTCCGGCTCGGTATTTGTCCGTTACCCGGATCATCAGTTTGACACGCTGCCTGCTATTTTGAAATCAAAGGGCTACAGTACCAATGCTTTTCATGCGTACGAAGGCAGCTTCTGGAATCGGCAGATTATGTATAACGCGATGGGTTATGACCATTTTTATAACAAAAAAGACTATACAATAGACGAACCTCTAGGCTGGTCTCTGGGTGACAAATCCTTTTTGCGGCAATCCCTCGATATTATGGACACTTCAGAAACGATAAAGCAGCCTTTTTATTCATTTTTGACTACACTATCCAGCCATCATCCTTATTCTCTCCCTGCAGATAAACAAGGGCTTGATACTGGAGAGTTCAAGGGCACGATCTTCGGAGATTATTTGCAGGCTGTTCACTATACGGATGAAGCTTTAGGGGAAATGGTCAAAGAGATGAAGCAGCGTGGGCTGTGGGATAATACCATTGTTGCATTCTATGGAGATCATGATAATTCGATTCAGGAGACCTCTTATTACGAACAATTTCTCGGCAAAAGCCTTAGCGCACTCGATATGCAGCAAATAATGCATCAGGTACCCTTGCTCATTCATCTGCCAGGCTCTAACGCCTCTGTCCTAGATTCAGCTCCAGCTGGTCAGTTGGATCTTACACCTTCCTTGCTCCATTTGCTGGGGATCTCACGTGATCCTTATTATCTCATGGGCAATAATCTGTTTAGCGGGCATGAGCGTCTTGTAACGCTGCGATCCGGCGCCTATGCCGATGCAAAGCTTTCTTATCTCCCCAGCGAAAATGGGCAATTTGCCAGCGGAACCTGTTATAGTCTCGAAAGCCGCGAAGCCGTTGACGTAGGGGAGTGCAGCATCGGGTATGAGACCAGTAAGCTCCGCCTACAGATCTCCGACGATATCATGAAATATGATGGAATCAAGAAGCTCAAGAACACACAATCTGCACCTTAAGCTTACATCCGGGTAAACGAAGAGACTGTCCAAAAAACTATCGAAAAGGGCTGCTGCGATATCCTCTCTATGTTGGACATTTACCACTTGATCGTTGTTGGAAGCACGTTTGGTTTTCCGACTTGGATCCGCGAAGTATCTCACTAACGGACACAGCTGACCCTAAACGCAGCATTATCCGAGATTTGGAATGCTAACGGACTCCAGAGCAGCTATTAGCCTAGAAAACGCCGATATGAGCCTCTTTTTAGGGAATAGCGTCACTGGGGTCCGAAATCTTGCTTTAAAGGCTAAAAACAGGCAAATAACGTCATCTGAGTCCGTAACCCCTGTGGGATGGTGGAATGATAGGATGGTGGGCTCGATGAGACGGTGAGATAGTGGGACGATGAGATGATGAGACGGAGAAATGATGGGATGATGGACACGATTGAAGTAAGCCGTCAATGGCCAGAAAACGCAGAGCAGCGATCCTCCAAATAACAGGAGAATCGCTGCTCTGTTTACTTTTACTTATTCTGAGAATAAAGAGGGATCGACCCTATTATCTTAGTTGATAAGAACTCAGTATTATTTCTGAACGGAGGGCTGTTTGATAAAAGCTTCCGCTTTCTTCAACACTTCATCCTCCGTTGGAGCACTCACATAACGACCATTCACATAAACAAAAGCCCGTTTGCCACATGGACCGCAGTACGACTTGCAGCCGACCTTGATCTCGGCATCAGGTGCCATTTTTTGCAGCTTAGGGATAATACTTTTCAACTTCATGAAATTACATTCATCGCACACTTGTATTTCGTTAGCCATGGAGCAACCCTTCTTTGTGTTCGAAATTTACAGGCGAATGTTTAGTGATCGCCGTGATTACCTTTAGAGGGATTCGTAATGACAAAACCTTCTTGTGGAAGATACAAATAATCAACGACCACGCCATCAAGGAGTGGTTGGCTCGGATCAAGAATAACATCGATTTCCTTATCTGTCGATACTACAACATCGTTCTCTTTAGGCGTGTCCAAGTCCAGTCCGTAGTGAGCATGATCACCGTGTGCATGTGTAATTGCTACGCGCAGCTTCAACTCACTGTTTCCTTCCAGCTCCATTTGTTTCTTTATCACTTTAGCCGCATTACGGGTAATTTTGACCTTCATCTATATTCCATCTCCTAGTCCGAAAATTAAATACTCAATTACTTATTTTAAAGGTAAATGACATCTAAAAGCAACTATATTGGCTAATTAGCTCTGAAGTTCTTGTCGAAAATGTGCGGTGCTATCCTTCACCCTGCTGAAGGGTAGGATATTTCCGGCCCATTCGTGACACGAACCAGCCCATTAGCAGCATGGTCACTCCAATATCATCGATCGGAATAAATGGCATGAAGTCCGGCAAGACCCAATAGAGCAATACTGGAATTGTAAATAACAGCTTGTCCCCCATTGCTACTTTAGGGGAGCGGATGTATTGCCAGGAGCTACTGAAGATATGGGACCATTGTTTTAGTGACAGTATTTTTTTCAGTTTCATGGTGACCCTCCTCCCAAGTAAAAAGGATACAGCCGCGGATAACGTGTAGTGACGACAGCGGCCATACCCTATGGTTTATTTTACGCAAGTTTACTGCAAATGTTTCATAATTATTTCACATTGGAAAGGAGCGTTGCTAATATAAGTCCTGTTTCCAGGGCCATATCTTCAAAATCTGCTAGTGGCAGCGGATTTTTGCCAATCCCAAGCTCCACAGTAAATCCAGGTTTGCGGAAGGTCTGAATAAACCAATCCTTATATCCGGCATCACTTCCCGTCAGCTCCACTGCCCGGTAACTGCTCGCAACTGCCAGCTGCGCGGCTAATTCACGGCTCTCGGGAGGCTCATACCCGCGGTAGTTCCAATAAATCTCTCCTCCTTGGCTATGCAGAGACACTGCAGCTTCGCCAGGCGCTTCCTCAGCCAGGGCTGCCAGAGCAGCTGCTTCAGGCTCACTCAGCGGCTCAGGGCCGCTGTAATCCCGAGGTGAGGGCTGCCTTACTCCCCGACGTTCCCGCTCCTCTTCCCAATGAGCGGGAAATTGATCCCCAAGATCCACACCGCGGATGTTAGCTTTCCAATGCCGGAAGCTGCTTCGTCCACCATTCCATCTCATGAGGTCATCATAAAACGGATGGTCAGGCAAAACCCCTTCCTGAACCAGCTCCACACCATCTGGATTAGCCATAGGCACGACCCATAATGTCCAGTTTTGGAACCAAACCTCAGGGTTATGTCCATTCCATTCCAAGCCTTCAGCATAAGCTGCTGCATACTCCTCTATGAAGGACATCAAGCATGGCGAAGTCAGCCATTCATTGGCATGCAAAGCGGCGTTAACATGCAGATGACGAGTGCCGTTCCCGATCTTGAGTACATGGAGTGGCTTGCCGAGTACGCTCGTGCCTATTGTGGCTGCTTGTATAAACGGGTATTGGACAAGCAAGCTGTCAATGTCACTCTCAACATCTGCCGGACCGTACTCCCCGCGCAGAAACACCACGCGGTCTGGAATCGGGGGTGGAATGACAAGTATTTTTCCAGGTGTACAGCAGCGCCCTGAGGTCACACCAGGATTAAGCTTCTCCAAATCCTCTAAATTCACATTAAATAATGAGGTTATCCGTTCTGGAGTGTCCCCTTCCTGCACAGCATACCTTTTACGCGGCGAAGATGGCAGAAATAAAACCTGGCCTGGGTATAAATAAGACTGCCTCCCAACCCATGGATTACCTTGAATAACATGCTCAGGAGTTAATCCATGTAGAGCGGCAATTCGGCTTACGGTATCTCCCCTGTTTGCAATATATTGTCGCATTAGGTCTCATCCTCTCGGCCTTAAATTGCTGATACAGCAATACAAAAACAGCGGCATACAGCACTTAACTCTATTGTATGCAAGCGCCACTACCCGGCATGAAGGAGAAATGAATCACAAGAAAAAACAACGTCATCGCCCTTTATAGATGGCAACCATTTCTCATGAAAATAAGGATATTACAGATCCGCAGCGTATAAATGCTTATATTTCAAAAAAACAGACTGGGAAATGTGCTTTCCCAGTCTGTTTTTCTTTTTACACTCCCATGGAGTTTGTCCCCATTCAATTCAACATTGCTCCTGCTTATAACGTGGATACTTGCCACACTACTGGAGTACGTCTAATTTGTTCTCCAAGCCAGTCTCGCGCGATGCTTTGAAACATCTCAGCATCACCGCTGCAGAAGAACTGATGAATTGGACTTTCATCGCCGATGGACAGCTTGCCTTTGTCATATAAAATTGTGCTGATCTCACGAGCGGTCTCATCTGCAGAACTGATCAGCTTGACTCCTGATCCCATAGTCTCACCAATGGGTTCTACAAGAAATGGATAATGAGTGCATCCTAAAATTAAAGTATCGATGTTAGTGTCTTTAATGCCTTCGAGTGCCTCTTCTACGATATCGTAACTTTTCTCTGAGCGGAACTTGCCTTGCTCGACAAGTGGGACAAGCGCTGGACAGGCTTGACTTACAACCTCAACAAAAGGGGACAACTGCTTTAATGCGTTAGTATAAGCTCCGCTGTTGATGGTTCCTACCGTACCGATCACGCCGACATGTCCGCTTTTGGTTGCGCTAATTGCTGCGCGGGCTCCGGGATGAATCACCCCAATTACAGGGATGGAGACCTTGGCTGAGATATAATCGAGTGCCGCAGCTGTTGCGGTATTACAAGCGATAACGATCATTTTAGGATTAAACTGGATCAAATAATCTACAATTTGTTCAGTAAACAGTTGTACTTCCTCGGTCGAACGGGGTCCGTACGGAGCTCGGGCAGTATCTCCGAAATAAATGATCTTCTCCCGCGGGAGTTGCCTCATCACTTCTTTGACAACTGTTAACCCTCCCACACCTGAGTCTAATATTGCTATAGCTTGCTGCACGAACACACCGCTTCCTTCTACTTGTTTTGTGTAGCTTATGTAAGGTGAAAACAAAATGTACCTGGCTTTCAGCCCCAATTGCAGATATTACTCCTTTTGCCCTCTTAGTTCAAGACTAGTCTTCTTCCATCATTTAACAAGCGGGGGCAAACTAATTAAAAAAGCCACCCTCCGCCCAATGCGAAAAGCGGCTCTATTATAAGAGAATGAGTACTCTTTTACCACTGAAACAGAGGATTTAAACCACGGTCCCATTATAGAATTTCTTTATCAACCTTGTCATCTTGAACGACTTCTTCAAGGCTAACTTCTTCGCTTACATCTTCACTTATAGTGGCCTCAACCCACTCAGTTTCCATTTCCAAAGTAGCAGCAGCCTCTTCAACAGCTTCTACAGCGTCAACTGCTTCTACAGCATCTTCTGTAGCAATACCGCTTACAGTTACTGTGATTTTTTCTTCTTCATCAACAGCATTCGCACATGATTTGCTCCATTCCCGAACTTCATGCACTACATGCCCAATCGAATCTTTTGCTTTGTCATAAATCTCAATGCTCTTGTCTCCGGCTTGAACAGCAATTTCTTGAACCTTCTCAATACCAGCGGCAGTTCCTTCCGCAATATCCTTGCGCAGCTCTTTACCTGGTTTAGGTGCGAACAGCAATGCTGTCACCGATCCAACCACACTGCCGACTAAAGCGCCCCATAATAAGCCTTTGGTGTCCTTTTTCATCGTTTCATCTCTCCTTTAAATTCATTGCTCCCCGCTCTACCGGGCTAATGCCTATATCTGCTATATCATAAGCAGCAGGGGATTGTCTTGTGACTAATTATTATAACTTTTCAGAAGTTTTGTCTGTAACATTTTTGGGTACGATAGCGTAGCGGCAGCAATGGCCGCCCTCTGCCATACATTCATTACGTGTGACCTTAGCATCCAGCAGTTCTTCGAAAAGACTATGCTCACATTGGCAAGCCTTACGATACTGGGTAGCCACTTGGCGAATCGGGCAATTGTACTCCCTTATGACATATGAGCCATCCTCTTCGCGGTTCCATTCTGCCATATATCCACCGGCATTTTGGATGGAAGATAATTCGGCGACGCGTTCTTCCAAATTCCGCCGTTCCATCATCGGAGCATACTGAGCGAGCATTCGGCGGCGGCGTCCTTCAAATAATGTATTAACAGCATCCAGTCCACTGCCGTAATCCAATTCACGCAGAAGCTCCAAAGCCAAGTTGTGATAACTTTTTGGGAAATATTCTTCGGCTCTCTCCGTTAATGAGTACATATGTAAAGGCCGCCCCATCGCTTGCCGGACCACTTTTGTCTTTGCAAGCCCTTCTTGCTCCAGCTGAAGCACATGACGACGGACACCCATCTCTGTAATTCCCAATTCTTCTGCCAGCGCGCCGATGGTCAGTGTTCCTTTCGTCTTCAGGAGCGTCATAATCATTTGTCTTGTCGATCCGTTTTCCTGCCCCATCTTCATCATAAAGGAACCCCTCTCTTTCACGGCTATCGCCTATTCTATGTGATTCTATCCTATGCTATTATAGCGGTACGCTGGCTCCAAGCTCCTGGTCCAAATATTTCCGTACCTCAACGGCAAACTGCTCAAGTACTTCCGAAAGAATGGGGGTAAGTGGATGCAGATCACCTCTCTCCCAAGCATAATAATCCTGAACGAGTGGCTTACGCAGAGCAACTAATTCTATCAATCTCTCATAAATCACACTTTGACCTAGCACTTTCTCTTCATGAATAATAGAAATTATATCCTCATAACTTCCAGCATCACGCATAATAAACCCGTCAATGAGACAGCTACCAACGTCTGTTACAACCTCTATTGCCAGATGGAGGCAGCGTTCCTGTATTAGTCCGGTTAATGTTGTACCATCCCAGGAAGCTGCTACAGTCCGAAGACCAGCGGTAATATCAGGGATTTGAGCAAGAATGGTTTCGATTTGATTGCGGTTGACATAATACACAGCAATACCCCCATGTCTATAATTGTTAGAGAACCGTCCTAATCTCTACTTACCGCGTTTGCCACGGCGTTTCAGCCAGAAGAACATTACGAAACATGCTCCGAGAAAAACGACTAAATAAGTTAACGCTTCCATTGGATACTCAAGCTCACGCATTCCTGTCACCGCTTCCGGTATAAAATGATGATACTATATTCAAGCAGCAGCTTAAATTTCGTAATCTACAGCAATCGAGAGCTCTTTGACTTCATTAATGTGAGCAATAACTTCTTTATGCGCCGGATGAACCTGATACGCCTGTAAATCCTCTAGAGAAGCCACTTCTGTGACTAGAGCAATATCAAAGGAACGATCGGAATGAATGATGTCAGCACCCACCTCGATGGAGAGAAGCTGCGGGATCTTGCCTTCCATATTACGCAGTACTGCTACCGTTGCCGCTACGCTTTCTTCGGACCGATCTTTTAATTTGAAAAACACAATATGTTTGATCATTCTATATCGCTCCCTAATGTAATATTGTAATTAGATATTAAAAATATATCATAAGCGTAGCTGTTCTGAAAGAAACTTAAACGGTGTTGTCAGAAATAGCAGCATTAACCATTGCCGATATACCAGAAAGTGTTGTAGTATATTTTTAAAAAATCGGAGGAATTATGCCTAATAACCAACAAGAAACTCATAATATCCAGGCGTGGTCTCTGATCAATCGCAAATACCTTGGACAAGGCGTTCGAGTCAAAAGATTTCGCCGTCCAAAGCGCAGCCAGATTAGAAACCGTGTGCTGCTTGCTGTATTGATGGCTAAGGATATCAAGCTGTCACGACTCGCAGAAGAGCTTGGTATATCCTCACGCAGTGTAAGCGCTTGGGTATACGAAGGTCGTATCCCTTCCAACAATAACATTGACAAGACCTGCCGCCTATTGGGGTACCCACCCCACATTCTGTTCAATGAAGCATTGATTCGTCAAAGCCCCATTGTATGTCAGCCTACACCTTCACGTTTTATGAAAAGAAGTATTACCAGTTCACCGCGCAGCAATGTTATCCTGACCGGACTTTGTATGGTTTACGATTTCTCAGTAACGGATGTAAGTATCTGGATAGGCGTCCATCCTGGAACATTTCGAAAATGGCTCCACAACAGCCATCTGCCGACCCCTGCTCTGCAGGAAAAAGCCGAGGCTTTCTTTCGGATTCCACGCCATATTCTATTTGCAGACTGCGGAACGCTCTAATACAATCCTCTCACAAAACACGTCTAACACAGCCCTTCTTCAAGAAATCATGAGAAGGGTTATTTGCCATACCTTTTTTTCTTAAAAAGAGGTCATACTACTGTGTGTAAATATATTGTGTAGTACTAAAGAACGGGTCAGGAGGCGCAAGATGAAACTTAACGGAATTCTGTCAAAGGGCTATACCGATACTTGGAAAGTGGCCCCTGGTGTCATTGGACTTCGCACTATGTTTGTAAATGTCGCATTAATTGGCCAGCCCTCTTCGGATTGGGTTCTTGTAGATACTGGTCTTAGCTCATATACAGGCAATATTATTGATTTTGCTACGGAGCATTATGATAAACCTCCGGTGGCAATTATCCTGACGCATGGGCATTTTGACCATATTGGGGGTGTAAAAAGGCTTGTTGAGGAATGGAATGTGCCTGTATATGCTCATCCGCTAGAACTACCTTTTCTGACAGGTAAAGAAGACTACCCTCCAGCCGATCCGGCCGTAGGCGGCGGGCTTATGAGCATGATTTCCCCTTTATTTTCACATCATGGCATTGACCTTGGTTCAGCCGTTCATCCCTTGCCGGAAGACAGGACTGTTCCTGATGCGAAGGGCTGGGAATGGATCCATACCCCTGGACATAGTCCCGGACATATCTCCCTGTTCAGGCCTGAGGATAGAGTTCTGATCGCTGGTGATACGTTCCTTACGGTCAAACAGGAATCCGTATTTGCAGTGGCTACGCAGCATCAGGTGGTGCATGGCCCTCCCTCTTATTTCACGACAGACTGGGAAGCTGCTGAGAAATCAGTCCGTACCCTTGCCTTGCTGAATCCACATCTTGTTCTTTCGGGACATGGAGTACCCATGGAAGGTGAGGAGCTGTCTACTCAGCTTGCTCATTTGTGCAAAAATTTCAAAGAAATGGCGCTACCGGGTCAAGGTAAATTTGTGTAAAAAAGGTACTCCTGGTCAGCGCACAGAGGTCTAGGGAAAAAGTCCCTATAATTCATTTGATATAGCCGATTCTACGGATATTCAACGAAATTATAGGGAGTTCCTCCCTAAATTACTTGCTTAGTGCAGATTTACGTGCGACGATATATCTCAGTATGTATTGATGTTTTTTTCCAAGCGGCCCACATAAAGTCTCCACACATGAGCCGGTCGTAATTATTTTCGTACCTGCAAAATGTTGTCTTAAATCTTCTTCACTAAAAAAATGGGCGTATTTTCCCTCTTTGTATTCGTAGGTTCCCGGTTCCAAAAGTGTTCCACAGCCGTTGTTCGCATCCTCATCGGAAAAACTGGTAAAATAGAGCAAGCCATCCGGCCGCAGCTGTTCCAGACAATTAGCTACGAGCCTACGGCGATCCTCTTCGAGAAATAAATGCAATACGTCATAGCAGTAGACAGCATCAACCTGTACTTCAGAAATAGGATCTAATACGGAACCTGAGATAAAATGGCTCTTGGGATCCCATTCTGCCGCCATCTTTAACGCGTCCTCGCTCAACTCAATGCCTAAGGTCTTAAACTCATCTGAGAACACCTTCGTATTTCTTCCGTATCCCGCACCCGGGACTAAAACTGATTTCACGTTATGTTGCCGGAATATATCCCTTGCTGCCTGAGCTGTAGGACTAGGTTCACTCCCCCAGATCATGCCTTCCTGAGCAAATCTTCGACTCCAGTATTCGGACATAGATTAGACCTTCTTTTTAAATTTATTCGCTAATTTCATCGCAAGGAACTGAGGGATCAGGTTTAGCATACTAAAAAATATAAACGATCCTGTAGGTCCAAGTGGTTTGAAAAACGTCCCGTCCCAACCGCCTTCCCCTGACAAGTTGCTAATAAAATAATAAGAGACAAATGCAGAAGCAATATTCCCAATGACTATAGCAATTATATTATTAGACCATTTTCCCAAAAAAGCTATTAGTGATGTTATGACGATCATCATTAAATAACCAACCATTGAACCATTATTGAAATCTTTATCCATCGCGAAATATACAAATGGAAAACAGTACACAATAATGATCAGGAGATTCAATCCTAATTTTCTCACCGCATCCCCTCCTCAGCTAGTTTTTCACTCTATACCAATACTGATAGATCTCCTTAAAACCCAGCTTGTCATACAAGGCTGAAGCCCCCGTATTCGCTTGCACAACTTGCAGAAAGGAAGTCGTTGCTCCCTTTACTCTCCCCCAATTAAGCAACGCTAGCAGCAGTTGTTCCGCCATTCTCTTTCTACGATGAGCAGGGGAAGTGACAATATCATACAGACCCAAGTACCCGTTCTGAATCACACCAAGACCGCAGGCGACAGGAACACCATGATTAAACAACAGGACATAACCCTGCTGCAAATGTGATGCAGACAACATTCTAGTTAAGGTTTCCCGGTTCTTATCAGACAAGCCGGTAAGCTCACTGAAGGTGTGCAGCCACTCTTCAGTCAAGCTCTCCTGTATCTGAACCGTATAACGCAGATCGGGGCTCGCTAAGTCCCCCAGATCAAGAAGCCTTACAGATGAAGGCTCGGCAATTGTATAGCCACGCTCTGCAAGAATCTCATCAAGCTTTGGCGGCAGGATGTAGGGGGTTATTTTGAACACAGACTGTAGTCCAGCATGCTCATAATACCGCTCCGCAAGCTTGATTTGTTCTGTGAGTTCAACCTGAGAGCTGTCAGCCCCGTATAATGGATTGACCGAATTGGCCCTTTTTGTATAACCAGCTGCCGAACGTAGAATCCAGCCCTGCAGGAGAACGCTTTGCTCCGCCGGCCAAGTATTAAGTGTGATTTCTTCTATGAATTTATACAGCTTAATCCGCTCCTTTTGAAGCACGTTTGTTACGCATCGCAGGCAGTAATTTCACAGCTCCCTCCCCTTGGGAGGTGAAATAGTCATATTCGGGAGACTCTTTGCCATAGAGAGCTATTTTCCCCTCACCGTTATAATGAACACCCCAACCAAAACGCTTCGGCAACAGTGAAGCCCTTAGACAAGGATGATTTTTGGAAAATAGTTCGTTCCATATTTCTTCCTTACGGGCCAAACGTTCTTCCTGTGGAATTTGTTTATGGCGCACATGAACCTCGTACAGAAGTTCTTCATGATTGTATTTGTAGGGCTCATTGATTAACAGTTCATATTGAATCACATGTGCAGGCGGGAGCGTTCGGCAAGACATCGGAGGAACTCCTATTTCCTCAGGACAGTCCTCTGCTACACGAATAAAAGTATCGGTATAGCTCATTTGCATCACCTCCATCTTAAATAGAAATATATTCCTTCTATGATAAATCATTTTCCTATTCTAAGCATAGCCGAATTTTCTAAAGCCCATGATGGATGAACAGAAAAAACGGCCAATCCTCTAAACTACGGAGGATTAGCCGTTCTCATTTACCAACTCGACTTGGTAATGCCCGGAATCTGACCTTTATGCGCCAATTCGCGGAATACAATTCGGGAAACATTAAATTTCCGCAAATAGCCTCGAGGTCTGCCAGACACTTGGCATCTATTTTTTTGACGAGTTGCGGAGGAATCACGTGGCAGCTTTTGCAAAGCCATATAGTCCCCCTGTTCCTTTAGTTCTTTTCTTTTAACAGCGTATTTGGCGACTAGTGCTTGTCTCTTCAATTCTTTCACAACTTTAGATTTCTTGGCCATGTTCGTTCTCCTTCCATCCTTTAAATCTACTCGTTCAATGCACTCTTCAAGGCTTCCAGGTTCTGACGCATGATTCCTAAATAATCCAGGTTTTTACTGCGATCTTCCTCTGTTAATCCTTCAATTGGGTTTAGAACGGCTGCTTTGGCACCAATCTCTTTTGCTATTGTGTCTGCCACACTGGAGGATACAAGTGTCTCGAAGAAAATCGTCTTCACTTTATGCTCTTTCGCAAACTCCACAATCTTACTCATATTTGCGGCAGAAGGCTCCTGCTCCGGAGATAGTCCGGCAATCGGGACCTGAGTTAATCCATACTGCTTGGCAAGGTATCCGAAAGCCGCATGCTGAGTAATAAAATCCTTGCGTTTAGTATCCTTAAGACCGTCCTTAAATTCTTGATCCAGTTGCTCCAGCTTAGCTACATAAGCATCTGCATTTGTCTTAAAATCCTCGGCATGTTCAGGTGCGGCAGCAGCTAAAGCTGCTTCAATGTTACGCACTTCTTGAATGGCTAATGTAGGATTGAGCCACACATGCGGATCTAATCCACCGTGATCATGCGAATGCTCTTCATGAGCATGTTCTCCTTCTTCATGAGCATGCTCCTCTTCTTCATGAGCATGCTCTCCTTCTTCATGGTGGTGGTCAGCTTCTTCCTCTTCCGTGCCTTCCATGATGTCCAGACCCTTGCTCGCTTCTACAGTAATTAACGGAGTGCCAGATACACTTTCCAGCACCTGATCTACCCAGCCTTCCATTCCTGCGCCATTATAGATCAGCATATCCGCATCTGAGATTTCTGCCATATCTTTTGCTGTCGGTTCCCAATCATGGGGTTCGATTCCTGCTGGTATGAGTGCTTCCACGTCCGCCAGATCTCCTGCCACATTTTTGGTAAACTCGTAAATAGGATAGAAACTGACTTTAATATTTAATTTAGATGACTCCGGAAGGGCTGTAGCTTCTGCGGCTCCAGAAGCATTCGTAGTAGTAGAAGAATTAACAGCATTATTACCGCAACCGGCGGCAATAAGTAACGCGGACAGGGACAAAATGGCTAAATGATGGATTCTAAATTTCATGGAGAGGTGTAACTCCTTTACTGGAAATAGTTTTATGAATTCGCCGACGATTTCTTAGTCGGATCAGCTTCTGTACCAAAATTGCGATTAATAAGAACGATAGCAGTATAAGAGCAATCGTCCCACCAGGCGGTGTATTGATGTAATACGAGGCACTTAGGCCACTAAAAACGCCGAGTAATCCTACGCCGATTGAGATCAATATAGCTGTCGTAAAACCAGACGCTATACGCAAAGCAATCGAAGCTGGCAAAACAATAAGCGCTGAGACTAACAGCACTCCAACAACTGGCATCGCAGCAGCGACTGTCATTCCAGTTAGTACAGCAAACGAAAATGATAACCAGCCCACATGAACTCCACTGATACTAGCGGTCTCTTCATCAAAGGTCAGATTATATAAGGATCTGCGTAACACAATAAAATAGATCAGACCGATTACAGCAACCACAGCGATAATCTTTAGCTGAGTGTCGCTGACCGCAACGATGGAACCAAACAGATAGGAACTGAAGCTTTTACTTAAATTCTGCTTTAAGCTCATAAGTACAACTGCCAATGCTAATCCAGAGGTCATAATAATCGCTACCGGAAGCTCGCTATATGTACGATAAGAACGTCGAAGCTGTTCGATGACAATACCACCGAGAATCGCTACCATGAAGCCACTTAGTGCCGGATTAAGCTGTAGTATTGAGCCTAGTGCTACTCCTGCAAGCGAAACATGAGAGAGGGTATCCGCCATTAGGACCTGACGGCGAAGCATGAGATATACCCCGAGTAGCGGACCGATAATGCCAATTAATCCACCGGCCCAAAATGCACGTTGCATGAATTCGTAACTAAACATTGCCAACCCTCATTCTCCTTTCGTTCCAGGCTGATCAACGTATCCAGATAGGAGCTGGTCTCTTCCAGGCCATGCGTCACCATGATTACGGTCCGGCCGTGTTCACTGACATCATGGCGCATCAGCTTATAGAACCCAATACGACTGTCCAGATCCATCCCCGTAGTAGGTTCATCGAGAACCAATATCTGCGGCTGTTGTGCCAATGCTCGAGCGATGCAAATCCGCTGCTTCTGGCCGCCTGACAGTTCTCCTATCTTCCGGTCTCGCAAATGCCACATCTCCACCTGCTTTAAACTTCGCTCAACGATCTCGTCCTGCTCAGGTGTAAAGCGTCTAAATAATCCAAGCCTTGGATAACAACCCGAGCGAACCAGTTCGATCACCTTACTTGGGAACCCTGCGTTAAAAGAAGCTACCTGCTGTGGAACGTAGCCGATAACCATCTTTCCGTTATCTGATAACTCTTTATTCAACTGAACCGTTCCACTCCATGGACGAAGCAGGCCGAGCATTAGCTTCAGCAGGGTGGTTTTAGCAGCACCATTGGGTCCCGTTATACCAATAAACTGTCCGGTATGAATATCTAATGAGATATCATCAAGAACAGGTTCATCCCCATACCCGAACACTACATTCCGCATGGATGATAGGATCATCATGCCTCGCCTCCCTTCTGACTGATATTATGTCCAACCCAGATTAAATCGTAAGTTTTACGATTTAACAAATTTGATAATATCGTAATCATTACGATTTGTAAACCCAAAACTGAAAATTAATCGTAATAATAACTATTAGTCCTTTTTCGAATACAACAAAAATCCGGAATCCCACCTTCTGGATTCCGGATTTCCACCGTTAATTTACTAAGTATCTATTCCTCAGCAGCCGCAAGGAGTTCTTCAACAGGCCACGGAAGTGGATTGTTGAACTTTGTCCAATCCTGCTTCAGCTCCTCCGCTGTCAGCAGACATCTGTCCAATCTGGCTTCGAGTTGTGCCTGATCTATATTTACACCGATAAATACGATTTCATTTATTCTATCGCCCCACTGCTCGTCCCATTTTGCCCGCAGCTCAGGTTCGCTTTCCAGCACCTCCAGCTGCTGATCCTTAGGCATTGTAGCCAACCAGTAACCAGCAGGTCCGAACTGAATGGAAGGTCCTGCCTGACTTACAGTAGCTGCAAGATCACCTTTTGCCGCTACCCATGCCACCCCTTTTGCCCGAACGACCTCTTCCGGCCAGTTGCTAAAGAAAAAACTTAATCTTTGCGGGTGGAACGGTGTTCTCCGGCGATAGACGAAAGAAGAAATCCCGTATTCCTCCGTCTCAGGGGTATGGGTCTCTTTATTCAGCTCGGCGATCCAACCAGAGGATAAGCTTGTTTTCTCAAAATCAAACAATCCGGTATTTAGAATTTCCTTTGGATCTACTACGCCGTTAATTGTACGGATCAGCTTAGCAGACGGCTGAAGCTTACGCAGCACAGCTTCAAGCTTATTGAGTTCATCTTCTTTCAACAGATCGCACTTATTAAGCAGCAAGACATCACAAGTTTCGATCTGATCAATAAGCAGATCCACAATATCGCGGAAATCCCCTTCTCCAGCCGTTTGGTTGCGGTCCATCAGACTATCACCTGAGGAGAAGTCATGCCAGAAACGCCCAGCATCCACAACAGTCACCATCGTGTCTAATTGAGCAAGAGAAGTCAGATCAATATCCAACTCGGGATTGGCATAGGTAAAGGTCTGTGCTACTGGTACAGGTTCGCTAATGCCTGAGGATTCAATCAGGATGTAATCAAATCGCCCTTCCGCAGCCAGTTTTTGTACTTCGACAATCAAATCATCACGAAGTGTACAACAGATGCAACCATTGGACATCTCAACCAATTTCTCTTCAGTCCTGGAAAGCGTATTTCCGGACTTCACCAGATTCGCATCCACATTCACTTCACTCATGTCATTTACAATAACAGCTACTTTAAGACCGTCACGGTTGTGCAGAATATGATTCAACAATGTTGTTTTCCCAGAGCCCAAATATCCACTGAGCACGGTAACAGGGAGCTTTTTCAACTATACCACTCCTATCGTTTATAAAATCAAGATTAAAAACATCCGCCCTTAACGGGTTTCGCGATGTAAGGTTACTCTCTTTAGGCGTGGACAATATTTTTTCATTTCCATACGCCCTGGATGATTTCGTTTATTCTTGGTAGTGGTATAGTTGCGATCTCCTGTCTCCGTACATGCCAGAGTAATGATTACTCTCATCATTTCCATCTCCTTTTGATTAAATCGTAATTATTACGATTAACACATCGTACACGGTTTATTCACAATCTGTCAACTATGATCTTGTAAAAATTTCAACTCTCTTAATTTTGTGGTCTTTCTGGTGGACAAATTACGTATAGATGGAATTATAAAAAATATGATTCTTGTAATTCCTAGAGAATCAGGCAGGAGTGGAGATCATGAAGATACCAGTAATTATTTTGAGCGGGTTTCTGGGGAGCGGGAAGACAACTCTGCTGTTGTCCCTGCTGAAAGAGAGCAAGGTAAGAGGGCTGAATCCAGGAGTAGTAATGAATGAACTGGGCAAACGAGATGTGGACGGGTATATTTTGCAGGAGCATACCGGTACAGCTGTAACTAAACTGCTGGACGGATGCGTATGTTGTAGCCGTAAAGAGGATTTGGCAGATAGCCTGATGGTGCTGCTGAGAGGACGTCCAGATGCCATTTATATGGAGTTGACCGGCGTCGCCGATCCTGAAGAAATCGCCAAAACGTTGCAGGAAACTCCTCTACAGGATCTGGTGGAGCTGCACTATACCATCACTCTGTTAGATGCGGAAAATGCTCTGGAATATAACAGCAGACTCTCCTCTGACAAACAGCTCGTTCGGACCCTGCGTAAGCAGCTTTCCACAGCTGATCTTATTGTCGTTAATAAAAGTGATCTCGTAGAACCGGAAACCTTATGGCGAATTGAAAAGGGAGTTCGTAAACAAAATACGGAGGCTGAAATTGTGTACACCCATTACAGTGAAATCAACCTGTCTCCGATATTGTCAGGAATTATCCCACGTAAAATCATAGCTCCGGCTCCGCAGCGAGCGCCTCAAACCTTCAAAGGAGCATCATTGAAACAAATGCATTCAGAGCATGGGGGAACCGCTGTAAAAGAGCTGCATGAGGAGCAGCATGCTTCTTTCTCGCAGGTAACAGCCATCACGTTAACCATTCCGCAGGTAAGGACAACAATGCCTTCTAAAGAACGCCTAGAGGCTTTCTTTCAAGAATGGGGTGACAACCTATTACGTGCCAAGGGGCATATTCTTTTGTCCGAACAGGAGCCGGTTCAGCTTGTTCAATATGCGGGGATGCGTACTACCTGGGAAGCCTCTCGTTATCCTGGTATGCCTTATGTAGTGTTCATCGGGATGAATATAGATGAAGAACAGCTGGCAGATCGGTGGTCCGCCTTATTCGAGTTTTGACTACCTTTTCACCATTAAAAACACTGCCGTTGCTCCTCCCGATCTCGTTCCTGATTATCATTGGTTTTGTATGGCTGCCGTATCATCTGGAACTGTTGGATAATGCGTACATCGACACCTTCAAAACCGCTTTTATCGGCATATTGCTGGAAGCCTTGCCGTTTGTATTAGCAGGAGCATTGTTATCTTCACTGCTTCGCGTCTTTATCCCGGATGAAATGATTTCCCGGTGGATTCCGCGGCGACCTCTTCCGGCCATTCTGTTCGCATGTCTGCTCGGAATTATTTTCCCGGTCTGCGAATGTGGAATGATCCCACTCGTCCGCCGGCTTATCCATAAAGGTATGCCTGTTTACGTGGCTATCGTCTTTATTTTGTCCGGACCGATCCTAAATCCTGTCGTCTATGGGGCAACCATGACAGCATTTCGCAGCCACTCGGAGCTGGCCTATGCCCGTATGGGTCTGGCGTTTGTTGTAGCCTGTCTCATAGGCTTGATAATCTACGCAACGGTCAAAAAATCTCCCATCCGCCTAAATGTTCAGCGTGAAACGGGGGAAGCTCATCAGAATAATTCTCGCGGGGGAAAAATAGCCGCTGTCTTCGTCCATACCTCAGATGAGTTTTTTGAGATGGGGAAATATTTAATGATCGGCTGCTTGTTAACCGCTGGTATTCAGACATTTATGGTTCAAGACAGTCTGGCCGCGATCGGAGCTAAGCCGCTGGGGTCATATTTCTTCATGATGGGACTGGCATTTGTGCTCTCGCTCTGCTCCACCTCAGATGCCTTTGTAGCTTCCACCTTCGTACATTCTTTTCCATCTGGGGCTCTGCTCGCTTTTATGGTATTCGGACCCATGCTGGATTTCAAAAATTCATTGATGTTGCTCTCACTGTTTAAGACCAAATTCGCTCTTTATTTGTTCTTTCTGATCTTCGCAAGCGTGTTTGTTGGGGCGGTATTCATGTCCTTGTGGCTGTAATTCATAGAGGTGGTAAGCTGTTGCTTACAACATGGGTAGGAGGATAGAGCATGAATGACTCTCGTAGCATCCGGTTTCACTATTTGTTAAGGGCGGTCATTCTGCTCGCTTTCGCCCTCTATATCGGGCATCTGGTACAGCAGGACGCTTTGCATTATTATGTAGCTCCTAAACTGGCACGCTGGGTTCAATTATGCCCAATCCCGCTGACACTTATGGCGCTCAGTCTGACCATACAGGCTTTATTTGGCAAAGGTAGTGTTCTCTGTGACTGCGAGCATCGGCTCCCACATTCTTTTTTCAAAAGTACAGCGCTATATGGATTATTCCTTTTTCCACTGCTGCTCGGATTTCTTCTTCCTGATCGCGCATTGGGAAGTATGGCTGCTGCTAAAAAAGGAATCTCCCTATCCTCCTTGCCCACTGAAGCTAAAAATTCCGCGAGATTCGAGTCCATTGATCCTTACCATGAAGAGCTTACTGAGCTGGCCAAGATCCTTTATGCACAACCTGTGGTCCCAGTTTATTCGGCGATTTTCTCCGAAACTTTAGGTGCGCTTGAGCTGTACAAACAACAATTTGCAGGCAAAGAAATTACTATTTCCGGCTTTTTATATCGTGATCAAGGTGAACATTCAGAGAATTCTTTTGCCATAGGTAGATTTCTGGTCCAATGCTGTACTGCCGATGCTACACCTTTTGGGATATTAGTGGATTCCGGCAAGCTAAAAAGCCTGCCTACCGATACCTGGATAGAGGTCCGGGGCAAGCTTCAAGTTGTTCCCTATAAAGGTCAAGAAATTATGCAAATTAGTGCAGAGTCTATTACACCTATCAAACAACCCGTAACACCTTACATCTACACCAGTCCTGACTCTATCACCGCATGGAAGGAGCTAGAAGGCTCAACTAAGATTACTAAATAATCGCATCTAGCTCATCCTCATCATTCTCAGACTTATTAGGATTAAATACTTCTACCATAATACGAGCTGGAATACAGATAATTTGCTGTTTGGGTCTTGAGATGAACCCCATTTCCAAAGCGATTCTTAAGGGAGCATCAGAATAGGTCATTTGGATTCCATAATCAAACACCTTTAGCGTATTGTGACCGAATTTCGTTTGAATATCTATAATTTGTTCTTCTTTAGTCAAAGAAACGGTTTTGTACTCTTTACCGTCCACCGTAATTATAGCTTTCAAATCCCCTTGCTGATACTGCTCATTGCTGCTGTCCCACCACTTCATGCCATAAATCAAGCCCGCAGCTAACAAGGCTATCACAATAATTAAAATATCCCCGCGCTTCATTGTTAGCAAGATAAGAATCCTTTCATGACAAATAATATACGTAATGATTACGATTAATATCAATATATTAATCATAACCTTATTTGTCAATGATGCTCACCTAAACGAATTTGGGCAGACCACTCTCTTAATACCCGGTCGAGCTCTTTTATCGAGATGGGTTTAGAAATGAAATCCTGCATTCCAGCACTAAGACACATCATCTTATCTTCATCTCTGGCAAAGGCTGTAGCCGCAATGATGATTGGATTCAGCCCAAGCTTCTCACGTATGATTCCTGTTGCTTCTATTCCATCCATAATAGGCATCTGAATATCCATAAATACCAGATCATAATGATTGGAAAGCACAGCCCGAACTGCTTCCTCACCATTTAAGGCGATGTCAGGAACATATCCCCTCTTTTTCAGATACGCCTGCATAAGCTGCTGATTCACAGGATGATCTTCAGCAATAAGAATGGACATCGGTCCATATTCACCGGTAGTTAACTCTTTAACAGTGGATTTATCATTTCTGACCAAATCCGTTGAGGCGTTGACGGTCAATTTCTGATCCCATTCCTCTTTGGGTAGAGAAACCTCCACTGTAAAATAAAACTCCGAGCCTTCATTCTCACAGCTATTTACACCGATAGATCCGCCAAGAAGCTCGGCCAGCTTTTTACTAATGGCAAGGCCAAGCCCTGTTCCGCCATATTTACGATTGATCGACGGATGCAATTGCGAGAAGGATTGAAATAATAGACCTTGGCTGGAAACTGGAATCCCCAACCCAGTATCTTTTACGACAAATTTCACGATAAGATTTCCGGATGCCTCTGAGGCTTCTAGCATAACAGAGATACTGATTTCACCTGTCTCCGTAAATTTCACTGCGTTCCCAACCAGATTTACGAGAATTTGACGCAATCTCGCCCCATCAGTCATGATGACGGCTGGAAGCTCAGGAGATAACTCGCTAGTAAGTAAAAGCCCTTTTTCCTTAACCTTCGGATAAAACAGTTCACAAACGTTCTGTATCACTTCATGCAAATCCACCATTTGCAGTTCAAGCGTCATCATGCCTGCTTCAATTTTGCTGAAATCCAGCACTTCATTCAGAATATGAAGCAATGCCTCTCCGCTTTTGTTAATGATCTGTGTGTAGTAGCTTTGCTCTTCATCCAGCTCCGTCCCAGATAAAAGATCAGCCATCCCAATAATACCGTTCATAGGCGTACGCAGCTCATGGCTCATGATCGCTAGGAACTCCGATTTTGCCCGGTCCGCTTCCTCGGCAGACTCCTTCGCCCGCACAATCTCCTTCTCCTCCGTGATATCACGAAAGACGACAACCGCCCCAATCCGTTCATCACCATCAAACAGTGGGGTCATTCGATATCTGACTAAAAAGCTTGAACCATCCTGCCTCCAAAACACACCCTCCCTATCTTCAATAGTGAGATTATTGGAGCGCGAAGGAAGCAGCGTCTTCTGAATTCCTGTAAAAGACTCGTTATCCAGCCAGGTTTGGTGAATCGCATGAAATTTGCTGTTTCCCCACTCAGTAGGATCGAAACCCAACATAGTAATGGCTGCTGGATTAATGAACATCGTGTTGCCTTCAAGGTTCATCCCAAATATGCCCTCAGAGACCGAATTCAAGATCAGCGCATACTCGTTACTTAATTTCTGTATTTCTTCAAAATGACGCGTACGTTCCCCAATGTCGCGGGTTACACAGACAAGCTCCTGATTCCCGCAGGTCTCAGAGTAAATATACCGCAGTGTCGTTTCTGTCCAAATACAGGTTCCGTCTTTGCAAATAAACCGGAGAATAACAGGCTCAAGCTTCTTCCCCTCCATACAATTGCTGAGATATGAAGTTAATTTGATTCTGTCCTCCGGATGTATGTAATCAATCCCTCTAGTTCCGCACATTTCTTCTGGTGCATAGCCAAACATAGTCTGGCAGATGGGTGAGGCATACAGATAGGTAAAGCTCCCGTCCGCTGCATTACGTGAAATGAAGTCCATAGAATTTTCTGAGATCAGACGATAGTTCTGCTCACTTTCCCGCAGTTGTTCTTCCATTCGTTGACGTTCGGTGACATCCTGGGCTATCCCGCTGATCTGCAGCAGTCTTCCTTCTTCATCCGTAATCACTTCCCAGTGCGCATCCAGATATTTCAGCTCTCCATCCGCACTATGAATACGGACCGTTACTTCGCCATTAGTCCCATTCTCCATGGATTGATGTACTAACCGTTCAAGTCTGATGAAATCGTCAGGATCAATGCAAGCAAAAACACGTCTGTAATCAAAATAAGAATGATTGCTCTCATCTTCCAAAAAGCCAAAAATATTACGCATCTCTCTGGAAACCGTCAGCCGTGATTTTGTCATGTCCCATTCCCAGGATCCCATCTTCGCAAGGTGTTGCGCTTTAGCCAGCATATCCTCGTATTTCTTGCGCTGAGTAATATCGCGACCAATGGTTAATATCTGTTTAACGTTCCCCTGCTCATCACGTACCACTTGGGAAGAACTCTCGATCCACAAATAATGTCCATCTTTATGACGGGCTCTACGAGTAAATACGTCCGTATCGGAATATATCTTACCTTGTTCAATCATCTCTAGAGCATCATCTACGTGATAATACTCGGGTCTTTTGGTACCTATCATTTCTTGTGCGGAATAACCTAATAGCAGCTCCACTGAGGGAGATACGTAGTGCAGTGTCCCGTCAGGATCGCCAAAAGAAATCATATCCGGTGTATTTTTCGTAATCAAATTATATAACTGCTCATCTTCATGAATCTTTTGTTCAGCAAGTTTTCGGTCAGTGATATCCGTTAACTCAGAAATCAGGACATAGGGTTCACTGGAATTCTCCTGATAGATTAAAAATATATGTTGGGCTACCCAGATGATTTCTCCATCCTTACGCAAGAACCGCCGTTCTTTCTCTAATGCAGTCCCAGGCTCAGCTAACAAATCGTTCAGGATAACGGAATGATCGTTATTAGTTTTATCTTCCGGATACACAAGATCCAGATAATTTATATTCAAAAGATCTTCTTCTGCATAACCAAACATTTGGCATAGCGCAGGATTCGATTGTAATAACGTCCCATCCTTTGGAGAGACTACCGCAATCCCGATAGAAGACCGTAAGTATAGCTGTTTAAAAAGAAAATCAGACACCTGTAAGCCTCCTCTTTTGAAAATGGGGGACTATATTAACAAACTTGTAATAATTTCAGTATACCTTTTTTTCGGTAAATAAGCTTGATAGTTGAGTCCTAAATGATAGACTGGTAACTTTCGCAGTAAAACTCCGCAAAAATAAACAGCAAGTCTCCCTCTGAAAAGGAAACTTGCCGTGTGTGCATGTTACAACTCTAAAGTCCTATTCTATTATCAAATTTTCCAGCTGAAGCTTCTTAATTTTCTTACGGATAGGTGCACCAATAATTAAAAAAACAAGACCTAACAAAATCAACATTCCGCCCATTATTACGTTTACCATGCTGAGATTCTGTGATGAAAAAGAATAATTTATTACACCAATCATCACATTAAATAGGCCTAAAATCAACTCTAACCACATTACAGATTTCCATAACCTGTTGATTCGCTTATAGTGTTTTATTCTGGATTCCAGATCTGTGTAAATATCAAACGGACCTTCCACTGACTTCTTTCTAAGGTAAACCCAGCGCATGTAAGTACTCACACAATCTATACCGTTTTCCTCTAAAAACTTGATATATTTGATGCTATCCGGATGATCCGGCAAGTTATCTAAAAGCTCAATTCTATACGTGTACTCATTATTGGGGGTCTCTGTAAACACATATTTGCACCAAGATAATTCTGATAGAGCCATCCCCTTCGCAGACATTTCATTAAGCCACTGTTCTTCCTTCTCATAATCCCAAATCAGCTTGCGAACCACATGTTTCATTTGGACTCACCTCCAGTTATTCTCTTACCATTGGCTATCAATTCTTCCAGACGGATGATCTCTCCCTGAATCACTGACTTTCCTAAGCCGGTAATTTCGTATTCTTTTCTACGAGAACCTTGCTCCCCTTCCACTGCTTTTATCCAGCCTTTTTCCAGTAAAGTGTTAAGTGCTCCGTATAAAGTGCCCGCGCCCAGATCAACCCGACCGTTACTTAAGTCCTTCACATTCTGCATAATTGCGTATCCGTGCATTGCTGTATATAGAGACAATAAGATATAAAATACAGCTTCAGTTAATGCGCCTCTTTCTGTGCTTTCAGGCATTATTTCATCCCCATTCTATTACTGTTGTCGATATATCGGCTTCCGTAATACCATTATTACGGAAGCCGATATAATTGTCAATACAAAAACACCCATTTTTTCATCGCAGCGATTATGAGCGCAACAAAAAAAACGCCTAGCACTTAGCTAGGACGGATAGTTGGGGGGCTACTCAGCAGCTAGATACTCCCACCGTGGCACCTATTCCTTCCTCATTATGAAGTATCGGACTGAGATGCCGCTATTTCCGAAAAATAGCGTGTTTCAGCTTACGTTCGGACTCAGATGCAGCTATTCGTCTCCAAACACTCGCTTTTCACACGATTCCTTAGCAATAAGCGCTATGCAGTCCGAAACCTCTGTAAAATGTGCCAAAAATCAATAATAGCGGCCATACGGTCCGTTAGCAGACACTGTTCGTACATATACTAAAACTACAAAAGTCTATACAAAAAATAGGCCAGATAAGATATGTAAAAAAGGAACATACCCAACCTGACCTATTCTTTATTTTGTTCTGCATAGTTTTTTATGGTCTCTCTTTTGAGGCATTTTCAACCATGACACCTAATACATTTTTAAACGTTTGAAGATCCTGTTCAGAAATATTGGTGATCGTATCATCTTTAAACTTTTCGGCAACCGGCAGTAAATCGAGATAGATCTGTACTCCCTTATCTGACAATTCCAACTGCTTGACTCGCTTATCCGCATGGGTGCCAGAGCGATGCAAGAACCCCTCAGATTCTAATTTTTGAAGCAGCCTGACTACGCTGGGCTCTTTTATAGACATTTTATCTGCTAGTTCTCTCTGGGTAATGGATTCACTGGTATAGATGTAATACATCGCAATCCATTGGCTCCGGGTCATATTATACGGCCGAAATTCCTTTTCCAAGGCTTCCGCGAATATTTTTGCACTACGGTTTGCAATAAAGGCCATACAGTCATCTAAATTAAACAATGTTTACACCAACCAATCCCAACTGTTTTATCTTAAAATAATCAACTCTTTTCTAATTTATTATAGCAAAATATATTAAGGAAGCTGAACATACTTTTCAAGTGATCAAATAGTTCATTTATTTAGGCTGCAGTAGGGGATCCGTCTCCCGAGATACATAGAACAACTTATCCTTGATGCAACGCCCCAATTCCTAAACCGAATGCAGCTTCATGAATTACTTCCCCAGTAGTTGGATGGGCAAAGATTGTCTGTGTAATCTGTTGTTCCGTAAGCCCATTGGCAATCGCAAGTGTAAGGCTACTAATCAGAGAAGACGCATCGGGACCAATGATAGACCCTCCCACAATCTTTCCGGAGCCATTATCTTTGATTAATTTGATATAACCTTCCGGTTCATTCATAGTCAATGATTTTCCGTTACTTGCAAAAGATGCCTTACTCACGCGATAGTCCAGCCCATTCTCCTTACATTCATCTTCCAACAGCCCGACGCTGGCAATCTCTGGAGAGGTGAAAATTACATTCGGTACCGCGGAATAATGCATATCTTGGGATTCGCCGAGTAAGGTGTTTACAGCCGTAATGCCCTGATGTGAAGCAACATGAGCAAGCTGAATAATGTTAGTTACATCGCCAATCGCATACACATTCTCTACATTCGTACGCATTTGTTTATCAACGGCAATACCTTTACCACGTTCATTTAGTTGAATACCTGCTTTTTCGATATCCAGACCCTCTAGGTTAGGCTCGCGTCCAATAGCGACCAATACTTTTTCACTAACTAGCAGATGCTCACCCTCACTATTCTCATAGGTTACAATCGCCTGACCATCATCCGCACGTTGGATTTTGGAAACTTTGGAGTTGGTATGAATATGAATCCCAGCCCGCTGAGCTAAACACATAATTTCTACCGAAATATCACTGTCCAGCATCGTTAGCAGACGGTCCATAAATTCTACAACATGAACTTCAACTCCTAGGTTACGGTAAATGAAGGCGAATTCCATGCCGATAACCCCGCCTCCGATGATAGTTATTACCTTTGGTAACTCTTCGCAGGCGAGCGCTTCAGTACTGTTCATTACAAATGGCAGATCAATTCCTGGGATGTTCACCTTGGAAATCCTCGAGCCTGTTGCCACAATGATATTTTTTACTGAAATATGGTAACTATTTTCGCCGGTTACCTTCACTTCATGCGCCGATAGGAACGAAGCGTGGCCGCGAACAACCTGAACACCGTTTTTTTTCATTAAATAACCAACGCCGGAGACCAATTTCTCTTTGACTTCATTTTTACGACGAATAACCTGCTTCATATCCACTTGAAGATCAGATCCTGTTGTTATACCAAACAAAGAGGAGTTTTTTATTTCATGACAGATTTCAGATGATTTGACTAAAGATTTTGTAGGGATACAGCCAACATTTAAGCAGGTACCTCCTAATTCTTCTTTCTCAATCATCGCTACCTGAAGTCCTTTTTTTGCTGCATAAATAGCGGCAACGTAACCTCCTGGTCCTGCTCCAATGATAAGCAAGTCAGGGTTTATAGCATGAGTTTGTTGCACGGCGACTGCAGGTTGTGGGACAGATGATTGGACCGAAGCCTCCACCTGGATCGGATTTACTTCAAATAAGACTTGATTTGAGGCAATCTCGCTCCCCTCTTCAAATAATATATTGATAATAATACCCTCTTCTGCCGCTTCAATCGATCTGTTGCCTTTTCCAGTTTCAATCTGTACCAAGGTATCTCCTGCAGATATCTTGTCACCGATATTTACATTTATCTTGCCTGCTTTCCCCTTTTTGCCACCTGGAATCATAGACATTTTTATTTCCATCGTTAAGCTCCTCATATCCTTGAGGGGACTCATAAAGAGCCCCCTTAAGCGAATGTATTAGTGAATGACTACGCCTGCTTTTACCAGCTTCACACCGTTAGCAAGACAATCTCCAACAGGACATGTCTTCTCGATAAAGTCTGCAAAAGCATCTGCCTTTTCTTGGCTTTCGTTGGTTTTAAAATGCATAACAAAACGAATTTCTTGGAAACCATTTCTCACATCTGCAAGACCCATGAAACCATCCGGATCTAAGTCTCCTTCAAGTTCAACATAAAATTCTTCGAAGCTAAAATCGTTAGCGTCTGCAAAGGCACTAGCGACAATGGACTGACATGCACCAAAGGCACACAATAACGCCTCGACGGGATTCAAACCAACATCGGTCCCCCCCAAATCCTCTGGTTCGTCCATAATAATCTTAAAACCTCTAGAATTGGTTTCAACTTGCATTCCATTAGGCAGTTTTTTAGCTGTCGCTTTAAAAGTAGTTAACATATGTATTACCTCCTCCTTAAGATTGTGAAAATAATAACATAGTAATCGATGAATATCAATACTTAGCTAAGTAAGTATTTTTTCGAAGAAGAACTCGAACCTGATTCAATAAAAAAACAGGTTTCCAATCTACCTGAATAGGTAAATCAGAAACCTGTTTTTGTTGATAGGATGCGGTCAAGAGGACTCGAACCTCCACGATATTGCTACCACTGGCACCTGAAGCCAGCGCGTCTGCCAATTCCGCCATGACCGCATATTATGTAACTGGCGACCAAAACCGCCTGTACATAATACTATACTCCCTCTGCATTTAAAACGCAAGGTTTTTGTGTTATTGAAATAGGCTTCATATAGACTCATAGGTATAACCAATCAATATTATTCAGTTTATATATTTCTATTATAAAGCCTCATATGGTACAACATAGATAAAGTAAGGCGCTATGACGGAGATGTCGGAATAATCGATCAATAGAAAGGATGAATACTTATGAACCAACAGTGGAATACCCAAACCTATGATACTGATATGGCCTTTGTGTCTCAGTTTGGAGAATCATTGATTGAGCTGCTTCACCCACAGCCAGGCGAACAGATTATCGATTGGGGCTGTGGAACCGGGGATTTGGCGGCAGCCATTGCTGCTAAGGGCGCCACTGTGACAGGTATTGATGCCTCTGCCGAAATGATTCAGACAGCCCGTGACAAGCATCCCCATCTAAGCTTTGTCTTAGCTGATGGGCAAACTTATGTCGCGGAACAGCCAGTCGATGCTGTGTTCAGCAACGCTGCCCTTCACTGGCTAACAGACGCAAACGGAGCGGCGGCGTCCATTGTTGCCAGCCTGCGGGTAGGCGGCCGTTTCGTGGCCGAGTTCGGTGGACTGGGCAATATTGCTTCCATCGTCGCTGGCCTTCCACAAGCTTTTGCAGCCATTGGCTGTAGTCATAAGCTGCATTTGCCCTGGTACTTCCCAAGCGTTGGCGAGTATGCAACTCTACTAGAGAAGCACGGACTGACCGTGGACCTCGCCCTTTGTTTTGACCGGCCAACACCACTGGAAGGCTTGGAGCAAGGATTTCAGCGGTGGCTGAATACTTTTGCCGATGGAATCTTAAGTGTGCTCACACCGACCGAACGCGCAGAAGTTCTCTCTTCTATGGAACAGAAATTGAAATCCAAGCTATATCAGGACGGCCGCTGGGTAATGGATTATCGCAGAATCCGGATTGTTGCTTACAAACGAAGCTAGAATAGATAAGAAATACTTCTCATGTTCAATAGTCAAAAAAAGAGTGCACTGGCGCTTAATACGCGCTAGTACACTCTTTTTTACACGGGATCCTATTTTCTGTCTCCAACATACCGATCACTGCCAGCGCCAAGCCCGACAACCATCAACAGTACACTTGCACCCAGCAGTAAAATCAATGGCACCGTCCAGCTGTTCGTTACATCATGCAGCCAGCCGAATAATGCCGGTCCCATTGCTGCCAGTACATAACCCACAGATTGGGCCATTCCTGACAGCTCCGCCGCTTCTTGCGTGCTTCTTGTTCTTAGACTGAAGAACATCATCGCAAGACCGAAGGCAAATCCTCCGGCAATACCAAAGCATACCGCCCAGACAGCCATTAAAGCGCCGCTGCCTTGCCAGATGCCACCTAATGCGATGAAATAAAGAACAGCAGTGATTATAACTAGAATACGTTGGTTCTTCATCCGGCCTGCCCACAGCGGTACGAAGAAAGTAAAGGGTAGCTGTGCCAATTGCATGAGCGAGAGAAACCAACCCGCATTACTCGACGACATTCCCCGTTCACCGAGGAGAACCGAAAACCAGGCAATAAAGACGTAATAAAGCAGTGACTGTAAGCCCATAAAGATCGTGACTTTCCAAGCAAGAGATGAACGCCACATATTTTTGCTTGAGGCTGCACTCTTAGAGCCGGTTCCTTGATTAAGCTTACGCATTTGCGGAATCCAGAACACTGTTGCTAGAGCTGCGATCATAAACCAGATGGCCAAGGTTCCTCTCCAACCGAATCCAGCATTCGTTGCCAGCGGTACACTAATTCCTGAGGCAATAGCTGCGCATAAATTCATAGAAACCGTGTAGATACCTGTCATTAGCCCGATTTTGTGAGGAAACTTCCCTTTAATAAGACCTGGAAGTAGTACATTACACACGGCAATGGATAATCCAAGTATAGCAGTACCTGTGAACAACAGACCTGCTCCAGATCCCGAGCGAATTAGAATTCCCATAGCCAGCATGACCATGGCAACTAATAACACATTAGCTAAACCAAAACGGCGGGCCAGCTTTGGAGCAAACGGGGACAAGATGGCAAAAGCCAATAATGGTAAAGTAGTAATAGCTCCTGCTAGAGTATTGGATAAGCCGAGGTCATCCTGAATCAATTGTATTAATGGACCCACAGAAGTAAATGGAGCCCGCAGCGCTGCAGCGATAAAAATAATTCCCAGCACAAGTAGCCAGCGATCATATTTGCTGTCCATTAAGCTATTATTCTGAATGTGTCCTTCGCTTTGTGAAGCTTTCATCGTGTATCCTCCTAAATTACAAACAAATAACCCCGCCAAGCACAGAGCTTGTCAAGGATTTGAAATATTTTAAACACTATGAACCATCATCTACTATTCTATTAGAAGTTACAACCCTTAAGTAATTTTATACCCGAATTATTGACAAAACCGCTGACCATCTTTAGTATCCATATCATCGGGTAGTTGAGAATCAATTTCATTTGAACTCATATTTAAACCACAGAAAAGAGTGAACAGAATGCTTCGAAGGTTTTTTTCCTACTATCGTCCGTATAGAAAATTATTTATATTGGATTTCTCCTGCGCTGTTTTTGCGGGACTGCTAGAACTGGCTTTTCCGGTAGCCGTCAATAAATTTATTGATGATTTGCTTCCTGGTCAAGATTGGCCGCTTATTCTTATCGCTTGTGTTGCGCTGCTGGCGATTTACGCCTTAAATACGGTGATGCAGTATATTGTCACCTACTGGGGTCATATGCTGGGCATAAATATCGAAACTGATATGCGCAAAAAAATGTTTGACCATATTCAGAAACTCTCGTTCCGATTCTTTGATAATAATAAAACAGGCCATCTAATCGGAAGAATCACCAATGACTTAAATGATATCGGCGAAGTGGCGCATCACGGTCCTGAGGATGTATTTATTGCAATCATGACCCTTGTCGGAGCCTTTCTCCTAATGGCTGATATTAATCTGAAGCTGGCGATTATTACTTTTATTATCGTTCCAATTATGGCTTGGGTAATCATCTACTTCGGCCGCAATATGACTTCAACTTATCGCCAGCTATTTGGAAATGTAGGCAGTTTCAATGCCCGTATCGAAGACAATGTCGGCGGGATTCGGGTCGTGCAATCTTTTGCCAATGAGCAGCATGAACAAGAACTATTCGCAGTAGATAATCAAATGTTCCGCAAAACAAAACTTATGGCTTATAAAATCATGGCTAGAAGCTTGTCCGTCAGCTATATGATGACCCGCCTCATTACTATCCTGGTGATGATCTGCGGCGCATGGTTCTTTATCAATGGCGAGCTGCAAATCGGTGAATTTGTGGCGTTTATCTTGTTGTCTAATATCTTCTTCCGCCCTATCGAGAAAATCAATGCCGTGATCGAAAGTTATCCTAAAGGAATTGCCGGCTTCAGACGTTATCTGGAGATCATTGACACGGAACCTGACATCAGTGACAAACCGGATGCCGTGGAGATCAACGCTTTGCGCGGTGATATTACATTCCAGGATGTATCTTTTGGATACGAAGAGAATCGTCCGGTTCTGCAAAATATAAGCCTTAACGTAAAGGCTGGCGAAACCATTGCCTTTGTTGGGCCGTCCGGCGCAGGCAAAACAACAATCTGCAGCCTGCTTCCGCGCTTCTATGATGTCACAGCCGGGGCCATCACGATTGATGGCATCGATATCCGTGACATGAAGCTGGAATCGCTGCGCAAACAAATCGGGATCGTGCAGCAGGATGTTTTCCTGTTCTCCGGGACAATTCGCGAGAATATCGCCTATGGGAAACTGGATGCAAAGCTGCCTGAAATCTGGGAAGCTGCGCGACGTGCTCATCTGGAGGAGCTCATTCAGAATCTGCCAGATGGAATGGAGACAGTCATCGGGGAGCGCGGTGTGAAATTGTCCGGTGGACAAAAGCAGCGCCTGGCTATCGCTCGCATGTTCCTCAAGAATCCGCCGATTCTGATTCTGGATGAAGCTACTTCCGCGCTGGACACAGAGACCGAAGCCGCGATTCAGCAATCCCTGGCTGATCTGTCCGTAGGCAGAACCACACTCGTCATCGCTCACCGTTTGACGACGATCAAAAATGCCGACCGGATTATGGTCGTGAATGAAGAAGGAATCGCTGAACAAGGCAGACATGAGGAATTAGTCCATGCTGGTGGAATTTACAGCCGTCTGCATCAGGCACAATATAACTTTTAAAAAGTAATTTGCCACAGCTGGGCAAAAATGAAGCAAGCCTAGTCACCATGTTTTTGGCGACTAGGCTTGCTTTTTCACGTAACTCCTCTATTTGCAGCAAACGTGATGCTTGATTAAGGAATTCCTCCCTGATTTTCTTTGGTTTATTGCTCTAATCCTTGCAATCAGGGAAAACCTCCCGCAAATTCACCCCAATTTGCTCATAATAGTGGAATTCAGGCAATATTTAGGGAGGTTTTCCCTAAAAATTAAAAACGGCACAATTAAAGCTCAGTTCCCCTAGTTTCGCTATTGCGGCTCTGTTCCCCATACCAGCACTCCGTTCCGATAAAGGGTCACCTTGTTCCAATCCGCATAAGCGGTCTGAAGTGAATTAAACGAATAATCATTGGCCTCGTTAAAATTGCTCCAATCTGTCTTGTGTATCCGGGTCTGAATATCCCCGGAAGTTCCTCCAGCGGCAAGCATGCCCGCACCTGCGTTGAATTTCACTTCCAAATAGTAATCTGCTCCCGTTCGAGGCGTGTCCAGCTTTACAAAGCTGCCTGCTACCTTGCTGTTGCCGATCTGGGCATAATCGCAGAAAAAGGATTGCGGCTTGTCTCCATCGATCGTATACCAGTAACGGATGCTCAGCTCGCTAAGATCGACTGCAGTTGTGCCGTTATTTTTAATATTAAAATAGGGCTTCATCTGGTTGTCATTTGGGTTAGTATCCGCTGTCCGATACGCCACTGCAAGCCCGGTGACCGGTTCGACAGGCCCCGAGCCTTGCGGTGTAGCCATCGCTTGTACAGAATTGCTGCTCGTACCCGCACTATTGACAGCATTCACAACATAATAATAAGTCGTTCCGTTGCTAACCGCCGCATCGCTATAGCTCGTCCCGGTAGCCGTAGTCAGAGTGGTATAAGGGCCACCACTCGTAAGTGACCGTTTCACCGTGTAGGAAGTTGCGCCCGCCGAGGTGCTCCAGCTAAGATTCACGAGCCCATTGCCTGCAGCTGCATTCAAGTTAGCAGGAGCTGCTGGAACTACGGGAGCTGCCACTGTCTCCAATACAGACCAGTAGGCCGGCTTAGATTGGAGGCGCTCATCAAATAATAAAGGCCAATTGTTACGGGCTACCGGATAAGTGCGCAACCAAGTATTACTGTCATCCTTCCCCCAGAGAGTGACATTCGTGACCGTATCCGTGTGCCGCAGGAAGATCTCAAATAATGATTTGTATAAAGCCGCTTGGCGCTGCTTCAAATTATCAGGGAAGATCTCATAGGCTTGAGAATTATCAGAATACACACTAATATCCAGCTCAGTAATATGAGTTTCCAGCCCTAAAGCCTTGAACTTGATAATCGAATTTTCGATTTCAGAGAGCGAAGGATAATACAAACTAATGTGCGTTTGATGCCCTACTCCGTCAATAGGAACCCCTTTAGCCTGAAGTCGTACAATCAGATTGTATAGCGCTTGGCTTTTGGCTGGCTCATGGGTATTGTAGTCATTGATGAACAGTTTTGCGTTAGGATCAGCTTCATGAGCGAACTGGAACGCCTTCTCAATATACTCTTCACCCGCGATCTGGTACCACAGGCTGCGGCGCATGCCATCAGATTGCGAAGTGTCAATCACTTCGTTGACGACATCCCAAGCATAGATTTCACCTTTATAACGTTCCATAACAGTCTTAATATGACTCTTCATCCGCTCATATAACACCGTTTTGGAGACCAAATTACCGCTGGCGTCACGGAACACCCAATCCGGTGTCTGCGAATGCCAGACCAGGGTATGTCCACGTACCTGCTGCCCATTTGCGGTAGCAAAAGCTACTGCCGTGTCAGCTTCAGCGAAATTAAACACACCTTCCTGCGGCTCCGTGCTATCCCATTTCAGAATATTTCCTGGCGTTACACTATCAAAATGCTTGGCCAACAATTGCCGATCCGGAGCTGTCAGCAGCTCACTATTCGTAAACGCCGAGCCGATCAGAAATTTGTTTGCAAACACATCCTTCAGCGAAGGAATCGCATCCTCGATGACAATTGGACCGAGATCCGGTAGCTTTTCCAATCGAAAATCATCCAAATAAAAAGAAGTTGTCGCGCTAGCCGGCACTTCAAAATAAATAGAAAGTTGATCTGCCGGCTCCAATAGCTTGTACTGCGCCTGAAGCTTCACCCAACCGTTCGCTGTCACTGCTCCAAAGGTCAAATTGTCATAATGAATGGTAGAAGGTAATGTCCGCTGCAGTGACATATAGATATTCGCGTTGGATGATCCGGCAGGCAGCTTCACCCATCCAATAAACACATAAGTTTGTCCCACTTCCAGCTGGCTAGTCACATCCAGTGAAGGTCCATGCCACGTTTTTGTTCGGCCGCTTACCTCCAGGCCATATGTGCCGCTGCGTGCCGCATCTGTTTTGGCTGTAAGCACCTCAACTTCCCCACGTCCACTCCAACCCTGAACAGTGCCATCTTCAAAATCGCTTTGCTGAATAAGCGTGTTCTCCGCATGTGCGGGTGCAGCCCAATACGCAGGTACAAGCAAACATAAAACCAAAACAAAATTAAGCGCTTTCAAAAAAGTTCCTTTTTTCATCGCTTCGATTCTCCCTTCTGAGTTAGGTTCGAACCTTATGGCTTCGTTTCTTCCTGTCCCCGATACCGCTCGGGCCACACCACCTTCCTCATAAAAAAATCAGAGCCTATCCTCAGGAGGAACCAAGCTAGGCAGGTCATCCGTGAAGTATGGGCTCTATATCGCCATAATATCACATATGTTTCCATTTATGGAACTAAAATTAATTATTTTCGATCTTATTTTACTTAAGCTGAACGGATCTGCATTATCAGATCCATTTAGCGCCGAAAAAACCCAAGAGACGACACTATTAAGGTGTTGTCTCTTGGGTTACATAACATGCTGGCTGAATGTACGGGAGTTCTACCGTTCATTTCGCCACTTCCAGCTGGATCAGCACAATGTACGGGAGTTCTACCGTTCATTTCGGCGTTTCCAGCGGGATCCGCACAATGTACGGGAGTTATACCGTTCATTTCGCCACTTCCAGCTGAATCAGCACAATGTACGGGATTTCTACCGTTCATTTCGCAACTTCCAGCTGGATCAGCACATTGTACGGGATTTCTACCGTACAATTCGGCACTTTCAGCTGGATCAACGCATTGTACGGGATTTTTACCGTTCATTTCGGCGTTTCCAGCAGGATCCGCACAATGTACGGGAGTTCTACCGTTCATTTCGCCACTTCCAGCTGAATCGACCAATTGTACGGGAGTTATACCGTTCATTTCGGCATTCCTTGGAGATACTGAGATACAACAACAAATAAAAAAAGAGCCGTGTTGTGAACACGACTCCCTCTTCATATAAACCGCATCAGTAGCGGCATATTTGCAAGGAGCTTAGCAATAAGCTGTCATCCTTGATTTATTTTTTCGCAATATGAACCTTCAGCTGCTTGCCCTTCACGGTGGTCTCTCTCATCGCTTGCAGCACCATTGCGCCTTTACCGTTCAAAATATCCACGTAGGTCACATTGTCCTGAATCGAGATAATCCCGATATCTTCGGCGGACATACCTTCAAGCTTTGCTATTGTGCCGACAAAATCCACGGCTCTTAGCTTCTTTTTCTTGCCGCCGTTGAAGTATAGCTTCATAATCTCTTTGTTTAAGCTTTCGCTTTTGTCCTTTTTGCGGACAGGCTGCTTATTAATCTTCTGCTCGAACGCTTCCTTTGCGTAGGCCACTGCGTCGTCCGAAGGTGCTTTCATATGCGGAATGCTGAAGCCAATATAGCTTTCGATTTCAGTTACCCACTTCTGCTCATTCGGAGTGACAAAAGTGATCGCTTTACCTGTCTTGCCTGCACGCGCGGTTCTGCCTGTACGATGCACGTAGCTTTCTTTTTCCAGTGGAATATCGTAATTAATCACATGGGTGATATTCTCGATATCAATCCCTCTAGCCGCCACATCGGTAGCGATTAAATAGCGGAATTGCCCTCTTTTAAAAGCATTCATGACCTCAAAGCGCTCATCCTGCTCCATACCCCCGTGGATCTTATCACAAGGATATTCCAGATCCGCCAGTCCTCTGAATACAGCATTCACCTGCTCTTGCGTACGGCAAAAAACAATACAGCTATCCGGATTCTCCACCGTTATGATATCGCTTAGCAAAGAGAATTTGGCAGCTTGTCTCACTTCAATCAACGCATGTTCAATCGTAGCCGTCGTAATTCCACTTGCCTGAATCTCGATATCCGTTGGATCGCTCATATATTTTAGGCACAAATTCTTAATGACTTCGGGTAAGGTAGCTGAGAATAACATCGTTACTCGCTCTTTGGGCAGCTGCTTAATGATCTTCTCGATCTGCTCAATAAAGCCCATGCTCAGCATTTCGTCAGCTTCATCGATGATCAAATATTTGATTCGATTTAGCGGAAGTGTGCCTCTTTCAATATGGTCAAATACGCGTCCAGGCGTACCTACGACAACATGTGTTTTTTGCGTAAGCTCTATCTTTTGAGGGGCAAAGGGCTGCTTGCCGAAAAGAGCAACTGCTTTAATCCGTTTAAAACGTCCGATGTTCGTAATATCCTCTTTCACCTGCATCGCAAGCTCCCGAGTTGGCGTAAGAATCAAAGCCTGCGGCTTATTCTCCACCCAATCCACCAGATCGCAAAGCGGAATACCATAAGCTCCCGTCTTGCCACTGCCTGTTTGCGATTTCACAATCAGATCCTTTTGCTGCAAAGCCACAGGAATTACCTTGCTCTGTACCTCCGTAGGTGTCATAAATTTCAGAACATCCAGTGCTTTAATTATCTCTTCGTCTAACTCATAATCTCTAAATTGCAATTCACTCATCGTTCAACCTCTTCTATGCCGATTGTTCTGGTTAAAGCGGAAACTCCGCGATCCTTCCATCTTGTGCATACTTATCATTATAACAGTTATTGGCGTCCTTGATTCCATTCCTTATAGAACTGGTCCAGAAAATTCAACATGAAATCATGCCGTTCTTCCGCTAACTTGCGTCCATAAGCCGTATTCATTAAGAATTTTAGTTTCAACAGCTTCTCATAAAAATGATTCACAGCCGTCCCCTTGCTATAATCCCTGTATTCCTTTTGCAGCGACTCCTCGCGTGGAGCCACTTCTGGATCATAAGCCGGACGTCCCTTTGCGCCTGAGAAAATAAAGGTTCTGGCAATGCCAATCGCGCCAAGTGCATCTAGTCGATCTGCATCCTGCACCACTTGACCTTCCAGAGTCTGCATAGGTTCTCCTCCACCACCACTAAAGGACATTGTTTCAACGATCAGCATGATATGACGAATTTGCTCTTCCTCTGTAAGGTTTGCCGTGAGCCAAGTATGGACTTTAAGCAGACCTGCTTCTTTTGACGGATTAAGCTTCTCGTCTGCAACATCATGCAGCAAGGCTGCCATCGTACAGATAAAAACATCCGCACGCTCGATCTCAGCAATTTCACATGCTGTGCTGCGGACCCGATGGGTGTGCCACCAGTCATGCCCCGTAGTATCTTGTCCCAGTTGTTCTTTCACAAATTCTTCCGCCCGGGCTATTATTAAAGGTTGATTCATCGTCAACAAGCTCCCCTCGCCTATGAAATATCGAAGCCCTATTATAGCTGATTGCCTGTCCATTCGCCTACTAAAAATCTTCGTTATAACAAATTCTTACTTGCACGACTCCAAATGATCCGCTATAATCGGCAGTAATCAAAATGTCGAAGGGAATTGATTCTGATGAACACCATAACAATCATGCTGAATCAACTTCATTATTATCACAAACAGCGTTAGCAACCCTGAAATTCTCAGGGAGGCTAACGCTACTCGCGTTGGCCTCCCTGCGGCATAGATCACGCGCAGGACCATGAGGTCCTGCGCGTTTTTTTATTTCTAAACTATGCCAATTCAAAGGAGCTACTAACGATGCAAAACATTAAAGGAACTTATGATTACTTCGGAAAAGAGCAGGCGCTCAGAAAGAACATTCAAAATACGCTGCAGGATTTGTTCGAACTCTATGATTTTGAATCCATGGACACCACATTATTAAATGAACTGGAGTTATTAACCTCGAAATATGCAGGTGGGGATGAAATTCTCAAGGAGATGTACCAACTAACCGATCAAGGTAACCGCAAGCTGGGCTTACGATATGATCTGACCATCCCTTTTGCCAAAGTGATCGCTTTAAATCCCGGAATAGAGTTCCCCTTCAAGCGTTATGAGATCGGAAAAGTATTCCGTGATGGTCCCGTGAAACGTGGGCGCCTGCGTGAATTTTTGCAATGCGATGTGGATGTTGTTGGTATTTCAGGACCTGAGGCGGAAGCTGAATTGATGCAGCTGGCCACAGAAGCTTTTCGCAAGCTGGACATCCCGATCATCCTAAAATGGAACAACAGACGTTTTCTCGGTGAGATTCTGGAATCGCTGGGTGTACCTGCCGAGAACCAACTGTCCGTTATGCTAACCTTGGATAAATTAGAAAAAATCAACCTCAGCGGCGTGAAAAATGAATTGATCAGCAAGGAAATAGATCCTACAACCATCGCTGCTATTCTAGAGCTTATTGAAATGGACAATCCAAGCTTTGAGCAGTTATGCGAAAAATATAGTCTTACCGGACAACCGGGAGCAATGGAGGTTCTTGTCCTGCAAAAGCTACTCCAAGACATTCAGCTGCAGCAGACTTGCCGTTTCGATCCCTTCTTGTCCCGCGGGCTTTCTTTCTACACTGGAACCGTCTACGAGATCTTTGATGCATCCGGTTCCTTTACCTCAAGCTTGGGTGGTGGAGGCAGATATGACGCTATCATCGGACAGCTAGTGGGCAGAGAGGATATTCAATATCCTACGGTTGGCTTATCTTTTGGTATGGAGTCTATCATGGCGCTCCTTGCAGAACGTCCTATCCAAGAGCGCAAGACAGCAGAGGTTATGGTCATTCCGATTGGCGAGACGCTCCCACAGGCTTTAATTGCAGCCGCCGAGCTCCGTGCCTGTTCTATCCGAACCTCTCTGGTATCTGGTAAAAGAAAACTTAAAAAGCAACTCGCCACAGCCTCATCCCAAAAAATACGTTACGTTATTCTGATCGGCGAGAGCGAATCCAGTGTGGATAAGTTGCGTCTGAAGGATATGAAGGAACAAACAGAAGTTATAGTTCCATTAGATGAAGCTATCTACCTTATTACTGGCTAAACTGCTGCCTGATATCCTCCTAAAAAGATCTGCATAAAAAAAGACCCCGCCGGCGACCGGCGGGGTAAAGTCTATATATAAGGGAGGTTATACATGTACTATAACCCTGCAAGCTTAATATTTTATGAAAAAGAGATAAGGATTCCCTTAATTCATTTCAAACCCTTAGATCTTAAACTTATCTACTAACCCCTGAAGCTCTTTGGCACTTTGAGTATTTTCATCGGCCATAGTAACCTCCAGGAATGTTTTTTCCACGATATCCGCCGTTTTCACCGCGATATCCTGAATCCCTATAGCTCCTTCGTTTACTGTAGCAGCTACCTCATTAACGGCAATATTAATACTCGATATGGCCATACTCAAATGATCGGCTGCGCTCTCGAATTGTTTTAACAGCGTATTTACAGTAGCAGCATCACTGTTGTATTGCTGACTTACCTCAGTTAATCGTTCATAATCTGCTAGAACATTCTGATCAATAAAAGAAAGTAATGCCTCAGAATTCTCCTTCATGGATTCAACAGAGGAATATACACCTGTTACCACACCTTGAATTCCAGCCGCAATCTTAGACGACTTCTCAGCCAACTTCCGAATCTCACCAGCTACAACCGCGAAACCTTTGCCTGCCTCACCCGCTCTTGCCGCTTCTATAGCTGCATTCAGGGCCAGCAGATTGGTCTGACTGGCAATGGATAGAATCGTATCCGTCAGTACATTAATCTCTGCAATCGCGCTCGACTGCTCAATCGCTTTTTCCATATCGATTCGCACGGATTCATAAATTTGTTTAGCATTCGTCGTAGATTCTGTTGCCTCATCTTGGAGAGTCAGCGCCCGCTCACTAATTTGTCTAGAAACGGCAGCGCCTTCCTTCACATTATTGGTGATCCCGGATACATTGTTATCAATTTCAGTAATTGCTGCTGTCATTTCCTCTGTGGAGGCTGCGGTCTCTTCCATACCTGCCGATAGCTGCTGCGTAGTCGCTGAATTATCGTGGGCATTTTCCCGCACATCTATAGACAGCTTCTCCAGCGTTTCTGCATTTTCAAGCACTTTGGACGAGATCGTAATTAAGCTTCCAGCCATCTCACGAAGTGTAGCCCGAGTGCTGAACATCGCTTTGGCGATCGTCCCTGTCTCATCTTTGTTTTTAGTCAAATACTCATACTCTGAGTCATGCGTCAAATTCAATTCTGCCGTTTTATTAATCATGTCCGTTAGTTTAACAATCGGAGAAGAGATTTTTTTAGCAAAATAAAGAGCAATCAGCAAGGCAATAATCAAACTTCCCACACCAAGAAATAAGTTGAAATTTCTCATATCAGTGACAGGTTTCACGATTTCATCGAGGTCTGCGGTTAATACAAGCAACCAGTGCGTCTCAGGTAAAACTGTATAGGTTGATTTTTTTTCCACACCATTATATGTATTATTGAGCAGGCCATCCGCTACCTTCTCACCAGATTTCACACGCTCCATAACAGCTGCGATCTGCGTATTCTCAATAGGCTGACCAATTTGTGTTTTATCCGGATAATATAATTTATTGCCGTTCTCATCCAGTAAATAAGCGTAGGAGCTCGTCGTGTTTACCACTTTGGTATCGGCCAAATACTTAATCATACTATCTGCGGAAACAGCTGACGCAATAAATCCAATCATCTTTCCATTACTCTTTACGGGCTGTACAAAAGCCACTACATAAGCTCCTGTAGATTTTGATTTCAGCGTTTCACTGATCACAGGCTCAGCCGTCTCCATTACTCTTTTCGTATAATCTCTTTCACTAAAATCTGTCCCTATAAGCTTAGTATCACTGTCAGCCACACTAATACCTTTCATATCACTGACTAGAATGTGCTCAAGGTTTCCTGCTTCCTCCACAATGCTTTGTAGACTGGCGTTCACCTCATTCTGAAGCTTATCTCCTTTGTTAACTCCACCATTCCCAGCTTGCAGCAGTAGATCAACAATTTCCGAACGGCTCGCAATAAGCTCTGTACTTCTCTGCTCTTTTGCTATCATGGCTGATATAGTCTGAGCTTTGTTCGTATTGACCTGCTTCATAGAATTCTCAGTAAGATTCACAATCGCCTGAGTTGATTTCAAATACGTAAATATCCCCATTACAGAAATACATAAAAGGGTCACACCTATCATAACAAGTGATAACTTTAGGCGAATCTTCATATTCTTTTCATCCTTCCGACTGCTTGTTCATTTGCGAACAATGAAATTGTAAATAATACAATTACTATCGGGTGGCAAAGTTGAATAGTGAATATAAATCGCGCAAAAATAAGAAATATATCATAAAATGTCGAAAATTTTCATGTAAATGAATAAAATATCACAGCTTTTAGGTCATATATCCTTCACAAGATGTTTAACAAGGCCTGTCATCTGTCCTAGATGAACTATGTGGTTCTAGCTGAGAGACCGTATTCGCTTGCATTAATGCACCCTCACTTAACAGTCGTTTAGTTCTACTACGTAAAAATAGACCAGACATCGCAGCGAGTATTTGTTGGAACAACATCCCCGAAATTACTGGAAGCGCGACAGCAGGAGGAAAATATTTCACCGCTAATACAGCTCCCGCACTTAAATTCCGCATACCCGAATTAAACTGTACAGCCACGGAATCTTCATAACTAAAGCGGAAGCGGCGTGACACCAAAGCTCCGATTACATAGCCAAGCACAACGGTTATGAAGGTCACTCCAATTATGATCGCTAATTTGCCATCCGGATGTTTCAGATAACGGGCAATGCTGGCCCCATTAATAGAAACAACTACAAACAATCCGACTTTAACAAACGGAGCAAGCGGCGGTCCACATACCGTATTTACTTTCCCTTTTGTCCATTGATTCAGCAGCATCCCAACTACAGAAGGAATGACTACCATCCATAGCAGCCCTTTCATCATATCGCCTAGCTGAATTTCAACACTCGCTCCCATCAGCAAATATAAGGTACCCGGGACAACAATGGGCGACAAGAGCGTATCAATCAGAATAAGCGCCAATGTCAGCGCAATATTCCCTCCGTACATCGACACCCATACCACACTTACAACACCTGTAGGAATCGCGAACAACAATACATAACCAGTTACTGTATATGGATCTCCCGGAAAAAAAGCCATGGCTGCAAGCCAGCCGATCAGCGGCATTACAATATGTAAAATTACCATTAGAATAATCAGCTTCTGAGGTTTCAGGAGTACCCCCAACAGATCCTTTAGGTTGGACTTCAAGCTACCGATCAGCGTCATTACAGCAAAAATCCAGGGCACGAGACCTGTGAACGGCAGCAGTCTGCTTTCGTTAAGTACGCCGACCACGATGGCCGTGGGTGTTAATAACGGCATAATCTTTTCTAGAACAACATTAGATTTGATGAGTCCATTTCTTATATTAGCAAACACTTGGCAGTACACCTTATGTATGAAGCTCATACATCCCTTATCTATGTTTTTTATTCAGTCTACCATAAAAAATAGGAACCAATTCTTAAATTGGTCCCTCGAAGTAATCTATATAGAGTGTTAAACTTCTATGCCTTGTGGAAACAATGCATCCAGTGCTGGGCAGGGTTGCTTATCCAAAAACTGTGCCAATGGCGCTGGCATATTATTGTATAAATCTTTTAGTGAAGTTCCTTGATAAATGTTGCCGATAATCACCGGATGGCAAAGCTCTGAAATCAAAATGTCGCCATTTCCATGCAGATGAAGCTGCTTCTTCCCCTCGATACAGTGAGGAAAATACACACCCGGCTGCTCTTCGAACCCAAGGGCGTCCATAAAGCGGTCCATACAGGTGAAATACAGAATCGTATCTTCTTTCTTCCGTGCGATCAGCTCACTCACTGCATTCTTTAATTGTTCCCGTGCAGCTATAGACTTCCAACCCGTATGATCCATGATAATACTGTTCTGAATTTCATGTGTGCGCACGCCCATTGCGTAGACATGATCGCTGATCTCCTTCATATTATCCTGGGTTTCACTGAACAGCAGCGTCTCCAGTACGGTATCCACACTTGTTGCGGCGAATAGGGTAATATTTTCTCTTATTTTTTCATAGATGCTTGGATGAATATTATAATATTTTGAGAAAGCTTCCGCAGTAGTAAAATTGAAGGAAATATGTATAGTCGTTAATCCTGCGGAGACCAATTGGCCAATTCGTTCAGCATTTAAAAGACTGCCGTTGGAATTTAACTGTGTCTGAATCCCTCTGGATGCGCAGTAGGTTACAATTTCCACACAGTCATCGAATTTCAGCGTCACTTCTCCACCTGATAAGCGTACTCTTTTAAGGCCTGGAAGTTCGTCCAGAATGCGGATGACCTCTTTGGCTTTGATGCTTTGTCCATCATTTCTATTATATGCACAGCAATAATCGCAGCGGAAATTACAGTTCGAAGTTACCCCTATTTCTAACCCTTCCAGCTCATAAGTAAGCGGTTTGTCGAGCTCTAATGCTTTATATCTCATACTCTAAAGTCCTCCTGAAAAATAATGAATTTAGTTCAAAAGTTCAACCTTAGAGATTATATAGGTTTATGGCTTAGGTTAATGTGAGTTTTATAACATTCGAGTGTACGGTTTGATTAACGAATTAGTCGGAAGCGCATGCGTAATCACTTTCAGATACGCATAGTAACCTGTAACGGACTCAGCTGACCCTAAACCTAAAATTATCCTATTTTAAGAATGCCAACGGACTCCAGTGCACCTATTGACCGGAAAAACGCCCAATATGAGCCTTTTGCCAATGAATAGCGTCAGCGGAGTCCGAAATCATGTTTTGATAGCTGATAACATACAAATAACGTCATCCGAGTCCGAAAGCCTCGTGGAGTGATGGATAAACCGATACGCATTCAGGCATGTATATTACAGGTTATCTTCAAACTGGTGATGTCCACCGACACTTTTTATAGGGATATAAAGATCAACTTTTGCTTTACCTTCAGGGTCTGTATATGGATCATTCATACAAAATTCGAGCGCATACCGATCATCCGGTTCATAATCACTGTTAGGTAGCCATTGACCGTACACACTTTGATAGGCAATAGCCAATTTGTCGATCGTATCATAAAACGAATATAAGGCATAAAGACCACCAGATAAAGTTTTGAACTCTACGCCCGAATCACCCTCTTTAACAAACTCTTCTGAAATGGTTATGCAGGCATCATATCTACAAGAGTATTCGTCAGTCACGCTGGGATCATCTAAAGAAATACCAATGAAGTATTCTGTTGAAGGTAAATCATTTTTCTCAACCCACTTGCTGAGTGTTCCCCATGCCTTATACGTTTCAAGATAGCTGCCAACATGCCTTACGTATGCCACTTGATAACTTGGAAGTTCTTTTACCTCAATGTTCATTTCCCATACTCTCCTTAAAAAATTATTTATGTTGATACTCACATCATAATTTTTAGAAGGAGACAATTCTTCCTGATTATTGCTGGACATTAACTGATAATTGCTATGTTCTTGCCTTGACCTTCTCATCTCGCTTGGGGTTGTCTTAAACAGTTTTTTAAAGGATGAATTAAAACTTGAGATGGAATTAAAACCGCATAGAGTTGAGATATCCAGCATCGTTCTATTTGTTGTCTCAAGATAGGTTACCGCGTGATGTAGGCGTCTTTCCGTCAGATAGGTCATTGGTGTTTTATTTGTAATTGCAGAAAAAACTCTAGAAAAATGATACTTAGAAAAATTAGAAACTTCAGCTAGCGTTTCTAGATTTATTTCTTGATCTAAGTTGTCCTCAATAAAATGAAGAACCGTCTGAATACGCACCCTGTAATCATTGTTCACTAGACCTACCTCAATCCCGTGATGATTAAATGATTTTTTTCTTATTTATTTTCTTCGCCCTATATACAACAGATGAGATGAAATCCCCAAAATGGATGGATCCTTTGCTGCATTAATGAGAAATTCTAAGAGCTCCTCATGTTCACCCCGGTCAGTCCAGTATTGTTTCTGCTCATTTGTCAGTAATGCTCCGAGGCTAGAAGAACCAATTAAATCAATGGTTTGAAATCCATTCTCCTCCATGAAAGATTTTATGTCCTCAATATTGAAGTAATAAGCTCCCGTAAACCTACCATCATCTTTATGATTAAAAATCCCGCTATCATAAAATTCTTGTATTGAATCCATGTTGTCATTAGGCTTCCAATGTTGTGGGAACTGTAAGGATGTAAGAGTCATTCTCATCCGACTTTGAAAGGCTACAAATACGATGCCATTCTTCTTTGTCACACGAAACAATTCCTTAACTGCTAAAATCTGATCCTCTTCTTCTTGCAAATGATATAAAGGGCCTAACATCAGAGAAGCATCAAAGCTCTCGTCTGATATTCCCTCTAAACTAGTTGCATTCAGCACATGAAAACCTTTAAATTGCTCAGTTAATCCTAATTCATTAACCTTCTGCTGAGCTATTTCAACTAACTTAGGGGTAAGATCCGATAACGTTACGTTATAGCCGAGCTTCGCCAGCTCCATGGCATATTTACCGGGCCCAGCACCATTATCCAGTATAGATTGTGCGTTGGTTAAATACTGTTTTATATAATGCAGATTAATGATGAACTCCAGCGGCTCCCTATCCAATCTTCCCCACTCATCAAATTGGGAGTAATAATCAATAATATTGCCCATTGCCAAAACACCGACCTTTAATTGTATTTTTTTACTGTAGAGAACAGAAAAAACCTATCGCCTCCAAAGAGGCGATAGGTTTAACCTTCGCGGTACCACTCTTTTTGATCGTTGCATATTGCTTATAATAAACAACGAATCTTAGAACCCGATTACGGAGGGTTAGCCGTTAAGATCTACTGAGGTTCGATCTTACCGCTCATGGGTGAGTTGGGGAACCTACTCCGCTGTCTTGCACCAACCGGCAGCTCTCTGGGCAGTAGTTATTCCTTAATACTCCAAATCATCACGTTTATTCCGTATTGTATTTTGACCTAGTATATATTTAGTAATTATTCCCTGTCAATACAAATTCCACTTACAGCTCTACTGACTTCCCCATCTCGTTCCAGACAGGCTGTCCGATCAGACCTAAACGCCAGATCGCAATTCCTTTAAGGCCATAACGTTTAGCAAGTCCTACCTTCGAATTCACTGAAGATTCGTTTTCGCTATACACAGAGATCCCGAGAATCAGCTTATCCTTACTCACTTGCTGAAGCGCAAGCCGGATGCCTTCATCAACTAAACTCATCGGCTCTGGAACTTTTTTCTCTTGTAAATAATCGTACGCCATAATGACCAAATCATCTGCAAGTGTTCCTAAAGTTTTGTAATCATAACCTTTATAAGAACTATTTAATGGATGAAGAATAACGGTAAGTTTAAGTCCTGCTGCATGTGCTTTTTGTGATAGGTTTTTCACAAAAGCATTGTAATCTGCTTGCACCTTCGCCTTATCACCGGTTAGACCTAGGCCCTCCAGATCCAGGGTAATGCCTTGGAATCCTTTTTGCGTTGCAAGATCTACGATTCCAGTAATCGTCTGTTCTTGAAGCTGCTTATCTTCCAGGTTCTTAGTTAACTCTGATGCGGTGTCTCCAGAGAAGACCATCAGATAAGGAGCTGTTCCACCTGCCGCTGCATTCGTGACAATTGATTCTGGTGTTACGTCACCAGCCGCCTGAGGCCATTTGAAATCAGTCCCCGTTGTGGTGAATTGCCCGCTTTTATCAATCCCACTCCAACCGAAGGCCACAGCATCAAAATTAGGAAGTAAGGAAATCTCACTATAAGAACTCAGCGCATAGAAACCAAGAGTGTACAGCTCAGTCTTCGGCGAAGTAATAGATACGGTCTTCGTGGATTGATTCCAAGCTACACCCGCACCAAACTGCTGGCCGAAGAAGCTAAGGGGAATCATCGTTGTATCCCGGATCGTCTGCGGAGCAACTCCTAACTTCACAACCGCGCCGTTAACACCTGCATTTTTGCTGCCAAGGGTCAGGGTTACCATTTTGGTCCCTGCAGTATCTGTTTTGGTAGCCGTAATTTTCTTCTGCGCTTGATTCCACTCGACATTAATTCCCAAAGCTTCAGATATAGCTCGGAATGGCACCATCGTTGTTCCGCTCATCACAACAGGTTCTACTGGAAATGGTAGTGGATAACCATCCAGCACAATACTAACTCCACCAGCAGTGGCTGCCTGTGTAGTATTTTGGAATAACGCCGTGGTGCCTCCTAGCGAAATAGCCATACATAATACTAATTTACCGATTCGCTTATTCATGAATGTTAAGTCTCCCTCTTCTATGATATGCAGTCTAATCTTGTAAACTCTTATATGTCCTCTACCATTTTACCAAAGATTATCCAATTGTAAAATTAATAGATTGTCATCTATGAGTTGCGAAATTATTTGTCATATTAGAAGAGGTCGGCAAAATTACATAAACACGCTCAAAAAGGTTCCCACTGCTCGTTCAACATCTACATCCACTGCAACTTGTATGGGTTTACCCACTTTTGGCTGAGCCCGCAAGTCCGCTACGACCATTCCCGATGTAAACTCACCTTTGTGCTCCACACGAACATTCATCTCTTTGTAGGTTACTAGATCTGGTTGCAGCGCAACCATAAGTGCGAGTGGATCATGCAGCGGTGCGCCGTTGATCAAAAAGTTCGCTTCACGATAGAAATTAAAATAATGAGTAAGCGATTGTTCCATAAACGAAATGATCGCTTTATTTTCTTCACGTCCAAAACGGTTTAATAAATCGATATGCTCTAGTGTAATCCGCGTCTTAAGCGTAACGTCTAGGCCCACCATCATAACAGGAAGCCCAGATGTAAATACATGATCAGCAGCTTCCGGATCCCCGGCAATATTCGCTTCCGCAACCGGTGTTCTATTGCCGGGACAGAAGATCGTACCGCCCATCACCACTACTTTTTTCAAAGTATTCTTAATACCAGGGTCCATATCAAGCGCCATTGAAAGGTTGGTTAGATGTGCCAGTGTGACTAATACAATCTCTCCGGGATTCTCATTAGCCATCCGAACAATAAACTCAGATGCAGTTTCGTTAATGGGACGCTGGCTGGATGGAGCAATTTCCACATTGCCAATACCGTTCTCACCATGCACATGAGTGGCGTAGCCTGAGTGCTCACGAACAAGTGCCTTGGATGCTCCGATCGCTACAGGAATCTCATAACCGGGCTTAGCAAGCTCGATTAGCCGCAGTGAATTGTCCGCCGCCTTTTCGACCTCAATATTTCCAAAAACGGTTGTAATTCCTTCTACAATTACGTTTGGAGCACGTAAGGCGTATAGAATCGCCAGTGCATCGTCAATACCTGTATCTGCATCAATAATAATTCGTGTTTTGCTCATTTATGTTCTCTCCCATTATGTTTTTTTCATAAAAGCTATCATATCACGGCCAACGAGGGTCGCTCAATTTTTATTCAATTCCTGTTCTTTAAAGGCTTCAATAAACCGCTCAGGATCGCACTCTATCAAATAAGCATACACGCCCTTACTCGTGTGGAGATAGAACATGCCGCCCATATCCCCCATTGAGCGATAAGACATATCGAAAATATCTTTTAGCGGGAATTCCCGATGACGTGTTACAATTCTATCTTGATACAGATACATTAGCCGATTGGAAGCAACACTTCGTTGTTCTCCATCCCTAATTTCTCGTTGTATCTTATAATACGGAAGCTGAGCTACCCATTTCATTTGCAGTCCTCCTGCTTGTCGTAATGGACTCCATTTTATTATTCTTTTTACCCTATTGCAAAATAAAGAAGCTTAACGATCCCATTAGCGGAATCATCAAGCTTCAGTAATCACCGTTTATTTCGTTGTATAAGCTGCGGCTGCCTTGCAAAAGCGTTCCAATGCCTCAACTAATGTGGATCTCGGACAAGCCAGATTAATTCGTAGATGGCCTTTGCCTTCTGTTCCAAAAACAGAACCTTCATTAAAAGCCACTTTAGCCTCTTTGTACATCAGCTGCTTCAGACCGTCTATTTCCAAGTTTAGTTCGCGGCAATCCACCCAGAGCAGGTAGGTTCCTTGCGGCTGCATCACATGAACCTGTGGTAAATGCTCCGCCAAATAGCTGACCGTATAATCCACATTATCTGATACATATTGTAACAGCTCATCCAGCCATTCTTCTCCGTCATTGTAAGCGGCTTGTACCGCTCCTTGCGCGAAGAAACTAGCCATATGTAAGCTCAAGGCTTTCATTTTTTGATCAAATTTACGTTTCAATTCCGGATTCGAGGACACGATAAAAGAGGATTGAAGCCCCGGAAGATTGAAGGTTTTGGTCGCGGCAAGGGTGGTTAACGTAATATTGGCAATTTCCTCAGACAAGGATGCAAAAGGAATATGCTCATAACCTGGAAGCGCCAAATCACAATGGATCTCATCAGAGATAACTGTCACTCCGTGACGCAAGCACAGTTCACCGAGCTTCAACAGCTCTTCTCTTTCCCATACTCTACCGCCTGGATTATGCGGACTGCATAACAGCAGCAGCTTCGCTCCACCCAACATCAACCCTTCCAATTGCTCATAATCCATCTCAAAGCGCCCATTACGGACGATAAGCGGATTCTTGGCAACCTTCCGGTCATTCATCTGGATGACATCATAAAAGGGATAATAAACTGGCGATTGTAAAATAACCCCGTCCCCAGGCTCAGTAAACAGTTCAACAGAGAGGCTTAAGGAAGTTACAATTCCGGGAGAATCTGAAATCCACTCCGGTTTGATCTGCCAATCATGCCGTCTTTTAAACCATGACGTGATGGCTTCTTTATAAGTATCACTAGGTACACTGTAACCGTAAACTCCTTGTTCTGCGCGGCGCAGAATGGCTTCCTTCACTGCGGGAGGACTTTCAAAATCCATGTCTGCCACCCAAAGCGGCATAATATCCTTCTCACCAAACAACTTCTCGGATTGGTCCCATTTGTAAGAGCTAGTATTACGGCGGTCAATTACGCGATCGAAATCATACTTCAACTAAAGTCACCTCATCCTTATAAACTTATCTTTTATTGTATCATGAGGAAACCGATATGGCATCTTAAGATAGAATCAAAAGAATTCACATAAATAGATGATTAATTTCAAGTCGTTAGACGATAGAAAAACAATAGAATGTTAATAGTAAATACTCTGAATAAAGAGGAGGACCTTCGTTCGTCCTCCTCTTTACAATTATCATAAGTAAAATCACCAATATTAAGGTGACCAACTTATCTATACGAAATACACCTTGTTACGCTAATTGTGTAATAACGAGATGTGCTGAAACAGATCTTGTTCCTCCAGCGAGAGGAGTAATAGTAAGTGCAGTAGAGTTACCAGCAGGATTGCGAACGGTCAGGATGGTGTTAATGACCGTTGTTTGCACTATAGCCATTTCTACGATTTGCGATGTACCTGTTGCGCGTCCAACTACGGTATAAGCGAGATCTGCGCCATTAAGAGTCAAGATGAGTTGTCCCGCTTCGGTTACACTAACCTGAAACAACACCTGATAAGTCCCTATTGCCGCTAAATTAAAAGAACTAGGACCTGTTCGTGCAATTGTTGTCCCGCTAGTAGGTCCGTTTTGAGGAAAACTTACGTCTGTGCCCGGTGCTACAGTTGCTGCATTATCAGGAGGCATTAGGGCAAAAAAATCAGCAAAACCTAATACGCCTCCTGTTGCCCCGGTTGCGCCCGTTGCTCCTGCTGCTCCCGGTGCTCCGGTTGCTCCCGCGGCTCCTGCTGCCCCCGGTGCTCCTGCTGCTCCCGGCGCCCCGGTTGCTCCCGTTGCTCCTGCTGCCCCCGGTGCTCCTGCTGCTCCCGGCGCCCCGGTTGCTCCCGTTGCTCCTGCTGCTCCCGGTGCTCCAGCTACTCCCGGCGCTCCCGGCGCTCCCGGCGCTCCCGGCGCTCCCGGTGCTCCTGTTGCTCCGGTTGCTCCCGGTGCTCCTGGTGCTCCCGGCGCTCCCGGCGCTCCGGTTGCTCCTACAAAACCTTGTGGTCCTATAGCTCCTGCAGGACCCGGTAAACCTTGCGATCCCTGAGGACCTACAACTCCTTGGGCACCCGGCACGCCTTGCGCACCCTGAGGACCAACGGGGCCCGCTACACCCTGAGGACCAATCGCTCCCGCTGGCCCGGGTTCACCTTGAGGTCCTTGGGGTCCCGGAGGTCCGCCGGCAGGTCCTTGAGGTCCTTCAGCTCCTTGGAATCCTCGTGCTCCTTGAGCTCCGGGAATGCCTTGGGCCCCTTGTATTCCTTGGAGTCCTTGTGCTCCTTGCGGCCCTTGCGGTCCTGTAGCACCAACAACTGTCGGAGTAGTAACATTCACTTCTGGTGGAGGACAGGTTACTTTTACAATCTTCTTAATAACCTTTCGGCGATGTTCTTTTCTTTTTCTTTTCGAAGGAAATACAGTGGCGACTTTTTTCTTATGACACTTTTTATCGTCTGGACAACTCAATGCGTACACCTCCCTATAAAGATAGTTCAGTGTACGCATCTTATTAATTTTAGACATGGACCAATAACTAGTTTCTATTAGACTGGAACCTATTTTTATAAAAAAGGGCTAATAAAATAGGAGGTGGCCCTTAAGCACATTACAATGTCCACACCATTTTAATTTACTTTTCGTATTTTATGATTAGGACAACTGACACTTCCCTATTAGGCCCAAATCATAGATTTGGGTCTTTTTTTGAGCACATAAAAAAACAACCCCCAAACCACGGGAGCTGCTAATCATCAACTATTATATTGTATCAACAGGCTTACGAATGGTGTTGCCTACCTTCGTAAGAATATCCGCCATTGATGCCGAATCATTCACGTCATAATCATCAATGTTCAGTCGGAGCACTGGGCAAGCTGTAAACTCATTGATCCATTTCGAATATCTGCCATGCATATGTTCCCAGTAGGACACGTCCGTTTGTATTTCCATTTCACGGCCACGTTCATTAATTCGCGCTAAAATAGAAGGAAGACTGCCTTCAATATAAATCAGCACATCAGGGTGCGGGAAATAAGGTGTCATAACCATAGCTTCATACAAGCTTGTATAGGTTTCATAGTCTGTCTTGGACATCGTGCCTTGATCCGCATGCATTTTAGCAAAAATACCAGTGTCTTCATAAATCGAGCGATCTTGAACAAAACCACCGCCCATTTCGAACATTTTCTTCTGTTCTTTAAAACGTTCGGCTAGGAAATAGATCTGTAGATGAAAACTCCATCTCTCAAAATCATGATAAAACTTTTCAAGATAAGGATTATGATCAACTTGCTCCAGCGAGGTTTGAAAATTCAACCTTTTAGCCAAAGCACCTGTTAAAGTGGATTTTCCTACCCCCACGGTTCCTGCCACGGTAATTATGGCGTTATCTGGGATGTTATATGGATTCATTTCATTAGCTCCTTTAGGTGAGAGGCAATTTCGACGAAGTGTTCTGGGTTCTCCACGAAATCGACTGCATTTCCATCTATGGTAATAATAGCGGTAGACGGCTCTTGAATCGCTAGAGAGGCCATCGCATCATCATAATCTTCTATCAATTGCTGCAAATACGCAGTATCCATGTCCCCTTCAAAAGGGCGTCCGCGTTTGGCGATTCTTTTTAACAAGGTATCGAGATCCGCTTTTATATAGAGAATAATATTTGGCTTCGGCAGGTCATCCGTCAGCACATGATAGATTTGTCGATACTTTTCTCGTTTCGTTCCCTTCAGCGTTCGTTCCCCAAAGATAAGGTTCTTATAAATATGATAATCCGAGATCACCGGTTTACCTTTATCTATGTATTGAGTTACTGTATCTTCAAGCTGCTTGTACCGATTACAGAGAAAAAACATCTCCAGTTGAAAGCTCCAGTCATCCATGTTCTGATAAAATTTAGCCAGAAACGGATTCTCATCAACAATCTCCTTAATAATCGGTAAGTTTAATTCCTCTGCAAGCATCGAAGCTAATGTTGTTTTTCCAGCCCCGATCGGGCCTTCCACTGCAATAAACGGTGCATGTTTCATTGATGCTGACTTCCTCCTCAGATACGGACCCTTCAATAACTATTTTTAAAAACAGACTAAATTATTGTATCACATGAGACCTTACTTGTGAGCGGCTAATTATGAAGAAACTTTTCCAGCAATACAAGTATACAACTGTAAGCTAGACCCAATAACAAGAGAAGGATCCCTATGAAAAAACGGTTCGATATCTATCTTCTCCCCATCCCCACGAGCATGAAGCGGACCGAGGAGACTCTATTTCCGAAAAATCGGCTGTATCAGCATACAATCGGACTCAGTTGCAGCAATTCTACCAAATGCGCCCTAATAATAGTCACTATCCGGCCAATAAGAGCTATACTGTCCATAACCTTAGCTAAATAAGCTAATAAATACCAATAGCTGCTATACGGTCCTTAGCTTCACTTCTCTTTTCCTAGATGTAATCGCGCATTCAAAGGACTGGAACCATAGCAAAAAAGGTGTCCCTGAAGGGACACCTTTTTAGATCATTCTATTAAGATAAACGTCCGCTGAAATCTTCGAAAGCGAACTGTTTGATTACTTTAATTCCTTCTTCGTCATTGTAGCTGACGATAGCTGGCAGATTCACGCCGTTAAACATATGGTTCTTCACCATGGAATAATGCGCCATATCTAGGAATACGAGTCTATCGCCGTATTTCAAAGGCTCCTTGAAGGAATAATCTCCAATCACATCTCCGGCTAGGCAAGTCATTCCACCTAATCTGTACGTATAAGGATATTCCCCAGGTTGTCCAGCATCGATAATGTTCGGACGGTATGGCATAGCCAGTACATCTGGCATGTGGCATTCAGCCGAAGTATCGAGAATCGCAATGTCCATTCCGTTATGCATAACATCCAGAACGGTAGCTACCAAATATCCAGTATTAAGCGCAACGGCCTCACCTGGCTCCAGATAGATTTCCACACCGTAAGTCTCTTTCATATGCAAAATGCAGCGGACAAGGGTCTCCAGATCATAATCGGGACGTGTAATATGATGACCGCCACCAAAATTAAGCCATTTCATCCCTTTGAGATAAGGTCCGAACTTCTCTTCGACTACCTTGAGCGTACGCTCCAGTGTGTCAGAATTTTGTTCGCACATGGTATGGAAGTGTAATCCATCAATCCCCTCAAGCTCTTCAGGTCTAAAGTTAGGGAGAGTTACTCCCATTCTGGAATAATTGTAGCATGGATCATACAGCGGAACTTCGATCTCGGAATACTCCGGATTCACTCGAATGCCGCAGCTGATGTGCTTCGGTGCATTTTTCACACGATCCTTGAATCGATTCCACTGGTCAAAAGAATTGAACACAATGTGATCGGAGTATTCAAGAAGCTCATCGAATTCACTGTCCACATAAGCTGGTGCGTAGACATGAACCTCTTTGCCCATTTTTTCATAGCCAAGTCTGGCTTCGAATAAGGAGCTGGAAGTTACGCCATGCAAGTACTTGCCAACTAGCGGATACAAGGAGTGCATAGAGAAGCCTTTTTGCGCGAGCAAAATCTTAGCTCCTGTACGTTCTTGTACAGAATTCATAATCTCAAGATTGCGGGTAAGCAATCTTTCATCTACAAGGTAACATGGTGACGGGACAACGCTGATATCAATATCCATCAATCGCGCCTTAGTCTAGCAGCGTTGGCGAGAAATCTTCTTGCCAAGGCAGACCATGTTTATTCAAAGCTTCCATGAATGGATCTGGATCGAACTCTTCTACGTTGTACACGCCTGGTTTCTTCCAGATTCCTTTTATAATTAACATTGCTCCGATCATTGCAGGAACGCCTGTAGTATAGGAAATGGCTTGGGAGCCAACCTCTGCATAACATTCTTCATGATCGCAAACGTTGTATACATAATAAGTTTTTGGCTTACCGTCTTTAGTACCTTGGATGATACATCCAATGTTAGTTTTACCTTTTGTTCTTGGTCCCAGGGAAGCTGGGTCAGGCAGCATTGCCTTCAAGAATTGCAAAGGAACGATCTCTTTACCTTCGTACATGATAGGCTCGATAGAAGTCATACCCACATTCTCAAGCACTTTCAAGTGAGTCAGGTAGTTCTGTGAGAAAGTCATCCAGAAACGGATCTTTTTCACGCCCTTGATGTTAACAGCCAAGGATTCCAGCTCTTCATGGTACAAAAGATAAATATCTTTAGGTCCAATTTCCGGAAGATCGTAAACTTTCTTCTCAGAAAGTGGTGCAGTTTCAATCCACTCGCCATTCTCGAAATAACGGCCATTAGCTGTAATTTCACGAATATTGATTTCAGGATTAAAGTTTGTAGCGAATGGATATCCATGATCGCCAGCGTTGGCGTCAACAATATCAATGGTATGGATCTCGTCAAAATAGTGCTTTTGCGCGTAAGCCGTGAATACGCCAGTTACTCCTGGGTCAAATCCACTGCCGAGCAAAGCGGTAAGGCCAGCTTTCTCAAATCTTTCTTTGTAAGCCCACTGCCAGGAATATTCGAATTTCGCTGTATCTTGTGGTTCATAATTGGCAGTATCCACATAGTGCACTCCTGTTGCCAGGCACGCATCCATGATCGTCAGGTCCTGATATGGGAGAGCGACATTAATAACGACATCCGGCTCAAAGCTCTTGATCAGTTCAATGACTTCGTCCGTGTTATCTGCATCGAGCTGAGCAGTAGAAATCTTCGTGCGGCCTCCGGCTAATTTATCTTTCAGAGCGTCACATTTCGCGACAGTTCTGCTAGCAATGCAGATCTCTTCAAATACATCCGGGTTCTGGCAGCATTTATGAACAACAACACTTGCTACGCCGCCAGCGCCAATAATTAACGCTTTTCCCAAAATAAAAACCTCCTAAAATTCCATTTGCAAAATCAACAAGGCTGATTATACATAATATTTTTGAATAAATCAATAAAAACCGACAAAAAATGATGTGTTTTGTGTAAAATCTCTAAGAAATCTTGTTAATACTCTTAAATGCTCATATTTCCTCGATTATCCACGTTTATAGATCAGGTGTTTAGTTGGAACAGAGTGAATTTTCAGAAACTAGGGCAACTAGATTATTCTATCACAAGAGGGTTATACTTCATACGATTTATTTTAAAATCAATGAAAAATCTCACCACCCTTTCAACTCCGCCTAAAGAAGTTCGGTTTCCACACATTCCAATCAACAGCACTGCAGCAAATACAAAGAGGCCGTAATATATACTCTTACCCGTTTTTGTCCCAATATTAATCGTTGTTGCTATGCCCATCCGTTTCGCGCCCATAATTGAACGATCATTGGGATAATTATAAGTTGTCCCATTTTTCCAATATTCATCATCATCCGTATAAAGAATCCTCGAAAAGATTCCCGCACACATTCTTCAAAATCGCGTACGCTTTGTTTACGGTCATTGCATATCCCCCTAAATCTTCTGCCTTCCACGCAAAAAAGCTGAGCTCCCCTGAAGGAGAGTTCAGCCTAAAGCTTCTAATATATAGTCAACTTATTTATTAGAATTTATTCGAACGGCATAAGCATCTGCATCCCATTCTACCTGCGCCCCCAACATTTCACTTATCAATCTGAGGGGTACATAAACGCTATCATTAATGAAGACCGGTTTTTGATCTGTTGCGATAATCTTTCCATTAACAGTCGTTTGTCCAGTTACCGAATTCAAGATCAGCGTTGTAGATCCCTTCACAGCAACCACAGCTCTCGATGGAACATCCCAACGAACATTAACTCCCATCTGCTCGAAGACTCCTCTTAAAGGAACATATGTCGAATTATTGATTAGTAACGGCGGCATAGTCAGTTCCATTTCATTCCCATTCAACAACACTTGAATAGATTTTTTCACCAGCTGAGGCGTACTCACCTCGATCTCTCTGACCCCCAGACCCGTCTGTCCAAATTCATTTGCCCCCCAGGCAAGGACATGACCATCTTTTAAGAGTACATAATGATTTCTGCTCCCTTTAGAAACGGAAACTGCATTCTGGATGCCTTTAGACTGTGTAACATTAATCTTGTTCTTATCACCAACCGTCCACTGCCACACGGTCCCATCCGCCTTCACTGCGGAATCTGTTGTCAGCGAAATGACGTCTGTAAGTCCTGGAACCTGAACAGGCTTTAGAGCTTCTCCCAGATATGGATCTATGTAATTATTCCAAATCCATACTGTGCCATCCCATCTCAATGCCGCCCCATAAAGTCCATAGGCTCCATCCATATCAACCGCTCTATATTCTCCGCTTCCTTTAATAAGCGTAGGCTTCAAGATTACGCCCTTCTGAGTTCCCAGTGGTTGCTGTGATCCCCACACCCATACCTCTCCGCCGTTACCAAGAGCCACTGAATTATTCGATCCCGCTGCTATAGACAGGACGGTGGGTAGTCCCTTCACCTGCACCGGGGTTAGCTTGTTTTTCCGCGAATCGTCACCGAGTTCTCCTTGTTCATTGCCTCCCCACGCCCAGACCGTTCCATCTTTAAGAAGAGCTAAGCTAAAGGTGCCCCCCGCAGAAACAGCTTTCACATCTGTTAGCCCTTGCACTTGAACAGGCTCTACAAGAATCTTAGAAGACTGTGTTCCAATGCCAAGTTGTCCATGCTCGTTCCCCCCTACCGCCCACACTGTACCATCGTCCTTCAACATCAAGTTATGGCGATAACCACCTGAGATTTGCTTTACATGATCGATATGCATTTTGACGGGAGTATACGCTGGTGTGGTCGCCCCATTACCAATAGAGCCATACCCACCACCCCACGCCCAGGCTGTTCCATCCGCAGTGACGGCATACGCACTTCTGTCACCAGCGTCCAGTTGGGTGATGCCAGACAATAATTTCTTTTCTTCAAGTGAATTCACATTATCTGCTGCTGCCACTAAAGGTGAGACCATAGTCAGGCAAAGAACAGTCCCGACAACAACTCTACAAATCCGACTTACCTGCACTTTTGACATCAAGCTTTGTTTAAACACTTGAGATCACTCCTTTTATTAAAAAATAGATAACGCAACAACTCACGGTCCCGTTCCAAAACCTCCAATCTTCCAGCCGTTAGCGTGTTTGGTCAACACTGCGAAGCGAGTCTCCCGGCCATCTGGGGTATTGAAGACGGGATTTAGTGATTTCATATACAGATCGACCACAATATTTAACGTTGTGCGGTCACCGATGTCTTTAATTTCTGAGCCAGTATCATAATCCATCACTTTATAAGAGGTAGGCTTAGCCTCAACAATACTTTCACTGAGAGCATTTTCACCACCAAAACCCGGGTTATAGAGTTGATGCGCTTGACGGTTAACCGTCAATGCAGTGAGTAAGGCATTAGGATTCAAACATGCGCGGGCACGGGTATGATTACCATCCTGAATAGCCTGAAAAAAAGCATCCAGCAGCTCGAAATGGTCTAATGAGGCTAAGTCACTATTCTCTCCTTCCTCAGCAAACAAACCTTCTCTCTCCGTCCACTCCTCAAATGTAAGTCCTGTAATGTCAGTCAAGCTACGCTTCTTAATAGACGGGCCGATACTTTGAATATTAAATTCCAGCCACGCACCAACGGTATTCCCTGATTGCACAAGCAAAACGAGGTTGGAGGGATAAGAAAATTCTTTTTGTTCGCCAGAACCAGGTAAACCATCGACTAAGGAATACCGCTGCACCTCTACCGTGGTCCCCTTCAGCAGTGTCAAATCCAATCCTGCATCTTTAGAGAACTCATTCGCTAATTGCCAGTAAAGTCCCACTGGATACTCCCCCAGCTTAACCTCCCAGTTCTGCGGTACCTCAACTGCAAATGCCTCCGGATGGCTCTGAACTTTATAATCCAGTGTTTGCAAAAAGTCTTCGGGAATCATAGTTACTTGAGCAGATGTTGGCGTTACCTGTGGTACAGACGTTGAAGCTATAGAGGCAGTAGGTTCCACACCTATGGAGTTCTCCCCTTGATTACATCCAGAGTTTAAGAGTACAAAAAAACAAATCGTTACCATCGTTACAAACTGCCGCTTAGTCATCTGATTCCCGCCTCTCTAATCACTCCTCTATATTTAGACTGAGGAATATTATACAAAGTTGCGGGATACTGGAAATTATTAAAATCATTTTATACGCATAGGACCCTGTAGTTTGGGATTGGCGTTGATTTTACCTGCTTATGCGGCATAAATCGCCTGTTGCTTCGCTCTAGGGCTCTCGTCCACCTTTTGACACTTGTTAACTTCGAGAGCATAATAAGCTTCGGCATATTGCAACGGATTTCCATGAAATACAGGTATATGCAGGACCTTGGTGTAATTGCATCAGAGAGGATGATAACGAGTGAAAAAAGATTTTGATATAAAAAATAAACCCTTCCTAGTCTTTAGCTTCGTCCTGCTGCTAAAATGCGCAGTGGCCTGGTTCGTAGTTTTTAGCGACGGTCCTAACTGGAGCATGCTGCTGACAGAGATCCCATTTTTCTTTATCGTATTTGGACTCATAGAATGGATGGCTTCCAAACGAAAGTTTCTGTATTACATGATAGCCAACCTATTGATTTCAGTCATATATTTTGCCGTGCTAATGTATTACAAATATTACGGTGTAATTGCTACTTATCATGCCTTGGAACAAGCAGATAAAGTAACTAAGGTGGGAGAAAGCACATACTCATTGCTGGACCCTTACTACTTGTTCATTTTTGTGGATATTGTAGTTTTCATGTTTTTTATGTTCCGTCCGAAATATATTGCGATCTGGAAAGAAAGAGGTATGAACCGCCGCATGAACCGGACTGCTTTGTTTGGAATCATCAGTGTTTCTTTGGCGGTCTGTGTCTTTAATGTTTGGCCAAATCATGCCAGTATGAACGAGAACAAAAAAGCGGAGAGTATGGGGATTCTTAATTACGAGGTCTATACTATTTTTGCCGATACAAGGGAAACAGAAGAAATAATCGACAGCAAAGAAATCACGCAACCATCCATTAACGAGACCAAAGGGATTACAGAGCCTGTCTCACCGAAGTACTGGGCGGCAGCTCAAGGTAAGAATCTAATCGTGGTACAAATGGAATCTTTTCAGAACTTTTTGCTGGGCCTGAGCATTGACGGGCAGGAAGTAACACCCAATCTAAATAAGCTTTTGAAAAGCGAACATTATTTCAATAACTTCTATACTAATGCCGGGCAAGGAACAACTTCGGATGCTGAATTTGTAGTGAATACTTCGTTGTACGTTCCCCACCACGAGGTAGCCACTTCATCCAATTATATGGATAAGGCGCTTCCGAGCCTGCCTAAGTTGATGAAAGCTAATGGATATAACACAGCAACCTTTCACACCAATAGCGTAGAATTCTGGAACCGCAAAACCCTATACAAAGTACTAGACTTTGATAAGTATTATGATCAAGCGTTCTATGGGGATGACGATCATATCGCATTCGGTGCTTCAGATGAGGTACTCTATGCCAAGACTGTTCCTGAATTAGTCAAAATGGATGCTAAAGATGATCCTTTTTACGCGATGGTCATTTCTATGAGTGCTCATCACCCTTATAAAATGCCAGAGTTAAAAAATAAAATGACACTGCCTAAACGGTATGAAGGCACCCTAGTTGGCAACTATATTCTAGCTCAAAATTACGCAGATTATGCAATGGGACAATTCCTGGATCAATTAAAGTCCAGTGGTCTATGGGATGATAGCGTCATTGTCTTTTACGGTGACCATCAGGGTGTATCGCTATATTCCCTTGATGGCAACGAGAAATCGTTAATGGAAGAAATGGTCGGCCACGAATATGGTTATACCGATATGTTCAATGTTCCTTTCATCGTTCATGCCCCTGGTGTAGGTGAACCTGCCGTGTACAGCCAAACTGGCGGCCAAATCGACATTATGCCAACTGTAGCTAACCTGTTAGGGATTTCAATGAAAGACCAGCTCCACTTCGGAGAAGACCTGATGAACCAACAGACCAACATGCTGCCTGTCAGACACTTTTTGCCTACCGGCTCTTTCATTAATGACACAAGCATGTATTTAACTGGTGTCGATTACGACGATGGAGACAACTTTAATCTAATCGATGGCTCAGAAACAGAGGGCGGTTCGACAAAAGAACAATTTGACGCCGTTCAGCGGCTTCTAAATATGTCAAACAGCTACATTCAACAACTGCCGGATTTACCCTCTACGGATGATGCAAAGTAACTATAAAAAGAATGCCCCTCAGCCAAATAGCTGAGGGGCATTTTTGCATTTTTTATAAGAATCTAAAACTTAATTAAGCTTCAACATCCTATCGATAATCACTGCTGCTTGAGCACGGTTGGCAATGTTTTTAGGACCGAAGGTATCCGCAGTCAGACCTTGCACAATACCTTCCTGAGTTAGTAATGCCACCGCTTCTTTACCGTAAGCAGCGATTGTAGCCTGATCTTTAAAGTTAGCCAAAGCGGCATTTGTATCACTTACCGACTTGCCTTTAAATTTCTTAAGTGCATTGGATACAATGATTGCCATTTCCTCGCGTGTAATCGCACGGTTAGGATCAAACTTTCCATTGCCTACACCGTTAATCAATCCGTTCTTGACCCCGGATGCAATGTATCCGTAAGACCAGTCAGTAGCTTTCACGTCACTGAAGGCAGCGGATGATTTCACATCAAGCAGATCAAAAGCTCGCACGATCATGGTAATAAACTCGGCACGCGTCACCTCTTTAAGCGGAGCAAAGGTATTATCGCTCACCCCTTGCAGAATCCCTTTTGCCGCCAGCTCTTTAATCGCCGATGCTGCCCACGCCACCTTACCTAGATCCGTGAAGTTAGAACCTATTGGGGCTGGTGTCGCAGACGGCTGCACAGTTGGAGTTGGAGCTGGAGCTGGCGTTGGTGTTGCAGACGGCTGCACGGTCGGTGCAGGTGTTGATGTTACAGATGGCTGCCACGGTGTCGAAGGTATTGTTGGCTCTTGTTCATTCACCCCGTTATCCATACCATCCTCTTCAGTCGCCGCTGGAGCGGCAGCATAGATTGAATTGGCAAGCAATCTGAATTGATTTTGCGGATGATATTTATTCATCAGATCATTCGCAAATAACGTCACATGAATGTTGTCTGTATTGTAAGTAAGCGCCAATACTTGGTCTTGTGCAGCCTCGTTATTCGGCCACCAGCCTGCTTTGAAAAAGTCAGCGCCTGATCCGTATTTCGCCAAGATCTCTGCGCCTTCAGGCACTTTTGTAATATAAGCCGCGGAAACCGTGTAGAGGTATTCGCTATCGGCATAAGGCGCTGTAATTACATTGTCCTGAGAGACCTCAGCCTTAAACAATCCCTCATGAGCATCTTCTTTGCCCTCCTTATTGACCGGAGTTGAATAGTCCAGTCCAGGGAGGACCTTAAGCCCTTTAACAGTTTTCAGCATCGTTCTTCCATAACCGATAAATGGTTTACCTGTAGCAATCAGATTCGTTCCCGAATTGATTAGAACATCTGCTGCCACTGTATCCGTAGTTACGTTAAATCCAAGATCCTTCAGCATAAATGCAGTCGCTCCTGCAATAGCTACCTCAGGAGCCTTAAGCAATTTACCCGTTCTGTTCTCTGAAGCACTAAACGGCACAATATCCAGCAGATATTTAGACGATACCGTTCTAAGGTTGGATCTGGAAACAAGGAAACTTCCCTTCTCGTAACCCGTCCCCCCATTCTCCAGCAGTGTCACTGCCTTATGGTTGGCTAGCAGCTCATTCACAGCTTTTATCGCATCATTGTTGCTGTTTTTAATCACATAATTTTGCTCGAACGGAGATTGATCCAGATTCGTACTAGGGATCGTTACACTGCTAACCTGTTCTGTTTTCCCAGTGAATGCTCCAACAGAACGGCTAATATATCGGTCAAAACCACGCATAGCCGAGAAATTCTGTACCGTATCTGAATACATCTCATTAAAATCCGAGACATCTAGTCCATCATACAAGACAAGATTCGCATAACCTCTTTTGGCTTGATGCATATTCACCACATAGGTTCCAGCCGGATAGACTACAGAATCTACAGTTACACTGGCTGTTGTCCGTTCTACTTTCACATTGTTACGCAGTAGGTACTGAACCATTTTGTAGGTTTCCAGATCATTTTTTTGCAAATCTTTTGCAACCGGAAGAATGTAATACTCAGGGAAGAAATTCGTATTCTCATCTACCCCTGGACGTCCAATGGACTCATTCTGTGCATTGATTAGATAATCTTTAACAGCAGCATTAGTATTCTCATTTTGGATACCCCGTTTGAAGATTTCCAATTGATTCAGGAACAGTTCCTGCTTGTTGTTGATCACATAATCGGTTGCCCCCAAAGCCGCATAATAAAAGGCATCCAGTGAATCTTCATTCAATTCAGGCACTTCAATCGTATGCCCAAGTGCTCCTTGATGCATGGCATATACAGCTGTGTAGGCTGGTGAAGCATCATCCCAACCTGTTGCATTCGTTCCTTTATAGTTCGGATCCTGTTGTGTTTTTTCGTATTCTTCATAAGGGATATGGTAGGAATCATATTTAGTATTAGCAATTCCCGCCTTCCCCATGGCATTTGCTTGCTCAAGCATACTTGGCATTACAAGATCATATTCAATGTTAGGATCATGAGGTGGTGTGCAAGGCTCAATCAAGAAGCCACTTACAAATCCATGCATGTCCAAAAAGGTAAGCGGCGTCCACTTAGCAATTTGTGCAGTTACCGCTTGTGTCTCAGGCTGGGTCTGGTAAGAGTTGTCCCGATTTGGATCAAGCAGTGTTGAAGTTTGACGCGTGTTTAACGCGCGACCGTCAGGATTCTCTACATAATCAAGCAGGAAAATCACATGGTCAAGCGCTTCGTCGATGTTCAGAACTACCTTTTTCGGATTTCCATTCTCATCAGTGGTATCATAGGTGACAATTTGCTGTGTCATCAGCGTATCCAAAAACTTAATGATTACATCAACACCATTGGCTTCATCGGCATGAATGTTATTCAACCAGATAGGTACCTTATAATCCTGCAGTTCCCCGTCGTTAATTTTCTTTTGCAGGGCTTCAGGATCATTCATCATAAGCGGTAAGGTCTCGTTCAAATATTGATCTACTGAGGACTTATCCTTAGCAACAATAGAGAAATGAATGGCACGACCTTGAGTTGAGGTCCCAATTTGCTGATACTCTACATATCGATCATATTTATTATTGCTTTCAGCAGTAATCCTATCGATCGCCGGTTTAATCTCATCATATGTATGATAGGTTTCATATGGATTTAGTTTGACTTGCTGCTCTACCAGCACATCTCCAGCAGGTAATGTCCCGATTAGATTATAAATTCCCACTCGTTTAACGTACTCTGCACGTATACCCGTTAGTGAGAGATTCTCTCCGTACAGCAAATCAAAATGAATTAAAGCTTTTACTTTTGAACCTGAGATCGGCTCATAGGTCACTGTTACGAAAGGATTACCTGAATAATCTTTCGCATCTTTATTCCATTTCTTCCACTCTGCCAGCGGCTTCATCTCTTCCGCCGTTCTGCCAAAATTCCAGATGATATCTTGAGGCGATGCCCCATCAGGAAGATCTAAAGTCAATTCTAATGTTCTAGCTTCCGTCATAGAAGCTTTGTATACTTCTGTGGAAACTGTCGCCGCTATTTGTTCATAGACAGCAGTCGCTACCGTAGTTTGTTCTGAAGAAAGCACCGCTGGATCAGCTGTGTTCTCCGTAGAAACCGGAGCAACAACCGCCTGCGGGTTAATTTCGGTTGCAACTTCACCTGCATATGCAGCTGGAAGCAGACCCGACATCATAAGTGTAAAAGCTAGTAATAAAGATAGTATTCTCTTGGACATTTTTTACCTCCTATAATTTTGTCTACTTTCACCCCAAATTGAATGAATATACACTTATATGAATCTGTATTCATAACATAATATAGTATTCTATTAATTTTGGGAACAAAAATAATAGAAAAAATAATATTTTTATACGACTCGCCTAAGTAAGCGCATTCATTTTGTGCAAGAGCCCTACACTACCGCAACAAAAAAAGCGCCCGGATAACCGGACGCTTTGAATTACAATGAATATATTAAACGGTTTCTGGAAAAGAAGCTTCACTTACCTCTTGTACAGGTACAAGTTCACTGCTACCCTCTTGCTCTACAGGTGCGTTAACCAGCATATACACACGGGACTCGTAAGGCCGTAATGCGACAGTCTCAATCGGCTCCGCAGGATCAACCTCATAGTTATGCAAGAGCAATTCACTAGTATCAAACTCCAAATCAAATGGAAGGTCAAACAGTGCTTCCTCTGCTGTCAGGTTAGACATGACCAGCAGTTTTTTATTTCCAAGCGTCCGCGTATAAGCATAAATACGTTCATCTTCAGGCAAAATGAGATCATATGTCCCGTAAACAGTAACGGGATTAGCAGCCCGAAGAGCGATAAGCTTTTTGTAATGATGATAGATGGAATAAGGGTCCTGCTTCGCCCGCTCCACATTGATTTCCGTATAATTCGGATTCACCTTCATCCATGGCTTGCCGCTGCTGAAACCAGCGTTTTCAGAGTCGCTCCATTGCATTGGTGTTCTAGAGTTGTCCCGACCGTTCTTCCAGATTACCTCCATGACTTCTTCATGTGATTTACCGGCTTCAGTCTCCAAACGATACAAGTTCTTCATCGCCACATCATCGTAATCATCCATTGATTCAAATCTTACATTGGTCATCCCAATTTCTTGACCTTGATAAATAAATGGTGTTCCCTGCATCAGGAAATACATCGTAGCCAACGATTTAGCTGACTCTTTCCAATACTGGCCATCATTTCCCCAAGTAGAAACTGAACGCGGCTGGTCGTGATTTTCGATGAACAATGCGTTCCAGCCTCTGCCCTCAAGACCTTTTTGCCAACGGGAGAGCGCTGATTTTAACTGCAGAACATCCAATCCACCTGTCACACTCTTATTCCAAAGAGCTAAATGCTCGAATTGAAAAATCATATTAAATTTGCCTTGCTCTTCACCCACCCACGACTCCGCCTGATCAACATTTACACCACTCGCTTCGCCAACTGTCATGATGTCATATCGGTCAAACGTCTCCTGCTTGAGCTCCTGCAAGAAATCGTGAATCCCTTCACGGTTCATGTGCCCATCGCCAGACGGAACATACGGAAGATTCTGTGGATTCGGCAGATCGGGATGTCCGGTGATTTTTTTAATATGTGAAATGGCATCCACCCGGAAGCCGTCGATTCCTTTGTCCAGCCACCAGTTGACCATGCTATACAATTCACGGCGCACCTCAGGATTCTCCCAGTTGAGGTCTGGCTGTCTTTTGGAAAATACATGCATAAAATATTGCTCTGTGGCGGGATCAAGCTCCCAAATCGAACCGCTGAAAATACTCTCCCAGTTATTCGGCTCCTTCCCGTCCTTGGGATCACTCCAAATATAATAATCCCGCTTCGGATTATCCTTGCTTGAACGTGCTTCAACAAACCATGGATGTTCGTCCGAAGTATGATTAATCACTAGATCCAGAATCAGCTTCATGCCTCGTGCATGAACCTCGTGCAGCAGCTGATCAAAGTCGGCCATGCTGCCGAACTCCGCCATAATATCCTGATAATCCGAAATATCATAACCATTATCATCATTTGGGGATTTATAAATAGGACAGATCCAAATGACATTGATGCCAAGCTCCTGCAAATAATCAAGTTTAGAAATGACTCCCTGCAGATCGCCTACACCATCACCATTGCTGTCCATAAAGCTCCGTGGGTAAATTTGATACGCTGTGGCTTCTTTCCACCATGTTCTGTTCAATGCATGCAGCTCCTTCGTATTCATATACCCTTCACAGGAAAATATTTTCCCGAAATTCATTAGAATTAATAATTCAGTTATTGTTTTTAGCAAAAATTCAACTTTATCGTTCAAAACAAGCTTTTTTCAAGGAAATAATTTTCCTTCAGCGATCATTATAGGACCTTTTATTTCCTAGGTCAACAACAATCTTTTGGATTCTTGAAGCTATCCGTGATATGCTTGCGAGAGTTGAAACACCAAGTGAATCATATGGAAAGTTATGGTGATCTTCTTGAAGGTAAAGATAAAAGATATAGCCCAATTGGCAAACGTTTCGATCTCTACGGTGTCCAGGGTAATCAATAACAGCAAACCAGTTAACGATGATGTCCGTAAACGAGTACTGGAAGCTATTAAACAAACCAACTACCGTTCGAATGTCATCGGCCTTGAAACGGACAAAGCTAATACACAGCTGATCGGTGTGATCATTCCGCAGAATAGCAACACTGTACTGGATGACTTCAATGTTGGCATTCGCGATCTCGCGGATTTGTATGGATACGACATTATGGTCGGATTAACGGACGGCAGTGCAGAAAGTGAACAACATTATTTGAAGATGTTCCAGCGGATGGGGACAGAAGGAAATATATTTGTGGGTTCTATTCCAAACCATGAACATTTGGAGATCATCCGCAACTCAAATACACCTTGCGTGCTTGTCGGGCAACAATCGCAGGTGGATACGATTCCTTCCGTTCATCTGGACAATATAACTGCCTCTTATGAAGCTGTTACTTATCTGATTCAAAAAGGTCATCGCAAAATCGCTATGATTCGTGGCTCGGGAGATAATGCAGTGGGCGGGGATCGGTATAAAGGCTATCTACAAGCCCTTATGGATGCAGGCATAACCTTAAGGAAAGAATGGGTAGTAGAAAGTGCGATGGCCGTCGAAGATGGGAGCGACGCCATGCGCCGACTTATGGATAGCGGGGAGTTACCTACTGCGGTGTTTTGCTCTACAGATTGGATGGCAGTTGGAGCCATGAATCATTTAATCGATAACGGTCTACGGGTGCCAGCTGATGTTGCCGTGTTCGGATTTGATAACAGCTTCATTGCCTCTATCGTTCGACCTAAGCTTTCCTCGGTTGAATACTCAGGAACGGAGATTGGGATGACCGCCACTCGAACCTTAATCAAGCTGATTAAAGGGGAGACCGTTGTGCCGCATCATGCAAATGTGGCTCATTATTTGGCTATTCGGGAAAGTACGGGTTAGGAGCTGAGGAGCTCCTAGCCCATTTTTATACAGATGATGTTATTGATGTTATTGTGTGAATCCTACTTTGGCTCGTTCACGCGTTTTGGTATCTAGAGAGATAGAACAGATCGAGCTGATTGGAATATAAAACTCTTCAAAATCCGTCCGATATTTGACGAACTTTTCACTTACCGTTTCCAGCACTCCTTTTGTAGCGTTGGAGCCATCCACAAAATAGATTGTTACCTCTTTTCCCTGCAAAACCTCCAGCATAGCCTTCTTCACTCCTTCGTCTTAGAGATTTGTGATGACCTTATCGATAATTCCGTATTCAACCGCCTCATCGGCTGACATGAAATAATCTCGATCCATATCTTGCAGTACCTTCTCTACCGTCTGCCCAGTTCGGTCCGCTGTAATTTGCACAAGCACTTCCCTTGCCTTCAAAATACGTTTGGCACTGATCGCAATGTCACTAGCTTGCCCCTGCGCCCCACCATGCGGCTGATGAATCATAATCTCGCTATTCGGCAAGGCATAACGTTTCCCTTTGGCCCCAGCCAATAACAACAAAGAACCAAAAGAAGCCGCCATTCCTGTACAAATGGTATTCACCGGCGGTTTAATAAGCTGCATCGTGTCATAAATACTGAAGCCTGCGGTGATAGAGCCACCTGGACAATTAATATACATGTGTATATCTTTATCCGGATCTTCTGCTGATAAAAACAATAACTGGGCAACAATACTGTTAGCCAGCTGATCCTCAATTTCCGCACCTACGAACACTATCCGGTCCTTCAACAGCCGCGAATAAATATCGTAAGATCTTTCACCTTGATTCGTTTGTTCGACTACATAAGGAACGTACGCCATCTGTATTCGACCTCCATCTGTTTTAGAGTTTTGAAATCTACCCTGTAAACGGATTAGTATGGGGATAGGATACGTTAGGCGTGAGAATTTTTATTTTTTTAAATTGCGTATCTTAATTTCCTGCTCATTCGTTTATTATTAGAAGTAATCGAAATCACCTTACTGGAAAAGGAGTTATGCAGAGTGATCATCCTTGAGAAGCTTAGCACCGGAGATGCGCCGGATGAAAGTAACACCAGGTCTTTGCAGAAAGCTCTGAAGCGATATTGTCTTGCATTGACACAATCCCCGTGGGATGCCGATGATTTAGCTCAGGATACATGGGTCAAGGCCCTAGGTTATATGAAGACTTCGGACTCAACGAGCGCAAATAATAGGAACAGTCCAATGAATGAAGTTAAACAAAATAAAGAAACCATTGAAAATGATAAAGCTAATGAAGCTAATAGAGCTAATGGAGCTAATCAAAAACTTGAAACTAATCAAACTAATAAAACTAATAAAACTAATAAAATGAACTATACGTTTTCTACGGCTGCAACGGCTGCTAATACTGCAATGTCAGCCAAGGCTGTAACGCCATCTAAGACTGCACCGTCTACAAAATCTGCAATGCATTCTACGATTCCTACAAATTCTACTCATCATACCCGTTCTACAAATCACCCAAATCCTGAGGCATTGCTTTTTCGGATTGCCCGAAACACATGGATTGATATCATGCGGCGAAAAGCCACCTTGTCACGAGTATTGGAGCTGGATCAGTCCCCCACTGAGGCCTCTGCGGAGTATGGTTCATTTGAGATTGAAGCTGCTTTTCAAGCACTACAGGGTCATTTGTCTCCGCTGCAACAGGCGGTGTTCCTGCTTCGAGAAGTATTGGGACACTCTGCAATGGAAGCTGCCGACATTCTCGATACCACAGAAGGGGCAATAAAAGCCGCTCTGCACCGAGCCCGGCAAGCCCTCCCTCTCGTAAGACAAGAGCTTCTTCAGGCCGATGGTCCTTCCTTACCACAGGACACAGCCATGCAGATCGTCTTGAGCCGCCTTGCAGCCGCGTATGAACATGGGGAAATTGCCGAGCTGATCGAGCTTGTATTTGCGGACGAAAGTCAGGAACCTGTAATGGCGGTATCGAGCCAAAGCTTGCAAGGCTTCCAGACCTTCCAAACTGGTGGATTCAGTTCAAACAGCTGGAACTATACCACGCCAGGAATGTGTATGGTGGCGTAGTTTTTCGTTAAGCTGGATCTCGGGCAGCTAAGTGTCTCGTTACGTTAAAAACGAACAGATATGATTGTGATTAGTGCGCTTAATGTGTAATTAACATTTGGGCTGTTTGTGGTAACTAGCTACAAACGTTGCATATTGTGCAACAGAATCCGCCGTCCTGGCAGCAAAAATTGAATCTGCAGCACTTTCTGCAATAGATTCTGGTGAAAAGTTAGTTTAATGCCACTTGCTCATCCATTGATTGTAGAGAGTGCAATAGGATCTAATTTTCTCCACTCTAATACGAATTCTATTGCACGAGGTACAATCAAACTAACTCTTTCCCTTTAGTCCAATTTGTATCACTCAAAACTCAATACATTGCTGCTGATCTGGCTGATCCCGCTGCTACAATGAGTCAGAAGCTTTATACAAACCAAAAAACAATCGTTTTAATAACCATTAATAGCAATCAAGGAGTGAGGTTGATGAGGAAGATTCTTATTTTAGGCGGCACACGCTTTTTTGGGAAACGTTTGGTCGAGCGTCTGCTTGAGGATTCTAAGAACGAAGTCACCATATTAACGCGCGGGGAAACAAGCGATCCTTTTGGCGATCTCGTTCACCGGATACAGGTAGATCGGTCTCAACCGGAGGCCTTCGCTCAAGCATTAGGTGATACGAGTTGGGATGTGGTTTACGATAATATTTGTTTTTCACCTGATGAAGCGGATCAGGCGCGCCGTATTTTTGACGGCAAAACCACGCGTTACATACTGACTTCAAGTTTATCTGTCTATGATTTCAGTGAGCAAGCGCTGACGGAAGAGATATTCGATCCTGAAACGTACCCAATTCGTTATGGAGGACGAAAGGATTTCACCTATCAGGAGGGGAAAAGACTTGCGGAAGCTGTCCTTATCCAACAAGCTACGTTCCCGGTAGCCGCTGTCCGCTTTCCTATTGTTCTGGGAACTGACGATTATACACGAAGACTCCATTTTCATATTGAACATGTACGTAACGAACTGCCCATCGGGATTCCGAATCCAGATGCAAATATCTGTTTTATCCGTTCGGACGAAGCTGCTGATTTTCTGTATTGGCTCGGCAACTCGACGGTGACGGGTCCTCTCAACGCTTGCTCAGACGGTAAGGTTAGTATTAAAGACCTTATCTCGCTGATTGAAAAAGAGACCGGAAAACAAGCCGTCATTCAAAGCGAAACAGCGGATGCGCATAATTCTCCATTCGGGATCACACAATCCTGGTTTATGGATACAGCTAAAGCTCAATCGGAGGGATACAAGTTTCTCACTCTAAGCGACTGGCTCCCAGAGTTAGTTAGCACCCTAAATCAAACTTACGAGGACTAATTACTAATTATATTTCTACGATAAAAAGCTGGCTCATTCGTGGATACTCCCACGAATGAGCCAGCTTCTTCATGCAACAAAACACAATTATGCGTTGAGTTAATTGCACTCTATACAACTATTTTCAGGTATGTGCACTCCCACCTGGTTTTAGTTGTATTTCATGCAATTATATCCCCACTAAACCACCGTTATCGTCATTTCGCCTCGAAATAACTGCACTAAATACAGCTAAACCCTAATCAAGCTAAATACAAACTTTTTTAGTTGTATAAAATACACTTAAAATCAAAACGGCAGGTAGAACCTCACTAAGCGCTAAACTTTAGCCTCTCATCTCTCATCTCTAAACTCTATTCTATAAACTCTAATCTCTAGACTCTACTCACTACTCCCTACTCCCTACTCTTTTCTCTACTCTCTACTCCACCTTACGCTTAGAATGCCATTTCCCGCTGAGCTAAGCAGAGATTGTCAGATAAGCCCCCTCTTTAGAACCGTCTGCATTTGGTGTACTACCATCATTTGGAGTACCGCCATCATCTGGAGGATCACCAGCACCTAATGTATCATCTCCTAATGCGTCTCCTAATGTGTCCCCAGCTTCTGGATTGCCAGCATGCTTTGTATCCCTACCACCTTCATCGCTGACCCCATCGTCCCCATCCGAATTAATCTTAAAAATGTTGATTTCTTTGAATAAATTCTGCGAAATTTCGTTAATCTCAATGGCTTGACGGGCTATATCACGGATAGCATGATCCTGCTGTACGCTGGAGGCGTTCACCTCTTGCACCCCGGCCGCAGTTTCCTCGGCGATGGCCGCGACGGCATGCACAGACTCTGCGAGTCTACGGTTCATAGTCTGAGTCATATCCACTTTGTCGTGAATTTGCCCAATCTGTTTACTAATCTCCACAATAGATTGATCAATCGCTACAAAAGAGGACAACGTTTCGGCCACTTTATGATCCTGTTCCTCAAGATTTCCTTTGGTCACCAGCATATATTGCTGGAATTCATCCATACCGGATTGCAGCTCGCTAATAATCTGACTGATATGTACGGAGGACTCTTTGGTTTGCACAGATAATTGTCTTACTTCATCAGCGATGACAGCGAACCCTTTTCCGTAGGCACCTGCCCGGGCTGCTTCAATTGCTGCGTTAAGTGAGAGGATATTGGTCTGATTAGAAATATCTGTTATGGATTTAGTGATGCGCGAGATGTCCTTTGATTGATCACTCAGTTTGGTTAAAGCCAGATATACTTTATTAACAGATTCTCGCGAATGCTCAGACACCTCCCGGAGGGCGATGACGGATTCAGATCCTTTACGAGTATTGTGATTAGCCGTTTGACTGGTAGCCAGCATAACCTCGGTATACTCCGTGATCTCATTCACTTCACGTTCCAGCTCCTGAATCAGGCCAGCGCTCTGCTCAGATTGTCCTGCCTGCTGTTCTGCGCCTACCGAGATTTCCTGTATAGTGCTTACGATATCTTGATTCGTATGCGCCGTTATAGATGAAGATTCTTGAAAAGAATGCGAATAAGTTGCCAGCGAAGAGGCTACTGACTGGGTATGCTGAAGCATTTCCCGGACCCGCTCCACCATATGATCAAAATGATGACTCAAACTGCCCAACTCATCGTTGTAAGGTGAATTAATCTGCTGACGCAAATCTCCTTCGGCAATTTTTCGCAGAGCCACTTGCAGTTTATGAATAGGATTCAGGAAGGAACGTATGAGCATAACCGCAATCACTAATGTGAAAATAAACACTAGCACAGCTGCGTAAGCAACTATAGAGGTGGTCAGATTAAGCAGATCAAAAGAATAATCCTGTGCTTTTTCTGCATTCTCTGCTGCTGCCGTATACAATTGTTCATTAGTCACTAGCATGACTTCACTCAACGCTGTAGCTTTCGTATGTAATTCATCGATTTGTTCCAGCACACTCATGGGATCAAGCTGCTCGTCTTCTATGGTCTTTACCAATTCGTCAAAATATCCCGTATATTCCCCAATCTGACTATGTAATTGTTCTAACTCTTTAAATGCCGGCGAATCTGCCGCAAAATTCACCGTCGCCAACTCTTTAGTCAGCTTTGTTTGCTTGTCCTTAAAAGGTTGGACGAATTCCAAATCACTCGAACCCGCTAATGAAGATTCTACCGCATTCATTTCCTGCAGCAGTTGCGTAATTATAGACACGGTAATTCGTTTTTCCATCTCAGCTTTTTGCGTTTCCATAGAAATCTCCACTTGGCTGATTTTATGATTTTGATAAAACGCTACTCCCAAAAAGAAAAGAACAACGGCGGAAAAACTCAAAATCAACTTCCATTTCATAGTTAGATGCATAGATCTAGCTTTCAACAATATCATCCTCCGTATAAAGCCTCATATTGCAATAGGTACATTCTACCAATATCTTGATTGTAGAAGCTGGACGTTAAATACTGGACAATGTTTTGTATGAGAAATGTAAATTATCTCGAATACCCAATCATTAATTCTCCTTGCAATTGACGTAACGTTAAATGCTAAAATAATCCACATAAGGCGCCTTATCAAACTATGAAATGGGAGTTGTCTATGAGCGGATTTGTTACCATTGATAAGCTTTCTGCGCAATTCGGACTGACGAGTCGGACTCTGCGTCACTGGGAAGCTCAAGGATTGTTTGAAAGTAAGCGGGACAGCAGCTCTGGCTGGCGGATTTATGATGAGAAAGCAATACTCGCCATTCGGGTTACCTCATTATTAAGAAAGCTGGATATTAGCATCAAGGATATTGGAACCGTGCTTAAAAATATGTCCGTTCAGTCCATGTACGAAGCGCTCAGCCAGCAAGCGGCTTCTATTCACAATCAAAAAACAGAACTAACAAATAGAGAAGGTGAAATCCATCTCTTTTTACAGTGGATATCCGCCCATCTCGAGGAACCCATTACAAATCAATTATTATCTGAACTAAACGAAAAGTCATGCAGTCCATGGGATGGTATGACTGAAACTGAGGAGGTTATATCTATGCCAACTATTAATCACTCTACCCCTATTCATGTAAGATTCATTACTCTTCCAGCTATGAGATTTGCCTACAATGTTGCGGTTAGTACCTCACCAGAAGATGAAGCTATGATCCCAGTTAATGAATGGCTGGAAGCTAGTCAACTATTAGGCACAGCACGGCTGTTTGGCGGCAACACGAACCCGCACCCAAGTGGTGAGAATAAACCTTACGGATATGGATTCTGTGCCTCAATTCCGGAAAATGTGAAGATACCAGCTCACCTAAAGGAAATGCGCCTCGACGGCGGCCTCTATGCTCTGACAGAAAGCACTGATGATATCTACGGCTCATGGCAAGCCCTAATGGGGTATCTGGATAATCATCCTGATTATCAAGCGGATCATAATTCCAGATTATGTCTGGAGGAGCATATCCGTAACGATAGTCTCAAAGGTAGCGGAAATGAGTATGCCCTAAATCTACTCGAACCTGTAAAAAAGAGAGTTCACGCGCTTGCGTAAACGAGCGAGCCATAGATAAACGTTTTTCATCTAAAAAAACGCTCTCTTCTGCTTATTCGGGCAGACGGAGAGCGTTTTGTTGTACATTGCTTCTATTGATTTATTCCCTACGCAGACACAGCTGGAGTAATTTTCACAAAAATAAATCGTGTAAGCGGCCCAACTAAAATGATTTGCAGTGGAAGTGCAAAAATAAAATTTTTACCTATGGCAGACAGATAAGCTCTTGGTAGCTCAGCAGAAAATCCAACATGGAGAACTGCGCCATAGAAGGACATGAACAATACCATTCCGGTCACCATAAAAAAGGATATAAACATGATTTTTTTGATCATCGGCTCATTCTCTTTAACCAGCTTATGCGCGATCCCCTTCGCAACCTTGCCTACAACAAATACATCTAGAATGAGTGCAACTATAAATGCAGGCAAGTAGCCGACAATCACATCCTTAACTAACGTGCCTGACCAACCCTCCATTAGTGCTACATTGTAAATACTCATCCCCAGTACCATCAAAAAACACATGATGAACGTAAATAAAAATGCTTCTTTTTTGTTTCTTCCCATCTTCAAGCTCCTTTTATCTCTATATTGTCAACTTGGATTACAATAACACAAATTCTCAAATCAAGTCAACCAAGTTGACAATAATCGCAAATGACTTATACTGGGATAAACGAGCCATCATTTAGGAGTGTTCTAATGAATAAGCAGCTGCAAAAAATGAACCTGATTGATTTACTCAGTGAGAAGCATCTAGCTTTACGTAAAATAGTGACAGACAAAGACCCGGATCAAATCAATAAGACCGAATCCCACATTCTTGCAGTTCTTGAGGCCCGAGAAATGTTATCGATCTCAGAAATCAGTAGAATAATTCATATTTCAAGACAGGGCACGCATAAAAGCATTCAAGGCATGTTATCCCGTGGTTATGTTGAAGCCGTTGAAGTCGAAGGAAATCAGCGTGACAAAAATATTGTCCTCACTCCAAAGGGTATAGAATGCAATAACAGAATGATGATCACCAAAATTGAATTAGAGCAGCAGATCGCTGCCAAGCTGGGAGTAACAAATGTAGAGCTTCTTAAATCTTTGCTAAAAGAAGATTGGCTCTAATCTCCAGCAAAAAAAAGCCGCAGAGTTGTCTACTCTGCGGCTTTAAAAAGATTGAATTATTTTCCGGGAAATTGTCGTTAATTAGCTTTCAAAGCACTGTTTGCCGCGCTCTCTCCACCTAGACGACCTGAGGTAAAGGAATAACCAATTCCGACCCCATTGCCCACATAGGTATCATTGAATAATACGCCTTCCGATTCAAGCCCTACAGCAAACAATCCTTTTACTGGTGTACGTTTATCATTTAGCACTTGGAACTTAGTGTTTACCAGCAAGCCACCCACAGAACCCAAGTTGTTGATTTCAGCGACGATGGCATAATACGGTCCTTCTTCGCCCATTGGCTCTAAATAATCAGCAGCTTTACCAAATTCAGTATCCACACCAGTTTTTGTAGCTTCTTTATAACTATTGTAATTTTCTACAAACACATCTACATCCATACCTGCATTTGTTGCTAATTCTTCGATTGTATTTCCTTTGAAGCCATCTCCGTTTTCTACCATAGAATCAAACACCTTTTCTGCATTTACCCATGGATTCTCTAACGTGAATTGATCTGCAAATTCGGCATAAAATTCTGGTGGCATTCCTGGCAGGCTTGGTGCGTTAACACCTTTCATCCCCTTGGACTGAAGAGCAGCCAATTGAGATTTTGATACGATAACCATATGATAAGCACCATTAAATGCACTCGTATTAGCTGCTGCGACCGATGTTAATGTAGCTGCTTCATCTCTGAAACGTGCTCCGGAAGAACCGACATTCATGAAGTTAGGCAGATACGTCAACATCAGCGGATAACTTGCTTCAAAAGGCTCATATTGTGTTTTTAGTCCTTGTGTTGCTCTGGCTAATGTTTGGTGCAGCATTTGTCCACCGAAGTTATCAGGAACCTTGGCTCCTGCTTCCCAAGCCATCTTCAGACCTTCCCCAACATTCTGACCTAGTCCTCCGTTAACCCCTTCAAAACCAAAAGCTTCTTTAACCATTTCCGAATTTGCGGCATAACCGCCTGTTGCCATTACGACACTTTTGGCTGTGATTTCAAGAGTAGTCCCGTCCGATTTCTCAGCCACAATACCTGTAACTTCTCCTGCTTCATTGGTAATCAGCTTTTTGGCAGTGGTTTCGGTGATCACTTGTCCACCTTTTTGTTCAACCGATTCAGCCAACATTTTCCGAAGGGTCTCTTCTCGGGTTTCATAAGCTGGCAGTACATGCAGCTGCTCTCCGAAGAAGTTTAGGAAGCTGGTTTTATACCCTTTTTCTGCTAACCAATCATAAGTTTCGCCGGATTTCGTTACGTATTGTCTAATCGCTGCAGCGTCAACTCTCCAGTGATTGTTGACAATCCAATCGGCAATTTCTTTTTCCACATTTACTTTAAGATTATTGTCAGTAGCTGCGGAAGAATTATAGAACTTACCGGCCCAGGATAGATTACTTGCTCCCCCGATAACTCCTGTCTTTTCGATAATAATAACCTTGGCACCTTTATCAGCAGCGGTTACCGCTGCGGACACACCAGATGCACCGGCGCCTACTACCACTACGTCTGATTCAAGCTTTTCCGTTTTACCTTCACCTGCTTTTTGCACGCCACCGGCTTTAAGGACTTCCAGATTTCCTCCACCTTTGGTTACGGCATCTTCAACTGCCGCGAGCATTGCTTCACTGGAAAGACTCGCACCACTAACAGCATCTACTGCCAAGGTTTGTCCTTCCAGAATTTGATCTTTTATTTTTTCAAGTGCATTATCGCCTAGACCACCCGTTTCTGACTGGCTTACGATCTTAATATCTTTAATTTTATCTGGCTCATCCATAGTGACTTCTACTTTAATCACGCCCTCTTTGCCTTCCGCTTCCCCTGCGAATGTACCGGCTTTAAAAGATGATGATGACGAATTTGCCGACTCCCCATTTCCTTTGCATCCGCTCAGCATGGAAACGATCAGCACCATACAAAAAGTTAACATGAGCATTTTCTTGGTGAAATTTCTGTTGCGCATTCTCTTCTCCCCCAGTATCTAATATCTTATAGCTCGCCAAGAACGTGATATTTTTCACATTCATATCTATACATATCTACCGAACGTTGCCAAGCTATATACCGAAGTATAAACATTGGTGCAGCACCAAGGTCAATGTCCAATTCTTGTCCAAAAAGAAAAAACACCCGCTCTTAGAGCAGGTGTTTATAAAAATAAACTTATACAATTGGAATATTCACTTCCAAATATGAGCGGTTATTGCCTTCTATTTTTTCAGTAAGCATTAATTTACCCACCACATCACCCGCTATGGTATAACCATTTGCTTCGATGTAATCTATCATAAACTGCAAAGATTTCTTCGTGATATAATGTCCATCCGTAGATAACATGATAGCAGAAATACAGGTACTCGGGCTAATGTACTCTACATATTCATCGATATCCATTGCAAATTTCTGCACTTCCTCCTCGGGTAAGGTAAGCCCCCAGCTATAGTCAAAGTTATTATCACCGGATAACACCCCCGCGTCCTCAATCTTAAAAGAATAAAACGCATAAGGAAGCCTATCCATCCAAGTGTTGACGAGGCTTTTTACGATATCATTTTTTAATAATGCATTTTTATCCGTTTGCTTAAGCCTGTACATGCCTGGCAGTTGTTTAAGTTTACATATATATAATGAGGACTCTATTTCCTTAAGCTCTTTATGAATTTCATTCATCTTGTTTAGCAGCATCGTCTTTTGCTTAATCTCTTCTTCTAAACTCTGCTGAGACTGCTGCATCAATCCCATAACTTGCTCAATAGAGGAATCCTTCATCAGAAGTGCCACTTCGGGCAATGGAATTTCCATACTGCGATACCATCTGCTCATTAACAGATCCCTTGCATCTAAATCATTAAAATATCTATAATTATTGCTGTTATCTTTTGTAGGCCTAACAATATCATGTTTCTCGTATAATCTCAGCGTATCCGCAGTTACCCCGAGAATGGAAGCAAATTCACCTATGCAATACTTCACTTGAAGTCCCTCCATTCATTTCATGCATATCCTACCACACTAAATGATAAAGAGAAGGATGCTGTTTGGATATGAAGTAACTCATTTCATACTCAGGGTGTACATGCTAACTACGCTAGCGCAAGTAAGTGAACTAACATAAATCCAACTAAAGATAACATGACCGAACCTATAAGTCCCGCTGCAAAAGACTTCATTCCAAGCCGTCTAAATGCCGCCAAATCAACGTTTAATCCAAGCCCTGCCATCGCCATAGCGATTAACATATAAGCAATCGTAACGATCCCATTGGCTACTGATGCGGAGACGATTCCTAACGAATTCACACCACTGACAACTAGAAATCCTAGAATAAACCAAGGGATTGGAATGCTTTTCCACGAAGCTTTTGCCGCTCCACCTTGCACTTTTCTTTCTTCACGATTGGACCAAATCCCAATTAAAATAGCCACCGGCACAAGTAAAGCCACCCGGGTTAATTTAACGATGACCGCCATATCAACGGCAGCATTTCCACCAGCATCCGCAGCCGCGATAACGTGAGCAATTTCATGTAAAGTCGCTCCTGAGAATACCCCATAACCTAAATCTGATAAGCCGAGAAAAGGATATAAAAATGTGTACAGCAGTGTAAATATTGTGCCTAATATAGCTACTATAGCTGCACCAATGGCAGTTTCGTCATCTTTGGCTTTTATCTGTGGAGCGATGGCAACCACCGCTGCCGCACCGCAAATCGCAGTTCCGCAGGCAGTTAAGATACTGAGGCGCTTATCTACTTTGAACAGTCGTGCCAGCCCGTATACAACGGAGATCGCAAATATAATGACGATGACTGCCAAAAGAAATACCCGGGGTCCTGCAGCAACGATATCCTTTAGATTAAGCCGCATACCGAGCAAGATAATCCCAAGACGAAGCAGTTTTTTACTGGAAAAATCGGTGCCATGTGTGATGCTATTTGGCACTCCTATCGTAGCTCGCCAAATAATCCCGATTAAGATGGCAATGACCAATTGCCCCATAATAGATAGGAATGGAAAACCCGCTAAAAATTTCGCCAATAATGCGATAACTAAGGTTAGCCCTATCCCAAATGCAAACCCAACCTTTTTGTTGTGATCTGGTTGATACAAACCTTCTGATTGACCCATGTCGTATACACTCCTTGATGAATCTCTAGATGATGCTGTATAAATACATCCCATGACTCAACAATAATACGACACCGCTCGGAAGTTAAATACCAATATCCTATCCGTAAGATTAGGAATACTTATGCTTAATTTTAGACAAAAAAAGCTCCTTCGAGTGAAACATAAATGCCGTAGCATCTGCCTCACCAAAGGAGCAATTATAATCGTTAGTGATATTTAAGCTTCCAGCTTCTGTAGTCGAGTCCCTTTTGGAAGTACAGAAGTTATATATTCGTGTACCGGATGTTGCCCTTCCTCTTCCGCAAGTACAGTTACAATTCCTTGATCTGTACCGGTTCGAATCAGCCGCCCCATCCCTTGTTTGAGTCTTAACAGCATGTAAGGCAAATCCACATCTTCAAAGGGAGTGGAGGTTTCCGCCCGTTTTGCCATAAACACTGGATCAAGCGGAGGATACGGCAGCGACCATATGATCACATTAGATAATGAAGGTCCAGGAATGTCTAGCCCCTCCCATAAGGTGACCGCACATAACACGCTATGCTCATCCCGTTGGAACGCCGAAATTAAATAGCTGATTTCTTGATCCCCTTCATATAAAAATGAATATGAACTGCTTTCCGGTCGTAACGAGTTAAGCTGCTTGAACTGCAGAAGCTCTTCACGAGTACGGAACAGTAGCAGCGCTCTACCTTCAGTCCGCTGAATAAGCTTCAGGGAAATTTCCATTTTCTCAGCAAAATCCCCACTCTGAAGCTCTGGCACATAGACATTCATCTGGTGCTCATAGTCATAAGGTGAGTCTACAGAGAAGGATAAAAAATCTTGTATCCCAAGACTGTCCTTCAAGTATTGGAATGATTTATCCACAGACAATGTAGCCGATGAGAATACGATTGGCATTTTTTGCGTGAACAGGCTGTCTTGAAGTACCTCTTTGACATTTCGTGGCATGACCGACAGCGTTAGACCATCACTTTCTTCTGTCGCCCAGCAGATTAGAGCTCCCGAATCCTCAAACAATCGCAAAGCGATCTCTATGGTCTCCAAACGTTCCTCCACAATTCGCAGTTGGTATTCATCAATCGTGTAGAGTCCGCTCTCGAATACTAATTCTTCTTCGATAGCAGCAATTACACTCCGCATCCGGTGTACCTCACGAATCAATGAAGCATTCAGCGCAATGCTTTTCCGATCTGATCCCGGTATGTTTCGGCATTGACGGCGAATCGCTTTGAACATTTGCTCACTTTGCATGATCGCTTCATCAATCAGAACCGCCAGCGTTTCACGGATTTCATTCTGTAGCAGGCGAGAAATCAATTCTTCAAAGACGACATGCTTCATCTTATAGCCAAGCGCCTTCATGGCCGCTGATTCTAATAAATGTCCTTCATCGAATACAACCGCACAGTGATCCGGAAGCAAAGGGATTTGCCCTTCCCGCTTACGCGCTTCATAGGTCCAAATATGCTCCATGTAATAATCGTGGGAACAAATGATCAGATCACTTGATTTCCGGTAATGATCACGGGACAAGGTCTGCCCGCAGCGGTGACGCATATCGCAAGTAAAGCAGTCCTGAAACGTATCCCAGTTAATCTTGTTCCATTGTTCGTCATTCAGATCAGGGTAATCTCTGCGGTCTCCATAAGCATGGAATTGCTGCATCGGTGCATGTGAATGTACAAAATCAGGTAATGTACTGTACAAGCTCTCCAGTGGTAAGCTTTCATCATCATGGTTCCGAGCCTGATCCAGCTTTTTCAGACACATATATTTATCCGGAGATTTCGCTAGTCTGGCATCAATATTCATGTTCAGATGCTTCGCAAGCTTGGCGATATCGCCTTCCGGTTTCACAAGCTGCTCAATCAAGGACTCGTCCGCACATGCAATAATCGCAGGTTTGCCCATATAACGCGCATAACAAATGCTATACAACAAATACACTAATGTCTTGCCTGTTCCGACCCCTGCTTCAGCAAAAATCGTCTTTTTCTCGGCAAAAGCCCGCTCTACCTGAAAGGCCATATATATCTGTTCATCACGTACTTCAAATCCAGCCTCAGGAAGAATTTCATAGAATACATCTCCGACCCATTCCCCTACTTGCTCCATAAAAGGTTTGGTCCGATCATATTCAAAAGGATACTGTTTCGCCAACAAGCCTACCTCCAATATTTGATCAGGCATCTCTACCATGCCATGAAAAATAGAATCAACGGAAAAACTCTATTATCTCATACGTTTGGAGGAATTACAAAAAATAATTAGAGACAACTAAAGATCTGATTAATAACGAAGATACTCTTTTTCGTAAATATCATTAATCCTTTCCAAAACATTCCTGGCTTGATCCTTAAATTTCAAATCCGCAACCTGGCCTTTCCGAAGAAATACCCCCGTCTCCCCACGGTGTTCTCCCAGAGCACCCTCATACAATTGGTCGGCGCCGTGGGTAGGCGGAGAGAAAAACAGCTTCATCAACGGTTTAACTATTAGAGGCAGTCCAGAATTTTTTCCTTTTCGCAGCGTGTTATTGCTACCCGGATCAACACTGCGAATCATGATGCCCTCGTTAGCAAGCTGCGGCGCAGCGGCCTGTGTCCATAACGATAATGCCAGCTTTGAGGTGGCGTAAGGACCAAGCAGCTTGCGGAAGGTGGTGGGACGCTCCAGGATTTCAATCGTAAACTCTTTCGTAAACTTAAGCGCGGAGGATGAGGTGTTGATCACCGTTTTTAAGCGTCCTTTTTGTAGGATATCCTTCAATTCCATTAAAATAATATACGGCACAACGGTCATCAACTCATAGTGCTTTTCGCGCCCCTGTGTCGAATAGCTCAGTTCAGGGAAGCTCCCGCCGGCATTGTTGAACAAAATATCGATCCGCTGCTCCTTGCCTTTGATCTCTTCCAGTGTCCCTCTCAAGCTGGGAAAATCCGCGAGATCGGTTGTTTTATAAATACGAAGCCAGCCGTTTTTGATGGCTTTTTGGATGTTCTCATCATCGGCTGGAAAACCGGAACGGTTCAAAGCAACCACCTGCCAATCCTCCGCTAGCAATTTTCGAGTTAATTCCAATCCAATCCCGGCGTTAGCGCCTGTAATCAATGCGATATTTTCACGTTGCTGTGTGCTCATTGTAAATCTCCTCCTGAATTCGGGATATCTTCTTCTTATAACGCACATTTTATTAATTGGAGTCGACTCCAAGTCAAGGCGTAATAAAAAGATTTTGTCCCAGAGATAAGGTCTTGACTTGGAGTCAGCTCCAAGTTGTATAATGCACACACAAAGCAATCTCCAGGAGGTACAGTATGAAGGCAGAGCAAACGTTTACGATAAAAGAAACCGCCGTGCAAACCGGAATATCCGAGGATACAATCCGCTATTACGAAAAGATCGCGCTGCTTCCCCGGGCGGACCGGAAGGACAACGGGCACCGCGTTTACCGGCAGGAAGACATAGATACAATCCTGCTGCTATCCTGCCTCAAAAAAACAGGCATGCCCTTGCAGGAAATGCAGCCATTTTTGGCGGTCTCCGCCGACGCTGATCCCGCGGATTATCCTGAACTGGTGGAGCATTTAAGAAACCATCGAGAAAACATCGTCAGCCAAATCTCCTCGCTGCAGCAGGTTGTCGATTTTATTGATATGAAGCTGGAACAAGGGAAATATCGCCGAGACTGCTCAGATAAAAGCGAGGACAAATCGAAATCAAAAAACATCTCCCCTGTTGAGATGAGTTATTTTTCTGGATCAGCAAAAATGAATAATTAATGAATTGGAGTTTTTAGGATGAAAGCAATGATCATAAAAAAATACGGGAATTCCCCTCTTCAACTAGCCGATATCCCAACACCCGCAGTGGGTGATTACGATGTATTGGCAGAGATCCACGCAGCAAGTATTAATCCTATCGATTTCAAAGTGCGGGATGGCAAAGTACGTACGCTGTTGAAATACAACATGCCCCTAGTTTTAGGAAATGATTTTTCAGGGATTGTCATCCAAGTAGGAAAGAATGTTAAAAAATTCAAGATAGGTGATGAGATTTACGGACGGCCCAGAAAAGATAGAATCGGAACCTTCGCAGAATATATCTCCGTACATGAAGAGGATATAGCTCTCAAACCTCACAATCTTTCCTTTGAGGAAGCTGCATCCATCCCATTAGTCGGGCTTACTTCTTATCAAGCTTTACATGATATATTACAGCTAACGGCAGGACAAAAGGTATTGATTCAAGCGGGAGCGGGCGGTGTTGGCACCTTTGCTATCCAACTTGCCAAAGCGATGGGGATATACGTGGCTACTACTACAAGCGATGCTGGAGCAGAATTGGTCAAGTCACTTGGAGCCGATCAAATTATCAATTATAAAACCGAAGCATTTGATAAGATTTCACAAAATTATGATGGAGTATTCGATACCATTGGCGGTGAAACATTAGAAAAAGCTTTTAAAACAGTCAAACAGGGAGGACAAATTGTATCGGTTTCAGGGTTGCCTAATGCACGCTTCGGAAAAGAGTATGGAGCTGGGTTCATAAAAACTAATATTTTTCGCTTGATTACCCGGAAGCTGAGCAAATTAGAGGCAAAGTACAAGGTTAAATACAGCTTTCTGTTCATGAAACCAAGTGGCAGTCAATTAGAAATCATTTCAGAGCTTATTGAATCCGGACAAATAAAACCTGTTATTGATCAAGTGTTTCCTTTTGTAGAAGCGCAGAAAGCGATGGAGTATTCCGAATCGGGCAGAGCTAAAGGAAAGATCATATTAAAAATAAAGTGATACAACATATAAATAAAACGGCAGTCTAAGACTTTAGGCTTCTGTCTAGACTACCGTTTTTTATTTGTGTACGCATTAATTAAAGTATCTATTTCCAAAAATCCGTTCCAGCAAAAACAAACTCTTTATCCAGTGTCTCGTCCCCATCTTCAAAGCAATCTGCCCAAGACACACGTTGCTTACTCAGGGGAATTGCATCCTTCACGCCATATTCCTTATAACTAACGGTTTGTTCATTAGCGGTGTTGTTCCAGTTATCCCAGCCAAGTGGATGTATATGTGCACCCAACTGGCAATCTACAAATACGGTTTTAGCATACTCACGCCAAGGACGGCCCAGAAACACCGGAGCAATATCAGGAGCAGCTGTTAAAAAGCAATTTTTAAAAATATAACCATACGATTGTCCCTCAGGTGTGGAGGCAGCCGTAATATAACCTGCTTGATTCTCACTATGACGCAAGCTGCGAATTTCACATCTGTCAAAATATGCTGTAGCCCCACCAAATATAAAGTCCACTGTTCCCTCTATATAGCAATGCTGATACAACTGCCGATATTGGGCATGGTGTTCTCTCAGTGGTATACCTCCAAACGTAGATCGCTCTTTGGGTGCAGGTGGCAAAGGTCCCGTGAACAACGTGTCCTGATACCCTTTTAAAGTACAATTTCTGAATACGGTTTGATCACAATTAGCATACACAGCTACGGCCTGCCCGATATTTTCACCCTGCCCTGCATTATTGGTAATCACCAGATTTTCCAAGACCAGATGGCTCCCGCCCAGAAATAACGTTGGTGTAGAGAATGTATTGATTTCTTCGCCCGCTTCATCACGCTCTTTCGCGTAACGATTCATAACAATCTCCACGTAGCCAATCCCTATGATCGTAAGATTAGAACGATAAATCCGCACTGCCTCTTTATAGACCCCTGACAAAATATAAAGCGTATCCGCTTGACCGGATGGCCCCTGCTCTAGTGAATCTATCGCCTCTTGAATCGTGTGATAAGCGCAAAAGGATTCTTTTCCTACAACAAGCATAGTGGATTCTTTTCCTTTCAATAAATTGATGACTTTCTCTTATGGACAGACATTCTGTGCTTCAGGTGACACTGTAGCTTGTTCTACTAATTTTTCCGGCTTCTTCGTGTTTTTTGATCGACAATCTATGATCTCTACAGCTTCTCCATTTTCAATGTAAAAAGCAGGCCCTTCATGGTTCTCAATCGTCACCTGATGAAATTGAACATCTCTTGCATTCCCGAGGAAAAACCCCCGATTATTCATGTTTTCGATCCCTGTCATCATGTCTGGATGGCCGGGAATTGCATTCGTCGCCATGGAGATGTCCACATTGGTAAACGTAATCTCGGATACATACTGCTCCGCAAGCCCGTATAAGAAACCCGCTGCGGCATGAACATTACGTGCGGTAATATTGGCAAAATGAATGCGTCTAAAACACGGCGTTTCCTCTGTAATCGGATAAGGATTTTTATCCCACACATATTTTTCTTTCCCGCGTGGTCCACAGAAATAATATAGATTTAGAGTAAACGGACAAATAACGTCCTCCATTACAATATTGCTGATCCGAATATCTTCAATCGTTCCCCCGCGTCCCCGTCTTGATTTCATCCGGATTCCACGATCGGTTTGTTTAAACACACAATTACTAATCGTGACATTACGAATATCTCCACTCATTTCACTACCGAGTACGACACCCCCGTGTCCATGTACCATAGTGCAGTTGGTGATCGTAATATTCTCACAAGGAACTCGTTCTTTGGTGTCCTCAGTTCCTGCCTTGATCGCAATGCAGTCATCACCGACATCAATATTGCAATTGCTAATTCGCACATTGGTGCAAGACTCTGGATTAATGCCATCTGTATTCGGAGAGTCGGCCGGGTTCAGAATGGAAATATTATCAATAGTCACATTGTAACAGCCTATCGGATTAACGGTCCAGCTTGGAGAATTGACCAGCGCGATATCTTTAAGGGTTACCCGCTGACATCTGTCCAAGCCGATTAGAGTCGGCCGGGGATACTGCAGCTCTTCCCGGCGGTTCCGAAACTTATCCCACCAGAGTTCACCATTTCCGTTAATCATTCCGCTGCCAGTGATCGATACATTAACTAACTCTCTTCCATAAATACAAGGTGAATGAACCTGCTGCTTCACTCCTTCCCATCTGCATTCCACTGCAGGGTAATCCTCCGGGTTCGTACTGAATGAAAGAATGGCACCAGGATTTAAATTCAATTCGATATTGCTTTTCATATGAATTGCACCGGTTAAGAACGTACCAGCCGGTACATAAACGGTTCCTCCACCGGCTTTATTTGCCGCTTCAATCGCACGCGTTATCGCTTCAGTCGCTAACTTTTTACTATTCTTAAGCGCTCCAAAATCCTCAATATTGTAGATCAACATTCATAAGCCCCCCTGTTCTATATCAGATCCAGCCTTTTAATTGTTCATATTCCACACAAGCCTGTAGGAAAGCACCCACACCTTTTTGGTCGTTAGTGACAATAGGCTCGCTAATGTAATAAGCGAAAGTACCGTCACGTTGGTCCACTCCACCTAATCCGGCTACTTGGCAATTCTTATTTAAATTGACCCATTCTTCTTTGGTTTCTAGTACAAACTCCGAGATAAGTCCTTGTTGAGCCAGATCTAATGTTTCGTACCATCCAGCGTTTAACACGCCTAATCGGATACCTTTAGCCATGGCATACACGATCATGCTTGAAGCAGAGGCCTCAAGATAATTTCCTTTGCGTTCCCCTAGATTAATCACTTGATACCAGACCCCGGATTCCTTATCCTGATATTTCTTCACCGCAGTTAAGGTATCATTTAGTATTCGTACCAGCTCTGGATAATCTGAGTGCTCACTAGGCAGCAATTCCAGAACATCAACTAAAGCCATGAGATACCAGCCAAGTGAACGGGCCCAAAAGTTAGGCGAAAGTCCTGTTTCAGGGTCGCACCAAGGTTGAATACGCTGTTCATCCCATGCATGATATAGCAGACCTGTTACCGGATCTTTCGTATGCTTCTCACACAAGATAAATTGTTTGGTTACATCCTCAAGTCCCTGCCCTTCTTCAAAAGCTAGCAAGTAGGCTAAATAAAAAGGAGCGCCCATATAAAGTCCATCTAACCAAATCTGATAGGGATATATATTTTTATGCCAAAAAGCACCTTCCGAGGTTTGCGGATGGGTCTCAAGTTGCTTTCTAAGTAAAGCAGCCGCTTTTTTGTATTTTTCCTGCTTCGTTTCTTTATATAGAGTCAATAATAATTTTCCGTTGTTAATATGATCGATATTATACTCCTCTAGGTGGTAGCCCTTGACACTGCCATCTTCCTGAATAAAGTAGTCCATATTATCTTGAATGAACTGCAGATACTTCGAATCACCGGTCTGCTTCCAAAGCCATTCAAAACCGTTCAATACCACGCCATAATCGTAGGTCCAGCTTCCTTTGTAGCCTTTATCTTCATAAAGCTTCGGTGTCCGCGCCATAATAGAGTCTGCCGTTTGAATTGCCCACTGTGATTTCTTCATCCCAACCCCCAAAATATTTATAAATTTAAGAGCTCAAAAACTAAAAATAGGTTCACCCGATTTAAGGATTACTTTGTACATAAAATAATACGACTTGATTCTCTGAAATCTCAGAGAATCAAGTCATTGTTTAGTAAGGATACGGAGCGATTCAGTCTTGGAGCATTGACTGTATTTCAACACAAGCCATCACCAATGCGCCCACACCATGCAGATCATTTTTAACCTTAGGCCGAGTCACGTAACTCTCGTAATCTCCAGCTGAGGTACCGATACAAATGTCCGGCAGAACTAATCGGTTATGCTCATCCCACTGGATTACTTTGGTTAACCCTTCATATCCTTTTTTAGCGGCAGCTGTAGCGATAGTCACATCACTTACAACGCCATGCTTCACGGCTTTGGCAATCGTATAGACGAACAAACATGACCCTGAAGTCTCCAGCCAATTATCTGGCTCATGTCCCTTATCTACGACTTGATACCAAAGTCCACTTTTTTGATCTTGGTAACGAATAAGTGCATCCACAAAATCTCTCAGCGTAGTAGAAAGCTCTGTCCGGGCTGAATCATGGGAAGGTAACAGATCCAGAAATTGCGATAAGGCGAGACCATACCATCCTAATGATCGGCTCCAGAACTCCGGTGAACAACCCGTCTCCGGATTCGACCAAGGCATCCGCCGGCTCTCATCCCAGGCATGGTATAACAAACCCGTTGTCTCATCCTTCATATGCTTGCGCATTAACATTTCCTGATGAAGGACCGTTTCACGCAAGCTTGGTTCATCGTAGACATTAGCATATTTCAAGGAGAATACGCCTGCCATATAAAGTCCATCCAACCACATTTGGTTGGCGTACTTATCCTTGTGCCAATACCCGCCCTCAGAGGTTTTATTTAGTGTGAGCAGTAAATTTCTTAGCTTCTCTGCTGCAATACGATACTTAAGTTTGCCTGTCCGTTCATAAAGAGTGAATAGTAGCTGTCCTGCTTGAACCGCATCCAGCTCATCACGTGCAAAATAAAAGTTCCCGTATTCATCCACCAAATCATCTACATATTCCTGAATATAGTTGATATAACGGTCTTCTTGATAAGCATTCCACAAAAGCTCCATGCCACACAGAAATACACCCTGATGATAGTGCCATCGATGCGCAGGGGGAAGCTCTCCCGCCCTGTAAGTATCTATTAGTGAATCGCAAGCTTTTTTTGCCCACTCTATCGGCGTTGTAGGTATCTGTACAGTCATCTCGAAGCTCCTCCCCTAAGTATAGTCTCTCTCTTTCTTGCTAGCCCTTCATAGAACCCAACATGGCACCTTTGGCAAAATGCTTTTGCAGGAACGGATACACACAAACTATTGGTAAGGTAGCTACAACAATAACAGCCATTTTAATTGATTGATCTGGCGGTGGAACAGCAGCATCCAGTGTAGCGCTGTGATCCATACCGCTGGCAAGGACGACAATTTGTCTGAGCAGAACCTGTATTGGCCATTTCGCACTATCATTCAAATACAGAATCGCATTCATGTAGGTATTCCAATACGTTACCGCATAGAACAATCCGATCGTCGCTAATGCAGGTAAGGATAGTGGCAATACAATCCGAAATAATATTCCAAAATCGTTACAACCATCAATTTTGGCCGATTCCTCCAAACCTTCAGGTATATTTTGGAAAAAGTTTCTCAAAATGATCATATTAAAGGCACTAATCGCTGACGGTAGAATCAGTGATGCGTACGTGTCAATTAGTCCTAATTCCTTCACCACGAGGAACGTTGGAATCATCCCACCATGAAAAAGCATGGTGAACACAACCATGAAGTTAACCACTTTACGACCATCCAGATCTTTTCTGGTAAGAGCGTAGGCCATCAAAGAAGTTATAAACAAACTAAAAATAGAACCAATTGCCGTGACACCAATGGAAACACCCATGGCTTTAAATATTGTATTCGTCGAAAAGATGAACTTGTACGCTTCCAGACTCCATACCTTTGGAATCAGTACAAATTTGCTAGAAGCTAGTTCTGCACTCGTTGTGAAAGAGCCTGCTACAACGTGAACAAGGGGAAGCACAGTAATTAAAGCAATGATCGCAAGCAGCGTAAAGTTTATAGCAGAAAAGATTCTACCACTGATTGTTTTATCTTCTACCATTTCGATTCCTCCCACAAAATATCAATAAACGCCTTCTTCTCCCATTTTCTTGGATAATTTATTCACCATCATCACCATTACAAAGCCTACAATCGATTTAAAGAATCCAATAGCTGTACTGTAACTAAACTGCCCCTGTCTCAAACCAGCAGTATATACATACGTATCGATAATTTCCGCAACTTCTCGATTCATGGAGTTAAGTAGCAGATATACATGTTCAAATCCAAGATCAAGAACGGAACCAATTTTCAGAATAAATAATGTAATAATTACGCCTCTAATCGCTGGAAGAGTGATATGCCAGACTTGTCTAAGTCTTCCAGCTCCGTCCATACGCGATGCTTCATAAAGCCCTGGGTCAATCGCAGCTATGGAAGCTAGATAAATAATCGTTCCCCAACCTGCTTCTCTCCAAATCACCTGAATAATATACATGGGCCTGAACCACCCTGGATTAAGCAGGAAATTGATTGGTTCAAAACCAAAATAGACAAGCAGCTCGTTGATAATCCCTCCATCCATCGTGACCATTACATAAGAAATGGAGACGATGATAACCAATGACAGAAAATGGGGCAAATAGAAGATCGTCTGAAAGGTTCTTTTGAAAAAGCTGCCTTGAAGTTCATTTAACATCAGGGCAAGAATAATCGGCATCGGGAAATAGATAAGAATATTTAATCCGAAAAGAATAAGTGTGTTCACTAATATATTTAAGAAATCCGGCTCTGTGAACAACCTGCTGAAATGCTTCATCCCTACCCAGTCACTACCGTTGATCCCTTGATAGGGTTTGTAATCCTGAAATGAGATAATTAATCCGTACATTGGAAGATATTTAAAAATCAAAAAATACAGTACTCCCGGAGTTAGCATGACGTAGAGCCATTTATTTCTCCACAGCCGCTTTTTCAGTTCGCTGCTGCTTTTATAAATTTCAGGCTTAGGATTCATTTGAGGAGCTGAGCTGGGCTGTGCGGTGACTTCCTGCATGATATTCTTCCTTTCTCCTTCTTTATTCAAACACGATATTTCTGAACCCAGTGAGGAATAGAAAAGGTTGTTGAAACAAGATCAACAACCTTTTCAGCTACAATTTGTCGCTTAACTATTCGAGTACGGGTTACTATTTTTTGTATAACGCGTTGTATTCTTCAATAATCTTATCTCCACCACGGCTCTTCCAGTTCTCTACTTCCTTCTCAAATCCAGCCTTGTCAATCTGACCATAAATATATTTATAGGTTGCATCTGTAATAATCTGTTGAAGCTCTACGCCTTTTTCTGTATAGGTAGCCGAATCCATAGCAGCTGTTGGATCCGCTACACCAACTTTGACATTCTCAAGAACCAATTGATCTGCATGAATTCTTCCTGGCAGCGTGTTATAGTTCTCGTACATTCCATTGGTTTCAGCTTCGCCGATAACGCTGTCCTTATATCCCTTTACTTCACGTTCAATCAATTCTTTGTCGTCTGCAGCTTTCGCTTTACCGTCTTCAACGGTATAGTGAGTACCTTCAATTCCCCAATACATCAAATTAGCTACTTCTGGGGTCATCATTTGATCAAAGAAAGCAAGAATCTTCTTCAGCTCTGCCTCATCCTTGACAGCAGATTTCGGGAACAAGACAACATTGTTATAGCCTGGAATCATCCATTGAGCATATTTTCCATCTGGACTTGCAACCATACTATGCGCATCCAAAACAGCGTCAGGGTTATTCTTAATAGTATCTTTATTGATGGCATCAATATCTTGCATGGAGCCCCCAATATAGAGTCCACCCTTTCCAGCCTTAAACATATTTACAGCATCCGTTTTACTGGTGGCAGCGAAATCTTGATTAATGTATCCGCCATCACGAGCTTTTTTGAAAAAATCCATTGTGTCGAAATATTCATCGAAGGTAAATTCAGGCGCTAATTTGCCATCCTTCTCACCCCAGGTATTCGGTGTTCCGAACCAAGACGAAACAGTTTTGAAAGCTCCATAGGTCAACTCATTACGGTCAATAATACCGGTAGTATCTTTCTTTCCATTACCGTCTGGATCTTGTTCTGTGAAGGCTTTAGCCATTTCAAATAATTCATCTACATTAGCTGGTGCAGCAAGTCCTAATTTATCTGCCCAGTCTTTGCGGTAAATGATCCCTTGGCGTGCAAGTGGACGCCCGATATATAGGGTATAAAGCTTGCCATCTACTTTCGTGTTATTAAGAATTTCTGGTTTCAATTTGCTCAAATTCGGAAATTCGCTTAATAGTGGACCGATTTCCCAGAATTGTCCGTCTTTTATCGCTTCTTTCATCTGAATGAAGGTTGTCTGATTCTTCAAATATGTTACTTGCGGCAATGAACCCGTTGCAAAAGATGAATTCAGTTTTTCTTCATAAGTATCAGCCGGAAAAAATTGATAAGTCAGCTTCGTGTTGGTCAATTTCTCAAGTTCATTCTTAATCGTATCAGGCGGAGTCTCTGATGTATTCAATGGAAGCATGATTTTGATTTCTGTAGGTTCCTCTTTAGGTGCTTCAGTCTCTTCCACCTTCGTAGTGTTCTGTGCACTTGTAGTTGGGGCTGCTGCTTCTTCTTTGTTATTGTTGTTACCACCGCATCCAGCTAACAATGTGCTGAATGTTAACAGTGCTGTTAACAACATGGTGAAGGATTTCTTCTTCATACCATTTTGACCTCCATAATTTGTATTGGTTACGAGTTCCACGTTACATCGTCGGCAAGGTTACGAAAACAATCATTTCCCCATAACGGCGCGTTCTGAAAGGGATCTGAGCAAATGATTATCGGGATATCGCAGCACAAAAAAAATCCACCGCATTATCCGCAGTGGATCAAAACCTTTTTAACCTATTTACTTTTCTGTCTCAAACTCAGCCTCAGCATATTCCTTAATAATAAGATTGCCTCCACGAGCTCTCCATTTCTCAACCTCTTGCTGGAATCCCTCGACGGTAATGTTACCTAATATATAGTTATATGTAGCATCCACAATGATTGTAGATAACTCCATATTCTTCTCATCAAAAGTAGATGAGCTAAGAGAAACTGTCGGGTCATCAACCAGAAAAGATTCATTATCTTTACTCAGCTGATCTGCTAGAGAGGTTAATTGCTCCTTCTGAGCCACTTCCATAATGTTTTTATTACTAATGTCCGCAATCATTAAAGCATATAGCGGATTCACTTCCTGTACCCGCAGTTGTGAGGTTTCCTCGGGAAGGATAATTTTTCCGCCTTCAAGCTTATAATGCCGCCCCTCAAAGCCATACATCATTATATTGGATACATCTTTATCCATGGTCCGATCAAAAAATCCAAGCACCTGCCGAAGCTCCTCCTCTGTGGCAATGGACTTTTTGGAAAAGAGATACAGTCCGTTGTAATTGGGGATAGACCACACTTTATATCCATCAGGCCCCTCGATACGATTGATCAGCGTAAGTTCAGCCTTTGGATTGTATGCTTGAGCTTCAATTGACAACCGCTGCACATCAGTCATGCTGCCAATAAACACACCAGCGATACCGTTAATGAATTTATCGCGTTGAACCTCTTTACTGGTAAGAGCAAAGTCCTGATTTATGATTTTTTCATCATATAATTTCTTCATAAAATTCATTGTGTTCATATACTCCGCTGTTACGAATTCCGGAACAAATTGATGATTCTCTAGCTTCCAATTATTTGGTGTGCCAAAATAAGAGCTTAGTGTCTTAAATACACCATAAACAAGATCATTACGATCGACTAATCCAAGGGTATCTTGTTTGCCATTCTGATCCGGATCGTTATATGTAAATTGCCTCATTACTTCATATAGGTCATCTAAGGTCTGTGGATTGCTTAAATGAAGATTGTCCAGCCAATCCTTACGTATTATGACACCCTGTCTGGAGGAAGGGCGTTCTGTATACAGGCCGTAGATCTTACCATCAACAGCTGTCTGCTTAAGAATAGCGGGGTCCAGTGCTTTAAGATTGGGGAACTCCTGAAGATATGGGCCGATCTCCCAAAATGCTTCAGAACGGATGGCGTTTTTCACCAGATTATAGTCTGAGAACTTCACAAAGGTGACTTTTCCCAAGGAATTAGTGGTCAACGCCGTGTTCATTTTATCGGTATAAACACCCTCAGGCACCCACGTGATATCAAGCTCCACCCCTGTTAATCTTTCAATCTCAGCTATAATCTTTTTTGAAGGCTGCTGTGGAAAATGAAGAGGTGCCAAGATGGAAATGCTCGGGCGAGCTTCTTGCAGTACAGAACCAGCTGACTTTCCATCACTGCAAGCGCTTAACATAGGGAAAACAAGCATGAAAAATAAGCAGCAACATAACGTTGCCCTTCTACACAAAAATTGTCTAAACATTTCTACAGCCTCCTAAGGTATTGTAAGGATTTTCACCCTACAGCTTGAAGATTTTCCATTTTGTAGTCATAATTAGGGTTAATGATTATTGCAGAACGAGATGATTATTGTTATTTTCCACCAGGTTTCATACACTAAGAACAAGTGTCTACTTCTACATAAGTAAAGGTGCTGAGTCCCGTGAGACCATTAAGCTTTTTAAGTAAATTAACGATTTTTGCCTTTGTAATTAGCACGTTGCCGGTGATATTCATCGGTTCTTTTTCCTATTTCACATCATCTAATGAGATCCAAAAGAACGTAAACAACAGTAAAATGGAACTTATATTACAAATCACCTCAAATGTAGAACATAAGTTAACAACTGTCAATCAAACATTAAACCAAGTAATCAACTCTAGTGTATTAAAAAAAGCACTAAATAACCCTTTAAATGAAACCGATTTCATTTTATATAATGATTTAAGAAACGAAATCCGCAATATGCAATCCTTCGATACGAAACTTGAGGATGTCATCCTGCTCAATCAGCAGCAGAACTGGATGATCAAAAATTCAGGCGTCTACCGTCTGAATGAATACAAAAACCACGCGCAACTCTCTAATCTAATGAATATAGCTGACGATACTTCATGGATTTTGAATCCATCGTCCTTATTTTATAGCGAGGAGAGCATTAACGTCACTGGCTGCAATTACAGCATCAGTCTTATCAAAAAGCTTCCCACCAATAAGCTGCAAAAATATGGGCTTGCCCTAGCTAATATTCCGGTCTGCAGTCTTCAGGATTTCATTAATTCAGATGTGCAGCCACTCGATGACATTATCGTTCTGGATCAAGCTGGCCGCTTCCTGCTCCATCCGGATACCAGCTTAATCGGAAAACCTAAAGAGCAAGGCGGATTTAAAGAAGTCCCTTTAATCTCTGATCCTTCTAAACAATCCGGACAGTTCAAGACTGTGATCAACAAAAAGAATTACTCCGTCACTTTCATGCGTTCTCAGTTAAATGGCTGGGTTTATCTATCGGTTACTTCCATGGAAAGCTTGACGAAGGAGTCCAATAAAATTGGTATGTTTACGATAATCGTGTGTACCTTTATGCTCTTGTTCTCCATTCTTCTGGCCTGGATCGGCTCCAGGCGTATGTACACCCCTATCGAAAGACTGCTTAATCAGATGGGCCAACGCAAACCGGATATTAAATCGAGACATCGCAATGAATTTCAGATTATAGGAGAACAAGTTCATTCTTTGTTCCAATCCAAATCACAGCTGGAAAAAGAAGTCCGGCAACACTTTCAGCAGGTTCGTACGTTTTTTCTGATCAATGCCTTCCACGGCAATGTTAAGAAACGTGATTTACTCGAAGAATTAGGGCAATTCGGTTACCAAACCCAGCTTGAAGAATGGAAAACCATGGCAGTAATTACGTTGTCTATTGATTATGCCGAGGATTCCAGCTATGAGAAAAAAGATCTCAGCCTCTTATTGTTCGCTGCCCACAATATGATCGAAGAGTTAATCTGTCCTGAACAACGGCTGGCTCCAGTGATCATGGACCATGCGGTAGTCGTATTATTGGGCAGTCCAGACTGCGATACCCAGTCTTTTCATAAGACACTGTATTCGTTAACGGAGAAGCTGCAGCAAGAAATAAATAATTATCTAAAGGTGCAGGTGAGTATTGGGCTGAGCCTGCCCTTCAACGCCTTCGATAAACTAGCCATCGCCTACAGAGAAGGTCTTGAAGCACTGAAGCATCGCATTAAGCTTGGCAAAGGCGTTATTATTCAATATGAGAACATTAACTCCGGCAAACATTATCTGAACTTGAACTACCCTACGCATAAAGAAAACGATCTAATGGATGCGATCAAGCTGGCTGAAACGGATAAAGCCAAGGAACTGATTCATTTGCTTTTTAAATCTATCTTTGCCCTTGAGCTTTCACCACAGGAATATCAAATCCCGTTGACCCGCTTACTCAATAACTTGCTCATTATGATGCAGGAATCGGGCATTAGCTTAAATCAGATCTATCATGCTAATGGCTCTATTTTTGAGGAATTACATGACCTTCATACCGTGGCTGAGATTGAGGATTGGTTCTGGAGCATGGTCATTTACCCGATGATCAAAATTTTTATCAGCAGGCAAAATGCCCAATACCAAAACATCTCTGAGAAAATCATTGATCTGATCCAACATGAATATGATACGGATCTAACCTTGGAAGAATGCGCTTCTCGACTGCATTACAACGCCAACTATATCAGCAGTGTCTTCCGTAAGGAGACCCAATACTATTTCAGCGAATATTTAACGATGTACCGATTTAAAATGGCGAAAAAATGGCTGCAGGAAACCGATATGCCGATCAAAGATATCGCAGCCAAATTAAGATACAACAATTCTCAGAATTTCATTCGATCTTTCCGTAAACAGGAAGGGATGACCCCTGGACAGTACCGGGATAACAATACAGGCACTAAATCCAAACCAACATTTGACGAATCTATGTAAAAATCACAAAAAAATCGTTCAAGGCCGAATCTAAAAAAAAAGAGTCTCTCTTTTTTTCGGAAAATATGTTAACGTGTGCATATAACCATTTAGGGAGGAATTTGAACGCAATGTTGAACTTTCGTCTAAATACTAACCGTGTAGAACAAGATGCGATTTCTCAGGAAACCTCACTACTCACCCTCTATCCGCTCGAGACGGATCACCCCCGTCCTTTTATATTGGTATTACCTGGTGGAGGTTATCAGCACTTAGCCAAACATGAAGGAGAACCTGTGGCTCAATGGCTAAACAGTCTAGGTATTCATGCAGGTGTACTAGATTATCAGGTCGGAGATTTCAACGTCTCTTCTTTGTTAAATGATGTTGAGGAAGCTCTCAAATGGATTAGGGAAGCACCCAAAGCTTGGAATGTGATCTCAGACAAAGTAGGGATGATTGGATTCTCGGCAGGAGGACACTTAGCTTCCATCTCTTCTACCACTAGAGCAGAGAAACCAAACCTTCTTCTGTTAGGTTACCCTGTAATCACTTTCCAAGAGCCCCATTCGCACAAGGGAAGCCGGCTACATTTTCTTGGAGACGACCCATCACAAACGGAGCTTGACTCCTTTTCCTCAGAAGCCCAGGTGGATTCACTCACACCTCCAACCTTTATCTGGACAACAGCGAACGATGCCAGCGTTCCCGTGGAGAATAGTCTGTTGTTCGCCTCTGCCCTGTCTAATCAGGGAATTCCTTTTGAATTACATATCTTTGAAGAAGGGCGGCATGGTTTAGGGCTTGCTAAAGAACACCCTCATTGCCAGCAATGGCTTTCCCTTGCTGAGAATTGGTTAAGGGAACGCCAATACGTTAAAGGAGAAGAAGACCTTATGAGACAACAACTATTTATTGCAGGCGATTCCACTGCGGCCATTAAAGGCGCTGGAGAAAAACCTATGACCGGTTGGGGAGAGTACCTGCAAAGTTATTTTCGGACTTCTATTCAAATCCAGAATCGTGCAATTAATGGTCGAAGCACCAAATCGTTCATAACAGACGGCCGCCTCGATGCTATAAGAAAAGACTTCCAACCCGGCGACTACCTGTTTATTCAATTTGGACATAACGATGAGAAAAAAGAGGATCCATTACGTTACACCGATCCTGAAACCGAATATCGCCATAATCTAATTCAATATATAGATGCTGCTAGGCAGCTAGGGGGGACTCCGGTTCTGTTAACCTCTGTAAGTCGCCGCCGCTTTAACGCCGATGGAGAGCTGGACCCGTTTGCTGTAGGTGCTTATCCCGAGGTAATGAGACAAGTGGCTGAAGAAACGCACACTCCGCTACTTGATATTTTCGCAGCCTCGCAAGCGCTCTATCGTTCATTAGGCGAAGAGGAATCCAAGAAGTTATTCATGCATTTGCCAGCGAAAACACATCCCAATTACCCAAATGGGGTTAAGGATGATACTCATTTCTCAGATGAAGGTGCCCGGCAAATTGCTAAACTTGTGGTTCAAGCTCTTAAACAAAATCCAGCCTCATCTCTATCAAACTTACAACAACTTTTATAAGGAGTGATCAATGATGTCTCTAATTAAAGAAGTTATTACGGAGTACTATCGTATCCCTTTGCCAGAAATCATGGAGGATGCTAAACACGGCTTGCATACTCATTTTGAAGTTCCCATTGTCAAAATTAGAACGGACGACGGTCGTGAAGGTGTAGGTTATACCTATACTGGCGGATTTGGCGGCAAAGCGATCTGCTCACTAATTGCTAATGAATTAACACATATCTTAGTTGGCAAAGACGCCAGCTGTGTGGAAAGTATCTGGGAGCAGATGAACTGGGGAATACATTATGTTGCTCGCGGGGGCTTGGCTAGCTTCGCCATTGCGGCATGTGACATTGCGTTATGGGATTTACGTGCGAAGAAAGCAGATGAACCTCTCTACAAACTTCTTGGTGGCGCAAGCAATGAGGTCAAATGTTATGGTGGAGCGATTGATTTAAACTTCCCATTAGAAAAGCTCCTGCGCAACAATCAAAAATACTTAGATATGGGCCTCCAGGCTGTCAAAATTAAACTTGGCCAAAAAACATTAGCTGAAGATGTGGAACGAGTGGCTGCGGTACGCCAATTGGTCGGCCCGGATGTAGCCTTTATGGTCGATGCCAATATGAGCTGGAGTGTGGAAAAAGCGATAAAAGCCGCACGCGAATTTTTGAAATACGACATTCTCTTCTTAGAAGAACCAACGATTCCGGAGGATTATGCCGGCTATGCACGGATTGCTGAAGAAACAGGAATGGCCGTTGCAGGCGGAGAGAACTTGCGCACATTAACCGAATTCCATCACATGCTGCAATATGGTCATGTTGATTTTCCTCAACCTGATGCTTCCAATATAGGCGGAATAACGGGCTGGTTAAAGGTAGCTCACTTAACACAAGCCTATAACCTTTCCGTTTCAACACATGGGATGCAGGAATTACACGTTAGTTTGTTAGCAGCTATGCCAAATGCAGGTTATCTCGAAATGCATAGCTTCCCTATCGATCAATACACTACACGTCCGCTAGTGATTAATAAAGACAATGGGATGGCAGTTGCGCCAGAAGTAACGGGCACTGGTGTTACCTTTGACTGGGACAAATTAGCACCTCACAAACAACAATACTAATAGGAGCGATCGGTCATATGAGCATTCCCCTTCAACTAGGTGTTCGAGCACATGATTTCACACAAGTTCCATTGCAAGAGTTAATTGAGAAGATTAAGTCCTATCATTTCACTCATATCCAGTTTGCACTTAAGAAATCTTTTCCTGATAGTGCCCCTAGCCTGACGGCTATAAGCTCTGGAACAGCCAGCTATTATGGCAATGCCTTTAGACAGGCAGGTATTCAGATTGCGGTTCTGGGCTGCTATGTAAATATTGTAGACACCGATCCTCACAAACGGGCAGAAGCGTTAGCTGCGTTTAATACCCATCTGCGCTTGGCCAGGGATTTCGGCGCTAGTCTGGTAGGTACGGAAACCGGAAGTGTGGGACTTGGGTATACCACAGATAATTTTACAGAAGAAGCCTTCCAAGAGGTGGTGACATCAGTTAAGGCCATGGTGGCGGAGGCCGAACGTTTTGGTGTGACGGTAGGAATCGAAGCAGGACTTCATCATCCGCTTTACACCGCGCCCTTAACCCGCCGACTTCTGGATGAAGTCCCTTCTAACAATCTTCAGGTCATATTAGATTGCGCAAATCTAATGTCACCTACAAATTACTTGCATCAAGAAGCTATTATTACGGAGGCTTTGAAGCTTTTAGGAAATCGAATTGCTATCATTCATTTAAAAGACTTTATCGTCCAAGATGGAGCCATAAAAATAGTCCCTGTAGGTCAAGGGTGGCTAGAGTTTGAGCCGATTCTTCGTTATATGAAATATGAACGTCCTCATATTCAAGGAATCCTGGAAAGCACTCCTGAGTCACATTTAGGAGAAAGCATTACCTTTTTGCAACAGATATACGAATCCTTGTAGGGCTTCATCCCATTAAAATGAATAAATCCACTGCACACCTCTTTATCTTACCTGGTGCAGTGGATTTTTATATTCTGTTTAACATCCGTTTGACCTCCATCAAATAATCGCCTGTTATGATCAGGGCATCAAGAGTACCTGGGAGGGGTTCCATGCGTCTTGCTTTATTCACGGACACATTTCTTCCGCAAACCAACGGAGTTTCACGTACGCTTCAACGATTAACCACCCATTTGAAAGAGCGCGGTATTGAACATCTACTTTTCTCACCAAAATCTGCTCCTGAAGACAGTTATGCCGATCCCATACGACCCATTACCAGCATCCCCTTTTTCTTATACCCTGAATGTAGACTCGCACTGCCCAATATGTCCTCTATCCAATCAGAGCTGAAAGCTTTTCGTCCCGATCTGCTTCATATGGCAACTCCGTTCAATATCGGTCTCTGCGGCCTTCGTTATGCGCGAAAACATGATCTGCCCCATGTCGCCTCCTATCATACCCATTTTGACCGCTATCTTGAATATTACCGGATGAAAAAAATCGCTCCGCTCTATTGGAAATACATGAAGTGGTTTCACCGCTCCTGTGATGCCACCTTTGCACCATCCTACGAAACCCTCAATTCCCTCCAAGCTCAAGGCTTTCATCGCCTGAAGCTATGGTCCAGAGGCATCGACTGCCAGCTGTATACCCCCAAAAAACGCAGCCATGAGGTCCGTGAGCGCTACGGAATTACCGCACCGTTACTGCTTCTATATGTGGGAAGGATCGCTCCTGAAAAAGATATACAGACCCTTGCTCTCGCCATGCAGCAATTGCCCGAATCTACGCAATCTCAGGTTCATTGGCTGGTCGTTGGAGACGGTCCCCTTCTGCCGGAAATGCGGGCACAGGCGCCGCATAATGTCACGTTTACAGGCTATAAACATGGTGACGAGCTTGCCCAATTATATGCCTCAGCAGATCTATTCGTCTTCCCTTCCAGTACAGAAACCTTCGGTAATGTTGTCCTTGAGGCGATGGCCTCGGGACTGCCTGTCCTCGCAGTAAATGAAGGTGGGGTGAAGGATCTGGTCACACCCGGCCGCACAGGAATGATTGTCGAGCCCCGCTGCCCGGATGCTTTTATTCGTGAGATTTGTGCATGTGTAGAGCACCCTCAAAAGCTGGCTGCTATGGGGCATGAAGGTCGAAAGCTCGCACTCGGCCGCTCTTGGGAGAATATTTTTGATGGACTCATCCGCGATTATGAAGAGATCATTGAGAATAGACGTTATGATCTTATACCGGCTTTACTACCATTAATATAATAATGACGATAGTAAGTACATGAACCGCCGCTTCTAGCGGAGCGATTTTGTTCATAGCGGTAGTGTAACCATCAGGAATTTCCTCCCCTTCGCTGCTCATTACGAGCTGGGTTAGCTTTTTCAATCGGGGCTCAACCATTCCAATAATAATCACTTCGATCACGATAAAAAATAATAACGACAGATTTAACCACAACACCGACAAGCCCATTTTATCTATGATCATTAACAAAATACCTGTAACGATCAGGGTGATCCCACCTGTCTTAGGGAATCTGTTTATTTTCTTCATAAGACCAAATACAAAACGAAGCTGACTGCCTGTCTTGGCTGAGCTTGTCAGTATTGGCAGCACAAAAGCTGGTCCAATTCCCACTATGGATGCTATAACATGTATAACTACCACAAGCTTTGAGATCATATGCGTCAAATCCATATTTACAATCCCCCCTATCATTCGTTGTTTAGATTCATATGAGGCTGATAGGAGAATTAGTCTTGCAGAATCCTTTAAATCTTAGATAATCTTAAAAAAGCGCCTAGCCGGATATTACCGACTTAGGCGCTTTTTTAACAAATATTCAGTTATTTTACCGTAACTTTCATGATCGCACTCTCATTTACTCCTTGATCATTCAACAGCTCAGCCCGGTATTCATAGACGCCTGGAGAACGGTTAGTGATAGAAGTAGAAGCCGTTTGTGCGTTTGGGGTACCCGCTGTTAAAGTCTGAGTATCGATCAGTATTCCGTTCTCATACAAGCGATACTCTTTGCCGTTCATCCCCCACCATAAATTCATAGTCACTTTATACTCTCCATCACCATCCCAGTTGTCATTGGACAACACCGGCTTAGCTGGTGCAGCATCCTTCACGATAACCACATGAGCAGCAGACACCGTTGTGCCAAAAGAATTGGTCAGCTCAGCCGTATAGGTGTAGGATCCGTTTTCTTTTCCGGTAATATTAGTCACTGCAGTCTGTGCAGCTGGGGAATCATCACGTAAGGTTTGCGTGTCGATTAAGGCACCATTCTCATATAGCTTGTAGACCGTACCATTATTGCCCCACCACATATTCATTGTGATTTGGTAATCCCCGTCCAAAAGTCCTGTATCCTGCCCATTATTATTGGATAGAACCCATTGCCCCGGAACACCTGTAGCCTTCTGAGGTCCACTTACGAACACAATCACTTGTTCTGTCGTCGAAAGTCCAGCGTTATTAATGGCTGTTGCGATGAACGTATGCGCTCCCGCAAGCCCTGTGAGTAGAATCTCATCTCCATAAACGACAGGTTTACCATCAAAGGTAATATCCAGACTGCGAATGCCAGACTCTGGATCTTCCGCTACGACCTGCACCTTCAATACATCCGTTTCACTCATTTGAGCAGAAGGTAAACCAGAAATCGTAGGTGGTGTAGTATCTTCAGTTTCTCCCGGTGAGCCTACATATTGAATTTTTGGAGCCGCTGGTTGTTCCATCCCTTCACCAAGAAAGAATCCAGGGTGCGGAGGTTGATTATAGCCTACATTTTGCCAAGCTACTGCCAGGCGGTAGATCGGATCATGCATCAATGTGCGAATACGATAATCTGTCATATCCGTTGTTGTGTAGATCCGTAGTTCAGAACTGTCCGTTGCCCGCCAGATCACTTCTTCACGCCAATCCCCGAACAGATCTGCCTGCAAGCTTGGATTCGCCTTGGTGCCATTATTTGAAGAAGCACCTACAGCCGTCAATAAGTTAACCGTTGTCTGGTTGGTATAGTCCCACTTATCCACTCGATTCGCATCCAGTAATTCACGTAAAAGATCACTATCCCACCAAATACCAAAATTCGTGGAGGAAGGCAGTTTTTTAGTGATTAGTTCCCCTTGCGCACTGTATAGGCCCGTAACAGGTATATGCTCCTCGTTGGTGATCGTTGCAGCCCATACCTCTTCGCCAGCATATCGCGGATCAATATCTGCTGACATTCCCCGTCCAGTATCAATTCCCGTGAATACACCCCATAATATTTCTCCTGTAGCTGCATCACGCATTTCAATCCCATACTTCGAATCGGTATGCTCATGAACATCAAAGACTTCCAGCCCGGGTCTGGTAGGATCAAGGTCCCCGAAATGAATTGCATCACCATGGCCAAGCTTTGTATTATACAGCGGCAATCCGTCATCGTCGATTGCCATCGCGCCGAAGGTTATTTCGTCCTTGCCGTCGCCGTCCACATCTCCTACAGAAAGATTGTGGTTTCCTTGACCAACGTAGTCTCCATATCCTTCATCATTAGAATCGAAACGCCATACTTTCTCGAGCTTGCCCTCACGATAATTGTAAGCTGCAAGTACGGTTCTAGTATAATAACCGCGGCTAAAAATCACGCTTGGCTGCTCGCCGTCTAAATAAGCTACAGCTGCCAAAAAGCGGTCTACACGGTTACCATAGGTGTCCCCCCAAGCGCCAACATCTCCACGTGGCGGATCATAATCAACGGTATCCAATGCCCGGCCTGTCGCCCCTTCGAACACCGTTAAATATTCATTGCCCAGCAGCACATAACCCGAACTGTTACGATAGTCTGCACTGGCATTGCCGATGACTTTTCCTTGACCGTCCACTGTGCCATCTGCCGTCTTGATCATAATTTCGGCACGTCCATCACTATCCAGATCATATACCAGGAATTGAGAATAGTGTGCACCGGCACGAATATTAGGCCCTAAATTAATCCGCCATAAGCGAGTTCCATCTAATTTATAAGCGTCCATATAGACAAGTCCAGTATACCCTGCTTGAGAGTTATCCTTGCTGTTCGAAGGTGACCACAACATGATGATTTCATATACACCATCACCGTCCAAATCACCTACACTTGCATCTCCCGCACTATACGTATACGGTTGACCATCCTTGGTGTAATCATCTGCTGGCTTCTGCAAAGGGATCGATAGATATTGCTTCCGCCATACGCTGAATGGTTCCGAAGCAGATTTCTCGATTCCATTGATTACTGATGTGATTCTATATTTGGCATCCTCCGTGCCTGTAATATCGAGATAGTTCGTGTTTTGAGTAATCAACGAATCATTTAGTTTCTTATCGCCACGATACAGATTGAATCCTATCGTTTCCGGATCCAGACCTAACATCCGCCAGCTGATATACACACCTTCATCTGTCTTAACCGCTACAGGCGCACGATCCAGCGCCTCCATCTTCCGGTATAATGTTGTCACCGCTGAGGTTTCCAACGTAGCGGATAGATCAGAGATGCCGCCTGCATTTACCGAGGCTACTTTGTAATAGTAAGGAATCGTAGTCAGAATGGTCGTGTCTGTGTACGAAGCTTCGAATGATTTGCCGATCAGGATGAACTCACCGTCCGCGGATTTCGCACGATAAATGTTGAACATCCGTGCATCCGGTACCTCATTCCAAGTAAAGGTCACATCATTTTTGTTCGTAGATTGTACAGCTAGACCACTAGGTACGGGTGCTTTTGCTACGGAGGGATCAATCATAGACACTTTTAGCGCATTAGAGCCTACGGATTCCAGTCCCGTGCTGTCGACCGAAGTTACCGTATAGATATATTCCATACCAATATCCGCAGTGGTATCTGTGTAGAGCGGCTCTATTGTCTCGCCCAGCAGCTCTGCACTATTCGCAACCGTAGCCTGACGATATACACGGTATTTCAGCGCATCCTCCATACTGTCCCAAGAAAGTTTAGCTGTGATAGGCTCACTGTTTAAATCCAGGCTACCCAGTTTCAGATTCGTTGGGGCTAATAATAACGGTGTGATCTCCAGCCCATTGAGATGAGCGGTTGTGCCACTAAAGACAAGATTCATCTGCCCGTCTTTGACAGCAATCTGGTTATACAGCTTCTCAGCAATATTTTCCTTGCCTGAGGAGACTGTTCCGTAATCTTTGCCTTCAATGGCTACATTCGTCTTGGCAGATCCAATCCAATCTCCTGTATAGGTCTTAACAGAATAATAACCATTGGGTAAATCAACTTTGAATTCATACGATCCTCCAAAATAAATCACAAAATCTCTGCGCAGATTGTCCGTCGCATTTCCCCGATCCCGATCAATCATCCCTGCACTCGAGGTCAAACCATATCCACGTTCTGGGGTATATAGGACATTCACATTCACTTCCGTATAACCCGCAGCAACGGGTGAACCAACAGGTCCGAAATCATAACGATACTGAGCGGATTTCGTAGTCAGCTTCACTTCATCTGAAGGCTCAGACTCTCCTAGCCCGTTCACTGCAGTCACTCTTACCGAGTAGCTTTGACCTTCAACCAACCCGCTTAATGTCAATGAAGGGACAGTTGAAGTTCCCGCTAATGTATAAGCAGATTCGGCTTCTGCTGCTAGCTTACGATAGATTTTATAGATATCTGTACCTTCTACTTTATTCCATTTCAGTACTGCACCTGCATTACTGATACTCCCAGCTACAAGACCTTCAGGCTTCACAGGCACCGTTTCCGGCTGTTTGATGTCCTGCACAAAGCTGGAGAGTGGAATATTTAATTCCCCTATTCCTTTGGCCAGCAGACGGGCCATTTGAATGGCTCCGTACTCTTGAAAGTGAGTATCGTCTGCCGAGCCATTTGGGAAAGCACCATATATCCCTGCATCGAGGTGAAGGAATACAGAGCGTGTAGCTGCAAAACCGATAGAATTGTAATAAGCTACACTGAGTGCGCTAAGATCGACCAAGTCAACATCCAACTCACTTGCTACTTCTTTCATAGCTTGCACATATTCTGGAAAGCTTACATTAAATTTTTCGCTCGCAGCATTATAATCTCTGCGCCCCATGGGGGTCACCAGAATCGGAGTTGCTCCTCTTTGCCTAGCTCCATTGACATATGTTTTTAAATAAACTTTGTAATCGGCTGGAGAAGCATATCGGTCTGGAACGCTAATCGTTGCGTCATTATGACCAAACTGGATCAGGAAATAATCACCCGGTTGGATCTTACGCAGCACTTCATCCAGCCTTCCCTCGACAATAAATGACTTAGAGCTGCGTCCTCCGATAGCGTGATTCTTAAACGTTACTTCCTCGCTAAAGAAATCAGGAATCATTTGTCCCCAGCCTGCCTGTGGTATCCAATAAGGATCATAAGTCTGCACGGTTGAATCACCCGCAATATAAACTGTTGGCAATTCATTAGCAGGACGGTCTGGCTGCTTAGTAATCACCAGTGCATTGATATTTGGCTTAGTGCCAGAGAACACCAAGTTCATTTGTCCATCCACCAAAGCGATGTCAAAGCTCATTTCCAAATACTGGCCTGCTGTTTTGCTCGTCTGTTGAACTTTTTGAATGGATTCGACTTTAATGCCAATCTCTGTATCTCCGGCGCTGTCACCAGCGATAAGTGAAACTGTATAGTCGCCATTCGGTAAATCTACATTAAAAGTTGCATCCTTAGGGACCACAAAATCTGATCGCAAAGGATCTGAGGTTCCTCGGTCTACCCCAGTTACTTTCGATATATCTGTAAATCCATATTTAACATCAGAGGAATAAGATACCCCTGCATCTACCTTAAGATAACCTTCAGCCACAGCACCCGGGCCAAAATCAAAGGAATAAACATCCCCTTCTGGCAAAGTTCCAGGAGGCGTATACACGGCGCTTTCCACCTTGTTAGATAGCTCTGATTCGCCTTGGTCATTGGCTGCCTTCACCCCATAATATTGCTGTTTTGAGGTGTCCGCTGAGGCATCCGTAAATGTCGTCTTCTCTGACTGACCAATCTCATGGAATGTTCCATCTGCTGAATCAGACCTTAAGATCGTATAGCGGCTAGCTCCAGCCACACTGTTCCAATTCAGTTGAACAGAACTTACACCGACACTGACAATTGAAAGACCGGTTGGTGCTGCGGGAACCTCTACCCCCGGAATTTTGTCTACGGTCACAGATGCGCTCAAAGCAGACTCCTCACCCTTTCCATTTACTGCTGACACATTGTAAATGTAACCACTGCCTTCATTTACATCTGAATCCACGTAGCTGTTAGCAGCAGCTTGACCTATGGCTTGAAGGCTTCCACTAGGAAGAACCGTTCGATAAATATTGTAATAGACTGCTTCGGTCACGCTGCTCCACCCTAGAGATACCTCAGTGGGAGTGATATTATGAACCACTAATCCCTCAGGGGCTTTCAATGGACCTGGTACAATCTGCTGAATAATTAGTCCATTTAAATATCCGCCAACCCCTGTACCCGTAATGCCGACGGTCAGTTGACCATCTTGAACAGTCGTCCGGTAGGTAGCTTGATTTACAGCTTGCTTGCTGCTTATCGACCCAGCCGTGCTACCTTCCAAAGTAATCGTAGTTTTGGTTGTACTTGTACCCGCTAGTAAATCTCCTGAGTATACAGTCACATCGTAATCCCCATTAGGAAGATCCACCAAAAAAGAATAGGACAGTCCCAATACAAAATCGTTGGTCATATCGTCTCCACCCGAGCGATTCCTCGAAGCAACCGCCTGATCTAAACCATACCCTAGCTCATTCGTATATAATTCAGATTCATGCACGCCTGTATAACCACTCATAACAGGACTTGTTGCTGTTCCAAAATCATATTGCAAGGTTATTGGGCCTGAAGCTGCACTGGCCTGTTGCCCCCCAAATGTTGTAGATAGAAGTATTGATGAACAAATGAAGATCCACGACAATAACACCATAAATATTTTATTTCCAAGCTTATTCCTCTTCATCTTCCGTGCTTCACCCGCTTTCTTATGATTGAAAGAACTTAGTACGCATCTAGCCCCGTTTTAGTAAACGCTTACAATAAGCTTCGTTGTCATTCGTTCTTCAAATATAAGTTCACTTCGTGCGCGTATCCCCTCCTCTTTGCTCAGGAAGCTGGATGGTAGATGATTCCAGTTTCACTCATATCCAACACGATACTACCACCTAAGTGTCACTCTGAACATTTAAAAAACAGATTTTATCATACACTAAACCGTTCAATTTCTTCGCCTATAGTTATAAAAACCTACGATTTGGGAAGAAGTTAGGACAGAAGAATCAGTGAGGGGACACCCGCTTTTGAGATTACGACAACAGTTTTGCTATTCCTTCATCCTTAACCATTCGCTTCTGAGCAATCCATAGGAATAAGTATCATGCCAGATTGGCTCTCCATTACTATCGTATTTAAAATAACCTGTCTGCAAAAAATGTCCTTCTCGACGAAGCTTCAATCGTTCAAGCAGTTTCCATGAGCGTGTATTTTCGGGATCACAGTTCGCAATCACACGTCTCATTTTCAGATTATCAAAGCCATAGTTTAACAATTGATTACAAGCCTCTGTAGCATACCCGCTTCCCTGAAAATCAGGGTTAAAAACATATCCAAATTCCCAAACGCCAAAAACCTTTGGTTCGCTCGCTTGAAAATATAAGTTGCCGATCATTTTTGTCGTAGATTTAAGACAGACTGCCCAAAAAGCACGGTCCGATGACCTTTTGAGCGCCTCAGTGCGAGATTCATCTGCATTAAACACGGAATAGGGCTCATATTTCACAACACTTTCTTGCGACAAATATTCATGAAGGTCTTTCCAATCCTCTGCTGAGAACCTTCTAATCCATAAACGTTCGGTTTCCATAATTTCCATCAGAACAACACTTCCCCAATATTAATAGTAAATATATACCATACACCCCATAATACCCCTATTCCTTTTTTATTTCATATGAGCAAAATCATTTCACAAACAGCAAATAGGCCTCCTTGGATTCCCAAGAAGGCCGATGAATGTTTCTCTATATCTTAACTCTGCTTAAACTGCCACCTGATGCAAATAATCGTTCGATATGCTTCTGAACGGTTGGGTCTGGGATCAGTGGCGGGGCTTGATGGGGTTTTACCCGAGCATCAATAATCACGTTATCACAGGACCAATGTTTATACTCAGTAGAACTGTTCACTCCATAGATATCATGAGATGGATTACTGCGGGTGAACGTCGCCCATAGGAAATTGTCGATCTTTTCACTCAAAAACTCGCTATCATCACACAAAATAATCATTGGGCAAGAAGGAAGTGACCCTTGCTCCTGAATAGCTTCACTAAGCTTGTTCATTTCCAGTGCTGCTTCAGCGTAGCTTGTGAATTTAGCGCCTTGAAGGGCAACAAGACCAGGCATCACCATTCGTGCATGTTCAAATCCCTGTAATTCTTTCAGCAGGCCTGGCACCTCTGTACATAGCTCTCTTTTCTTATCCCCTACTGCTGCGAAGATCACTTTACTTCCGCTGTTTAATCCTGTGCCGGAATAATCAAGTGTATCAATCGTGGTATTGGTATAGAAATGAATATCTCTATGAAGATTAATCCGCTCTAAGATATACGTCAAGAAATCCTCGATATTATGTGTGCTGATAGGCTGATTCTCTTCTGCTGTAATAAACAAAAACTTAGCTAAACTAAGCTGACCCGTCCCTAAAATCCGGTTAGCAATGGTCAGAATTTCCGCTGGCTGCTTTACTTGCTGATAAGGCGTATAACGTTCACTGCCAATGGCGAACAGCAGGGGATGAACACCCGCAGCATCGACTGCATGAACTTCTTTGACGCCCGGAATTTCTTGGCGGATAGCCCCACCTGTCAGCTCGTGAATTAACTCACCAAACGCGGTATCCTCTTGTGGCGGCCGGCCGACAACCGTAAATGGAAAGATTGCATTTTTTCTGGCGTACACTTTATGTACTCTCATTACTGGGAAAGGGTGAACCAAGCTATAATAGCCTAAATGGTCGCCAAAAGGCCCCTCCGGCTTCGTCTCACCAGGGTGAATTTCACCTGTTATTACAAAGTCCGCATCATTGCTGATACAATAACCATCCACATAGCTATAGCTGAAATGGCGTCCTGAAAGTAATCCTGCAACGATCATCTCACTCATTCCCTCAGGCAAAGGCATAACCGCCGATAAAGAGTGAGCGGGTGGTCCACCGATAAAACAACTTACTTTAAGCGGTTGTCCTTGGCGGTTCGCTTTTTCCTGATGTACGCCAATGCCGCGATGAATTTGATAATGAATGCCCACTTCTTTATTTAATTCATACTCATTTCCAGTCAGCTGCACACGGTACATTCCCAGATTGGAGTTCATAATGCCCGGCTTGTCCGGATCTTCTGAATACACCTGCGGCAAGGTTACAAAAGCACCACCATCTCCCGGCCAATGTGTGATTAGCGGAAGATCAGAGATACTAATTTCCTGAAAACCGCTTGGCAGACCCCCTGGCTTTTTAATCGGCAATGCTTTTCTCGCGGATAATCCGGTACCAACATATTTAAATGGATTTTTGAGTGCTTTTACGGGATCGTTGCGAAGGGCAATTACGTTATGTGTGGAGTCCCAAGTACGCCGAAAGATAAACTTACTGCGCTCTAACGTTCCAAAAAGGTTAGATACGGCCCGAAACTTCGAGCCTTTTACATTTTCAAATAATAATGCAGGTCCGCCAGCCTCATAAACCTTTAGGTGAATCGCCGCCATCTCTAGATAAGGGTCCACTTCTTCATGAATACGAACTAAATGTCCGTGTTTCTCTAAATCATTAACACACTCTTCTAAATTGCTATATTTCATTTCATTACTCCGATCTCTAGAAGGTTATTACAAGATTACTTGGATGCTTTAATTATACCCTGTAAGATATTAAAATAAAGCGCACGCGTACCCTATGTACTAGAACCTAACGTCTTTATCTTGTATTCTCTGGTTTCGGTTCACTCCGCAATATATTTTTAGCAGGAATACCTACAGCCGAAGCGTTATCCGGCACATCCTTTACCACGACAGACATGGCCCCGATATTAACATCGTTACCAATGACAACCGGTCCAAGAATCTTGGAGCCTACTCCAATAAAAGCTCTGTCTCCAATCACTGGCTCTCCTAAGTTATTTCTCCCGCCAATAGTCACTTGATGAAAAATAGTAGCATGGCTTCCAAGCACCGCTTTAGGACTAATGATAATCCCATTTAAACCATGCGGTAAATGAAGCGCGTCACCAATTTGAGCTTGAGCGTGAAGCTCGCCATTCGCAAGAATACGGACAAAAAGCACATCCATTATCCGATACAAAAGCCACAAAGGTTTTCGCACGATGCCATTCTTCACTCGATAATACACCCAATTTCCATAACGATAAGTAAACAAGGCCATAATCGTTTGAGGATTTTTCAGATTTGCTTTCCAGTCCGTTTTGAATGATTTCATCATTTTATCGTTCTCCTTTTTAGGGGCTAGGGTATGCACTGTATTCTGGAGTAATGAAGGCAACTGTGGATAAAACATCTGGGAGGATCGCGGGCTGGAGGGTCAGTCGGTGATTGTACTTTCACCAGTGTAAGATAGATTCTGAGATTCATCAAGCAAGTGGGCAGTTCTCTCTATATAATCATCAACCGATTTAGAGGCTTGTTAAACAACAACACGCACCGAACAAAAAGATCGGCGCGTGTTGAACAGCATATTTTCTATTAAATCAGATCCAGAACAATCACATTCACGGAATTGGCAGCTAGCTTCACAATTGCCGTGTCTTTATCAATTACGATTTCCGTTTCAACTGGTGTAACCTTCTCATCATTTTTTCTGTTCACATTAGGTGTGTGAACCAGTGAGGCGTCTCCGGTTAAAGTAATCCGTTTACCCGTAGCAGCTACTTTTAAGCCTTTTAGATCAAGCTTCGTTGCTTTTTCTACACCATCCGCATTTACAAGCTTCACATAAAGATGCTTATCATCTTTAGTTACGGAATTGTATACTTCTCTGTTATAAGCCTCAAGCTTATAATCCAGTACTTTGCTTGTTACCTTGCCATCTGTATAAGAGCAAATCAAATGTTTGCCATATGCTCCGCCATAATTAACGGTGATGGTATATTCCGTATGATCCGCAAGCTCTTCATAGCAACTGGCTCTAAGGTTACCAGCAGCGGTACTAGAGGAATAATCGCCGAGAGTATAAGCCTCAATCCCTTGCTTGTACACCTTGACTCCTGTGGCATCGCCATTGTAGCCAATCGCATATTCGATAACATCTTTATTTTCCGGTGAGATTTCTGTCAGACCTGCGCCTACATAGAAGCCATCTTCGCCAGAAGCTTTTTCAGCTACAACCTCTACTTTATAATTAGTCCACGCGTCATTAAGGATATACAATCCATTCAATCCGCCATTCTGCGCTTTCAATACCAGACCTTTGGAAGGATCCATCGTATATCCGGCAGAGCCAGGAATCACTTTCCAAGCTTCATCCAGCGGCTGCGTGAAATCTTGATCCAACCATACACTGCCATCTACATTCGAAGTCACTTTCACCCGTTTCACGATCACAGATGATTTCCCCGCAGCCACTTCAATTCCTCCATGAGGAATGAGGTCTACCTTCTCCCCGTTGCGATAAGTCGAAAATGAGGTGCCAACCACTTTGGTTCCCAGGTATTTAGCATACAGCTGCTGAACATAATAGTTCGGTGTGTACCATACGGTTTCATCATCGAACCAGATGCAATCCGGTGTCCATCTATAGGTGCCATCTGTCAAAACCTTGTTGAACAACGGTGCCGTTGCCGCCAATCTAATCACATCAGAGTTATTCTCGAAGCTGGACATAATCGCCGCCTCAGCAACAGCTCCTGCCAATGTGTTTTTATCTGTGGAAGCATATTCACCCACAAAAACCTTTGAAGTTTCAGCCTCATCCAAGCTGCCGTCTTCCTTATAGGCTCTGTAATAGTAGTTGTAACGATCAGCATTCTCTAACAAATATTCATTGGAACGGTAGTAATGCTCATCCGCAATGGTATCCATGTAGTTCTTTTGTTTTTCGTACCAGGTAACAGTCTCTTCGATGCTCGATGTACCATCCGTAAAGCTGATTTTTTCCGAGCCCTGTAAATTTCCGCTTAGGAATTTCCAACCTTGCTGGTAAGCATCATCATCTGCCTGTGCACCCACGGTAGAGAGAATAGTCAATTCATGATCAGGATAGTTCTTCACCATATACTCATCAATCACTGTTTTAAAATATTCGAAGTTGGCGAAAAACTCTGTACCCCAGTTTTCATTCCCCACACCCAAATAACGCAGATCAAACGCTGCTTCATGGCCCATCTTTTTACGCAATGCAGCCCACTCATTATTGTCAAAATCCATGCTAATCGCAAAATCAATCAGATCCGTAAAGTTCTTCACATAATAATCTCTTAACGCACCGCCAGCTGGATTCGCATAATCCGAACGAGCTTGACAGAGTACGCCGCAGGCCATAACCGGAAGTGGTGTTGCGTTCAAATCCTCGGCTAATTGGAAATACTCCATATATCCAAGACCCATGGTCATCATGTAGCCCCATACGTTATAGTTCTCTTTGCGCAATTCGATATCGTTGACGGACTCTTTCCAATCGTACACGTTCTCCCAAATGTGAGAACCTTCAGAAATACAACCCCCAGGGAAACGCAGGAAGGTAGGATGAAGATCAACGAGTGCATTCACTAAGTCTTTTCGCAATCTATAGTTTGAATTTCCTTTATAGTTAGCATGAGCTGTAGCAGAACGTTCCTCTTCACCAGCGCCCCAAACGTCATCAGGAATTAAGGAAACCATATCAATGGAGATCTCACCGTTAAAGGTTAAAGCCAGCTGACCAAGCACAGTTTCAGATCCTGTTAATACAAGCTTTGAATCGACACCATACTTCTTCCAGTTGCCGTCACCGTTTACTTCAACAACTGCAGTATCGCTGATGGCTTTACCGTCTTTGTCGAGCAATTGCAAGGTAATTGTGCCCGCTGCTTCTGCCTTCGCCCAAATCGTGAAGTTGTACTTGGCATCTTCCTGAATAAACATCGAGCAGTGCTGATTGGAATCGGCGAAACCTCTATTATTAATCGTCGCGCCATCCGCTACCGTCACATAATGAGCATTCATATCTTTATCATCGATGCCGAAGAAATCGTTTAATCCGCCTGTATTATGGACAGTCATTTGGTCTGTATCCCCAGACCATGCGTGAAGAGGTGTATAATTTCTTCCGGTGGAAGCACCATGTACACCACATACATGCGAATAGCTGTCAAAAGCAAAAGATTCGAAGGAGCGATTCTGCACTAGCTCTGCATAGATCCCACCGTCTGCTGCATTGTTAATGTCCTCATAGAATAAACCATATAGAATTTGGCTAACATCCAAAATCTCCTGATTGCCGTCAATCGTTAAGGTGTAAGGTGGCAAATCTTCCGGAAGCACAGACACAGTGAAGCTCTTTTCTACTGTACTAGCTCCCTTTTTCAAATGTGCTGTAAGCGTTACGCCTTGAGCAATTTGAACTCCTTTATTCACAACGCCTTCATTAGAAATGACTTTGGTATCGCTGGATACCCAAGATACGTCAACTTTCCCGCCCATCAGCGAAGCTGGCAATTCGATATCTTTGGTAATGATCGAGCTTGGGAAGGTTAAGTATTTATCTTTTGCAAGCTTAACGATATCTTCATCCGTCAAGGATTCGCACATGATTTCAATCACTTCATCTTGAGTTAAGCCTGCTTTATATACACGGAAGTCCGAAATATAGCCGCCAAAATCAACATCTGCCGCGTACTGGGATTTCCCGATTGTATTATTGCTATAATTCAGTTGATCTTCAAAAGTAGCAAACCATGTGCGCAGCTTAGCATATGTGCCACTAGAGGTTTGGCTGATCATGCCATCCGCAACTACTTCACCATTTACATACATCACAGGTCCTGCACTGCTTAGTGTTCCACCTTTTGTGCCTGTAACTGCAAAGGAAACGTGTACCCATTCATCAGTCGCAAAGGATTTCCCTGGATCTGCAATTAAGTCTTCCCCTGCAAAACAAGTGCCCCGCAAATTGCGGGTTACAAAAAGATAAGGTCCAGTTTCACCTTTACCAAAATCAAAAATTCTTTCCCATAAGCTTGAAGCTTTGCTTACATACATCCAGGTCGAAATCGTGATTCCTGTATGGTCACTGACCTCTTTAAGCAGATCGTTAGGTAATGAAATATAGGATGTGCCATGTTCTCCCCCAGCAAGCGAAACAGCTTGTCTACCTGCTACGGATTTAATAGCCGGCAGCTTAGTACCTGAAGCGGTTCCATCATTGCCGTTCCCCGAGAAATCTTGACCTACATCCTCTGGATTATCAAACTTATAATGCGCAATTAGACTACCATTAATAAATTTGTTACCGTTGTCATTTTTCATAGAAGATCACCTGTTATCTTTATAGTAGAAATCTTAAAAACCTAACCAAATTAGTTCATTGCCGTTTATACGAAACATAATAACATATTTTATAGTCAATTAATATATTAACCAATTAATATTTATGTGAAATAAAAGAAAACAATTTTTATAATCAAATATTACCAAATCAATCAATTGTTTCATGGTAAAATATCTGTTAGTTAATAAAGGAGTGGTGAAAGTTGAGCGAGGTTGTGAATGAAGAGGCCAATTCCAATGATTTATTTACGATTGATTGTAAAGATATTTTTTTGCGGGAATATAGCGTGGAGGATTTAGAGGAGTTTCATGCGCTTACTCTACAGCCTGAAATTATTGAATTCTTGCCAGATTGGAATGTTCCTAAAGAACAACGGTTGGACTGGTTAATAAACTATGAAATAAAAGAGAACCAGCAGTTTCTTCAAGCGATCTCAGCGGGCGGAGATATCGGAGAGCTTCGTCTTCGTTTAGGCATTATTTTAAAAGAGTCCGGTGAGTTTATTGGTTGGTGTTGTACAGGAATTAAGGATGAATTGCCCGTTCCTAACAGAGAGATTATGTATGCCATATCCAAGGATCATCGCGGTAAAGGCTACACTACTCAAGCTGCCAAGGGATTAATTAAGTATTTGTTTGATAATAGCTCTACCGATGTATTAAACGCCATTGCTCTGAAACACAATATCCCGTCTAATAGAGTCATTCAAAAATGTGGTTTCGAGCTTCTTGACGAGATTACAATTGAACATGAAGACTATAATTATTACCGGCTTTCCCAGCAACAGTAGAATGAACAGGTAGGATGTAAATAGCGCCTTACACTAAAAAACCTCTGTATGGGAAATGGAGATTCGGTCCATTTACCAAAACAGAGGTTTTATTGTGAATTCATGACTGTTGCTTCATGCGAAGCATTTGATCCAAAAGCTCTTTCACATCTTTTTCTGGAAAAGCTGCAAGCAGGGTCTCTTGAAAGGTATCTTGTGCACGAAGGAGCTTGTCTTCGCCAATGGCAGTCAAGGCAGTATAGATACTTCTGCGATCAGCATCACACGCTTTTCTTTCTAAAGCGCCACAGCCTTTGGCCTCAAACCGACTAACCAGTCGGGAAACTGCACTCTGGCTTAAACCCACCATAGCTTCGAGCTTCTGCAATTTCAGTTTCTTCTCCGGCGCTTCCGACAAAAATAACAGCAAATAAAATTCTTTTAAGGATAAGCCATGTTTGGTTTGTAGATTAGCTTCCAATTCATTCGTCACATTCATTTGTATATGCGTTAACGTCAACCAACTCGTTATAAGTTCATTGTTAAGAATGTCGCCCATTTTATTATTCATCTCCCGGGTGTATGGCTTTTCATGATTTTTTCCTTCTATATAATAGTACTACAATCCACAACCTTACATAAAGTATAGGTTCGATACTTATACTTTATTTTATTTTAAAAAAGAGGAGAGACCGTTTCTCCAAGAAGCCGGTCCCTCCACACTTTACAATTATTTTGTTTAGACTTCACACCATTTAAATTAGTCTTTATCCATTAATTCTTGGAAACCCGAAAGAATATTGTCTGGGAATACCAGCATCTTTCTGAAGCTCGACCCCTGCTTCCAGCGTCCAGTATGGATTTCTCAACATGCCCCGGCCCACGGCAACAAGATCAGCTTCCTCATTCCCAATCACGGCATTAGCAAGTACAGGCTCATCCAATCTGCCAACCGCAATAACCGGAACATTCAAGCCATACTTGATCTCTCTGGCCAAAGGAACCTGATAAGCTGCATGCGTCCCTGGTTTCCCGGCAGCTGCGATAGGACCTTCACCACCTGCACTGATATGGAAAATATCTGCGCCTGCTTCTTTGTAAGCTTTACTAAATTCCAAGCTTTCTTTGATACCGTACCCGCCCTCAACATATTCTTGGGCGGAGATACGCATAATCAATGGCATTCCTTCCGGCATTTCACTTTTTGCTGCGCGAATGACTTCTGTACCAAACAGTGTTAAATCCTTGCCATATTCATCTGTTCTTTGATTGGTTAGAGGGGAATGGAACTGATGAATAAGGTAACCATGCGCTCCATGAAGCTCGATAACATCAAATCCCGCTTGTATCGCCCGCTTCACGCCCAACCGGAATTTCTCAACCATAGCTTTCACTTCTTCAGTTGTTAAGGCACGTGGTGTTTTGGAGTCAGCGTCAAAAGGAACGTTAGAGGAGGATACAGGAACTGCTGCATCTTCTGCTTTACGTCCGGCGTGTGCAATTTGAATACCTACTTTAGCGCCATAAGAATGACAAGCTTCAACGATTCTGGCCAGTGCAGGAATTTGCTCATCAGACCAAATGCCAAGATCAAAATCAGTAATCCGGCCATCAGGCTCCACGTCCGTCATTTCAATAATAATTAATCCGGTTCCGCCAACAGCGCGGCTTACGTAATGATTATAATGCCAATCCGTAGCAATTCCGTCTTTGTTAGAGACTGAATACTGACACATCGGAGGCATAACCACGCGGTTCTTCAGCTTCAAATCCTTCAATTCATACGGGGTGAATAAGTCCTTCATGATATCTCTCCTCTTTATAAAAAACTAAGTATAGTATGATCAATGCTTCCAGTGAACATGAGTTTCTAAGTTCATCTTATATAAAATATTTATAAATGCATGCTCATGCATGTATATTATTATAGAATAGCGATGATGTCAACCGTGAATAATCTTCTGCTAAATGGAAACTCCGTGTATTGTTGAAACTTCTATCTTAAGGTAATATATGGATATCTATTTTTTCTTTGAAAGGATGACCTCACTCGTGGACAAAAAGCTCTTACAATCACATAGTATTTTCCCTACGTTGAATATTGAGCAAACCGCTGCCTTCTACAGCCAGTACTTAGGTTTTAAAGCTGTACCCTATTTAGATACACAAGAACCACATCTTTGTTTGTATCGTGACGATACAGAGATTATCCTTACGCAATCCCATGGACAAAAGGTCATTCCCAATCGAGAGTTGTACGGTTATGGATACGATGCCTATTTTATTACGAAGCAGCAACAAGAGTTGGAGAAGGAGTTCGAAGCCGCCGGTGTTCATATTGTTCGTTCTTTATCAAACACCGATTATAATAACAAGGAATTTGTGATCGAAGATGTGGATGGTCGCTGGATTGCTTTTGGAATCAAAAAATAAAAAAACGGCTCTCAGCCGTTTTTTCTTGTGTTTAAAAGAGTCCCCATAACTTCTTACAACTATTTTTACGGGAAGGATCCAAAACATCCGTAACCCCAATCTTATTTAACTTGTGTAGTAACTCTTCCTCGCTATGCTTGATTTTATAATCTAACTCCTCCCCATAGAGCGGAATTAACGTATAAAAGTGCACCACTTTCTCATGGGTCATTTCTAAATTAAAGAAACCGGCTTTATCTTTTACATCTGGAACCCAAACGAACATCCCTTGAAATCCTGTATCCTCACTATAAGGCTGGGCGGGATTCCCGTTCACAAGCGTATGCCCCATATAAAGCCATGTATTATATTCATGCGGAAACCTAGCCATTGTTTTCAGGGCTCGAATCGGCCAATAATTCCGTTCATCCTTAAAAGCCTCATCCGACAGCTTCCAGGTAGGAGGGAGGCAAATCATTAGCTCAGCATATTGATATTCTTCTGCACCTTCTGGCACCGTCATCGGTAATTCGCTCATTCCAGAGGTAATTAAAGTATAGAAGTTCCGCTCAGGCGTCGGATCAAGAATTAGAATATCTATCGACAAAACACCTGAAATAATTTCTTTAAAAACATTATCAATAACACCTATGTATTTTTCAATATGATTACATATTTTCTCATTAGACTGAGCAGAATGCATTCATAATTCCCTCCCTTATATATGTTTATCGGTATAAACAAAGGAGAGTTTATTGCTAATTCACAGAATTTCTTCTCCACTACCATGGATCTCGCAAAAATCTTTATGAACCCTACTAATTAATGCCGAATAACCTTGCCCCTGATCTAAAAGATGCTCCAAAAGGAACTTACTTATAAGCTCATTTAGGCAAGTATGAATTTCACAGGTTCTTTGTTTTAAATTCTCTCCTTCCTCATAAAGGGGCAGATCGCTAAATGACATATGTGTAGCCTTTCGTATTTTCAGAAAAGATTTATATCCGTTCCAATTCTGAAAAAGCGCCTCTTGTCCTTTGATGAAATCATTTGCCAGTTTCTCCTGTAATATATTACTTAAGGATTTTAAGGTCGAGGCCTTTTGCCTTAATACAAGAAGCGGCACAGTATTGTTCTTCTCTTCATTCTCAATATATAAGTGCATGCTTGCATCTAATAAAATAGCAGCTTTAATTCTATCGTCTTCCATAGTTAAATCTAATGCAGTAGCACCGCCGATGGAATGGCCGATAATACCAATCTTATTCATATCAAATAAGCCCTTCACATCTTTATCCATAGAATTAAGCGTGGACAGGTGATCCAGAACGTATTGGATATCTTTTTTTCGAATGGAAATTAAGTTATGTAAATCGGTATAATCCGCAGCTTTTATTTGCCTCATAGCTTCGGATTGATTAATAAATTCTCCACTAGGGCAAACAGTAAACATAGCTTCGTACGCAGCACTGACCGTTACCACGATGAAACCTTGCTTGGCCAGCGCTTCTATATTATAAATATACATATCTCTATCTAAACCTAATGCAGGTGAGTAGATGATGACTGGATAGGAGCGTTTGGATTTGCTTTGAAAGGTCCGATCGCTGATTGAGGTAGATAATGTATTTATGATTTCCATGTTCATGCCAATATCTTGTAGAAGATCTCTCGCCTGTTGTTGACAGGGCCCGAAAAGCTCCATATATTTCATTGCAGATGCGTTTTTATTTAATACACCCTCTGTATCCGGATAATAAATACTTATAACTATTTTCCTTCCCTCTGACTCTTCTTGGAACGTTTCCGTGCGTGTGTAATCCTTCAATAATTCAACTTTTCGAAAAACTCCCATTGCCCCACCCCATTTTTCCTAATATTCTATATTTTAATTGATTTTCCCATTTACTGAAATGCAATCTCCTTAATGTCCATAATAATGTCGATTACAATGAATGGAATGAAGCTGTATGAACGGTTATAATACCTAAGTGCATAAGAAATCTCTAAAAACTTCAGGGATGTGGAAAATTTAATGGTGAATAATTCAGCATATACACTTTATTTACGTGAGGATTGGAAAAAACTAAGCGATTTCACCGCTATCCAATTATCAGAAGAAGAACTTATGGAAGTCCAAAGTATTAATGAAAAAATCTCCAGCGAAGATGTTAACGAAGTCTATCTTCCTCTGTCCAATTTACTAAATCTGCAACTTCTATCTGCTCATAAATTTAATGAGTCTATAAATCACTTTCTAAACAATGATCTAAAAAAAGGTCCATTTATCATAGGTATCGCGGGAAGTGTCGCTGTTGGTAAAAGCACTACGGCCAGACTCCTACAAAAACTCCTCTCACAATTACCTTCCCATCCAAAAGTGGATTTAGTTACGACTGATGGTTTTCTACATCCCAACGCAGAGCTGGAAAAGCGCGGTATAATGACGAAAAAGGGCTTTCCTGAAAGCTACGACACGCGTAGTTTAATTTCTTTTTTAACGGATGTGAAGTCTGGGGTGCCGCGGGTCCAAAGCCCTGTATACTCTCACTTAACTTATGATATTGTGCCAGATGAATATATTACGATTGAGAATCCGGATATTCTAATTGTTGAGGGCTTAAATGTTCTTCAGACTGCGATTACAAATAATCATAATATGCCTAACTATTTTGTATCTGATTTCTTTGATTTTTCTATTTATGTGGATGCTGATGTGAACGATATCGAGACATGGTACATTGATCGGTTTATTAAGCTCAGAGATACTGCCTTCCAAGATGAACAATCTTATTTCAAAAAATATGCACAGCTGTCTCTAGAGGAATCTATTGAAATTTCAAAGCGGATCTGGAAAGAAATAAACTACGTTAATTTGCAGCAAAATATTCTGCCCACCCGAAATCGTGCGGATCTTATAATGCATAAGGACAACAATCATCACGTAGATCAAATTAAGCTGCGAAAATAAAGATTGAAGTCCTTAGCCGACCAAGTTGCTGAGATTCAGCACTTGGTTTTTTGGTGTTCACATGAAATTGGGTGAATATTCTGGGTTTAATGTCTCTGTCCTCTGATCAAGGCGAACGTATACTGTGGTACATTCGTACACAAACGTGAAGAGAGGATAAATCAAATGATCGATATCGCCTTGGCTTTTCAAGATAAGGATGGGAAATATGCTGAACATGCCGGAGTCGTTCTAGCGTCAATTTTTCATCATACGAGTTCCCCAATTCATATTCATATTTTACATGATGTTTCTTTAAGTGAAACTAATAAGCGCAGGCTTAGCGCATTAACTACAAAACATAATCATACCCTTAGCTTTTATTCAATCACTATGCCTGATGATCTAACTCAGGTGCTAGCCAATGTTAACTCCATTAATGTATGGACGCAGGCATGTATGTATCGATTGCTTCTTCCTGCACTAATACCCGTGGACAAAATCATCTATCTGGACTGCGATGTATTAGTGAATATGGACATTACTGAATTATGGCAGGTTGAACTGAATGACAAGTATTTGGCTGCAATTTGGGACCAGGGAATTAGAGAGGTTGCTCATATTGTGAGCGCTAAGGGATTAAATCCTGATCTTTATTTTAATTCCGGAGTGATTTTATTTTCTTTGCATAATATCCGCCAGAATACCAACTGGTACGAAGAAATGCTAACCTTCCTACGTACCTTTCCTGATGTCACCATGCCAGATCAGGATGTTCTGAATGCAGTTTTTGGTGGGAATTACCTCCCCCTTGATATCCGTTTTAATTCGTTCAACACAAACATTCCGGACCATGATTTCACTAACAAAATCATCCATTTTGCCGGAGATGATAAATGCTGGAATAAAGATTCCGCGGGTTCATCCCTATATCAGCAATTCCTAAAGCTAACCCCTTGGAGAATCACCAGAGCCAAAATCAGACGAAGAAAACGGAAAAGCAGCCCTTTAAAACCACACCTCACCCGAAAAAGAAACAAGCAGAAAATAAAAATTGTTCAGTTGAACTTAACCCCTATTCTTTTAGCCGATTTAAAACAAATTAGACCGATTAGACCGATTAGACCGATTAGAAAAAGCCCCATTTGATATGGGGCGGCATTTCTTTAGTTCACTTTCGTAAAAAACCATTTCTGAGCATCACTCCCGTTATCCGTCCACTGCTGAACTGCTGCACCATCGGCTGTTGATGCTCCGGATACATCCATGGCTAATCCGCTCACTTTTGAAATAAGCTTATAATAGCCCCCTCCAACATCAATAATGCTCCATCGCTGAGCGTTGGTACCATTGTCATCCCATTGCTGCAGCTGTACACCGCTCGCGGTTGATGAGTTCGGCACATCCAACACTTTTCCACTATGCACTGCCGTAAGCTTGTAATAACCGTCGCCTGTACTCTCCACTTTAAATTTCTGATTATTGGCAGTGTAATTGGTCCATTGCTGCATTTTCGCCCCGCTTGCTGTGGATACATCCACTACGTCCAGAACCTTGCCACTAGCCTTGTCAGCTAAAGTGTAAATCCCACCACTAACGATGCTTGAGGTAGGCGCAGCCTGATACACACGTACGTAATCAACCAGCATTTGAGCTGGGAAAGCAGTTGAAGCATTTGGACTTCCCGGCCAATTTCCACCCACGGCAAGGTTTAGCAGGATGAAGAAAGGTTTCTGGAACTCCTCCGTATTTCCGGTTCCGTTCTCAATATAAAAAGCATTAAATGGGTTGCCGTCTACAAACCATCTTATATAATTCGCATCCCATTCCACGCTGTACACATGGTACTGTGAGAAATCGAGGTTACCAGACACCTGACCGTACTCGGCATGCCCATTGGCATCCCAATGTACCGTCCCGTTAACAAAAGCATTATTGTTCACACGCTCCATAATGTCCGTTTCCCCAGATTTCGGCCAACCCACTGAATCAATATTCGCCCCAAGCATCCAAAATGCTGGCCAGAGTCCCTGTCCTGAAGGCAATTTGATTCTAGCTTCGATTTTTCCGTAGGTGAAGCTTTTGAGTCCCTGTGTTTTGATCCGTGCAGAGGTATAATTCATCCCCCCGTACGACTCCTTTTGTGCAGTAATCACTAAATTCCCACCCGTTACCTGCAGGTTCTGCGGACGACTGGTATAATACTGAAGCTCATTGTTTCCCCACCCCCCGCTACCCGTACCTATTTCCGCCGACCAATTATTAGTGTTCAGAGAATTCCCATCAAATTCATCGCTCCATGCCAGATTCCAGCTTGATGCCGCGCTTGAACTCCCTGTAGGTACCCAAGCAATTAAGAGGGTGAACAGCAGAAATAGACTTAACATTTTTCCTTTTCGTAACATCGTCTTTTCCTCCTACTGATTTCATTGCGCGGCGCGCTCGCACATTTGAAACCGGTTTCGAATAATGGATAAAACAAAACGTTATCCCATAAACAGCTATAACAGCCAGAGTCAGGTTAACGCCTCGCTTCATTTGATGTGTACGTCTTTTCTAAACGCAATATGCCAACATTTCGATTAAAGGGACCATTTTCCATAGTTCTGCATGCTTAATGTCCAGGTTTTCTCTGCGTATTTTACCGTCGCCATACTCTCTGAGAGCGTCCATGCAATACCAGCATACTGATCCTTATGATGGTCAAGGAATGATTTCCAATGTTGTCCCCCGTCTATCGTTATATATAACAATGTATGTTCATTTTCAGCGGGCCGAGTAATTAAGATTCCTTGATCCTTCGTAAGAAAGAGGGGAGGATAAGCATAGATTTGCGAGTTTACTAACTCATCCGGCACTGTGACAGTCTGTTCACTCCAGGTAACTCCACCATCCATTGTTTTATATAAACCAACCTTTCCCTGCCAAGGCGCATTCGTTGTAATCCAGCCTTCTTTTTCGTTAACAAAAGTAATTCCCGATTTCACCCCGCTAGGAAGAGTACTTCCTGCTTGTAAGCTATCCCCAATCTCCTTCCAAGTCTCTCCCCCATCACTAGTTGTATAAAGCTCCATATCTTCACGTGACATTCCTTGAAAAGGATAGACTGCTTTCCAACCTATATTTTTGTTGAGGAACACAGTATCTTCTCTGCGGTTATCTGAAGGATCAGGAGAAGGAGAAGTTTCCTGATTAGAGGTTGGATGAGGAATTGGAGTGGAATTGGAACAACCAGATGCTATCACTGCAGCAATTAGTAGTATTGAAACTAGATATTTCATCTTGTTACCACGCCTTCGTTTATTTTTCTAAAAAAGTATAGTGGTACTGTACATATAGCTTGGTCCGCAAACGTATTCCTTAAATGAAATTTAATCCTAAACTATCTGAAAAGTATTGACAGTTTCTTTATATAATCCAGCAACACCAAGGCCTATCGGACCGAGGAGACGTTATTGGTTCATTTTCAAGAGAATTCTTCTGTTAACGGACTGAGATGCAACTATTTGGCTAATCCTCCTACTTTTATAGGCAATAAACAGACAATAAGTGCTATACGGTCCGCGAGTTCGGTAAATGGAGCTAAAAAGCAAAGATAAGCGCTATACTGAAGCTAGAATAAAAAGTGGACAGTAGTTAACAGACTGGCGATAATGAGTCCACGGAGGTGTGTTCACATGGGAGAACATCGACAACGGTATAACGAAGAATTTAAAAAACAGACAGTACAGTTCATTCAAGAGCAAACAAAGACAGTGGGCGACTTGGCGGAAGAGCTTAACATCCCAAAAAGTACCCTGCATCAATGGATGAGCCAGTATCGAGAACTAAAGAATGAACCGGCAGCTAGCGTGGATCGAGTACGGGAACTCGAGGCACAGTTGAAAGAAATGAGCCGTCAACTTCAAGAAAAAGATAACAAGATTGCCGATGTGGAAGAGGAATTAGCGATCGTAAAAAAAGCAGTGCACATCTTCAGCAAACCAAGGAACTGAGATTCCAGTTTATTGAAAAACATCGCTCCGAGTTTCTCTTGGAGAAGATGTGCATGACCCTACATGTGTCACGGAGCGGGTACTACAAGTGGCGGACAGAAAAAACCAGTACGCATATGCTTCGTAAGGCTGCGATAATGAAGCGAATTCAGTATCATTTTGCAGACCATCAAAAGCGGTATGGGAGTCCGAAGATCACCCGCCTGTTACATCAAGAAGGTTATACCGTTACCGAACGCACGGTGAGTGTGTACATGCGACATATGAAGCTTCGCTCCATTGTCTCCAAAACGTATCGGGTACAGACCACTGACTCCAATCATGACCATCCGATTGCCCCGAATACGCTGAACCAGCAATTTAAAATACGCAAACCCAATTCAGTATGGGTTACCGACATTACGTACATTCCTTGCCGGGGAGGGCGCTTGTACCTGGCTAGTGTGATGGACCTTTGCACGCGCGAAATCGTGGGGTGGCGTTTGGAGAACCATATGGAAACTAGCTTGATTTCGGGCGCTTTACAAGATGCTTACGAAGCTAAACAACCGGAAAAGGGTCTATTACATCACTCCGATAGAGGTTCTCAATATACTTCTCATGAATACACGAAGCAGTTGAAAGCGTATGGCATGGAGTCCAGCATGAGCCGCAGAGGTAACTGTTATGATAACGCCTGTATCGAGTCGTGGCACAGCATTTTGAAAAAGGAGCTCATTTATTGTAATCCGCGATTCAAAACTAAGGAGCAAGCCTACCAGACACTTTTTCAATATATTGAGTTTTACTATAACCGCAAGCGAATGCATGGCGCGCTGGGGTATCTTTCTCCAGTTCGTTTTGCTGAGCAATTGACTAGAATGTCTGTTGCGTGACTGTCCACTTTCTTGACAGAGGTCCATACAGTCCGTAGATGATGTGAACGAAACCTTCAAGCAGCAGGTTATCAGCTTAAAGCTATCAGCTCAAAGTAAATATGAATGAATTCATCAAGCAAGGATCTACTCTTTGAATGTCAAAAGAAAAAGAAACGGCATTTCTGCCGTTTCTTTGGGTTATGGATGGTCAGGGCTCAGAGCCTGTTTTACTCCAATCCATGTTCTTTGCGGATGTTATACATGCCTTGAACAAGCAGTTCGGATGGATCCCGGTTCAATTGCAAATGAGTCAGCAACAGATGAAGCGGGAATGCGCATACGTTATTCCCATCGGTGATCGCTGGAAATCCAGCCTCGAAGACTGGTCCCAATTTCTCGTTCCAAGCTAGCCCGACATGCACTTTTTCTGGAGCAAATTCTTGGGTAATTTCCTTAATACAAAGCGGAACTAACACATTGTCAATGATCCCTTTTGCTTCTTCTTCACTTGCTGGTGGTTTTGGAAGTGTTTTGCCTCCCTCAATTTTCATCAGCTCAACGAAGAATGAGGCCATCCATGCTGCCGGATCCTTACCCGACTGGAATCTTGCAATTAACTCGCGCAGAAAAAATCCGCAGGAATACACCTGATCTAATTCAGTTTTCACGTGAAAAACAAAAACAGGGCCGTAGGCTTCCATGTTCAATACTTGTCCTTCAACATCTTTAAAGTGTACTCTCAATGCTACAAGGCCGTTATGGTGAACAGCCTTTAGCAGCTGCGCCATATCCTCTTCAGACATTTCTGTATTATCATTTACTTCCTCATTCTCATTTGTTATTTCATTTTCATTAGTCGTCTCATTGTTCATTTTATAATTCCCTCCCATACCTATCATACCATCTAGCGAATTGAAGGAACACTTTATAATAGAACAATTTCTACCAGATTGCAGAGAAAACAAAAAAAACGGCAGCTTTGCCGTTTCTCTGTTCGTCTCGCTGGAGCTTAAAAGCTAGATCATATCCCTTACTTTCTTCACTATTTTTCCAGTTAATTGATTAATATCGCCCTCATTTAACTTATAAGCTGAGGTATCTTTACGTGCAGGCTTGTGATCTGCTGATATCAGATCTGCGATATGCTGCTCGATGAATACAACAGGGTCTGCTCTAGTTCTTTTTCTGAGCTCCCCTGGCACCTTCGGATTTGGACCGTCAGCTCCACCATTGATTGAAAGATAACCATACTTTTGCGGATTTTTCTTCAAGTACTTTAAATAGGCACGGAGCGGTGTGGCCACTTTCCCCATCCAAACCGGTCCAAAAAATAGGATAATATCATATTTTCCTATTTGCTCAGGCTTCGGTTGAACCAACGGTATCCTGTCAAAAATCATATCAAAGGTAATCCTACCGAGTGTTCGGGGTTTAGCTTCCGAGATTCGTATATATTCAGCCGACAATGCTTTCGCCACACTCCTTGCTAATGCTTCATTATTACCTGTGAATGAATACGAAATGACTGCAATGTTCATATAAATTCTCCTTAAAATGAATTATTTCGTCTCCGCTTGCAGTAGGGCATTTTCGAGTGCCTTAAGATGTGTTTTAGAGGTAAGCGTTGCCCCGCTGATAACGTCCACCTGAAGAGACTGCGATTCAATCACATGACCAAACAAATCACCAATGCTTAGCCCACCCTTCAGTTCAGCAGGGTTCCCTGTTTTGTCCAAGGCACCTTTGAGTATTTTGATATCTGACAGCCGTCCAGCAGATATTGTGGCCTTCACCTTGGTATCTCTGGAATGATCTTTGATGCCAATGTATTCCCCCACATAGCTGCCCTCCCGCAGTTTCTGTATATCTATGGCGTTGATAGTAAGCTGCTGAACTTCATGCCTTCCCGGAGCAGATAAGAGAATACCACCTATCCAACCTATGACTGTAATCCCGCATAGAATGCTGAGAACAATAATCCATTTATTGAATTTTCGCTTTTTTCCTCTTCTCTTACTCACCTGCTTGCCTCCTTCCTTTTGCTTTAAAATTTGAATGAATATTTAATAATTCATTCATTTCACTAAAAAAAAACTGCACCATAAGTGTATTAGGGGCAGTCTGTCAAACCCTTCATAATTAGTTCCAGCATATTGTCCAAAAGTTGTGGAAAATACTCCAGCCCGATTTCTTCCTTGTGGGTTTCCACATTAATCATTGCGCCGAAGATCATCATAATCATTTTACTATCCATATCGCTGCGCATTTTACCATCGGCTTGCCACTGCTTAATGATTTCATGGAAGCTATCATACAAGAAGTCGTTTACCTGAATGTTGGTTTCTTCCCGGTACAGCTGTTCGATTTTTGCGAAAACACTTTTGTTATACCATTCCTTAAGAATGGGGTTGGCTATCATACCTTCCAAATTAAGCACCATCATCTGCCGTATTAGTGCTAATGGGCTTTGGCTCATATCGAGCGATTGCATACAGCTTTTTTTGAGCTTTTCGTTTTCCTCTAAAAAAATATCCATAAAAAGCTTTTCCTTGGAGGGATAATAGTTGTAAAAACTTCCTACAGCTATTCCAGCCATTGTGGTAATGCCAGAAACATTCGTGTCTTTAAAGCCTTTATTGCTAAATAGCTCTTTCGCACATTCGTATATCTTTGTTTTTTTGTCTTCCACTTTTCGTCTCTCCGTGAATGAATAATTATTTTTTCATTCATATCATAGTGTTAACAGCATAATATGTCAATGCACAAATAGATCACCAAAAGCATCAACATCCTTAGCCGAACCAATGCCGCTGTTATATTCCACCCAGCCCTTACGCCCCTCATCATCATTGTCATTGACCAATAACGAAAATTTCAGCTTCATTCCTGGCTTCACCTGTACATCGTCGGATTTTAGTTCACGCCAGGGAATGGCTAGTTCGTAGCTGGTTTTTGAATCTTTACGTTCCACGGCATACTGTAATTCTATAGCATCACCCAAATTAAACCCCTTTGGTGCCAACCAGCACCATTTGAGTAATTCGCCCGTATCTCCGCGAGCCACACCGAGTTCATGGTACTCAGAAGGCACCGTTCCATCCCCGTTGGCAATGCCAATTCCAATCTGGATGCTGTCCCCACTCCAGATGGCATCTCCTGATGCTGACTGTGCATGATAATCATCGATAACTTCTACCCCAAGGTAAAGATTGTCGGCATCCCATGCTAAGGAACCCTTGGCGCTGAGATCCTGCTCTCCTTGCCAGCCCATGATTTTGACATCCTTCACATCAAAGGGAGCTTGATTCCCCCAGTCCGACAAGTTGCCATCGATTTGGACAGGCGGACTGAGTTTCGGCAACAGAAGCACGTTAAAAGAATCAACTGTCGATTGCAATAAGGTACCTATATCATTAAAAACTTTAAGCGACCGCTGGCCTTTTGCCAGCTCAGGAATCTCAAGACGAACGCTCTTACCCGGCTCCAGATTTTCCACAGTCGAAGCATAAGTACCTCGGGTAGATCGTTCCGTCTCATAATCAGCTTCCACTGAACCGCTGAAATTGCTTGTAGACTGATTGGTAACATCCATATGGGTTTTTATCTCTTTGGCAGACTCCTCATAAAAAGTCTCGTAATACACTGCCAGCGGGTCGATTACGTTGATATTCATAGTGAAGCTTGATGCCGCTGTAGGCTCTGCACCCCGAGAGACGAACAGCGAATCGTTTCCGCGCACCAAGCTTTCCGGAACCTGTATCCACAGCGAACCTTCTTCTTCTCCACTAAGCAGCCATCCCTCTGGCAAATCGATATTAAGCGGCTCCTTCGATGCGCTGCGATAAGCTTCAGGCAGCTTAATATCAAAAGCAGAACCAGAAGCAACCGTGATCCCCGAATTTTCCGGAAGACTCGCAAGGTCCGAACTGTTCATGACATTCCACAGAAAATGTGCTGTCGTCTCCATAATTTCATCGATGTATTTTTCATTTTTATAATCATGTCCGACTCCCTCCAGCGTGAGCAGATTATGATAAATACCTTTCTCTTTCAATTGAGCGGCTAGGTCAACACTTTGCTGGTACGGCACCATTTTATCTATCGTTCCATGAATAATTAGGACAGGCGGCAGCTTGCTGTCAGCACTTCTTGTCAGTTCACCACCATAAATATCTATAATGGAAAATACAGACTTAACTAGGGAGGGATCTTTTGCTAAGGATAGATTCACAAAGTTCATGGCCAGATGACCTCCTGCTGAATCTCCGCCAATAACTATACGTTCCTTGTTCAATCCATAAGTCTCCGCATGCTCATTAATCCATTTGATCACGTTTATATCCTCATTCGCATCGTTAAGTGTGCGAGTGAAATTGAAAAACGGATCTTTTTTTAGCCTATAATCAATAGTGAGAACAGCATACCCCCGTTTCGCCAGGCCTTCGGAAAAATCTGCTGCATCAGACTTATCCCCTCCGGTATAACCTCCGCCATGAATAAAAATAAATACTGGCCTCTGCTTGGTTTCATCTCCAATGGGCTGGTACAAATCGAGCTTCAGCGGTTCTTCAGCATCCGTCTCGTTTTTCTTACTTGCATACAAAATATCGTGTTTCACTGTAACTTTATATGCGGGATCCAAGTACTGCACCGGAGTTTCTCTGTTATTTACAGTAACGTTAGCCATTGTTGTGTTAGTATCAACAGTACTCGTAGGCAGCACTTCCTGCACTTGCTTCTCCGAGGCGCTGTTATTTTCCCGGTGATTCAGCAGCAACCATGAACCTAATACAATAAACAGAATAAGAACAACATAAATAGGCCTTCGCTTCATTAGGACAACCTCCCAGAATGATTTTGAAACCAAAAAAGTAACGTGATGCCAATAACCTCATTCTAGAATTCAAGATAGCGTTTAACAATTATGTATTCCTTCGTGAATTAGGTTTAATATTACGTACTTATAATAAAAAAAGAGGACATCCATAGGTTGGAGTGCCCTCTTATTGCGCAAGAATTAGAAAAACTCTGTATATTCATTCTAATCTTTGCCAAAATGCTTAATTACAACATTATTAAAAATCGCGGTGCCACCTTCAGAAAACAAGGTAATGCCTTGATCATTTATTTCCGGGAAGATTTCATTAGAAAATACAATTTCACCATCATCTATAAAAACTTCAATACTTGTTCTATCCACAAGGATCTTCAGATGCACTTTTTTCTTGTTCACATCAAAGGGGGCCTTGCTTTCAAGATATCTGTCACTCTCATCAGGTTGTCCAGTGAAGGCTCTATTAACATAAGAATATTGTCCTTCAACAAACACTCCTACGTCCACGTGGCGCGTCTTATCTGCGGATTCACGAAGTCTTAAGCCTACATTGGTAATCTCTGACCAAGATAGATCTGCATCGAGCTGGTAATTTTCGCCTGTGATATCAAGTGTTGACGAGCCGTTCACTTTTATTTGTTGCAAGGAATCCGTTGAAGTTACCATTTGATCTAATGCTTCGATGGGCTGTGATACTAACTGATACGACTGCTCTTCATCTCGTGTTAATTTTATTTGACGCACGATTGAATCCATTCCGTTAAAACCTTCGTTAAGATTGGGGGTAACATGAGGGTAATCCCAATTATTCATCCAGGCCAAAGCATATCGATGATTGTATTGATCCTTGTCCTTTCCTTCTTCAAAAGTTACAGCACCATACCAATCAAATCCATAATCTAGCCACTGTGGTTCATGATTATCCGCGATAAATTCATTCTCATTAAAATCTCCAGTCCAGTAGGCATACGTGTTAGGTTTACCTATCGACTTACCATTTGCACTGACCCCAAGAACCCATTTATAAGTGCCATCATTCGCCCGCATCATATAGAAGTCAGGACACTCTACAATTCCGATATTTTCTGTTTCGAAGCCGCTTGTGTAGTGCCAATCTTTTAAATTGTCAGACTCGTAAAAGCCCACTTTCGTACCTTCGGCTAGCGTCATCACCCATTTATGAGAATGTTGATCCCATATTACCTTCGGGTCTCTGAAATCTTCTGTGCCCGGATTTGGCAAAATAGGATCATCACTATAAGATTTAAACGTCAGCCCACGATCCGTACTGAACCATAAATATTGTTCTTGCTTCCCCCCCTCTGCAGAGGGCTGTGTTAAAATCGCCACAATAGCCCCTTCGCCAAAACCTGCTGTATTGCTATCGTCAACAACAACAGATCCTGACCAGGGATCACCATTGGGTGTTGTATATTTTGGAATCGCAACGCCTTCATCTGTCCAGCTCACCAAATCCGTTGATGTGGCATGTCTCCATTCTGTACCATTTCCATCCGGGTAATCAGCATTATAGAGATAATAGTAATGATATTTACCATCAAAATAAATGGGTTTTTGCGGATCGTTTTTCCAATGCTCAGGTACAGTGAAATGATAGCTAGCCCGAGTGGTAGGTTTATGATCAGGAACGTCGGTCCCCGGCTTCTTCTTCTCTCCAGCGTCATAAGTTACTAATACTATCGTCACAAAACAAATTAAACAAAGGATTAATATAGTGATTCCTATCATTTTTTTCTTATTCAAAATATACCTCGCTTTTTTCACATTGCTAATCTCAGCTTATAAAAAGAAAAGTAAACGCCAACTACATTGGCATTTACTTTGTAAATGATTAATACGGTTTGTTACCTTTAAGCGTCAATTGCCCTTGTTCCAAAATGCTGTTCGGTACAACTGAAGTCTTGGAGCCTTTAATATTCAGCACAAAGCTTGGGGCAAAAGTGGAATGATGATCCCCAAAGTAACCTCTATTCGTCATGTAACTTGTGATGACTACATTATTCCCTTTCGCTTGCGGAATCGCAAAGTGAGCATAAGTCCAGGTAATATCATAAGGATTAAGATCTTGATGGAGGACAAGTCCTGTACCATTTAATGGTTTATACGGTCCGGTTAAAGAATTAGATACGTACCCGAGCATATAGATGTCTTCATCATCAATGCCATCAATGAACATTTTAGAACCTCTTGAGCTTGTGAACAGATACCACTTGCCATTCAATTTAAATATGTTCGCACGTTCAATTTCATCTGTCACGGTGTTGGAGGCAAGTAGCGGCTTCATTTCTTTTTTGAATGTATAATCATTATTTAATTCAATGATACCGAGCGCACCATTCGCGGTTTCCGCAGATGTTTTGTCAGCACTGCTAAGTAATTTCTTTTTCTCCGCTTGGAAGAAGGCATTGCTATTACCATAATAAGCTTTGTTAAAAAGAGAGTCTTCACCCTGGTAACCCGTAGTTGTCCCTGTATTTGCTTCAAATACAAGATACTTGTGGCCTTTATCCTCCACATAGTGAGGATCTCTTAAGGTATGATTATCGTCGTAATCGCCTTTGCTAAAACCGGTGATATCAACACTTTGATAAATTTCACCTTGATTACCGTCATAGATGGATTTCATATCTTCTACGCCATCAATCTTAAGGGTATCCCCATCCGGGGCAGAGACATTAATTTGAGCTGTAGTTAAAGTTTGTTTCCCGTAAAATCCGCGATCTGGATCCCAAGGATGACGATTAGTGTAAAACAAGCGAACTTTGCCATCAGATGTCATGGTTGCTGAACCGGACCATTCTTCGGCTTGATTGTTTAAAACATAATCATCAGGAACAAGTTTGTCACTATCCTTAAACACTCTGCCGGCATTCTTCCAGCTGCTGATAGAGTTGTCTCCTTCTTTCTTATAGAACAAATAAATAAATGTGTCTGATCCATTATTAGGGTCGCCCGCCAGACCAAAAACAATTTGATACCCCTTATAACTGGCTACAGTTCCATCTGCATTTTGCAGCGGCCAAGTATCCCAAACATCCATTTCAATTTTGTTTCCATTCTCATCGAACTTAATGGCTGCAGGAATGTTCTCAATCGTTGAAGCATCAAATTTTGGGACTTGGAATTGTTTACTATTTTGTTGTTTGGGTAATTTCAACATGTCAGCGCGAGTGATATGAGAGAAACCATAGTCATTGTACTCCGGCTTGTTCGGCTTGTTATTTCCTTTCGCAAAGGTTTGAGTAGCTCCACCTAACATTAAAGCAGCTGTAAAGGTTAGGATTGTTGTTTGTTTAATCATTTTCTTGAAATTCATCATCTAACTCCTCTTATACTTTAAATTTGGGTTTCGATCTTCCTTTGTGCTGTTCCCCTTTTAAATTCTAATGAAGAGTAGACGTTATGAGTATGTCGTAAATTGATGCATTTACAGGGTTATATTGATTTGGTTTTATTACTTCACATGGGTATCCCACGATTTTTGAAGTTCTTGAAGCAATTGATCCCGATTAATTTGCTCTCCTACATAAGCTCGCATAAGATAGCCAAACTCCTCTCTTGCTCTGGGAGGGAATTTGAACCAATTCCAAGATAAAGTTTTCTGTTCATCGACGTATCGCATAAGATCTTTTACAAGCGCTCCCGAACGGTCCGTCTCTATATTTTTAAAAGCTGAAATAAAATGAAAGCGATCCTTCATGAACTTTTTCCCTGTTTCCGAGGAAACCATCCAGTTCAAAAACTTTTTGGCTTCCTTCTTCTTTTCTGGCGAAGATTCTTTATTAACAGCCCAATTATTAGATACCCCTACTGGCAACGCATTGTTTTCGGCACTATCATTAATAGGCATGGGTAAAAAACCGATATTCATATTCGGCGATATTTGATCAATTTTAGACTGAACCCAATTCCCTTGTTTTAGAATCGCCGTTCTCCCTGTTGCAAATAACTCAACTTCCGAATTATAATCTGTTGTCAAAAAATTTTCGTTACCATATTGTACGGTCAAATCCAGCATCCGAATGACATCTTTAACTTCCTTATTCGCTCGAAAAGATTGTGTTCCGTTGTTTAACCCTTGAATAAAAGCATCCGGGTCCTCCTGTTGTGCAATAGCAATATTCAACAGGAGTACAAAAAACCAATGATCGGAATACCCAACAGAAAAAGGAGTCACACCTATAGCCTTCAGCTTTTTCGCCGCCTCTTTTAATTCCGTAAACGTTGTTGGGAGAGGAGTAATCCCAGCCTTTGCGAATAAATCCTTATTATAAATAAAACCGTAGCCTTCAAAATTGATCGGCATCCCGTATATTTTCCCGTCCATCTTCATCGGTTCTAGCGCCTCGTCATAAGCCTGTTCCACCCAAGGTTGATCTGATAAATCCTCAAGATATCTACTCCATGCCTTCGCTTCTTCATAACCGCCATTTGGAAAAATATCCGGACCAACATTGGCCGCAAACCTCGCCTTTAGCTCATCAAGGTAGTTAGCTCCCCCGCCAAAGGTTAGAATTTCTACGTTAATATTCGGGTTTTCCTTTTCATATTCCTTAACCATCTGCTCGAATTCTATAGAGATTTCCACTTTAGGATTCAGTACCTCCAATGTGACTGCCTTATCCGCTACCTTCAAATCTGCTTCCTTCAGTGGACGTGTATGCGCACCACATGAAGAAAGCGTTAGCGTAATCAACCCCACGATAATCATTTGAACCCTTTTTATTTTCATAATTCCCCCAGATGCATTCAACAATGAACTTATGTACTGGCTATCCTGACTTCCGCGTCTATTTCTCTTGCTCCCTGTGAATTACGATATTCAGCAGGCGTCATACCGACGTTTTTTTTGAACAGCTTAGAGAAATAAATCTCATCTTGATACCCTAGCTTTAAGGCAATCGAGTACATCTTTTCATCCGATTCTAGTAACCACTGTTTCGCTTGATTTATTCGTAAATGAATGACGTAGTTAGTAAGAGTCCTCCCTACTTCTTGCTTAAATCTCCGCGAGATATGTTCTCGGCTCAGAAAAAAACGGGTGGATAATTTGTCCAAACTTAGCTCTTCCATATAATGCTCATCAACAAATGCGACAATATCATTCATACGCCTAACATCATCTAAATCCGCCAAACGATGGATTGCTCTAAAATTTTGTTCAGCCATAGACCTTTGTACAGATTGAAAAGATAACGATATCTCTGCGAGCGATTGGATGGAGGGGCCACTAACCAAACGAACAGGTATATCAAAATGCTGGGTAATCCATTCCTCTATCGGGAAAAGCTGTCCATGAAGGGACAGAATCACACAGACATTAGGATCATTTTGAAGCGTAAATGCATTTCCCCACTCCCGTGTAGCCAGCTCTTCGGTCAAAAGCTGAATGTATGGCTCCGAATAATGAGATTGGTAAAAATACATCATGGTGAAGTCGTATACTTCTGCCTGTGGGAGAGCCGAGGCAATTTCGCCTGCATCAAAAGCTTCACCGTTACAAGCAGCAGTAATCTCCCTGTTTAAGCGAAACATTTTTACCTCTTCATAAAATCCGGACTCCATATTGCGACGTTCTCCCTCTTCTTGTTCCCAGGCTCTCAACGCCCCTTCTAAAGTTTCATTCAGCATTTTCTCTTCAATTGGCTTCATCAAATAATCAAAGCATCCCAGCTTAAACGCTTTACGCATGAAACAATAATCGTCAAACCCTGAAATCATAATCACTTTTCCCGGATAGTCTTTAGCAGCCAACCACTCGATTAACTCCATCCCGCTATTTTTGGGCATTTTGACATCTGTCATTATGATTTCTGGAGATTTCTGCTCAATCAACGCCTTAGCCTCGAGACCATTTCTGGCTTCCAGCACTTCGGTAATCCCGTATTGTTCCCACCGTCCCAAAAAACGGATGATTTTTCTAACATTAGACTCATCATCTACAATAAGAGCTTTCATAAACGTTACTTCTCCTTTAGGTAGAGTGGAATTACTAGCCGTACAGTGAACCCTTGTCCCTGCATCGAATCTAGTTTGATTCCCGCTGTCTGATCGAAATGAAGAACCAAGCGATCATGAATGTTTTTTAACCCGATATGCGCAAAAGAAGGAATGCCTTCGTTAACCGGTGTGTAGAGATTATTTTTTAATGCCTCAAGTTCATCATCCGTCACGCTGTTTCCGTTATTTTCTACGACTAGATTCAAATAATCACCTTGTATTTCACCATAAATATGGATGTAAGCTTGTTCATAGCCCTCGTCATAACAGTGCTTAAAAAAGTTCTCAACGAGCGGCTGCAAGATCATACTAGGAACCGGAATATCAAGAATATCTTTAGGTACATCAATGGAATAGCTAAAATCAGTCTGAAAACGTTCCGCTTGAAGATTCAAATAAGCCTGGACATAATCCACTTCGCTTTGAACCGTCGCCTTCTGATCCACACGAATCGAGTACCGCATCATTTTGGATAAAGAGGTAATCAGTTGATATACTTTTGGAGATTCAGAGAGTAGGGCAACAGCAGCAATGGATTGTAAAGAATTAAATAAAAAGTGCGGATTGATTTGCGACTTTAGCGCCCTATGCTGATTTTTCCTGTTCTCTATCTCAAGCTTATACTCCCGGTCAATATGACGGTTGATCCGATTCATCATCTCCTTGATATGTCTTTCTAGAATACCGATTTCGTCCTCCCGCATATCGTCGAATGGGGCATTCATATTCCTCCCCTCGATACGCTGGACTTTTTGACTAAGCAGTTTTATCGGCCGTGTAAATCCATAAGAAATGATTGTTATCATTATCAAGCCCAGTCCACCTACAACCACACCTACGATGATGTTTGTATAGGCAGTTTTCCTTACATCTTCAAATAAAAAAGAGCTCGGGGTTACCTTAGCAAAATGCCACTCTTTTATCGGTTCCTGCAATGTTCTAGTAAACACAATATCTCCTTCTGGAGATTTAGTATCTGCCTGTATCGGACTTATTTTCCTTTGCAGTTCATCGGGAATGGTTTTGCCTATCCATGTTTCATCACTTGCGTAAATGACATGATTCTCCGCATCGGAAAGCCATACGCTCTCTTTATTTTTCTGTAGAAAATGATTAGCGATATGAGCAATCTTGTCCAAATCAATATCTATAGTGATGACGCCCAGAAATTCCTGTGTTAGGACATCCACAATTTTGTGATGAACCGTCAAGACCATCGTTTTATCCGAAGGAGGCATAATGGAGGTATCGTTATAGTTCTCAATCGGATGCGGAGCTTCAATAAGATCATTGCTATTAGAGCTCATCAGCTTATGAATGGAAGCTTGCTGTAATAAATCCGGATTCCTTTTACGGGAACTTAACATGGCATTATAAACTGTAAATGAGCTTTTCCCTTCGTTTATGAATAGACGGACCTGACGAATTTCACTCCTCATGAGATAGAAGTTAGTCATACCCTTATTAATTTCAAGCTGCTTGTAATAAAAATCTTCTTCTAACCCTTCTTCAAACACCCTGAATAAGTCTGGATTTCGGTATAAAATATATGGAAGATTAATGATTTCATCAAAATATTGCTCTAGATCGGCTGACGCCTGCTGAATTTGCTCTTGGCTGTTCTCAAGTTTATGTCGTTCCACATTCTCTTTCGTCTGCCGATAGATCAACAACACGGATAAAAAATACGGTAGAATTATAAACACAAGCAGCAAGAATAATAAGCGCTTATGAATGCTTTTCAAATAAATACTCCTCTGTAAAAATTTCGGTTTTCAGCAAAAAATCTAATATCAGGTTTTATATTTTCACAAATATCCAACACAAAATCAAAATACTTGTTGCTGAGCAACAAGTATTTTTGCCGGATCAATATGACAAACGCCAGTCGTTTATTACCCAAATTATATCCATATGAAACAACCGTAAAGAAATTCCCGCAAATTAATCAGCTATTTGAAAATTGAAATAATTACCTGCACAATGGGTTTCCAAAGATGTGGATATTCTTGCTGAATTAACTTTCTTACCTCCTCCCCCTTGATGTCGTTGAAATTATTATCTTGAGTAATAAAGGTATAAGCACCTTTTACGGTATCCCCTATAGCTATATGCCCGCTTGCATACCCACCCATTGCAATATGGGAAGCGATAGAGAGACCACCCAAGGAGAACATACCTACAGCTAAACCTCCAACAGCAAATATCCCCAATGCTATTCCACCAACGGCCATTGTACCCGCCGCAATGCCCCCAACGGCTAACAAAAGCCCTAGAGCCAGACCTGCAAAACTGATGAGTCCTAGAGCAAGCGCACCTAAACATAATCCGCCCAAAGCAACAATACCAATGGATACCGCACCAATCGCAACATTACCTATGGCAATAACCCCTTTGGCAACATATAGCCCCCGTCCGATATGGATATGAACCAGTGGAATTCCAAAGCATGTTCTCTTACTTTTGTACTCATAATGAAATAAGGAATTCAGATCTACATATACGGGGCTTGCGACATGCTCTGCTCTGGTATCGCTTGAAGCATCCTTCACCAGATGATCCAAACTTACGTGAAATAATTCACTTAAACTAATCATCTTATCCATTTCGGGATAGGATTGACCTGATTCCCACTTAGACACGGCTTGCCGCGAAACACCAATCACCTCCGCCAAGTTCTCCTGGGACATTCCTCTCTGTTTCCTATAGCTTTGCAATTTATTTGCAAAGTCCATTCGCCATCACCTCATGCTCATCATATTATAACGTTCTGTAATTGACTACCTATCTCCCCTTACATACTGTCAACCACTGGTTGCACAGCTGATTTTGCGGGCTTTTATCCTCATTAAATGTTCTTGATTCCCCATTCTCCCTGTTTCCGTGCAAGATGATAGCGTATAATATACGATATAGAATATTCATCAGAGGAGACTATAAAACCATGAAATTGAGTATGAATTGGATTACGCTTCGGGTCCGCGATCTGGAGGCTTCCCTTCATTTTTATAACCGGATACTGGGGCTACCCATTGAGCGGAGATTTGAGAGCAGTGGAAAACAGATCGTCATGTTAGGTCTGGAGGGGCAACCCAAGATCGAGCTTATTCAGGGAAGTGACCCGGCTTTGAAGCCGGAATGTGGCGTTTCTGTGGGTTTCGAAGTGGAGTCACTTGATGAAGCGATGGAGAGTTTAAAAAGCCAAGGTATCCCAGTAGCGCGCGGACCAATCGCACCCAATCCCCACCTGCGGTTCTTTTATATCCTGGACCCGGACGGGTTTGAGGTGCAGTTAGCGGAGCATAACTAACGTTTATCAAGCGTTATTACCTCAAAAAGAAATAGACCGCCCTAACCAAAGGTAGCGGTCTATTCTGCCGTAAGCCTAACCCCCACTCTTAAAGCAAGGATTTATTCAACAGCTTTAGTTGATCTTTTTTCAGTGAAAAAGTAAACCAAAGCCAATAGCGGCAGGATCACTCCGATGAGTGAGGCGAAGGTCCATCCCCCATAGGCATAAGCCCAACCACCCAAAGATGATCCAACGGCTCCACCCACGAAGAAAATCGCCATAAAGATCCCATTAAGACGTCCCCTCGCTTCACTTCCCAATGAATAAATCACACGCTGTCCGAGTACAAGATTTCCGGATACGGCCATATCCAATGTAATCGCGGAAATAAAGAGCAGGATGAGAGCAAAAGTTGAGTGGCTATGGAAAAGATGAATTAGTAAAAAAGACAAGGTGGCAATGATCATGGCCAGCCCGGTTAACCATTTGCTCCAACCTTTATCTGCCAGTCTTCCAGCAATCGGCGCGGCTACAGCCCCACCAACACCTACTAAAGCAAACCATGCGATACCTTGCTGCGACATTCCAAAATCATCCGCCAACCGCAACGGAACCACCGTCCAAAAGAGACTAAAAGCTCCAAATAAACAAGCTTGATATAAGGCACGTCGGCGCAATATAGGCGTTTGTTTTAAAAGGGTGCCTAAAGAGACAATTAATTTACTATAGCTTACCGAAGGTGCAGGTTTACGTTCAGGAAGAAATCGCGACAGCAGAATGGCTAACAACGTGATGACGACCGCTGAAAAAATAAAAACGGCTTGCCATCCCCAGATGCTGGTGATAAAGCTTGCCACGGGCCGGGCAAACATAATACCAAGTAAGAGTCCACTCATAACATTACCAACCACACGCCCACGCTGCTCTTCAGACGCTAAATAGGTGGCATAAGGCACCAGGATTTGAGCTACCACAGAACCGGTTCCTATAAACAAAGATGCTGTCAGGAACAAAGGCGCATTAGCTGCGAAAGCTGCAACCAGCAATGCACCCACTGCAACCATTAACGTGATTATCGTGAGACGCCGATTCTCAACAATGTCACTCAGCGGCACGATAAATAACAAACCTACAACATAACCGATTTGAGTTAAAGTGACGATCAAGCCTGCGGCTGTAGAAGAAAGTCCTGTCGAGACACTGATAGGTCCGACAAGGGTTTGAGCATAATAAAGATTGGCCACGATAAGCCCGCATGCCGCTGCTAACATAAACATCATCCAACTTGAAATGTGGTTCTCTTTCGCCGCTTGTTCTTTTTGCATGTGAATCCTCCTCAGATGGTCATAATAATTTAAATACTATACGTTCAGTTCACTAATTCATGTTTAAATAATATACTGAACGTATCGTTTTGTAAATAGGCGATGGTCATTTATTTTCCCGGATTTTTTTAGTATACTGAACGTATAGTTTATATTTTGACTGGAGACAGATTAACGAAAGGGTGATTTCAGATGGAGAGTAAACGAGGACGTCCGCGTAATGTTGAGACGGAGAAGTCTATTCTTTCCGCTTCCTATGATTTGTTATTGGAAAATGGTTTTGGAGCAGTTACGGTGGAAAAAATAGCGGATCGTGCCAAGGTCAGCAAAGCTACGATATATAAATGGTGGCCTAACAAGGCTGCCGTGGTGATTGATGGATTCCTATCCTCCGCTGCGGACAGACTGCCCGTACCTGACACAGGTTCAGTATTCGATGATATTCTCATGCATGCAACGAACTTATCCCGGTTCCTGATTAGTCGAGAGGGTAAAATCATTACGGAGATCATTGGCGAAGGACAGATGGATTCAGGCTTGGCGGAAGCTTATCGGACCCGATATTTCCAGCCTCGTCGGCTTGAGGCACGGCTGCTTATGGAACGAGGTGTTCAGCGCGGGGAATTGAAGGATAATCTCGATATTGAAGTTGTTACCGATCTTATTTACGGGCCGATATTCTACCGCTTGCTGGTGACCGGCCAACCCATAGACGATGCTTATGTGCAGCAGTTGGTGAGATACGCTTTTGAAGGAATACGGTAACTAACGGTAACTGTAAAATAGACCGCCCTCTCTCACAAGGGATCGGTCTATTTCTGATCGTAGTACTAAAAAATGTCGGACTGGCGGAAGGTTGAGATACAACGGACCGAGGTGCTCTTATTTTCTCATTATGAGGCGTTTTCCCAAGCTATCGGACTCCTACGCACTTATCTAGTCTTTTCAAAGCAAAATACTGCTACTGATGAGGGAATAAGTGCGATACGGTCCGATCACTCGACTAATTTCATTAAATAAAGAAAATAAGAGCTATACAGTCCGCAGGATCATGAATGGGTGATTCGAACGGACATGAGGTTAGTTTCACTAATTAAATCAGTTTCCAAAGAAACCTTTCTGCTGCAAAATGTCTCGCGTATCGTTCCATAATTTATTTTCCATTACCCTATCTCCTCCCGGTTGGACGGGTACAATGGGATTGCCTGTCCCAACGTTAAAATATCCCCCACTGCTCTCTTGATACTTAGGATCGCTCATTAAACGAATAATGATCTCCGCTCCTTTACGAGGATCGCCAATACGAAAGAAATTCAATAAGCGCTTAAGCATCGAAGAAAACCAAAGTTCACGCCCGAGACCTGTAACGTTAAAACCCGGATTCAATGCATGAACACTGATTCCCGTTCCCGCCCAGCGGCGTGCAAGCTCACTGGTAAACATAATGTTTAACAGTTTGGTTTTCCCATAAATCTCAGAAGATCCTCTGGAAGTAAAAGAAGCTGTATTGAGCAAATCTTCTGGCAACTTTAGCACTCCATGCCGGCGTGAAGCTTCCGAAGCAACATTTATAATTTTTGCATTTCCTGCTGCTCTCAAAGAACGTTCTAAGGTTTGCGTCAATAACCATGGTGCAAAATAGTTCACAGCCATCATTTCTGAGAATCCATCGGCAGTTATCCGCTGTTCAAACCCATGAAGCCCTGCGTTATTTATTAACACGTCTATCTTCGGAAAAACACTAGATATTTCTTGTCCTAACCTAGTGACATCCCTCATTGAAGATAAATCTCCGTAGAAAAAACTAATTTCGGCTGCTGGTACGCTCTCCTTTATCATTTTTTCAGTTACTTCCGAACGGGTTTTACTCCTTACAGTCAGAACAAGATGGGCACCCTGCTTTGCCATTTCAAGTGCAACGAGTTGTCCCAAACCGCTTGTAGCTCCAGTAATTACAATAATCGGCTTTGTCATCATCTACATTCTCCTTTATATAAGGAATTCATAAGGGCCAATTTCATTTTGACAGCGTATTGTCCAAAACATATAATTGATATATATCAACTATATATTGATGATTGACATATGTCAACTAAATAGATGTATGATAACTTTAAAATACAAGGTTAGGTGGTTAAAACAATGAATGCCGAACGTAAAGACACGTTGAGAGGACAATTAGAATTGAAGCTAGGTGGACAAATTAGTGCTCTCATTAGCGCTTCGCATGCCCTAAATGTCAGAACTGCTGCCGCTTTCGATTCATCTATACAGCCTGCTGCTTTCCATATAGTCCGTTGGCTGTACTCTTATGGACCAACAAGCGCCTCTGTGTTGGCAGAATCAACGGCTATGGATCGTAGTTCAGTCAGCCGTCTCATCAAGCAACTCGAGAATTTGGGTTATGTTAGAAGAGAAGACTCTCCTAATGATCGTCGAGCGATCCTTCTTACTCTCACTGATCTTGGACGACAAAAAACCTTTGACGCGTTACAGGATAAGGAGTTCATATTTTATGAGCGCATAGCCCAATGGGATAATCAACAGCTTGAAACCTTTATCCAAATGCTTCAGGAGTTTAATGGATTTAATGATAATTAATAAATGGGAACAAAAAAAGAAACAGCATCTTGCTGTTTCTTTAGATATGGATTGTCTGTAATTGAAGTCAGCAATTGTCACTGATGTTCATGTTCGGCATGTTCATTATTGCACTGCTCAACTACCTCAAAAAGAAATAGACCGCCCTCTCGCAAAGGAATGCGGTCTATTTCCTGACTAAACTTCCGAAGCCGCCGCCCTTAAAAGCGGCTATTGCACTGGGAGTCGTGTTTCCGCACGACTCTCTTTGCATTGTACGTTTTATCTACCCAAACTATACCACGATCAAAACCAAATAAAAAGTCACTCTTCCCCAAACAACAAAAAAACGGCATTTCTGCCGTTTTTTTAGGATGGACTCTCAGGGGCTCGAACCCTGGACAAATAGATTAAGAGTCTACTGCTCTACCAACTGAGCTAAGAGTCCATATGATGTTTGGTGGAGCCAAGGGGGATCGAACCCCTGACCTCATCGCTGCCAGCGATGCGCTCTCCCAGCTGAGCTATGGCCCCAAACTGAAATTTCAGATGTATGTAATCACACATTTTTTAATTTTAGTTTGGTCGTAATTGAGTTGTTCCGATAAACTCAAGCGTCGTAGGCGACTTCTATATAATATAAAAAATCGCCCTCTATGTCAACACTTTTTTTAAAATTCATTTTTCCACTCAAATTCCCCGCTCAAAACTCAGAGGAAACAAACCAGTACAAGCACTCCTAACAGACCCTAGGATTGGCTGTAACGCCCTAACTGGACAAAACCCTATAATCCCTCTAATTCTCCCGTACTCTTGGACAGCAGCCCTTTGAGTTCCTTCATGAACATATTAATATCCTTGAACTGGCGATATACGGACGCAAAACGAACGTAAGCCACTTCATCTACTGGGTAGAGCTGCTCCATCACGAATTCACCAATCTGTTGGCTTTCCACTTCCGCAACGGCGATGCCGCGCAGAGATTTCTCAACCTCGGACACGATCTTTTCTAGACGTTCCACAGAAACCGGCCGTTTCTCACAAGCACGGATGAGACCGCGGAGTATTTTATCACGACTGAATTCCTCACGGCTGCCGTCTTTTTTAATTACAATGAGTGGCGTTTCTTCAATCATTTCAAAAGTAGTGAAACGTTTGCTGCAACGCTCACATTCACGCCTACGACGGATTGACTTATTTTCATTCGCTGGTCGCGAGTCCAGCACTTTAGTATTTGTGTGATCACAGTAAGGGCATTTCATAAGCTTCATCACTTCCTATTACATAATGGTATGGGTCCCGGCACGTTATAAATCCGGCTTTTGAACGGCTTTTTTATTATTTCCAGAAATCACCGTTTTTTTCTTGTAATGATAATGGCAAGTCCGGCACATAATACAGTTACCAACAGAGGAGGTGAACAGCAATGAGCCAAAGCAACAACTCCAATAACCTTGTAGCTCCAAATTCCCGCGGTGCCTTGGAACAACTTAAATACGAAGTTGCCCAAGAACTAGGAATCACGCTTTCCCCAGATGGTTACCAAGGCAATAAAACTTCTTATGAAAATGGTTCGATCGGTGGTTACATCACTAAACGTCTTGTAACCCTGGCAGAACAACAACTGGCAGGTCAATACAAATAACCTGACCAACATAAGCTTTTTGAAGAAGTATTAAACGACCTACAGGTCGTTTAATACTTCTTTTTATACATAACACGGTAGAAATTAAAATTCTTTGTAAATGTCCGTGTACTGATCATAGTAATAATTAACGCGCTGTACATAATGCCTGGTTTCACCAATGGGAATATCTTTAATGGTTGCATCTGTCCCATCCCAGATCCCTTCGTCCAACCAGCGTTGAACTTTTCCGGGTCCAGCATTATAGGCTGCGATAATTGCTGTACGTTTACCTTCGAACTGACGGGATAAAGTTGAAAGATACCATGTACCCAGTTCAATATTAGCCGAAGGCTCATGCTTGAGTTCTTCCATAGATACGTTTGGAAGCTTGGCCTTTTCCAGCGCCCACTTCGCGGTATCCGGCATAAGCTGCATCAGCCCTAGTGCGCCTTTTTTGGATTCTCGTCCAGTTTTGAAGTTCGTTTCTACACGAATAATCGCGGTTACAAGAAACGGGTCTATCTCATAAGTGATGCTGTGCTTGCGAATCTCATCTTTAAAATGGATGGGATAAAACCACGACATCCAGTTAGTACTCAGAAACAATATTGCCGTAAAACCCACAAATAGCAGAAGCAGTACTCTTTTTTTACGTAGCCATTTCATGATAAACCCAGCCTGTCCCAAAACACAGCAACCTGTTGCTCAGTGTACGCAAGATCGCCACTGTTGTCGATGATGTAGTCCGCTTTATTACGTTTCTGCTCAATATCCATCTGTGCATTCAATCGCGCTTCTGCTTCTTCTAAAGAGAGCCTATTACGTTCCATTAATCGAGCAATTTGCATTTCACGGGGAACGTAGACTACTACAATCTCATGGAACAGGGTCTCAAGCCCTGATTCAAAAAGAAGCGGAATATCCACAATAATAAGCCGCTTCGGCTCTTCCTGCTCCATGCTGTACATACGGTCTTTGATTTCCTGCCGGATGGCAGGATGCGTCAAATTGTTCAAGGTTTGCAGGGCCACAGGATCTTGAAAGACGATTTCACCTAATTTGGCCCTATTCAGTGTTCCATCCGGAAAAAGGATCTCTTTTCCGAATTGCTTAGCAGCAGCAGCCAACACTTCATGCCCGGGAAGCATAACTTCTCTGGCGATCACATCGGCATCAACCAGCCTCGCTCCCTTGTTCACAAGCAGTGCAGACACTGTGCTTTTTCCGGATGCGATTCCTCCGGTTAAGCCTATAATCATGTACTCACCTCATAATAGCTTCAGTATTCCCATTGCAATTAATAATAACGCTGGTAATGCGGCAGCATGCTTCATCCAGTAGTTCCCGGCAAATCTAAGTCCAGTCTTCATACCCAGCAATAGAAATGTACCACTAAACAAAGCTATTGTAAGTGATGTCCATATCGGATTGAAGCCAAGCAGCGCTGCGCCAAGTCCAGCCCCAAAAGCATCCAGAGAGAGCGCAATCCCCAGTATCATCGCTTCCATCGAAGAGATGCTTCCTGAGGCATCCATATCCGCAGAAGACGGGGTACGCAAGATCTGTACTACGATCCCCAAACGGCGAAGCTCAAGTGAAAAAACAGCTGATTTCAACGGTTCATCATTCATAACAGGTTCTGTACCCGCTTCAGAATCAGCAGCTACCTCTGCCCAAGCCTGCTCGGAAAATGAGCCCTTATCTACCGTTTCAGCTTTACGTCCGCCATCTGCATCTTTCTCTTTCTGCATCAGCATCTGAACAAGCGACCAGCACCCCATTAGCACAAGTATAACTGCACCAACTATAGAAGCTGCATTCGGAGACACTACCTTGGCAAGCAAAACCCCAACCTGCATCGATACACAGATAACTACCCCCGAACAGAGCGAGATAATCAGAACGGAGAGCAGTGGTATTTTCATTTTACGCAGCCCATATGTAATTCCTACACCAAAACCATCCAAACTCAAGGCAAACGCTAGCAATAGCAGTGAAAATAATGGGCTGAGCACCCGCAATCCCTCCTGTGAAGAACCGGAAAACTGAAATTTTATCGTTTCAGCTTCCGTTCTCTATTAAGCATTCTTCACACAGTATATGGGCGGGACAAGTAGTGGGTGCCAACCTTATTATTTCAACAAATTCAGTGAACAGTCGGACGCTGGCAATTTGGACAATAATGCGTGCCACGACCGCCTACAACCGTCTTCTCAATCATCGTTCCGCAGTTACTACACGGCTGATCCTTACGACCGTAAATCAATAGCTGCTGCTGATACGTACCGCTCTCACCTTGGCCATTAACATATGACTTAACAGATGAACCTCCGGCGTTAACCGCTTCGGCCAGCGTGCTTACAATAGCATGATGCAGCTTGTCCAATTGATTGTCCGTGAGCGCTTTGGCGCTGTCTTCAGGATGGATACCCGCACGGTGCAACGACTCATCTACATAAATATTGCCGATGCCGACGATATATTCCTGATTAAGCAGCAGCGATTTAATTTTGGTGCTTTTACCGGACACGATCTGCTTAAACCTCACCGGTGTAAAAGAAGGCTCCAGCGGCTCCTGCCCCAGCTTATTTAAAGGCGGCAGCTGAAGATCTTCTCCCATCTGAAAAAGATGCATTGTCCCGAATTGGCGAACATCCGTGTAACGCAGCTCAGTTCCATCCGTAAAATGAAAAATCACATGTGTATGCTTGTCCAGTGGGTCATCATTTGAAAAAAGTCCGTAACGGCCTTCCATCCGTAAATGTGACACAAGCACCAGACCATCCAGCACAATACGCAAAAACTTTCCTCTTCGTTCAACTTTTACAATGCTATGACCTGCCAGCAGGTGGGCAAAAGCCTGAATATCATCCGGACGCTGAATAATCCGCGCCAACCGGACGGTTACATTCTCTATCTGCTTTCCATTAACTAACTCATTAAGTGTTCTCTTGACTGTCTCTACTTCCGGTAATTCCGGCATGATGTCTTCACCTCAACTACATTATAGCTGATATGCACACCTTAAAGGGAGTCTATTTCGCCTCGTACCAGTTACTTCCAAAGCTGACCTCTGCCTTAAGCGGCACAGATAACTTTAGGGCTCCACCCATTACTTCCGGCAAAAGCGTCTTCATAAGCTCCATTTCATCCTCTGGCACCTCGAATACAAGCTCATCGTGTACTTGAAGCAGCATACGGCTCTTAAGCCCACGATCAAATAACGCCTTGTCCATATGCACCATCGCCAGCTTGATTATATCCGCTGCTGTTCCCTGTATAGGTGTATTCATTGCTGTCCGCTCCGCAAAAGAGCGCAGATTAAAGTTCTTCGCATTAATCTCCGGCAGATAACGGCGACGTTCGAGCAATGTGGTCACATAACCATACTTTCGTGCCTCCACTACAATATCGTCCATATAGCGGCGCACACCCTGATAAACCTCAAAATACTGTTCAATAAATTGCGCGGCTTCCTTACGCGGAATATTCAGATTCTGCGAGAGACCGTAATCACTGATCCCGTAGACGATCCCAAAGTTAACGGCTTTTGCGGCACGGCGCATATTACTGTCCACCTGTTCTGCGGTCACACCGAACACATCCATCGCTGTCTTCGTGTGAATATCCATATCATGCAGAAAGGCTTCCTTCATCCGCTCATCACCGGAAATATGTGCCAGCACACGCAGTTCGATCTGCGAATAGTCGGCTGCTAAGATGGACCAGCCCGGTTCGGACGGAACGAATACCTTGCGGATTTTGCGTCCTTCCTCTAGACGAATCGGGATATTTTGCAAGTTCGGGAATTGGCTGCTAAGCCGTCCTGTAGCGGCAATTGTCTGCCGATAGAATGTATGCACCTTCCCTGTGTTCGGGGAAATTTCTTTAAGCAGCCCCTCTACGTAGGTAGATTGCAGCTTTGCAATTGTGCGATATTGCAGAATCAAACGCACCACATCGTGGTATGGCGCCAGTTTCTCAAGCACTTCGGCATCCGTGGAATAACCCGTCTTCGTCTTCTTGACGACAGGCAGACCTAGCTTTACAAACAAGATTTCACCCAGCTGCTTTGGTGAGTTCAAATTAAACTCAGTGCCACAAATCTCGTATATTTCACTGACCAATTTGGAAATTTGCGCCTCGAATTCTTTTCCAAGCTCTTTAAGATCACCAGCATTGACTGCAATCCCCTGTTTCTCCATATCCGCCAAAATCCGTGACAAAGGCATTTCCAGATCCTCGAATAGCCCTGTCATTGCGGTCTCCACCAGCTCCTGCTGTTGCTTCTGTGCGATTCCAAGAACCGTTGCACTCTTTCGTGCAACGTGATTTCCTAAAACTTCAAGCTCAGGGATTTTGTATTTGGCACCTTTACCAAATACCTCTTCATCAGGAGAGAGCCGCGGCAAGCCGTATTTAGCAGTGAGATCATTTAGATTCTGATTAGCCTCCGTAGGATCAAGCAAATAAGCCGCCAGCTGCACATCATGGGCTGCACCTGCAAAAGCAATTCCCTGCCAGTGTAGAGCCAAATCAGCGCGGTGAAGATCATATCCACTTTTCGGAGCCTTTTCATCTCCTAGCCAATCACGCAGCTTCGCAGCGGCCGGTTTATGCAGTAATTCAAACGGCACATAGTAATGCCGCTCCAGAGAGGACAATCCTATTCCGATTACCTCGGCACGATGCGGATTATCTCCATTCGATTCCACATGCAGCGCCGAAATACCAGCCAGGGCTTCACTAAGCTCCTTAAGTTCTTCTTCACTTACGATCGTAATATCAAGTGCCGCAGCTTCTACTTCAGCTGCACTCTCCTCACCCTCGGTAACAGGAGCATAAGCACTAAGCGACAAACGGTCCAACAATGATTTAAATTCCAGCTTAGCAAGCGCTGGTCCGGCTGTATCCGCTGAAATTCCATTGAAGACCATGTCTTCCCACGAATGCTCAAGCGGTACTTCACGATAGATGGTCGCTAATTTTTTACTCATCACCGCATCTTCCGCATGGGTTTCCAGTTTCTCTTTCATTTTACCCTTTAGCTCACCGGTTCCAGCTAAGACACCTTCCACTGATCCAAATTGATGCAGCAGCTTCAAAGCTGTCTTCTCACCTACGCCGGGTACTCCCGGGATGTTATCACTTGCATCGCCCATCAGCCCTTTAAGATCAATGATCTGCTCAGGGGTTAGGTCATATTTCTCCCGGATTTGTTCCGGCCCATAAAGCTCAACTTCGGTGACCCCTTTGCGGATTAAGGCAACGGTCGTATGTTCAGAGGCCAGCTGCAACATATCCTTGTCTCCCGACACGATCATAACCTGCCGTCCCGCTTCATCCGCCTGGCGTGAAATGGTGCCAATAATATCATCAGCCTCATAATTGCCAATTTCAAACTGCGGTACACCTAAATTAGTCAGCAATTCCTTCAACAAAGGGAACTGCTCGGAGAGTTCCGGCGGTGTTTTTTGCCGGCCGCCCTTATAATCTTGATAACCTTCATGCCGAAAAGTAACTTTCCCTGCATCGAAAGCGACAATCATATGTGTCGGTTTATGTTCTTCGATTAAACGAAGCAGCATCGTTGTAAATCCGTACACCGCATTTGTCTGTTGCCCTGCTGTATTCGTCAGCGGGGGCATCGCAAAAAAAGCACGGTAAATAATATTGTTTCCATCTATAAGTATCAACTTGTCCATAGTGCACCTCGCCTTTTTCATGCTTACTCCTTACATCTTACCATATGCCCTGTACAAGTAGAAACGGCTTTACCAACCTAAACAGTGGGATAAGCTGATATGTTAAGGATATACAACAAGTAGCCGCCCTTTTAAAAGGGCGGCTACTTAGTTTAACTAAAGATATAACAAAAGCTGTGTAAGTGCAAATTACTGATTCAAGTCCGGACGGCTGCCTGTGACCAGATAAACAACACTCTCACCTATGTTAGTCGCATGATCGGCAATCCGTTCAATATAACGGCCTACCAGCGTTAATAACATAGCTTGGGATACAGAATCCGGTTTTGCCACCATATAACTATATAGCTCATTGATCATCGAACCATATAATTGATCGACCTGATCATCATCTTGTGCCATTCTATAAGCCAGATCCGTGTTCTCATCCAGATAAGACTGGATAGCCTCATCAATCATGGTCGTCACAATTTCCGCCATACGTGGAATGTCTACAAGCGGCTTGATCAGCTGCTGTCCATGGATGCGCATAGTTGCTTTCGCAACATCAATAGCCAAGTCACCCATACGTTCCAAATCGCTAGATATTTTGAAAGCAACGATAATGCGGCGCAAATCTTTTGCTACAGGCTGCTGTGTAATAATTAGCCGTGAGCCAATTTCCATGATTTTATCTTCCATGGCATTCAGCTGCAAATCTGCTTTAATGATTTCCTGAGCGCGCACAGTATCAAGATTCTGTAAAGCAACAATTGCTCCACCAAGAGCATCTATTACATGTTCACCCATCTGCTGCAGCAGACTGCGCAGCTCTTCCAAATCTTTATCAAATTCTTTTCTGCGAATCATAGTAAGAGCGATCCTCCTCATTAATGTATGGTCAGCTTGCCATTTCCAAGGACGAGCGCCCTTGTAGCCCGTATCAGCCGAAACGTCCAGAAATATAATCTTCGGTGCGGGAATCCTTAGGAGTCGAGAACAACACCTCTGTATCCGCCGCCTCTACAATTACACCATTCAAGAAAAACACGGTTCGACCAGATACACGTGCCGCCTGATGCATGTTATGAGTAACCATAACGATTGTATACTTACTTCTTAATTCCTGTACAAGCTCCTCTATCTTGAGCGTAGACACAGGATCAAGTGCAGACGTTGCCTCATCCATGAGCAGAATATCCGGCTGTACTGCCAAAGCTCGGGCGATACACAGCCGTTGCTGCTGTCCGCCGGACAAGCTAAGGGCAGATTTTTTCAGAAAATCTTTAACTTCCTCCCACAGCGCGGAATGACGCAGACTTTGCTCTACAATCTCATCCAGTTCGCTCTTTGAACGAATACCGTGCAGGCGAGGACCATAAGCAACATTGTCGTAAATCGACTTTGGAAAAGGATTTGGCTGTTGGAATACCATGCCCACCTGCTTACGCAGGCTTTCTACCTCTACCTCGTCACTATAAATATTTTTGCCGCCGATGTTTACAGTTCCTTCAATACGTGTACCAGGAATCATATCATTCATACGATTCAGCGTGCGCAACAGAGTGGATTTTCCGCAACCGGAAGGTCCAATAAAAGCAGTAACCTGTTTCTCCGGAATTTGCAGATTCACATTCTTCAGTGCGTGAAATGACTCATAGTAGAGATCAAGTTTCTCTATGTCAATGATGGATTTCATTAGTATTTACGTCTCCTTCTCATCATCTTCGTTCTCCATAATAAGCTTTTAATGTAAATACAGTTGGAGAGAAATGTTAACGCAATGTAAAATTGGTGAAGATGAATTAGTCCACGTGATAGTATTCCCTACAATTCGGCGTGTAATCTCACCTGAATCTTGTTTATGAACGGGATAAAGAAGAAAACTCCAGTCATGCTAAATGACCGGAGCTCTCTTTTTGTTAACAACTAATTTATAACCTACACCTCGAATGGAATCGATATGGACGGATTCTGGATCTAGCTCAAGCTTTTTACGAAGTGAACTTACGTGCACATCAACGGTGCGCTGTCCACCAATATAATCAAAGCCCCATACAGCGTTCATAAGATCATCTCTTGTCAGCACTACCCCTGGTTTACGAGCCAAATATAACAATACCTCGAACTCTTTCGGTCGCAGGTTAATGCTATGTCCACCTAAGGAAACTTCATACCGCTCAGGATAGATTTCTAGTTGTCCCAGAATGATCGTAGAAGCAGATATAGGTGTCTCTTGTGGAGCCTCCTCAGCAAGACCGGAAATCCGTCGTAAAACAGCGCTCACTCTTGCAAGCAATTCGGATACTCCAAAAGGTTTGGTTATATAATCATCAGCACCAGATTTCAGCCCTCTAACCACATCTTCTTCAGCATTTTTAGCAGTCAATACGATAATAGGTGTGCGGATACCTTGTCCACGCAATTTATCAAGGATGTCAATGCCATTCATTCCTGGCAGCATCAGATCCAATACGATCAAGTCAAAAGGTTCCCTCGTCGCACGATCATATCCTGCCGTTCCATGATCCTCTACCGTCACCTCGTAACCTTCCTGCGTTAAGTTATAGGACAGCAGCCGGGCTAGTGTCGGTTCGTCTTCAATGACAAGCAATCGTTGAGCCATAGGTTCCCCCGTCTTCCATATAGTTTGATTTTTACAAAACAGCAACAAAACCATCATATCACCGTAATGTTAACTTAGTGTAAAATTGAAAAAGTGAATTTACAAAAATCTAATCGGTCTTTTCTTCCTGCAGTAAAGGCAATTCAATCACAAAGGAACTTCCGATTCCCAAATCACTTTCAACTGAAATCACTCCATGGTGCATATCTACCAAATGCTTTACAATAGACAGCCCCAATCCGGTTCCACCGGAGCTTCTGGATCTTGCCTTATCCACCCGGTAAAAACGTTCAAAAATACGCGGAAGATCTTTTTTAGGAATCCCCATACCTGTATCGCTAACAGTAAATTGAACATTTTCGGAGCCGTCTGGTTTCAGTAGACTCTTAACGTAGACCTTTACGTTTCCGCCTTCATGTGTGTAATTAATCGCATTAGAGAACAGATTCATAAAGATTTGACGCAGCTTATCCTCATCCGCCTCAATGAATAGCTCCTCAGGAACCTCTACATTAAGACTAATGTTTTTCTTCTCAGCGACTTTACTGATGGTTCCCAGCACGGAATCAAAGAATTCAATGATATGAACCGGTGAGCAATCGAGCTGCACCCGTTTAGATTCGATTTTAGATAATTCCAGAATATCTCCAATCAAGCGATTTAAACGCTCGTTCTCATCATAAATAATTTGCAGGAAGGATCTCGCCGTCTTCTCATCTTTAACTCCGCCACCCAGTAAGGTCTCGGCAAACCCTTTGACCGCTGCAACCGGAGTCTTGAGTTCATGCGATACATTAGCTACAAATTCACTACGCATCCGCTCCAAACGGCGAATTTCCGTAACCTCTTGCAATAGGAAAAGCATACCTCTGTACGTACCATCCTGGATCATCGGAACCGCGTCCATCCGTACAATTCGCTCTCTTGGGTTATAAATACTTCGTTCTTCATGAATCGGCTCCCGGCTTAACACCCCTTCTTCAAGCAGACGGGTTAGCTCATAATGCCGTTTTAACTCTTTGTACGAATGACCCGCCATTTCACCGTTACTGACATCAAGCATTCGCTCTGAAGCTCGATTAAGCAGCGCAATCTCTTCTTCCGCATTGATCATTATGATGCCGCCCGTCATATTATCCAGCACGCTTTGCAGCAGATCCTCATTATCACGAATCGTCTTAAGCTGGTCTTGAAGACTGTCTGCCATTGCATTAATCGCTGTAGCCAGCTGTCCAACTTCATCTTTACGCTTCAAATGAACTCTGGCATCATAATCCAGATCGGTAATCCGCCGGGCGACTCTTGTGATTTGCTCCAGCGGGGAAGTCATGCTTGAAGCTACTTTATAGCTCACAATAGTTGCTGACAAGAACAAGATAATTAGACCTGCAGCCATGATCATCCAAGCATGCTTAAGACCTTGCGTTACAGCATCAAGTCCCATTGAGACCCGAATATAGCCGTCAAATCCCTGATCAGAAGTTACCTTTCCAGCCACATATAACATCTCATGCTTTAGAGTTTCGCTGTAACGGATTGCCCGTCCAGTTCCCTCTTTCGCAGCCCCTATCTCTTCTTCACGATTGGAGTGGTTGTCCATTTCCAAGGGGTTTTTCTCAGAATCGCCAATTACTTTACCCGACTTTGTAATAAACGTTATCCGAGAATCTAAAAGTTTAGAAATATGCTCCGCCTGTTCAGTGTAATACGGGATCGCATTTGAAGAATTCATATCTACAAATTCCAGTGTTCCTGAGAGCAAACTTATTTCCCGGGACATATTCTCTTCCAGAGCAGTTATATGGGAGCTCTTAAACAGATGAGCCATCGTAAATCCAGTACCAATCATGGAAATACCGATTAAGGCCATAAGTATAAACGTAAGACGAGCACGAAACGGTTTCATCTGAAATTTGCCTCTCCCTTTATCATTGTATCTTTTATCCTAACTTCATTTTCTTCAAAATACCAGTACGACTATGACCGTGACATAAGCCCCCCAGAGTAGATTATATAAAAATAACAGCCCGAGTTGATTAACTCTGGACTGTTACTTTGTATTACTTTTGTAAAAACACATGAGTTTATTCTGTACGGGTGGCAAGAAACCACTGATTACCCTGACGGTCTCTAACCCCTGCTCCTCTTTCTCCATAGGATTTATCCAGTGGTTCTTCAATAATAGAAGCCCCGGCATCCAGGCACTTGCGGTAGGTCTCATCAACATTTCTTACATAAAGATGAATGGCAAGCTGTACCGGTGAATACTTTTCATTCGCTTCGGAAATCTCAATGATGGAATCACCGATTCTGACCTCGGCATGCCTAATCCTTCCCTCATCATTTCGCAGCATATCAATAATTTTGGCATCAAAGCAGTGCACAACAAAATCTATCAATTGGTCTGCATCTTCCGCAATAAAATACGGCGTAACGTTAAGAAACCCATTTCTAATATAATGTGGTGCCATTCGTTGTCCTCCTTTAGACAGGCAAAAACGCCTTCGGCGTTCCTTAAGGATCATTTATAGTCTGGACATATAAATCCTTATAATTTGATTAAAACCCATGGAAAAGCCATTCAGAGAATCTGCCCTCCTCATGACTTATCCACCGGTTGTAACCCCATTTATTTAAACACTGGCTCCTTGAATTGAGTCAATTTAGCTGCAGAATCTTTTTCCACATCCGCATGCAGACTGTTGCCGTGAGCATCCATCGTCACAATCGCTGCAAAACCCTCCACATCGAGATGCCACATCGCCTCAGGAATACCAAATTCCATAAAATCAACAGCGTTGACCTTCTTAATACACTCAGCATAATACTGGGCGGCTCCACCAATCGCATTGAGGTATACCCCGCCGTGCTCCTGCAACGCTTTTAACGTTTTTGGACCCATACCACCTTTTCCGATGACTGCACGGATTCCAAATTTTTTGATGATATCGCCTTGATAAGGCTCTTCACGAATGCTCGTAGTTGGGCCCGCAGCTTTTACATGCCAGCCTTCCTCATCTTTCATCATCACAGGACCACAATGATAAATCACAGCCCCTTCCAGATCTACCGGAGACTCATGATCCATTAAATATTTGTGCAAAGCATCACGGCCTGTATGCATTTCACCGGATAAAATAACCACGTCTCCAACACGCAGACTACGGATATCCTCTTCACTTATCGGCGTTGTAAGACGTACTTCCCGCGACTCAGAGGCCGGGCTGTTAGCTCCCTCAGCAACTACTGCTTCAGATTCATGTGCCCCTTCATCATCTACAGATATCCCTGTACCACTCTCATACAACCAATCCTCTATATTGCCTGTGGATGGATCAACCAGCACCCCTTGGCGGCGGAAGGCCCAACAGTTATAAGCAACGGATACGAAAAAGCTAGCTGGCAGACGATTCATTACGCCAACCTTACAGCCCAGCAGCGATACTTCACCACCAAAGCCCATCGTGCCAATTCCAAGCTTGTTAGCATTCTCCATAATATAGTCTTCCAGCTTACTAAGGTCTTCTATTGGATTAACATCCTCCACTTTGCGGAACAGCTGCTTCTTAGCCAGCTCGTAGCCAGTCGTACGGTCACCGCCGATACCCACGCCAATAAAACCGGCACTACATCCTTGTCCCTGCGCCTGATATACCGCGTGTAAAATACATTTACGGATTCCGTCAAGATCCCGACCCGCTTTGCCGAGTCCTTCTAATTCTGCCGGGAGACTGTATTGAATATTTTTATTCTCGCAGCCTCCACCCTTCAGAATAAGTCTAACGTCTATTTTATCCTCTTCCCATTGTTCGAAATGAATGACTGGTGTGCCTGCACCCAAGTTATCTCCGCTATTCTCACCTGTTAATGAATCTACAGAATTGGGACGAAGTTTACCATTCTTGGTCGCTCGTACAATGGCATTATGAATATCTTTTTTCATCTCAATCTGATTGATTCCCACAGGGGTGTGAATGATAAATGTAGGCATTCCCGTATCCTGACAGATCGGAGACACTTGCTGCTCAGCCATTCCGATATTTTGCGCAATCGTGGTTAAAGCAAGACCGGACCGGGTAGCCCTGTCTTCCAGCGCGCGACCTTTTGCAACTGCCCGGCGTACATCTCCCGGCAAATTCGTGGAAGTTTCTACGATAAGGTTATAAATACTGTCTTCAAAATGCTGCATCTTCATTCAAGCTCCTCTCGGCAGTTCCAGGTTATCTAAAGTTTGATACAATTAGTATAATAATATCATACCTAGCACCGCATGAAAGGGGTTACTTTAAAATTGAGCTACCATTTTTCTGCCTATCTATATCGTCTTCAGTATATTCAGCGCTGGAGCTTGATGCGCAGCACCGCACCGGAGAACGTCGCTGAGCATTCTTTTCATGTTGCATTGCTCACACATATGCTCTGTTCCATCGGTAATGTTCATTTTGGACGTTCACTAAACGCGGAACGAGCAGCAACCATAGCTCTGTTCCATGATGCCAGCGAAGTGTTCACAGGTGACATCGCCACGCCGGTAAAATACAACAATCCTAGCTTGCTCACCAGCTTCCGCGAAATGGAGAAAGTTGCGGCTGATCGCTTAACTGGAATGATTCCATCAGAGCTGAAAAGCATCTACACTCAGCTTATACGACCGGAAGACAGCCCTCCCGATTCGGAGGACATTCTGCTGCACAGCTATGTGAAAGCCGCTGATCGGCTGGATGCTTATTTGAAATGCGTATGGGAAGTTGCTGCAGGAAACCGAGAATTTGCCGCCGCGAAGGAGCAGACAGCAGCAAAACTTCGTGGGCTTGACCTGCAGGAAGTGGATTATTTTCTGACTCATATGGCACCGAGTTTCGAAATGTCTCTCGATGAGCTCTCTGCCGGAAACTAAACACCCTCTATACAAAAAAAATGGACCTCCGCATGAATCTCGCAGGGGTCCATTAGTGATTAATAATTGATAATACAAGCGTTACGTTGTTGATTCGGTCAGGATATCCCAGTCTTTAAAAATGGGCTGCAAACCCTTCGTATATAGCATTTCCGTAATCTCCTGCACACTACGGCCATCGGATATTTCGAATTGCGGAGTTCCCCCTGCATTAGTGTGACCGCCCACCTCAGTAGTGACCCCGGCTGACATCTTAGTTATTCCTAGATGAATTAAATGATCGCGTAGAGAGGCAGGCTCTCGTGTAGATAAAGTAATGCCCGAACGGGGTAAAAATAACCGGTATGCCAAAATAATCTGCACTAGCGATCGGTCGGTAACATCACACTCCGGGTTAAATTCCCCTAAATAAGGCCGAAACCGCGGAGGTGACAGACTGATCTCGCAATCTGGATACCGATCCTGCAAATAGCGGGCATGCATGGCACTTTGGAATGCTTCTTGCCGCCAATCATACATCCCGAGCAACGTACCAATATTCACAGAACGAAAACCTGCCTGACAGCCGCGTTCAGGTGCATCCAGGCGATTCCGGTAGTTTCTTTTAGGCCCTTTAACATGCAGCTTTCTGTAAGTCTCCTGGTGGTACACCTCTTGGTATAGTGTTAATCCATCCACCCCTGCTTGAAGAAGCTCTTTATATTCTGCAGTTGATAGAGGATTTATCTCAATACTGACAGAGGAAAAAAATTCCCTGAGTACATCTACGCAATCCTTAATATATGAGACAGGATTCTCCCGGCGCGATTCACCAGTCAAAATGAGGATATGCCGCAGACCTGTAGCTGCAATCTTCTCAGCCTCCCTGCGAACCTCCTCCAAGGACAGCTTTTTGCGCGGAAAATCATAAATGGAGCTGAAGCTGCAGTAGGTACAATGATTCACACAAAAATCCGCAAGATACATCGGTGTGAACAGCTGCATCGAATAACCAAAATGTGCACGGGTCAGTCGCTGTGCAGCCAACGCCATCTCCTCTAGCAGCGGCGTTGCTGCCGGAGAGAGCAATGCCAGCAAATCATTTTCGTTCAGCTTGTCTTTTCCAAGCGCCCGCTTAACGTCATCCTCCCGGAACTCCTTCCACAGTTGCTCATAAGGATACTGCTCCAAGCGGGCCAGTGTGTCAAAAAAGCTCATGCTAATCTTCCCTCCTTTCGTGACCTATCAAATTCAGTTCAAAAATCCAGTCAACGGTGACGAAGCAAAAGCAACTTCTTCTACAGGACCGAGTCCTGCCAAATAAGCTTTGCGGCCAGCGGATATCGCCTCGCGGAACGCTTCCGCCATGACGAGCGGATTACGTGCCGTTGCAATAGCCGTATTAAGCAGAACAGCAGCGGCCCCCATCTCCATTGCTTCCGCCGCTTCCGAGGGCTTGCCAATCCCGGCGTCTACAATAATCGGCAAATTCACTTCTTCAATAAGAATACGCACAAGCTCCTTAGTGCGCAGGCCGCGATTCGTCCCGATCGGCGCACCAAGCGGCATCACAGCAGCAGCACCGGCATCTCTCAGACGTAAAGCAGCCGAAAGGTCCGGACTCATATATGGCAATACTACAAAACCCTCCGCTGCTAAAATCTCTGTAGCTCGTATGGTCTCCAGATTATCTGGAAGCAGGTATTTCTGATCATTGATCACTTCGATCTTGACCCAGTTCCCCAGTCCCGCAGCTCTTGCTAATCTTGCAATACGGACTGCCTCTTCCGCTGTACGCGCTCCTGAGGTATTAGGCAGAAGAGTCATGTGGCCGGGAATGTGGTTCATGATATTTTCTGCTCCACCTTGCGGGTCCACTCGGCGAAGCGCTACAGTAATCACCTGAGAACCAGAGCTTGCGATCACTTCGGGGATCAACGTATTCCGGCTATATTTTCCGGTTCCGATAAATAATCTACTGGTTAATTCGATGCCGCCAATATGTAACGGGTCATGCATGAAATTACCTCCCTTTGGTTCGTATAAATTTCTCAAAATTCTATACCGCTCCATCTCAACCCCCACCAACAAAGTGCACCAGTTCCAAACGATCATCCTCGCTCAGAGCAGTACTTTCATAATTCTCCTTACTGACAATTTCTCCATTCAGCTCAATGATCATCAGACGACCCGACCACTCAGGAAGACTGATCAAATCAGCTATAGTTTGAATACCACCAGAACACTCTGCGGATTTCCCGTTAATCAACAGCTTCATTCTGAATCACCCCCTTCGCCCATGCTGTTACCTCCAGGCTATGAATGAACCGCCTTATGAATAGCTTTGGCGGCCTCATAAGGATCATCCGCTCCGCAAATACCGGACATCACAGCAACTCCTGCCGCACCTTTCCTGATGATCTGCGCCGCATTAGCGGGGCTAATTCCGCCAATCGCAATTACAGGAATAGAGCTGGTCTTCACCGTTTCTGCAAGCAGCTCTAACCCACGTGCGGGCAGCCCTAACTTGCTATCCGAGGGAAATACATGACCAAACAAGCAATAATCAGCTCCCTGCTCTGAGGCATTCGCCGCTTCTTCCGGAGAATGAACCGATCTCCCCAGCCGAAGCTGAGGTGCAATTCGCCGGGCTGTAACCGGACTCAGACTGTGCCAAGCCAACTGAACCCCCGCGGCACCAGCTGCCAATGCTACATCTATCCGGTCGTTGATTATCAGTTTGGTAGCGGGCATACCGGCAGCCAACAGCTGCTGTGCCGCAGCGAGCAGTTCGCATGCAGGACATTGCTTATCTCTCAGGTGAATATAATCGACCCATGTCTGCACCGTGACAGCTAGTTCAACAAAATGTCTCAGTTGTAGCTTGCCGTCTGATATTAGATGGATCTCAGCTTGCAACATCACGATCTCCTCTCTCACTTCCCTGTAGGTCAGTAAAAAACAAAAAAACTGCCCCCCGTAAGGAAGGCAGTCAGAATCTGTATATAGACGGCACTACAAATAGCCCGACAACAGAAATTCGTTCTCCACTTCCCTACGCTGGTCTTAACCAGATCAGGTTCAAAGGGTCCGGAAATCCATTCCGTCTCAGCCAATCGGCACCCCTAGTGACATAAATATACAATTTTAAAATGCTAACGTGGTTTATAGTAACATATTTTTTTATTGAAATACACCCATTTATTCACATTAGCTGTACTGATCTAACCGTTTACTACCTCGCCACCATTTACATGAATAACCTGTCCAGTCACATAACTGGAATCGTCAGAGGCCAGATATACATAGGCTGGTGCCAGCTCTTCTGGTTGTCCAGGCCGTTTCATAGGCTGTGTACCTCCAAACTCGCTAACCTGTTTTGCATCAAAGGTAGAGGGAATCAGCGGTGTCCAGATTGGACCTGGTGCAACACCGTTTACCCGTATGCCCTTCTCTGCCAGATTCGTGGACAAGGATCGTGTGAAGCTAAGAATAGCTCCTTTAGTTGATGAATAGTCCAGCAGCTGCGGGCTTCCGCGATAAGCGGTAATTGAAGTTGTATTTATAATTGTAGATCCTGCTTTTAAATGAGGCATAGCTGCTTTTGTTAAATAGAACATCGCAAATATATTCGTACGGAAAGTACGCTCTAGCTGCTCGGAAGTAATATCCTCGATCTTAGCTTGCGGATGTTGCTCTGCCGCGTTATTGATGAGAATATCAAGCTTTCCTAAGCCCTCCACCGTCTGTTTAATAAGATCTTTACAGAATTTCTCGTCACCGATATCACCTGGAATTAGGATACATTTGCGGCCTTCCTGCTCAACCTGACGTTTAGTTTCCTCTGCATCTGAGTGTTCATTAAGATATGAAATGACCACATCAGCGCCTTCTTTAGCAAAAAGCACAGCAACTGCACGCCCAATTCCGCTGTCTCCACCGGTAATTAACGCCGCCTTGTCTTGTAGTTTACCTGCTGCTTTATAATTTGCCGGCTCGTATTTGGGCAGCGGCGTCATTTCACTCTCAATCCCTGGCTGATGATGCTGCTCCTGTGGGGGTAAGGTTTTTGTAGCTTGTTTATTGTTGCCTGACATCTTCCCTATCTCCTCTCGTTAAGCAAATTGATAGTTAACTGATCGTCTTAGGATGGCACAACTATACACGTTTATACGCTGGGTTTATCATTTTCTTAAATCGCTTTACGAATCTTACTTACCACAATGAAAGTACAAATAAACAACCGTGAGAGATACACTGCTGTAAGTGGAGAGGAATTCACTGCATACAAATAGACACAGCATCGCTGCTGTGCCTTGAATTGTTCACCCTGACTATTTTAGAGAAGAAACATGATTTTCTGCATTCACTTCATGTTCCAGCACCCACATAAAGTACAGAGCTTTGGCCGCTTTCTCCCGGGTCACTATAGCTTTAGGTTCTAGTTCTGTCCCATTGACCATTTCGCCTCTGGCAATCCCCACTTCAGATCTAATGAGTCCTAATTCATATGCACTTTTCACTTTTGAAATTAAATAAGGAGAAATGTCCGCTGTATCAACAAGCTGCGTCCAGGATACAAGAGGATAGTACATCGCACCTCTAGCTCCTGGCTCCAGATTCGAATCATAGCCAGGATCTCCTGGCACTACTGCTATGCCGTTATAATCAGTCATGTACTTAGGTTTATTAGCAAACTTTATTTGGTAAACGTCATAGAGAATAGCACCCATCGTTTCACGTGACAGCTTACCTTTCGGATAATAGGCAAGATCTGATCTTTCCACTTTCATTAACTTAGAAATACTGCGTGTGAATTCAGCAACTGTCATCACCGTATCCGGATTAAAATTTCCTTGACGGTCTTTGCCCATTACTCCCAGCTGGATTAATTTCTCAATTTGATTACGGTAATAAGCAGCTTCCCCAGTCGTCGTATCATTCGTTATTTCCGGAAAAATCTTACCCCAGTTCCCTGTTAGTGCCGCATGCTTAACGTTCCCTTTAAGGTAAGCAGTAATGGAGGCAGCAGTAGAATCGCCAGTAGCACCTTTCTCTACAAGCTCCGTAACAATCATCCGCGAAAATTGTTTGGAGAGCGCTTCTTTAAAATGAGTCCCATCGACTTTCTTTGAAGGATGCCCGTTAGCGTAACTTCCGTCATTTGTTTTGCCTGGCGTTTCTCCGGCTTCAATTGACATGAAGAGGGATGTTATTGCTTCTACACCGATCTCGTTATAATATTTCAGACTTTCCGAGTTAAGGTCAATAAGTGTAACTCCAGATTCATCTGCGACCCGTTTAAGAATATCTACAAACTTTCTTGATTTAAAAGAATTTTCATAGATATATCCCGGACTTGCATTCCCTTTAATTCTGGACATTGGGGTTACCAGTACTGGTATCATACCCCGGGCTTGAATCGCAGGGAGATAGACTGCTTTAAGGTAATTTTCATACATTGCTTCTGTCGAACCTCTGCCGTAACGTCTGAACTCATCTGCGCTCTCATCATTGTGTCCGAATTGAATAAACACATAATCCCCAATGCTGCCATTCAGTAAAATGTCGTTCAGTCGACCTTCTGTATAGGCATTTTTAAACGAGCGTCCCCCCATGGAATAGTTAGTTACACTCAATTTATGTTGATTAAACATACTGCCAATAATCTGGCCCCAACCACTCATTGGTGCTTCGTCGAAGGTGTAGGACTTGACCGTAGAATCTCCAAGTATAAATAAATTCGGAAGAGCTCCAACTGCTCTATGCTGAGGCAAAATCGGTTCCAGTATGATCTCCTCAATCCCCACAGCTGTGTTCACTTTGTTCGGTTCGATCTCAATATCTATATGGTCACGGCCGTTTACATACGTATAAGTCCACTCTTTCCCTTTGGCTACAGCCGTATGCTTGACGGGTACAAGCTTTGCAGCGTCCCAATGTCCACTTTTCAACAAGCGGCTGGTCTGCATTCCGGATACTGACACGATCCCATCCTCTGCGTCAGAAGTCGTTTTTACATATACGTTGTAGGTTCCAGGGGGAGCATCCATTCGAAACGCCATTCCGTAGTTGTTATAATTATCTTTCTCAGATTTAGGTTCAGCAAAAAAAATAGGTTCTGTGATGAAAAAACCTGTTCCATCGGATGTAATTGAGTCGGTGTGCACTTCTCTGGCGGGTAAAGCGTTGGTCTCTTGAACAAAACCATAACCTAAAGATGAGTCATACAATTGTGCACCGCGATTAGGATCATACCTAACGGATTGATATCCTGTTTTAACTTGGTTTGTAAAATTGAACTTGTATACGCTTGCAATTTGGGTTGGAGGTTGCCTCTCTGCCCCATCTTTTATAAAGGCTGCCTCTGTTGTACCGTGAGTAAGAGTCAATGAAGCCATTAGTAAAGAAGATAAGATTAGTATATTCCTACACAACTTTCCCACTTCATTACACTTCCTTCCGTTTCTCGAAATACTTCCCTAGGTCCCTCCATTATCCCTGTTCTCTAAAATGATTCAAATGATGATTTCATTCTTTTTTTTGACCTTTTGTAACGAAAACCATGGAATGATCAACGGCTCACACTGCAACACGGTCATATATATAGGTATCCTTGATATAATTAAGAACATCCCTATTGATCCTAAGGAGGAGAACTCCTATCGCTTACAAAGTCAGCTTTCCGAACATTATAAGTACACTGCAGCTGATCGGTGTTCATTATCGTGTAGCAGAACCTGGGTGGACATACCCTGATCATCATCACAAAATCTTCGAACTATTGTATTGCTACGACGGCAACTCCCATCAATATGTAGAAGGAAGTTCCATTGCCTTTGGTAAAGGAGATTGGTTAATTATTCCGCCTGGCTTACGTCATTATGTAGTTAATTCTGGCCTGAGCAACTATATCTACCTCTCCTTTCATTTCGATATTGACGATTTAAAGTTTCGTGATTGGTTTCAGTCTCAAGCTGTACAGAAATGGAATAACCAGCAAATGCAGCATTCGGGATTAAATCACCAACTGGAACATTTGGATGAATTTATTAAGAACAATATTCTCGCCACGACGGCCTCCACTGGATTTCCCGAGGAAATTGAAGAAATGATCCTTGTAAAAGAAAGGCTTCGTTTGCAAGCGATCATCCTGATGATTTTGACTGAACTCATTGATGTACAGCTCTCGAATTCGGAGAATTCCAACGCAGCGCGACAAGCAAACTCTTTGTACGAGGTGGAAACTGCTCATCAGATCGAAAAATATATTGCAGCCAATATTCATTTGCCGGAGCTCACGGTTAATTTGATTGCTGAGCAGCTTTGCTTAAGTCGGGTGCAGTGCCATAAGTTGTTTACAAAGGTATATAAGATATCTCCTAGGCAGTACATAACTAATCTAAGATTAAAGAAGTCAAAACATTTGCTGCTTCATACCGATTTAAAAATACAGATGATTTCTGAACAACTCGGGTTTGCTTCCCAGAGCCACTTCAGCCGACAATTCAAACGATGGACGGGTGTTTCTCCGTTAAATTACCGGCCGAAATCTTATACGAATCCTATCAGGGATTAACGTTTTATGAAGATAAATACCGGAACATACGAAAAACCCGCTCTCCATTACGGAGGCGGGTATAATTCGCTATAGATTAAACTATGTCGTTAAACACCATGAAGAATACCATTAGTAGCAATGACACCGTAAGCAGTGCACTAAGTGTGCGCAATTTTCCAGTCTCTGCGCTAACGTCGCGGTTCTCACGTATTCCAGCTGCTGCAAGACGCAAAGGCTTGCTCATAATACCGCCAAGTGCAAACATCGCTAGCAATAACACAACAACAATAATCATCCACGCTACTGAATAATCACCTTTGGTCATCATATAACCGCCTGTAAGGAGTTGGATCACCAATCCATACTGCGCAAAACGATTAAATCCGGTTACTGCACTTAACGTTCCTTCTTTAGCCCCAGACGACAGTTTCTCTGCACGTCCTAGGATGAAGGGTAGCACAAGGTAGAAGCCAAGTGCCAAGGTTCCGATCATATGTAAGAAAAACAACACGTTCCAATTCATAACATATCTCCTCCATTTTAACTGTGATAATAGTTACATTTAATTATACCCATTATTGCTTGAGAAGAAAAGGAAACCCCCATTTTAAGTGAACAAAATGGGGGTTTCTTCATACCTCTGTCACAATCTATACAGTTAGCACAGCTGTTACGCTACGCACGGATTCAGCAGACTTATCTAAAGCCGCTTTTTCCTCAGCTGTAAGCTCCAGTTCAAAAATCTTCTCGATACCATTGGCACCAAGTAACGCCGGAACACCCATGAACAGGTTATCGTAGCCATATTCTCCTTCGAGCAAAGCGATAACCGGAATGATCCGTTTTTTGTCCTTCAAGATAGCTTCCGCCATCTGAACTAAAGAAGCCGCTGGTGCATAATAAGCACTACCATTTCCTAAGAGGTTAACAATCTCTCCGCCACCTACACGTGTACGTTGCACAATCTCATCAATACGCTCTGCAGATATCAATGTATCAATTGGAATGCCGCCGACACTGGAATACCTTACGAGTGGTACCATATCATCGCCGTGTCCGCCTAATACGAAACCACGTACATCTTCAACAGATACCTTCAGCTCTTGTGCAATAAACGTGTTATAACGGGCTGTATCCAGCACTCCGGATTGTCCAATTACGCGACTCTTCGGAAAACCCAGCGCATTAAATGCCGCATAGGTCATAGCGTCAACTGGATTACTCAGAATGATTACGATGGAATCTGGTGCTACACGTTTTATGTTCTCGCATACCGACTTCACAATACCTGCATTGGTGTTCACGAGATCATCGCGACTCATTCCAGGTTTACGGGCAATCCCTGCAGTGATGATTACAATATCTGAATCCGCAGCATCTTCATAGCTTGAGGTTCCTGTAATTTGACTGTCAAATTTCTGTACAGGACCTGCTTCCAGCATATCTAGTGCCTTCCCCTTGGTTGTGTTCTCCATTTGTGGGATATCAAGCAGCACAACGTCACCAAGCTCCTTTTGAGCAAGCATAAGAGCTGTAGTAGCCCCAGTAAAACCGGCACCTACAACTGTAATTTTATAACGTTTGATTGCCAAGGATTCTCCTCCTAGAACGGTATCGGTATAGCTTGTATTAGCTAAACTTCAATATATTCAGTTGGTTGAGCCAGCCTATCTTAGAGGTGGTTAATAATCTCGTCGGCAAATGCAGAGCATTTCAGTTCAGTTGCGCCTTCCATCAGGCGGGCAAAGTCATAAGTCACGGTTTTGTTATTAATAGCTGTTTCCATACCTTTATAAATCAGATCTGCTGCTTCCTGCCAACCCAGATGCTCCAGCAACATTACGCCGGACAGAATCACGGAACCAGGGTTCACAACATCTTTGTCTGCATATTTAGGTGCGGTGCCATGAGTGGCTTCAAAAATCGCATGTCCAGAAATATAGTTAATGTTCGCTCCAGGAGCGATACCGATACCGCCGATTTGCGCAGCAAGCGCGTCAGACAGGTAATCCCCGTTCAGGTTCAAGGTAGCAATAACATCAAAATCAGTCGGACGAGTCAGAACTTGTTGCAATGCGATATCCGCAATGGCATCCTTGATGATAATTTTGCCCGCAGCTTCAGCATCCTTCTGAGCAGCATTGGCAGCAGCTTCACCTTCACGTTCTTTAATCACATCGTATTGATTCCAAGTGAAGACCTTATCTCCGAACTCTTGCTCAGCAACTTCATAACCCCAGTTTTTGAAGGCACCTTCAGTGAACTTCATGATGTTTCCTTTGTGCACAAGCGTTACGCTCTTGCGTCCGTGTTTGATCGCATATTCAATAGCAGCGCGTACCAAACGTTTTGAACCTTCGGAGGATACTGGTTTGATACCAATACCAGAAGTTTCAGGGAAACGGATTTTGTTAACTCCCATCTCTTTTTGCAGGAATTCGATGACTTTCTTCACTTCAGCAGAACCTTCTTGATATTCAATCCCTGCATAAATATCCTCCGTATTCTCACGGAAAATAACCATATCCACCAGCTCAGGACGTTTAACAGGAGAAGGAACCCCTTCGAAATAACGAACTGGACGCAGACATACGTACAAATCCAACTCTTGACGCAAAGCTACGTTCAATGAACGAATACCGCCTCCGATTGGAGTCGTAAGTGGACCTTTAATAGCTACAAAATATTCACGGATTGCCTCCAAAGTATCATTTGGCAGCCATTCGCCATATGTATTGAAGGCTTTTTCGCCAGCAAAAACTTCGTACCAAGCGATTTGCTTTGTGCCGCCATAAGCTTTAGTTACTGCTGCATCAAGTACGCGTTTGGAAGCCTTCCAAATATCACGGCCTGTGCCGTCACCCTCGATAAAAGGAATGATTGGATGATTAGGAACCTGCAGTTTACCATCTTTAATTGTGATTTGTTCGCCTTCTGTTGGCAGATCGAATTTTTCTAGTTTCAACATTTGAGTGTATTCCTCCTAAAGTTTTGTGGGATTTAATTTCTCATGGACAAGTCTCGAACAAAACTCTCTACGTATGAATATGCATTATTGCATATATTCTAGGGTTCATTCTACTAAACTTTAGGAGCAGCCCGCAAGGCTGCCCTTCTATCTTTCGTCTACTGGAACGTATTTCTGTTCAATCATACCTGTGTATTCTGCACGTGGCCGGATAATACGGTTATCTGTATATTGCTCCAGAATATGTGCAGTCCAGCCTGAAGTCCGGCTAATTGCAAAGATAGGAGTGAACAGCTCACGTTCAATACCCAGCTGTGTATAAACTGATGCCGAATAGAAATCAACATTCGGTTTAAGTCCCTTTTGTCCGGTAATCAATTCCTCGATATTTACGGACATATCATACAGCGTAGTATCATTCTTCATTGTGCCAAGTTCAAGTGACATTTTCATCAGGTGTTTAGCACGTGGATCACCATTTTTGTATACTCTATGGCCGAAGCCCATGATCTTCTCGCGGTTATCCAGCTTCTTACGAATATAAGGTTCAACCGCTTCCAAACTTCCGATCTCTTCAAGCATCTTCATAACGGCTTCATTCGCCCCACCGTGAAGTGGACCCTTTAGTGCGCCGATAGCGGAGGTCACGCCGGAATAAATATCGGACAAGGTTGCAACCGTAACCCGGCCTGCAAAAGTTGAAGCATTCAGCTCATGGTCCGCATGAAGCACAAGTGCGGTATCAAGCGCTTTAACAGATACACTGTCAGGCTCTTTTCCCCATAACATATACAGGAAGTTCTCGGCAATCGAGACGCCTTCTTTAGGAGCCACAGGTTCCAGACCTTTGCGAATACGCGATAGGGCCGCCACAACCGTCGGGAGCTGTGCCTGTAGTTTTACTGCTTTAATCTCGTTAGCTTCTCTGCTCATATCGTCAGCCGCTTCATCATAGAGAGCAAGGCTTGATACAGCAGTCCGCAATGCTGCCATGGTGTTGGTGTCTTTTGGATAGAGCTTCATTTGCTCGATGACTGGCTCAGGAATCCGTGCGAAAGCACTGAAATCCCGTTTGAGCGCTTCCAGCTCTGGTGTTGTTGGTAGACTGCCAAACCACAATAAATAAGCGGTTTCTTCGAAGGTAGCATTTTCTGCGAGATCATCAATATCATAACCACGGTAAGTGAGTACCCCATCCACAATAGAGCTAATGGATGAAGTTGTTGCAACGATACCTTCCAAGCCTTTGGTAGCTGTCATAGCATATCTCTCCTTTGCCAACAAGGTATAAAAAGCATTCTCGGTTTCATGTAAACATTTCCAATTTAAAGCATTGAAAAATCTAAGGAGTGCAGTTCAAGGACATATCCGGCGAGGATGTTGTCTGACTTTCGTAATCGAATCTTTATTCATCATACTGGATTTTGTCGGTTATGTGAACAATGTGGAAGCTTTGCAGCGCATCAAATGATTTTATCACAGAGATAGAAAAAAACTTCTAAACCCTTGATTCACAGTTGAGATTTTAGTTTATAGCATCCGGTTCAGCCCAATATTTATCCCGTTTCCTAGTCTTTAAATAGGTTCTATGAATATATATGAAGACGAGCTTTTATTCCCCTGCATCCGCAGGAATGAAGGAGGTGTAGATCTTCGTATGGACCGATTAGCATTAAAAAGACTGCTGCGCGGCCTGTGGGTCGTTCTGGCTACCTCTATCCTCCTGCTGGCAATCTATTTATTGCTTCCGCTGTTATACCCCCTCCTGCTCGCTTGGTTGCTCGCTTATATCATGCATCCACTAGTGTTGATTCTTAAAGGCCTTAAGCTCCCAGCGTGGCTGGCGGTGTCGCTCTCGCTGCTATTTTACATAGGCGGAACCGCACTAGTACTGACCGCGATGATTACAAGGCTAGTGAAAGAATTGATCGTGCTGCTGCAGACCTTTAATCTTCATACGGACCAATGGAGAGAGCTTCTGCTGTCCTTGAGCCAGAATGCAAGCATACAGAATATCATTAACCAGATAAATCAGTTCTACCGCGACAATCCTGACTATCACGCCACCATTGACAGCAATATCAGCAGAACAACGGAAACCGTTGGTTACGCAGTTACGCAAGTGGTGACCGGATTTTTTAATGTGATCTTAAAGCTGATCTCCGCTCTACCCAGTATGGGTACAATTCTTATCGTGGTCGTTCTCGCTGCCTTTTTTATTAGTACTAGCTGGGAAAGACATAATGCCAAACTCACAGGCTGGCTGCCAGCCCCATTCTTAAAGCCGGTATCGGGTATCTGGCGGGATCTGCGAAAAGCTCTCTTCGGCTATCTCCGGGCTCAGCTAATCCTGATCTCCATTACAGCGGTCATTGTAGTGATCGGGTTGCTGCTCTTGGGTGTAAAATCTGCTTTCGCTATTGGCTTAATGATTGGTTTTGTGGATCTGTTGCCTTATTTAGGGGTTGGAATCGTAATGATTCCGTGGGCGTTATACTCTTACATGACAGACAATCTGGCACTGGGGATCGGACTTACTATCCTATATGCCGTTATCCTTGTAACCCGCCAAGTGCTTGAGCCGAAAGTGCTCGCCAGCAGCATTGGGCTTGATCCCCTTGCTATGCTGGTCGGTATGTTTGCAGGTTTGCAGCTGTTCGGTATGCTTGGGCTGATCATCGGTCCCGTTATTCTAGTTATTCTTGTAGCCTTTAACCGAGCAGGTGTATTTCACGCATTACACAGCTATATTGTCAGCGGAAGACTAAGATAATAAACAATACCCTACAATTCTTGGAATAGCAAAACAGAGCGGGCTCCTATCAATGACAGGGGCCCGCTCTGTTTTTGTTTTGATTATGACTAGCGGCGGTAAAAGGTGAAGGTGCCGTTTTTCATCTTTTTCTCAATCCACTTCAGCAAAAATATACGATACAAAGGCCGAGTCAACGGAAACACCAAGGAGAAACCTACAATATCCGTTATGAAGCCAGGTAAGATCAGCAGTAAGCCACCGAAAAAAATGCATAGGCCATCCAGCATCGTCCGGCCAGGAACGCGTCCCTCCTGCATATGTGTTCTGCTGTCTTGCAGCACTTTATTCCCTTCGAAACGCATCATCAATAGTCCGATAACCGAGGTCGTCAACATAAGCAGCAGCGTTTTGAATGCTCCAAGTTGATCTGCTACAAAGATAAAGCCGAATAATTCCACGGCAGGAATGATAAATAATGCAGCCCACAACCATTTGCTTCTAATCATACAGAACCCCTTTCTTCCCGCAGCGCTCCTTTAATCGCGTGAAACAGCTCCGGAAGGGCTCTATCCAGCCTGGCAGGCTTCCATTCTCGATTCACCCAAACATGATTTGTCGAGCCGGTAACCAGCAGTTCCCCGGGGAGGTCCATCGACCGCAATTGTCCCAAAGTAGCCGCTGAACCCTCTAAATTCCTACCTTCTGCTTCCGAGAGCCTCCGCACCTGATACTCAAATGCGACTCTTAACGCCGAAAAGGTAGTCATTCGCGCATACACGGAGATAAGATCATCATATCGCGCCGGACTTTTAAATTGCAAATCGGCTGAGGTAACAGGCAGCAGCACTCCCTGATTCTCAAGCTCACGATAAGTAAAGCCAAGCTGACGTAACAACTCCGTACGGCCAGACTCAAACCAGTTCAAATAATTCGCATGATACACTACGCCCATCTGATCACTTTCCTGGTATCGAACACGCAGGGTAGACTCATACCACCGGCTTCGCAAGCCGTCTTGCTGTAATTCCATTTATAAATACTCCTTTCGGCATAGGCAGCAGGGAGAGCTTTAGGCCCGGGCCCCGTCTGAAGATAGCTTTGTCGTCGATAGTTTGCTTCGGGAGCTTCTGGCGACATAAAATAGCAGCATCGCTCCTGCAATTGAACTCAACATACAAGACAGGTTCATCACTTCTACGCCGCCTTGATTGAGCAAGAATCCATTTAATAAATTGCCAACAACACCGGCAAAACCCGAGAACACCATATTAAAAACACTTTGCCCAGTCGCCTGCATCTCGTTAGAGGTGATCTGAGATACATATTCAACGGCAGCAATATAAAAGAACCCGAATGACAGACCATGCAGTACCTGCACTCCAATCATTACGGATGGATAAGGGAAAGCCACCTGAATACCCCACCGCAAGACATAAATAAGTGCGCCAAGGAGCAGCGTCCGCTCGCGCCCCAGCTTTTTGATTACCTTGGAAGCAAACAGCATGGAGGGCACGTTCGTTACAGATGCGAGGAAAAGCGCAATTCCTGCATAACGAGTTGAACCTCCAACCGACTGAAACGCAATGACGAAGTAGGTTCCAAAAGCAGTCATCGTCTGGTTCACAAGAAAACTGCCACCCAAAAACGCTAGGAACACCCGATTCCCCAGCAGCTTTTTAACCCCCTGAGAAAACGATTGCCGCATCATATGATTCTCTTCTGCCTGCTTCGGCAGCGTCAATGCAATAAGAACCGCAATCAGATTAAACATAAGAAAGGGCAGCCATATCGTGGATACAGAGAAGGAAGATACGTACAATCCGCCTAAATAGGCTCCCACAGCCGCTCCAATGCTCATCATAAGCCTTATACTGCCATAAGTAGCCCCAGCCCTCTTCGCCGCTGAAATCGCGTAAGAATCGGCTATAGGCGCCTGTGTCGAGGAAAAGATTGTGGAGAGGGTATACACCAGCAGTAACACTATAAAATATTCCGAACGGTAAAAGACGGCTAATAAAGCCGGTATCGCCACACTTAGGATTAGTACCAAACGCGTCTGATTATACCGATCCGAGACAATTCCCCATATTGGCTGAATCGTGATCGCAATTAGCGTGCCTGTTGCCATTAGTATACCTATCTGCCCGCTATCAAGTCCATTGTGGACAAGCAGCAGCGTTAGATATGAGCCAAATGAACCGCCGGCCAATCCTAAAAACAGATAAAAGCCACGCAGCTTCGATAATTTTTCCATTTTAAGCTACAAATCCTCTCCAGCTTCTTAATCAAGCATTGCACTCTCTTATATTTTAGCAGAACACCCGTACTTCCTATGTAATCACCGCATTTAATATAGCAGTACTATAAAGGCGGTGGACAAGTTGAATGATAAGCAAAATTCTAATCGGGTCAATCATCCATGTCTAAAAGACAAATCTAATGCGAACAAATTTCAAAGCTCCGGCTTCGGCTGGTCTTCAACAAACTGGAGCGGATATACGATCACTGGAAAAAAGGGGGCTTTTAACCGCATTGCCGGTGAATGGATCGTTCCATATGTAAAACCAACCTCTAAACCTTCCTATTCCTCTGCTTGGATTGGTATTGACGGTTTCAAGAACAGCAGCCTGATCCAAACGGGTACAGGCCATGAATTCGTAAATGGCCGTGCCCGGTATTACGCTTGGTGGGAAATCCTACCTGATGTCGAAACGGTAATTCCCCTTCCAGTGAGCCCTGGAGACCATATAAAAGCGAACATCACGAAGGTAGGCCGCAACAAATGGACGATTACGCTCCGCAATTTGAGCCGAAATTGGATTTTTCGAACATTACAGCGATATACCGGACCACAAACCTCTGGTGAATGGATTATGGAGGCTCCCGAGGTAGACGGCTCGATCGCAAAGCTGGCGCGTGTCTCCCCTACTTGCTTCTATTGCTGTCGAATTAATGGCAAAAGTCCGAGGCTCACTCTCAATATGGGAGGAATCATGGTGCAAAATAACGCTACTATCGCCGTTCCTTCTTGTCCAAACCATCGTGGGGATTCTTTTACTGTCAAACGAACATACCCCAAATAAAAATACTCGAACCTATCATTCAAGATTTGTTACTAACAGCATAAATGGATTTAACATAATCTTCAATCGAATATGTTGATAAACACGAAAAAAAGGGCTGCCTCGCTTGTAGATTTTCACTACAGTTGAGACAACCCTTTAATTAAGCTTTATGGAACCTGTTAAACAGGTGAAGCCAATCGAGAACTACTCGATTGTGCTTACTTTTACCAAGTTAGTGGAACCAGAACGTCCAAGTGGAATTCCTGCAGTAATCACAACTAGGTCACCAGTTTGAACCAGACCGGAATCCTTACCACCTTTGATTGCTGTTTCCAGCAGCTCATCTGTGGAAGATGCAACTTGTCCGAACACTGGCGTTACGCCCCAAACGAGGGACAATTGACGCATAGTTCTTTCTTGTGTTGTAACGGCAATGATTGGTGCTTTAGGACGGTATTTGGAAACAACGCGTGCAGTATGACCTGTTACAGTCGAAGAAATGATAGCCTTAGCGTTCAGATCCAAAGCAGAAATTGCAACGGATTGGCTGATTGCTTCTGTAACTGTAGTTTCTTGTGCAGTTTGTTGTTTCATGAAGATTTCATGGTGGTTCAGAGCGGATTCCGCTTTCTCAGCAATGCGGGACATTGTAAGTACGGATTCTACTGGATATTTACCAGCAGCAGTTTCTCCGGAAAGCATGATTGCATCTGTACCATCTAAAATAGCGTTTGCTACGTCACTTGCTTCAGCGCGAGTAGGACGTGGGTTGCGTTGCATGGAATCCAACATTTGTGTAGCTGTGATTACTGGTTTACCAGCAACGTTACATTTTTGAATCATCAATTTTTGAGCCAAAGGTACATCTTCAGCTGGGATTTCAACACCAAGGTCACCACGAGCAACCATCAGGCCGTCAGAAGCTTCTAAAATTTCATCAAGGTTGTCAACACCTTGTTGGTTTTCGATTTTGGAAATGATTTGGATGTGAGAAGCGTTGTTTTTCTCAAGCAGCTCACGAATTTCCTGAACGTCGCTAGCTTTGCGAACGAAGGAAGCGGCGATAAAATCGATGTCCTGTTCGATACCAAAAAGAATATCGTTGGTGTCTTTTTCCGTAATACCCGGCAAGGAGATGTTTACTCCTGGTACGTTAACGCCTTTCTTGCTCTTAATCGTACCACCGTTTACAATACGGGTCTTGATTTCTGTACCTTGAATGTCGACAACTGTCAAACCAATCAGACCGTCATCAATAAGGATGGTGGATCCTACTTGAACATCGTTAGGAAGTTCGCTGTACGTGATGGAAATACGATCTTGATTACCAAGGATCTCTTCCGTAGTCAGTGTCAGGTACTCGTCCTGAACAAGTTCAATCGGTTCTACTTCCAGCTTGCCTGTGCGAATCTCCGGTCCTTTAGTATCGAGCAGGATAGCAACTGTTTTGTTCAGTTCCTTAGATGCTTGACGGATCGTATTGATCCGAGCACCGTGCTCTTCGAAATCGCCGTGGGAGAAATTCAGACGGGCCACATTCATACCAGCCAAAATCAATTTTTTGATATTCTCCAACGATTCACTCGCAGGTCCGATCGTACATACAATTTTACTTTTCCGCATTAGGTTTTCCTCCGTTTTTTCGTTCTCTCTGTCTCACTTTTTCCAACTACAAAATCTACTACAAGGCTAACTAATAAAATAGGAACTTTGTCACATGTGCCTTTAAGTACGCCCTTATGAATATTACTGCAAACCAGACACAAAATCAATGTTGTAGGCACTTTTGGGTGTAACTTTAAGTCGAATTTTCTGTAAACATAAAAAAAATTAAAATAATCCCGTTAGTGGATCGAGATTATTTTAATTCCAATAAATTGTATATTTTACACTATATCCAAAAGACCCACTAAGTATAGCTATATGTCTTAAAGTGCAAATGATTTTGCACTTTTACACTTCTGACTTCACTTCTTCTTCAATAAAAATTTGTTCCTGCTGAGCCTCTGCAAACTCACCAATTTTACGGAATTTACGGTATCGATCATCCTTCAATTCCACTGAGTTCATCTGGGTTAGCTCCTGCAGATGCCGCCATAATGCATCCTTAATCGCCGCTGCCGTTGCTTCGTAATCCCGATGAGCGCCGCCTTTAGGCTCTGGTACGATCTCTTCTATAACTTCCATCTCAAGCAGATCAGCAGCCGTTATCTTCATGGCTTCTGCCGCTTGATCAGCCTTCGAAGCATCCTTCCACAGAATAGAGGCCGCTCCGTTAGGAGATATCGCCGAATAAATGGCATGTTCCAGCATGAGCACTCTATTTCCAACCGCCAATGCCAGGGCGCCACCGCTTCCGCCTTCACCGATGACCACACAGATTACAGGGACACCAAACTGAGACATCTCACGTAAATTACGGGCAATCGCTTCGGATTGACCTCTTTCCTCGGCTGTGTTGCCTGGGTATGCACCTTTCGTATCCACGAAGGTAATAATGGGACGATTGAACTTGTCCGCTTGCTGCATCAGACGCAGCGCTTTACGGAAGCCCTCAGGGTGTGCACTGCCGAAGAATCGTAAAATATTCTCTTTGGTGTCTTTACCGCGCTGCTGGCCAATAACTGTAACCGGCAACCCATTTAGTTTACCGATGCCGCCTACAATAGCAAGATCATCCCCAAACATCCGATCACCGTGGAGCTCAATAAAATCTGTGAAGATCTGCCCCATAAGATCAAGGGAAGTCGGACGTCCTTGATGTCTAGCCAAATGCATTTTTTGCGAAGGAGAAATATTAGAATATATCTCTTCCTCCAACACACGGTATCGTTCTTCCAGCCTAGCTACCTCGTCCGTAAAATCAATACCCTTCTCTTCGCCAAACTGCTTCAGTTCAGCAATCTTCTTGCGCATTTCTACCAGAGGCATTTCAAAAGGCAACTCTCCTGCCAACCTAAAATCCCCCTTTCACGTCATGCAGCTCCAAAATTTTAGTCAATGTAGCGCGCATTTCTTTGCGGTGCACGACCATATCAAGCAACCCATGCTGAAGATTAAATTCAGCGGTCTGGAAATCATCCGGAAGCTTCTGGCGAATGGTCTGCTCAATGACTATACGTCCTGCGAAACCAAATACCGCTCCAGGCTCTGCAATAATTATATCACCAAGGCTGGCAAAACTCGCAGATACTCCACCGGTAGTAGGATCCGTAATTATCGAGATGTAAAGACCTCCAACCTCGTTAAAACGAGCCAGCGCAGCGCTGGTCTTCGCCATTTGCATTAGACTAAGAATACTCTCCTGCATTCTCGCTCCACCTGAAGTAGAGAAAATAAGGAGTGGAAGCTGTTGCTCTGTGGCCTCTTCTATCGCACGGGTGATCTTCTCCCCTACTACAGAGCCCATGCTGCCTGAGAAAAATTCAAAATTCATCACAGCTACGATGACCGGATGGCCACCAATGGAACCCTGACCCGTAATTACGGCTTCAGTTTGTCCAGATTTCAGCTGCTGTTGCTCCACTTTGGAAGCGTAACCCGGAAATTTCAGCGGGTCGATAGAATACATTTCACTGTCAAACTCAATAAAGCCCTCAGGGTCTAATGTCATTGCAATGCGCTCCACAGCATTTAGGCGCAAGTGGTGACCACAATTAGGACATACCTTTAGGTTCTTCTCTAATTCCTTACTATACTGGATCGTTCCGCATTTATTACATTTGCTCATTAATCCTTCAGGGATTTCACGTTTGGGGCGTTCGCCTTCCGCAGGCCCGCCGCTCCGCTCCAGACGTTCTGAAGGAATAGTCGCGTACTTCCGTTTCTTCTGAAATAAATCTTTGAACACACCCGCACCTCTTCAGCCGTTTATTTGCGTTATGCAGCTTGCCGCTGTCATGACTTTTGTCTTGTAAGAAACTCAGGGATGCAGAATAAGATTAAGGACTTCCTGTACTTCCTCCAGCTCACCTGAAGGAACCAATATCTCAAACTGCTGCTTGGACATATTGATTGGACGGCATTCTACCAAAAAACCTTCTTCTGTCAGCTTACTCTTAATCATATCCGCCACTCTGGCGGTCGGCGCGATATATATTACCGTCCACATGCCCTGCAAGGCCTCCCCAATCTTAATTCCCAGCCGTATCCCGTATAATGGAATTATGATAACACAGTTTTCTTTTTTCCCGCAACAGGAGTAGGGCATAGGAAGCAAGACTGAGGAACTTGTTCAAACGAAATAAAGGGGCTCAATTATTCCTTGTCCGTGCCTAAAGGATATACTTTTGCCCCTTCATGCCGATGAGCAATTCTGGCGGAAGCGGCGGCAGCAATGCCGGCAACAAGGTCATCCAAGAATACATGAATCCTACCTTTATCATCGTTCAGTTCACCAATGATTCCAAGCTTTATTTTGTCCAAATACCCAAAACCTGTCAGTCCGATCATCCCATATACCCCTGTAATACCAAGCGCCAGAGTCTCGTCCGCTCCGTAGAGGGATTCATCAGCCTCCATTACCGCCTGCAGCGGCTGTGGAAGCAGTTTTTTCTCGGCTAATTCATCAAGAGCAACACCTGTCATTAAAGTATACTGCACTTCTCTTTTGCCCAAAACAGACTTGACGCTGGACAGACATTCATCCTTGGTTAAACCAGGATAATAAACCGATTGTAAAATATATACGATTTCAGCAATGGAGGAAAGTGATACACCTCTGCGTTCCAACAGATCTACTGCCATTTGATAGGACATGCTGCGACTCCCCTTTCCGTACAGGGATGTGCCCTGTGGTTTCCTAATGTATGCGGAAAAGGGGAGAATTGTTCTTATTTTATTCTTACCGTACCTGCACCCAGCATAACCTCGATCGCCGCGAAAAGTTCCTCGGACGGCTTAATTCGATAATTATCGCTAAGAGCTAGGAGCTTCTGATCCTGTTCATAGAACAGAAGCGTCGCAGCTGGACCGGGATGATTCTGCAGCAGCTCTTTCAGGCGCGACAGCAAAGCTGCATTCTCTGAGGCCGGCGTGATCTTGATAAAGACACGCTGGCCTGAGGTCGCCGCTGTTGCTGGCGCGGCCTGTGCAGGTGTTGCAGGCGGCGTTGTGCCGCCTGCTGGCCTGGCAGCCGGACCAGTGGCGGCACCGCTGGTCCGGGAAGCAGGAGCTGCGCCGCGTGGCGGCGCTCCTGCCGAGGCCGAGCGTCCCGCGCTGTACGAGCGGGACGCGGCGGCACTGCGGCGCTGCAACAGCCCGCGGAGAGCCTCCGCAGACAGCAGCGCCACTTCCTCGGCCAGCAGCTTGAAGCCTTCGTCTTCCTGCTGAACCTTAGCGCGCAAGGCCAGCAGCGCGCCCTTGGCAATCAAGCTGCGGCTTCGCTTCCACACCTCAGGGAAGAGTACGACCTCGCAGCGCTCGATCTGATCTTCCCATTCGACGAAGGCCATCGATTTTCCTTGCTTCGTCGTAATTTCCTTAACGGATACTACCATTCCGGCCGTAACCGTCTGGCTCTCATCCGCAGCTTCACCAAGATCCATCAGCCGCTGCATGCCGGGCTCCTCAAGCAGTTCCGCGCTATCATCAAGCGGATGGCCCGAAAGATATAACCCCAGCAGCTCACGTTCCATCTCCAGCTGCTGGCCAATGGTGAACTTAGGGATATCCGGATAGCGGATTTCCCAGTTCGGTGTCTCCACCAAATCGTCGAACAGCTGGATTTGCAGTTCATCCCGCTCCTTGCGCCATTTCAGCGCAGCGTCAACCGTCTCGTCCAGCATAGCCAGCAGCTGGGCGCGGTGACCTGGCAGACAGTCAAAAGCTCCCGCCTGCAGCAAAGATTCCACTACCCGCTTATTGCAGACCCGCAGGTCCACACGTCGACAGAAATCTAGCAGACTGTCGAACGGCCGCTCCTTGCGGACTGCCATAATGTTCTCCACTGCCAGCGTGCCGACGTTCTTAATGGCTGCAAGTCCAAAGCGGATATGCCCGGTTCCGGTTCCTTCGCCAGGAACCGGAGTAAACAATACGCCGCTCTCGTTCACATCCGGCGGCAACACGCCGATGCCTGTGCGGCGGCAGTCCAGCACATACTCCGCTACCTTGCGGTGAGTGCCCATTACAGCGGTCAACATAGACGCCATAAACTGCACCGGATAATGTGCCTTGAGATAGGCTGTCTGGAAAGCCAATACTCCATAAGCCGCGGCATGAGCCCGCGGGAAGCCGTAATCAGCAAAGCGCACGATCATGTCATAAACAGCATTCGCATCCGTTTCATTATACCCCTGCTGCAAGCTGCCTTGAACAAAATGGCTCCGTTCCTTATCCAGCGTCTCACGTTTTTTCTTTGAGACCGCTCGACGGAGCAGATCCGCTTCTCCTAACGAGAAGCCCGCCATCAGAGAAGCAATCTGCATGATCTGTTCCTGATACACAATGATCCCATAGGTGTCCGCTAATATAGCCTTCAAATCAGAATGTGGATACTCTACTTCAATCTCACCGTGTTTGCCTGCTATATATTTCGGGATAAATTCCATCGGACCCGGACGATACAGCGCTAGAACCGATACAATATCTTCAAAGCCGTTAGGCTTCAGATCTTTAAGTACTCGTCTAACGCCCGCCGACTCCAGCTGGAAGACCCCTGTTGTCTCACCAGCCCCAAGCATTTCATACGTAGCTGGATCATGATCTGGGATGACACGGAAATCCGGAACACTTCCTCTCATTTCTCTAATCGAATTCATGCAGCGTTCGATAATCGACAACGTGCGCAAACCCAGAAAATCCATTTTCAACAGCCCGACACTCTCCAAATGCTCCATAGAGTATTGGGTTAACGCCGTACTTTCGTTACCTTCCTGAAGTGGGACTGCATCGGTCAACGGACCTTTCGAGATAACAACCCCAGCGGCATGTGTCGAAGCATGGCGGGGCATGCCCTCCACCTTCATAGCCATATCCAGCAACCCTTTAATCTTTGGATTGCTATCATACAGTGCTTTAAGATCTGGTGTACTCTCCAGCGCCCTGGCAAGGCTGATCCCTAGTTGACCAGGTATAAGCTTGGCAGCTTTGTCTACCTCGTTATAAGGCAAGTTCAGCACCCTGCCTACATCACGAACGGCAGCCCGTGCAGCCATAGTTCCGAAAGTAATAATTTGCGCCACATGTTCTTTGCCGTATTTCTCCACTACATAACCAATAACCTCATCACGCCGTTCATCACTAAAATCGATATCAATATCCGGCATGGTGATCCGTTCTGGATTTAGAAAACGTTCAAAGAGCAAGTTATATTTCAATGGGTCCACGTCAGTTATTCGCAAAGAGTATGCGGTGAGACTACCCGCGGAGGATCCCCGTCCGGGTCCCGTAGCAATTCCCTGACGATGACAATAAGCAATAAAATCCCACACAATTAGAAAATAATCGCTGAAGCCCATACTCTCGATAACGCCCAGTTCATAGGTGAGACGCTTCTCAGCCGTCTCTCTTTGCTCAGGTGTAGTCCATTGCGGTGTATCTATATATCGTTCCTCCATCCCCTTCCAGCACAGCTCACGCAAATAAGCAGCGGAATCCATGCCTTCAGGGAGCGGAGAATAGGCAGGCAGAATATGATTGCCGAAGGTCAGCTCCAAATTACATTTTTCTGCGATCAATAAGGTATTGGCGATAGCCTGCGGCACATGCGGAAACAATGCCGCCATTTGCTCGCTGCTTTTTAGAAACAGCTGATCTGTTCCGATCTTGAGACGTTCCTCATCATCCACCGTTTTGCCTGTTCCGATGCAGATCAGCACATCCTGAACCTCAGCATCTTCCTTCGCTAAATAATGGACATCATTCGTCACCACAAGTGGAATTTCACAGTCCTCGGCAAGGGCGATCAGCTTGGGATTGACTCTCTTTTGCTCGGAGATCCCGTGGTCTTGCAGCTCCAGATAGAAATCTTCGCCAAAAATCGCCTTATATCGCAGCGCAGCCTTGCGCGCCTCCTCATCACGTCCATGCAGCAGATGCTGCGGCACTTCTCCGCCAAGACAAGCACTAAGACAAATAATCCCCTCTGAATGAGCTGCCAGCACTTCCATATCGATCCGGGGTTTATAATGATGGCCTTCCAGATGGCCGATAGAGATCAGCTTCATCAGGTTCTTGTAGCCGGTTTCATTCTTGACGAGCAGAATCAAGTGGTAGATCGGTTGATCTTTTCGACTGCCCCGCTCACGGCGTGAACCCGCGGTTAAATAAGCTTCACAGCCAATAATCGGCTTGATTCCATTCTCTTTACACGCTTTATAAAAGGGGATGGCCCCGTACATCACTCCATGATCCGTAAGCGCCAGCGACTTCATGCCGTATTCGCCGGCCCGGCGCACGAGATCGGTAATGCGCGCCGCCCCGTCCAGTAAACTGTATTCGCTGTGCACATGCAAATGCACGAAAGGGCTCATAACCCCACTTCCTCTCTACTGCAAAAATCAAACATAAGATGAAACTATTTTATCATATTAAAGGGGGACCCGCCCATAGAATGGATTAAGAGCATAAGGACAGGCAAAGCTTGTAAATGCCTCGTCCGGGAAGGGGCCTGTATGAGCATTTTTATGAGCAAAGCTATCCTCGACTTCTTTATCGCCTTCGGCATCGTGCTTGGCGGAGCTATGCTCGGCGGAATCGGCGCCGTTGTATCCCTGCAACCGCCGACGCAAACGATGCTGGATGTGGCAGATCGGATTAAAATATGGGCACTAGCAGCCGCTGTAGGAGGTACTATGGACCCCTTACGGGTCATTGAAAGCAACATGATTGGAGGCAACCTCTCCCCCGCCATCAAACAAATCATGTATCTTGCCTTCGCTTTTCTAGGAGCCCATATGGGCAGTGAGCTAGTAAAATGGGTGTGCGGCAGGGGGTAACGCCAGTGAGAGTTCCACCATTCAGTCGTTTTCGCAGATTCACCCAGATCTCCGCTATATTCATGCTAGGGATCGTCGTAGGAGCTGTCATATACAATGCTATTTACCATGTAGGATATAACGTATTATGGCTGCATAATCAAGATCTGCGTGTACAGATCGAGCAATATCAAAAAGATATTCAGACACTCAAAAAATACAATAATACCTCAACCGTGATCAGAGAAATCAAAATTCGATCGGAGGAAAGCAAATCCAAAGAAGATACCCCACTTGACCCCGTAACTGTAAAATTAATCATAAGCCAAATGGGCTCAGATCTGGAACCGATGCGCGGCCGCAGCATGTTCGATATTGATACAGACAGCAAACTGGTTAGACTGCTGTTGGATGGTAAGCTATACATTGTGCGTGACAAGGAATACTCTGTCAAAATCCGAACCATGCTCGTCATGGAAGGCGTCCTGCAAATCTGGGTAGAAATCAGTCCTTTTAAGCGCAGCTGACAGCCATCGTGTGATACAATAATGGACAGACGTGGAAATTACTTCTTGGCTACTGCAAGACACGATAAAGGAGCTGGCTGTCCATGGTTTTATTTATCAAGTATTTATTGTTTATCCTGCTGGTGATCTTTGTAATCGGTGCCGCTGTGTTCAGCATATCCTCCCGCCGTGCCTTAAATCCCCAAGATAAAGGGCTGAAACGCTCCGTCATGAATGTGATGCTCGGTGCTATGCTCGTAACGCTGTCCTTGATATCCATGTTTTTGTTTCGCGGCTCTACCGTTAATATCATTATTGAAGCTGCTTTTCTGCTGATTGGTGCGTTCAACATCTTCTCGGGGCTACGCAGCTATAGTTTTTACAGCCGTAGTCGCAGCCGCAGCCAGGAACAACACTAGTCGAAAACTTAGCTGCTGTTCTGACGGAATAGAAAGAATAAAATAGACTCCCCTCTCTTTCAATGATGAGGGCAGTCTATTTAGCATGTATACGATCCTATTTACCGTATGCTATCCAGCTAGCAAACCATTTTTTAGCCATGATCAATGGATTGCAGCATCAGAACAGCTTTGGCTACCAGAGTATCCGAGTGGCTGATCTCAATTTCAAGCTTACAGGTACGGCGGCTGATTTCGAGCAGTCTCGGCATTACAATGATCGCATGTTCGATCTGTACCGGTCGGATAAAATAAGTGGACATATTATCTAGTACATAATCATTTCCTGTGATGTCCTTAGCTGCTTTAAATGCCGAGAGCGTCATAAGCGTAGACAATATTCCTTCAGAAATCGTCCCAAGATCCGTGGCCATCTGCGGTGTAATAAAGCCATGGAAGAACAATCGTCCCTCTTCGTCCCGCTCATCCGCAAAACCATTCCAAATGAGATGATCAAAAGTCTCTCCCAGCTGAGGTTGATTCCGGACATCGCGTAAGCTTTGCAGCACTTCTTTACGGGTTAGGGAGCCTACCAGTTTACGGTTACGGTCCACTATGGGCAGAAAATCCACGCCTTCCCACATCATGATCTGGGCCGCGGAGGCTAGTGAGGTTTGCAGTGCAGCCGTAACCGGACTGCGGATCATCGCTTTTTCAATGATCTGGCCTTCCGTCAATTCCTCTACATCGCGGCGACCGATAATGCCGATGACTCGGTTCCATTCATCCGTAACGGGAAAGCGCTGCTCTCCAGTTTCCTCAGAAACCTGTCGTAGCTCGCCGACGGTACTAGAGATTTTCAACGTATTCAGGCGCGGTTTGCTGTCGATAATATCCTCTACCAGCATAATTTTTTTCTTAATCAATCTATCAAAAATGGCACGGTTAATCATTGAAGCGACGGTAAACGTGTCATGTCTAGAAGAAATAATGGGAAGATCCAGCTCGTCTGCCAATGCCTTCACTTCACGGCTCGTCCCGAAGCCCCCTGTCACCAGAACCCCCGCACCCTGCTCCAGCGCTAGAGAGTGAACATCATCGCGGTTACCTACAATCAACAGACTGTCAGCATCTATATAACGGATCATTGCATCGACCTTCATCGCCCCGATCACGTATTTATGCAGATGTTTATTTAGTCCACTTGCTCCGCCGAGCACATGCCCTTCAACAATATCAACTACATCGCCAAACGTCAGCTGCTCTGAAATGTTCCGAGGTTTCTTTTCTACACGAACTGTACCAATCCGTTCCTTCGTGATGACTATCCCGAGATTCTCAGCTTCCTTCACTGCACGGTAAGCAGTCCCTTCGCTGACTAGCATTTCTTTGGCGAGCTTGCGAACAGATATTTTGGTGCCTACCTTAAGACCTTCAATATGCTGCAGCAGTTGCTCGTGTTTAGTAATCGCATCGCCTTGACCTTCCAACTGTTACACCCCCATGCTCCGATCTGTACTATACTGTACCTATTATACACGGATAGAATGGCTCAGTACAACCGATTCATAAGCTTCGAATTCGAATTTCACTCTCCTTACACAATCTACGATTAGGTAGGTATTGCCACATAGTAAGTTTGAAAACCACCTTAAAATCGAATTTTTTGAAACTGAATATCTCTGATGCGTTTTAAGCTGACCTTAAAAATTCACTTCCTTTATTTAGCAACCTTCTCCTTTTTTTATAGTCTGAGAATTAAAGAATGTGTAAAGAAGCATTGAAGATATGAACAAGACCGCTTTATTACTACTTACTATTACTTTGCTTTTTATAGGACTGGTCGGCTGTGGAAATACGGGAAACGAAGTAAAACAAGCAGGCCAGATTGAGTTGGATGCAAATAATATAGTTTCTATTAACTTAATTGAAAAAAAACAGCCCATGGCCACTATTTCGGATCCATCCTCGTTTGAACGTTTCGTTCAAGCCATAACTACTGCTGAATATGATAGAGGACAACTAGATATTGCTCCCAGCGATTACAGCACCACTGTGAACATGAAGGATGGCATAAGTTATGAGTTCTCTTTTGGGATCGGCGGAAGTAACAGTGGGTTACTCATTAAATCCGGACAAATGGGCCACTATCGTCTGTCAGATACCAGCAAAAAAGATCTATTGGACTTGTTTCAATCAACTTTTAAAGATAAGATTTCATCAGAAGACACTGCTAACCCACAGCCCCCAAGCGTTCAAGTTACTGTTGGCGGTGAGCGGTTCGAGGCTATTCAAGGCTCTTATTGCTGGAACGACAATGGCAAAGGCGTATGTGTGGATATGGCTTCTTACGATGAATTGGTTTCCAAACAAAAGGTACATCCTAAAGCCATCAGCGGTGATCGGGTAGAACTCGAGTTCTCATATGCACCCAAAGAGATAGAGGTTATGGCTTCATTTCCTCGTGAGGAACGACCGGACGAAGCCCTTTCCGTGGACAAAAATAGTTTTCAACTCGCAGCAGGTAGCGGCAAACATCTGTATATCATCCATGCAAGATGGCCTCAGGGAAGCGCCAGTTATGTATTTGAAGTAGAATGCTCGGTCAGTAAAAAGTAATCGGTTTGTTTTTGCTTAACAAGTGGCGGGATGGTCGGATGATGGGATGGGATGATAGGATGATTGGATGATTGGATGGTAGGATGGTAGGATTATGCCCATCCTCTCTACGATCAGGAAAAAAGTTTAATAATATCGACGTGAAAGGAGCTGAGCTTATGCAATTTCTTGTTATACTCGCGGTTCTCGTTCCTGCGGTGTGGTATTACGCGGCTCTTGGTAAACGGATATCTGCAGAAGAAAAGAAGGCTGGAAGAGATCTCACGAATGAGATCAATCCTTTTACGGGTGGAAAATAACATTTAGCCCCCTGCTAGCAATGCAGGAACATATTAAAGCCCACTGGCTTAGGCTAGTGGGCTTTTTCGTATGAGTGTGTCTTTTGGCGCGGCAGTCTACGTTATTTGTGCCTCTCTTTTCGCCACTTCTGTGCTTTCCGCAGCATTCTAAGGCATTTTTGCCTCTCTTCGCACCATTGCCGCGCTTTCCGCAACTTTCTGAGGCACTTATGCCTCTCTTTTCGCTACTTCTGCGCTTTTCGCGGCATTCTGAGGCATTTTTGCCTCTCTTCGCGCCACTCCTACGCTTTCCGCAGCATTCTAAGGCATTTTTGCCTCTCTTTTGGCTAGTTGTGCGTTTTGCGCGGCATTCTACGGTAATTATACCTCTCTTTTGGCTACTTTGGTGTTTTGCGCGGCATTCTACGGTATTTATACCTTTCTTTTGGCTACTTTGTTGTTTTACACGGCATTCTACGGTATTTATACCTTTCTTTTGGCTACTTTGGTGTTTTGCGCGGCATTCTACGGTATTTATACTTCTCTTTTCCCCACTTTTGCGTTTTGCTCGACATTCTGAGGCATTTATGCCTCTCTTCTCGCCACTTCTGCGCTTTCCGCAGCATTCTGAGGCACTTCTGCCTCTTTTTTTTCGCTACTTCTGCGCTTCCTGCAACGTTCTGAGGCACGTATGCCTCTCTTCGCGCCACTTCTGCGCTTTCCGCAGCATTCTGAGGCATTTTTGCCTCTCTTCGCACCATTGCCGCGCTTTCCGCAGCATTCTGAGGCATTTTTGCCTCTCTTTGCACGATTGCCGCGCTTATTCGAGAGACCTGAAGCTAATCTAGCTTTTTAGTATCCGATGCCAACTCTATTATCTTTGCGAAACTCTAGTTTCTTCATTCCACTTTGTCTGCCATTGCTCCAGCTTTGCTTTTCGCACAGCTTCCAAACGTTTGGTCTTTTCTTCATCAACCCCGATAATAAAATGCAAATGTGCCGCAATGACCATAAACGCAAAAAGTGACCAGACGACTCCAAAACCAAACACCCAGCTCGGTCCATTCGCAAGCGAAAGCTTCGGCAGTGCATACAAAAGCATGGCCAACGCCAGCAACAGATAGACACCGTGTTTGAACTTGTTTCTTTTTCTCATTAATAACAGCTCCTTCGTAGACAGGATATTCGATTGAATCTATATCTCTACTCTATGAACATGAGGCCCGTAATATGAGACAAGTCCATTAAAAAATATATACCTTTTCAAAATTATGTATAAAAGGTTAGCATTTATATAGCAAGAGATGCTTATATATGAGATGATGATTTCATTTAGGGAGGCGTTTTTGAATTGAATGCAGCTTATAATCATACCGAATACATAATTCGCAAAAAAGTATTTTCGATCATGGGTGCGAAACTTCATATTTTTGATAGCTCTGAGCAGCTTGTGCTCTATTCGCAAATGAAAGCGTTCAAGCTTAAAGAAGACATTGCACTTTATACGGATGAGTCCATGCAGAAGGAGCTGCTGCGCATAAAAGCCCGCAACGTGGTCGATTTTAGTGCTACTTATGATGTACACGATACAGAGTCCGGTGAGCATATTGGTTCTTTTCGACGTAAGGGTCTCAAATCTATTTTGAAGGATGAATGGATTATTCTTGACCGTCATGATCAGGAAATCGGAAAAATCAAGGAAGACAGCACCGCGATGGCTCTACTGCGCCGCTTCATCGCTATTATTCCGCAGAAATATAATATCGAGATGGATGATACTACGATCCCTGCATTCAAGCAAAATTTCAATCCATTTGTCACCAAAATTATGGCTGACTTCTCGGAGGATCGAAAAGGCAAGCTTGATCGCCGCTTAGGTTTGGCAGCTGGTATTCTTCTCTGCGCAGTCGAAGGTAAACAAGATTAGGTTGAGGTTGAGATTGGGTCGAGCTTGAACTTAGGCTAGCCCTATAGTCACAGCCACAAGAAAGAGGGTGTTTCCAGAGCCACCGGCTTCGGGAACACCCTCTTTTGATTTTCATTGCTAAAATTTATTCGCCGTACAATTGAGACAAACTCTCGGTGATAATTTTATTTACATCCTCGATTACAACGCTCAGACGGCGTTCCGCATCGAACAGACGACGAATGCCAAGATTCAAGTTAAGCACCTCGAACAGCTTCTCCATCTTTTCCATTTCTTCCTGTGGAGGCATTTCTCCGCTCATCATCCGTTGTTGCAGCTCCATCTGACCTTGGCGGAAATTGTCCAGCATCGCTTTCGCTTCAGGATCTGTTTCTACGACCTTCATAGCATTTCTGATATCCGATACCTCGCTGCTCTCTTTAATGGCTTTCGCCAATTCATGTGCTTTGTCGTGAATGCTCATTATGATTCCTCCTAAAAGTTTTGTTAGCGTACACTCCTCAGATCGTCTTCTTACAAAACTCACTTCGAAAGCTTACGCTTAGGTTTTGTTAGCTGCTGCTTCCTGAATCTACTCTGCTCTAAAAACTCACTCCGAAAACATACGCTTAAGTTTTGTTAGCAGCTGCTTCCTGAATCCACGTCGCTTCAGTTTCCAATATTCGCTCATTCCATACTTGTTTCGCTTCTTGGGCCGAGCTTATGAAATGACTGGGCAAGGTTTTTAGCGGTTAGGTCAATCACCAAGGGTCATCTGTCTCCATATGATGAATGATATGTAACCCTTAGCTACCAAATTGCCGGCATCATGCTGCCTACCGGAAGGAGATCCACGATGTCCCAATTCAAGATCCCGGTCCATACGGTCAACTCGGGCATCCTGCAGGAAAACGCTATAATGCTTGGCGAAAAATCCATGAAAAGACTCAAAATCCCGTCTCACGGAACACTCCAGCTGGCATTCGGCTCTTTCCGGCAGGAGGTTACCATTATCTCGGCTCCCAAATCCGACATCCTGCGTGTAAGCGAAGGACTGGCGCAGCGGACCGGATGGAAACACCGACAAACCCTCAACGTTTCTTACAGCTCTGTAAGCCGCACCTTGCGGCTTGGACCGTTGATCGGCGTGCTCGTCAGTCGTGACCATCCAGATAATCTCGACAGGTTGTTTGGACCCATTACCATGTTCTGCCGGGAATTGACAAATGCCTGCCACACACAAGGCGCCTATGTATATTTCTTTACCCCGGAAGCGCTGGAAACACGCAGTTCTTCCATTCAGGGCTGGGTATACAACGAGGGTTGGAGAAAAATGAGTCTGCCCATTGCCGATGTAATCAACAATCGGTTAACGACGCGAAAGGTGGAGAATAAACCTAGCGTACAGCATTTTTTGGCGGATGTAAAATCACGATATGGAACGCATTTCTTCAACGAAAAATTTCTTGACAAGACAGAGGTATTTGAAGCTTTAGCGCAAGACCCTTCCCTGCAGCGGTATTTACCTGAGTCGCATGCGTTGAACGGCTTTGCCGTAATGAAGAAGATGTGCAGCCATTACCCAAGTGTATTTTTGAAACCTGTACGAGGCAGTCTCGGCAAAGGCATACTTCGTATCTCTAAAGAAGAAGGCGGAGGTTACCGTCTGTTGTCTACTACCTCCATAGGTACACGCAAGCAAAGCTACACCACTCTCGCTAAATTGTACCAGTCCATCGCTCCCAAAATGAAGACTACTCGATACCAGATTCAGCAGGGATTGCCTTTGATGGAGCTAGGAAGGCGGCCTGTAGATTTCCGGGCACTTGTTCAGAAGAATGGCAGCGGAAAATGGGGGGTTACCTCCATTGTCGCCCGCACCGCCGGAAGCAATCACTTCGTGTCTAATTTAGCTAGAGGTGGCAGTCTCAGCACTGTAAAAGAAGCGGTTAGCAAGAGCAGTCTTCCTCCGGGCGCAAAAGAAAACGTTCAGCTTCAGCTGCCCAGAGCAGCACTTGCCATTGCAAGAGGGGTCGAAACCTTTATCCCCGCTCATTTCGGAGAGCTCGGAATCGATCTGGCACTGGATCAATCAGGACGAATATGGCTCTTAGAGGTTAACTCCAAGCCCTCCAAGAACGATAATACACCGTTAAACGATCAAAAAATAAGACCGTCCGTCAAGCAAATGATTTTATATTGCCGCTACTTGGCCGGTTTATAAGGAGGACACGATGACTGAAACAGAAGTGGGGTTCCTCGGCATTATGACAGGCCGCCGCAACGGGAATCCACCGATCGCCGAGCCAGAGTTTTGCAGTCATTTATGCCGGGCAGCTCCTCTATACAGCCTAAAAGTCCTCGTATTTCATCCAGACGGAGTAGCGGCAGACGGGTCCTCCATTACCGGCTATACCTGGAAAGATGGAAGCTGGCAGAATACCACTTCTTCACCGCCAGATATTGTCTATAATCGCTGCTTTTACGAAGGTCCTAAAGAAAGAAAAGAAGCTTCCGCTGCTCTCTCTACTCTTCATCGTTCCTTGCCTTGGTCTCGAGGTTTGCCAGATAAATGGGGTGTACATGAGATATTGAAGCGCGACCGGAGAGCAGCGGCAATACTGCCGGAAACTGTACTCTATACCGGTACCCGCAGGTTAAGTACAATGCTTGCTGAAAGAGAATATGGAGTCTTTCTAAAGCCCAAGGCCGGCACCCATGGCAAACGTACATTACATGCCATACTGCAAAACAGAGGTATGAGAGTTCGAGGGCGTGACGGTACAAATACACCCTTTCAATATGTTTTCGACTCACAGGCTGAAGGACTGAACTGGATTCATGAATTTATCGGCTCACGCCGCTATATTATACAGCCTTTCCTGCACCTAACGAATAGTAAGGGGCAACCGTTCGATGTGCGTGTATTGATGCAAAAGAATGGCCGTGGCCGCTGGACTCTTACCGGCATGGCCGTACGGCTGGGTAACCAAGGTTCGCTGACTTCGAACCTGCATGGCGGCGGAACAGCTGTTTCACCCCTGCCTTTTTTGCTTGCTGAATATGGTCAGGGTGGAAAAGACATCATGCGTGAGCTTGCTGCAGAAGCTGCATACTTGCCTCCCCTACTGGAGGCTGCATGCGGCAGGCTTGGAGAACTCGGCCTTGATTTCGGTATTGATTCGAGCGGTCGGATTCATTTACTAGAAGCAAATTCCAAGCCAGGGCGCACGGTATTCCGGCTGACGGGCGACCGCCGGGCTGCTAAGCTCGCCGCCGAGAATCCACTGTCTTATGCGCGCCATCTACTGCTCACACAACGACGGATACCATCCCTATCTACGGACAGCTCCGTTACAAACGGGAGAATGATAACAATGGTTCCTAAGGAGGATTCATAAATGAGTCTCACTTTTTGCAATGTGCATTTCACTAAGCAGCCCCAAAGAGTTGTATATGTATCAGGTGCACTGATGAAAAGCTTGAAGTTAACGGGGAAAAAAAATATACGCTTAAGGCTCGGTAAAGATGCCACCCCGACCATGATCAAGCCCATCAAGCGCGCCGGAAATCACCTATATCTCGCCTCAGGCGTAAAAAGCGCTATCAAGGTTCCGAAATCGGGCGGTGTCTATTTACGCAATCTACAGAATGACGAGGTGCAGCTAGGACCTTTAGTTGGCATATTGTCCGATGGTCCTGCTTCTTCGTCTCAGCCCTTCGGTTCTCGCACAGGGTTCATCAAGCAATTGCTGCGGGAAGGCAGCAACAAATGTTATATATTTGCCTTTATGCCGCGTGACATCAACTGGCAACAGGAACAGGTCTATGGATATTTTTTGACCTCAAGCGGTAAGTTTGAACGAAAAATGGTCCCTCTGCCTGATGTTGTCTATAATCGATTGCCCAGTCGGAGAGCTGAGACCTCACCCTATATCAACCAACTTCGCGAACGATTTATGCGGAAAAGAATTCCATACTTTAACTGGAGCTTTTTCAATAAATCCGATATCTATAAGCTTTTAGAAAATGATGGGGCGGCAAATCGTTATGTACCTGAAACCCACAGCAATCCGTCCACGGAAAAAATGAGAGAAATGCTGGATCACCATCATTTTGTATACTATAAACCTTCTGCGGGAAGTCTGGGTCACGGCATTTATCGGCTTACCTATCTCCCGAAAAAGGGGTATTTTGCCCGCTACCGCCGCGGTGGAAAAAACGTTCTTTTACGCTTTACCACCTTTGAAGCCCTTATGCGTATGCTTCGTTCGCGTCACGGTCAAAATCTGCAAAATTATATAGTTCAGCAGGGAATACGTCTCATTGAAATAGATGGCTGCCCGATTGATTTCCGGTTCCATATGCATAAAAACGGCAGTAATCAGTGGATTGTAGTCGGCATAGGCGCTAAAAAAGCCGGCCGTGGCAGTGTCACCACTCACCTTAAAAATGGAGGAGCATTGCTTACACCTCAGCAAGCACTCGGACGTGTATTCGGCGCAAGAGCTGACGAAGTACTGCAGCGTGCAAAGACTACAGCCATCAAGCTGGCAGAATCACTAGAAGTCCAGCATCGTCATTTGCTCGGTGAAATTGGCTTTGATCTCGGAATTGATCAGGATGAAGACATCTGGATGTTCGAGGCCAACGCCAAACCAGGTCGTTCCATCTTCCGTCACCCTTCCCTGCGCGCTGAGGGCAAAGCTTCCATCGAGCACATTCTGGAGCATTGTCTATACCTCAGCAAATTCCGCAGGAGGGATGAGATGTGAGCACCCATAATCCGGAAGATACAAAACCTGTTATTGCCATACTGACAACCAGCGATAAAGTACGGCAATTTAATGGCAACCGCAGCAACTTCCGGGACATTATTCGCACAGGCAAAGAAATGGGATTTCTTGTCTACGTCGTCACTGTCCGTGACCTCAAGCTTGAGGAACGGATGGTGAACGGATATGTCCCATCGTCCAGCGGTAAAATCTGGTACAGCATTCCTGTACCTCTTCCACAAATCATTTATAACCGAATTCCCACCCGTGAGGATGAGGAAAAACCTGCTGTGGTACGTAAAATAGCTCAATGCCTGGAACATCCAGGCATTAAGCTATATAATCCATATTTTTTCAATAAATGGAGTCTCTTCGAATGGTTGAGGGGTTCGCACTCCACCTCAAAGCATGTTCCAAAAACGAGACGATTACGCAGTGCAAACACCCTTACTGCCATGCTGAACCAGCATACCAGCCTCTACCTTAAACCAGAGAATGGCAAAGCAGGAAAAGGAATTATGCGCCTAAAATATCGTGCAGATACCGCTTTGCCTTACCGGCTCCAAATTCAAAGCGGCAAAAAAAATGTGACGTACAAAGCAGCTTCCATGGACCGGCTCTGGGCAAGAATCGGAAAAGAAAAAGGAATCTCTCGTTATATTGTGCAGCAGGCTATTGAACTGGCGACTCATCGGGGAAGACCGTTTGATCTGCGGGTGCTGCTGCAAAAAAACAGCAGAGGCGGCTGGGGAGTCACCGGAATAGGTGCACGCCTCGCCGGTGCCCGAAGTATAACGACACATGTACCACGCGGCGGTAGTATTGAAGAGCCTGCCAGCATGCTGGAAAGTACATTTGGAACCGAAAGAGCAGCCATGATCCTGAAGAGCGTGCCTACAACCGCCCTTCTTATCGCTAGACAAATTGAAAGAGCTTCTGATTCTATGCTCGGAGAGATGTCGATGGATCTGGGTGTAGATGAGAATGGGGGACTCTGGTTCTTTGAGGCCAACTCCCGGCCGATGAAATTTGATGAACCCGCGATCCGCAAGCTGTCCCTAGAGCGAATCTTTCACTACGGCCAGCATTTAGCGCGCCAGTTTAAATAGAAATCATTAAAAGGATGTGACACAGCATGCAGATATCCTCCATCTATGACACAAATGCCAAACAGTGGAAATCACGGCTGGCTGGACTGCTTGAGTTTATAAGAGCGCATGGGGAGAAGCGAATCACAAACCAAGCTTGCAAAGTACTGGCCCGATTAACACCGGATCAGTTGTCAGAGCCGGGTATCTCGCTGCTTGTCGCCACCGTACGCGGTCAGAATGGGCGCCAGCTCGCAGGAGTCAGCTTCGTATCCGGTTTCGGTGCAGAAGCCTGTCTTGTCGCTGTGCACCCCTTCTACCGGAATAGACATACCGGCACTGCCTTAATGGCTGCCCAGCTGAAACGCCTCGGGCATCTGCAATGCAGTGTTGCCTGCGACAATACTGCTAGCCTAAAGATGTGCTTCAATATCGGCCTTGCTGCCGACACACTTACCACTGGTCCTACCGGCAAGCCAACATTACTGCTCCGGTCACCTCATCATACCGGCAGCACTACTATTTCTCCACAAGAAGGTGAACTCCTGTGCCAGAGCCCGTCTTAGGCATTCTTACTTTATATATTAACGAAGCCAAGCAGCTTGAAGAAAAGGCCGTGTACCGGAGAATGATCGTCGAGGGCAAACGAATTGGCTTGGATGTCTTTGTGTTTACCCCCATGGATGTTCATCCCAGCAAAGAGCAGATCCATGCCCTTGTCTTTGATCCCAAGAGCGGAAAATGGTCACGCAAATGGCGTTCTTTTCCAAATATGATTTATGACCGTTGCCGTATTCAGCGCAGCTCACGCTTTCAGCAACTGCTTCGTTTCCGAGAACGCTACAATCATCTGTTATTTCTGAATCGTCCACTGCGCAACAAATGGACCATTCACCAAACATTTTCACAAAAAAGCCGTTTCCGGCAGCATATGCCAGAAACTTTACTCTATCAGTCCTCTGCCGACCTGCGCCGGATGCTGAAAACCAATTCAGTAGTCTATATCAAGCCTGCAAACGGCACAGGCGGACGTGGCATCCTCAGAATTGAGAGAATGAAGGATGGGCGAGGGGTATATGATATTCAAGGCCGTCGCCAGGATCGCCGAATCATTCCCACCCGTAAAGTCTCTTCTACTCGGCTGGATTCCATCGTACGGCAATGGTGCATCGGCGGGCGTTTCCTTATCCAACAGGGGATTCCATTACGTCTGCCGGGCGGACGTTTCCATGATTACCGGATGCTCGTTCAAAAGAACGGGCAAGGTGTCTGGGAACTCACAGGTATGGCAGCACGTGTCGGTGCAGCGCGGAGTGTAACCTCCAATCTTCATGGCGGTGGTCATGCCGTTCGAGCGGAAACGCTGCTGAAGGAATGGCTGGGCAGTCAGGATAAAACCGATAAGGTCATGAAGACTGCCGAGAGGTTGGGCCTTGATGCCGCAGCCTTCTTGGAAGAAAGTTACGGAGCCTTATGTGAGCTTGCATTGGACCTCGCCATTGATCGCGAAGGTAAAATTTACGTGCTGGAGGTTAATCCCAAGCCCGCCCGTGAAGTGTTCGCAAGATCAGGTGACGGAACCACATACCGCAAAGCCCTGATTCGCCCTCTAGAATACGCGCTGTGGCTCTACAATAACAAAGGAACCCCGAGCACAGCTAAAACGACTGAGGAATAAAAATTATCATAGTAGTCATCAAAAAAAGACGCCACTAGCTCGTATTAATACGGAGCCTAAGAGGCGTCTTTTTCGATTTATTTGGCCAATGATCCCTGCAGGGAACCTGCATCGAAGTCCGGCTGTGCTTCGATATCGGTGTCACCTGCAGCTTTGGCTTTTTCAAGCGCCGCATTATAGCGAGTATTCAAGTCCTGAAGCTCTTTATCTAAATCTCCACCACCAAAAATATATCTATTGAAGACATCAACCTTCTTTAGTCCTTCCAGACGTCCTTCACTGATGACCATCGGAGTCGCTGGATAAATCCCGTCTAACTTCGTAGGCAGAAAATCTTCAATCCCTGCAATGTCTGGTGCCTTGGCAACTGTAGCAACCGATGGAATAACCGAAACCCCATACCCTGCTTCCTGGTAAGCAATCTGCACATCATCACTGTACATCCATTCAATAAACTTCCAAGCTTCTTCCTTATGCTTAGAATCCTTGCTCATAGCCAAATAACTTCCTGCAATAACTTGGCTGACACCCTTCTGCTCCCCGTCAATGGTTGGAGGAATCGCAGCTGCCCAGCGAATTTCAGTTGGGAATTGGGTTTTGTAGACCGTCGGCTCAACGGAATGGTTGAAATACATGCCGATCTTGCCTTGAGCGAATTGCGCACGAAGCGGGTCGATATCAAGCGATTCCGATCCTGGCATCATACTTCCATCCACCTTAATCTGCCGTAGCGCCTCAGCAACCTCTTTATAGACGCTAAAATCAAATTGCCCCGTCTGGAAGTCGAAGCCCTCTGTACCCTTAGTCTTGCTAAGTGTTGTTATTGGATAAGCGATACGCTCAAATCCGCTGGTACTTTTGAAATTACCCGCGAAGCCGTAAGCGCCTATGTCTTTTCCTGCTGCCGTAATTTTCTTGGCATCCTCGACCATCTCTGCGAGTGTGGTAGGCGGCTCTGTAATGCCAGCCTTCTCGAACAAATCTACGTTATAAATGAGGCGCCAGAACTGACCGATATTGGGAAGGCTATATATTTTGCCGTCAACGGTATTTTTCTCGTTGATAAGTACGTTCTCGAACCGGCTCTTCATCTCTGGTGAAATGTAGCTATCAAAAGATTCCAGATACCCTCTTTTGACCCATGTTGGCACGTTATAAGTATCCACCCGGAGAATATCAGGCGCCTGCATGCTGGAGAAGGCAATATCCACCGACTGCGTATAGTTCTCTGCCATAACCTTCATTTCAATCTCGATATTGGGATTAAGACCTTCATACTCACTGATCTTTTGCTCAATAAAATCAGAATCATGACGATCAATGGTCCAGTAGACCAATTTTGTTTTTTCGGAGTTTGTATTGCTGCTGCTTACCTCCGTATTAGATTCGGATGATGAACAGGCGGCCAACGAGCCAGCCAGCATCAGCGAAACCCCAGCTAATATCCATTTATTTCTTTTCATCTAAAATGCCTCCCTTTTCTTTTGAAATCGCATTCATTTCTTAAGAAAATTATAATTCCACTGCCCTTTTATCAGTGAAGGAGAAAACAACTGTCAATGGGAGACGAAATCACTGTTTCCCTCCACTTTGGGCAAGGTATATTTTGCACGAAAGTCAGTCGGCGTCATTCCGGTATATTTTTTGAACTGCTCTGTAAAATAGGGTCGATCCTCATAGCCCAAAGAGATGGCAATATCCTGAACCTGTATGCCTTCCAGCACCAGCTCCTTGGCTTTGTCCATTCGTCTCCCGATAATATATTGGGCGAGTGTCATTCCCGTCTCCTTTTTAAAAAGATTGGAGAAGTAGCTAGGACTAAGATGCACCTCCCGTGCACAGTCCGCGACGGATAGATTTCGATGCAGATTTCCATTGATATGAGTGATGGCCCGATCCACAAGCATACGCGCGTCACTGCATTGGCGTTGTTGCAAATACGTACAGCCCAAACGGCAAAATTCCCGAATCTGGCGGCTAAGATCTTCAAAAGAGACTGCACTGCTCATGTCTGCAAGCTTATTTTCCAGAGTTTTAACTTCCGAATCCGTTGCTTTTTCCGAGAAAATCCGATGGATAGAATGAGCCAGTTCAAGACATAACGTCTTAACGATGGACGGATTAGGCGTTGCCGGTGCAGTAATCCAATCATGCCAAATATGATCCAGCTGCTCCTCTGCTTTGGGTAAATTCGCCGAACGCAGACAATAAAGCAATTCTTTCTCCTTGTCATATGAGTATCTGGGTAGCGCGGCATTCACGACTGCATCTTCAACATAGGTGTACACGCTGTTCCCACCGTTCAGAAAGGTGTTCGCAAGTGCAGACAGCGCCTGCGCATAGGAAGCAGAAAGCTGCCCTACCTCCTCCACCTCTCCACCCAGTCCAATGGATACCGTCTGGTACGTATACCGATGTACATTTTCCCGGCATTTCTCTGCAAGTTGCTCCATATTCGGCTCCGCCAGAGGGTTCATCACAATAACGAACTGATTCACATTTTCCCGGAACACAATACCCCGAGTGTATTCGGATATTGTATTTTCCAAAATATTCTGTACGGCAAAGCGGATTAATTCCACCTCGGAAACCGTAAGTTCTGATGTACGTTCCACAAAAAAATCCACTTCCGCTACCATCACGCAAAAATTATAGTTATTCATCTCGATATTGTAAAAATCCCACTGCTGGCTCAAGTGCTGCTGTCTAGTTCCATAACGGATGAGCAGACGCATATATTCCTGACGCAAATAAGGTAAGCTCTCGCGCAGCTTTTGTTCCATGCCCATCATCTGCTCAGCTTGACTGCGTTCCCGCTCCAACACTTCTTTGGCCTTCAACACAGATTCAAGCACTTGAACCTTGGTATACGGTTTTACAATCAGATCAAAGGCACCCAGCTTAACTGCTTCCTGGGCATAGGTGAAATCAGAATAGCCCGTCAAAAAAATCAGTTTGATGCCTGGCTGCTCGGCTTGGATGCTCCGCATCATCTCTAAACCATCCTTAAAAGGCATTCGGATATCCGTCAATACGATGTCAGGACGATGCTTGCGGATCTGCTCCAGACCTTCTTCCCCGTCTGCCGCGGTGGCCGCGATCACAATCCCATGTTCCTCCCAAGGAATCCGCTGCGACAATCCGCGGACCACTGCAGGAATATCATCAACAATACATATTTTAATTGAATGGGCGCTCAGGATTTATTCCCCCTTCCACAGGAATGGATAGAACAGCTTCGGTTTCAACACGCGGACTGCTTCGAAAGACCAATCCGGCTTCTTTGCCGTAGTACAGCTGCAGTCGGCTACATATATTAGACAGAGCATAACCTCCACTGCCGTTCGGCTCCTTCAGCCAGGCATTGAGTTTCTCCGCATTCATGCCGGTTCCGTTATCGGTAACCCGGATGAGCAGTGTGTTTTTGGCTACTTCTACAGAGATCCGGATCACTCCCCCTCCCCTTAATTCCTTAAGGCCGTGCAGGATTGAGTTCTCCACCAAGGGCTGAATAATAATTTTCAATACAGGAAGCTCCAGCAGTTCCACTCCGGCATCAATTGTATAGTCAAACAACCCTTCATAACATTGCTGCTGAAGGTTTAGATACTGGCGGACATGTTCCAGTTCCTTGCCTAAGGTCGTAATTTCCTGCCCGTTGTTCAGTCCCAGCTGAAACAGTGCAGACAGCGAAATGACCATCTGTTTCACATCTTCATATTCATCCATCTCACATTTCCAGAAAATCGTGTTTAATGTGTTATATAAAAAATGAGGCTCGATCTGCGCCTGAAGCGCCTTGATCTCCGCTTTTCTCTTTTCTTTTTCTGTATCCTTGACTTCAGCAATCAACTCACCAATCCGGTCCAACATCTGGTTAAATTTGCGTCCCGCCTCCCCAATCTCATCCTGGAAAGGACTCTGGAAGCGTGCACTGAGATCCTCTTGCTCAACACGAGACATCGTCCGTTGCAGTTTCAGCAGCGGTCCCAGTAGCAAAGCGGACAGATACCTTGCAAGGAAAAGCGCGATGACGATACATGCCGCCATGATCATCAACACCAGCCATTGAATACTCCGAACAGGTTGCAGCAGTTCCTTTTTGGACAGGTAGCTGACCAACACCCAGTCTTTTGCGTACCCTGAACTGGCATAGCTGAGCAGCATTGGCCCATCACCAGCAGAATATTCAAAATTACCCCGGTCTGCTTCCCTCAGTTTGTCCAAAAACACAGAGTCCCGAGACCATTCCGGACGTCTCCCGTCTCCGAAGACGCTTGTTCCCTCTTTATTGATCAGTAAAAAACGTGCGGAGCCAAGACTCCCGCCTCCACTTACAGTATCTTCAAGAATGTCCTCTTTTACATTAACGATCAAAAATAGATCAGGGACATAATTGTCTGTAAGCGGCTGCAAGACTAGGGAAATAACATGGTGTTTCCCGGCAAATAGCTCGTCCCGATGACTCTCCACCCAATTGGTTTCAGGTTTCTCCTTAATCCGTTGATACAGCGAAGATTCTAGAAATGGGGTCAAGGTTCTGCGCTGATTGCTGGTAGAGTAGAAATCCCCGTCCGGCGTACTGATCAAGATAGATTCAATGGAGTTTTCCGTCAACTCTACCTGCGTGAAGGGCGCTTGCAGCATAGAAAAATTGGCAAAAAAACGTTCCATATTATGAGCTTTAATATCCCGGATGGTCTGCTGATAAGCTTCGCTCAACATCATCGTGGAGGAAGCCACAATGATTTGCTTTAACTTCTGGTCCAGGACATTGATTGACTGATTCAGCACATTTTGATTTAACTCGACAGAGTTACGCTCCATCGCCCGAGAAGCGATGGAGTAAGCCAATAAACCAGTGACAGAAATACAGAATACCGTAAGTGCGGTAAAGGATAGCCATATTCTTTTCTTCAAAGAGGTACGATAAACCCAGGCCTTCAGCATGTATTCACATCCTTCTTGAATAGCTGTCCGAAGCCCGCCCCGAATTTAGCCCTTTACAGAGCCAGCTGTCATCTGCATGAACGATTTATTAGCGAAAATATAGACAACAATCATTGGCAACATGGACAGACATGCACCCGCGAGCATCAATTGAGGTTGCGCCGCATCGCCGATACCATATTTTAGCCCCGCCAATCCTACGGTGAGTGTCTGTAATTTTGGCTGTGTCATGGTAAAAACCAGCGGCAGAATATATTCGTTCCATGCTCCGCGGAAGGTCCAAAGCGCCGTGACTCCAAGGGCGGGTGTCAGAAGCGGTAAGATAACTCGAAAGTATACGCTATAGAAATTACAGCCGTCAATAAAAGCAGCCTCATCCAGATCCTTCGGAATCGCTCGTACAAAACCAATCAACATAAAAAATGCCGTGGCATGCGCACTAATCAGAATAATAATGACACCCCATAACGATTTCTGTAGATTAAGCGCTACCATAAGGTCAAATTGCGGCCGAAGCACCACAGCACCGATCGAGATGAACAGCGTGCAGGACTGAATTACAACATATATACGTTTCCCGTAAAAATCGACTCTCGCTACCGCATATGCGGCCATCGTTCCAATTAATAGAGTGCCTAAGGTGTTAAAGATACTGATAAACACACTGTTCCATGTAAAGCGGGCAAAGTTAGCCGAATTCCAAGCCTGCGCGTAGTTTCCAATCTGCCATGACTTAGGCAGCAAGGTGGTTCCTGTCGTCAACTCCAGATTGGTCTTAAGGGATCCGAAAAAAGCCAGAATAATCGGAAACAACGCAAAAGCCGCCACTATAAGTAGAAAAATCCACAGCAAGGTCCGGGACAGCACCGCTCGGGTCTTGAAGGACCGGACAGGCTGGACCGAAGTGTTCTTCGTCTCCGCATGTAATGTACTCACTGTTCATTCTCCTCTCTTTTAATAGATATCATTTAGCTTTTTAGATACATAAAAGTAGACTAAGGTAATCAGACCTACAATAACTGCTGTGGCAAAACCAACCGCACTACCGTAGCCAAATTGCTGAATGCTTGTACCTCCACTGGATACAGGGAAGAACAGCTTATACAGGTACAGGTACATAACTTCCGTCTTGCCATAAGGACCGCCTTCGGTAAGCACCATAATACTCTCGTAGCCTTTTAGGGAGGCGGTAATAGCGAGCATAATGATCATTTGCAATACAGGTCCGAGCATGGGAACGGTGATGTTCCACATTTTTCTGAAAGGTCCAGCTCCATCTATAGATGCCGCCTCATAGAGATCCTCAGGAATGTTCTGTAAACCAGCGATAAAGAGCAGCATATAGTTACCGATAGCCCCCCATATCGCAATCATAATAGCGGTTAGTAAGGCATATTTCGGCCCTAACCAATCTATCGGAGCGGAAATAATTCCAGAGCCGACCAATAGCTGGTTAACCATCCCGTTGTATGAATTAAAGATAACGTAGAATACGATGGCCATAACCGAAGCACTGATTACGGTCGGCATAAAGTAAATCGCTCTTAGCAGCTGCCGCCCTTTCAAAGCACGATTGAGGACAACCGCCAGTAAAAATGATAATGGCAAGGTGATGAGCAGCTTGCCTCCAGCGTAGATAAAGGTGTTGACCACTGACTTCCAGAATTCCTTATCCCTTAATAAGCGCTCGAAATTCTCCAGTCCGATAAACAGGGGTTCGCCGAAACCCTGGTAATCATAGAACATGTACTTCAGAGCCCAAAAGATCGGATATACTCCAAAAACCAGCGTCAGAATCAAACTGGGAGCAACGAAGGTCCAGGCGTTAATTTGACGTTTTGATAAATTCATTTATTGTTCCTCCTGTCCATTGGACTAAGCTTATGTCCTTAATGATAATTCTATCCGTTCGTAACGGTTAGGGAGAAAGCGACTGCGCTTGGGGGAGAATTTCACTTTTTCAGTTGCTTTGTCCCCTTTCCTTCATTTGTTTATCTATCCCGTCCTTCGTAAAGCCACGTTTATACTAATTAAGAGAAAGCTCACCCACGAACCATGACTACTTTACAAGGAGGTTAGAACTACCGATGATTTCAGCATATGGTGGCGGTACACGCCCCTTCGGATGTTATACCGAAGGAGAGCTTGAGGGCATACGCCTTAGAATCGAACAGCTTCCCAAGGTCCGGCAAGAGTACGAAAGACAACAACAGCTGTCTGAACAATTTGCCAGCCGAGAAGCTGCTGCGCCCCTCCATAAACTCGGGGTGTTCCGGGTAGAACCCTTTGTTTTTAAAACCCCTCCCAGAACGGCCTTCCTCAAGCTTTCTGTACAGATTCGGGGAAAGGGCACGGCGCGCATCGGGGGCTTGCGTCTGACTCATTCGCAGCTTGGCTTGCCGGTTGAACTAGCGAATGGCGGTCTAGAATCTGGGATGCTGGGGTGGAGTCAAGACCGAGAAAACGGAAGCACAGTATATCTAGAGAAATTGGCCAGCTGGCAGCAGGGTCTCCAGCCATCTGGTGTAACCCCATCTGGCGCTAGTCTGGCAGACGATTTGCAATGTATCTGCATCAGTAATGAGGAAGTGAAAGGATTGACAATCCTTCATTATGGAGAGACCATACCTGTATATGAAGGTGATCATTACAGCGTGCAGACGGCGCTCAGTCTGGAAGCTCCTCTAGGCGAAGGAATCTGCATCGGGGTCCATTTTCTAAATGCTGCGGGGCAGCCGTTAGGAACTGAGCTGCTCTCCCCGCTTTTTAATCGGCCGACACTTACCAATTGGGCCTACCTGCTGGAGGCTACGGGAGCGGACGCCAATATGTATATGATCACGAGTGAAAGTGAATTTGCGGTTCGAGCCAAGCAAAAGCTCCAGTACATGCTTGCCGATATGCGGGTAGGCATGGATATTTTCCGTAGAGACGGCTGGCATGACGATGATACTTACGGCGCGGTGCATATCGGGAGGGGGCTCGCTGCTGCTTCGGTAATCTACGATCAGATTGCTGGCAGCAGTGTATTCCTCACTGGAGAAGAAACCGAACTTCTCGCTCATTTCCGCTATATCGCAGACATGATGATGGATACCCACTACTACCGGTTTGATCTGGAGACCTTCCCAGATGAAAAGGGAGGAAAACGCAGTAATTGGAATGCCGACCGGGCAACCGGACTGGGTGTATATGCCCTCCTCTTTCCCAATGAAAAACAAAGTGAGGCATATCTTGATCATGCCCTCTCTGTCATCAACTGGCAGCTGGCAGAAGTGGTTGATTCAGACGGCGCATGGCCAGAAAATATTCGCTACCATGGCGCAGTATTGCATCGCTATTTTCTCTTCTTCGTCCTATTAAAGCGTTTGAAGGGCATTGATTATTTCAAGCATGAGAAGGTAAAGGGCATGTACCGTTTCCTAATCGGAACAGTGACTGCACCAGATATTATTCAAGGCGGCTCTTCTGGCTCCCCCATCCTGCTTACACCAGCCGTCGGCGATGCCAATGTGCAGGAAAAATGGTTTCGCCTGCTTGGATATGCGGCCCCATTCTATATGGACGAAGACCCCCAGCTTGCCGGGGAAATGCTCTGGATGTGGAAGCACGGCGGAGAACCGATTGAGGATAGTGGCGCATTTCCTCTGCCTCTGGTCGCGCTGTTATATCCACAGCCCGATTTAGCAGAACAAAGGCCTGCACTCGACTCCGTACATTATCCCGATATCGGTTATGTCATCTTCCGCAACGGAGAACAGAACCTTCAGCATTATGCAATCTACGAGGCGTCTCCGCTGACTTATCACGCTCATCATGATGAAGGGCACTTCTCCATCTGGGCAGATGGTGTTCCAGTAACCCTTGATTCTGGAACGGGAGGTTATTATAACGGGGATCGGCATTGGTATGTGTCCAGCGCAGCTCATAATGTTGTTCAATTTACCGATTCATTCGGAAATTTTGCCAATGGGCCACTGCAAAGCACATGCAAGGAAGTACGCTTTTCAGAAGAGTTAGATCATGCCAGCAGTCTTATTCCAGAGGCTAACGCCAGGGAATATGAGCGGAATTTCTTGTTCATTAAAGCAGGCTTTAACGTCTACTTGATATGGGATCGAATTGAGGGAGCATCGAACAGCGTCTGGAATCTGCATACACTCAGTACTGATGCAAGTATAATGGAGCAATCCATTGATGCAGCTTGCCTGAACGGCAAGCACCTAAGCGCTTATATCGCCGAACCAGAACTTCCAGTGATTACAATGGGAGAAGGCGCTGTAGCCGGGAATTATCCGCTGGCAGAGCAGCAACATTTTCGTGTTTATGGTGGTAAAAGCGATTACGTCATTCTGCTTCATCCCCGGACAGAAGATGCTTCTTCACTACAGCTTGAACAGCTTGACTTTGAAGAGGCTATCGAAGGAGTACGCTTGTACAGAATATCCCGTACGGATGGGAAATGGTTTATCGCCGCCATCAACGGCACCAAGGAGGAACACCTTGTTACTGTTCCGGGTCTCGGACCGCTTAGGCTGCTCGGAGAACCTGAGTCAACATCCGGGCAACCTGAAGCAACCCAATTAAGAATTGAGGCAGGCAGAATTCACATCGCCATGCCCCGATAACTATATACAAGGAGGAAGATTAGAACATGAGCAATCTTGGAGTATGGGAACCAGCAGAACCGGGAGTTAAACGCTGTATCTTGAACGCTGCAGCCAGTCTGATGATGATGGAGGTTCATTTCGAAAAGGGAGCCGAGGGCTATGAGCATAGCCATCCTCACGAGCAGATGAGCTACTGTCTGCGTGGAAGCTTTGAATTTCGTATTGACGGCGAGAAGCATAAGGTAACCACGGGGCAAAGTATTGCCATACCGCCAGATGCAAAGCACGGTGTAACCGCATTGGAAGCAGATTCTGCGCTGCTCGATGTCTTCACACCTATCCGCGAGGATCTGCTGAAACGCTAATAAATATATATCTGGCAGCAAAAAAAGGCCCAATCATTCCATTTCAGAGGGAATGATTGGGCTTCTGTTATTTTTCAGCTTGGTACCGTTCCACCTCAAGTGATGCTAATAACAATGGAGCGACGCCCATAGGCACATCCGACAATACGTCCTCAGAGATATAGTAATCGTATGAGCCATTACGGTCTTTGCTCAGACCCGCTCCATGACAGATCTGGTGCAAGTGCACACCTTGTTCATCCTCTTCAGTCAAATGCGTCAAAATGCCTTCATACCCTTGCAACATCGCCTCTATAAAAGAGGATTCCAGATAACCTAATCTTAGTCCCTTAGCCATCGCATAAACAAACATGCACGAGCCGGAAGCTTCAAGATAATTGCCTTTTCTCCCCGCTTGATCTAACACCTGGTACCAGAGGCCAGTCTCCTTGTCTTGAACCTCCAGAAGCGCGCCGCACATCCGCTGGAAAATGCCAATGATCGTCCCCCGCTGCGGATGAGTGAGCGGAAAATGCTCCAGGCAATCAACCACAGCCATCGCATACCAGCCCATCGCCCGGCTCCAAAAATGAGAGGACAATCCGGTAGAAGAGTCAGCCCATTCCTGCTCTTTGGATTCATCCCAGCCATGATAGAGCAGACCGGTCCGTGGATCACGGGTCCGCCGCTCAACCAGCAGCAGCTGATGCGCCGCTTCGTCAATCAGTTCAGGTCGTTGAAAAACCTTGCCGTATTCCGCTAGGAATGGCGATGCCATGTACAGCCCGTCCAGCCACATCTGGAAAGGGTATACCTTCTTATGCCAGAATCCCCCTTCGGAGGTGCGGGGATGTCCAATAAGCTGTGCGGCCAGCAAATGGGCTGCTTCAGCATACCGTTCTTCTCCGGTTTTCTGGTATAGCAAGAACAGGTTTTTCCCCTCGTTAATCTGGTCCAGATTGTATTCTTCCAGCCTGTAGGTACGGATGGAACCATCCTCTCCAATAAATGTGTCCATATGCCGCTCCATAAAGGAGACATACTCAGGCTGGTCGAGCTGAACACCCGCCCGGGCCATTGCCATCAGCAACATGCCCGGAACATAAGCCCATCTTTCCAGCACATATTCATGCTCTCCCTGCTTGTTGCACCCTCCAAGAATCGTACTCGCGATTTTACTGGACAAGCGAACGGTTGTTGCTTCAGTTATAGACATCCTTATTCCTCCTTCGTTTGTCATCCATATGAAGTCTAATCTTATGCTCAGTTGAGCTGCTTGCGCAGCCAGGCAAAGGCTGGTTCACCATGAATCTCATGACCTCCGGTGAAGAAGTCCGCTTCTACCTGTCCGATATGATTCGCCGACCTGTAAATCGTCTGCAACTGGGTTAAAGCTAATTTTGTTCCGCGCGGGCCAAACAGATGATCGGCATCTCCCGATTCGAGGAACAGGCCACGAGGGGCAATGAGGCCCAGTAGGTCAGGCATCTCCGCTTCCAGCAAAATCCCTGGAATATAATTATCAAGGCAATGATTGCGTGTCAGAATACTGTCTGCGAAAGTATTGGCATACCCGCTTACGACCGCACAAGCGATTCGTTCGTCAAGTGCAGCTGTGAAGCCAGCCACCAGTCCCCCGCCGGAAATACCCATAATTCCAATTCGTTCATCCTTAACTTCTTTTCTTGTCTGCAAATAATCCAGTGCCCGCATGGTTTCGTAGATACGGTAGCCGGCCATCGTCTTCCCAACCATCAACAATGCGGATGACAGGCGGAAGCAGGAATTACGTCCAGGCTCCCCGCTTGTTAGGTCTTCTTCCAATCGTCTGTCCCCAAAGCCGAGCAGCTCCGGGGCTGCCACTACAAAGCCCTGTTTTACCAGTGAAACAGCGAAGTCTTTGTGCAGCCCGGGATCTCCCTGCCGATCCGATCCGTCCGGGTTCAAGCCTACGATCTCCCGGCTTCCATAGCCATGTCCATGTATGGCAAGAACGGCAGGAACAGGGGTAGAGAACGGCTGATCCGGGATCAGAAGATACAGCGGCATGCGCAACCCTTCATAGGTAGTTATCTCTATACGTTCACGGGTATACCCGGAGCAGACGGTTCGTTCCAGCAGAACCGGTTGCAGCTCCTCAGCTATTTCTGGAAAGCCACCTAACCGCTTCGTAAATGCTGCGCTAAGCTCATCACGCCATTGCTGAAAGGGTATGTCTTTGCTGAAAGCCGAGTTACGTTGTGCTGAACCAGCTAGTTCTTTCATGTATTGTTCCAGAGGCTCCATCCGAAGTGCTCCTTCCTTAATATCCTTCAGGATGCCAGCCATCAAGCACGGTCAGCACCCTATACTCCGCAGCTTCCTGTGGAATCAGCTGCCGCGACCATGCAGCTCTGGCTTCGGGATTGGCTCCCGGTCCACTGCTGCCATATTCTTCATAGCGGCTAGTTTCCTCCCTGTCCGGCTGCCCCCAATTATGCCAGCCTTCGCCGATAATCGAACTGTCTATGACCGTGCGGATAAAAGCCACATGTGCATAAGGGCGCCAAGGTCGGCCAAGATACACTTCACTTACACCTTGACCGCCAGTAATTTCACAATCGAGGAATACATAACCAAACGGTGCGCCTTCAGGCGTTGATGCGGCTGTAATATATCCTCTGGAACGTTTGTTATGCAGCCGGCAACGTTCAAACAAAGCCGTAGCCGCGCCAAAAATATAATCCACATCGCCTTCAATGTAACATTCGTTATAATATTGCTTTCCTTGCCCTGTATACAAAGTATCCTGATCACCCAGCAGGCGTACACGCCGGAATACAGCATGACCAGCATCAACAAAAGCAGCCACCGCCTGACCAGTGCCGGGACCTGATGCATTTCGAATGGTCAGATTTTCAGCGGTGAAATGCTCAGCGAATACATTCAGGGTACCGGATTTGAACGTGCCAATCGGCTCTCCGTCCGGACCTAAAGTGTGCGCGTTGTCTGACCACGTAATGATGGTGGAATTCGTGTCTTCCCCCAGTAGCAGAACCGGAGGCGTTCCCTGTTTCACTGTAATTTTTTCCTCGTAAATGCCGGGTTTGATACGAATCGTCACTTCTTCCTTGTGTTCCTGTGGAATTGAATCCAACGCTGCCTGTAGACTACTGAATCCTTCGTCGACACTCTTAGAGACTGTAATTAACATCTGCGGCTCCTTTCCTATCAACCTGAGTTTATTCTATAATAACCGTAACGCTTCGTAAGAGAAGAGGAGAATTATGACTAGCCTGACTAGCCCCAATCACAAATATCATATTGAAGAAGACCGCTACAGCATCCAGCATATGAAACGTAAAGGCATCACTGCTATGCCACGTCCCCACAGCCATGACTTAGCCGAGCTGTACTATCTGATACAAGGGGAGCGGGTATACTTTGTGGACGACCGAGTCATTACGGTTCATAAGGGTGAGCTTATTCTTATCTCCGGCCGGGAGCTTCATTCCACAGCAAGCTCGGAAGTAGCCGAGTTCGAGCGGATTCTGATCAACTATGATCCTGCTCTTCTACCGCCATCCCTGCAGAATGAAGCCATCTGGTTTCATGACCGCGGGTACCGCTTGTTCAAGCTGACCCTGCGCGAGCAGGACGAAGCGGAAATTCTAATGAACCGGATGCTGGAAGAATGCCGGTTGCAGCGCCCGTATTACGAAACCAGCGTAATCGCTTTATTCTCCGAGCTGATGATTCTCCTCCAGCGTTCAGAGAGTATCTCACAAGCTGGAGGGACGAAACATCCGCTCCATCATCTAGTAACGGATGTAGCCACCTATATCCGTGATCACTACCGTGAGGCCCTTACTCTGGAAGAGACTGCGAGTAATTTTTACATTAGTCCTTCATACTTGAGCCGTGTATTTCACCGATTGACGGGTTTTCACTTTCGGGAATACATCGTTCATGTCCGCGTAAGGGAAGCCGAACGGCTGCTTGTCGGATCTACAGGCAAAATCCAGGAGATCGCCTCCGCTGTCGGATTTGAACATCTTTCCCATTTCAATAAAACATTCAAAAAATCAACCGGTCTGACCCCGCTCCAATACCGAAAAGAAGCAAGGTCACACCCACGGAAGTTCAAGACGGATTTCCATCATCCATAGAATTTTTTATCTATCTGTAATCGTCAAATCTTCGGAATGAGTGAGCGTGACGTGGCTGCATCTATGCGCTGTTATCTTCGGCATTTGCGAAGTCTGCAACCGGATACGATCCAACGTGAGCCCCGTGGCATGCCGCAGCACAATTCCCCGATCACTCACTGCGTGGAATTTTTCGATGGTTAGATCAGCAAGCGGCATCTCCGGCAGCCCGTTAACCAGTAGAGCGGTTGCCGCACCATGGCACACAATATTCTTCAGGGTAATCTTCCGAAATTGCGGAGTTTCCTCTGTAACCGAAAATAACTGCTCGTCATACCCTTCCGATCCTTCAACCCCTGCATAGAACATATGAAAGGATACAGCCTCGTGGATGATGCCGGTCATGTTGATATTCTCCATTACAATATCCTCCACCACACCGCCTCTTCCCCGGGTGCTTTTGAACCGCAGGCCGATGTCCGTGCCGATGAACAGGCAGTCACTAACTCGAACTGCATGTACACCTCCGGACATCTCGCTGCCGATCACAACGCCTCCATGTCCGTGATATACCGTGCAATTCCGGATGGTAATATACTGGCAGGGCATTCCCCACTTACGGCCTTCCTCATCCTTGCCTGACTTGAGACAGATGGCGTCATCACCCACATCAAAGCTGCTGTACTCAACTAGAGCATGCGTGCAGGATTCCAAATCAAGGCCATCCCCGTTCTGCGAATACCAAGGATTACGTACCTGAACATTTCGTACGGTAATCTGCTCGCAACCAATGGGATGAAGACACCAAGCAGGTGAATTCTGGAAGGTCGGCCCTTCCAGCAGCACCCGCCGGCAATTGCGCAGGCTAAGCAACGTCGGACGAAGATACGTACGAGCAGGCAGATAAGCCTCCATACTAGTTTCTCCCTTGTCCCACAGCTTCCGGCAGAAGTCCTCACCTTCCATGGCTTCCCGGGAAGGCCACCATACTTCGCCCTGCGGATCAAGCACTCCTCCAGATTCGATCAAACGCTCCCATTGCTTCTCGGTCATCTTAAACCGCTTCACTGGGCGCCAGCCTTCGCCACTGCCGTCGAATATTCCCTCACCGGTTATTGCCACATCGCTTAAACCTTCTCCATCGAGCGGAGCCTGACAGCGCCAGCCGGCATTCCCCTCATAATGGGAAGAAAGTAACGGATACAAGGTATGATCAGGGTCAAACTGCACCAACGCTCCCTTGTCTACATACAGATTAATTCGACTACGTAAAGTAAGGGGTCCTGTGCGCCAGATGCCAGCTGGAATAACAACTTTTCCGCCTCCCGCCGAAGCGCAGGCATCCAGTGCAGCCTGAATAGCAGAGGTACATAGCGTTAATCCCCCCTCTTCTGCCCCATAATCCGTGATTGCAAAAGTCCGTTCGGGAATCTGGGGAAGCTCGGGAATCGGATACGTGTTAGTTACAAGATTGCTGCTCATTGAATTTCACCTCCTCCTAATACTCAAGTCCTTCATAGCTAAACCAGTCGAAATCGGCATAGCTTTCGCTCTTTGCACCTTGAGAGCTTGTGTACATCCCGAGGTATGCTCCTGTGAATCCTCCGGCCAGATCGGTGCTGAGCACTCTGCCATCCGTCCGTTCACAGAAGGCTGTCCACTTGGCGGCTTCAGAAGCTCTGTAATAGAAGCTATACTCTTGTCCTCTGGCTTCCACCTTAAGTTGTACCTGATCCTGTAGATATGGCACTGACGCCAGCAGCTGCTCGCTGCCACCCATCCGATGAATCAGCTGTAATACACGTTCGCCTGCCTCTAGCCCCAGTTCATAACGGAAGTGGTGATCCGCATTTTGGAGGAGAACAAGACCAGCTACTTCCCCTTCTGCAGCGGGACTAAACGTCATGTCAGTCGCCGCTCTGAAGCTCAAATGCTGCTGGCGTCTACCGATATAAGATGGATTGGCAATCTCCGAGAGCCGTTCTGGCTTCAGGCGAAGCCGCAGAACTCCAGACTTGTCGGTAAGACTCCAGAATTCACCCCGCGGTGTCCGCAGGAAATTCCAGATCGGTGCCAGCTCATTACCTATAAACTCATCGCGCGCAGGCAATTCCGGCCATTTTGTCTCTGGCAAATCCGGAGCCTCCGTCTCAAATTCCAGCACTCCTTTGCCAGGATTGACCACAGGCCATTCATTCTCCCAAATTACCGGTGTCAGGAAGGTTTCACGTCCCAGATTGCGGTAATAACCACCGCTGGTTCGTGAAGCCAAGCAGAACATCCACCAGTCACCATGCTGAGTCTCCACTAGCTCTCCATGACCCACATTAACAATAGGATACGCTCTGCCAAGATGGCGATGCGTCAGAATCGGATTGGCTTTATGGCCCTCATAAGGACCGGTCACACTCTTGCTTCTGGCAATCGTAATCGCATGAGTATGCCCGGTTCCGCCCTCGGCAATCAGCACGTAATACCAAGCGCCGATCTTATAAATATGCGGTCCCTCTTGCGCATGAGCTACCTTGAGTGCGCCTTGCCAAATACTATGCTTCGGACCGATTAGCTTCCCTTGGCTGAGATCAATCTCCTGCAGCCAGATATCCATATGCTTCGGATAAGCCTGCCCTTCCGGCGGAACACGGTTGCCGGTATAATACACCTTGCCGTCTTCATCGAAGAATAAAGAGGAGTCAATACCGGGTGCTTCCTCCAGCCATACAGGATCAGACCAGTCTCCGGCCGGATCGGTTGTTGTTACATAAAAATTATGCTGGTTCTTGTCATTGTCAATAAAAGTGGTAATCATATAGAAAACTCCCTCATGATAGCGGAGCGTCGGTGCCCAAATACCCATGGAGGGAATCGAGTGATCCAGATTGAGCTGGGACGGGCGGTCCAGTACATGGCCAAGCTGGCGCCAATTGACCAGATCCTTGCTGTGGAAGATAGGAACGCCTGGGAAAAATTCAAAGCTTGAAGTCACAAGATAATAATCTTCACCAACACGGATAGCGGAAGGGTCAGGATAAAATCCCGGCAGCACTGGATTGTGGAATGTTCTCATTAAAAGTAATCCTCCTCAAAACAATTCAAATGTAAGCACCACCAATTATAGTTCGTATAAGTTTAACTTTCTTGTATTTTCTATGTTCTATTTCTTCATTTTTATACTTTCATGCTATATTGCCCATATTTCACTCCTTGTCAGCGAATGGCCTTTCCCTCTAGAATGGGTGTAATAGGATTTACCTGAAGGGGTGAGCAGCTTGGGAAAAAGAAAGAAATTGTACTCCCGCTTTTTTATGAGCCTAACCGCGATTTCAGTTTGCTGTATTCTAGTACTGGCTGTAGTGATCTTTTATTGGTACCGGAATATTACGATAGATAATGTCAACAAGGCGAACCAAAATGTACTGGTGAATACTGAAACCGTTTTTACAAACTATGAAGAGATCGTCCAGAACTACGCTATGGACTTCTATAGGAATCCAAACATCAACGCGCTCATGATGAATGGCGATACCAGCTGGAGCGACCAGTTGTACAGTGCCTTAAGCCAAATCCGCGGAGCATTGGTTGTGAACCAATATATGGAGAACGCCTATATCATGGGAGTGGATGAGCCTGTTGCCATGTTCGAAAACCTTCCGCTAAGCCCTGAATCCAAGCTGGAGCTATTCTCGAGAATGCGGGATAACATCATTGTTGAATCACCGTTTCTGTGGGAGGCAACCTTGAATAACGGTACCCCCATTACCCTGCTCACCGTGTTTTATAATGACCGGGCGTTTGCGGATAGCGAATATAATGGTGCGGTAGCACTGACCGTCAATTTGGGAAAGCTGCAGAATAATCTGTTTACGCAAAAAGAAGGCGAAGCCACCCGTTACGCTGTGCTTGACGGAAAAGCATCTGTGCTCATGCACAGTGCATTATCTGACATCCCTCTGGAAGAGGGCATGTTAAAGCAGGTGGTGTCCTCCACCTCAGAAAGAGGCTCTTTTGTCTATAAGGGAGGTGAAGAGCCACAGCTGATTACCTATGTATATTCTGCAGCGGACAAGCTGTGGTTTGTGTCGGAGACTTTCTACAAGGATAGCATCCGTGATATCTCCAATGCCCGTAATCTGATGACTGGCCTGTGCTTGGCCTTGATTGCCGCCGCATCTATAACCGCCAACCTGATCTCACGGCGGATGTATAAGCCAATCGGCCGGTTGTTCGGCAATATCGCTCATCTATCTGGCAATGAAGAAGCGCTGAAAACCGGTGGCGATTTCGATACCGTAAGCCAGGAGCTCGAACAGATTGGCGTTAAGCTGGAGCAGCTAAAAAAAGAAAGCGATGATAGCGCCTTGATGCGGTGGCTGCTTTCCCCGCAGAGAACACCGGAGAACAGCGGCACACCCCTGATGAGCATAGCCGCTGCTGGGGGAGCATATTGTGTATGCGTGCTGACCGCTCTGGAGCCCGAACAACCTGAAGACTCCGACTTCCGGCATACCTTTGAGGAAAACATACAACAGATTGAACATGCCTTCTGTGAACTTGCAGCCATTCAATCCTTCCGCCCGCATCAGGGCACTGCTGTACTTATTCTGAGTGAGCTTTACAGCGGCAGCTTCGGCGATTACGCTTTGTACCGCGGTAAATGGGAAGAAACCGCCGCTCAGCTACAGCTTTCCGGAGCCTGCTGCGCCTTCGGAATCAGCGGGCTGACGGATGATTTAAACCTACTGAGGGCTAAATACAATGAGGCTGCGGACAGTCTGCAATATATTAAATTTCATGTGCAGCAGAACATCATCTTTGCCGATGATACGATCCACCTGAACAGCAGCCCAATGCCCGACAGTGCCCTTGAACCGGTACTGCAAGCCGTTAAGCAGACGGAACTCTCGAACCATATTCCGCAGGCAGTGGAGAGATTGCTGGCAGTAGCCTGCAGTTACCGCGTCGAGCCTGCCACCATCGCTTTATCGAGACTGGTCTTTGAACTCAGTCGCACGGCTGAACTTAATGCAGACGTCCAGCATTCCGGCTTTCTAGATAATTACCAGCATATCTGGCAGATCCAAAGCTATGACAAGCTATGGAATTGGATTGTAGACAGCTGTTATACCGCCCACGAGCGTATTGCCAGCATGAGCGCTGTACAGACCAAGAGCATTGCTGGTGAAGCCATTTGTTATATCAGAGATCATTATGATGACTCCAGGCTCTCCCTTAATGCCCTTGCTGACAAGCTATCGCTAAGTCCCGCTTATCTCAGTAGACTTATTGCCGACGAAGTAAACTGCAGCTTTCCCGATTTCGTTAACCTGCTGCGTCTGGAGCAGGCGCAGATGTTATTAGTCACTGAGCTTGACTTGGATATCCGGGAAATTGCCGAGAAAGTGGGCTACAACAGCAGCACCTATTTTACAACCCAGTTCAAAAAGCGTTATGGGGTTACACCTTCTAAATGGAGAATGAATCATATTCTACAGAAACAGAATCTTCCTGATTGACCCGCTAAAAGTAAGGAACAAAGGGGATGTCCCGGCAGCATTTTCATAGCCGGAGACATCCCCTTTTTGACTTTCAATGAATAACCCTCGCGCCGGCCTATACTATGAAATCCCCCTTTAAATCAGGCTTTTGAGCACCCTAAAAACAAAAAGTTCTGTCTTTTTCGTTTTTTTAAGCTGCCCTTTTCCGCTTTTTTTAACTTTTTTCCGTTTATTATGATAGCGTTTACATTCCGGGTGGATTTATGATTTTCATGTAAAGCGTTCTCCTAAAACAAGGGACGGAAATGACAACGCTAGTATAAAGGAGTGGACTGTTAATGATGCAAGAGGCTACATCGGAGACACAAGGAATGCCAAGTCCGGGAATCAGGACGGCCAAAGCCAAGAGCTTCCGTAAATCCCTAAGGAAGGACAGCTCGCTTTATTTGCTCGCTCTTCCGGGAATCGTCATTCTAATTCTTTTTGCTTATCTGCCGATGAGTGGTCTGATTCTCGTCTTTAAAAATTACAACTTCAACGACGGAATCTTCGGCAGCCCGTGGGCCGGCTTCTCTAATTTCGAGTTTTTCTTCTCTAGTATGGAAGATTCTCTTAGGGCTACACGCAACACGGTGATGTTAAATGCGCTGTATATGCTAACCGGCACGTTTTTTTCAGTGGCCATCGCCATTATTCTAAATGAGCTGCGCAGCAAATGGTTTATCAAAATCACGCAGAGCGTCATGTTTTTCCCGTATTTTATTTCCTGGATTATTATCGGAGCCATTCTGTTCTCCCTGCTGGATTACGACAAAGGCATTATGAACCAGTTGCTCCAGACATTCGGCTTCTCCCAGGTTGACTGGTATTCCAGCCCTTGGCTGTTCGTAATCATTCTCGTGCTAGCGAATATCTGGAAAAGCGCTGGTTACGGTGCCATCATCTATTATGCGGTGCTGCAAGGCATCGACACTTCCTATTATGAAGCTGCAAGAATCGATGGTGCCTCCAGATGGCAGATTATCACCAAAATTACGGTGCCCATGCTGATTCCGTCGATCATTCTGATGACGCTGCTGGGCATCGGGGGCATGCTGAAAGGCGATCTCAGTATGATTATGGGGGTAACGTTCCTGAATCCGTTGCTTCTGCCGACTACCGACATTATCGATGTGTATGTATACCGCACAGCCATCCGTTCCGGAGAATTCGGCTTTGCTTCAGCCATCACGCTCTATCAATCCGTCTTTGGTTTCATTCTGGTGCTGGTGGCCAACAAATTAGCCGGCTGGTATGACAAAGACAGCAAACTATTTTAGGAGACTGATAAGATGCAAACTACCGAAAACAAAGGCCTGCTCATTTTCTTTTACATCTGTATTGCCGTATTTTCAGTAATCTGTCTAGCGCCGTTTATTCTGGCAGTATCCGGCTCATTATCTACCGAATCCAGAATCGCCGCGGAAGGCTATTCGTTCTGGCCCAGAGGCTTTACCTTTGAAACCTACGAATTCCTGTTTGGCTCGAAGGCACAGCAGATTCTGCGGGCGTATTCCATGTCGGTGATCGTTACGGTGCTGGGTACCATATCGGCCGTATTGGTGACCACCGCTTACGCTTATGTCATTTCCGTTAAAAGCTTCCGGCTCAAAAATTTCTTCGCCTTCTTCGCCTATTTTACAATGCTGTTCAGCGGAGGAACGCTGCCATGGTATCTGCTTAGCACCAAATATTATCATTTGGGCGATACGCTCATCGGCCTGTTCATCCCTTATGTGCTAAGCGTCTTTCTGATGTTTCTCATGGCTAACTATTTCCGCAGCATCCCGCATGAAATCGTGGAATCTGCGCAAATCGATGGTGCCGGACATCTGCGGATCTTCTTCAGCATTATGATTCCGCTGGGCCGCGTCGGACTGGTCACCATTTCGCTCTTTTACGCACTGCAATTCTGGAATGACTTCTATTTACCACTAATGCTGGTATCCGATCAGGATCTCTATACGATCCAATATTTGATGTACAACATGATGGCGAACATTCAGTTCCTGGCTTCCGGCAATGCTGCTCAAGTTGGTGGAGCTATCATCGCACCGCCACTGGAGACAGCCAAAATGGCAATGACCTGTCTGACCGTTTTGCCAATCGCCATATTATATCCTTTTCTCCAGCGTTTTTTTGTCAAAGGCATTATCGTAGGTTCAGTCAAAGGCTAATTTCCAGCAAGGATGCCATATTATGTTCGGTTGCACCGGGTTTATGCTCCCCTACTTCTTGATGTACAATGGGACTTAAGGGAGCACGGCCTTTGCAATAGATGCCTCAAACATTATGATTCTATTTCAGGAGGGTTCATCATGAAAAAGAAAAAAGGTTGGTTAAGTTTGCTCCTCGCTGCGGTGTTCTTGGTAAGTGGCTGTGCTCAGGGCAACAATGAAAGCGCTCCCCCTAGTTCTGGAACTGGAAATGAAGGTACCTCTTCCTCTACGGATAGCGGTAGTAAAGACGGCAGCGCCTTGGCTCCTGCCAAATTGAAAATTGTGCTGTACGGGGATGAGTCCAACCGGATGAAGGAACTAGCGAAGACATCGTTCTACGACACTATTAAGAAAGAAATCAATGCTGAGGTTGAATTTCAGTTTCTTCCTTGGACCGAATATGGCGGCGGTAAAACTGATTTAATGCTGTCTACGGGAGAAGACTTCGCAACTTATACAGATGCCAATTACATGGTAAAATCTGTGGCAAAGGGGCTTTATGCCGACCTCACTCCGTATGCCGATGCAGCCGCTGATTTGAGTAAAAATGTGGACGAGGCCTCCTTCAAAGCCTTTCAGCTGGAAGGCAAGCAGTATGCGATCCCCGTCGGCAACAAACCGAATTCTGCGGAATTCTACAGTGCGCTAGTTAGACAGGATTTGCTTGAAGAAGCCGGCATGACACAGGTCACTTCACTGGGAGAACTAGAGCAGTTCTATGATAAGGTCCATGCCATTCATCCCGAACTGATCGGGTACGCTAACACCGATGCACGCAGACTCCTACAATATGATTACACGGACAAAAACCTCTATTGGCAAAATGATTTTATTGCCCTGGATGAGTCTGTGAAGGATGATCAAATTATTAGCTGGTTTGAAACCGAAGAGTTCAAGAGTTATGCGAACCTTATGCACGGCTGGTATGAAAAAGGAATCATTCCGAAATATGCCGCCACTAATGTTCCACAGCTGCAGTCTGACTGGAACTCTGGTAAAGCGATGTTCTGGGCCGGCACAGCAGCACGTCCATTCGAAGGTGCAGCAACCATCTCACAAGCAGTGCCTGATGCCAAACTGGTCAACTATTTCCTCGGCAGCGGCCGTCCAAAAATCAGCCGCGGCACTTACAGCACCGCCTTTTTTGTCTCCACCGCAGCTAAAGACCCTGAACGTTATATTATGTTCTTCAATCTGCTGCAAAAAAACCAGGAGCTGTACGACTTGTTCGCCTACGGGATAGAAGGAACAGACTATACGCTGGATGAAAACGGGCGTTTGACCAAAATAACCACTGATTCGCTGATCCCCGACTGGCTGCTGATGAACAAAAACTTCATGCGTTTCGACAACACGGTACCGGACGAGTTTATTGCAGAATATAAAGCTTGGGACGATGGAGCCATCATTTCCAAAGGTGCCGGCTTCAACTTTGACAATACACCCGTCAAGAATGAAGAAACGAAGCTGAACGGTGTATTCACTGAATACCTCGCTCCGATCGGCAGCGGCTTCAGTGATTATGACACCGCCTTTCCCAAAGCGCTAGACAGACTAAAAGCAGCGGGAATAGACAAATATATCGCTGAATACCAGAAACAATTTTCCGAATGGTACGCTAAGCAGCAGTAAGCACCGCCGCGGCAATTATCATACAGCTCAAGAAGCGTGTCTCCATTAAGGAGCACGCTTCTTTTGGCCTTCGAACACCGTGATGAAAGCGGTATAATGACCAACCTTGAATCAATACGACGGCGAGCAGGATAATTCAATCAAAATGATTACGTTTGGGGAATTTTCGTTGCTGATACTCTTAGAATTATTTTCAAAGTAACCTGAAGGATAAGAGGGAAACTGCTCATTGGTTAAAAGCGCAAAAATAAAAATTTAAGCGGCATTTTATACTGGAGATACACTCGTTATAGGTTAATACTATAAATATTATTCCTATTATATATTAGACCAATAAACGCCTATAGCGCTATTATGTTATTTATAATAATTACGTGGAGGGATGGTCTGATGTCTATTTATGATTTTCAAGCAAAGTCAATTCATGGTGAGCCTGTTGAATTGTCCATTTATCGTGGAAAAGTTCTGCTTATTCTGAACACTGCCAGTAGGTGCAGCTATTCTCGCCAATTACCTGATCTTCAAAAACTTTACGAAGTTCACCATGAGCAAGGGTTTGAAATACTTGGTTTTCCTTGTAACCAATTCAACGAGAAAGAGCCAGAAAGCAACTCGGAAGTACATAAATATTGTGAGAGCAACTTTGGAGTTAAGTTTCCATTATTTGAGAAAGCTGAGGTTAGGGGACCGTCTGCCCATCCTTTATTTCAATATCTAACACAGCAAGCACCATTTCAAGGATTCGATACTGAGACATCAGGCGGTAAATGGATGCAGGATTTTCTGCAGGAAAAGTATCCGGACATATATGCCGGAGATGGGGTTAAGTGGAATTTTTCAAAGTTTTTAATCGATAGAAACGGTCATGTATACGGTAGATACGAAACAACGACTGAACCCTTTGACATAGAGCCATTTATTGAATCACTTCTTTTAAAGTAAATGAATCCGATTGGTAATTTAACCAACAGAGAACGATAGTTTAACATAAAGGGTTTACATATTAGGCATGCAAAACATTTAGAACCCTTTATATTATTTAAATTTCATTTCTTACTTTGATTAAATAATATAAAGTCAGAATAAATTGTATTAATAAGATAAGATATAAGCCAATAACCAGTAGTACATAAAGAATTGCCTGTCCTCCTCCCCATATGATTAGTTAAGCCAACCTGTAAGGAAAAAAAAGAGCATTGTGGTACCCACACAGATAAGAAGTAATAGTTCCAATTTTTTTTCAAATAGATGTTTTATAAACCATAGATAACTTACAATACACAACAAAAGAACAGCACTATAAAAAAACAAGGAATCATAATGAGTTACAAATAGGCTCCCTCCACCAATAGAAAAGACTATACCTATAACTAAAAACCACATCCCCACTCCAATCGCAGCACTTAAAGCAATAAAAAAGAAACTCATTATCATATTTATGCTCCCTTGGCCCACTTCTCGCTTCTCGGTTTCTACATTTTTCCTCTCCACTTTTTATCGGATTACTCCCTTTATTTATGTATATCTTTGACATTAGACTGACCGCTCCTGCACCTGCATTTGGAGTATTGAAAATAAAAAGGCACCCTTCTTCAAGGATGCCTTTTTTTGATCAAGCGCTTGCTTGTAAGCTAAGCAAACTCCCCATCGTAAGTTCTTATTCACTAATCGTTGCGTTGTCGTATAAGTCAACCAATTCGTCGAAGGAGGTAATAATGACATCAGAGCCCTTCAGCTCATCCTGACGTCCGAAGCCTGCATAGGCGCAGCCGATTACGGTCTGGCCATTTCCTTTACCTGCCTGAACATCAGAAGAACGATCCCCAACCATCCAGGCACTGCTGATACCATGATTATCCAAAAGAATGCGTAGCAGCTCGGTCTTAGTCGCAGTGCCTTGACCTCCCGCACTATACAAGCCTTCGAACAACGCCTTAAGCTCATGCACCACAACGATGCTGTGAATATAATCCTCCAGCCCGTTGCTAGCCACAAACAGCTTCACTCCGCGCTCTTTAAGCGCTGTCAGTGTCTCAACCACCTGTGGATACAGTAGTGTGCCTCCGGCTTCAAGCCCTTCAATCTCCAGCTGCAGGAGCAATTCATCCGCCCGGCGGTGCACGGCTTCATCTGCTTCAGGCATAACATTCTTCCAAATGTCTGCCAGCAACATCCCTAAGCAGCCTAGAATACGTTCTTCTGGTGGTGTAGGTCCTACGTATAGTCCCTCTTCCCGCAAAATATCGAACATTTTATGATATGCAGGCAATAAAAGACTTTCAGTCTGGAACAATGTTCCATCCATATCAAATACAATCGCTTCTGGCTTGTTCAGTTTCGCATGAACCACGTTTTGTTCCGTTCCATGTACTTCGTTACTCATCTGTTGTTCCTCCCCATTCTGTTCAGCTTCAGGTAAGACATTCATCTGTGCGATATTTCCAGTACATGCCCTATGATATATGAAATCGCTTTGTAATGTCCATGCTCTTAACTTTTTCTGTTGCAGTTTATATTTCGTTATGCTATATTTCAATCTGTAATATTACAACTTGAAATATAAAGGAGAAATAACCATGTCAAATCAATTAATCATGCGCTTCCTCAAGCAGCCTGCTACCATCATTGGAATTATAACTGCACTGTTGTTCCAAGTTTTTTTCAGCTTAATTTGGATTACAGGGTACGATCATGTAACGGATCGGGTAGATCAGCTGCCCATTGCTATTGTTAATGAGGATGGTACAAATGCCCAGCCTATAGTCGATGGGATTGCAGGATCACTTCAGTTCGTAACCAGACAGGATCTCCAACTAGAAAATGCAAAAGAAGCACTTGAGCATAGAGAAATCCGCATGATTATCAATATTCCCCAAGGGTTCACTGGACAGATCAGTAATCCATCTGCAAAGACTGAACTCCACTACTTCTTAAATGAATCTAATCCGCAGATGGTCAGCAATGTGATGCAGTCGGTAGCACTTAAAGTCACGGCAGCAATGAACACTCAAAGCAGTAATTCAGCACTAAGCCACACCTTGGAAGCTATGAATCTGCCGCAAGCACAAGCGGAGATCATCAAAAGTGCTGCAAGCAGCCGCATTTCCGCCAACGTCGAAATCATTAACCCTACAACTAATTTTGCACAAACTATGGTTCCCTTAATGATCGTTACCGCCTCATTTACCGGTGCTATGTTACTCGCGATGAATCTCCATAAAGCTTCCTCCAACTTGTCTGGACAATTTAGTAAATGGAATCGCTTTGCAGCCCGATTTGTCATAATGGGTGGAACGGCTGTGCTTATCTCACTAGTGGGAACTATCATGGTTAACTCACTCGGTATCCACTCTAATCGTGGCTTTCTGCTTATGTGGCTGTTCGAGTTCACGGTAATTCTCTCCTGTATGATCCTTGCTCAGTTTAGTCTGCTGCTCCTCGGGGATGCTGGCGGCTGGCTAAATATTGCGCTTCTCTCCATGCAAATGTTAGCGTCCGGAGCAACTATTCCACGCGATGTGCTGTCACCTTTTTATAACTGGATCGGTCCCTTTTCGCCCGCTTACTATGCAGTTAATGGTATGCTCGACCTGGTTATCGGGGGTAACGGGGTATGGAAGGATATGTTCTATTTACTCTGTATTGGGGCAACAATTGCTGTATTAAGCGTACTTGCCACTTTCCTCCGTAAAGAAACTCGGATCTCACGAGAACAAGAGCCCGTGCCAGTAAATGCGTAATTATACAGTTTGCCACTCCGGCTATGCCATTTCAAATTGAGAGCGATATGCAGTTGTGATATGGTAGGAAGTGAAAGAAAGGAGCGGCAATGATTTATGAACATACAAGATGTTATTCTGGGGATTTTAAGCGAAAAACCTCATTCTGGTTACGAGATAAAACGACATTTCGAGGAATACTTCTCATTTTTCTTCGATGCCAGCTATGGCACGATCTATCCTACCCTAAGCAAGATGGAAAAGCTGAATCTGATCACTAAAGAATCTGTGCGACAGGAAGGCAAACCCGACAAAAATGTATTCACCATTACCTCTGCCGGCTTGGATCAGTTCCACGCTTATCTACAATCACCAGCCGAAAAAGATGTTCTGCGTTCTGACTTTTTTATGCACCTGTATTTTGGGGAAAAGACGGACAAAGAGAACATAGATAATCTGCTTCGGCAAGCATTGATAGAAAAGCAGGCAATGTACGACGATCTGGAACAGAAGTTGAACCAGCTAGATTACAAGTTATCTTCCTACCAGAAGTTGTGCATGGAGCTAGGCCTCGTACAATATGATGCTTTTATCAAAAAAATCCAAAGTGTGCTAGAGTCTAAATAAAACCCGCTTTCGAAAGTACACCATAAAAAAAGAACCAGTATTACATGCACATCTTGTGCTTGTAATACCGGTTCCTTTTTTTGAAATCATATGTGGTATATGGATTATGCTCTATCAAAGCTTGCAATAAGTTCATCAAGAACATCTTTGCTTACCATTTTACCTTTGAAATTGATCAGGTTTTCTGAGCTTCCGGAGAAGATACAAGTTGGCTCATATTTTCTAAGGATAATCTTTTCAGCGTCTACAAAAATCTCGAGCGGGTCTTTTATGTCGATTCCCATTGTTCTACGCAGTTCAATAGGAATTACGATACGTCCCAATTCATCCACTTTTCTTACTATGCCTGTTGCTTTCATCATCGTACATCCTCCCTTGAAGTCACATTTATAATCATTCTTGCTAAAAGCTATGTACGCTTCTATATGATAGTAATGATTACGCTACTACCTAATTCTAAAGTTCTATTCATTTCCTGTCAATTATTTTTCTACATTATATGATATTATTCGACAAAATTTCGACAATGTATGATATCTGTTGAGCACCAAGATTTGAAGCCATGTCAGAACACAAAAAAATAGGGGCTTCTCTGGAATGTCGAAATTCACCCAGAATGTAACCCTACTTGATGACAATTCTACCCTAAAATACCTTCGTTAATCTATTTGTAAATCTTGTCACTCCGCTTATCCGCAATCACAGTAAGTAGGAAATTGTCGAAAACTAGCAAGAACGCTACTCCGTCATTTACCCAGATGTTTAGTAAGTCAAACTTAAATAGGATCTATCATTGGAATAATAAATTCGCTATGAGTAGTGTGTGTATCGAATCCTCATGTAAATATAAGGCTGATGATATCACTGTAGTGTAAATACGATGAATCCGGAAGTCGACTAACGAGGGGCTAGCAAAGAAGTTATTAATGGAGAGTATTCTAAGTGTTTGATGATTTTTGTCCCCCATTAAGAGAGTAAATAAATTATAGAATTATATAGTTCTCTGATAAAGGTTTCATCAATCTGTTTAATATTGATAATACGTTCCTGGCATAAGCCATTTACAGCAAAAGTTGCTTGAAAGTAACCGTTTAATGGTTCAATGTCTATTTCAATATCCGTTTCTATTTTATCCGAAATATCATAGCCATATAAGACATATATCGCGATATCGTAAGATTTCTTATTCAGAATTAAGGAAAAATAGGAAGATGTCTGCGCTGAGTTTGTCTCAGGAACATAGTCTATTCCGTATAAAACTCCGATAGGGTGATTCGATGCAAAATAACTGTTATAGTTATTATTTTTAAATTGCCCTTTTAACCAGAGAATAACTTCAAAGTCAGTGTCAGCAGGGATGTAAATAGAAACCATTGGCTCTTCGATCAGCAACGGGGTGCTGTTAAGTGTGTAAATGTTGTGTATTTTGAATAAGCTATGCCATAACTTAATGTTAGTACACTGATTGTTAACTATCTTGTTCATATCTTTTCCTTGGTAATTGTCAATAAACACTACATTTTTATTGTATTTCGAAGCAATCCACTGTAATTCAACATAAGCATCAGGGTAAAGATCTCTGCTGATCACAACGAGAGTCTCAATATTTTCATTGTAAGCCAATAGGGCTGCATCAACAGCATCATAAACCGACTCAGCGGGAACGACAATTTCACCGTGTATGTTAACGCAAAGATTCAGATTGTCCAATTTGCATTTTCCGTTCACATAGCATACTAATATATCACTTATCCAATCAGGGTCAGCATAGCAAATAAACAAGTGTTTATCGTCCCTATAGTTATTTGCCATTTTCGACAACATGAGTTTTATTTGCTGCAAGTTAGTTAGGTGAGATTTACCAATGAGTTCACATACTTTGGCTGTAATCATGGGCGCGGCAAAGCTGTTCGAGTTGCTGCACTCTTTACCATTCAAATGATGTCTAGCAAAAGCCGTAAATTCTATACCGTCGATGATATTATCATTGAGATAAAACTCCCCTTCGTGCAGCGTGTTGCTTACCTCTCTCTTAACGCCTATAACGTTTGAAAAAGAAGCTGGATATGTAATATAATTATGATTACTTGCGGCACTTACAATAACTAAGCCTTGACCAGCAACCTTGTTTATAACTCTCTGCGTTTCTAATAAATCCGCTGAGCAATGGCTTCCCAAGCTGATATTTACAACTTGGATATCATTTTGAACGCACCATTCTAGTGCACTATACAACTTCTGGATATTTCCCCTTAAGGTAGAAGACAATATCTTCAAGCTATACATATAGATTTCCGGATAATAGTGCTTAATTATGCCTGCGCAGATGGTGCCGTGAGTTATTCTTTCGGGACTGTCTATTGTATAAGCGTCTATTGTGAAATCTTCATTGAAGATCAACTGTTGAACAACCGGTTCACCTAGCAAATATTCGTTGATACCATCATCAATCACGGCAATTTTCACTTTAGCTTCGATGTTCATCATCTCCTTTTACAGATCGACAAAAATAAAACCGCCTCATTGGTCACAAATCCATTGACCCAGGCGGTAGTCATGATTAAAAAAGTGATTAATCATTTAATTAAACAGGTTCTTTTTCCGCAGCATCGAATCCAGACTAGCTTGTAGCACACTATTTAAATACATGCTATCTTCTTCACCATTATTGGAGTTGTCAATAAATAACCCGAATTGTGATAGGCTAGAGCTGCTACTTAATTTACTCAACGAGTCTAACTGCTCCGCCTTTTTCTTTTTATCTGCCTCTACTTCTTTATTAATCTTCTCCCGCTCGGCAGGTGTTAAATAATCACCAATCACCCAAAAAGTAGCTGTTCCATCCGGATGTATAATGACGCCACTGGCATCACCGGGTTTATCATTAGCGCTGGAATCAAAATGATCCTGAATAATTGCTTCTACCCTTTTTTGCATTTGTGGATCTGTTGCCGACTGATTCAGTATATTTGGAGCAATGGTTACATTCCCTTTGCCAACACTACCAGAGTATACACTTTTCACTGCTTCATTGTTCTTTGGTATGGCTTGAACGTTGATTTTAATGTCGAATTTTTTTTCCAATTCCATCAAAACCGCTTCCGAACTCGATGTCGATAGCGCGTCTTGAAATGAAATCTCTGAACTCTTATTTTTCTGGATTACCATTGCAGCCCCCGCACGATTCAGGCTACTGAGTGAAGCTACATTCAACAACTTAAACCAACTCCCTTATTCTTTTTTCCTGTAGAATGCGGCAAACTGTATTATTAATTCGATCTAGGCTGTTGAAGCATCCATTTAATATATCGGTTTCCGGAATTTGTATTTTTAGTTTTTCCTCAATATGTACAAATAGAACCAACAAATCCCGTGGTGAGAACTGCATCGCCTCGCCCAATAAATCTTCATAGAAGTAGTTTTCATTAAGCTTGATCTTGTCCATTCCCATTACGTCGAATAATATTTCGTTTATCTGTTCACGCACTTGATCCAGATCCATAAATATCACCCTTCTTTTATACGATTTGCATATTTTCCTGTAACAATAGAGCTTCACAGCATTCTGCTAATTTCAAAGTGTCTGTCCCATTTAACGAATTAAACAGAGGAACCACTGACTCTAGCGATATTTTTGCAATTTTTTCATCAACCAACTTAGAATCAACCGTAAAAAACTTCAATTCTTTATCCTGTTTGCTTCTGCCCGTATCAAATTTATGATTTGACATATTAAAACAATCAATATCAAAACCTAATTTATGCTTTGTTGACACACATATCTTATCGAGAAACTCTCCATTAAAATCATCATAGGTCAAGTTCATAATACCGACATCCGGATGGATTGCACTAGCCGCCTCGAATGCAGTAATACCAAATCTATTGGTAAACAGATTATTATATACCATTGTCCCGCCTGGAATTCCGATAATCATTACATCAGGTCGTTCGTTCAATTCAATATATTTACAGAAGTGATTAAAAAGAAATATTTTATCTATCTCCGCTTCTTTATGATTAAACATAAAATCAGGAAAAGAATGAAATCCCATAATCTCACAATAAGATTTTGTCCCAATTTGACTTACTTTGTACCCTTCTTTCAAGAAATAATCCCTTAGGCTAAGCTGAACATCAAATTTATTGGATTTTTCCATAAGACTCGCCACGCAGATTATCGGAACATTAATATCCAGCAGTATTTTCTCAACGAGTTCTACTTTCGTTCTGTCAATGTCAATTCCAAAAAAACTTGTGAGTTCCACATTATTTTTCAGGCATACCTTCTTTACCATTTCAACTTCATGATCAGCACATCTGTTAAGCAGAACAATATCTTTTCCCATCTCTGCGGCTTTGATAATTGTCGGGAACACCACTTTTTCAAAACTGCATTCAAATTCACAAATCATTAACACATCAAATTCAGCATCTGAAAAAGAATCTTTAACTTTTATACCCACATCCTCACCATAATAGCTGTACGCTGCATCTTTTTCATTCAGTCCAAAACCTAAAGGTGCCATTAATGAAACAAGCTCATAGTTGCCCAGTAAATTGGAGAATCTGACGACCGGACCGAAATCTGCATGATATGGATAAACAATTGCTCTTTTTTTCACCATTGTCTCCCCCATTACACTTTTTCTTTATCAAAGTCGTAGCCTAACTCTCTTAGTACGCAATAATCTTTAAACAAACTCTCAGTGTTTTCTTTAACTTTATTGCAGATACTTAATTTTTTGGCAGCAGAAAACTCACTGATATCATCGGCGGCCATTGCACAAGAAGTGCAATATCTAAAGGCCCAGCACTCTTTGCATTCTTTCTCCGTTATTGTTCCAATGTTTAGTATGTTCCGGATATTATCCAATTCAAAGCCTGTATCTATATGCCCAATCCTCATTACACTAGATGCTTCACTAACTCTTTCACAGGGATACAGAGCACCGTCAGCATTCACAAACAATCGTTGTACTCCTGGAACACACGGTCCGGAATGATGGTCTTTTTTTACATCATAGAAAGAGATTCTAAGCCTGTTATGGACATTCTCCTGGATTTGATCAAAGCTTTCCATCACCAGCTTGGATACATCATTTTTCTTAAGCTTATCAAATTTATAAAGAAATAATTTGAAAACTTCGTAATTATACATCTTGATAAAACTGTCATTGATTAAGGACTCACTTTTTTTGTAGCTACTTGCTATATCACTTGCCATAACAGCAAAGTCTTTTACGGTCTCATAGTTTGAAAAAAAGTTTGTGGAACAGCTAAAATCTGAATTTGGATCAATAACTGCATTGAACATCACTTTATCAACATAGTCTGGTGTTTTGTTTTTGATATTTTCAATATTATCCATAATAGTCTGAAAACTACCTTTATTATTTACCGCAAAAACTCGGTTTCTATCATGCGCGACTTCATCGCCGTCCAGGCTGATCGTTAAATTAAAATCATTAGAAGATAAGAACTCTAAGGTTTCGTCGGTAATTAAAGTTGCATTTGTAGTAAGGTTAAACGTTAGTTCTTTGCCCGCACTTTGTTCTCTGGCATAAGCAACACAAGCTTTTATTAAGTCCATTTCCAGTAAGGGCTCTCCTCCATAAAATCCAATATTAATAATTGGAGAATCTACGGAGTGCTCAATCAAAAACTTAATTGCTTTCAAAGCAACCTCTTTTTTCATTCTCTTATTGGTATGTACTCTGTGTAAGTAGCTCCCTGAATACGCGCAATAGCTGCATCTTAAATTACAGTTTTGCGTGACCTGCAAAGTTATCGAGCCAACGCTTCTGCTTAAATTGTGCTGCAAAGAGTCGCTCATGGGATGAATCATCTCAAAATCCTGTTTCTCCGCCAAAAAACCGGAATCAAATAAGTTTTGAATCTCCGGTTCCACTTGTTCAAAGTTTGAATTTCTATAGTTCAACAAAGCCTGATAAGATCTTTCATTTAATTTAAGAAATGTATTTGCATTCGCATCGAACATATATTTTCCCGTTACCGTTTCAAATAAATGAAATACTGGCACCTGAACTCCCCCCACTCTAAAAGTGAAGCAGGACAGCTTTTTTAATAAAGCCATTTAGCCATCCTGCTCTTAGCTATACTTAAGATTGCACTTACTACCCGATTCCAATAGCAGTCATCTTCATGGAGTTACCAGTATAGGTTACTTGTTTCATGGCTGCTTTGTTTGATCCGCTGGCATTGCATGTACATGCATAACAAGGACATGCACTGCAAGCTGCATATGCCTCCAACGTTTCATAATTTGCATTTGTTCTTTTTACAAGTTGTTTCATATGCCTATTCCTCCTTTCAAATCGTATTTATCTAAATATCAATATTTGATATTTAAATCACTCGAAGGGTAAACCCATTAAACGAATTGATGCTGTTGAGTGATGAGCCGATACCTTTCATTTGTATAGGACAACTCCTCATGAAGTCCAATATCGGATACCCGACCTTTTTCTAAAAAGATTACTCTATCCACATGCTTCAGAATTTCCGGCCTATGACTGACTATAATCACTGTATTGTTACTGAGTACTGTATCTAATAGATGGTTAATTGCTTGTTCAGAGTGAAGATCAAGGTTGGAGGTCGCTTCATCAAAAATCACCATGGGCCTGCTTTTTACTAATGCTCTGGCTATCGCGATTTTTTGTTTTTGTCCACCGGACAACTTGTTCCCATTAGAACCTACGACATAATTCTTAAACTGGCTTGTATTCTTCTCTAATAATTGGGTAGCCTCAATAGCCTGTCTATACTGCTCCTCATGGGTTTCACTGTAAAGTTTTATGTTATTTTCGATGGTTGTGTCAAAAAGATATACCTCTTGACTAACGGTCGAAATTAATTCCCGATATTCATTCAAATTAATAGCCTTAATATCCACTCCATCGAATAAAATTCGTCCTGCAAGTGGTTCGTAAAACCTCTGGATTAAATTTAGGATTGTAGACTTCCCCGAACCATTCATTCCTACAATGGCCACTTTCTCATGGCTGCCAATCGTGAAATTCACATTTGACAAGATCAGTTCAGTATCATAAGCAAAGCTTACATTTTCAAACTGAATGCTCCCAAAAGGATTGAGTCGCCTCATACCAATGTTGTCGGATTCTACATCACAAGCTTCGATTTCTTCCTCGAGCAACGAATAATACCTTCGGGCAGAAGGCATTATTCCCGACAATAAGTATCCAATATTCAACATCGATGAGATAGGAGTGGTTACATAAGCGCTGTAGGTAATAAAAGCAAATATGCTTCCTACCGAAAGCTTTGAATCTAATATCATCGTCGATCCAGAAGCATATATAAGAAGAACTAGTCCTCCAATTAGAAATCTCTCCACAGTAATCCGCCAATTGTCCAATAAACTGATTCCCATATAGGAGGTTATTACTTGATTCTGCTTGTCCGCAAATTCTTTTTCTTTGAAAACGAATAAATTAAAAAGCCTTGTCTCCTTCACACCGTTCAAACTATCCTCAAACCAATGCGAATATTCTCCATCTTTCGTGATGTATTTTTCCGCAAGCATCTTTCTTTTTTTAGCAAACGATTTCAAAATAAAATATTCTATAGGGATTAAAATAAGCACAATGAGTGTAAGTTCCCAACTTATGATAAAAAGTCCAATAACTCCTCCTACCAAACTAAAACACTGACTAACAATAAAAAGCATGCTACCATCCGTTATTTGCGAAATATTCGATATATCGGTACTAACGCGATTTAAAATTTCACTGCAGTTTTTATCAGTGAAATATTTCACTTTCACTTTCATAAGTAGATCAAATGCAGCTTTATGCAAGGAGTAGATAATATTTGAAGCTATTTTTATTCTTTGTTTTTCTTTGAGCAAATCTAAAAAGCTACTAGACATTGACAAAAGAAAAATGTAGATTGCCGTTAAAATAATGGTTCTAACATCTGATTTCATAAATCCTTCATCAATAATGATTTTGTTGAACATCGGCAAAATGGAACTAATCAAAGTAGAAAATATTAAGAGCAGAAAAATAAAACATAAATTCTTTTTATGCGGTTTGAATAATCTGATAAGTTTTTTAAGGGTATTCTTATCATTCATAGAATATATCCTCTTCTACTTTCAAGCTTCGGTTTGACATTGAGAACGCTATCAATATATCATATAAAAGAATATTTGGGGTAATTTGGTAGCTAATGGTTGAAATAGGAGGCTGAATGACGTTTTGTGTCAGGTTTTTGTATCTCTGAAGATTAACAAATTTAATTATGGGGGGAATGACTTTGTTACGCATAGCCGTATGTGATGACGAGAAAAAGGAACACGAGTTGCTAAAGGAATATCTCCCAAGACTTATGAAAAGCACGGCTTACTCTTTCGAGATTCAATATTTTACCTGTGGTGAGGAATTGCTTCACTATTATAATCAACAGAGTAGTTATCCTTTTCATATACTTCTAATGGATATTGAACTGAGAGGATTAAATGGAATCGAGGTTGCAAAAAAAATCCGTGCACTTCCGGATCGAGAGGTTCAAATTATTTTTTTGACTAACTATCCGCAGTACGTAATGAACAGCTTTGATGTGCAACCCTTCCATTATTTGATTAAACCGGTAGACTATGAGTATTTTGAGGCAAAGATAATAAAGCTATGTAACTATATCATTTCTTCTGTAAATAGGTTTCTAATGATTAAAACTGAAGATGGACATATCGTGATCAAAAATTCTGACGTTATTGCGATTGTTAAAATCAAACATTCCTTGGCTAAAAACCGGCTAAAGATCATTACCTCAATGCAGCATTACATAATTTCAGGTACAATTTCAGAATATATAAGTAAACTAAACCGTCCGTTTATGCTTATTCATCGTTCCGTTATTGTTAATCTGGAACATGTCCATAAGTTTACAGCTACTTCCGTAATCATGCACAATCAAGAGCAGTTTCCTATTGGCCGTACTCAGGCAAAAGAGGTTAAAGAAGCCTACGCCTATTATATGATTGCACAATTCAAAGAACGAGGATGACGACTCTTTATCTATCAATGGTAATCATGATGTTGCTTATTCTGCTAATCAGAGAAACCATCCTTTTATTCGGTAAAATTAATGAAAATGCCAAACTGACTAAAGAAAATCTGCAATTACATAAACAAATGGATTATCAACACAACAGCTATGAAAAAACCGCACATTCCCTTACAAGCATCAAACAAGTTATCCATGATACGAACAAGCAATTGGTATATGTCCGGACTTGTATTCAGAAGAATGAGATTCAGGAATCTATCCATCATATTAATTCAATGCTCGGTCAAATTCATCAGCCTTCTCTAAAACTATCAACAGGTAATTTGGTAATTGATTCTTTAATTGGTAACGCGCTAAATATTGCTTGTGAACACAAAATTGCTATGAATTATGATATTCATATACACGCCGAAGCTATTGATATTGATCGGTTTGACTTATGTACCGTGATCGGGAACGTGCTGGATAATGCTCTAAACGCCGCTGCAAGAGTTCCCAAAAAAGAAGATAGATTTATTCTGCTGCTAATTTTCACTACTGATACTTCATTGTTTATCCAAGTCACCAACTCACGGAACGATTCTAGCACTATAGTACAGCATAATTTTAAAGAGAATCCCGCTTTTCACGGATTCGGCTTAACAAATATTCAAAGTGTCACCGAAAAATACGGAGGTCATCTGGTTACTAACGCTGAAAATAATGAATTCGAAACGATCATTGTACTGCCTTTTCTAAACATACTTTCAGCAGATACGCCAATCCTGACCGAATTAGAAAGGCAGTGAATAAACTATTTCCCTAGCAAGCTACAGCGACCGCTCCCCAAACATCAGATTGAAGGAGAGCAGGCCCGCCGCAAGCTTTACGAAGTAATCTCAAACAATCTCGCTGTTTTTCCTGGTGGGAGCGCCACCGTCAAAACCCCTGCCGATTTATCCCAATTCCAGGTTGAGCTATGCTGCTGAGGATAGGCACAGGTGATCGCCGGATCAAGTCCCTTCAGCTCTACCATCGGCAATTGGACATTCGCAGCTTCTCCGGCAATCCGCCATACCGCGACATACCGTCGTTCGCCGCGCCGCAGGCCAAGGCTGACCCATTCGCCCTCACTGTCCGGCAGGCCGAGTGGCCAGAAAGGTGTGGCGTGTGGGATATCACTGCGAATGGTTTTGTAATAATCCAGCGCTTCTTTAACTAGACTTCTGCGGTGGGGTTCAAGCTCCGCCAAATGACCGCTCTGGTGTACACGAAGCAACAGCGCATTAACCATATTGAAGATGACTTCCTCATCGTCCCCCTCGCGCAGCGGATAAGACCAAACTGCGGACTGCTCCGGTGTCAGTGCTGCCGGAGAACCTGCAGCAATGGCCGCATACTGTACATAATCCTCCTGGTCGCTAGTAGACTGGATGCTGTGTCGGCTAAGCATCGCATAATCCATGCGCATTCCCCCGCTGGAACAGTTCTCGATAACAAGCTTCGGATAACGAACAAAGATACTGTCCAACCAAGCCAGATAAGCGCGGTTATGCTGTAGCAGCCCATCTCCGAAGCTGTCCGCATTCGTTTCTGTCCCAATGCCTGCATTGATGTTGTAATCCATTTTAATGTATCCTACACCGTACTGCTCAACCAGACGCGCAATAACACCGTTTGCATGATCAATGACTTTCGGGTTGCGGTAATCTAGCTGATAGCGGCTACGGTCCTTAACCCTTTTACCATGCCGCATGAAAAACCAGCTGTCATCAGTCTCCGCAAGCTTCGGGCTGTTGATGCCCATAACCTCCAGCTCAAGCCATAGTCCGGGAATCATCCCTTTGCTGCGGATATAGTCGAGCACATATTTAATTCCTTCCGGAAACCGTTCGCTGGAAGGCTCCCACTGGCCTACACCATCCCACCACTCTCCGGGTGCATACCAGCCAGCATCAATACAGAAATATTCACAACCTACTTCTGCGGCAGCATCAATTAAAGGCAGTAGCTTCTCAGTCGTTGGGCTTCCCCATAGGCAATTCATATAGTCATTAAAAATAATCCGCAACAGCTCATTATCCTCATTAGGTCTGCGGATCATCCGGCGATATGACGTAAGCTGTTCAGCCGCGCCCTGGAATCCTCCCTGCACAGCACCCACGGCTACCAGCACCGAGGTAAACTCTTCACCGGGAGCTAGCTTCAGCCACCAATGGTTGTCATGTTCTGTAGGTCCGCTGACCAGCAGTGTAAGCTGATCGTATTGATCCGTCAGCTCCCAATGCCAAGAGCCGTTATGCTCAATCTGCCAGAACAGGCTTGTCCCGCTCTCCTTATTATGCAAAACTGCCATCGGCAGAAGTTCCGCTGCTGACCAAGAGCCTGTATTGCTTGCGGCAATTCGTTTGGAGCCACGGTCTGCCAAATGATACATCCCAAGCTCAGGCAGGCGGTAGGTACGCCACTGAAGTTCACTCTGCCATCCGCTGTGAGCAAGGGTTACTTCAATCTTATCATTGCGCTCCCCGCCCCCCTCTTTGTCTACACCTGTAAGAGCAAAGGAGGAGATGTATTCCACTGCCACCTCAGCTTCTCCAGCATTCTTTAGCACTGTCCAGCTTCGAACGATTTGCACACCCTTGTAGAACTGAAAATGCTGCATTGCCTGGATTCCCGAAATCGGATCAGCCAAGCTAAACTCCAGTTTACGTCCGAGCGCATTCACTGTATCGCTGTGCCCCGCATATACCATCCGAAGACCCGGATAGGATGCTCGGTGTGTGCGCCCGTGATATTCGGCGCGGTCTTCGCCCGATAATTGCAGCTCCAGCAGCCGGAAGCCTTGCTTGTTCTTATCCGCTATGGCTGCTTCCAAAGGTGCCGCTCCAAAATGCAACAGCCGAACATCCTGATCTTCCGTAACTTCAATCGTAAGATATAGTCCATTTTCAATGATTTCAATCATTTTGCTATTCACAATAATGTACCTCCTGACTTTGTCTCAGTATCTTCTTATGATTATATAACATGTAAAAAAGGGACGGTTCTCCAGTAAGTGAATCTTACCTTGGAGCCCGCCCCTGATCTGAACCTAATTATTCTGCCGATCCGAATTGAATCCAAGCTTTTTGAATTTCATCGATGGCTTGATCCTTAGTTTTGCTGCCGCCGATGTAAGCCTGCATGAGCTCACCAAATTTTTGGTGGAAGGTATCCAGAGAGTAGTTCACGGACAGGTCGCCGGATTTCTCTGTTTTGAGGATTTCTTCCATTTCTTTTGGCATTTGCAGGTCAGGCATAGGAGCATCCTTAATTGGAGGAATAACCTTAGCTACTGTAGAGAACCAGTTCTTACCGTATTCAGAAGTATACAGCCAGTTGAAGAATTCAATAGTCTCAGCAGCTACAGCAGAATCCTTATTGATACGCAGGGCTTGATCCGCACCAGTAATGATCTGGGACTGTTCAGCCTTGTCGCTGACTGGGTAACCCATAATACCCAGGTCGAAGTCCGGTGTAATTTTCTTAATGGCTTCTTCATCCCATGCGCCTTTACCCGTCATGAACGCTGTTTTGCCGGATGCAAAGTCGCTGACTTCAGCATTGCTGTCCCGTTCAAGCGGTTTATCTGTGCCATGTTTAACAGTAGTATCAACGAAGCTGAAGAAGTTATTGTACAGCACCGGGTGATCCTTGATCGTAGTTTTTCCGGCAATAAAATCATTTACTAGTGTCTTAGCATCCGTACCTGCATCTTGGGCTGCCGCATCTACGAAGTGTTGGAAGATGTGTTTCCATACCCACCACTCTTTATAAGCGTTGGCAAAAGGAGTAATGCCTTTAGCTTCAAGCTTAGTAATCGCATCGTCCATTTGGGCTGTTGTCTTAGGAACTTCTGTAATCCCAGCGTCAGCCAACAGTTTCTTATTGTACATCAGGACGAATAGATTTCCTTTTACCGGAAGACCGAGCACTTTACCGTCCGAAGAACTCATGTTAGAACGCACTGCATCGGTCATCGCCGCAGCCAGTGGCTCATTAGTTAGGTCAGCACTATACTCCGCAAAAGTATCAATATCTCCGCCCGCTGTGGTCTGGAATACGTCAGGTGTACTTCCCGCAGCAATCTTCGATTTGAGCACCGTATTGTAGTCAGCCTGCATAATCTCCAGATTAATCGTCACATTCGGTTTAACTTTCTTGTACTCGGCAATATAAGCGTTAAAAGCATCAGTGTACTCGGGTGATGCGGTGAACATATTAATCGTGACCGGCTTGCCAGAATCTGTGGCAGGAGTATTCCCTGTTCCGCTATTGTTAGCGGCATTGTTGTTTCCGCCGCAGCCCGCCAGTAATCCGCCGACGAGCAGCAGACTCGCAGATAAAGCCATAAATCTTTTTAACATGATGTTGCCCCCTTTTCCTCATGCATCTAGTGGTCTTGAGACAATTCTAAAGAAAAAGAAAAAGGATAAGAATGTACATAAGTGAACTTATTAGGGTAAAAAAGTGTGTTCATGTAACCGCTTCACTCCTCCCCGTTCAATAGCAGAACCCGATATTCAGAAGGTGAACAGTCATAATAATTCCGGAACGCCTTGCTGAAATAATTTTTGTCCTTGTACCCCAACATCTCGGAAATGTCTTGGATTTTCAAGTCGGGGGTGGATAGCAGCTCCTTTGCCTTGTCCATTCTTACCTTTTGTACATACTCATGTATGCCATAACCATATTGCCCTTTAAAAAGTTTCATCAAGTATTCTCTGCTCAGGAAATATTTATCCGTGAACATCGATATTTTAATATTCTCAAAATAGTGATTATCAATGTATGCTTTAATATTTTCCAGTACGCTGGGGCGATTGCCAGCAAGGCTTTTGCTGATTTCATTGCCATAGCAATCTAGAATTCCGCTCAGCACCCGCTCAAATTCGCCAAAGGAAGCAAAATCGCTCCCGATGCCTAGCCCACGCAATCCTTTATCTTTACCGCCGCGAATACGTTCGGGGATCGCATCCAGCTCCGTGGCAATATCGTTCAGCAAAATAATAAACTCCTCTATCTGCCGGTCAGCCTCGCCCAGATTAAAACGTCCGGAAGCCTCCCATTTCTTCGTGAATTCGCTTAAAATACTTTTGGCATGATTGATATTCCCGCTCTCCAGTGCGTTGCGAATCAAGGGCATGCGCCCTGTCAAGGAAGGATTATCTTTCCCCTGGGAAGTATCGTTGCTGCTATTTGTGACAATCGCTCCCTTCAGCGTCAGGAGGTCAATCCCGTCGAGAGAGGCTTTGGCAGTCTCATAGGATTGAGCAAGCGCCATGATGTCACCATAGGGCTGTCCGATTCCTCCGGCAACAACAATTCCGAATAGCTCTTTCAGCGTCGAGACTAACTTCTTCATATGATGTAAAGAGCGGAAAGTTGCGTCCTCCTCATAGCCGCCTTTCATCGTGAAGATGGCGATAAACTCGCGTTCTCCCTTATGGCTGGCGAAGCTGAAAGCCTGAAAATGCTCATCGCTATTCTCATTAATCACATTTGTGACGGCAAAATGCAGCAAATCCCGGTCCTCATGGAAGCGATTACGACGCACTTGTTCCAAATTGAGCACCCGCAGTACACCCGCAGCAAAATAATTCCCAGCTGTATCGGCGCCGATCAACGGCAGAAAAGCCTCGTTGGACTGATTTTTGAAGCTCCGCTCAATGATCGACAGATAGATTTTCTCCTTTAGCTTCGGCAGAGACATGTTGAGCGTAATGTTCCTGTTGATGAACTCGCTTTCTTTCTTGCGTTTAGCCTCCAGCACATCGATAGCTTTACGTAAGGCCGCATTCAAATCCCTCCGGTTGACCGGCTTTAATAAATAATCAACTACCTTAGAACGGATAGCCTGGCGGGTATATTCAAAATCATTGTAGCCGCTGATTACAATCGTCAGCAGTTCCGGGAACTCCTTCTCCACGATCTGCAGCAGCTCACTTCCGTTCAGCTCCGGCATCTTCATGTCGACCAATACGAGATCGATCTTTTGCTCCCGCAGCATGGCTAGGCCCATACTTCCATCCGTAGCCTCCAGTACCTGATCGACACCTAGTCCTTTCCAGTCTCCCAGGATGTTGATCGCCTCACGCAACGGTTCCTCATCATCTATAATCAGTACTTTATACATGGTTAATCCCTCCCCGCGGTAACCGCATGTCCATCTTTGTTCCGCCAGCATCACTGGTAATGGCCAAACCCGCAGCCTCACCATACAAAAGCTTCAGCCGCGTGTTCAAATTTTTCAGTCCGATGCTTTCCGTGTCACTTTCAGCAGCGTTCTCTCCGCCCTGATCTTCCCACTGGATTTGAAGAGAACTTCTCACTTGCTCCAGCCGCTCCCCGCTAAACCCCGGCCCATCATCCGTCACTGAAATAACAGTATGGCTAGGCGTCACATGCGCTTCAATGGTAATTGTGATCGTTGTGGATACTTTTTCCAGCGCATGTTTGATGCAATTTTCTACCAAGGTCTGAATGGACAGCTTCGGAATTTCCAGCTCCAGCAAAGGGTCTTCCCACTGGTAGGCCACCTGCATTCTGTTTCCGAAACGGGCCTTCTGCAGCGCTAAATAACGTTCAATATGCTTTAATTCCTCTCTGGCATGGACCACATCTTTACCGCTAATGCAGTATCTCAGCGTCATAGCAAGATTATCGACCATATCAACAATATCATCATTGTTGTTTTTCAGCGCCTTGGTGGAAATGGCTTGCAGGGCATTATATAAGAAATGCGGATTGATCTCAGCTTCCAGTGCTTTGAGTACAGCATTTTTCTCGACAATTTTCATTTTGTACCGTTCATTGATCAGCTCATTCGTCTTTTCCACCATCTTATTGAAGTGGCGAGACAGATAGGCAATTTCATCCTTTCCTTCAACCTGTGCTTCAGCGTCAAAGCTGCCTGTACTGAACCGTTTCATCTGCAGCGACAGATTCTTTAGCGGGTTTGTTATTTTGTTCGAAATAAAGCTGACCAAGATGACCGAAACGATTAAAAATAACAGTCCTATGAAATAGTTCAATTTGCGTGTTGTCGTGGCCGCTTCATAAATTTCTTTGTAGGGAATCGGCTTAATCAGCTTCCAGCCTTCTTTTTTGCTGATGTCATAAATCACTAGATACTTCTCTTCTTTATCCGACCACGTCACGCGTCCTCCTGAGGCTGGTGTCAGCTCCTTAAGCAGTCCCGCTTGTTCACTCTGTTGATAAAACCCGGGGTCATCCACCACAAAAGGTTCATTATCGGGACTGACGTACATTAGGTGCTGCCCTTTACTGAAGGGAATATCCTTCATAATCTCGTCCGTAACCGAGGAGTTGAAATAAAGGGAGAGCACCGCCTGCGGTTCCCTGGAGACTATGGAGCGCAGCAATCGATGGTAGCCCATGAAGCTTTTATCCTTATTTATGGGGTAGTCGGAGCTATTGATCATCGAGGATTGGTTTTTTACAAAAGACTGGTAAGAACGGTTAAACGGGCTGGCCAGCGCTTTTTTATACCAGGAAAGATTCTCAATCGACGGATGCTCGGCGACCCGCACGGTAATATTGTAGTTCTCTTTGGTGACATAATAATACTTGTGCTCCTTGATCACATACAGGTAGATAGCTTCCAGATCATTGCGGGAGAAGTAAAGGTTCTTCAAGTAGTCCTCCACATACATCTTCGAGGCATAATCCTCCGATTCATGCAAAATCGCATAGGTGATCTCGTCATAAGATATTTGCGGCAGGGATAATTGCTCGATGCCGTCCAAATAACTCTCCAGATTCCGACCGACAAGCAACAGATTGTTGCTCGTACTGGCGATGCTGTTATCCACCGATTCTTTTCGCAGCATGCCGTATGAAATGAACGTCAGTGAGGTCACCACCAAAATAATGATGATTGTAAACAGCAAAATAAGCTTGTTCGCCAACCTGCGTGAGACAAGCTCCAGCACGGGTTCAAACCGCTTTATGATCCACTTTTTAATAATAACCGGCAACCTCCCCCACGATTTACAGGCTTAATTATAAATATTCAGTTCACCTTTTTACCCCTAACTGTACTCTTAAATCCATTTTTGAGTATAGGGTACTGCTCTATAATACACAATATAGACTAACCGGAATGGTTATGTGTGGCAAGCCTAGTCGATATTACCACCCAACAAATCAAGAAGAGGTGCATCCATGTTAAAATCACTCGGCAAAAGATGGCGCGAGAAAACAGAATTCGGATTATTCACTCTCCCAGTCCTCATCTGTATCGCTGTAGCATTCTACATTCCGTTTGCCATGACTATCCGCTATTCGATGACCAAATGGAACGGAATTTCGAAACACCCTAAGTTTGTCGGACTAGATAATTTCAAACAAATCTTTATGGGCGACACCAACTTCGCCAATTCAGCCTGGTTCACCATAAAGTATGCGATTCTGTACATTGTTCTCGTTAACGTGCTGGCCATTCTGCTCGCACTGGTTCTGGACATGAAGCTGAAGAGCACCCCTTGGCTGAGAGCCGCTTTCTTTATTCCTTATATCCTCAGTCTTGTCATTGTCGGTTTTATCTGGAAATTTATCTTTATGCAAGGTTTCAACTCACTCGGAGAAAGTACAGGCTGGTCCATATTTGGTCTAAGCTGGCTAGGGACGCCGGGACTTGCTTTCGTCTCCATACTGGCCGTCTCCATCTGGCAGTCGATTGGTTTTTATCTGGTCATTTATATTGCCGGTCTGCAATCTGTACCTGAGGATCTCAAAGAAGCAGCCACAGTTGACGGCGCTGGTCCCATGAGAAAATTCTTCAGTATTACACTGCCGCTGCTCGCTCCATCCATTACGATTTCTGTGTTCATGGCACTGACCAATTCGATCAAGGTGTTCGATGTCATCCTGTCATTAACCGGGGGCGGACCTGGCGGAACTACCTACAGTATCGCTTACGATATCTACCGGGATACCTTCCAGAACAATCTGTATGGATACGGTACAGCGAAAGCGCTTATCCTGTTCCTAGCCGTCTTGGTGGTAACCATTCTCCAGTTAGCATTCTTCAAACGAAGAGAGGTTGAGGCATAATGAATAAAAACCGCAAAGCAGGCCGAATTATTCTAGAGGTTGTTATGGTCATCCTCTCTCTTCTATTTCTATATCCGCTATTTCTGACGATTATCAACTCGTTAAAAAGCTTTAGCGAAGTCATGACGGATGTCATCGCCCTGCCGAAACATCTGGTCTTCGGCAACTATTCCTACGTGTGGAAGTTTATCAACTATCCGAAGCTGTTCCTGAACAACTTTGTCATTACCGGTGTAGGTCTTCTGGGTATTGTGTTCATTTCATCCATAGCAGCCTACAAGCTGGCACGGACGAAATCCAGACTGAGCGGGGTTATTTATTTCCTCTGCATTATGCCGATGCTGATTCCGTTCCAATCGATCATGCTGACCGTTCTGCAAACGGCTAAGACTTTAAATCTCTCTGAGAGTACTTGGGGACTTGGGTTGTTATATTGGGGTTTCGGTGCTCCACTCGCAGTGTTTATCTACCATGGATTCGTCAAGGGTATTCCGGTTGAAATTGATGAGAGTGCCACGATTGATGGAGCATCCGGCTTCCGCCTGTTCTTCAGTGTCATCTTCCCACTCCTGAAATCAGTCACAACAACCATTGTCATTATCGACGTAATGTGGATCTGGAATGACTTCCTGCTCCCGCTGCTCATGGTCAACGGCTCCCCAGATACCAAAACGCTGACACTGGCTGCCTACACCTTCGTGGGCCAATATACCTCAGATTGGCAATATGCGATGACAGCTATGGTCATGGCGGTGCTGCCATCAATCGTGGTATTCATCTTCTTGCAAAAGTATATCGTTAAGGGTGTTGTTGCGGGGGCGGTGAAGGGCTGATTATCTAATTCCAAACTTAGCTTCTGCATAAAAAGGGGGAGATCCATATGGATCTCCCCCTTTTTGCAGACATTCCAATACTTTGCATACTGCTGCGGTCAGCTTTTGATGCAGACGTTCCAATACTCTACATACTGCTGCGGTCAGCTTTTGATGCAAACGTTCCAATACTCTGCATACTGCTGCGGTCAGCTTTTGATGCAGACGTTCCAATACTCTCTGCATACTGCTGCGGTCAGCTTTTGATGCAGACATTCCAACACTAACTAGTAGTTTAACTGTATTTTGTACAACTATAACTCTGCAACTCGCTCGGCCGATGGATATAGCTGTATTTCGTACAACTATTCTGTTGATATATTGCCCTCTAGGTCGATTCTCTAGTTTTTAGTTGTAGAGAATACACTTAAAAACAAAATGGTCCGTTTTACATATAAAAATAGGTGTAGAGAATACAGTTATTTCACAAACACAACGGTGATACTTTATAGGCACTCCATTGGTACTCCATACGCCACATCATACGTACATCATACGTACTTCATCCCACCCCATACGGACTCCACAGTTACTCCATAAGTACTCCACACATTTCGCATTCTAACGAGATCGAGCGCGATCCGTGAATAGCTAATCAGAGTTTGTATTTATTAAAGCTCTTTCTCCGTGACCCTGCCGTTAGCATCTATGTTGGCATTAAAAGATAGGGTGTTCAGGAGCTTAATCGTTTTCCTATTGTAGGAATCATCCATAAAATTGGGCTGTCCGCCAATGATTTTGACAGGGGTAATCTTGCTGGTCATCTTGGAGTCCTTAATCTCAACGTTCAATAGCATAGAATTAAGTGTTTTTTCCCCACCACGTGTGGAGCGATTAAACACAAAATTCCCAAGTGAATAATAAATGGGCTTGTGCTTATAGTATTCGATGCCCATAAGGCAGTGACTGTGTGCGCCAAGGATTAAATCCGCCCCGCTATCAATCATCTGTTTAGCTAGTGTGCGAGCGTACTTTTCAGGGAAATCCTTAAACTCTTCATTCCAGTGAATATATACGATCGTGTAATCATTCTCCTTGGACATCTTCTGAATGGCGCTAAGCATAGGCTGCAAGGTGTAAGCTGAAGCGGCTCCCGGTTTGTTTTTGCCGGCATACCATGAAGGATTTGAAAGCACACGGCTAACACCAAGGATGGCGATCTTTTTCCCTTTTACCGTCTTAGTATAAGGCTTGAACGCTTCGTCTTCATCTTTGCCAGCGCCTGTATGGCCAATCTTGTTTCGATCCAAATGGATCAGCGTGTCGAGCATAGCGTCTTTTCCATAATCCAAAATATGATTATTCGCCAAGGACACTCCATCAATCCCTGCATAGGTTAAGCCGCCCAACGTTGCTGGTTTGGATCTGAAGGCAAAGGTTTTCTCTGCCGCTTTCCCTCGGATAGACACAGGCGTCTCCAGATTGGCGAAGGCGATGTCAGCCTTTTGCAGCGTAGGTGCGACCTTTACAAACGGAAAATTCACCCCATATTTAGCAATCTGATCGCCAACAAAACCGTCCAAAAGGATATCACCCGCAAAAGCAAGCTTTATAGGATCTGAAGATAGTGAAGCTGCACTGGAAGCAGATGTCACAGGAACTATTAGTGATAACATAAGTGTAATGAATGCTATTCTACGCAAAACCTTCGATCCTAATCTCAAAAAATACAGCCTCCTCTCATCTTTTGTTAGCTATGATCCTAGCATACTGGAAAGAGGTTACTAAATTAAGAGTAGAAAGACCTGTTATTCCTTTGCTTTTTTCAGAACGGCTCTAAAACAATTTAATCCACCCCATGCATCCGTATGCACAGCATCCGCAGGCAATTCAAAATCTGTCTCCCCCCAATACTGAAATCCAGTTTGTAGCAGCAGGTCATTCATAAGACTCAGATTTACCGTTGGATAATCAAATGTCAATACCAATAATCCTTCTTCGTTCAACGTCCGGTGAAATTCCCGTAAAGTACCGACCGTATCCTCAAAGCTCAAATGCTCCAATACCGATATGCAAAAAACAGTGTCAAAGCTTTCATCCTCATAAGGCAGATCCGTCAGATTAGCTTGAGCGAAATGCAGGTTGTTTGTTCTTCTAGCGATAACCTGCTTCGCCGCTTTTTCCCCAATCTCACTCTCAATACATTCTTGGATAGCTTTTGGGTAAATAACCCTACTGTCCATATCGCAGGCATAGACCTCTGCACAAACCCCTGCCAAATAAAACTTCAAGGGATGAGGAATCCCACAGGCTGCATCCAGCACAACACCATGCGGAGAAATAAAGTTAATACACCACTCATATTCAAAGGGACGGCTCCACCATGATTCCGGCAGATCATAAATTAACTTCTCACGACGTGCATCTGAATTTACGAAAAAACGCGAGACAAAGGGATGGGTTGGCATGGCCAGGACTCCTTTTTCAACGGAATTTTAGGTAGTGAGAGTATATTCATGATTTGCTGATTCATTCCATAACCTTACATTGAACGAGACAAACCCAAAAAAACGGCTGCTCCCTTAGGAACAGACCGTCTTTAAATATAACTGTATAAACCTTATGCGTAGAATGAAAGAGGTTTGGCCTCAATTCCATGTCTCTCGATCAACTTATCAAGTAACGCAGACCATTCCGCATCGACCGTACATTGCTCAGGATGAGCCTCGAACCAAGCAACCGACTGCTTGATCCCTTCGGAGAAAGGCACAGTAGCCTGGAAGTCAGGCACGAAACGTTTGATTTTGCTATTATCAAAAACACTGCTTACCGCTTGATCACCGATCAAGCCATCCGCTGTCCCTGGAGGGGAAAAGGCTGTGATAAAGTCTGTGGAGATATGCACCACTTTAGGTTCCACACCTGCCGCTTGTCCGATGGCCGCATAGATCTGGTTCCAATTTAATACCTCGTCGGAAGTTATATGAATGGCCTCGCCTATCGCTTCCGGATGTCCAAGCAATCCAACGAAACCTTTGGCAAAATCCGAATTATGTGTCAGTGTCCACAAAGAGGTTCCATCTCCATGTATGACTAAAGGTAAGCCGCGGCGGATACGATCGATCAGTGACCAAGGATGCTGGCCACTTGTGAGTGCCGCAGGGATGGCTGTATTTCCATAGGTATGGGAAGGACGAACAATCGTAACCGGGAATCCGTTCGCCTTGTAAGCTTCCATCAACAGCTGCTCACACGCAATTTTATTCCTCGAATACTCCCAATAAGGATTCTCCAGCGGTGTCTCTTCTGTGATTACATAATTACGCTGCGGTTTCTGATAAGCAGAGGCTGAGCTGATAAAAATGTACTGCTTCGTTTTACCTGTGAACAGGTCAATGTCTGCCTGCACATGTTCCGGTGTAAAAGCAATCCAGTCTACCACTACATCAAATTCGTAATCTCGTAATACTAATGCGGCTTCTGCCGGATTACGAATGTCTCCTTTAATTACTTTTGCACCTTCTGGAACGAATTCATCCCGCTGTCCTCTGTTGAACAAATACAGCTCGATTCCTTGATCTACAGCCAACGGGGATACAGCCTGACTAATTAATCCCGTACCTCCGATAAATAAGACCTTCATTTTGCACGCTCCTTATAGTGAATCCGCTCGTTATTTACTGGTTAACAAAATTTCGCCATACGTGCTTCGGCTGCCAATTTAGCAGCTTTTTGGCCTTCTCATTACTGAGTAGCGACTCGTGACCCTCCAGTGGCTGGCGGAAATCCGTCACCTCTGGATAACGTGCGGCCATTAGCTCTCTGCTAGGAACAGCCATGCTGGTCTCATCTGCACATATATTAAGAGCAACCGCTCCCAATCCATCCGTTTCGATTGCCAATTGGCAAGCTGTTGCTACATCCCGTGTATCTATATAACTCCATAGAATCCGATCGCGCTGCGCTGGATCATGAATGAAGGAAGGGAAACGTTCATACGCCGATGGATCAATAACATTTCCGATTCGTAGGGAAACGACCTGTATACCCTTTCTGCGATAGAACATCTCAGCGGTTTGCTCATTCACAACCTTAGACAGACCGTAGCTGTCTTCAGGTAACTGTGGATGCTCCTCATCCATAGGCACATACTTCGGCCCCAAAGGATTAACCGCAAAACAGATTCCGTAAGAGGATTCACTGGAAGCAATCACTGCTTTCCGAATCCCGAGACCCGCTGCAGCCTCCAAAATGTTATAGGTAGATACTACATTATTTTGAAAGGTGACCTCACTCGTCTTTATATTTGCAGCTGGGATCGCAGCCAAATGTACAACTGCATCAGCGCCTGCAAGTACACCATATACTTCACCCAAATTATTCAAATCAGCAATCATCGTTGGGCACAAAGAATCTGCGGATTTTTGCGTATCTACATTCACAACCTCATACCCTTGCTCTACAAAATGCCGGACCACCCATCTGCCCAACATCCCACTGCCGCCTGTAACAACTACTTTCGCCATGAGTGTGTCTCCTTTTTTATGAAGCTAACAACTACTCCAGAATCTCCTCAATCTGCTTCAAAATCTCTTCCGAAAGCTCAATACCTGAAGCCTTAACATTCTCTTCGACCTGCTGCGGACGGCTGGCACCCACCAGCGCACTAGCTACATTAGGTTGACGCAAAATCCAAGCCAAAGCCAAATTCCCAACAGAAATATTCAGCTCCGTGGCGATCCCACTCAATTGGCGGACTTTTTCAATCTTTTCTTCTGTAATCGAATCTTTTAATCGATCCAGCTTAGCAGCACGGCTATCCTCAGGGATGTCCGTGTTATACTTTCCAGTTAACAGCCCTTGAGCCAGTGGAGAAAATACTACCTGTCCAATCCCACGGCGCTCGCCAAGCGGAATAATCTCTTTCTCAATATAACGGTTAAACATATTATAAATCGGCTGATTAACAACAATATGATCTAGCAAATAGCGGTCTGCTACAGCTAACGCATCGGTCATTTGCGCCGCCGTCCACTCACTAACACCGACATAATATACCTTGCCTTGCCGAACCAGATCATCTAGCGCACGTAAGGTCTCTTCAATTGGAGTTTCCGGATCAAAACGGTGGCAATACATAATATCCACGTATTCTACTCCGAGACGTTTCAAGCTAGCATGACACTGTTCCGTGATATGTTTGCGGGATAGTCCACGGTCGTTAGGTCCCGAGCCCATTTCCCCGTATACTTTAGTAGCTAATACATAGGACTCACGAGAGTAGTTACGTAAAGTCTCACCTAGTACTTTCTCGGCAGCACCTTTTTCATAAACATTTGCAGTATCAAAAAAATTTACGCCTAAGTCGTAAGCGGTTTCAATGGCATTAACAGCATTATCTCTTTCCACATAGCCTCCGTATGTCAGCCAGCTTCCCAAACTAATCTCACTGACTTTTAAACCGGTTCCACCTAATCTGCGATATTTCATAATAACTGCTCCTCTCCATAGTTCCGTGTTTGATTTTGGCAGGTTGCTTAGCACTCATATTCATTCTAGAATAGTTTGTATATAATAGAAAGAAGTGAAAATTAGTTTATTATATGATCTCTAGTGTAGTTACTATACTAGAGTATAGTAGCTTCACAAACAGGAGGAGATACCTTGAAGACAGCTAAATCTACTAATAATTATATCCCCAAAACCCCTGTTACTATTGAATGTAATGTTGAAAAAACACTTGAAGTATTAGGTGGAAAATGGGCCTTTCTTGTCCTCAGAGAGCTATTCGACGGCACGCAGCGTTTTGGGGCACTGCAACGAAAAATCACTAATGTTTCTCCCCGCGCACTAACCACTACGTTGCGCCATCTGGAGGAGCATGGTGTGCTTGAACGTCACGTATTTCCGACTGTTCCTGTTACGGTAGAATATTCGCTTACTCCCAAAGGTGAGGATTTACATCAAATTTTGAAGGAAATGAAGCTGTGGTCCGCGAAATGGACTTAGCTTGAGCAGATTGTGACTGATGAAAAAAGAAGCTGTCCAAAAAGTAGAGAATTCTACTTATAGGGCAGCTTCTTTTTTATAAATAGGCTATACAATGGATGGATTGTTACTTTAACCCATGGGATATGTGCGGCGTGCGATGTGCGGTGTGCGGTGTGCGATGTATGATGTACGCTTTAGTGTAATTGGGGAAAAACTCCCGAAAAATAGCCGAAATTCGCTAAAAAAGAGCATTATGAGGGAATTTCTCCCTAAAAATCGAGGTAATTCCTTTATTTTTCACCAAATCAGGTAAATCACAGGGAGGTTTTCCCTAATTATAAGTTAGATGACCAAATATCTAAGAATTATAGGGAGAAATTCCCTAATTATAGAGTCGGAATACGGATTTGGTTAACTAAAAACAACCGGAGATATCAGCGATTTCTGCGATCACGTCATAGACAAATTACCACTTGAGGTCAGCAGGCTTTGCCTTGCCTTCAATCTACTACTGAAGCAGATCGCGGATAATCAAAAACGCAGAGCAGCGAAGATCCAATAGGAGGATGAATCGCTGCTCTTTTGACCCTTGCATTTTTGAAAATGAAGGAGAGATCGTCTCTTTTCGTAGAAAATCCACATATAGAATAACCCCTCCAGCATTTTTACTATATTGATCTAATATTTATCCACAATCGCGCCGAGAACTGCCGTATTTACATAGGGTTTTCCTTTGAGGCTTTGGAGCTCTTTCGCAGTTCCAGTAACGACAACTCCCAATAGCTGTACATCACTGGCGTCCGGCGCCGCTTTATCCTTTTTCAAGTAATTCGAGATTCGCTCAAACTCTCCGTAATGCTTGCCCTTCATCTGAAGCCCATAGGTTAAGGATTGTAAAAAATCCTCTGGTTTCGGCTTAAATAACCCTTCCCATTCCCCACCGTAGCCATATACTTGTCTAGCAGATTCCGGTAAGGCATATTTATTCGGGCTGCTGTCATTCCTAATAAACTCAAGGTTCTTTTTATTGTCATACGTATCTACCCAATACCAAGTCTGTGTCAAACCCGCCGGCAGCATCTTCTCTACCTCTACCTGAGTGTAGCTTTTATCAAAAGAAACAGCCATTTCTACGAGCTTGCCAGGTTCCATTTGTTCGAGTGAAGGCAGGTCATTCAGCACTTTTTCGTTATAATTCACTCCAGGCACATAAAACATCATTTCCCGCTGACCATTTTGACTGTTATATCCTCGGTAGTATTCATAATTTTGCTGTGTCATTACCGGGTCAGGAACATTTATACTAGAGTATCCCCTATTAAGCAGAGAAAACCGGCTGCCCATATCGAAATACAGTTTTTTAGTATCCCATACGATGGGCACACCCTCAACAACTTTGTAAGTGCTCAGTTCAACTTTACCCGATAGAAACCCTAAATCAAGCTCAGTTCTCAACTCCTGAAGGTTAGGACTGCTAATCTTCATCATGATCCTCTCTTCATCCAAACCACGCATCGCCAACCAGCTTGTCAGATGGGTGTTACCCAGCATCCCGCCGAATAATACTATAACCGTCACCACTAGAGAAATGATTGTGTTTCGAATCATTGTTTTTCGTTTTGCCTTCTTAATTACTTTTGAAAGGTTCTGATCATCCTTTTGTTCCCATGGAGCTGTCATTCCGCTTCACCTCTATACTTTTTTTGAAATTGCTTGCGGGCACGAAACAATGCCGATTTGACTGTATCTGTCGTAATTCCCAGAAGCTCAGCTATCTCCTGATAGGACAGCTCCAGCTCATACTTCATAATAATGAGTTGTTTATGGAGCGGTAGAAGCTCATCCAACACTCTTTCGATGTCTTCCCGTTTCTCTTTTAACAGCACATGATCCTCTGGCAATTCCATATCCGGCACATCTACATAGTCAATAGGAATGACTATCCGCTTGCGGCGGCGGCACAGATCATAGTAGCGATTGATCGCTACTTTATATAACCATGCACTGAATTTGTTCTCATCAATGGAATCAATATACAAAAGAGCCTTATACACCGTATCCTGTACGATATCTTCAGCGTCGGCTGCAGGTGCCCCGAGACGAATCAAGTATTTTTGAATTTCTAACATTTTAGGTTGAAGTATCTGATGTAGCTGCCCGGGCTTCATCCTGCACCTCCCTTCGTATGTATAACGATAAAGTTCTCGGAATGTTAGCTTATGAGGTGAAAAAAATTATAAAACAAAAGACGGCTGCCTCAGAAAGACATGCCGTCACATTTTAAAGAATGAATAAGGTTCCAGTACAATTCCTATATATCCGTAGGATTCATTGCCTGCTGAGCTGTAGAAATGAGTATGGTTTGAACTTTCAGAGATTGTTTGTCAATAATGAAGCCTATATAGAACCCACCCTCCATATTATCCATTTCAAAAGGTGACAATCGGGGCTCATACACTCCACCCTTGTTCTCAAACCAGTAACTCACTATAATCCCGTATTCGTTATCCACTGCAACGTATGTACCGTATGCCTTTAGCACATCTTCCAATGTACTTATCCCAGGTCGAATATTGTTCAATGTACCTATGTGGATTGGATCAATGCGCTCATTATCTTTGTCTATTTTCCAAGCGTTCAGCCGACCTTCGGTATCATAATGTACAGATACTTCTTTATACATTTCATTATTGAATACATCTTGACCTGTTGAATCCCCGTAATGTTCCTCTACTAACATTCTTGAACTCCCAAAATCTATAAAAAGATTACGTCCACTATCCGCTATTCCGAAATCACGATCAGTTACCGGAACCGCTATAAAATCCTTCAAACCTGTACCCTGTTCCGGTAATGACGGTAAGTGACTCCGATCCGATCGTCCTTCTGGACGAGAATTCACAGTATATATTCCCTTAAGCTTGAGCATTCTCATCCATTGTATAGCCTCTGCTCTTGTAAGCGGGAGATTTCCTCTGAAACCTACTAAAGTTGGCTCTCCGGGAAGTGGAAGTAGAGAGTTACCCAGCAAATAAACCACGGAATCCGTGTCGTTGTAATTCATCCCTAGACCAGATGCAACTAACCTTGCGGCGGCCATTCTAGTGATTGGAGCCGATCTTGCCACTGGATATTGTAGTCCAGTAACTGGATGATTCCACCACTTAGCCATTCTATACGGTGCTGCTGTCCATTCTTCGCCTATGCTAGTAGCCTTTGGATAGCCGAAAGAAAGATAAAATAATTTCAAAAATTCCGCTTCCGTAATCGGCTGATCCGGTCGAAAGCTCCCATCATCATAACCAACCATCAATTGGTTGTCCAACGCCCAACGCACCCAAGGCTCGGACCAGTGACCTTGAATGTCAGTGAACAGTGAAGATGCCGGATCCTCCTCAACGTCCTCGTCCACTTCTTCATATGTCCCTGTATTCTCGTACGTTGTCGTGTCAGCATGAACTCTATAACTCACGTTGCCGCATGTCACAATTGTCCCTGAGATAAGACCTAGTACCAATAGCTTCATTATCTTCATTTTAATAATCCCTTTCGTTCTTATCGGTAAGGGGTTCCTGCTCTCTTTGCCAGCTTTATCGTGATTCCCCTTTGTCTTAACTATCGGGTGAAATGTCTAATTCGTAAATATACTGCTCTCCTTTTTCACAAGAAAAGCCAAAAAAGATCGCTCCCCTTCATAGCGGGAACGATCTTAACCTACCTACTACTTAGACCTTTAATCGACGTTCGAAAGCTTTGGGGATAAGCATTATAGCAATTATACCTATAATTATCACCGAAAGGATTGACAAGGGTAGATGTAATATAGGGATGCCAAAAATGTTATAGGATACATATTTTTCGATTAAGGATCTGCTAACCATTACACCTGACGGCAAAAAAGAGATTATTTTGCCCAACATTCCAGGCAAAGAGAAAAGGGGAAGAATAACTAAGAATGCTGCCAGTCCAAGACTGCTTAAGCTACTCCGACACAAAGCGGATATCAGCGCTGTCAATAACAAAAGACCACATGCAGCCAGCAAGGTTACAGCATATTTCACGGCAAATCCCTGCAGCTGGGTTAAGGCATATGGAGTCTCATCAAAATAAAAGTAACTATTCAGCGGGGCATTCCAGCCCACGAAGCCGAACGGTAAACAGGCCAGCAATGTGCAAATCCCGTAAAAAAGAGTAACCCAGCTAAACGTAACTATAAATCCAGCTAATAGTTTTGCCGCAACAATCTTCAACCTTCCGTATTTACTAGATAGAATAAGTGCATCCATTCTATAGTTTTCCTCGCCGGAGAACAGGGAGGCCAGTGCAAATACTAGAATAAGACCGATCAAAAGATCCCCGACGCCAGGCGAGCTCGAAAAAAATATATGTAATAAGTCCCAGTCCTCAGTTACATAAAACCCCCGTGGTTTTCCCTCCTCCAGCATGGAGAGCTTTTTAGTAACATCTCTTAGCGCATAAGATCCTGGTTCTTGCCTCTCCATTAAAACCTTCTGCTCTCTCAGCTCTGTTAAATTTCTGTTGAATTGATCTACCATATAAGCTGTACCAGCATAGTGTTGCTCCAGAATTCGTTTCATCTTCTCCTCTTTGGGCCAAGCGCTGTCTTCAGCATATTCTTCTTTGAGTCTAGGTGCGTATTTCAAAGCTAAATCTGGTTGAATCGGTCCTAGATGAGCGGCGATAGCTTCAGGCTTTTCCTTGTTTACAACCAATAGACTATCCGTACCGGATGGGTAGAAACTAACAAAACAAAAAATGGCTAATGCAATACTTCCAGCTATAGAAATCCAGACTCTGGGAATCATAATTTTACGTAATTCAAACATCACCAGACGTTTCATGTGTGTCATCCCCTCCGAAAATAATGCATATATACATCTTCTAATGAAGGATTCACCATCAGTGCATTCTCAACTGGCAAAGTCTTGCTGACTACCCGAACCACTAGTCCAGTATCTGTCTGCTGCACATTCACTACAGTTCCATTCTCTTCGATTTGAGCCAGCAACCGCCCGGGGACATGTGCCTCCCAAACCTCTCCTTGCAATTCATTGGTCAACTCCTTAATTGTTCCTTGACGAAGTAACTCTCCTCGCCCCATCAGTAGCACCTGTTTAGCTATATGATCAACATCAGAAACGATATGAGTAGACAAAATAACGATGCGCTCATTTGATATTTCAGAAATTAAATTTCGAAATCTTACGCGTTCCGAGGGGTCAAGTCCTGCTGTGGGCTCATCCAGAATGAGGATGCCCGGATTATTAAGCAATGCTTGAGCGATACCGAGTCTACGTTTCATTCCGCCGGAATACTTACCACATTTTTTATCCATTTCTCCGGATAGATTAACCATTTGAGCAAGAACCTCTATACGATCACTCGCCTCCTTCTTGGTCAACCCCTTTAGGGCAGCAACATAATACAAGAAATCGCGAGCTGAAAAATGATTGTACATCCCCAGTTCCTGCGGTAAATAACCTATCTGAGCCCGGTACTGATCCCCCATATCATCCTTGTTTTGTCCATCTAAAAGTACATTTCCACGAGTCGGATACAGAATATCTGCAACAATACGCATCAATGTCGTTTTTCCTGTTCCGTTAGGTCCTAGAAGACCATACACACCAGGTGACATAGAAAGGTTGATCGTATTTAAAATTCGCTTTTTGCCGAAATCATGTACAATATTACATAGTTTAAGCTCCAATCAGAAACCCTCCCCTGCTCAATATTCTGGATTGAAACCTCATGGCTAGGCTAAATACCACTGCCGACAGAACGCCCAGTCCCATTAACCAAAATAACTCGACCGACATCGTCCATCTCACTGCAAATTCTCCGGAAAATAAAATCATCCAAAAGAGAGGCAACATAAAGAGTACGGTCGTTAATTGTCTAAAATTACGTATCAGCGTGGATAATACTAACGCTACCGCCGCATTGTTTAGGATCGGGATGCACCATAGCAGGGTCATACGCAGCATAAACTCCGTTCCCCCTACCGGGGTTACCATAGCAGTTACACTAACGTTAATCAGTAGTGAGATCACCCCTGCCATAAGGAACCGAGCTTGCACATACCGATGCAACGGGATTCTAAAACTACGTGCGAGTTCTCCCATTCCACAGAGCGTATTCCGAGCCGTATGAGAGACGACCACCAGTAAAGGAATACAACCCACGATGGACAGAATGAACATAGGGCTAACAATCTGCATAACACTCAGCACCAAATATCCTACTACAAACAAGATCACACCAAGCACAACCTCTTTCCACCATCCCTGTGAAAAAAGAATCCTCAGCTGTTGCCGTGCAAATAGAGGAACGGGTGGTACTGGCGCAGGTAAAGCCCGCTTGGATTTTCTCCACCTGCTCATGGCTTCTTCTGCAAAACCGTCAAGGCGTGGCGGTTCAGGAATGCACCTGATATAATTCACGATCTCCTCTACAGACTCTGCTGTCATCTCATCCTGTAAATTCAGATTGAGGTAATCTTGATGGTTACGTTTAACCCTCATTTTCCTGCTCCTTTCTTTAGGGGTTGGGATATGTCCTCTTGCTTGGAATACCTTAGTAAATCACGTAATTTAATCAGCGATCGGCTTACCCTTGACTTCACAGTAGATTCAGGTTCATCAGTTACGGCAGCTATTTCTGTAAACGTAAATTCATATTTATACCTTAACAAGAGCGCATCCCTCTGTTCCTCTGGCAGTGAGTAAATCGCGGCGTATACCTGCTTAACCTCTTCACGAAGTAATATTCCTTCAAGAAAATCTCCTTCGACTGTGATTTCATCAGATAAGCTTTGATTCAACTCTGCTTGCCGAGCACCCTTGCTGCGAAAATAGTCAATGCAGACATTTCGCGCGATCGCCATCAACCAAGCTCGGAAACTCCCCTGTTTATTTTGATAGCTGTCAAGCTTGGCCCATGCTTTTTCATACACCGTCTGTGCAAGATCCCAGGCCAATTCGTCATTATGTATTTTCCATCTGATGAATCGATAAATATCACTATAGGTATGCCGAATTAATAATTCCACCGCTGCCTCATTGCCCTGCTGCGCTTCTGTGACCCATTTGTCCTCCCCGATTTAATTCCCCTCCAATCTACCAATCTACTAAATATAACGAAATCGCCTACGAAGTAGACGCATCACATTAAAAAGACCAACCAGAAGGTTCTGGCTGGCCGAATATAAATTTTCCCTAGATTATGTCCCCGGTTCAAATTGTGAGTGAACATTTTTAGCTTGTATCTTAGTGAATTATATAACATTGATTCTATTAATTTCCATAGTGTACACTCATTACAAGTGGTCTTTTTGTGAAAATCTTCGTAAATGGTGGACCTCCTCTTGACCTTACATTTAATTAGACACCGCAGGTTGATTAAAAGCCACATGTCCGTTCAAAAAAATCCATAATAAAAAACTGTCGATTGCTAGACAATTATATAGAGCCAAGTTATAGTATTGATAATACTTTTAATAACCATTTTCAAAAGTCTAGAGGTGAATAAAATAAACCAAATCGCAAACAATTCTATTCGTGTTAAAAAGATAAATCAGGAGCTTATCAAGCAGGCCTTGAAATCGATGAAGGAAGGAACCAAATCCACGATTGCAAGTGCCACCGGATTAAGTATTGCTACCTGCGGAAATATCCTGAATGAACTTCTGGAGACTGGTGAAGTCATTGAGACTGAACTGGAGGCTTCAAATGGAGGCCGACCGGCCAGACGATTTATCTATAACGCTGATTTCTCCTATATTGCATGTATCTATGCCAAAATTGAGGATGGCCAGAAATCCATAACCTATGCGGTGACCAATTCAGTTGGTGATCGTGTGGATCATGGATGGATGGAATTAGAGTACGTAGATGCTGCAGCCATCGACCATCTGCTGGATACGCTTATCCAACAATATAACAACATCAAGGCAGTAGGGATTGGGATTCCCGGCCTTGCTCACCAAGGTGTCATTAATATCTGTGACATTAAAGAGTTAATTAATGCTCCCTTAGAATCACTACTCAGAGAAAAATACGAGCTTGAAGTCACGATTGAAAATGATATGAATCTGACCGTTTACGGGTTCTATAAACAGCAGGATTATGAAGAGGATAAAACTATTGTCGTGGTGACCTTTATCAAAGGAGCTTTTCCAGGCGCCGGGATGATGATCGACGGGCATATCCACAAAGGTAATACCAGATTTGCTGGTGAAGTCTCTTTTTTACCGTTTGGAATCTCGCGTGAACAGCAATTGATTAGCTTGGACCACACGGATTCCTTCATCCCTTTGGCGGCTCACACTATATCGTCCCTGATTGCAATTATTAATCCAGAGACCATAGCTCTCACAGGAGAGCAAGTCAAACAAGAGAATGTGCGGCCGATTTATCAACGTTGTCTGGAAGTGATTCCAGAGGAGCGTATGCCTCACTTAATTGTGCTGGATCAACCTGATGATCATTACATGAACGGATTAATTGCGATCACACTGGAAAGCTTAACCTACTCGTTGCAGCTGGTTGAGAAGCGCCGGTAAAACATAAAACTAACATACACTTCAGGAGGAACTACGAATGGCAACAAACAAAGAAAACATGATTGCAGGAAAGCTATATATGGCAGGCGGTGAAGAATTAGCAAAGGATAACAAAAGATCCAGAATGCTCACTCGTTTATTTAACAATACGACGGAAGAACAAGGTGAATATAGAGTAGAACTACTCAAGCAATTATTTGAGTCTACAGGAGAGTCATTATATGTTGAACCTCCTTTCCGTTGTGATTACGGCAGTAATATTACCGTTGGCAATAACTTCTACGCTAATTTTGACTGCATTATCCTTGATGTAGCTAAAGTAACGATTGGTAACAATGTTCTCTTTGGACCTAGAGTAGGTGTATATACTGCTGGTCACCCCATAGATGCGGACGTGCGTATTAGTATGCTTGAATTCGGTACACCGATTACCATTGGAAACAACGTGTGGGTTGGTGGAAACGCAGTAATTAATCCTGGGGTAAAAATCGGCAACAATGTAATCATCGGTGCAGGTTCAGTCGTGACTAAGGATATCCCTGACAATGTAATTGCGGTGGGGAACCTATGCAAGGTATTAAGAGCAATCACCGACGACGATAAGCAACACTGGGAAAAACTTAAAGAAGAGTATTACAGAGACATTGAGCAATAAAGTAATCCGTTCTGGGAGGATCTCAATTTGAAAAAGCGCTTCGGGGGATTTAACAAGATTTACGCCATGCAATTGGCAACCATCTTTTTAGGATTTATAGTGTTTGGCATATCGGAAAATATTAAAGGACCTGCCATTCCGCGAATCCAATTCGACTTTAATCTGGACGAGAAACAGCTCGGCACCCTTTTATCCCTAAATGCATTAGGTTATTTGATCGCCTGCTCCTTTACAGCTGTATTGGTTCGGAAGTGGGGGATCAAGGCTGTCAGTATCATTGCTTTTGCATCCATGATATTCTCAGGAGTGTTAATCTATATCTCCCACAGCTATCCCTTCTTCTCAGCTTCTTATTTCCTGATGTACATCGGAAACGGAATGCTGGAGATTGGTCTTGCCATTTTGGGAGCACGCATCTTCGTAAAAAATACCGGGACGATGATGAACTTATCCCATTTTTTCTACGGATTTAGTTCAACCTTAGCTCCACTGCTGGCAACAGGACTCATGTCGGTAAGTATATTTGGCCATCCACTCGACTGGCGCGGAATGTATCTGATTATGCTAAGCTTATCTTTACTGCCTATTCTATCTGCCTTGCGCAGTACATTTCCGGGTGATGATCTTCCGCAAGAGGACCGGATCCCTTTAAAAACGTTGGTCCGCGATCCCGCTTTATGGCTGATGGTGCTTATTCTTTCTTTCGGTGTAGTGTCAGAGCTTGCAGTAGGTGGATGGCTAGTGAATTTTTTGGAAAAAGCATACTTGTGGGATACAGTTACAGCTTCTGGTATGTTGTCCACCTTTTTTCTCTGCTTCTCGCTAGCAAGGCTCTTGCTGGGGCCGGTTACAGATAAGATTGGTTTCAATCTATCGCTTATCATCTTTTCAGCCTTCTCTGCCTTATGTACGTTTGCTGCTATTTTGGGTGGGGAACAGCTCGCGTTTCTATTCGCAGCAGCAGGCATAGGTATCGCTATGATTTATCCGACCGTCATGGCGTTTATCGCAAAAAGGTATCCGCATGGCAGTGACACTGCCATCACCTTTACAGTTACACTAATGGGAGTCGGTAGCGTGATTGGCAACTATGCCATAGGTGCAGTAATCGAAGGTGTAAAGAGGCTTTACGGAGCAGAAACACAAACTGGCTTGCTACGTGGTCTTCAAGCTGGGTATGGTTTTATCGGTTTGTGTGCAGCTATATGCGCGATATCCGGTTGTGTTTTATATCGTTATTTAAATCGCCGCCAAGAACTTATCTAGAATAGTTATCGCACTTATTTCTGCTCATCCATGCAAAAAACCTGCTGATTTTTTGGCAGGTTTTTTGTTGCAAATAGCGACCAACCTCCTACCATCGGACTCAAATGTCCTTATTGGCTTCGAAATAGACAGAAATGAGGTTATTCGGACCCCAGAGTCGTTATTGAGTTGTTTGTGTGCAAAAACCGCTGTCTTCTGACTAGATAACGCCTCCTGAGTCCGAACACTCCGCCTAATGAAGCTAAATCCTGAAATAGCGACTATACAGTCCGCAACAATGACCTCTGAGCTGGTGATCACCATCCCAACAATTATCGCAGACCTCCCACCAGCTCCATTATTTTTCTAACAATCTGCTCTTCACCACTACTAACCTTTTCCGTTGCAACTTCTCCCAAAGATATATGATCGCCAACACAAACCGAATGTGCGGAATGTCTAAACATTTCTATATCATTAGCATCGTTACCAAATGCAATAAATTGCTGCGGTTCTATGCCTAACCTCTTTAGTCCTGTCCATTTGTTCACACCTTGTGGACTTATATCCATAATATCTTCTTGTCCATGCTGGTAGATCACAATCGGCAGATTTTGCAGCTTATGTATAAGTTGTTCCCCGTTCAGACTGCTCAAAATAACTACCTTCACAATCTCATCCAGCTCCGACGGAGTTACATTTTTGGCGCGTTGTTCTGGATCTACATTTCTCCGGATGGGATGGTCTGCAGAACCCGAATATGCATAGTCCCAGTGACTATCAATCAAATAAGTTGCATCAAATTCTTCAATCAAATTCAGGAGGTTGTCCGCAGTCTGTGGGTCAAAATGTATCGTCGAAATAACCTCCCCACCCTTTGCAATAAACGCGCCATTCCCACCAACCATAGAAAAATGATGCATATGAGCAGGCAACACAGGCAATAAATCACGAATAGGCCGGGCTGACGCAAAAATAACCTCATGTCCTTTTTCAATTAGAGAATCCAAGGCTTGTACAATAAATCCACTCAAAGGTTTGCCGCTAAAACAAATCGTCCCATCTAAATCAAAAATAAATTTCACAGTTAATAACCTCCCCTTTTTCTCTATATTAACGAGTTCAGATATAATGGAAAGGACCGATGTCCAAAAAGGAGTAAACGATGAAATCTATTCACGATCCAAATCTGATATCACATTACATTACACAATTTAATCTAGACCAAGTATTCACAACGTCAACACATGCTTTAATCCAGTTACTTGTCTATGAGCAGAATGAAATCATTTTGCGTGAGGGGGATGAGCTGGACGGATTTTATTTTCAAGTGGAGGGGCGTACCAAGGTTTCTTCTAGTGTGGGGACGGGAAAATCCTTGTTATTACGTTTCTGCTCACCCTTGTCATTATTCGGGGACATTGAATACGTGCAGGAAGTTGTGATCCAATCCCAAGTTGAAGCGGTACAACAAACCAGCCTCTTATTTATCCCGAAACAAGAGGTTGAGTCTGACCTAATGGATAACCACAGGTTTAAAGACTTGTTGCTGAAACATCTCTCCTACAAGCTTCTAACCTGCACATCCGCATCCCGAACGAACTTGCTGGGTTCTGTAGAAGAAAGGTTTGCAAGTTATTTATTGACCATTCAACTCCAACGTGAGTTTGCAAAAGAAATTCAGACACCCTATATCCCAGATATAGCCTCTTTGATTGGGACTACTCCCCGCCATTTAAACCGTGTCATTCAGCGGCTCACCGACATGGAAATTTTATATAAAGTTAAGCAAGAAATTGTTGTACTCGACTGGGAGCGTCTGGATGAATTATCTAACGGAATAAGATTTGAATAGCCTAAAAACCCCTCATTTAATTGAGGATAAAATGATCGATGTCATCATAACGGATATCGATCTTTTCTCCGTTTCTTTTGATAAGATTTATATACAGAGGAGCTGCATCAACACTTCCGCCACCCACCAGCACATGGTAGTTTTCATTAATTTCATATTTACGGATGTACAAGCCTGAACCGACATCTTCAAAGGGATAACCTTCAAAATCCTTCCACGACAACGCCTCGCCTTGCTGAGCTAGATCTCGTATTTCATCCATGGATAATATCGCAGCTTTTTTATCATTACATGCTGAAAGTATAATCGTCAAAGCAAACAATAACAGCATTATCAAGTTACGCTTACTTCTCATTCATAAACCTCCAAACTCTATAATTTGTTATTAATAGGAAAGTATAAGGTAATAATAACATAGCTTAGACTAGCTTTGAATGGAGTGTGACCAGTTTCAGCTCTGAATGTTAGAAATTTAAGTTCCCCACAGCCTCCTCAGTTTCTTCCTGCAAATCTATTTTAAATTTGACGTTAATTTGTTATGTATGCTCTAATATAAATGAAGGGTGGAGCTGCATGTTATCATTTTTACTAACTTTAAAACGTTTATTCTCGGGCTTATGGAAAGCGCTCAAACGTAAAAATTTCCAAGCATTATTCTTATTAGTTTTGATGACACTGTTGTCCGGAACCATTTTTTATGTCAAACAGGAAGGTTTGTCTGTCCTGGATGCTATTTATTTCTGCGTTGCAACGCTTAGTACATTAGGTCATCCAACATTTGTTCCCCAGACAGCACTCGGAAAAATATTTACGATCGTTTACATTATTGCAGGCACAGGGTTGTTCTTGGGAATGATCGGGTATATCGCTTATGAACTGATCAAACAAACCGATAAAGATAACAATTAAATAATAGAATCCAAACTCGTGACAGTATCAAGAGCCTTGTTAGCCGAAGCTAATGAGGCTTTTTTTTTCAAATATTCGATTATATCTGTTTCTTTTTTGCAATCACTTTCACCTTCAATCAAAGCAATGTTGATGGATTGACGTGTCTCATCTCCAATGGCTGCAAGAGCTTTACTGCTTTCACCATTACCATTGAAATGACCAAACAAGGCTTGAAAAATGGCTTTATGCATGGCAGGATTGTTGGCCGCTCCATATTTTCTAACATAAAAAGCCGTTCTCTTATAAAAGAGAACGGCTTTTTATGTTATTCTCACAGAAATCCTTAGAACACCCGCTTCTGATTCCGATCATCAATAATAATCTGCACCGCTTCCTTAAACCGTAATGCATGCACAATCTCCCGCTCCCGCAGGAACTTAAGGCTATCCTGCAGATCCACGTCATCCGTCATGTCAATCAGCCACTGATATGTAGCCCGGGCTTTTTCCTCAGCCGCAATGTCTTCATAAAGGTCTGCCAGCGGATCTCCCTTAGCTTGAATATAGGCTGCGGTGAATGGAACTCCGCTAGCATCCGTGTAGAACAGGGCATGATCATGCGCTACAAAATGTGGCCCTAATCCCGCTTCCTCTAATTCACATACCGAAGCATCCTTCGTCAGCTTGTAGATCATCGTGGCAATCATCTCAAGGTGAGCGAATTCCTCAGTAGAAATATCGTTCAACACGCCAATAACTTTATCTGGAATCGTGTATCTTTGATTCATATAGCGTAGTGCAGCGGCGAGCTCGCCATCTGCGCCTCCGTATTGCTCACTCAAATAACGCGCCATCCGGACATCACATTTACCCACCCGTACCGGATATTGCAGTTTTTTTTCGTATATCCACATTCGGGAACTTCCCTCCTCTAGAAAAATAGTTCCTTACGGTTATACTCCTCTTACACCTGCCAAGGCCAAGGGGGTTGATTCCATTCCCATGGACATTTAGAATAAGCGCGGCCAAAATTCTGCAGCGGACCATATAACTCCTGAAAATGATTCGCTAGCTTAGTTCGTTCCAGCGTAAGCTGATTAAATTGTTCAATACTTCTCAGATCGTCAGGATGCGTATTTAGATATAAGTTCAACTCCACTAAGGCAAAATCAAGGGTCTGCAACTGTTCAAGCAATTCATAATAACGTTGGTCGCAAGGATTTGCCTCCATAGTCTATTTTCCTCCTCCTTTGCACTTGGATTCATACGGACTAAATAGTGCTGGCCAGAGCGTTCCATACTTCAGAGCCTCCTGCAAACTAAACTGTGGCAAATCGGGCGGCTGAAAGGTGATAAATTGATTGGGTGGAACTACATACGTCTTGAACGGCACCGGTGGGCAAGGATCAAACGGTCCCCTAAAGGGGGTATACCTCCGCAGCTGTGATTCCATCTTTTTTGTACCTCCTTTGTTCCTGTTCCTTCTTTAAAGACTCTGAACATTACTCCCTTAGCTAACTTATGACAGCAGGACACAATATAAAACGTTATTCACAAAAAAAGCCCATTAGCAATTTTTTTTGTGCAATGTGCATGACAAATAAGCTGTCTCCGGAAAAGTACCGAAAACAGCTTATAACTTGGGTTTTTTAGTATTCAGCTTAGGGCTTCGCTCTTTTGAACGAATCTTCGTGGGTAATCTCAAGGATATCCAACATAAATACAAAGATAGGAATACCAAGAATAAGTCCCCAGACACCCATATAATGCTCAGAGAACAACAACACGCTAAAGGTGAAAAACATCGGCAAATTCATTTTTGTGGACATCAACTTAGGATTCAAGAAATAGCCTTCGATAAAATGCAACACCGCAATAATCGCCAGCACATATGTAACTGTTATCAGACCGCCGATGTTGTAACCAATTATTAAAAGCGGAATGAGCGAAATCAAAAAACCAACCAGCGGAATGAGACTGAGCAGAAAAATCAAAATCGCTAGGGCAAATAAATACGGGAAGTTAAGCAGCCACAAGCCAATAACAGTAAGACAGGTATTGAACATGGCAATGAGAATTTGCGCTTCAATTACTTTTCCAAAGGAAACGATGAATTTTCGGCTGAAATACTCCAGATCTATATAAAACCAGGCAATCCTGCTCTCTCTCATCCTAGAAGTGAAACTGACGACCCGGTTCTTCTCCAGAATAAACACAAAGCTTAAAATGGTTGATAGAACGAAAGTTGCACCCCAGTTGCTAACCTGCAGCACATAATCGATGCCTCTTTTGATATAGGACTGATAGTTAAGGTCCCTGAGCATATCATACAAATATAATGTAATCTTGTTCTGCGGAAGATCCTCTGATTTGAGATTGGTGAGGAAGATAGCTAATTGCTTAATCTGCTCCAATACTTTAGGAAGATATCTTGCAAGGGCCAGTACAATCAATGCGATTAAAGCAAGGTATAAAATGACAATAATCACCTTACTGTTAACCTTCATGAATTTACCAATTCGTTTACTGAGCACAATCTGAAAGCTGTTCATGACAAAAGCAATCAGAAACGTCAGCAGTACCAGATTAAGCATCCCTCGAACCATGTACAGCAGCAACCCGATAAGTGCGAGAATAAAAAAGCGTCTGGTAGTACTATTCGCGTAGAATCGCTTGAATACATTCATTGATCTTGCTCCATTCAATTGCGATTAATAATGTTAAGCTTCAATGGCTATAAAAAGGAAAACTTAGCCCCCACAAAAAAGCCGATGGAAACAAAAAGGAGTGACCAGGTTAGCGCTCCTGCAGTCGTTATGAGTATATACTTTTTGAAAGACATAGCACTGATTCCAGAGATATAGCTCGATACATGCCTCAGACCTGGAATAAAATAAGCAATGAAAATCGCCCAGTTTCCGAACCGCAAAAACCATCTTTTCATACTGGCAAAACGCTTGGGTGTAAGGCCAACCCACTTGCCGAATTTAGCTACCACAGGTTGTCCTAGCCTTAAACCAATGGTATAGCTGATAAGCATTCCTGTGATGGATCCCATAAAACAAACCAATACGGAAAGTGAAAAATCCAAAACCATAACGGATGATAAATAGCCTACAAACAGCATTAACACCTCATCAGGCACAGGAAGTCCGATAATCCCAAGTGCCATAAGGCCAAATATGGCTAAATATCCGTATTGTGAAATGAACTCTATAATCCAAGGCATGGGTGTATCACTTCCTGTTGAAGGATTTTTTAAGGGACGGAAATGGGATACGGCTGATCATCATTACGGACAGCAATGCCATTAATCCGATGACCAGTCCTGGTTTCATCCGTTCATCTAGTAAAGAAATCATCGAAAGAATGACTCCAGCAGCAGTAATGGGCATCCCCACGAACCCTTTGGAAGGCGCCGACAGATTAAATCTGGCCAAACGAAGTGCGCCACAGATCAAAAAGAAAACTGCAGCTGCAGGTCCAATCCAGTCGGCATCTTCTAACCTATACAACAAGATAAGGAAGGTAGGCGCTAAACCAAATGATATAATATCCGCCAATGAGTCCAATTGTTTACCGAATTCACTAGTACATTGCAATATTCTTGCCAGTAATCCATCCAGTACATCGCATATTGCCGCGAGCAATATCATTAATAAAGCTAGGCTATATCGTTCTTGAATCGTAAAATACAAGGATAGTGATCCTAGTCCCAAGTTTCCGAGTGTGCACGTTGAAGGCAACCAGTTCAATTTCATACAATTTCACCCCTTTCATAGCAGTATTTCTGTTGATTCGGTTTAACCTTCAAAGGTCACAGTAAAGCTGACACCGTTCTCCGTATTTTTCACTGTATAAAGACAAGCGTGCATATCCAGTATTCGCTTTGCAATGGAAAGCCCCAGACCCGTACCGCCTGTCATTCGACTGCGGGATGGCTCCGACCGATAGAACCGTTCCCAGATCTGCTCCAGCTGATCTTCAGGGATTGATTCTCCTATATTTTGAATAGTGAATACTATAGTCTGGGCATGACTCTCAATATTGACAGTGATAGAACTTCTTTCTTCCGCATGCCTGATAGCATTGGTCATAAAATTTAGCATAACTTGTTCGATCCAGTTCACATCCGCATAGACCGGTAATTCATTTGCAGGAATAATGATGACCTCCAAATGTTTTTCACGCAGTAAGTGGACCAGCTTGTCCGTCACCTTTTCCGTCAGTTCACTTAACATAAAGGAAGTTTTCCGAAGTTTAATCGTGCCCGACTCCAACCGCGCTAGATCTAGCATATTTTTAACAAGAAACTCCATTTTATCGGCTTCCTCAATAATCACCTTAATGTAGTGATCCTGCTTGCCGGCGCTAACGCCGTCTTCCAAACCTTCAGCAAAACCTTTGATAATACTGAGGGGTGTCTTCAATTCATGGGAGGCGTTGGCAAAAAAGTCCTGCTGCATGATCTCCATTCTTTGCTTCTGCTCCATATCCTCAACTAGCTGCTGATTGGCCTCTCTTAACTCACGTAAAGCAGAGTCCAAACTTAGTGATAAGGTGAACATGCTGTTAGAAAGGCTGCCTAGCTCATCCTTCTGCCGAATCGATGTGTCCCCTGTAAAGTCCAGAGAAACCATCCGTTTTGCTATCTTGTTTAACTTAATTAGCGGACGCGTTACCATTTTCGAGAAAAAGAGAGAAAGCACCAGAATCAGGACAAAGCCACCCATTCCCAGATATAAAAAGAACCAACGTAAGGCATCGTTCGAATCCTTAACTTCCTGTAATGAAGTGACTGTGAATAGTAATTCAATTTCTCCGTTACTTTGCTTCAGGGGCAGAATAACCACAGAATTGCGACTCCCACTCCAGGGAGCAACCCAGTCTTGCTTCTGTATTTTCAAATTTTTAAAGTCTTCTATCTGCGCTGGTGTCAAAGGAAACCATTCCTCAAGAGCCTCAAACAATATTCCCTGGCGGGGATTCCATATTTTTAAATCAGGCAGTACAACTTCTGCAACAGTACCAGATGCATGAATCGTCCCAGTCTCTCCCGTCTCCCCTATGGTTCCGCCCCCTTTTTTTGTAATGCTTATGGGGTAGAGTATAACGGGTGAAGCACTGTCTTCATCCAGAAGTTCGCCTTCCACGCTCAACTGATCATCTACTTTAATGTTTGCTGCTCTCAGTGAATCTCCGTACTGATTCATGAATAGGGATAAAGAAACAACCATACTCTTCCCGTCATCATCGATTAGCTTTATATGAAATGGATCTTCTGAATTCATCCTTCCATCCAGCTTCAAAATAACCATTTGTGTTTTATTCCGCAGCATAAACCGGACAAGCTCCTGAGAGGTTCTAGTGCTTCCCCATGGTTCGCTAATATATCTTGCCGCAAAACTCTTAAGGTGTTTCTCCACACGGTGCTCTTTTTGCTTCTGATAGAAATTGTCAAACAACAGCAATTGGCTTAGAATCACCATGCCATAGAAGCAAAGGAAAAAGATAACGGTCATCACAAACAGTTTAAAAGTAATTCCCCGTCTTCTCATGCCTCTTCCTCGAACATGTATCCTGTGCCAATTACCGTACGAATAAAACGTGATTCATAACCCAATTTACTTCGCAGCTTTTTGATATGACTGTCCACAACTCTGGAATCTCCTTCAAATTCAATTCCCCAGATCCGACTGAGGATCGTATCCCTTGAAATAACAATCCCTTTATTTCGTATTAAAAGCCATAAAAGATCATATTCCTTAGGGGTAAGCTCCACTTCCGCATCTTCTACCTCCAACCGATGAGCCAAGGGATTGAACATCGCGGAACCAAATTTTATTATGCTAGACTCAGGCTGATGGGTGCCTTCAACCCGTTTCATAAGTGCATTTGCCCGGGCTACTAGCACCTTTGGACTAAATGGTTTTGTAACATAATCATCGGCTCCTAATTCAAAACCGTAGATTTTGTCGTCATCTGTAGACTTGGCCGTTAACAAAATGATGGGTACCGCTGATTTTTCACGAACTTCACGGCACACTTCGAAGCCATTCATAGCAGGCATCATGATATCCAGAATCAGCAGATCCGGCAGCAGTGAATCAAACCAAACCAATGCATCTTTTCCATTATCCGCTTCAAGTACCTCCCAATCATTCTGTAAGAAATAATCAGATACCAGTTCACGAATACGAATTTCATCCTCAACGAGAAGAAGTTTCTTTTTCAATCTAGACCCCGCTTTCAAACAATTAATAAACATTAGCATAGACGAGCGTTATGTCCTTTATGTGTCCACAAAAAACTCCCCCTTTCATGAGCCATACAGCTCTTGCAGGAGGAGTTCATTATATCCCTGATCAACCGGAACAATACGTTATAATTTTTAATAGGTTATTCTTTATCCTCATTGGGTTCTGATGAGGTTTCTTCGTCCTCCACACGTGGTTCCCGGTGGATATTAATTCTAGTGATACGCAATCTTGTCGATTCCTCGACTTCAAAAATAACATCTTCTACTTTGACACGTTTTCCTTTGGTTGGATTACCCTCCAGCTCCTTAAACAACCAGCCGCCGATGGAATCCACCTCATCGTCTTCAATCACAACACCCGTAAGATCGTTGACATCCTCAATCAGCATCCGGCCCTCAACAGAGATGTACTCCCCGTTATGTTCCACACTTGGACGCTCATCTTCGAACTCGTCATGCAGATCGCCTACGATTTCTTCCAGAATCTCTTCTGCTGTCAGCAAACCTGCTGTGCCACCATATTCATCGACAACTAACGTCAGCTGAGCCTTATTCTTCTGCATAAAACGAAGAGTATGGCTGATTTCCATCGATTCCGGAACGTTAAGGATAGGCCGAACCAGAGTTGTAAGATCATTCTGCTGCTCCGGTGGAGCAAACAACAGGTCGGTAATATGAATAAAACCGATAATACGGTCCTTATCTTCCAGAGCAACCGGATAACGCGAATGTCTCGTTTCGGTAATAATCTTCATATTTTCTTCTAACGAAAGATTGCTGTAAAGCACATCCATATCTGTACGAGGCAGCATGACTTCACGTGCAAGCAGATCTGAGAATTCAAAGATATTATCCATTAGTTTCATTTCATCTTTGTCAATGACACCACTCTTGGCGCTCTGATTCATCAGAATACGTATTTCCTCTTCCGAGTGTGCTGCTTCACTTTCATTTGCAGGCTCCACACCGACCAACCGAAGCAACGCGTTGGCTGAAGCGTTCAGCACCCAGATAAAAGGCATGAACACATTATAGAAGAACATCAGGGGTGCAGATAACAACAGTGCCGAACCTTCTGTTCTTTGAATCGCGAGCGATTTAGGAGCAAGCTCCCCAAGTACAATATGTAAAAATGTAATGATCGAAAATCCAATAATCACAGATACGGTAGAAATCAGGGTATGATCGGTGATCCCCATCTGGTACATTAAAGGTTCGACCAACAGCTCAGAAATCGCGGGCTCTCCAACCCAACCTAAGCCCAGCGACGCAAGTGTTATCCCAAACTGAGTGGCGGATAAATAGGAATCCAGTCTCTTATTTACTTTCAGAGCATATCCAGCCATTTTATTACCTTCACTGACAAGTTGGGTCAGGCGGGACTGCCTGACCTTAACTAATGAAAATTCCGCTGCTACAAAAATACCGTTCAATAATACGAGCACCAGAACCAGCAAAAGATTAAGCAATAATCTCCCTACTTCAAATTCCGTATGCACCACTTAACAACGCCTCATTTCTACAGATTGATCGCTTTTCTAGTTTTGAAGTCAACTTCCGGATAATACATATCAGCCACTAACAGATTAGGTCCGCAGCAGCCTGCTGCATCGCAGTGGCAGTTCACCTTTTGGTTCAGCGGGTGTTTAGTCTGCCAATCGATAAATATATCATCCAGCTTTTGGTTCTCGATGTTGCCAAAGGCTGCGATATCAGCGAAATCTGTAACAAAAACATCGCCAGTAAACATGTTTACGTTCACTCGGTTCCGGCCATCCGGATCATTGCGAAGGGTAACATTCTTCTCGGCGCGCATTCTGCTTATCAGTTTCTGATCTTCTTCCAGGAAGCTGCAAGCAAAAAACGGAAGGGTCCCAAACAGCATCCAAATCTCCGGATCACGGGTATCCAGTAGTTTATGGATTGCCGTCCGCATTTCATTCAAGGACAACACTGGCAAAGCCGAAGCAAAACTGGAGTTGTACATAGGATGTACCTCATGCCGTTTGGCGCCCATATCGAGAATCAACTTATGAATTTCAGGCAGCTTAGTATGTGTACGGTAATTAATCATAGTTTCCGCAGAAATTAGCATACCATCCTCACTTAGCCGTCGAGAATTCTCAATCATTGCATTATATAACCGATATGCACTTTCTTTTGAAACTGCATGCCCGCTGTTGGCAAAACCAACTTCATGAAAATCGTCTCCGTTCACATAATTAAAAGAAATATGCATAACGTCCAAATACGGAAGCAGCTTTTCATATCGAGCATACGGCATCGTCAGATTAGAATTAATTTGCGATCTAATCCCCCGCTCTTTGGCATACTTTAAGAGCGGCACTATGATATTATCCACCGTTCCAGCCAAGAACATAGGCTCTCCGCCGGTAATACTAATCGTCTCCAGATGCTCTACTTCATCTAAACGGTCCAACATATTTTTAAGCGGCAGCATATCCCCTTCTCTAGAGGTTAAACTATCACCTACCGCACAGTGTTCACACCGCATATTACATAAATTGGTTACTGTGAATTCCACACTCGTTAGCACATGGCGTCCATGCTTACGTAAAGAAGTAATGGGATCCCACGGATCGTAGCTTGGCGACAGCTCCTTCGGTGAAGATGTTAATGGTCTTAAAACATTCATTTGTACTAGCTCCTTTAAATCTTATTCCTATTATTAACCCATAATCATGAAGATTGAACGGTGTCTTATCCTATATCATACCACGTTAGTCAGAAAAACTGCACTTCGGATGTCTTTCAGACTGTCCTTACAAGCTTTTTCACTGTAAAAAATAATAGCAGCGAGACGAAAAATAGGCTTCCGCGAGTTATGCGGACAAGCCTAATCTTCTCTCTTCGCTGCTATGATAAATATTTTGGCGTTCCCACAGAATCGCCTTGATCTGCGACGTCAACGATAACAACGGAGAGGGCTTTTCCTAGATCCCTTTCGAACGGTACGACTTTCTCTCCTTCAGGCCCTGTAAGCACACGTACAATCGGTCTGTGAGGCGTACTTGGGTCTATTTTGACAACAACTCCACTTTCACCCGTACTGAGCTTTACCGTAAGACCAAGAGGATAGATAGCCACACGATCTCTAAATAACTCTAGCTGCTTCTGCTCATACAATGTACCAGAACCTACATAAAGCGCCTCAACGGCTTGATGTGGCAGCATAGCCTTTTTGTAGACCCGGTTGGAGGTCATGGCATCGTAGGAATCAGCCACGCCCAACCATTTGGCATATTCATGAATTTGAGGTCCTTTTAATCCCCGCGGATATCCGGATCCGTCAATGCGTTCATGATGCTGAAGCGCACAATGAGCCGCGAGCAGCGGGATATTCGGTTCTTCCTTGAGAATCTGATACCCGATCTCGGTGTGTGCCTGCATATGGCGAAATTCATCTTCACTGAGCTTACCGGGTTTTTGAATGATTTTTATCGGGACTTGGGTCTTGCCAATATCATGCAGCAGCGCACCCAGACCAATCACTCGAAGCTCCTCTTTGCTGTACCCATGCGCAATGCCAAGCACCAAAGTGTACAAGCAGACATTCAGGGAATGGACGTACAAGTAGTTATCAGCGGTGTGCATATCAAGCAGCATGATCATCGGATCTTCTTGTAAAGACAAATCATCCAGGATGCTATCCATGATCTTTGAGAATTTTTTATCCAGATGGTAGAATCCCTTGCTTATTCCTGAAGCGCCTGTCATTTGCTGAAACTGATTACGAATCACCTTCAGTGCCTGATTACGTGTCTCATCTTGAAGCATACCTATAATCTCAACATCGTCCGTGACAGAGTCCTCTATGTAAATATAACCGATGTCAATTCTTGAAAGCCTCTTGATCAATGCATCAGTAAGCTCCACCCCATCCGCGAGGAGAGTTAGACCTTCATCATTATATATTTTTTTACCTAATTTCATGCCTGCTTGAAGCTGATTCACGGATACTAAACGCACTTAGCTCACTCCTGCCTTTAACGGTAAAATGCTATTCTGTTTTGAAATCCTTGGGTCACACGCTTTGTCTATACCGTTTATGTAGAGATCAGACAGGTGCACCATGAAGAACATCGGGTGTGTCTAGGTCTTTGCCTATGGGCATTAACGCATAATAAACAACCAGAATATAGCAGCAAGAATAAATCTGTAGATCGCGAAATGCGTCAATCTAATCTTTTGAATCAATTTCATAAACAAAATAACCACTACATAAGCCACTACAAAAGAAATCAGAAATCCAATTACAAAATAGCCAATCGTCTCACTAGTGAAGTTCTTATAAGAATCCAACATTTCATATCCGGAAGCCGCACACATAATAGGAATGGCTATAAGGAAGGAGAAATCCGCAGACGCTTTATAACTAACCCCACTTAACATCCCTCCGGAGATCGTAGATCCCGAACGGGAAAATCCTGGCCACAGCACTGAAATAATCTGATACATCCCGATAGCCAGCGCCTGTCCGTAAGAAAGATCGTCCAGCTCATGCGCTGTAATTCTAATTTTGCGTCTGTTTACCCATTCTGCGATAATCATTAGAATCCCGCCGGCGACAAGCGCCCAAAGAACAGTCGTGGCTCCAAAGAGACTTTTTATAAAATCGCGGGCAAAAAATGCCACAGCTAGTGCTGGGGCAATCCCAAGTATTACATGGATTAAGTTCAAACGAGACGCCGGCATCACACCGCCTCTTCCTGAGTTCTTACGCCCAATGCCCAGCAAATTAAGCACACGCTCGCGGTAAACAAGCGCAATCGCCAATATTGCCCCTAGCTGAATAACGATTTCATAAGTCTTCATAATCGAATCCTGCTCATCAAAGCCCAGAAGCTTCGAGGTCAAGATCATGTGTCCTGTAGAAGAAACAGGAATAAATTCAGTGATCCCTTCGACAATTGCTAAAATAATAGCTGTAATCGTGTCCATAATCTCCTCCTATTTTTCGGGAATCTAGCACTGTTTAAATGGAATCAAAAAGTATATCTTGTGAGCTGCAGGTTTACTCAGACTTGATCTCCCACCGAGTGAGCATACATTCATCAAGACTGTCCGGACGCTGCAATTCCATCCCAAGCAGGTCGCGTAAAAAATGAGGCAGCAAAAATACAGGATCCTTCCCATTGGCGATCGTCTCATAGCCTGCACGGAAAGTAAACATGTCCAGCGTACCAACATTATACTCTTTATCATCCTCCAGCGGGTTTCCTTCGACAAAAACTGCAATATTGTTATCATACGGTATCTTCTGCGGATCGTACAAGATTTTTATCCCATCTACTGCTAAGCTGCCCAGATAATTCCCGCGAAAGCCATATCCAAAAATCACCTTATTATAAAATTCTTCAGTAAGACTCTGCTCCAAAGCTATGCGAATATCTAGGCCTTTCAGCTTGATTACGCAGGTGTTAATGGGAGAAGGACATAGGGCGTGCAGCATTCCCGCTGTAACCTCCCCTTCAGGCAAAGGTCCTAGAAGCTGACCTGTGTTAACTATCGACAAACTAGTGCCTGTAAATCTACGTACAGCTTGGGCTAAAAGATTGCCAAAAGGGGATTCTCCCTGCAAATTCAAAGGAAGCTCACGATCTGTGATCGCAACGGTCTGCTGAAGAGCCTCACGACCACGCTCCAAATGAATAGTAGCGGCAGGACCTACAATCTCTTCCTTCAGTCCTGGGTCAATCGGAATACATTCACCCGCCACCAGGCTAAATCCAGGTTGTCCCTCTCTCCGCTCAAATTGAAGCCGCCCGAGGTAACGCCCGAATTTCCCGGCTCCACATACAGCTGTTCCGTTAATCATGAGCGGTTCTTCCAGCATATGATGTGTATGTCCACCTAGAATAGCATGCACACCTTCCAGCCGCTCTGCCAGAATTCGATCTGCGGGAAGCCCCAAATGAGAAAGGATGATTAGAATGTCCACCTGAGGAGCTAGAAGAAGGCATTGTTCCCGAAGGGTTGTCTCGGGATCCAGAGCATCCCAGCCCAGCAAGGAATAAAACGAAGTAAATGCCGCTGTCGCTCCAGTCACTCCTATTCTGATTCCGTCCTTCTCCAAGATGGCATGACGCTTCATCCAGTGGGGAGGTTCCCCTGTTGCAGTCTCCACAAAATTACAGCATACCACTGGACACTGTAACCCGGAGAAAATAGAGGATAACATCTCCTGTGAGAATGTTAACCCCTCATTATTACCGATGGTTACAGCATCATATCCTGTTAAGTTAAGTACATCGATGTTAGCCTGACCCATAGTTCCTTCTGTCTCGACGGCTGCACGATCCATATGATCGCCAATATCCAGCAGCAGCACAGGCTCTTCTCCCGCTGCAGCTCTTTGTCTCTCGATTTCTGCTGCCAATGGACTCACCATTTCGAAATGGCTATGTATATCATTGGTATGAAGTATGGTCAGTCTTTGCGGCACATGCCCCATTAGCAACATTCCTCCTACCTGTTGAGCCGCTCTTTAATGAAGCAGCCGATGCATGATCTTATAGAGCCTAGCATAACATTTTCAGGCTCATTATGGTATATTGTAGACATTACAACATATTTCAGAGGTGAATAAGTATGCATATCACAATCCGCCTGTTCGCGGGTTTGGCTGAGATTATCGGTTCATCTTCTCTGACCTTTCATGCGACGGAGAATCCCTTAACCGCTGGGAAGTTAAAAGAACTCCTTTCAACCTCTTATCCGGATGCAGCATCCCTAATTGGAACTTCTTTGGTCGCTATTGACCGGGAATATGCACCTGATGAAGCCCTCATCACCGAGTCTGCCGAAGTTGCATTAATCCCTCCCGTTTCCGGGGGAGAGAATGGTTCTTTATATGAGAGCACTCCTGACGGCCTCTATAGCATAACGGATCTGCCATTAAATGCTGAGAAGCTTCTGGATGCCGTCCTCGATGCCAATCATGGAGCATCCCTATTATTTGTAGGAACTACACGCGAAATGACCGGAGAACAACGCACAACAGCATTAGACTATGAAGCCTATATTCCTATGGCCTTAAATAAGCTGAAAGAAATTGGTGACGAGGTACAGAATCGCTGGAATGCACGCTGCGCGATTTCCCACCGCATTGGGCTTGTTGGTCTTAAGGAAGCAAGCGTTATCATTGCTGTCTCTACCCCTCATCGCGATACCTGTTACGAGGCTAGTCGTCTGGCCATTGAACTGCTGAAACAGACCGTCCCTATCTGGAAAAAAGACATCAATGAATCAGGCCAGCACTGGGTAGGCTCTGAACAAAAGGCTGCCGATTCCCTCCACAATTAATCTTCACTCCTTTTTCATTGAAAAATCTGCACTTTGTTGATATTCTGGATAAAATCGGATAAAAGGTGGCATAGGCATTGAGAGTACACGTCTCGGATCTAAAACCTGGTAATCACCTCAACTCAGACGCTTATAGTTCAAGAGGTCTGCATGTATTACCAAAGGGATCGCTGCTCCAGATAGATGATATCGCCAAGCTGATGCAGCATGGAGTTGATTATGTTGATATCCAGACGTTAGTGGAAGAACCTGCCCCATTAAGCAGACCTTCAATTATTCAGACGGTGACCACTAGTTTTGATACCATGATTGACGGCTTTGAGAATCTTTATATGGAAGCACTATTAAAAGGAAGCTTTAACCAATCCGTGGTTAACGACATTCTTCAGCCTTCACTTCAATCGTTGGACAAGCAAAAGGATGTAGTCTCCCTGCTGCTTCTGCTCGATCGCGAAGATAATTATACCTACAACCACTCTTTGCAGGTAGGTATGCTCTCTTATTATATTGCAATCTGGCTTGGGTATTCCAAACAAGAATGCTATGAGATTGGACGAGCTGGATATTTAATTGATATTGGAAAATGTAGAATCTCACCTGCTCTATTAAATAAACCTGGGAAATTAACCGCGGAAGAATTCGAAGAAGTTAAACTACATACTAAGTACGGCTACGAAATTATCCGCAATTCGATGGATGACTCACATACAGCTTTGGCAGCCCTACAGCATCATGAACGTGAGGACGGCTCTGGCTATCCTAATAAGCTAACCAAATCCGAGATTCATCCTTATGCGCAAATTGCTGCTGTAGCTGACATCTATAGTGCGATGACTTCCAAACGCGTCTATCAGTCCAAGCAAGAGCTTATTTCTGTCCTACGTGAACTAAATGACCTCAGCTTTGGTAAGCTGAACGGCAGAACGGTTCAAGCCTTTATACAACATTTAATGCCCAACTTTATCGGCAAGCGTGTGTTACTGAACACGGGTGATACAGGTGTGATTATCATGAACAATCCAGTTGATATTTTCCGTCCGCTGGTAAAGATCGATGGATTATTTGTCGATCTAGCCCGCGAACGTAACGTTACGATTGTGGAAATCTACATGGACTAGGGCGTTTCTTGAGGTCCTGCGTTGCTTAGCAGAAGGTTCAGAGCTGCTGTTTGTACACTAAATCCCCCGGTTTAACTATGGGGGATTTTCTAGTTGTATTTTGTGCAACAGAATCCACATCTAACGAGCTGAATTGTGATTTAGTTGTACTTTGTGCAACTAAATCCACGTCTAGCGAGCCGATTTCTGATTTTGTTGTATTTTGTGCAACAAAATCCACGTCTTGCGAGCTGAATTGTGATTTAGTTGTACTTTGTGCAATTAGAATTAAGGAAAATGCTCTTTATAAGCACATTTCTCGAAAATAGCTGCACAAAGTGCAATTAACAGTATTTTTATAACGAGAATGATGGTTTCTATTGTACAAACTGCAACTAAAGATTGGTTTCCAGATTACTCCTAAACATTCCTCGATTTTCACCTCTCTCACCTCTCTCACCTCTATTGTTTCCTTCTGACTTCGAAGATAGTTCCTCCTACCCTCAACATAGTAAGGCCCCTCAATTTAATTATCTGACGTAACGTTTGAATTCCTCTTCTAATGGCGAGACTAATATGTGGTTTTAAATTGCTATAGGAGGAAAAAAGCATGCTTCCTGTCCATGAACGCCTTGCCGAGTTGTTCACCCTGAGCCGTAGACGGCAGCTTACTGCTGCTGAGGAAACGGAGCAACAGCAGTGCCTGCAAATTAACGCTACCTACTGCTATGAGATGGCCCGATTGCAAAATGAAATCCTATTAGCGGAACAGACAGCTGATCTACAATGGCATCAAGATATTTGTGCACAAATGTTTGAGCTGCGTGTGACGGGCAGGGTATCCAAACGCCCCAAGTAACTGAATAGAAATATTACCCTGCTATATTATTTTCTGCCGTCCTGCTGTTCTGCCGTTCTGCCGTTCTTCCGTGCTTCCGTGCTTCCGTGCTTCCGTTCTGCTGTTCTTCCATTCTGCTGTTCTTCCATTCTGCTGTTCTTCCGTTCTGCCGTTCTGCCGTTCTTCCGTTCTTCCGTTCTTCCGTGCTTCCGTTCTTCCATTCTTCCGTTCTTCCGTTCTTCCGTTCTTCCGTTCTTCCGTTCTTCCGTTCTTCCGTTCTTCGGTTGCCTTGTCCCGTAATACCTCTGCCATATTCCACTCTACTCTGATCCACCAAGCCCCGACCACCTTAATCACTATATCCCTATAAAAAACAGCCCACCCCGCAGTTGCCTAAGCAACGGGAATGAGCTGTTGTTCTATTCCGTTCTGTCGGTCTATAGGAAGCGGAATTGCGCTTCGATCAGACCGTTGTATACCCCATCACGGGATGTCAACTCATGATGGTTTCCTTCTTCTTTAATCTCTCCGTGATCGAGGACGACTATTTTATCCGCATGACGGATGGTAGAGAGTCTGTGCGCTACGATAAAGGAGGTTCGGCCTTGAAGCAGGATTTTGAGTGCCTCCTGGATCTTCAGCTCCGTCTCCGTATCAATGCTGGCAGTTGCCTCATCCAGGATTAGTATCCGCGGATTTGCCAAAAGCGCCCGGGCGAAGGAGAGCAGCTGACGTTGTCCCATCGACAATGCGCTGCCGCGCTCTTCCACCTCAGTCTCATACCCTCCGGGCAGCTTCATGATAAAGTCATGGGCATCCACGGCTTTTGCGGCATTTTCCACTTCTTCATCTGTAGCCTCCAGACGGCCAAAACGGATATTATCCCGAATCGTTCCCGAGAAAATAAAGGTATCTTGCAGCACGATTCCGATCTGCCTTCGCAGGCTGTCTAACGTAACCCCGCGGATATCTTCACTGTCTATCGTGATTCGGCCGCTCTTAATATCATAGAACCGGCCAATCAGGTTAATGATCGTACTTTTACCAGAACCTGTATGACCTACGAGCGCGATCGACTGTCCTGCTTTTACATCCAGATCAATACCTTTTAGTGCAGCCCGGCCTTTTTCATATTCAAAAATGACCTTTTCAAAGTTAATATCCCCACGAATCGTTCCCATTGGCTTAGCACCAGGATTATCTTGCACCGCCGGTTGCTCATCCAAATATTCAAAGATCCGTTCCGAGGAAGCCATTGCCACAAGCAGCTGATTGTACATCTGCCCAAGGCGATTAATCGGGTCCCAGAAGTTGCTGACATAAGAACTGAATGCTACCAGCATACCTACTGTGAGTTCTCCAGATTGGATCAGATAAGCCCCCAGCCAAAAGAGGATCATTGTTCCAAAACCACCTGTGACCTCAATAATCGGACCGAACGCCTGGTTCATCGCAGAGGCTTTGTTCCAGGATTTTTTGCTGTCGGTATTCATAACATCGAAATAATTCATATTTTCTTGTTCTTGGGTGTAGGCTTGTGTGACTCTGATTCCCTGAATCGATTCATTTAAATGAGAATTAATTCTGGAGTTCTTCATCCGCACATCCTGCCAAGCGATCCGAATCTTTTGGCGCAGCTTAGTTGAAACAAAGAACATAATCGGAACCGTAACCATTACTGCAAGACCTAGCTTCCAGTTAATCACTAGCAGAATAATGGTAATCCCCATAAGCTGCACGCAGTCAATCATCAGATTGACAACCCCGTTTGTGAACAGATCCTGCAGAGAGTTGATATCATTGGTTACCCGTACTAATACCGAGCCTGCCGGACGTTTATCAAAGAAGTTAAAGGAGAGCTTCTGAATATGCTTGAACAAATCTGAGCGCAAATCATAAATCACTCTTTGGCCTATGATGTTCGTATATTTAATCCGGTACACTCCCGCAATCCATTGAATCAGATATAAGACGATTACCCCTGCTGTAAGCGAATAAAGCAGTGATAAGCTGGGATTCCCCACCTTTGGCGCAATCGCACGGTCAATCGCTAAACTTGTTAGGAACGGGACGGTCAACTTCGTGATGGTTCCCAGAATCATCATGATGGACACCAATGGAAGCATCTGCTTTGCATAAGGCTTCATGTACCCGAACAGTCTGGTGAATTGCTTCCAGTCAAAAGCCTTATCGATGACATCATCATCTTTATATACAAAACGTTCATCCAGTTCTTGCTGCTCGGCTGCTTTATTTTTTGCTCCCGTAGCGGTCATTGGTTTGGCTTCAAGTTTCATATGCCTCACTCCTCCCCTCTTCCGGTCGCTCTGGCCAGATAATCAGCATACTGTATCCGGTATACATCCTGATAAGGACCCGGCACTTCAATTAGCTCTTTATGGGTACCACGCTGCTGCACATGACCTTCGTTCATGACGATAATCTGATCCGCATGGCGCAAGGAGGAGATCCGATGGGCAATAATAAGTGTAGTGCGCCCCTTCATGACCTCTTGGAATCCGGCTTGAATCTCGTGCTCCGTCTCCATATCGACAGCGCTGGTCGCATCATCGAGGATAAGAATCCGCGGATTCTTAAGCAGGGCTCTAGCGATGGCAATCCGTTGCTTTTGTCCACCGGAAAGACCCATTCCGCGCTCACCCACCACAGTGTCATAACCGTCTTCCATCTCCATGATGAAATCATGGGCTTTGGCAAGTTGTGCAGCTCGGATAATTTCTTCCATGCTTACATTCTTCAACCCATAGGAGATGTTGTTGCGAATTGAGGAGGAGAACAGGAAGGTCTCCTGAAAGACCGTCGCGATCTGTGAACGCAAGCTGCGAACATTGTATTCTCTGATGTCCATCCCATCCAGTGTGATGCTGCCTTCATTAACGTCATAAGCACGCATCATCAGCTGTGTAATGGTCGATTTACCAGAGCCCGTACCTCCAAGGAACCCTATAACCGCACCAGATTTGGCCTCAAAATCAATGTCTGTAACCGCAGGCATTTTGTTCCCATAAGCAAATGTGACGTGATTAAACGCTACATCTCCTTTAACCTCAGAAGGTACCAGTTCACGGGCGTTCTCTTTATCCTTCACATCAATATTCTGATTAAGTACTTCCAATACACGTTCTCCCGATGCTTTGGACTGTGTATAGTTATTAATATGGAATCCAAGACCCCAAATCGGACCAATGATGTACCAAATTAAGCTGAAAAAAGCAACCAGTTCGCCTAGTGACATTTTCCCCTTAATAACTAACGTTCCACCTACTCCAAGCAGAATAGCTGCACTGATCGATGCTAAAAACTCCATCGCCGGAAAAAACTTACTCCATAGCTCAGCGGCAAAAATTTGGTTATTCTTATAACGTTCGTTGCGGTGTGAGAATTTCTCTACTTCATGAGCCTCTCTCGCAAATGATTTGACGGTGCGCACACCCGTGATATTCTCCTGTACAGCCGTTGTCAGAGAACTGAGTGCAAGACGCATCTCTTGAAAGGCCGGGTGAATCTTAGACTCGAATTTTAGCGCAATAAACGCCAGGATGGGCATCGTAATCAGAGTTACTAGAGTAAGCTGCCAATTGAGTGAGAACATCATAATCGAACCAAAAATGACCATAAAAAAGACATTCAGCAGCTGAGCAAAACCGAAACCGATAAAGTTACGAATCGCTTCCAAATCTCCGGTTAGCCGGGACATCAAATCTCCCGTTTTCGCGGTATCATAATAACGGAAAGATAGGAATTGTAGCTTCTCATAACAAGCATTACGCAGCCGGTATGCAAGAAAGTTACCTAGCCGTCCTCCAAAAAATCCATGTGCAAACTGCAGGCATGCTTTTACTATTACTACAGCTAACACGCTCAATGCGAGCACTGGCACCTCTGTAAACTTAAGTGGCACAATAACATCATCGATCAGCTTTCTTAACAAATTGGGGGTAATCAGCCCCACTGCAGTTGCAGCGGCCAAACATATAATCGAAAGAATCAGAAAATGCAGCTTCTCCCGATAATAACCGCGCAGTTGCCTGAGAACATCCATATCTCTCCTCCTTAAGGCTTACTTAGTAAGCAATTTTTTGTATAAAGCAAATGTTACATCGTAAGCTAGCTTTTTTTAGCGCTTACAATTTAGTGACTTTAAGCAGTGTATCATCCATAATTTAATGCGGCAAAGGGGAGAATTGCGCGTTTTTGCGGTTATTTCGGAAAAAAGCAGCATCTACATGATATAAAGGACCCTCGTTATCTTAAAATGCTCGTGTTTCCTCCTTAATCCTGATGAATTAAGAATCTACATGATTATTGTAATCATCGTGTAATATTAGGAGGACCTTTATTCGGTTTTTTGCATAATTATTGGAATTTATTCCGGGATACGAAGAGTTCACTTTTTCGCCGTCTTAAATTTGCTTCAGATGTAAAACTTTTACCACAATTTACCGTAATATAGTAATACAACACTTTTTACTTATATTATGGAGGGGAACTATATTGAAAAAGCAGCTTGTTTTATCTTGTATTATCGCCATTATCCTTCTTTCAGGGTGTAGCAATACAAATAACAATAACCCTACGGACGCAAACACAGCGATCAACGAATCTAAAAACTTGTTTAATTTCGGGGAAATCTCCTCAAAAACTGATACAGCACCCTCACCTGAAAAAATGCTAAGAGAAATAAGCAATTTTGTTATTGCTGACATTTGGAATGTTGGGTTTGTAGATGTTATCTCATACACTAGAAGTGGTACAAGCAGTACAGGAGCGAGCATGGACATTGACTTTACGATCGAACAGCTTGGCAAAGCCATGGAAGAGAAAAAAGAATACGATACATATATGAACGAGTTAGATATTAAGTATGATTCTATAAAAAAAATATGGGCCAAGCTTTCCCCAGAAATTGATCTTTTATATAAACAGATCCAGGAGACACCTCCAAAAGCAAACGATAACAGCTTAAAACTTGATGCAGGTAAATTTAATCAATATTCAGAGGCTTTTAGTAAAGAAGTGAATGATCTGGCAAAACAGTAGCCTTTACTATATATATAAAAAAACCGCCAATGATTTGGCGCCATTCTATTCTTTCTCTCATAAAATGTAAAATCAACAATGAGAGGTTAGGTGAATTGGATGAGTATACAGTTTCTTGATATGCGGATTTCACAGGACAGTACTATGGATTCACAAAGTCTTAATTTAGTTCGTTCAAGTGCAATTTTCGGTGATATTGGACTTCAGACAGTAAATGTTACCCCTGCCAATGCAGGTTTAGTGAGAGTCACATTGAATGCTTTTGCCAGACTTAGTGTTGATGTCAGCATTATAGTTCAGAATGATGTTACTTTTAGTATTTACCGCAATAATATATTAATTTTTAGTACAACCTACCCCGGAAACATTAATAATACAACGACCCAATATGAAATGGTTGGAATAACCGCTGTCGACTATCCGCCTTCGACCGATGTGCTTACCGGCCAGATCCAATACACCATTGTAGCATCAGCAATTAGAACGGCATCTCTGGGAGCCAGATCCTTCAGTGGAATTGCCGTTGCCGGAAATGGATAATTAAAAATATTAAAGGTGTGTCCCCGGAGCATTCGGGGATTTTTTCAATTGTGCCAATAAAAAAGCATCCGTAGAAAAATATCTACGGATGCTTTGAAGAAATATAAGCGTTGGGAGGACAAGCCTCCATTCATAAGCGCTCTTATTAACCGATTGAACCTTCCATTTCGAACTTGATCAGACGGTTCATTTCGACCGCATATTCCATCGGCAGTTCTTTTGTGAACGGCTCGATGAAGCCCATGATGATCATTTGAGTCGCTTCTGCTTCTGTGAGGCCACGGCTCATCAGGTAGAACAGTTGCTCCTCAGAAACTTTAGACACGGTTGCTTCATGCTCAAGAACGATGTTATCGTTCATGATTTCATTGTAAGGAATAGTATCCGAAGTGGACTCATTATCCAAAATCAGCGTATCACATTTAATGTTCGATTTCGCACCTTCTGCTTGACGGCCGAAGGAAGCTAGACCACGGTAAGTTACTTTACCGCCATGTTTACTGATGGATTTCGATACAATGGTGGATGTTGTATCTGGAGCCAAATGGATCATCTTGGCACCCGCATCCTGATGCTGGTCTTTACCTGCTACCGCGATGGATAGTACTGAACCTTTAGCACCACGGCCTTTAAGAACAACCGCAGGATATTTCATGGTCAGCTTGGAACCGATGTTACCATCGACCCATTCCATGGTAGCATTCTCTTCTGCAACCGCACGTTTCGTAACGAGGTTGTAGATGTTTGGAGCCCAGTTCTGGATTGTGGTATAACGAACGCGGGCGTTCTTCATACACAAGATTTCAACAACCGCACTGTGCAGAGAGTTCGTGCTATAGATTGGAGCAGTACATCCTTCTACGTAGTGCACGAAGCTGTCTTCATCAGCAAGGATCAAAGTACGTTCGAATTGTCCCATGTTCTCGGAGTTAATACGGAAGTAAGCCTGCAAAGGAACTTCACATTTCACACCTTTAGGAACATAGATGAAGCTGCCGCCTGACCAAACTGCACTGTTAAGTGCGGCAAATTTATTATCGGTTGGAGGGATGATCGTCCCGAAATATTTTTTCAGAAGCTCTGGGTGCTCACGCAATGCAGTGTCGGTATCTGTAAAAATAACCCCTTGATCTTCAAGGCTCTTCTGCATGCTGTGATAGACTACCTCAGATTCATATTGTGCCGAAACGCCGGCGAGGAACTTCTGTTCCGCTTCCGGAATCCCCAGCTTATCAAAGGTTTCTTTGATTTCGGAAGGAACTTCTTCCCAAGTCTTCCCTTGCTTCTCTGAAGGTCTTACATAGTATTGAATATCCTCGAAGTCCAAATCATCCATATTGCCGCCCCATGTTGGCATTGGCATTTTACGGAACTGCTCCAAAGATTTCAAGCGGAAGTCAAGCATCCACTGTGGTTCATTTTTGATTGCTGAAATTTCTTTAACAATTTCGGCCGTCAAACCTTTACCAGACTGGAATATCGATTTATGCTCATCACGGAACCCGTACTGGTATTCTTCCATATCAGGCGCTTTCTTAGCCATGGTGTCAGCCTCCTTGTTCTACTGTTATTTATGTTGCTCTTCTTCGTCAATTCCTTTACGAAGTGCGTTCCAAGCCAGTGTTGCGCATTTGATCCGCGCAGGGAATTTATTCACACCCGAAAGGGCTTCAATGTCTTCGTAATCTCCAAAATCCACGTCTTCACCCTTCATCAGTAAGGAGAAGTTATCAGCCAGTTCAAGCGCACGTTCAACCGTTTGTCCTTTGATCGCCTCAGTCATCATCGAAGCCGATGACATACTGATCGAACAGCCTTCACCATTATAACGGGCATCCTTTACGATTCCATCCTCTACCTTAAGCTGAAGAGTAATCCGGTCACCACAGGTTGGGTTATTCAGTTCAATTTTTAGAGCATCATCTTCAAATGAACCGCGATTTCGAGGACTTTTATAATGATCCATAATTACGCGTCTGTATAAGTCATCCAAGTTCATAGCTGAAGTACTCCTTTGTCTTGATTAAAGCGTCCACCAGTCGATCTACATCCTGCTCGTTATTATACAGATAAAAGCTTGCACGTGCTGTAGAGCTGGCTTCCAGCCAGCGCATCAGCGGCTGACAGCAGTGATGCCCGGCGCGGATGGCAATGCCTTCCGCATCTAGCACTGTAGCGACATCATGCGGGTGAACGTCACCCAGATTAAAGGTGACAACGCCGACTTCACGATTTCGAGGACCATAAATGTTCAGACCCTCGATCTCTGACAGACGTTGCTCTGCATACGCTGCAAGAGCTTTCTCATGGCGGTGTATCTCATCCAAACCGATTTCTTGTAAGAAATCAATGGCTGCACCTAGACCAACAGCACCAGCTATGATCGGCGTACCGCCTTCAAACTTCCAAGGCAGTTCTTTCCATGTGGATTCATAAAGACCCACATCATCGATCATCTCGCCACCGAATTCGACGGGCTCCATGGCTTCGAGAAGTGCTCTCTTGCCATACAAAGCGCCAATTCCGGTGGGTGCGAGCATTTTATGACCAGATAGTGCATAGAAATCACAATCCAGATCCTGCACATCGACCTTCATATGTGGTGTGCTTTGTGCACCATCTACGACAATTACTGCACCATGACGATGAGCAATAGCCGCAAGCTCTTTAATAGGATGAGTTACTCCCATAACGTTGGATACATAAGCGATAGCAACGATTTTGGTTTTATCCGTAATCGTCTGCTCGGCAGCTTCCAACGTAACCGTTCCATCAGGTTGCAACGGTATATATTTTAATGTAGCACCTGTCTTCTTAGCGAGCTGCTGCCATGGAATCAGATTACTATGATGCTCCATTAAGGTGATGACGATTTCGTCGCCTTCACCCACAGCAGAGGGTCCGTAAGAAGAGGCCACAAGATTTAAGGCTGTAGTTGTTCCGCGTGTAAAGATAATTTCTTTAGTGCTGCGGGCGTTAATAAACTTAGCTAGCTTCTCCCGGGCTCCCTCGTAGGCATCGGTTGCTCGGCTGCCTAAAGTATGGACGCCACGGTGTACGTTGGCGTTATCCCACTCATAATACGACTTGACCGCCTCAATTACTTTCCGAGGCTTCTGTGAAGTAGCAGCACTGTCCAGATAGACCAGTGGATGTCCGTTCACATTTTGGTTCAGTATGGGAAATTGCTCCCGGATGGCGTTGCTAATCATTGCACTAACTTCCTTTCCACAAGAGATTGGAGCTGATTGCGCAGTCCCTCCAGTGGAATTTGTGACACAACAGGAGCCAAGAAGCCGTAGATGATCAGAGTCTCTGCATCATGCCGTGTAATTCCGCGGGACATTAGGTAAAAGACTTGCTCGTGATTGACCTGACCTACGGAAGCGGCATGGCCGGCTGTAACATCATCTTCATCAATAAGCAGGATCGGATTGGCGTCACCACGGGCTTTTGGACTCAGCATCAATACTTTTTCCGTTTGCTGGCCGTCCGCTCTAGTAGCACCTTTCTCAATCTTGGTGATTCCGTTGATGATAGAAGTAGCAGAATCACGCATAACTGCACGAGTGATCATGTCACTTGGTGTGCTTTTGCCAAAATGCTGAGCTTGAGTGGTGTAATTCAGTTTCTGTGATCCCGTACCTACTGCAATTACTTTAGCATCGGAGCTAGAACCGTTGCCTTTAAGCACAGACTTGGTATCACTCGCAGTATCTCCGTAGTTCATCTCACCAACGATCCATTCGATGACTCCGTCATTCTCAACAACAGCCCGGCGATAAGTTACATCTGTAGTATCTACACCAAGCTGATGCACTGTAGCATAACGAACTTTAGCGCCAGCGCCCACGAATACCTCTACCGCACCATTGTGTAGTCCAGCTTCTTCTTTATCCGATACGTAGTTGTCTACATAGGTTACGGAACTGTTAGTATCAGCTACGACCAGAATGTGTGGAACAAAAGTAGCTTCCGCATCATCCGTTAACAGCACTGCTTGAAGCGGAGTTTCAATAACAACATTCTTAGGAACATAGAGGAATACTCCACCATTCCACAATGCAGCATGAAGCGCTGCGATAGAATGTTCGTCTGGCTGAATGGCTTTATGCAAGTAACGTTGAACCAAATCTCCGTGTTCTTTAACAGCTGTCTGTAGATCTGTAAAAATAACACCCTGTTCTGCAAGCTCAGGAGCGATACGTGTATATACTGCACCAGAGTTGCGTTGAATAATCAGGCTGCCTTCCTCCTGATCCTTGATCAAGGAAGAAATAGATGCAGGTGCATCACTTAGCGAAGCAAAAGGTTCACTTGCTTTATAGCTACCATAATTATTGACATTCCAACGATCAATCCGTGTCTTCTCTAATTTAGGCAGTGTCAGAGTAGCTGCCAATTCTAGTGCCTTCAAGCGGCTTTCTTTCAGCCAACCCGGTTCGCCGCTGCTGTGCGATAATTCGCTCAAGCGTTCGGCATCCACCGGAAGAATGGTCTGTGTCGTCATAGTGGTCTCCTCCTTCCTGGCGTTTCTTACGCTTCTTGCCCTACAGTTTCATCTTCAATTCCAAGTTCTTCTTTAATCCATTCATAACCCTCTGCTTCCAGACGCTGTGCAAGCTCTGGACCACCGGATTTCACGATTCTACCTTGCATCATAACGTGAACATAATCAGGTTTGATGTAGTTCAAAAGACGTTGATAGTGGGTAATAACTAAGAAGCCGCGTTCTTCGCTACGCATGGAGTTTACGCCTTCAGCTACAATTTTCAAAGCATCAATATCAAGACCGGAGTCAATTTCGTCCAAGATCACGATTTTTGGATCCAGCATCATCATTTGTAGAATTTCATTACGTTTCTTCTCACCACCGGAGAAGCCTTCGTTCAAGTAACGGTGTAAAAACTCAGGGTTCATATCTAGTTCTTTCATCTTTGCTTCCATTTGGCGAATAAAACGAATCAACGAGATTTCGCTTCCCTCTTCACGACGGGAATTAATGGCAGAACGCAAGAAGTCGGAGTTAGTTACTCCAGAGATTTCGCTTGGATATTGCATTGCAAGGAAAAGACCTGCACGTGCGCGTTCATCAACAGCCATCTCCAGAAGATCTTCACCATCAAGAGTTGCAGTTCCATCAGTTACTTCGTATTTAGGATGACCCATTAGCGCCGAAGCCAAAGTACTTTTACCTGTACCGTTTGGTCCCATGATGGCGTGAATTTCGCCACCTTTCATTTGAAGGTTAATCCCCTTCAAAATTTCTTTTCCCTCAATCGTCGCTTTAAGACCCTCAATGACAAATTCTGCTGCCATAATATTATTCCCTCCATTGATCGATTTGCGAAATCAAAAGTTGTATTGAAACAGGATAATCCTGATTCCCAGCACAATTAGATTTTCTATCACATTATAATTATTATAAATTGAATCACAATGATTATCAATGATTCTCACTAATTTTATATCAAACCTTGTTTTTTTACAAATTTCTCTTTAGCTAATCACTTGTGACTCAGAGAAGATTTTCATTAAACATAAGACTACGCAAAAATAAGACTTCCCGCAGGAAGCCTTATTCAAACTGCTTAATGATTAGCTAAGAAACGAACGTAGCATCCATTGGTGTTTCTCCAGATCACTACGGATTTTAATGAACATATCTGAGGTTGGCTGATCCTTGGTTTCTTCGGCAAGCTCGATGCCTTCTGTCAGCTCTTCAGAGATGGTGGCGAAGTCTTCAATCAGAGACTGAACCATTCCCCGTGTATCTTCCTTACCTGTAGCTTCTTGAATTGTAGCTAATTCCAAATATTCTTTCAATGTTGCTGCCGGACTGCCTTTGATGGTTAGCAAGCGTTCTGCTACTTCATCCATTTGAAGGGTTACTTCATTATATAATTCCTCAAATTTCACATGAAGGGAGAAAAATTGTTCTCCTTTGACATACCAATGAAAGTTATGAATTTTTACGTACAGGACATTTAAGTTAGCAACCTGACGATTCATGATCTGTTCCAGTGAAGTTGTATTTACTTTATTCGATGCTTTAGCCATGAGATGATCCCTACCTTATCCATTATATTTACCGGTTACTATTTCCTTCGTCCGGTAGTAACTTGTCTATTCTTAATTTACCCTTTTACCTGTAATACGAAACAAGGAGAAGCCTTCCATAACACCTTTATTTGTTCTAGCATTAGCAAAGACACACCCGATTATGCTTAAATGTGAATACTTGCACACAAACAAAAAGGGCCTAAGCCCCGTTTGTTTGGAATTGTTAAATTTTCCGGTCAGACCATAAGAAGTAACGCTTCCGCACCCGTCATACCTGGTACGATGCCAAGACTCTCTGCTTCTATCGTTACAGACTCCAACGGGGCAGCTAAAAGCTGGGCAAGCGTCCGTACACCCACCGCACGAGCTGCGATGATATGCCGATCACTAAGTGTTTCATTGAGGAGACCGACATCCAGTGCACCGCACATAATATAACCTCGGTTCGTGCTGATGGAGAGCAGTGTAGTTTTGGGAAGCTTAACCTCTACCCCGATCAGCGTATGTTCACCTACTGTAATAGGCTCCATAGTAACCAATAGCAGCACCTCCTTTTTTTCACTATCCACGTTGTATATGTATGCTAATTTTCCTGTGGGTGTGCTGACGGTAGTCCTATGCCTAGTATAAAATGCAGTATAATAGTCCCTATTCCAGTAGTCCTGGGTATATGAATATTGCATGTTTAATGTTATAGTTAATTACATTCCTGTAACCATTCAGAGATGTTCTAAACGAAAAGCTGGGGGATTTATGGACGAGAAACTACAACGCACAGACGGCAATTATTTATTTAACGTCGACATCCTGATTAATGCCCGTACCAACCCGCTTGCACTGCAATTTCTGCTCGAAATGTTGAACAATAATGACCATATCACAGATTTCAACATTAATTCCGGTCTTGAATTAGGGAGAACCATTGACAGCTTGCTACGCTCCGCTAAACTAGCTTTGAATCAAAACTCTGCTCCTCCCATTTCATTAAAGCTGCCTCCAAAATCTACGAAGAAGCAGCTGGATACACCGATAAAAAAACAGGCAGAAACGCCTGCACAGCAAACGGCCATTGAGACGCCAGCTGATGCATACGGGAAGATTCGTCAGTATATTCAGAATAATCAATTGGTACGTTTACGAGCGAACCGGTACGGGAAACAAGTGTCCATGCCCTGTCGTATTTTAAACTTTGATGAAGCAGCCAACTCTATAAGTGTCTACCATGTGGATGAGAAGCAGGTGTACAGCTTTAATCTAAATGAAATCGACGAGTTTCTGTAAGCGCATGCGTTACAAGCAAATAAGCACCCTCCCTCTTTGGGGAACAGGTGCTTATTGGTCTTTCTTTTTTTAACAACTAAGACGACGTTTTACGTGAAAATCCCTCTATCGCAAGGCATAACCAGCCAATTATAAAGCATACCCCACCGATAGGTGTAATCGCTCCTAGCACCTTAATTCCGGAGATACTCAGAACATACAAACTGCCAGAGAACAAAATGGTACCTGCAATTAACAATCGGCCCGCCCAACGTAATCGGGCACTTTCGCCCCATTGGCCCACAGCCAGTGCGATGAGAATTACCCCCAGCGCATGTACCAAGTGATACTGCACACCAGTCTCATATACCTTCATATAGTCTTCACTGATCACTGGTTTTAGTAGATGGGCACCGAAAGCACCAATTCCTACTGCCAGCATTGCTAGCACAGCCCCCCAGGCCATAAATTTCCGTTGCAAATGATTACACCCCCTTAATTTTAGACTCATTCTATCATAACGTAATGCCAGTTCCTATTTCCAGCAGTCATTTTTTATTTTGCCTCATTCAGGGGTTGCTTTTTTAGCATCAATATGAAAAAGTGGATATTAACAACATTTTCATTCTAATCTCTCAAGGAGTGCAAACCATGGACTTAAATTCTCTGTCAAAATCAGACGTACCTGCGGCAGAGGTGGGAAATCCCAACCCTCATCCGGTTTACCCAAGCGCTGATTTATCATCTACGCATCAAAAAGTAGAACATGATCTTCAACATTCTGGACCTGGTATTGCTTCGTTCATTATCTGTCTCGTGTCGATCATCGGCTATGCAGCCATCTTTATCTCTATTATAATGAAGTCTTCTTCATTGGTTAATGAGAATTCCGAACTATTAAGCCAGTCCTCGCAATTCATAATGCTTCTAGGATTAACGGTTATTATTCTGGCTGCTCTTAATGTAATCGGTGTAGTCATCGGCATCATTGGGCTTTCCATTCGGAAACGCCGCAAGGTGTTTGGCATTATTGGCACGATAGTCAATGGTGTTATTATCTTACTCTTTATGCTGCTTATTACAACCTTCCTAGTCAATGCTGGAACGCTTTAAGCTTCTTTTAAACATGCTAACTTCATTAAAAAGGGTATCCCAACAACTTTGAGCGGGTTGTGAGGATACCTTTATTTATGTATGAATCTAAAATCTGCATTGGGGAGTCCTCATCTTCATCCGCGGCTCACGGACTCAGATGACGTTATTTACGGATTTTCGCCCTTTGGAGCATAGTTTCGGACCCCATGGACCTCTGTCAAGAAAGTGGACAGTCATGCAACAGACATTCTAGTCAATTGCTCAGCAAAACGAACTGGAGAAAGATAACCCAGCGCGCCATGCATTCGCTTGCGGTTATAGTAAAACTCAATATATTGAAAAAGTGTCTGGTAGGCTTGCTCCTTAGTTTTGAATCGCGGATTACAATAAATGAGCTCCTTTTTCAAAATGCTGTGCCACGACTCGATACAGGCGTTATCATAACAGTTACCTCTGCGGCTCATGCTGGACTCCATGCCATACGCTTTCAACTGCTTCGTGTATTCATGAGAAGTATATTGAGAACCTCTATCGGAGTGATGTAATAGACCCTTTTCCGGTTGTTTAGCTTCGTAAGCATCTTGTAAAGCGCCCGAAATCAAGCTGGTTTCCATATGGTTCTCCAAGCGCCACCCCACGATTTCGCGCGTGCAAAGGTCCATCACACTAGCCAGGTACAAGCGCCCTCCCCGGCAAGGAATTTACGTAATGTCGGTAACCCATACTGAATTGGGTTTGAGTATTTTAAATTGCTGGTTCAGCGTATTCGGGGCAATCGGATGGTCATGATTGGAGTCAGTGGTCTGTACGCGATACGTTTTGGAGACAATGGAGCGAAGCTTCATATGTCGCATGTACACACTCACCGTGCGTTCGGTAACGGTATAACCTTCTTGATGTAACAGGCGGGTGATCTTCGGACTCCCATACCGCTTTTGATGGTCTGCAAAATGATACTGAATTCGCTTCATTATCGCAGCCTTACGAAGCATATGCGTACTGGTTTTTTCTGTCCGCCACTTGTAGTACCCGCTCCGTGACACATGTAGGGTCATGCACATCTTCTCCAAGAGAAACTCGGAGCGATGTTTTTCAATAAACTGGAATCTCAGTTCCTTGGTTTGCTGAAGATGTGCACTGCTTTTTTTACGATCGCTAATTCCTCTTCCACATCGGCAATCTTGTTATCTTTTTCTTGAAGTTGACGGCTCATTTCTTTCAACTGTGCCTCGAGTTCCCGTACTCGATCCATGCTAGCCGCCGGTTCATTCTTTAGTTCTCGATACTGGCTCATCCATTGATGCAGGGTACTTTTTGGGATGTTGAGCTCTTCCGCCAAGTCGCCCACTGTCTTTGTTTGCTCTTGAATGAACTGCACTGTCTGTTTTTTAAATTCTTCGTTATACCGTTGTCGATGTTCTCCCATGTGAACACACCTCCGTGGACTCATTATCGCCAGTCTGTTAACTACTGTCCACTTTTTATTCTAGCTTCACCAGTGACGCTATTGCATCGAAAAAGGATCATATTGGGCGGTTTTTAAGGCAATAGCTGCGATGGGGTCCGATAGCAAACCAAATGTGGGGAAGAGCTGCGTTTAAGAGCTGCTGGGTCCGATAATACTGATTCCGATGATGATAATTCCGATAATGCTGGATCCTATCCCTCATCCGCGGCTTACGGACTCAGATGACGTTATTTACGTTTTTTCGCCTTTGGAGCATAGTTTCGGACCCCAGTGTCGCTATTGCATCGAAAAAGGATCCTATTGGGCGGTTTTTATGGCAATAGCTGCTATGGGGTCCGATAGCGAATCAAAAGTGGGGAAAAGCTGCGTTTAAGGGCTGCTGGGTCCGATAATGCTGAGTTTTCCCCGTCATCCGCGGCTCACGGACTCAGATGACGTTATTTACGTTTTTTTCGCCTTTGGAGCACAGTTTCGGACCCCAGTGACGCTATTGCATTAAAAAAGGATCATATTGAGCGATTTTCATAGAAATAACTGCTATGGGGTCCGATAGCGAATTAAATGTAGGGAAAAGCTGCGTTTAAGGGCTGCTGGGTCCGATAATGCTGAGTCCAATATAGAGGTTACTAGATCCGTTAGTGGGGCTACTAGGTGCTGCTAGATCCGTTAGTGTGCTGCTATATCCATAGTGGTGCTACTAGTTCCGTTAGTGGTGCTGCTAGTTCCAATAGTGTGGCTCCTAATCCATAATGGTGCTAGGTATGCGGACTGTGATCGATCAAACAAAGTTTAGTGTTTTGAGCAAGAACTATGCTTAAAAAATACGAGGGTGTCCCAGCAACCACTATATGATTGCTGAGACACCCTCTATTTACAAATCAATACCTTCAATTATTTTGCTAGAGCCAGCTTTGTTAGCACACGTTGCTTGACGGACGGATCGCCCTCCACTGCTTTTTCCACGTATTCAATAACTACGGAATCATCTGAATTCAAAGTATCAAGTATACTCTCCATTCCAGCTGAAATCTCAAAAGCGGTTGGGCCTTCTTTTGTCGCAATCTCAACGGAATGACTATCTATTTGTCCGATATAAACGGCCGTCATTTTTATTGTTTTACCTTCTGCTTTTGGAGTAGAACTAGGTTTAGCTGTGCTCGGATTTTCGGTTGGTGTGGCTGTACTTGGGTTCTCAGTGGGTACGGGAGTGCTTGGAGCTTCAGTAGGCTCAGCAGTGCTTGCGCTCTCGGTTGGTGTTGGAGAAGGTGTTGCAGTCGGTTCTCCTGAAGTCTGTGCCGAATTATTCCCACCGCAAGCGGTTAAGGCAAATGTTAAGGCAGCAATCGCTGCTATGGCGGGTAATGAACGTTGTTTTTTCATGTTGAGTGCCTCCTCTATGTGGCGATTATTTTCAAAGTCATCTTCATAAGTATACTCTTATAACGTTAACCACTCTATGAAAGTTTCATATGAAGTAATTTTAGATAACTTCCAGCCTCTATTAGGCATCCGTCGGATGCAGGCTACAGCGGTATTAATACAATAGTGTGAGCCTGATTTATCCCAAAGGAGTGAGCCCCTTGAAAATCGATATCGGCTGTGGATCTAATAAGGAAGCAGGTTATCTCGGGATCGATCGGATCGCGGGTCCTGTTGTAGATATTGTCTGCGATATTTGCCAAGAGATTCCTCTCCCTGACAATAGTGCTGAGTTTGTTATGGCTAGCCGTGTACTGCCTTATGTGGACAATTTATTCACAGCCATGGCGGAAATTCACAGAATTAGCATCCATAAAGCAGTTGTTTGCATTCTAGCACCCTATGCCCACAGCTTTGCCCATATGTCCAATCCTTCCTTTAAGCAGAAGTTTGACGAATATACCCCCCGGCATTTTACAGGATCCTTCTTCCAACCCCCATCCGGTCCAGTATGCCCAGCTATTCCAGACTACCCTGTACCCGCACCACCCTTCGATTATCGGTTGCTGCGGATGGAGTTATTCTATCAACACCCTTATGAAGATCCGCTTTACGAAACTGAAGAACTAGAAATACTAAAGACCCTTCAAGCAAATGTAGTGCATGAAATCATGTACCATTTTGTCGTAGTCAAGCACAATATCACTGATCAGGAGCTGGAGCTGATGAGCAGAAGTCATTATCCTGAACCTCATGTTCTTGTCGAACGAAGACTTAAATCACAAAACAGACATTTTTTTCTATAATTTTAAGATGGGACATACACTAATACCCATTTTGTATCATAGGCTAACATACAGGTATTAACTGTGCCGTCCTAACTATAGGACGGTTCACTTTTGGCCAAAATCAACCTCGAAGGAGGTGAGAATCATTCCACTAGTCGTACGGGCAACGATCAATGCGACCGGTGCTATCACATTTACCGGCAACACGCTTGGACTTAGCCGCTCCGATACGATCGGAGTGCCAGGGACACTAGACAGCATCGGTGGCTTTACTACTGTTAATACTTCATCGACATTTGGTTCCTATCCTAGCGGAACTACTAGTCTTTATACAAGCAACAGTTCAGCAGCCATACTGGTCCTACCATCTGGCAGCACAGTGCTGTATGCAGAACTGATATGGGGCGGTACCTATATTAACGGAACCGTTAACCTCAGTTCGGCCATTAACAATCCTGTCTCCCTAATAACTCCTGCTGGCACTACATTCAGCGTTACTCCCGATTCAGCAACGAGCAACGTAGTCGATTTGGGAGGTGGTGCATCAGCATATGTTCGTTCCGCCAACGTGACCAGCATTATCCAACAAGGCGGCGCCGGCACCTACACCACTGGCGGTGTAGTGGGTACGATTGTTATCCCTAGTGATTCCACGGCCAACCATGCTGGCTGGACATTAGGCGTAATCTACCAAAATACAGCCTTACCTTTTCGCAATATGTCCCTACGGGCAGGTGCAATACTTGTACAGGCAACCTCAGCCCCAGTTTCAACTACGATCACAGGCTTCGCAACACCAATTACAGGTGCGCTTGGCGGCAGAGCGTTATTCAGCGCACAGGAGGGGGATGCCAACCGTTCGGGGGATCAAGCGTTGTTTGGTCCAACCTCGGCTACACTTGTTGCTTTATCGGGACCTAATAACTTTGCCAACAACTTTTTTGCGTCACAGATTAACAATGATGCAGGTAATCTAAACACAACAGGTACCTTTGGAAACCGCAATCAAATAAACGGAAACCCAGGGACCAACATTATCGGCGGCCGTCAAGGCTGGGATATTACCAATGTTGACGTCTCCGCACGGCTAATAAACAATCAATCTTCAGCCGTATTACAATTAACCACCTCAGGCGATGCTTATGTACTCAACGGTAATGCCATACAGGTTGATATCAATGCTCCTAAAATAAACCTCACTAAAAGCGCTAATGTAGCCGGCCCCATAGTCGGTGATACGGTAACTTATACGGTGACTGTCAGTAATACAGGAACAGCGGGAGCAGCAAGTGTCGTTTTATCAGATGCGCTGCCGGCAGGATCCACTTTTGTAACTGGAAGCGTAGTCGTTGCTGGCGTCGTAAGGCCTACTTTTGATATTACAGCAGGAATCCCATTAGGCTCATTAGCTTTAAGCAGTTCAATAACGGTTACATATCAAGCCAAAGTCACTTCATTGCCGCCAAGTCCACAAAATATCGCAAATACTGCCAACGCTGCCTTTACGTTTCAAAGTGTAGCCGGAGGCCCTATCATGACGGGGGTCATTCCATCTAATACAGTAACCTTACCTGTATATTCACCCGTCCTTAACATTGTGAAATCAGCCAATACCACCAATGCTACGGTTGGAGATCAAATCACCTATACTCTTCAAATCACGAACACAGGAAATATCGGCGCGGTAACAACACTTACGGATAACATTCCTTCAGGCAGCTCTTACGTCGCAGGCAGCTTCACCGTCAATGGAAATCCTATCGCTGGTAACCCTGCCACGGGGATTGCTATCGGTACGGTTGCTGCCGGTGGCAGTTCTACTGTTCAATTTCGGGTCATTGTAAATAGTCTTCCCTCTCCGCCACAACTGGTCGATCAAGCAAGCGCCGCTTATACGTTTCAGGTTCCAGATGGGCGAACTATTGCTGGATCAGCCTCATCCAATACACTATCTATTCCAGTTAGAACACCCAATGTTACCGTAGTCAAAAGCGCAGGATTTGCTGACGTTGTTGTCGGTGATACACTACTCTACACTTCCGTAATCAGTAACAACGGCATAGCGGCAATTACCAACGTCTCACTCTCAGATACCATACCTGCGGGGACATCGCTGGTCCCCGGAAGTGTTACCGTCGCCGGTGTATCACAACCCTCAGCTAATCCTGGAACAGGGATTGCTGTCGGTACCATCGCTCCAGGAAGCTCCGTCGCCGTCACTTTTCAAGTCAACGTTATCTCATTACCAAGTCCTGCTCAGCTATTGAATAAATCTAGTGCCTCTTTTAGCTCGGGTGCTTTTACTGGCATTTCAGTCTCAAACACGACTACAACTCCCGTGTATCAGCCTGTAATCCAAATTGCAAAAAGCTCGAACGTTTCCAGTGCAACTGTAGGCGGCAATATTCTTTATACGTTAAATGTTCAGAATTCAGGGAATATCGGGGCGGCTGTAACCCTGAGCGACAATATTCCTTCAGGAAGCGCCTTTGTCTCGGGAAGTGTAACTGTTAACGGTGTTGCTAGACCTGCTGACTCTCCAATTACAGGAATTAACTTAGGCACTTTAGCTTCAGGGGCAGCTGTTCCTGTGACCTTTCTTGTCTCGGTACAATCTCTGCCTGCTCCACCTGTTCTGAATAATCAAGGCAATAGCAATTACACCTACCAACTGCCAAGTGGAAGATCATTCTCCGGGACCAGTCTATCCAATACCCTAACCATTCCGGTCTCCGCTCCAAACATTACACTAACCAAAACTGCAAATCTAACTAATGTAGCGGTTGGAGAAAATCTTACTTATTCAGTCATAGTGTCCAACCCAAGCAGCGTCACTGTCACTAACGTTGTTGTCTCTGACCCTATTCCTACGGGGGGAGCTTTTGTAGCAGGCAGTGTGACTGTCAACGGTTCGACGGTTGCAGCGGCTAACCCAAGTACAGGTATAGCAATCGGAAGTATCGCCGCGGGCAGCTCTGTCACGGTGTCTTTTAGAGTGAATGTTGCTTCCTTGCCAAGTCCAGCACAGTTTACAAACAGAGCCAGCGCCTCCTTCACCTCTGGGGCGTTCACCGGTTCTTCGCTCTCAAACACGATAGTAACACCTGTATTTCAGCCCATCCTTAGTATGGTCAAAAGCGCCAATGCAGCACAGGCATCTGTAGGGGGATCTCTCTCATACTCCATCCTGATCAGCAACACCGGGAATATTGCAGCTACTCTATTAGTAACTGATATCCTGCCACCCCAAGCCGTGTTTGACACGAATAGTGTCATTATTGGAGGAACACCTTTGCCCGGATATAATCCGGCAACTGGCATTCCAGTTGGACCGCTCGCTCCTGGTGATAGTGTCACCGTAAGTTTTCTGGTCACAATCACAGCCCTGCCTCCATCACAAGTATTACTGAACTCTGCTTCAGCGACATATAGCTTTACCCTTCCAGACGGGCGTCAGCTCGGAGGAAATGTAGTATCCAATACGCTCTCTGTCCCAGTGTCCGCCCCTAACGTCAGTGTTGTAAAAAGCGTAAACGCTGCTACTGCTGTTACTGGTGATATCCTTACCTTTACCTCTGTATTGACCAATAACAGTATTGCAACAGTAAGCAATATCATTCTCAGCGATCCTCTGCCTGAGAATGTCGCTTTTATTCCCGGAACCGTAATTGTAAGTGGCACTCCCCTGCCGCTAGCAGTTCCGTCCGCCGGCATTCCAATCGGTAGTTTGAGCCCTGGCGCCACAGCTACCGTAACATTCGAGGTGAGGATAACGATGCCGATACCATCACAGATTAACAATCAGTCGTCTGTCAGTTTTACATCCGGTGTATTCTCCGGTTCTTCTTCATCTAATATCACAACTACACCAGTTATTCAGCCCCAAATCTCCTTAGTAAAAAGTGCCGCTGATGGAGACGGCGATTTCGATGCTTTAGTTGTCGGTGATTCTGTCATCTACACAGTGATTGTTAGCAACACAGGTAATCTGGCTGCAAATCTTACGCTAACTGATAACATTCCAGCAGGTACAGTTTTTGTTCCTAATAGTGTCATTGTAGGTGGTATGCCTCAACCCGGATCAGCCCCTGATACAGGGATAGCTGTAGGAAATGTCGCTCCTGGTGCCAGTATTGCAGTCAGCTTCACCGTTGATATCATCTCCCTGCCAACACCTCAGCAGATTAGTAATCAGGCTTCTGCAAGCTTTACCTTTACTCCGCCTGACGGTAGACCGTTATCTGGGACTGCTGTGTCTAACACTGTAACTTTACAAGTCTCTGCTCCTAACATTGTCGTTACCAAGAGCACTACTTCAACATCAGTTGCTGTTGGTGAAACGGTCACATACAACGTCAATATAACTAATAATGGTATAGAATCTGTTACTAGCGTCTTACTCAATGATCCTACACCGGTAGGGAGTACTTTTGTAACAGGCAGCGTGTCTGTCAACGGAGTTCCATTCCCGAACTTGAATCCTGCTTCGGGGATATCTATCGGCACTCTAGCAGCTGGTGCATCAGCGCTGGTTACCTACAGTGTTACTGTTACCTCCGTCCCTCCTACAGCTTCACTCATCAATCAGGCATCCGTTACCTTCACTTCAGGCGTTATTTCAAGCTCCACTTTTTCTAATACCGTTACAGTCCCTGTGTTCCAGCCGAACATTGCCGTAGTCAAGAGTGCTAGTACAGCCAATGCCACGGTTGGCGATTCCGTTAGCTACACACTGACAGTGAGTAACACAGGAAACTATGCTGCTAATTTAACATTGACGGATAATATTCCCGCAGGTACGGCTTTTGTTCCGAATAGCGTGCTCATCAATGGACTCCCTTTAGCGCAAGCGGATCCTTCCACCGGAATTGCAGCTGGAATAATACAGCCTGGAGGAACGACCGTAGTCATTTTCACGGTTGACATCACTTCATTGCCTAGTCCTCAGCAACTGGTCAATCAAGGAACCGCAGCATACAGCTTCACCTTACCCGACGGACGTACACTTAATGGGACTGCACTCTCTAACACCGTCACTATTCCGGTCTCCTCACCTAATATTGCTGTAATTAAAACTACAACCACAACATCAACTACAGTCGGTGACACAATCACTTATTCCATAGCTTTAACTAATAACGGGATTGCCACTGTAAATAATGTGGTCTTCACAGACGCCCTTCCTGCCGGCACCACCTTTGTGACAGGCAGCGTGCTTGTGGACGGTGTGCCTCGCACAGGAGTTAGCCCAGCTACTGGAGTGACCCTAGGCAGCATAGCACCCGGTGTAACCGTAACTGTTGCTTTTACCGTAAATGTAGTTTCACTACCGCCTACTGGATTGTTAAATAATCAGTCAACAGTCAGCTTCACCTCAGGTGTTGTCTCAAATGTAGCCTTCTCAAATATCGTCACGACGCCTGTCTATCTGCCTATCCTTGCAGCAGCAAAAAGCTCCAATTCAGTCAATGCTACCGTTGGGGATACGATTACTTATACTATAAATGTGACCAACACAGGTAACTACGGAGCTTTAGCAACCCTGAGTGACACCATTCCAGCGGGTACAACGTTTATTCCAAACAGTGTACTCATTCAAGGCGCTCCTGCTCCAGGAGCAGACCCAGCTGCCGGGATCCCACTGGGGGTAATCTCCGCGAATGGAAGCCTGTCTGTAATGTTCTCAGTGCTTATCACAACATTGCCGGCAAGCCAACAGCTGCTCAATCAAGCTTCCGTCGCGTTTGCATACACACTTCCAGATGGACGGACATTTAACAATTCGATCAATTCCAATACAACAACAATCTCAGTATCCTCACCGAACGTTATCGTCACTAAATCTTCGACAGCTACCGATGCCGTTGTTGGCGATACCATCACTTATAACTTCACTGTTACCAACAGCGGAATAGCAAATATCAGTAACGTTAACCTCAGTGATCCAATACCTGCAGGCTCTAGCTTTGTCGCTGGCAGTGTGACCGTAGATGGCACTCCACGCCCTAGCGCCAATCCAGCCAACGGGATCTCGCTCGGTACACTTGCACCGGGAGCATCTTTTCAAGTCTCGTTCAACACGATTGTCAATGTGCTGCCTAATCCTACAACGCTTAGTAATCAAGCTTCCGTCAGTTTCACCTCCGGCGCATTCTCAGGATCTTCATTCTCAAATACACTTGTTATTCCGGTATATCAACCTATCATTGTAGTTGTCAAAGGGGCGGACAGAACCGCCGCAACTGTCGGAGATACGATTACTTACTCCTTAAATGTGACGAATACTGGTAACCTCATAGCAAATGTAGTTATTACCGATACCATTCCGAACGGAGCTGTCTTTGTTCCAAACAGCGTGCTCGTGAATGGGGTACCACAACCAGGATCAGATCCGGCTACTGGCTTAAGTATTGGGTCGGTAGCTCCGGGAAGTACAGTAACAGTAACCATTACGTTGCAGGTTACTATTGCTTCCCTCCCTTCGCCACAACAGTTAGTCAATCAAGCTACAGCAAATTTCACATTCACACCACCAGATGGACGTTTACTCACGGGATCCTCTGTCTCAAACGTCCTAATTATCCCTGTATCTTCACCAGACGTAAGTGTGGTTAAGAGCACTACTTCTATTGATGCGGTTGTGGGCGATATCATCACCTATACGATTGTTGTCACCAACTTAGGGATTTCACCAGTTAATAATGTCATCATGGTTGACCCTATTCCAGCTGGCAGCCAGTTCGTAACGGGAAGCATTACCGTAGATGGAGCCCCACGTCCTAGTGGCAGTCCGGCTTCGGGAATCGCAATTGGTACAATTGCTGCAGGTGCTTCTTCAACCATTACCTTCCAGGTTCAGGTAGTAGCGTTATGATTCCCGGCTCACGTACCCAACCTGTCGTAACCAATCAGTCCATGGTACTCTTCAACTCGGCAGCGGGTGTTGACGGAATTGTCTATTCCAATACCGTTAACACCCCGGTCGTGGGCCCCGTGCTTTCATTGCTGAAGAGTACAGATAAACTCCACGCCTCTTTAGGCGACACTTTGGTGTATACCATTACAGCCAGTAATAATGGAAATACAGATGCTTTTTTGACGGTGTTTGACATTCTTCCAGAAGGTGTATCCTTTATTTCCAACAGTGTGCTCAGAGACGGTGTGCCTCTTCCGGGGGCTACACCGTCTTCAGGCATCCCCCTTGGTTCTATTGCACCGCAGAGTCAAGTGAGCATCGCCTTTCAAGTCGTCATCATTTCCCTGCCGTCTTCCCTAGTGCTGCAAAATAAAGCGCTGGGCCGTTTTTCTTTTTCCACACCGGAGGGAAGAATCGTTAAAGGAGATCTATTTTCAAATTCCGTACAGGTTTCTTTACGCTCCTACCAGCTCTCGACCTCTTTGTCTGCAAGTACTCCGACTTCTTTTATAGGGGATGTAGTCACTTACACCTTGCGGCTTACAAATGAAGGCAACAGCCTTTTAACTCAAATCAACGCAATAATTTCTATTCCGGACGGGGCGGTGTTTATACCGGGGAGTGTCATTGCAGGTGGGATTTATTACCCAGAATCGGACCCGGCGCAGGGGATATTACTCGGTTCCCTGGACACAGACCTAAGCGTTGATATTACTTTTCGTGTCCGAGTAACAGAGTTTTCTCCCTCGTTGGCCTTAACCAACAGCGCGGTTGTCACCTATTCAGTCGATGAGCATACAATTACGACCGAAAGTAACACTGCGGTTGTCTCACTTGTCCAAGCGGGGGTCACCATTAGTAAAAAAGTGGATCATGTTACAGCAGCTCCGGGCGATAATTTGAGATATGAGCTTACGGTAACGAACAACGGGAATCTGGCTGTAAATGCAGTCCTAACAGATGCCATACCTTCAGGTACTCTTTTCGTATGGGATAGTGTTCTCTTAAATGGAGTGTTGCAAAAAGGTGCACGACCAGCGGAAGGCATCCAGTTAGGTACTTTAAGAGGCGGAACTACAGCAGTTGTAGTTTTTCAAGTGAGTATACCTGCAGCCATTAACATTCATGAAATCGCAGCCGTACAAAACCATGGTAGTGTTCAGTATACCTTTGTGCTTCCAGACGGACGGACCGTACGGCAAACCTCTCGTTCCAATACAGTTACCACCCTAGTAGTCACACCTGTCATTTCACTCGTAGTCCATGCAAAACCAACTATCGTAGAAGCAGGAGAGCGAGTCCAATGCTGGATCTCACTAACCAATAGTGGAAATTGGCCTGCGGAAATATCTCTGAATCGGCTAACCCCGGAAAAATGTTTTCTTGATCCCAACAGCATTGTGATTGATGGAGTTCCGAATCCACAATCTTCATTTGCCGGCACCTTGCCGCTGGGGATAGTTAATGCTGCATCTATGGTTAACATTCATTATTTTGTCCAGGTGAGTGAACAGGTAATGGGTCGTTTCCTTAAGGGATCCGTAAATGCTCAATTCTCTTTCAATATGGATGGACGTAACTACTCTGGCGAAAGCCAATCTAACAGCTATGTGCTGACCGTAGATGAGATCAGTGAATAAGAAATCACATATCCCTCATCCCCATGAATATACTTTAGTTACAACCCCAAAACATCCCCACAAAGTGAGGCTTTGCTTTCTATGCGTACTCAGGTACTTTGCGGGGGATCCAAATATATACTTTGCAAAAAATTCCCTCAATCAACATTTCATATTCCATGGGAGGTGGTCATCCTGTCGCAATCATCCGGTCCCTTTTCCTTCGTAGTCTCAAAAGAAGACTGGTCCCTTCATCGTAAAGGTCATCAGGATCAGGAACGCCATCAGCAAAAGGTCAGAGAAGCCATCAAGGATAATTTGCCTGACCTCGTTACCGAAGAAAATATTATTTTGTCAGGCGGTAAGCAGATTGTGAAGGTTCCGATTCGCAGTCTGGATGAATACCGGATTATTTATAACTTCCGTAAACAGAAGCATGTAGGACAGGGGGACGGGGAAAGTCAGGTCGGCGATGTGCTTGGGCGCGATTCACAATCGGCACAGCCCGGCAAAGGAGAAAAAGCAGGTGATCAGCCGGGCCAAGATACCGTGGAAGCAGAGGTCAATCTGGAAGATCTGGAGGACATTCTGTTTCAGGATATGGAATTGCCTCATCTGAAGCCTAAGAATAAAGAAGAGATCGAGGTCAAATCCATTATTTTTAACGATATTCGTAAAAAAGGGATGATGTCCAACATCGATAAAAAACGTACGCTGCTGGAGAATCTCCGACGCAATGCAAGCAGCGGAAATCCCGGCATTCACAGTATCAGCCCAGATGATCTGCGCTACAAAACATGGGATGATATTAGAACACCTCATTCCAATGCGGTCATTATTGCGATGATGGATACGTCAGGTTCGATGGGTTCATTTGAAAAATACTGCGCCCGCAGCTTCTTCTTCTGGATGACCCGTTTTCTGCGCCGCCAATATGAGAAGGTAGAGATTGTTTTTCTCGCCCACCATACGGAGGCTAAGGAAGTCAGTGAGCATGATTTCTTCACCCGTGGCGAAAGCGGGGGAACGATTTGTTCCTCGGCATATCAGCGAGCGATTGAAATTATCGATAGCCGCTACCCGCCTGCGCAGTACAACATTTATCCATTTCACTTCTCCGATGGTGATAATCTCACCTCCGACAACGAACGTTGCGTGAAGCTGATCGGAGAACTGCTGAAACGAAGCAATATGTTTGGCTACGGTGAGGTGAACCAATACAATCGTAGCAGCACCTTGATGTCAGCTTATCGCCATCTGAAACATGAACAATTCATGCATTACGTCATTAAAGACAAAAAAGAAGTGTATCAGGCGCTGAAGACCTTCTTTAGTCCAAAAGGTACGGTTAATTCTTAATCCCCCACTCCAAAACGCGGATGTCCCAAAAGCCAAAAATGGCTGGTGTGACATCCGCGTTTTTGGCGTCTCACCTTCTTGAACAAAACAACAAACTTCGTAAATTGCGTCATCTAAGTTCGCAAGTATCAGGGGATGGGCAAATAGCGTCATCTGGATCCGTATGATCGAGGGATGGACAAATAGCGTCACCTGGGTCAGTAAGATCAGGGGAGGGGCGAATAGCGTCATCTGGGTCCGTAAGATCGAGGGATGGACGAATAGCGTTATCTGGGTCCGTAAGATCAGGGGATGCGTCAGAATAGTATGTAGGGCAACTGGGGGATTCTGGGGGTTCGGCGCTTTCGGACACAGATGACCTTATACGTAGCTTTATCGCATATTTGGCTTCCTATCGGACTCCATAGCTACTATTAGCACGAAAAACACCAAAAACGAGCCTCATTCTTAGCAATAGCTGCACTGGAGTCCGATAATACGCTCCAAAGGCGATAAATTGCTAAATAGGGTCATCTGGGTCCGTAAGTATCAGGGAATGCGCTGGAAATCCAATTAGGGCAACTGAGGGATTACTGTGGGATCGGCGCTTTCGGACACAGATGACCTTATACGTAGCTTTATCGCATATTTGGCTTGCTATCGGACCCCATAGCCGCTATAGGCATGAAAAACACCAAAAAAGAGCCTCTTTCTGAGCAATAGCTGCACTGGAGTCCGATAATACGCTCCAAAGGCGATAAATTGCTAAATAGCGTCATCTAGGTCCGTAGGTATCGTGGATGGACAAATAGCGTCATCTGGGTCCGTAAGATCGAGGGATGGACGAATAGCGTCATCTGGGTCCGAAAGTACCGGGGGATGGGCGAATAGCGTCATATGGGACCACAAGTATCGGGGATGGGCAAATTGCTCATCTGAGTCCGTAAGTATCGAGGAATGCGTCAGTATAGTATGTAGGGCAACTGTGTGGGATTACTGTAGCCCTCGGCGCTACGGTATAGATAAAAAAATAAGCCAGTGAAATTAAACTAACTTTCTTTTTTCAGTTACATAATAACTCCTACTATAAACCTAATTTCACAATTTGGATCGGTACCGATAAACTTGTACTCCCCACCCATGTCAGCTTATTTTCGTAAGCTATGACTGCTGTTTTGTTTTTCCCCCTCTTAGATTTCCATCCTAAAAAAACCTCCAATCCCAAACTATGGAATGTGGAGGTTATTTATAGTTAAAAAGCTTTCAATGCTACACCTTATTGAACCTTCTCTCTATCCTTGCCTTTATCAGACTCACCAGCATTTTTGTTCGCTGCTTCCCGGTCCTGCATCATCTCATCCACCGACTTCACCTTCAGGCGAGCAGCGCCTTCGTTGTTAGCGTTCGTTGGGATAAGCTCTCCTGAAGCCAAACGTTCCTTGGCTTTAGCAATAGCTTCGCTGTATTGAGGCAGCCACTGTTCCCCTGCGACGAGCATCTCATCGACCATCTGCCAGATTTCTTTTGGATTGCATACGGCACCAACGAGTGGGTCCATCATAAATGCCTGACGTAACAGCTTATCATCGCCGTGTACAGCTGCTTCAACCGCCAGACGTTGCACTGAAATGCTCACGTTACATACGGCGGCAGGCCCAAGCGGCAATTCACCTACCAATGGCATGGAGATCCCGTTCCGGTCTACATATCCCGGTGCTTCGATAATGGCGTCCTCTGGTAAATTAGAGATTACGCCATTGTTCACTGTATTAAAGTGCCCCCGGTACACTCGTCCCGTTTCCAACCCTTCTATAATATAAGAGCCGTGCTCTTCCCCGCGATTCTCCTTCGTATACTCCAGTGCCGGGTCTTTCATCCAGTTTGGAAAATCGGTCTCGAACCAATTTCGACCTTCCGTGCAGACACGCAGATAACCACCAGTTTCTCCGTTAATCCAGCTCCCCAGATCGATCCAACCCATAATTTCATCACTGCGTTTACGGTACCATGGCACGTACTCACTTAAGTGTCCATTGGATTCTGTACTATAGTAGCCAAAGCGACGAAGCATATCGATGCGCACTTTTTCCGTACGGCTGAATTCCGGATGTTTCTCAAAAGCCTCTAAAAGACCTTCGGTCAGATCCTTCCCCTCATGACTTGCTGAAATATACCAGGTCTGGTGATTGATGCCCGCACAGATAATATCAACTTCGGATTTCTTAAGACCATACACATCTGCAATTTGCTGGTGCCCATGCTGTACACCATGACATAGACCGATGGTCCGAACACCACCATATTTATTGCAGGCCCAGGTCAGCATAGCCATCGGATTCGAATAGTTAAGCAAAAGTACATCCGGTGCTGCCATCTCCCTAATATCACGGCAAATATTCAGCATCTCCGCAATTCCGCGTTGCCCGTACATGATGCCACCCGCACACAGAGTATCTCCCACACACTGATCGACTCCGTATTTTAAGGGAATGTCCACATCCGTAGCAAAGGCTTCAAGCCCACCCATCCGAATAGTACAAAATACGTACTTAGCATCCTTCAGTGCATCTCTGCGATCCGTTGTCGCCTGAATTTGTATATTTAAACCATTCTCCTTAATATCACGCTGGCATAGCTCCGTGACCATCTCCAGATTGTGGCTGTTAATATCCATAAATGAGACTTCGATATTTTTAAATTCCGGTACAGTTAGTAAGTCCCGCAACAATCCACGGGTAAATCCAATGCTGCCTGCCCCTATAAAAGACACTTTAAATGACATGGTTATCATCCTCCGGTAATGAATTGGTTGTTCCTGTCCATTGTAGCAAGGGACCTAAGGAAAGCGTAACCAATATCATGACCTCTTTTGAAAGAAGGTGTCAAAAATCCTAACCTATCTACTGAAAATCATGCTCTTCATAACTCCAGGCGTGACGCTCAATGGAATTGCGGAATTCTACAGGCGTGCAATCGGCGTATTTTTTAAAAAGAAGGTGAAAATATTGCCTGCTGCTAATTCCTACGTAATCTGCAATTTCAGCAATAGGGATGTCGCTCTGCCCAAGCAACATCTTCGCTTTCTCCATTCGCAGCATATTTAAGTAATCGCTGAGTGTCCGACCCGTATGGCTCTTAAAAATTCGATGCAAATATCCGGGATGCAGATTAACTGCGGCAGCGATGTCCTTAACCTGAATGTTCTGGTCATAGTTCTGATGCAGGAATTCGATGCTCCGGCGCACATAAAGCTGCGAGGGCTGTTGGCTGGTATGAAGCTGCTCTTGCCGAAGTCTGGATAACCGCAACAGAAGCTCACAAAATAATAAATCAACCATACTTCCCCCCTTTCCGCCGCTCTGATCAAGCTCTAACACAAGTCCTTTTAGAACATGATAGATTTCCTCCGGATCAGGCATTACTAAACTGGAAAAAGGAAGCTGCAGCATTTCTGCGAGCGCCGCTTCTTCACGGGCTAGCTTGCCGACAGAGGGTGCAACCCCTCTATATTCCATGAAGCCAAATTCCACATTTAGCATCCGACATGGTGCTCCCTCTTCAACAATCAGCCTATGCGGAACATTCGCGTCTAGGATGATCAATTCTCCCCGCTTCAGCCGAACTCTCTCTTCTCCTCCTGAGCTTGGACGGACATCCACGATACAACTTCCTGAGATCAAATACATGATTTCCGTTGAATTATGCTGATGGTAAGACATATTGTAGTTATTCCACTGTTTATAATAGTAAGCAAAAAAATGAGGACTATAATCTCCCTCGATTAAAACCTGCTGAAAAAGACTCCCGCTAGGACTCAGACTTAAGTTCGTCAATGGATCACTACTTTCTTCATTTATTACTTAATACAAGTGTATCCCTTTAGCCACTTCGAAGACAAGATAACGTCCGATAGCAATCAAATCAACAAAAACGAGCAACTCTCCATTATATTGGAAAATTGCCCGTCTCTATTAGAATAATATTGTCATACTTGAAAAGAAACCAAAGAGTGCTTAAGATCGGCTGCCAAGCCCTCCAGCTTTTCCGATAGGGCAACCAATTCCTCACTAACCGTGAATTGCTGAGATGACATAGAAGCTACCTCCTCCGTCGAAGCAGTGGTTTGCTGGACGATGGAGCTTACGCTGGCCATGGATTCACCGAGTTGACGCTGGAACTCAATCAGTTCGAGGACAGAAGCAGAAGATTCACTAATATGTCTCATGAAATGTTCCATTTCCTCTTTGACACTCGCGAATATCGTTGACGACTCTCTTACAGAAGAGATTTGTTCACGGAACTTAGGAGCGGCTTCATTGATATCCTTAACGGTGTTCTCGATATGTAGACCAATCTCTTCCGTGATCTTGGAGACCGATTGAATCGATTCATTCGACTGGTTAGCGAGCTGCCTGATTTCATCAGCAATCACTATGAACCCTCTACCTGCCGCACCTGCTCTAACTGCTTCTATGGTAGCATTTAGTGCCAAAATATTGGTCTGCTTATTCACAGCAATCATAGGGCTGAGTATACTGCGAATTAAATGAGTGCTTTCTCTGAGCTTAGTAGAATTATCTTGAATTCGATTGATCACCTCTACCGTAGACTCACTCTGCTCTACCAGCAGCTTCATCAGCTCTGTACCTTGATTGCTAACCTCAATGACCCGTTCTGCTGAATGGTCCATCACTGTATTTATTTCCGTCACTTCACTCATTTTGTTGCCGATAATCTCAACATTGTGATAACTGCGTTCGGCTTCAACAGCGAGGCTGGCTGACCCCGCTGCAATCTCACCGGTAGCGGTCGCAACCTCTCTGGCATGGAGGGAGATTGTACTTGATGCTTGTACTAATTGTTCCGAAGTAAGGAGGACCTCATCTGCCGAATTCCCGCTCTGCCTTGCAAGTAAGGAGATCTGCTCCATCATTTTGTTGAAGCTTTGACCCAAGCGGCCAATCTCATCTTTGCCCTTGAAATTGGTTCGTACCTGTAGGTTCCCACGCTCTCCTTCCTCCATCAAGATTGCCAGCTTACCCAGCGGGCGCCCTACCAATCGAACAAGAATATAACCAATTAGTAGTGCTATTAAGGCTGCCGCCAGCACCACAGAAAATGTGATATATAAAAGCTTGTCCGCAGACTTAGTAAAATCACTGACAGGAGCATACCCCATAAGCATCCACTTGGCAGTCGCCAGGGGCTGGTATACAACAAGCTGAGAACTTCCGTTCTCATCCTCCGCTGTAAATGAATGATTTTGCTCTTTCCCTTGTTCTTCTGAAACTTTTATGTAAGAGGGTTGACCCAGCTTGGCATGATCCGCACCATACACAATGCTGCCATCCGCACTCAAGATACGAATTTCACCGGTCATCCCAATCTGAAGGTTAGACAGCATTTCAGTCATGGCCTTCCCTTTCACTTCGATTAGCATGTAATACTCCGCTTCGGGATGTAAAAGATTACGTAGCAATCTCCCCATAGTTAAGGATGGCTCAGTATAAGCATCAAAAAAGCCTTTCTCACGAACGGGAAACCAGACTGGCTCTCCTTTAGCTGCGGCAATTTGCTCTAATCTTGCGGAAATGCCTTCATCACTACGAATCCCACTTATACCAGCAGACTTATAAGATTCTGAGTCTACCAAGCTCTTGGATACCAGCCTGACGCCATACATCCGCTCATCAGACCCTTTTACCAAGTCCAGCTTTCTGCGAATCCGATCTTCAGCCCCCGCTTTGGCCACAGTTGTAAGCTCGCCACTATTTATTTTTTCTAAATCACCCTTTAACACAGAGTCGAGTGCAAACTGCCTTGATAGTGCCTCATACTCTGACAGCACAAAATCCAGCTTGTCCGCTGCCTGAACTACAGATTGTGTGGAGGCTGCAGCAACCTCATTCGTAATGATATTTTTAGCGGCAAAATAGGAAGTCAATCCTAGCACGGAGGATAAGAGAACTATAGAACTAAATAAAATAACGAACAGTTTAACTCCAACAGATTTAAAATATAGAGTCCAGGACTTTTTCATTAAGTTCACTCCCCATGACGAAATAAGGGTACAGCCCTCCATTTCTGTATAAAGGCTGTACCCTGATCATTTATTAGCATGAAGCGAGCGAATGGGTTTACCCCTTACTAGCTCCTGCTGTCAAGCCATCTACTAGCAGACGTTGCAAGAATACAAACAAAATCATAATTGGAATGGAGATCAAAACCGCACCCGCAGAGAACAAGGTAAAGTTAGTGTTTTGATTGGTGTTAACCATATCCCACATCCCCACTGCAACTGTCCAGTTCTCCTTAGTCCGCAGAATGAGTCTCGCAAAAATGAAGTCCACCCATGGTCCAACAAACTGAGTCAGCGCCATATATGTGATCATAGGACGTGACAAAGGTAAGATGATTCGCATAAATATTCCGAAATTGCTCGCCCCGTCAATACGGGCGGCCTCATCCAAGGAACGAGGAATCGTATCGAGGAACCCTTTGGCGATAAAGGTCCCCCCCAGCGGCGCCCCAGCCGCATAAACGATAATTAACGCAATATGTGTATCCAGCAAATTAAACTCTTTAAGCAGCATATAAATAGCGATCATACTCATAAAACCAGGGAACATACCAAGAATCAATACGGTGGATAACGCTGTTTTACGCGCTTTAAACCGGAATCTGGATACGGCATAACTGGTTAACAAAGTAAGAACTACCCCGATAAGCATCGAGAACACAGCTATTTTCAAGGTATTGGCATACCAAGTCCCAAACATATAGCTGGGTGATGTGAACAATTCTCTGTAATGTGATAAAGTGAATTGCTCGGGAATAAACGTTTTGCTGTACAATGATTTACCAGGTCGGAAAGAAGCTAAAAGAATCCAAAGGGCAGGATAGAGTGCAGCTATCGACAAAGCAATCAAGATAATATAACTACCTGCTAAGCGAATAATGTTCGCGACTTTTCTGCTCATTGGATCATATCCTCCTCTTTAAATGACTTTGTCCGGCGGTAATTGTACAGGGAGAATGAAGCGACAATGATAAAGATAATAATCCCTATTGCCGAAGCCATGTTGTTTTTATTCTGATCTAGCGTTAATTTGTATAACCAGGTTACTAGCAAGTCCGTAGAACCGGCATATTGATAGTCACCATTTACCGGACTACCACCAGTTAATAGGAAGATCGCGTTAAAGTTGTTGATGTTACCTGCAAACTGCGTGATCAAGGTTGGTGCTGTAGAGAACAATACCATCGGCAACGTTACGATACGGAACTTCTGATAACCCGAGGCTCCATCCACCTCAGCAGCTTCATACATATCCCGTGGGATAGTAGTCAGAACGCCCATGATAAGCAGCATAGAAACAGGAATACCTACCCACATATTAACGATAATTACGGTAACCTTAGCCCAGAATGGGTCAGTCAGCCACGGTAATCCATCCAATCCAAAATACCCCATGTATTGATTGATAGGCCCGAATTGACCGTTAAATAAGTTGCGCATGAGCAGAAGCGAGATTAACTGTGGCACCGCGTAAGGCACAATCAGAATTACCCTCCACATTCCTTTGAAGCGAATGCCCTTCTGACTCACCAGCAAAGCGACCAACAGTCCTCCGAAGTATGTAGTAATGGTTGAAAGAACTGCCCATATAATTGTCCATGTTAATACACCATAAAAAGTGTGGCTCCATGTCTTAAGGACCAATAAATTACGAAAGGTCTGAAATCCAACCCAGTCCACCAATTTGGCGGGTGGAAGATGATCAGGTGCGGAATAGTTCGTAAAGGCCAACAGGATCATGAAGATAATTGGCATAATCGTAAAGAATAGAACACCAATGCCCGGCAAGACTAGAAACGCTTGAGCAAACTTGTAATCCAGGATATAACGAACACTTTGTTTAAAAGTGTTTGCCTGAAGACCGTTATCACGTTTTTCTCCAATCTTGTAAGCATCTCTGATATTCAAATACCACGCGATAATCAATAGAATAAGAATAAGGATGGTGATCAAGCTTTGGATCATGATATAAATCGAGTGATCACCGGTAACCATCTTGGCGATCCCCTTCACTTTAACCAGACGACTCGGATTCTCTCCTAGTGTTACGATGCCCCATAAAGAGTTGGCAAGGTTCTCAATAAAATAAAAAACGGCTACAGCTTCTACGGCTAAATATAATATTCCTTTAACGAATTGGCGGTTATATATTTGTCCCAATCCCATAAAAATCGTCGACAGTATTGCGGCCCTCGTGCGATGTCGTTGCATTTCGCTTCCGTTCTCCTCTCCGAGTGAAAATAAGAAGCTGCCAGCCGCTAAACATGCGGCGGGCAGCTTGATTCACTGTATGCTGTTAAGACAGTGAATTATGATCCTTATTGGGATGCACTGTTATTCAAATCTTTGATTTGTTGTACAGCTTTGTCCATTGCTGCTTTTGGATCCCCATTTTTATCCCAAATTTCTGGAAGGGCAGCATTCACTGGGCTCCATACGTTACCCATTTCAGGAATAGAAGGCATCGGTTGGGAGTTCTTAGCTTGTTCTGCAAAAACAGAGACATATGGATCGCTAGAGATCTGTGGATCAAGAAGCGCCTCGTTGTTTGTAGGAACCGAACCAATCGTTTTGTTCAGTAACAGCTGAGCGTCTTTGCTTGAAGCAAAATTCGCATACAATTTAGCAGCATTCGGATATTGAGTAAACGAGTTAACTGCGAAAATTTTAATACCAGAGAATGTAATTGCTGTTTTGCCATTCACTGTAGGGATTGGAGCAATACCAAGGTTGTCACCAAGAGCTTCTTTGTATCCTCCAAGCTCCCATGGACCTGTGATATCCATAGCTACATCACCAGAGTTGAACAAGCTGCGTTTGATATCACTGTTGATATCACCACTCTTAATTGGCAATGCTTCCTTCAGTTTCACAAATTCTTTAAGTCCTGCAATTGCACCATCGTTAGCAAGACCGATATCATCTTTATCCGTACCATCCTTACCGAAGAGGTATCCGCCATCGGAAGCGATAAACATGTAGTTGAAGTACAAGTTTCCTACTTCCCACATAATCCCATATCTATTTTTCGATTTATCCGTGAATGTTTTGCTGAATGCAAGAACATCATCAAATGATTTAGGTGCTTCTTTAACAAGTGATTTATTGTAGAACAATGCATAAGTTTCTGCTGCTCTTGGGTAACCATACAATTCGCCTTCGTACGAAGATCCGATAATCGAAGCTTCAGTATTGTTAGCTTTTGTTTCTTCACCGAAGACATCGTTAGGAAGAACCAAGCTCGCGCTTGCCGCTTTACCTAAGTTATCGTGAGGGATAAGAATAACGTCTGCCGCTAATCCTGAAGGACCATCTTGAGTAAGTTTAGTTACTTGATCTGGTGGTGCCAATTCTTCAACCTTGACTGGAACGTTATATTTTGCTGTGAACTGTTTAGCAATCTCATCTGCAAAAGGTCTTTCTTCTTTACTTTCCCATACCACTAGAGTTGCGCCATCTTCAGGTACAATTTCATTTGTTGCTGCTGCATCTGTGCTCTCTGGCGCTGCAGTCTCTGTAGTAGCATTATTAGTTGCTTTTGCTGCGTTGTTGCCCCCGTTATTCGTACTGTTGTTGTTCGAACCGCATGCTGTAACGGACAGAGCCATTGAGAAAGCTGCGGTGATAACCATCATTTTTTTCAATTTCATTACTTTAACCCCTCCCAATTTTTAAAAACGTAAGATGGAAAATAGTAGTGCTGCAATCTGCGCAAACGATTTCAGAAAGGCTAAAAAAAAAGTTCTTCTTTTAGCTTGCTCCTTCTGTATCTGCATTTCACAGGTAAGAAAGCGCTTCATTCATGAGTACATCATACAACAGTAACGATTATTTTTAAAAACGTTTGCATATACTGTATTGGGTCATTTTCCATTATTTGATATACATTATAGGCATATATCTCCATTTTTCACATGATATCTTTTAATTAGTCGATAATTCATGTGTTTATTATTGGAATATCTATTTTATTTGCCCCTAATATGCCACATTTTCTCTATTTCAAGAGATTTCTCATAAATTGCCCTACACAATGCTCGTTTACTTTAGTGAAATTTAGTGCAATGGTTTGAACAAGAGTATTGAAAGCCCTTTTATTCCATGCTATAATCCAAAACGTTAAGAGGCTGTCCAGCATGAAGCACAACATCCCTTGTCTGCCTCCTGTTCTATATAATTAAAAGGCAATGTTACTTATCAAAGGTACAACCTCGGGCAAGCTACTTCGCGGTGGTTGTGCCTCTTTGTTATGTGCTACTCTGCTACTGATTTAGTGCATGTTGCATAAAAAACTGTGCAACCAATAACAATAGCGACATTCTACATTCCACGCGCTCTGTGGAGTATCGTCCGGGAATAGTTTATGCTTTCGAGAAAGTAGCGCTAACAAAACTTAGCCTATGCTTTCGATGCGGTTTTGCCGAAGTGTTCGAGGAAGTAACGCTAACAAAACTTAGCCTATGCTTTCGATGTGGTTTTGCCGAAGTATCCGAGGAAGTAACGCTAACAAAACTTTAGGAGGATTTATCATGTTACTGGAAGCAGTGTATCATCGTCCGCGGTTAAATTGGTCTTATGCCTATAATGAAAGTACGATTCACCTGCGTCTACGCGCTAAAAAAGGGGATTTAACCGAAGTATTCGCCTTTGCTGGAGATAAATATGCTTGGGATACCACAAAAGAGCTAATTCCCATGACCCTCTTCACCTCCGATGCTATGTTTGACTATTGGGAATGTGCTTCAGTACCTCTCTACCGCCGCTTGAAATACGGTTTCTTACTTCAAAAAGATAACGAACGAATTTGGATGACCGAAAGTGACTTTCAAACGGTGCGGCCGGAAAACCCAAACAAGCTGTTCGAATTCCCTTTCATTAACCGCGTTGACGTATTCGCTCCGCCTGCCTGGGTAAAGGACGCTGTTTTTTATCAGATCTTCCCAGAACGCTTTGCAAATGGTGACCCGAGCCTTGATCCGGAAAATGTTCAGCCATGGGGCTCCGAACCAACACCAACCAATTTTTTTGGCGGCGACCTGCAAGGGGTTATTGATCATTTAGATCATCTTAACGAGCTTGGGATCACTGCTATTTATTTCACACCTATCTTTGATGCAACTACTAATCACAAATACGATACAGAAGACTATATGAAAGTCGATCCGCATTTTGGAGATATTGAGACTTTAAAAAAGCTCGTCGATAGCTGCCATAAACGTGGGATTCGTGTCCTGCTAGATGCCGTATTCAATCATTCTGGCAAAACCTTTGCTCCTTTTGTAGATGTTCAAGAAAAAGGAGAGGCTTCCGCCTTTAAAGATTGGTTCCATATTCGCAAGTTTCCGCTTCAGATTGAAAACGGTGTCCCTACTTATGACACCTTTGCTTTTGAACCGCTAATGCCAAAGCTAAACACAGAACACCCTGAAGTTAAACAATACTTACTGAAAGTCGCAGAATACTGGATCAAAGAAGTCGGGATCGATGGCTGGCGTCTGGACGTTGCCAATGAAGTGGATCATGATTTCTGGCGGGAATTCCGCAAGGTGGTTAAACGTGCTAATCCTGAGGCTTACATATTGGGGGAAATCTGGCATGAATCTGCACCTTGGCTGGAAGGCGATAAATTTGATGCCGTTATGAACTATCCTTTCACTGACGCCGTCCTTGACTTCTTTGTGAATGGCACTCTTGATGCTGAAGGATTCGCCAATTCCATTGGTAAACAGTTATCACGCTACCCGCTGCAGGCTAGTGAAGTTGCTTTTAATCTGCTGGACAGCCACGATACTCCACGACTGCTTACGCTGGCTGCTGGAGACAAAAACAAGATGCGATTAGCGGCACTGTTCCAATTCACCTTTATGGGCACTCCCTGCATCTATTACGGTGACGAGATCGGCATGGACGGTGAAGGTGACCCTGGTTGCCGCAAATGCATGGAGTGGAACCCTGAAAAGCAGGATCGAGAGCTCTTCGAGTTCTATCGTCAGCTTATTAAAATACGCAACGACCACCCTGCTCTCCGCACAGGTACATTTACCTTCCTGGAGGCAGGACAACAAGGCAGCAAACTAGCCTATGAGCGTCGGCTGGATCTGCAGACGATTGTGGTACTAATCAACAGTGAAGAGACCGCTCAGACCTTCCGTATTGACGTAGACGAGCGGGATTGGGAGAACTTGTTTACAGGCGAAACAATGCGCACAGAACGCAGCAAGCTGATCGTGAAAATGCCAGCCTATGGATTCGCTATCCTAAAGGCAATCATCTAAAAGATTTCTTTTCTTCCCACTGCCCAGCCATACAGCATAACAAAACAGGGTATCTCGCAAGCGATAATCGCTTCGGGATACCCTGTTTTCTTTTGGAGCATACTAAAATGCTAACCGCTGCTCAAACTAAGGGGTGCCAGAATTCAGCACACCTTAGTTTAGCCTACTTGCTCAGCAGCGTATAAATAACCTGTGCGCTTTCTGCGCGGGTCATCCATGCTTTTGGAGCGAATCGATTGTTCTCTCGGCCTTGCAGGAGTCCTAAGTCTGCTGCAGTCTTCACATAGGCTTCCGCCCACTTGCTAATACTTGAAGCGTCAGTAAATGCCGTAGAGGCTGCTAAAGGTTCAAGCTTCTTACCAGACTTCATTTCAAGTGCGCGGATCGCCATAACAGCCATTTCCTCACGGGTAATTGATGCATTTGGCGCAAAAATATTATTACTCCGTCCACTAACAATACCCAGCTTAGTAGCTGTGGCTACATATGAGGCATACCATGCATCTGACCTGATGTCAGTAAACAGGACCTGCCCTTCCGCTTTTAAGCCAAGTGCACGTACTAGTAGTGCTGTAAATTCCGCACGGCTAACATTACTTTTCGGATCAAACTCAGAGGTAGTGACCCCTGACACAATTTGTTTGGCGGCAAGTGATTGAATCGCCTTAAATGCCCAATAGGTTGCAGGAACATCTTTGAACGACTTATCGATTTCAAGCACAGCATACTTACTGAAATGTGTGACTTGTGCCGTGATCACCTCTCCATTCAGCTGTCCTCCCACGTACTCTAACCCGCCATTATCACTTAAATAATAGATTCCGATTAAGTCCTTGTTGAATTGCCCTTTAATCTTGAATGAGATCGTAATCGGCTCATCGAACTGCTTAATTACAATCCGAGTACCGTCTTTCATCAGCACGCTAAGTCTGAATTCAAATACATCGGAAAGAGAGCTAACATGAGCACTGTCTTTGTTTAAACCGTCTACTATGGCTTTCGCAGCAGACTGCGCCAGTGGGTTCAGTTCAAGCAAGATTTGGGCACCTACCCCATCAATACTTGAAGCTAAACTTGGCATTGTACTTAAAAGCTGGCTAGGGATAGTAACTAACAGATCTCCCATTTTAAACACAAGATCATTAGTTCCTAGTATTTGTGCAGCTTGTAAAGGTAAGCGTACCGCTGTCTTACCGGCAACAACATCAATTTGCACCTTGCCGTCTTTACCATTCTTCAAGCTATCCTCATTCACAACCTGAGTATCCGCTGGCGGTGTAGGGCTAGGGTTAACAACAACTCCAGAGGTTGGTGCCGCTGTGGCTTCTGGCGTTGGTGTCACCTCAGGCGACGGTGTTACTTCTGGTGTCGGCGTTGGCGTTGGTGTCGGCGTCGGCGTTGGTGTCGGCGTCGGCGTCGATGTTGGTGTTGGTGTCACCTCAGGCGACGGTGTTACTTCTGGTGTCGGCGTTGGCGTTGGTGTCGGTGTCGGCGTCGGCGTTGGCGTTGGTGTCGGTGTCGGCGTCGGCGTTGGTGTTGGTGTCGGCGTTGGTGTCGGTATAACATCCGATACTTCCGCCAAAATAACCGTGCCTCCATCATCTATGCCTGGCAGATCAATATTTACCTTTTGATCTTCGGAAACCATGTATGTTTTACCGCTGTATTCATCGGTTACCGATGAATTGGCAGCAAACGGTACTGGAATCGTTACAGAATTCTCACTAGTTTTAGTATTGATTACCGTCACTACGTTCTCATCTTCATAAGATTTGTTGAAAGCTAAATAACCTGAATCATCTGAACCTGCGAGCTTCGTGCGCGCACCTTTGGAATACACTTTGGAGTACTTCGCACGGATATTCAACAGCTTTTGATAATGGTCATGTAGTGGCTTCTCTGCCGTCAATTGATCCCAAGACATATCCTTACGGTTCTCACTGAATTGACCTTCAGACATATTTCCAGCATTGCTTCCGGAATTCCCCAGTTCTTCTCCGTAGTATATTACCGGCTGTCCTTTGGCGGTAATTTGCAGAGCTGCAGCAATCTTCAGCTTGCCTTTATCGCCTCCCACGTAATCAGACAAGAAACCATTCTCATCGTGACTGCTCAGGAATTGAGCCATCATCTTCGTATTGTCGATCTTTAATTCACGTTCCTGCAGATAAGCATCCACACTGTTTACCTTACCATTTGCAAAATCTCTGGCTGCATCTTTAAATCCAAAATCAAGCAGACCATCCATCTGGCTAGTTTCGAGCATTCCACCATTGTTATCAATGGTTCCACCGAAGTATTCGCCGGTCATTTTGAAGTTTGGATCAATCGCTGTCAGTGCATTTTTAAAGGCTTTCCAAGTCGTATCGTCCACGTGCTTGACTGTATCCACACGGAAATAATCAATCGTGTCTCCACGTTCCGTACGTGCGTTGTCTAACCAGCCTGTTTGCCAAGCGATAATTTTTTCACGAACGGCTGGATCTTCCGTCTTGAAATCTGGCAGGAAAGCAAGCTCACCCTTAATTGGATCTGTATCTGCGGATACACCATCCGTGCGCAGCATCCCTTCGAAACGTGCTTTATCCTCAGCTGTAATTGTCGGATAAGTATCCTCAGCTTTCAGACCGTAACCCGTATGATTGAGTACAACGTCAACCATGATCTTGATCCCTTTGTCATGCGCCTTTTCGATTAGCTCCTTGAAGGTTGCCATATCGCCAAGATGCTCGTCGAGCTTGGTAAAATCTTTTGCCCAATACCCATGGTATCCATATTGTTCGCTGCCAAAGTCAACGCCTTTGTTAAAATCAATATTATCTACGATTGGCGTGATCCATAACGTGTTAATTCCTAGCTCTTGCAAATAATCGAGATTGTCGATCATCCCCCGGAAATCTCCACCATGATAAGCTTCCAGATGATCTTTATTTACATTCTCATTATTCGTTGGGTCACCGTCTTTAAACCGGTCTGTAAGCGCGAAATAAATCCGGGCCTCATCCCAATCAAAATCCAGCTTATCCCCTGTATAGGTTCTTGCTTTTACCTCAAGTGTAGCCTTTTCCTTATGTGCATTGCCGTATTGGTCTACGAGCGTAATCGGAATATCCTTGATGCCCGCTGACACCGTGTCTTTCACAGCAACCGTTTGTTTCAAGAGTTCCGTATCCAGCTTAACTTTGCTAGGTCCTCCAAGATTGGTTAAATCCATATATGCTTCAGAGTAAGTTACTTCTTCCGAAGAGGAAGCGTTGATGCTTACAACAGCATTCTGATTGGATGTGACTGCCTCTGGACTTACGGATGTCGTAATCGTAACGACAGGTTGATGATAATCAATAACAGATTCATCATTCACCGTATTCTTTGGATCTGTAATTTCGGTAGTGACGCCGTCTTTAGTAATCAAGAAAGTATATTTATACATACCTTCTTTTAAATCAGCCAGTGTATAAGTGAACCACTCGTTAGCCGGATCATAGATCATTGGATACGAAGTGCCGTTCACTTTTACTTTAGCAGCTGTTATTGCGTCCATATTTCCATTACGGAACAAAGCGTCGTCGCGGTATCTGAAAGTAATCGTTCCATCTTTTAAAATAGGGCCGCTAATACTTGGTTTGATATCAAGCTCTTTAACCATACTGGTTACATACACTTTAGTGAACGGTTCACCAGGGGTCAACGGTATGACACGATCGTCCGGGTAGTCTTGTTTTCCCGTGTTCCAATCCGTACCTTTGCGCAGGACAAATCCAACGCTTGTTGCATTCTCCGCAACCTCAATCAGAACGCTCGCTGTGCCATTCTTAAAGGTTGTGAAATCAATCTGGTCATTTTTAGCTCCAGTGTTCCAAACCCAGATATTCCAATCCTTATAGTCCTTATCGCTACGGGTATAAGTGAATTGAACATATCGTTTGTCAGTAACTTTAACGGTGACGGTTGTGGAAACACCCTCATAAGAGATAGTAAGGGTTGCCGTTCCTAGCCCAACCGCTTTGACTAGACCTTTATCAGTTACTGTAGCCACTTCAGGTTTATTGGAAAGGTAAGTAGCCTTCTTAGTAACATTACTTCTGCTATTGTCATCATATTTCGCAAAAACAGCGGTTTGATGCGTATTTCCTGCTGCCAGCGTGTAGCTTGCACTATCTGTTTCCAAAGAGGTCAGCGTAACTGGTGCAGCTTCCTTTTGAATAATCACAGCCGTCAAAGGCTCTAATGTAATTAAATTTGCTGTCAAAATAAAACCTGTCTGCTGCGCAGCCGGTATCGCTGTAACACCAGCTTCATCGTTGTCCACAAGAACTTGACCACCCGTCAAATCCTCAGATAAGGTCAGCTTTCTAGTTGTGCTGTCACCATTCATGAAGACATAATAGATGCCAGTACCATCTGTTGCTTTGTTGGAATAACCGATGACAAGATCGTTATCCTTCATTTCTGGAGCAGGGATCAGGTTAATGTTAGAGTCAACCAAATCCTTATCGCCCAATCGGAAGGCATCCGTTGATTTTCTCAGCTCCATCAGACCCGACGTATATTTTCTTGTCGTGTTCTGTACCGGGAACTTAGATTCATCCGTTGCTTTGGTCCAATCAAACATGTTAACTGCATCCGATGAATCGTAAGAATCATGAATGAAATAGCCAAACGATTGGTTGTTATTGTCGAACATCTCTGTGAATTTATCCTCAGGATCCGTTGTGCCCTTCCACTGCTTAGTCCGCCCATATTCCTGACCGGCATGGATAAAGGCTGTACCTTGAGAAGTTAATACGAGCATATTTCCTAATCTGATCCGCTGCTGAATTTCAAGCTCATTCTCAGCAATATCCGGATCCTTCTTGATCGATTGTGCTATGACATCATGAAGTGTCAGATTATCATGAGCTTCGATGTATGGGACGATATCACCCGGATCATCTGCTGGTGTATTCGAAGGTTGAGCTTTAATATTGTCCAGGATTGTAGCGATCGGACGTGCTCCACCGGTAATAAATCTAGGCTGACCTTCGGAACCATAACCAGACTTCAATTCATTACGGAATTCATCGGAGAAAACACCGACACTATCCGTTTTGTCCATCCAATCCTGATCTGCACCTTGCCCAGCGAGAGAAGGATCAGCCGCAGCGCCGCCGAATGTTCTCCAGCCTTCACCAATAAAGAGTGCCTTCGGATTCACTGCTGCCGCGGCATCATAAGCATGCTGAACAGCATCAGCTGTCGCATCGCCCATCATATCCCAGCGCATTCCATCAATCTTATACTCTTCAAACCAGTATTTTACCGAATCAACCATCAGCTTCTCAGCCATTTTATGGTTGGTGGCTAAATTGTTGCCGAACCCCCCGATAAAGTTACCGTTTGCATCTTGGAAGGCATAATAATTAGGTACGATGTCGTTTAAAAATTCTTTTTTAGCCATGTGAGTATACACTACGTCCAGAACGACACCCATTCCAGCTTCATGCACGGCATCAATCAAACCTTTTAATTCTTTAATCCGCTCTTCTGGATCGGCAGGATTCTGTGAATAAGCCCCGTCCGGAGAGAAATAGCTATGAGGATCATACCCCCAGTTGTATTCATTGTTTTTTGCTGAATAATCTGGCTCTCTAGTCCCCATCTTCGTCTCATCCCCGTAATACCAAGCCATCACAGGAAGCAACTGAACATGCGTTACACCAAGAGATTTAATATAATCAAGTTTCTTTTCAAAAGCGCTATAAGAACCCCATCTTTCCCCACTCAGACTATCCTCGATCGATACATCCGATGTAAAATCTCTCACGTGGACTTCGTAGATGATGGCGTCCTCACGTTTTTCGTAGCCTTTTATATCAGCATACCCAAAGGTATCAGGGTTCGTCTGGCTTAAATCAACGATAGCCGCTTTGCCCACTGTATCCCCGCCGGCACCAGCAGCACCTGTGGTATCCACAGTGAATATCGCCATTGATTTAGCATAAGGATCAAGGACCTTATGGGTTACACCGTCATTCGTTACTTCGTATTGATAAAAGAAGCCCCTTACATCTGTTGCCGCTGTGCCTGTCAAATCAGCTGGCTTCAGCTGGACTGACCAAACCCCTTGCTCGCCGAGTGTTAAAGCAACACTACCCACTTGCACGTTAGAGTCATTCTTATCGTAAAGATTTACAACGACTCCGCTTGCTTTAGGTGCCCATAATTTCAATGTGGCTGTTTTGTCAGCATTATACGTAGCTCCAAGATCGTCTCCTGTATAATTGTACATTTCATCAAGCATTCTCCAGCCACTTGCGGCGGAGACTGTTTTACCTGAATAGGTAACGCTAAGCGGAACTTTTTCCAAATCAAAAGCTTCTGTATCCACTTCGATTGAAGTTTTGCTTGTAAGGGTTACCGCAGTAATCGGGACTGCAGCACCCTCTTTATCCTTAACTGTAATTGCTGACTTTAAGGCTGCTGGATCCAAACCGTCAGTCAGTGTGAAGCCGAGAAGGATTTTGCTCGTCGACAACACCTCTGCGGATACTAAGCCAATTGGTGTCTCTCCAAACGGAGAAACATAAACATTGTTGTCTCCTTCTTTAACCCATAGCTGATTGTATCGATCCAGCAGGCTAAAGGTTTTATTGTCACCGTCCTTATCACCGTTCGAAGGTTTCATCACAATAAAGCCAATTTTCTTCGCGTTCTCAATAAGCGGAACATCAACATATGCACCATAACGATCTGTTTGATCTGCCACAAAAGGAGTGGCACCAGACGGCCAATTTTCGGATGGGGCTACGACGTCATCCCACAGCCAAAGTCCGTATTGATCATGATTTGTATCAGCTCTGGTATAGTGAATTCGCACTGTATTAGGAGCAAGTGCAACTGGTTCATACGGTGTTACATCATTTGACCCTTGCTTGATCCAAATTTCATTCGTCTCAGGCGTGTTAATGGCAAAGAGTTTATCGCCTTCATCCTTAGCCTGAGTGACTCGGTTTACCACAAGGAACGAAATTTTCTTGGCTCCATCCTTCACTGGCACGTCAACATAAGCACCATAAGAATCGATTTGCCCTTCAGGAAATGAAGTTGCCCCTGTTGGCCAATTTGCGGAAGGGGATTGAACATCATCCCATGTCCATAATCCCTGATTTTCATAGTCACCAGCTGTCCGATTGTAGTGAATACGGATGTGTCCAGCCGGAACAGGGGTAACCTCAACAGGTTCAGAAGGAATTTTATATTCAGCTGTCACACTGCCATCCAGTGGATTAAATTTAAAGTTAACCGGCAGATCGGAAGGAAGACTCAGATTATTAGCAGTTTCGGGATACAATTGATCCCCGGCTTCACCGTCTCCTGGAACAGAAACTTGGTAGGTGTAATCTCCCTTAGGAAGGGTAGCCACCGTACTGTAAACATCATCAAAATCAGGATCAGATAATGTGGTAAGTGCTTCTGCCGGCAGGTTTCCTGTCAATCTTGGTAGTTTAGCGGAAGCAATCGGTGTGTAATACGTGGAATCGGCTATTTTATGAGTTAAGTCATTATAATAAAAGGTCACGGCAGTCTCTGTTTCTAGCTTGATATGAATATTCTCCCCATCATTGCTCCCCTGAGGATTGGTGTAACTTGTGAATCCATAGTTCTCATCCCATAAATCATTTAGAGTAACCTTGTAGTTATATTCTCCTGCCGGCAATGTGCCTGTAAAAGAATATAGGCCATTATCTGAATAGGTCATTTGGGTAACTACCGATGTCTCATCCCAATCCTTACCCGGCGTTTCCGCATCTGTCGATGTAAATTTAGACTGCAGATCCCCGACCAACACAACCTTCGTCGTTGCTGCTGTAACATTAACAGGATGTAGTCCAAGACCAGAGAACACGAGAGCAATGATCATAAAGATCGCAAATGCCCTCTTCCCCCATAAACTTATTTTCATTTTTGCAAAACCTCCCATAATTATGAATTCCCTTTTTGCAAGCGGATACATGATTTCACAAACCCCACCAATTTATGAGATTATAAATCATGCGTATTCCTTCTGAAGGTGAAGAAGGTCTATATGTAGGGCTCGTCAAGCCAATTCAACGCTGTCACCATCCTTCTATCAAAGTAAAAGCTTGATACATCATGTCGAAATTAGTGCAATCGTTTGCAAAAAGCTATGCACAAACACTAGTCCATAAAACCCGATCGTTAGTGCAACTGATTACAGCCTAAAAATACCCAATGAAAACGCTTGCTGTATTTTGATTTACATACTAATGCCGAATTTACGGTATTGTCAACCAGTATTTTCAAAAATAAAAGCTCAATTTAAAGCCGCAATAAAAACGAAACTTGTTCTTCCCTTCCTTTCAGCAAAGTTCTTGCATCCTTTAAGCCATACGTTTGCATTCAGCGAATGCTCTTTTCACAAAATTCAGACCTCATTTATACATTTTAAGATCAAAATTCCCGAATCATTCATACTTTTTTGGTGAAAAGCAACAATATTACATTGAAATTTCTTGTGTTCCTTCCAAAAGTAGCAATTTCCTCCTTTTGAATGACTTTATCTATTTACAATTTAGAACTCTTAGATTAATATTACTGTGTAAAGCAAACGGTTCCATAAGGAGGTTTCAATGACAGTTACCATTAAGGATGTGGCCAAGAAAGCGGGAGTATCTCCCTCCACGGTATCCCGGGTATTGTCCAACCATCCCAGAATCAGCCTGGAAACTTCCCGCAAAGTTAAAGCTATTATGGAGGATATGGGCTATACCCCTAACATGATGGCTAAGAGCTTGGTGTCGAAAACTACTAACAGCATCTGCTTCAGTCTTCCTAAACCTGCTGAAGAGCTGTTCTCTAATCTATTTTTTATGGAATTAATTCGCGGGATCGTTACACAAGCCAGCCGTTCCGGTTATGATGTGCTGATAAGCTCCGGAGCGAACGAGAAAGAAGAACTGGAAGCCGTTTCACGACTTCTGAAGGGTCGCCGTGTTGACGGCGTTATTCTGCTTTACTCTCGTACGGATGATGCCGTTATTGATTTTCTAGAGAGCAACGATTATCCATTCGTGCTTGTTGGCCGGAGTGATAAATATGAGAATATTTTATCAGTCGATAATGATAATGTGATGGCAGCATACGATGCTACGAACCACCTCATTTCCATGGGGCATAAACGTATTGGCTTCGTAAGTGGACCACCTAATCTAATCGTTTCTCGTGACCGTCTCGCCGGATATCGTAAAGCATTGCAGAATAGCGGTTTAGAAATGCGGGATGAATGGATTGTAGAGGGTGAATTTCTACAGGATAGCGGCTATAGAGCGATGTCCTTTTTCATGAATTTGCCGAATCGACCCACTGCGCTGGTAGCGGTGGATGACATGGTATCGTTCGGAATTTTGCGCGGGTTGAATGAACTGAAATACAAGGTTCCAGACGATCTCGCCATTGTAAGCTTTAACAATATTCCATTATCTGAATTATCTAGTCCTCCGATCAGCAGTATTGATATAGGAATTTATCATCTTGGCTACACCGCATCACAAGTACTTATCCAAAATATCAAGAGTCCGGATAACGGTTCAGGTCATACCAACCGATTTGTCATTCCCCATCGTCTGATCGTGAGAGAGTCATCCATGCACTCTCAGGCAAAGCATAAAACCGAATGAATAAGTGAAGCGTTTAATCGCTTCATTTATTTTTTGAAAATCTGTACAAACGTTTGCGCTAAATCATACAATACTTAATGATCCAGTTCTTTATGGGTGATTTCTAGGATCTTAGGTTAGGATAAACTTACACATCTTAATCAAAGTTTAAACGGTTTAATAAGATTCTAATACGGCATCCGCTGGATCACGACGCTGTCAAAACTTTTAGGAGGTACTACAATGCCGGAAATTAAAGCCTGCTTGTTCGACTTGGACGGAGTAATCGTCGATACAGCAAAATACCATTATATCGCTTGGAAAGAGCTTGCAGATGGTCTGGGATTTCTTTTCACAGAACAAGATAACGAACGCCTTAAGGGAGTCAGCAGAACGGCTTCACTAAATATTTTGCTGGAAATCGGCGGACTAACGATTGATGAAGAAGAGAAAGCTAAGCTTGCGGAACAGAAAAATAATCGGTATGTCGAATATATTGCGAAAATGGACAGTTCTGAGATTCTCCCAGGTGCGCTTGATTTCCTAAAAGAGTGCCGTACGAATGGCATCAAAGTCGCTCTCGGTTCTGCCAGTAAAAACGCTATGACGATCTTGAATAATACCGGATTAACCCCTTACTTTGATGCAATCATCGATGGAACTCATACTAGTGCTGCTAAACCAGATCCGGAAGTGTTCCTGTTAGGAGCCAAAGCACTGGATGCCGCACCTGAACATTGTGTAGTCTTCGAAGATGCAGAAGCGGGAATTGAGGCCGCTACCCGGGCCGGTATGTTCAGTGTTGGCATTGGTTCGCCGGAAACCCTCAGTGCCGCGAATATTGTGGTTCCATCGCTCGCTCATATGAGTGTGTCCATGCTCAAAGAATCTTTTGCATAAATATAGTGAACATAATGAACTCAAATAGTACTGATTTGAGTTGTTATGGACATTCCTACCTGAGATTAAATGAACTAATAATTAATCGTTAACTTTCTGGTGATGAAGTGACGGAGAGGAATTTTGGAACTGTAGAAGCATAGCGTTCGCCTTTATAATCAGATTTCATCCGCAAAATGTGGTTTAAATATAGAAATCTGATTATAACAGCGATCGAAGTCCAAAGATTCATCGCAGTCACTTTTATATCACCGGAAGTTTAACAAAAGATTTGTTCATTTTATATATCCCCCTAACATATTTAAAGGAGCGGTTATCGTGAAACAATATTTAACAATTGATGAATGGTCCATTATTGAGGAATCCTTTGATCCACAGACGCAAGAAATTTCTGAAAGCGTATTTAGTCTTGGTAACGGATTTATGGGTGGCCGGGCCAATTTCGAAGAGCAATATAGCGGCAACAGCCTGCAAGGCAGCTACATGGCGGGCGTCTACTACCCTGACAAAACACGTGTTGGCTGGTGGAAAAACGGCTATCCTGAATATTTTGCCAAAGTACTTAACAGCACGAACTGGATCGGTATTAACATTGATATCGAGGGTATCCCCCTTGATCTGGCAAAGTGCACCGTTTCCGAATTCCGCCGTGTACTTAATATGAAAGAAGGAACGCTCTCCCGTAGCTTCACTGCCACTCTCGAAGATGGTAAGGAAGTTAAAGTAGAAAGTATCCGGTTCGTAAGCATGACTCGTCAAGAAATCGGCGCGATTCGCTATTCCATCATTCCTGTTAATTTCTCAGGCAAGATTACGATTACTCCTTATCTTGATGGTGATGTGAAGAACAAGGATTCCAACTATGACGAGAAATTCTGGAATGAAGTTGAGAAACAAGCGGGACCTGATCATGGACATCTCACTCTTAAGACTAAGAAACTCGACTTCCATGTCACCTCTGCTATGGCTTTTGATATCCTTGTCAATGGTGAGAAGGTAACTGCCGAAGCAGAAGCGATCGAACAAGAGAAATATGTAGCCAGCAAACTGGACGTAACCGCACAAGCGGGCAATCAAATCGTCATTTATAAATATGTAGCCAATGTTACTTCTCGAAATCACGGTCTGGGACAATTGGTCGACGCCGCCCAAACTGCTCTGCAAGCTGCTAAGGAAGCCGGATTTGTAACTCTTTTGACCGAACAAATTGAAGCTTGGAGAGAAAAATGGAAAGAAAGCGACATCATCATTGAAGGTGACGTTTCGGCTCAGCAAGCGATTCGCTTTAATATTTTCCAACTCAATCAAACCTATAATGGTGAAGATGACCGCCTGAACATTGGCCCGAAAGGCTTTACCGGTGAAAAATACGGCGGCAGCACTTACTGGGATACAGAGGCGTATTGCGTTCCCTTCTATCTCAGTACGGCGGACTCCTCCATTGCCCGCAATTTGTTGATCTACCGTTACAAGCACTTAGAGAAAGCTAAAGAAAATGCCCGTAAGCTTGGATTCAAAAAAGGTGCGCTATACCCAATGGTTACGATGAACGGTGAAGAATGCCACAACGAGTGGGAAATTACATTTGAAGAAATTCACCGGAATGGTGCCATTGCCTACGCTATTTACAACTATGTGAACTACACCGGAGACAAAGCTTATCTGGGACAATATGGCCTTGAGGTTCTCGTGGAAATCTCCCGCTTCTGGGAAGAACGTGTTCACTATGCATCACGCAAAGACAAATACGTAATGCTCGGCGTAACGGGCCCGAATGAATATGAGAATAACGTTAATAATAACTGGTATACGAACCGTATGGCTTCGTGGACTATGGAATATACCATGGAAGCACTGGCATACTTGCAAGAAAATGAGCCTACTCGTTATGCTGAGCTAGTTGACAAACTAGGGCTGCAAGAGAGCGAAACTACAAAATGGAAAGACATCATTGCTAAGATGTATTATCCTGCGGATGAAGAGCTGGGTATCTTCTTACAACAAGATGGCTTCCTGGACAAAGAGATCATTCAAGTCAAAGATCTGGAACGTGAGCATCTGCCACTCAACCAAAAATGGTCATGGGACCGTATCCTGCGTTCTTGCTTCATTAAACAAGCAGACGTTCTGCAGGGATTATATTTCCTGGGTGACCGTTACGATCTCGATACCAAAAAACGTAACTTCGACTTTTATGAACCGATCACTGTTCATGAGTCCTCCCTTTCCCCTTGTATCCACTCCATTCTAGCCAGTGAGCTGGGATATAAGGATAAGGCCTATGAAATGTACTTGCGTACTTCAAGACTGGATCTTGATAACTATAACAATGATACAGAAGACGGCTTGCACAGCACTAGCATGGCTGGTACTTGGATGTCAATCGTACATGGTTTCGGCGGACTCCGCGTGCATGACGGCAGACTGACACTGAGCCCATCTAACCCAGGTCACTGGACCGCTTACTCTTTTAAAATCATGTTCCGCGGCTCCCGTCTGAAAGTAAGCGTTACGGATGCACAAGTTACTGTTACGAATGAAACTGATATCCCTGCTTCTATTACTATCTACGACAAAGAATATACCGTAAACGGACTAAGCAGCATCACTGCTGATAGCAATTCCGTCACAGTATAAAACTTACACCCAAGAGACCCTTGAAGCTTAATGCTTTTGGGGTCTCTTTATTTTTTAGGAAGATAACTTATATAAGGAGTGATTTTGAATGAACAGAACCTTTTGGAAAGAAGCCGTTGTCTACCAAATCTATCCCCGCAGCTTTCAAGATAGCAATGGTGACGGGATTGGAGATCTGCAAGGAATCATTTCACGTCTGGATTATTTGCAAAAGCTAGGTGTCGACGTAGTTTGGCTGTCACCTGTATATAAATCACCAAATGACGATAACGGTTATGACATCAGCGATTATCAAGATATTATGGATGAGTTCGGCACATTGCAGGATTGGGAAGAATTACTGACTGGATTGCACGCCCGTGGCATAAAACTGATGATGGACCTTGTAATCAATCATTCCTCAGATGAGCATCCTTGGTTCGTAGAATCCCGTTCTTCAAAAGATAATCCATATCGCGATTACTACATTTGGCGTCCGGGTGGACCAGATGGTGAGCGCCCCAACAATTGGAGTTCTGTATTCAGCGGCCCGGCTTGGGAACTGGATGAAACCACTGGTGAATACTATCTGCATCTGTTTTCGCGCAAGCAACCGGATCTCAACTGGGAGAATCCGCAGCTGCGTGAGGAGTTATACAAGATGATCACCTTCTGGCTCGACAAGGGTGTGGATGGTCTACGAATGGATGTAATCAATATGATTTCCAAAGTGGAAGGTCTCCCTTCCTCTCATAGAGACGGCCTTGCTCCCGGGGAACTTGCTTGGGGTGGCGAATATTATATGAATGGACCACGTGTTCATGAGTTTTTACATGAAATGAATGACAAAGTGTTATCCAACTATAACATTATGACTGTCGGCGAAACTCCTGGTGCTACAGTTGAAGATGCCATCCTTTACACGGACGAGGAACGCAAAGAGCTGCAAATGGTATTCCAGTTCGAGCATATGGATGTGGACTCGGGTCCTGACGGCAAATGGGACGTAGCCCCGTGGACGTTGTCGAAGCTGCGCGATATTCTTCATAAATGGCAAGTGGGTCTGGCGGATAAGGGTTGGAATAGTCTTTATCTTAACAATCATGACCAGCCACGTATGGTCTCAAGATTCGGGGATGACGGTAAGTATCGTGTGATCTCTGCCAAAATGCTCGCTACCTTACTGCACACGCTGAAAGGAACGCCCTATATTTATCAAGGCGAAGAAATCGGGATGACTAATGTAAAGTTCACAGCCATTGAACATTATAAAGACATTGAAATCCTCAATATGTATCGCGAAAAGGTTACCGAAGGCGGCGCTGATCCTAACAGCGTGCTAAACGCTATTCATATCAAAGGCCGTGATAATGCGCGCACTCCGATGCAATGGGATGATTCTGCGAATGCCGGCTTTACTGAAGGGGAGCCGTGGCTCAAAGTTAATCCGAACTACAAGGAAATTAACGTGGAGCAGGCCCTGGCGGATTCGGATTCCATCTTCTATTATTACCAAAGGCTGCTTGCTTTGCGCAAAAAAAATCCGATCATGGCTTATGGCGAATACAAGCTACTTTTGCCAGAGCATGAGGATATTTATGCCTATACGCGTACTCTGGATGACGAGAAGTGGCTGGTGCTGCTCAATTTCAATGAGGTTCCACAGACTGTTGATCTTTCCGCAGAGCTAAGTAAGGTTACGGAACTTATTATTGGAAATTACCCTGATAATGCACCCACACGGGAATTATTACGACCTTATGAAGCAAGAGTGTATCGATTGAAAGACTAACTTTGTCTATCTTCCTGAGTTATACTATTTAGGATGATTTTTTATGAGATTATCCTTCTGCCTGCTACCTGTCATTAGAGAGCACGGAATAACAGGATTTTGCAAATGCAGCCTGATAGTATGAACTTAAAGGGAGATGACGGACTTGGAATGGCTTATCCGCATGAAAGAAGCTTTAGATTATATGGAGAGCAAGATGGAGGAATCTGTGACCATTGAAGAAATCGCCAAGGTTGCTTACTCCTCCCCCTTTCATTTCCAGCGCATGTTCAATATGCTTACCGGAATATCTATTAAAGACTATATCCGTAAGCGCAGATTAACTCTGGCTGCACAGGAGCTTGCTATTTCTAAAGTTAAAGTGCTGGATGTTGCACTGAAATACGGATATGACTCGCCCGAGTCGTTTGCCAAAGCATTCCGCAAGGCACATGGAATTACTCCTTCTGCTGCGCGGGAGTCAGGGGTACAGCTCAAGGCTTTCCCTAGACTCTCCTTCCATCTATCACTGAAGGGAGATAAAGAAATGGACTACAGAATTGAGAAAAGAGACGCCTTTAATGTTATCGGACTAGTAGAGGAAATGACAACGAAGGATGGGGAGAATCTGCGCCGCATCCCTCAGTTGTGGATAGAAGCTAATGAAAATGGTACGTCGGATAAGCTGATTGAGCTCGGTGAAGATAAGGATTTATTAGGCATCTGCTCTGACATGAACCATGATAAAGAAACCTTCTCCTATTGGATCGCTGTCGAAGCTACTCCAGAGACTGATGCACAGGGCTTTGCTTCTACAACAATTCCAGCTGCAAGTTGGGCTGTGTTCACCTCAGTAGGGCCGATGCCTGATAAGATCCAGCAGGTATGGGCACGCATTTTCCAGGAGTGGTTCCCTTCCACAGGCTACGAGCACACAGGCGGACCTGAGTTTGAGCTATATCTTCCAGGGAGACCAGACGCAGAGGACTATCGTTGTGAGATATGGATCCCTGTTACGAAAAAAGAATAGAACTAAAAAGACTATCGAAATCCCGATAGTCTTTTTTCTTGTGATTGCCTACTATTTCATTTTGAGAATTGGCATAGTCTTGGTATAATAAATAGATTATGTAGTTCTATAATGATTATTGTCATCCGAATTATCGGTGAAGGAGAATTTCATGTCTACTGTAAAAATATTTTCAGACAGCACTTCCGATTTACCTCAAAACTGGAAGGATACTTATGACATCGGCATCGTTCCTCTTTATGTTGTATTTGAAGAAGGTACCTACAAAGATGGTGAAGATATTACACCCGAGGAAGTGTATCGCCGTGTAGCCGCTAGTGGAGTATTGCCGAAAACGGCAGCACCTTCGCCAGCAGATTTCATTGCTGCATTTCAACCCGTGATTAGCAGCGGACAAGATATTGTATATATCAGTCTCTCCTCCTCACTATCCTCTACATATCAGAATGCACTTTTGGCTGCCGGGGAATTTCCTGAGGGACGCGTACAGGTTATAGATTCGCAAACCTTGTGCGGAGGCATTGCCCTCCTTGTTATGAAGGCTGTCAGAGCTGCTGAAAAGGGCCACTCTGCCGTAGAGATTGCAGCCATGCTGGAGCACAGCCGCAGCCTTGTGGAAACTGAATTCGTTGTGGATACGCTAGATTACTTATATATGGGTGGACGCTGTTCAGGCATGCAGAACTTCATCGGTAGTCTGCTCAAAATCCGTCCTGTTCTTAGACTGGTAGATGGGAGCATCATACCTACCAGCAAAATCCGTGGCAAAAAAGAAAAAGCTGTGGAACAAATGCTCCAGAACGCTTTGGTTCATGTCGATCGAATGGATAATGAGTTGCTCATCGTGGTCCATACCTTGGCGGAAGAAGATGCGCTCTATCTGGAGGCAGCACTACGAGAGAAAACTCAAGTTAATGAAATAGCAATCCTCCATGCGGGTTGTGTAATTGGCAGCCATTGTGGGCCGCATACTGTAGGTCTCATGTATATGCTTCAGGACTAATAACACACAAATCTCCGGCCATTGCTTCTTAAGCAAATGGACCGGAGATTTGTGTGTAACCCCCCTAGTTTGAAGTTACTTCCAGCTCTATATCTTCTGCTCTGCAAGGCAACATAAAACGAAACGTAGAACCTTGATTCTCTTCACTTTCTACAAAGATCGTCCCACCCATCAGCTCCACAAGCTGTTTACAAATCGCCAGTCCCAAGCCTGTGCCTCCATATTTACGGTTTATGGACGGATGCAGCTGTGAGAAAGATTGAAACAATAGATTGAGTTTGTTACCGGCAATTCCTACACCTGTATCCCGCACTGAAAACTCCAACAAAAATTCTTGTTCATCAGATAGTGGAATGTTCTTCACCGATAGGGTCACGCTCCCACGTTCCGTGAATTTCAGCGCATTGCCTACCAGATTCACGACAATCTGCCGCAAGCGGATCGGATCAGCAATGATTATGGTTGGAACGCTAGTATCCATCCACCAACGTAATGCCAGCTTCTTCTCTTCCGCTTTCGGTGCAAATAAATCAATGACGTCTGAGATCATCTCGCGGAGATCAAACTTCTCGGATTGTAGTGACATTTTACCTGCTTCCATTTTGCTGAAATCAAGAATGTCATTCAAGATCTGCAATAACGTATAACTACTGCTGCGTAAAATCTCGGCATAACCTCGCTGCTCTTCTCCAAGTTCAGTATCCAACAATAGATCAGCCATTCCGATCATCCCGTTCATCGGCGTCCGAATTTCATGGCTCATCATCATTAAGAAATCAGATTTGGCTTGCGCTGCCTGCTCTGCTGATTCTTTCGCACGAATGATTTCTCGCTCATTCGTAATATCACTGAAGGCAATAACCGCACCGGCGATCAGCCCTTCATCAATAAGAGGTGCTACCCGATAATTAACAAAAAAACTGGTGCCATCCTTACGCCAGAAGATCTCATCATCTTTCTTACGGATGATTCCATCCTCTATCGTAAGACTAATCTGGCAATCAGGTGTCGAATAACGCGAACCATCACCTTGGATATGATGGATATAATCCATAAGCTTCAAACCCATCAATTCTGTTGGTTGGTAGCCTAACATATCCGCTGCCTCACGGTTAATAAATAGAGCGCGCCCCGTTGTATCCAGCACAAAGATTCCCGCGGAGACGGAATTCAGAATGAGACTCGATTGTTGATCCTTCACAGCTACTATTGAGCTATCTTTGGAGCTGATCTCCACTTCGCCCGTGATAGGTAATTCAGTATCTAAGGTGTCCGCTAATTCATCTAGCCAGTCTTGTAACAATTTTGCATGTAAAAGAGCGCTTCCGTTAGCCACTTGAGTAATCGCGAATACCCCGGCGATCCCTTCTTCCGTTCTGATCGGTAATAGTTTAACGCCTACGCAATCTGAGCCTTTTTTGGGATTCTCTAAATCTTGTAGCTCAAAGCTTGAGGAGTTCCCCTGCAGAGCAGCCTCAAAACTAGCAATATTGCCAAGTTTTTTTCTCTTTGCTGATATCGGACTTGTATTTTGCAACTTCGCTTCTGCGCTCAAGCCTAGATGAAAAGTTCGATTGGTTCCTACGCAGCGACCTTGTCTATCCAGAACGAATATCAAATCAGGATGATGGTCATATAACGATTTATAAGCGCTCTCTTCCGAAAGCAACCGTCTCAGAATGGACGTCCAGTCTTTATCCACAGTTCACATCCCCTCAGGCTCTCTCATCCATTATCATTACCCCTAAACGAGCAATGTTCATCTAAAATTTAAAATATATTTCATATCTATTATATCAAAATTACGGAAATCAGTCGTAGATAAACGTCAAATCCCCCCTTTATAACCCAATCACGATGCTTTTTCATCGTTACAAAAGGGTTATAAAAGGGGGTGAATTCCGAATCTATTAGGCTATATCTTTATGTTCAATGTTGCGAATAGCCATATAGGCAATACCTGCTCCTAGCAAACCAAGTGAGATCGACACCGCCGCTAAATTACCTAAGCGAGCTTGATCAAATCCCCCAGAAATTAGGGAGGTAACTAACACAGCTGAGACGATGGTGGCAGGGACCGATTTTTTCTTCATTCCAAAGTACAATGGGATTAGAGCAATACCCGCTGCGTAAAAAGCGTTTGCGCCTAACTTAATCAGCTCTGAAGTGATTACATGAAGGGTCAGTTCACCCGGAATAAGCCCTGCAAAGGAATTGAATCCTACTAGGATAGCGCCGACTACAATATCTGCCACGATAATGGCCACAAATGTGAAGGCGAACACTATCAATATTTTCGCAGTCATCAGCTTTTTACGTGAGATAGGATACATGAAGAGAAGAGTAATGGTGTTGTTCTTATACTCATCAATCACCAGCTTGCTAATAATAACCGAAGCGAAAATAATATAAGCAGCCTTTACAAAAACGAACACGCCCTCAAACAACTCTGCATAAGAAGCAAATGACGGTTCGCTCTCATTTTGATCAACGAATAAAACCATAATCATAAACGCAAGAATCGCAAGATTGACGATTGCTGCACCTGTAAGAAGCGTTTTTAGCTTATTCTTCCGAATCTCCAAAGATATTAATTTAAGCAATGCCTTCACCCCCAATCAATTGCAGAAAATGATCTTCCAGCGTATGTTGTTTTTTGCTGATACTTTCAATTTCCACATCTGCTAGCACTAACGCCTTATTCAGATCACGTTGTGAGATTCCACCGTCATATATTCTAACTGTAATATGGTCCAGCACTTTGAAATTATTAAGCCCAAGCTTATGCTCCAACACATACACTGCTTTATTAATCTCATTCGTAACCACTTCGATATATTCAGTATTTTGGCCACGAATGGAATCCATCGCCACTTCTTCTACCAGAGCACCCTGCCGGATCACACCGATCGTATCAGCAATCTGCTCTATTTCCCCCAGAACATGACTAGATACAAGTAACGTCATTCCATATTCACGGCTAAGCATCCGGAACACTTCACGCATCTCCTTGATTCCCACAGGATCTAGCCCATTAATCGGCTCATCCAAAATGAGCAGCTCAGGTTTCGTCATGAAGGCTCTGGCAATACCCAGACGTTGCTTCATCCCAAGTGAAAATTGCTTCACCGGCTTTTTATCGACACCTGTGAGCTTTACCAGCTCCAGCGCTTCACCAATCGCTTGCGGATCATAATAGCCCATGTACTCTCCGTGCAAAATCAGATTTTCTTTGGCTGTCAATTTATCATAAAACACTGGATATTCAATGATGCAGCCCATCCGCTTCAGCATTTCGTAAGAATGCTCAGTCATTTTTTCATTAAAAAATTCAATTTCTCCACTCGTAGGTTTAACGAGGTTCGTGACCATTTTCATCACGGTAGTTTTGCCAGCACCATTCGGTCCAAGAAACCCGTAAATTTCACCTTGCTTAATATTCATATTCACATTGCTGACGACTTCTTTACCTTGATAGGTTTTCGTTAAATTTCTTGTCCGAAGTATTGTAGTCAATTCCGCGCTCCCCTTTGTTTTCGTCTCGTCTTCCTTAGTTCTTATTGTACACAGCAGAATTTTCTTTTTTATTACTCGTTTCTTACGAAAATCTTAAGCTGCGCACAATTCTATTCCTTAGAAGCGTAATCTGCGAAAAGTAAGGGTAAACACCGTTCTCACATACGGCTGACTAACCAGTGTAATCGTTCCATTCATTTGCTCCGTTAATCTTTTGGTGATCGTCAGACCTAGACCGCTGCCTTGATAAGCCCGATTTCTTGAGTCTTCCAGCGTATACAGACGCTCAAATACTTTATCCTGGTGTACTTCACTGATGCCTTTTCCCCGGTCCCACACCTCTATGTATACTTTGTTCTCATCACTATAGAGCTTTAATCCTAATACGCCCCCAGCGTCGCCATAAGAAATTGCGTTCGACAACAGATTGGACAATATTCGATCAAGAGCCTCTTCATTTCCCATGAAGTAAACAGCCTCATCCGGAATCTCAATCTCCACCTCACTGCCCTTAGCGCTGAGGATATCATAGAAAGAAAGGATGTTGCGTCTGCATACTTCACCTGCCTCAACTCGTGAAAGCGCAATTTCCCGATCCCCTGATTCCAGCTTGGACAAATCAAAAAACTTGTTCATCAGCTGGATCACTTCATTGGCTTTTTGATGAATCATCTTCATCATTCGTTCCCGTTCCCCGGCCGGCAAATGCTCATCCTGTTGAATGGTCTCAATATAACCAAGCACAACCGTTAGCGGAGTCTTAAGATCATGAGAAATATTAGACAGCATATTACGCATGGATTTCTCCAGCCTAACGCGCTCAATGCTTCCTTTATGATTGATATCCAGCAGCCGGTTCAGGTCAATCAGCACGCTCTGCAGCTCCAAATTACCGCTGAACAGCAGCAATCTTTCATGTGAGCCTTCCTCCATAATGCTGCTTAACTTGTCATGCATATATCGCAAATCATTAGAAGCTTTACGCGAATTCTGATATTGCCACACAATGACGGCGAGTAAGAGCACAATGACAACACCTAGCACCGCTATCATTATAGCTGTTCTCCCAGCTTATACCCGATGCCCCATAACGTCTTAATGTATTCGGGATGGGAGGGATCGTCTTCTATTTTTTCACGCAATCTTCTCATATGTACATTAATGACGTTCTCATCCCCGAAATAATCATCCTCCCATACGCTCGCATAAATCTGCGCTTTGGTAAATACTCGGCCCGGATGCGTCACAAACAGCTTAAGAATATGAAATTCCTTCGACGTTAGCTTTACTTCTTCCCCGTTCTTCAACGCAGAGAAGTTATCTAAATCTACAGTCAATCGGCCAATGGAGATCATTTGCTTCACCGGAGCTTGATCTTCCACTTGGATACTGGGAGATGCATAACCTGCACGACGGATCGCTGCCTTCACCCTAGCCGCTAGCTCAATCATAGAAAAGGGCTTCGTAATATAATCATCCGCCCCAAAGCCTAACCCAAGCGCTTTATCTACATCACTGTCTTTAGCGGACATGATCAACACTGGAACCAGACTCCCCGCACGGATAGTCTGAAGAATGTCAGTCCCGCTTCGCTTCGGCAGCATAAGGTCTAACAGCACAAGATCAAATGGACCACCGGTCCGAAATGTTCTCTCCGCTACTTCACCGTCAAATACAGCTTCAATCTCATAACCTTCTTTTACCAAATAAGACCTGACCATTTCACTGATTGCTTCGTCGTCCTCAATCAGCAGCACACGCTGTGGCATGTCCAAACCTCCCCGTAGTCGAAAACCTCTTCGTTAAATTATACCAATTTCCCGGAGCTCTTACTATTTCGGTTTTTATTTCAGCTTTTATTTCAGTTTCATTAAAGGTAGCCCAGGTATTATGGCCTTAACAACTTACAAAATGAGGTGATGCTTCAATGTTGAACAAGAGAAGTAAGCAAGCCTGGAGCTTCAAACGAAAGCTGCTGATCGTGATGATCATTGTCCTCCTGCTTCTCGGCACAGTGATATATAGTCTGGCAGATCGTTTCTTAATCGAACATGTCGAAGTCGTAGTTGCGGATGATGCAGCTACAACTAGCAGCTCAGGAGCTACAGCCGTTACAACTGCCGAAGTTAACGCAACCTCTGACGACTGGAATTACTCCAGCGATGATATTCAGATCCAGATCGACCAAGTGCAGACCGGTTCCGGTTCAGAACAGATCACTTATTTTGTCGCTGATATCGTCCTCAAGGAAGCGAGCAGTCTGCGCACTGCTTTTGCCGACAACAGCTTTGGAACAAACATCACTGAGGATACCTCGGACATTGCTTCCGCGAACCATGCGATTTTTGCCATCAATGGTGATTACTATGGCTTCCGCAATGACGGAGTGATAATCCGTAACGGCACGGTGTATCGTGATGATCCTGTGCGGGATGCAATGGCGCTGTTCGATGATGGGACAATGCAAACCTATAACGAGGAAGAGATTTCTTCCTCTGAACTGCTGGCGCAAGGGGCCACCGATACCCTTTCCTTTGGTCCGATTCTGATTCAGGACGGGGAGATTGCCAGTGATTTCAGCAATGTCAAAATCGATACCAACTTCGGCAACCATTCCATCCAGAACGCGAATCCCCGCACCGCAGTTGGTATGATCGCACCAAACCATTATGTGTTTGTCGTAGTTGACGGGCGCAATGAAGGGTACAGCCGTGGGATGACCCTTACTGAGCTAGCTGATGTAATGTCCGTCCTTGGCGCCACAGAAGCCTACAATCTGGACGGCGGTGGTTCATCCACTATGTACTTCATGGGACGGGTCGTAAATAATCCGCAGGGCAAAAACAAGGAGCGGGGCGTCAGCGACATTCTTTATATCAAGGAGGATGCAACATCATGACTATACTGATCCCAGCCTATGAGCCCGATGAACGACTGCTCGATTTGATTTTACAGCTGCATAATTTCCGGCTTGAACCTATTGTTCTTGTGGATGACGGCAGCGGCCCGCACTACCGTGGAATCTTCGATATGGCCGAAGCATTCGGCTGCACTGTCCTAACCCATGAAGTCAACCTCGGAAAAGGACGTGCTCTGAAGACAGGGTTCCAGTATATTCAGGAGGCCGGTCTGCCGGATTATGTAGTCTGCGCGGATAGCGACGGCCAACATCTGCCTTATGATATTAACCGGATCGTTGAATCTCTGCGGAACCAGACTACCCCGGGAATCGTACTCGGCAGCCGCCGGTTCACCGGAACCATTCCTCTGCGCAGCCGCTTCGGCAACTCTGTAACCCGGACGGTCTTTTCCTTAACTACAGGCACTAAGATTTATGATACACAGACTGGGCTGCGCGGCTACCCCCTATCAATGCTTGATTGGCTATGCCAGATTCCCGGCGAACGTTTTGAATATGAAATGAACATGCTGCTGACTGCCCATAAAGAGGGGTACACCATTACGGAAGAGTACATCGATACCGTCTATCTGGACGATAATAAATCATCCCATTTCCGGCCTCTGATGGACTCCTTCCGGATTTATCTGCCGATACTGATGTTCAGCACTTCTTCGCTGCTGTCAGCCCTGCTCGACTTCACACTCTTATTCCTGTTTCAGAGGCTCAGCCATAACCTATTCCTGTCCGTCGCGGCCGCGAGATTGTGCAGCTCTGTCTTCAACTATTCTATGAACCGAAAATATGTCTTCACGGGCGGCAAACGCTCCAAGATTCAGGCATCGCTTCCCAAATATTTTGCGCTGGTGATCCTCGTATTGTTGTTCAACTATGGGCTACTCTATTTCTATAATGAAAAGCTGATTATTCCGCTTGTCGCCGCCAAGCTACTGACCGAGGCTTCAATCTTCCTATTCAGCTATTGGGCGCAACGGAGGTTTGTGTACTGAGGGTTTGGGAACTATGGGGAAGGTTACGTTCTCTCGACTGCTTATGCTCGTGTGGTGAGCAATTGGGAATTTGTGAAGCACTAATTGGACACTTGTGGAGCACTTTTCGAACACTTATGGAGTACTAATCGGATACTTGTGGAGCTTCTATCGGGCACCTATGGAACTGCTCCTCGAACACATATGGAACATCTATTGGGCACCTATTGGGCACCTATCGGACACAGATGACACTAATCGCAGTATTATTCCACTTTTGGTATGCTAACGGACCCCATTGCCGCTATTGGGAAGAAAGACACCATATATGAGCCTCTTTCTGTGGGATAGCGTCTGTGGGGTCCGAAACCCTGATCAAAAGGCTGGAAATTTGCAAATAACGTCATCTGAGTCCGAATTCACCGAGAAGGATACCGTTGATAGAATTCGCATACAAAAAAAGCTAGTGCTTCCTTCCAATAATGTATACAAAATCACATTATCTTCACTCAGAAATTCAGAACGTCATACACTCATCTTCTCTCCCATATACTTAAATGGAACAGTCCCGGACATTGTCGCGGAACCTTTGCAGCCTTGTCAGAATAGGTTGCAGCATAAGCCCAAGCTGGAGGGAGAGAAAGATTCATGCCAAGCGAAGAAATTAATGCGCTAGAGCGGGCCATTGCCGAGATTACGGAAATAGCCACTGGCTTCGGTTTAGATTTTTATCCCATGCGTTATGAAATATGCCCCGCAGATATTATTTATACATTCGGCGCTTATGGAATGCCTACACGATTTGGACACTGGAGTTTTGGAAAAACCTTTCATAAAATGAAATCCCAATACGATTTCGGACTGAGCAAAATATACGAGCTCGTTATTAACTCCAACCCTTGTTATGCCTTCCTGCTGGATGGAAATTCACTGATTCAGAATAAGCTGATCGTTGCCCATGTGCTAGCGCACTGTGATTTTTTCAAAAATAATATGCGTTTCTCCATGTCCAACCGAGATATGGTCGAGAGCATGTCAGCTACAGCAGATCGGATTGCCGGTTATTCTGTAACTTACGGAACTGATGCTGTGGAGAGCTTCATCGATTCAGTGCTGGCTATCCAGGAGCATATAGACCCCAGTCTGATCCAGCCACGCAAGCTGGGCAAAACTCACCTACTGGAAGCTAAGATGAAGGAGCTCAAAGACGCCCCTCCAGGCGGCTCGAAATCAACCAATCCTTATGACGAATTATGGAATTTAGATAAAAGCAATACCGGGCCGCAGGAAGCATCCTCTGGAAACCGTGCTTTCCCCCCTGAGCCAGAAAAAGATATGGTCTGGTTTATCCAGCAATATTCCACTGTTTTGGAGGATTGGCAGCGTGACATTATGACGATGCTCCATGACGAAATGCTCTACTTCTGGCCACAGATGGAGACAAAAATCATGAACGAAGGCTGGGCTTCGTACTGGCATCAGCGCATCGTTCGCGAACTAGATCTGACCGAAGAGGAAACAGTGGAATACGCAAAACTAAATTCATCCGTCGTGCAGCCCTCACGGCAAAGCCTGAATCCTTACTATCTGGGGCTGAAAATCTTTGAAGACATCGAACGCCGCTGGGACCGTGAGAAAATCTTTGAAGTACGTGAGTTGGAATCCGATACCTCCTTTATCCGCAGCTATCTGTCGAAGGAATTGGTGAACGACCTCGATCTTTATGTTTTTGAGAAAAAAGGCCCCGAATGGAAAATCACCGATAAAGCATGGGAAAATGTACGAGATCAACTGGTGCTCGCCCGGGTCAATGGCGGGTCTCCTTACTTGGTCATTGAGGACGCAGACTTCGAGAAGAATGGTGAATTATTTATAACTCATCGCTATGAAAGCATCGAGCTGGATCTGAAGTATCTGGAGCGCACACTCCCTCACATCTACTCTTTATGGGGGCGGACGGTTCATCTACAGACGGTTGTGGAAGACAAAAAGGCGCGTTTTTCATACGATGGCAAAAAGGTGCAGCGGAAGTTTATTTAAACTAAAAAAAGCGGCAGACCTAAACGGGTATTAACACCCTGGTCTGCCGCTTTTTGCTATGACTAAAATGAGGATTCAGATTCTTTTAACGACTTCGAGAAATATTTTGGAGCCTCAACAAATCCTTGTCGAGCATAAAATCTATGCGCATCAGTTCTTCTGGAATGACAATGAACCTGAATTTTATCACAGTTTCTTTTTCTAGCTAAATCAGCGCAATACTCCTCAAGCTTTCGTCCAATACCTTTGCTCCTAATGGCATTGCTCACCACAAGATAACTTATAATTGCAGTCTCTCCTACCAGACCTAATTGGGGTATGTAATGCATGGAAATACAAGCTACCACTTGATCATCTTCCTCAAAAACCAATAATTCCTCGTCCGGATGTAGGATTAGCTTTTCTATTTTTTCTTGCATGAACACTTCTGTATCCGGATATCCCAACTGTTCTAATAATTCCGCTATGTCTTTCCAGTCATCAGCTCTCGCTTCTCTAATCATCTGCTTCACTCCCTGTTATTTTCGAATTACCTTACTTATTGACTCTATTACACTACGGAAGATCATACTCGTCAAACATAAACTGATTAGATAAAAAAACACCCCAAAAGTATCATTGGTTTCCATATGAGAGTTCCTAAAAAAGGAGACCCACAGCGGTAACACGTTGCGGACCTCCATCGACACCCTCATATCAACTTAATAACTGCACATGGCAAATGCTCAGGTGAACGTAACGTAAGGAAGTTTGAAAATGTAGGCGCGTAGCGTTCGCCTTTGTCAGCGACCTAAAGTCCAAACATTTCTGAAATTACAATTATCACCGCGCGGTCTTTGCCCTTATCGACTATTCAGTCAACTTTTTCACAGGAACGTAAATCTCCATCACTGTATCTGGCCGCGAATGGCAGCGTTCATCGTAAAACTCAAAATCCAGCTTAGTCTCGTCATAAACGTAACCACTGTCCTTAAACCACTCTTCGAAGATGTACTTCCAGCTGCTTTTTATGACTTGGGCAAACTCTATTTGCTCTGTATCCGTTGAAGTATCCACTGGAGGTGTTGTGAACACGGCATATTCGGCTTCTGGCACATCCATCGTCAACATATCAGCTTCTACCTTGGAGTAGTCCTCAACAATAACACCCAAAAGATAGGTGGCATTACCGTTATCTGAAGACGGAATACATAAACCAACTTCTCCGTGTTTAGGCGGGTTTAGTATTTTATACATTTTGGACTCCAGGTTTTCACCCTCATAATGGCTCCAAAAAGAAGCAATATCCTTAGTGTACATACTACCCGCAACATTAGTTTGGATACCATAACCTGCCACCTTAAAAGCAGGCTTACGAACAAAAACAGGATTCATAATATAACCTCCGATATCAAATATTGAATTTCCTTTACTAAACCCATCCATCCGCGCTGCATATTGTGTCGGACTATAACCAAAGGTTTTGCGAAAAGCTTTAGTAAAGCCACTTTGTGTTTCAAAACCATAGTCCAGCGCAATATCAATGATCTTTTTTCCAGCAAATAATTCAATTGAGGCTAAGGATAATTTTCGGCTCCGCACATACTCCATCACAGACATTTCCTTGCACAAGCTGAACACTCGGCAAAAATGATACACCGAATATCCGACCTCCGTCGCTATTTCTTCCACCGTTATATTTTCTTTGATATGAGCTTCTATATATTCAACACATTTTTCTATATCTTTACTGTAATTCAAGTGCAGCACCAGCCTTTCCCCGTACGGTGATTTCATTATATCAACTGCGCTGGAGATGGACTGTTCCTGTTTTGCTGAGCTGCATTATTGCCTGTATAAAAAAACAGAGCAGTGATCCTCCATTTACAAAAGGATCATAACTCTGCGTATTCTTAGTCACCATCATTTTGGGTAAGCCTCGAAGTAGACAACGCTGGATTCACGTAACCTACTTACTCTTCCGTTCAGTTGCTCCCTACGACTGACTAAAGGACCCAGATGACGTTATTTGCAAAAATATCGCCTTTTGAGCGGAGTTTCGGACTCCACTGCAGCTATTACTCAAAAAAAGGCTCATATTTAGGGTTTTTCCTGCTAATAGCGACCATGGGGTCCGATAGCCTGCGAAATATACTCAAAATCTACGTTTAGGGTCACCTGTATCCTTTAGCAACTTCCTACGCACAACAGCCACATTAGTCAGACGGGTTGCGGCGTTTAGATTAACATTAGGAGGGTAAAAGGAGGAAGATACAACATGGAAGGGCAAAAAAAGAGTGCTCCACAGCCATGTTCATGGCTTTTGGAACACCCCGCATAAATGAATTCTTTTTTAACGGTTAAGCAGACTTCCCACGTATTTCAGCAGCTCGTTGGCGCAGATTGGGCAGTAGTGATGCCCATCAATAAGTCTGGCGCATACCTCATTGATTCGTTTGAGCTGACTTTCATCAGGTGTTTTGGACGAGGTGGTGATTTTGACAATATCTTTGAGGTCTGTGAACAGCTTTTTCTCAATCGCTTCACGCAGGCGGTCGTGGTTGTTGTACTCGAATTTCTTCCCTTTGCGTGAATACGCGGAAATCCGGATCAGGATCTCTTCACGGAACGCTTTTTTTGCATTCTCAGAGATTCCAATTTGCTCTTCAATCGAACGCATTAACCGCTCATCCGGCTCCATTTCCTCATCCGTCAGCGGATCACGAATTTTCGACCAATTGCAGAAAGCTTCGATATTATCTAGATAATTTTCAAAAAGTGTCTTTGCAGATTCCTCAAAGGAGTAGACAAATGCCTTTTGTACTTCGCTTTTCGCTAAAATATCATATTCCTTGCGGGCAATGGAGATGAAGTTCAAATAACGCTCCCGCTCCTCTTTTGTAATCGACGGATGCTGATCCAGGCCATCCTTTATCGCCCGCAGGACATCCAGTGCGTTCATGCACTGCAGATCTCCTTTGATCAGAGCGCTGGAAATGCGGTTGATAACATAACGCGGATCAATTCCGGACATGCCCTCATCTAAATACTCCGTTTGCATCTCCTTAAGATCGGCCTCTTTATAGCCCTCGACCTCTTCACCATCGTACATCCGCAGCTTTTTGATCAGATCCATACCTTGTTTTTTGCTTTCTTTAAGACGGGTTAGGATGGAAAAAATAGCGGCGGCACGCAGCGCATGTGGTGCAATATGCACATGACTCATATCACTCTGGGCGATCAGCTTCGCGTAGATTTTTTCCTCTTCCGAAACTCTGAGGTTATACGGAACAGGCATAACAATCATACGGGACTGGAGCGCTTCATTCTTTTTATTAGAAATAAACGACTTATACTCGGTTTCATTTGTATGAGCAATTATCATTTCGTCCGCACTTATCAACGCGAAGCGGCCAGCCTTGAAATTGCCTTCTTGCGTCAGTGAAAGCAGGTTCCATAAAAACTTTTCGTCGCATTTGAGCATTTCCTGAAATTCCATCAGCCCACGGTTAGCCTTGTTCAACTCCCCATCAAAACGGTAAGCGCGTGGATCAGATTCCGAACCAAATTCAGTAATGGTCGAAAAATCAATACTTCCTGTCAAATCGGCGATATCCTGAGACTTCGGATCAGATGGACTAAAAGTACCAATCCCTACCCGCTCTTCTTCTGACAGAATAACACGCGTCACCTTAACCTGCTCAATGTCGCCAGCATAATCATTTCTTAGACGCATCTGGCAGGATGGGCACAAGTTGCCCTCAATACGTACACCAAGTTCCTTCTCAATCTCCGGACGGAGCTCCAGCGGGATCAAATGCAGCGGGTCCTCATGCATCGGGCAGCCCTCTATTGCGTATACCGCACCCGCATCTGTGCGCGAGTACTGTTCCAAACCACGTTTAAGCAGCGTGACCAGGGTCGATTTCCCCCCACTGACAGGTCCCATCAATAACAAAATCCGTTTGCGAACATCAAGCCGACGTGCTGCAGAGTGAAAATATTCCTCGACCAACTTTTCGACTGCACGATCAAGTCCAAAAATCTCCTGTTCAAAAAACTTATACCGTTTGCGTCCGTTTATGTCCTCTACGCCGTGCGACTTAATCATGTCATAAACGCGGGAGTGAGCGGTTTTTGCGGGAGAGGGGTCTTTTCTCAACAGTTCTATATACTGCTTGAAGGTGCCGCTCCACGCCAACCGGTCGTTCTCAGCCCGATACGAAGCTATACGCTCAAAAATGTCCATTGCTCGCTGCCTCCTCTTGCGCTCCTACTTGCTCTTCTACTTGCTCTCCTATAGCGTTAAAAAGTGTATTACATACCTATGCGGCAAGCGCGGAATAGTTGACCTCTTTTTTACTGTGCTATAATAGAGAATCAGAAAATGGCTGTAAAACCTTATTGGGAAACCCGAAAATAAAGGCCTACGGGAGTGACAAGATGGCGGTACGACATGAAACGGAGCTGTATGCTCCTTTGAAGATTTTTTTTGAAAAGCAGGGTTACAGCATCAAAGGTGAGGTTCGGACCTGCGATTTGGTGGGGATTCGGGAGGACGTTGAGCATCCTCTGATCGTGGAGATGAAAAAATCATTCAATCTCGCCTTGCTGCTGCAAGGGGTAGAACGGTTGAAGCTCAGTCCTACCGTCTATCTCGCAGTGGAACGTGTCCGTGATAAAAAAGGAGCGGTGAACCAGCGCTGGGGCGAGCTTAGCGGATTATGCCGCCGGCTCGGTCTTGGGCTGATCACTGTTATCTTTTATAAGACCAAAGCACCGCTGGTCGAGGTGCTCGTAGAGCCAGACGAGAAGCCGCCTGCGCAGCGCAGCAATAAGCGGCGGCGCGAGCGCCTGCTCTATGAGTTCCGCGAGCGCAGCGGAGACTACAACACCGGCGGCAGCACGCGCGTCAAGCTCGTGACGGCCTACCGCGAGAAAGCGCTGCGTGTCGCGCTTTCTCTGCAAGCAGCGGAGGCGGACGCCGCCGCCGCTGCAGAGAAGGCAGCTGCGAAGGCTTCGCTCGCAGCTGCCAAACGTTCAGCGGCGGGCACCGCTGAACAGGTTCCGGCGCTGAGCTCAGCGCCGGAGAGCCGTGCTGCCGGGGACGCGGCAGCACGGGAGGCAGCGGCGGTAGGCACGCGAAGCGGTGCCCCTAGCGCTGCCTCAAGCACGCTTCCAGCGGCCGTATTGGCCGCAGGAAGCGCTCCCCGCTCGGCCGGCATCACTCCGGCCGAGCTGCGGAAGCGTAGCGGCGTACCCACCGCCGCCGCTATGCTTCAGAACAACTACTACGGCTGGTTTCACCGGGTAAGCCGTGGGCGTTACACCCTAACCCCAGCCGGTCATGCGGCGCTGGTGGAATATGCCGCGATAACAAGCGGCGTACCCAATAACAGCAATCATCCCATTAATTAGCTAACCTAGCCGGGACAGTACTTCTATCGACTATTTCTTTTTAGTCGGGTCTTATTCTTTTAGCTCGGTTCTAATCATTTACTCAGACTTTAAACTTATTATTCTGATGCACACATAACATGTGTAAATAACGCCAAAAAGCATCCCACCTACGGGATGCTTTTTCGTATGTCTAATCTTATTTAAATCCTATCTCTGTGCATTCCATGTTCTTAACTTACACTTAACATATTAGTATCTGGTGCGTACCACGCTCTTACTACACTCATACCACATTTAGATTACATTTTTAACACACTAGTATCTCATACGTACCATGTCTTATTTTACTCATATCTCATTAGTACTCATACATACCACATTCGTATTACATTCTTACCGCGTGTTTAACTCGCTCTTCCCACGTTCGCAAATCATTCTCATCACATTAGTAACTCATTCGTCCACATTCAGATTTCATTCGCGTTCGTATCTCACTCTTACCACGTTCATATCTCTGCGTACCTCATCCGGCTCTAAGTGCCTGTACTTATTTAACTTATTTACACTCTCGAACACGAGCCTTATTTACTAATTACTATTTTCTCTACTCTTGCTTTAACAAGCTACTCTTGCTGAATCATTCAAAGCAAAATAAGCTTTAAAAACACCATTCCGAAAAAGGCACACTAAGTTATTAGGGAAATCCTCCCCAATATTCTTCGATTCACACGCTAAAAACCGCATTTTAGGGAAATCTTCCCTGATTTTCGCCAGATTTACCCCTAAAACGGGGAATCCCTTGATTTTTTAGGGAGAAATTCCCTAAACAGTCCATTTTAGAGTTCAAATCGACCAGTTTTAGGGAGGATTTCCCTAATTAATCTCACATCACGAACTTCGTCTTGCCCGACTTGTAATTCTGTCCTTGTTTTAGCTCTAAAAGTGTCTTGTGTTATCATTCATTTCAATCATTTCATTCCCAACTTTCATTCCACTACCTAACTCCGTGCTGTGAACTCCTTAACCGCTTCGCTCATCAGATTCATGCCAAGCAGCAGCTCATCCCGGCCGGGATGGCTAAAGTTAAGGCGAAGGTGATTGCTGACTCCATCTACACTACATAACGGACCTGGCAAAAAAGCCACTCCCTTACCTAGCGCACATTTGAGCAACGCCATAACATCCATTCCCTCTGGTGGTGCGACCCACAGGAACATGCCTCCTGATGGAAGGTCATAGTAGCTGCCCTTCCAAGCAGGCCGCTTGAGCAGTTCCACCATAAGCTTCAGACGGGTGTTATACTCTCGATTCAGCTGCGCGATATGCTCACGCAGATCAAACGCAGACACATCCAATAAATGATGCAGCAGCCGCTGATTTAATGCGCTCGACTGCCAATCGGCCATCTGCTTAGCCGCAGACATCATTCTGATCAAGACTCGGCTGCCTGCCGCCCAGCCCGTCCGCAGCGCGGGCGCAACGGTCTTGCTGAACGAACCGATATAAAGCACGTGTCCGCCATCGCTGATATTTTCCAGTGCATACAAAGACGGATATCTTTTAGCCTTTTGTTCACCCTGCTTCTGGAAGTGCAAATCCCCATAAGAATCATCTTCCACAATCAAGATGTTATATGCGATACATAAATCCAATACTGCGCGGCGTCTCTCCAGACTCCATAAAATGCCGCTTGGATTAGTAAAGCTAGGGGTTGCGAACAGCATTTTCGGCTTATGCAGCTCAATCTGGCTCCGCAAATGCTCCGGATCAAGCCCGTCCAAATCACCCTGTACAGGAATAATAACGGCCCCCTGCATCCGAAGAGTCTGCAAAAATCCTGGTGAGGTCGGATTTTCTACTAATACACGATCTCCTGGATCAATATACACCCGCGACAACAAATCAATGGCTTGCTGGCTACCCGTTGTTAGCAGAACTCCACCCTCAACAACATTTACCCCTTTTTCTTTAAGCCAATCCCCTGCGAGCCACTCCCGAAGCGGTCCGTACCCTGCAGGATCACCATATTGCAGTGCTCCCGCATCTGCTGAAATCACCGTAGATGCTGCTTCAGCAAGCAGTGACAATGGGAATAGTTCTTCCGCTGGTAATTCTTCAGCTAGCGATATCATGGAGCTTCTCCGTGTTTGGGTGCGGATACTAAGAAGCGATGACGACAACAATGTGTGTGCGCGAGCAGAAAATTCGTAAATCATGCGAAATCCCCCTTCCCTGTTACCAAGTAGAAACGGCTTCGTCATCCTCATCCAAGGATGGGATGGTTACCCATTCAACATGATATTCTTACTTCTACTCCAAGAATATTCCACCCCATACGTCATTATGTCGTAAAGCGTGGGTTAGGCGTAGATTTGCCTGTTTTGTCTTGAGAAGAGCGCGAATTTCTCAATCGCTTGTGCCCGGGTCGAAACATCTAGCTTTACATAGATTTTGCGCAAATAATTATCAATGGACCGACGGCTTACCGCAATTTCAAGCGCAATTTTATCGTAGGTAATCCCTTGAACGATTCGCTCCATGATAAACATCTCTGTCTCCGTCAGTTGCAGAACATCATCTAATCCTTTAAATGTCGAAATCGGCCAAGCTCCTTTTTCAATCCATTCCAACGGCATTGAAAGAAAACCCTCCCGTAAACCCAGGATCAGCTGTAAAAGCTGACGGGGAGAAGCTCCCTTCGAGAATATCCCGCTGGCTCCTAGTTCTACGAGGGGCTGAAGCAGTTCTCGCCCGTCTTCGTCTGTCATCACGACAAAATGTGAGTTTGGTGAGCTTTTTTTCATATTTAACAGCACACTCTCAATATTCCCCTCAGGCATATGATAATCTACTAGCACTAGCTCGGGATTTTTTTCCCTTACGATGGTAGCGCCTTCGTCCCAAGTGGAATACATTCCCAGAACCTTAAGCCCCTCTTCCTCTTCCAAAATCAATTTTGTCCCCAGCATACTTGTAGGATGACACCCCACAATGACCACCTGCCAAACCTTCATCATTAATGCCCTGACCCCCTGCTCTATATATAATTATCTAGAAAGGAAAGCGCCGCAGCGTTTCCGGTTAAAACGCAAGCAAGGCTGTATGATGACTTGTCTGTATAATCTCTAGCTGGTTACCTTGTGTACGTCTATCAGAATTCCAATCTATAGAAATTGTATCGCAGTAGTTTAATAGGATGCAATTACTTTTTCTAGTTTTCATACTCTCTTACATTTTTGCGAATCTTGTCAAAGTCTGATAGAATGGGGACTTGAAAAAAAGACCAACCCGAGGTGATAAAATGCAACCGCTAGCGGAAACGTCCCCGGTACGCTCGCGCTCTACTACTGCGAGAAACGGCCCTTCCGTAAAATGGTTTTTACTGTTCTGGATTATGATGATCGGACTCGGCGTATATGCTGTATACAGCTACACGAACCATCTGAAGCAACAGGTGCTTACCGAACTTAGTACTCAGAGCCAGCAGCAGCTTACCGTTTTGAAGACCGACTATGAAGCAAAAATTGCCGTTCTCTCTGAAGAAGTGAAGGAATTGCAGAATACAGTGCAAAGCTTTAACGAACTATTAACCTTCACTAAAGATAATGCTAGTGCCAAGACAGATAACAGCAACAAGCTATATACGCAATTGAGTGAGGTAAGCAAACAGTTAGAAGCATTGAAGAAAGAAATGGATCTGATCAAATGATGACGCCAGTCAAAAGAGTAAACCGCTTCTTCATGCTTCTAACTGCACCGTTCATAGGCTTGTTTATTTGTATGTCGTGGTATCGACCACCGCTACAGCTAGACCTTGATGTAGGACAATTCACTCCAAGCGCTGGGCCAGTGAATGAAACAGCTTCCTTAAAAAAAGAGCTGACGCTGGCAGAGGCCTCCGCAGCTTACACCATTGATGCTGTCAGCGCTAGTGCCAAGCTATATAAAGAGACTACCACTACGATGAATAAGCTGGTCGAAACAGCACAGACTCAGGCGACCCGGCCTGAACTGATCTATAACCGCAGGATTTCAGCCAAGCTTGGTATACCTTCAGAGATCGTTACTAGCGACCGTATAAGAGTTGAGTTATATCGATTGAATCCAGGAAACTACAAAGCTTATGCGTTGAAAATCAAATTGAAGGACCCGACCGCTATGAAGATGAGCTTGGCGGAGACAGCCTCCGGTGCGGAAACTACTATGCATGCCGTACAGCGTAATGGTGCCATTGCTGGTATTAATGCGGGCGGCTTTGCAGATCAATCCGGAAAACGTTATCCCTTAAGCACAACTGTAGTGGATGGAAAGTATTTATACGGTTTTGAGCCCACGTACAAGGACCTAAGTTTTGTTGGGCTGAACAAATCCGGGCAATTAATCGGAGGGAAATTCTACAGTCGCGCACAATTAGATCAGCTAGATCCTGTATTCGGCGCCACCTTTGTGCCTGTCCTCCTTAAAAACAACATCAAAACACCCATACCCGAAAAGTGGAAAACATCCCCTAATCGGGCACCACGTACCGTGATCGGCAAATATAAAGATGATCAGATCCTGCTTTTTGTAGCGGATGGATATAATGAGTATGGCAGCTCTGGTGCACAGCTGGAGGAGATTCAGAACAAATTATCGAATATGGGTCTCGTAGATGCTTATAATTTAGATGGTGGTGGCTCTTCCTCATTGATCTTTAACGGAAGAGTTATCAATAAACCATCCGATGGAAATCTAAGAGCTGTGCCAACGAATTTTCTGTTTTTTAAATAATATAGTAAATTGTCTATGTAACATATCACATTTGCGTTTATTTTTATTAAATTGCAGGTTATAATCTTGATAACGAATACATTCGCTATTGGAGGTGCCAGTATGTCGTTCTCATTAACCTTTTGGATCGTAATGTTCGTATTTGTGTTATTTACGGTCGGCATCCTTACCTCATCTTACAACGACGACAAAACAAAAGGCCTATAAAGCCGATATGTCCCTGCAGCCACTTGGTGCGGGGGCATTTTTCGTATACATAAAAAAACTGCCCCCCAAGTAGAAGAGTTCTACGAAGAGGACAGTTTTTTATAAGCTCTTGGCTGTCAAAATTCAAAATATGTACTTCTTAGGCATGTCTTGGCAATTGAGTCATTTCCGAAAGGCATGCAGAACAAATATAACGATCTTTATATTCGCTTACACCATCCATCGATCCACAGAAAACACATTTTGGACGGTAACGCTCCAAGATGATATGGTCACCCTGTACCAAAATTTCAACCGGGTCGCCTTCATTCATCTGATACCTTTTACGCAGGGACTTAGGCAGAACAATTCTACCCAACTGATCCACTTTGCGAACTACACCAGCAGGTTTCATAACTAACGTACACCTCTCCTGTTCAAGAAAAATTATTTAGTAGCTACTACTTATTTCGGCTCTTTCAATATATTTCGTTACCTAATTGTCGAATCCTGCTGAAAAAAATAAAAAATTTGTCTTTTTTTAAATAAGATTAGGGAAATCCAATTGTCGAAGCGCCTCGTACACAATAATTGCTGCCGAATTGGATAAATTCAGAGATCTCACAGCATCACTCATTGGCATGCGCATTTTTGTTTCTTTACCTGCTTCTAGAATCTCTGCAGAAAGCCCCTTCGTTTCCTTGCCAAAAACAAAAAAATCGCCATCTTGGAACTTAAAGTCGCTGTATCTTTTCTCTGCTTTCGTCGTTGCGTAAAAGAAACGCCCCTCGCTATATTTCTCCAAAACCTCAGCAAAGGAGTCGTGATATTCAATAGTAACAGCATGCCAATAGTCTAATCCTGCTCTTTTTAATGTAGCATCGTCAGTACGGAATCCGAGTGGACGAACCAAGTGAAGATGAGTGCCGGTAGCGGCGCAAGTACGCGCAATGTTGCCAGTATTGGCCGGAATTTCCGGCTCGACTAATACGATATGGAGTGCCATTATATGGTTCCTTCCTCTCTAAAGGCTTAATAGCCAGATGTTTTACTCTAGTGCCTAACCATAGCTTCTCCAAACAAACTGAAAACCTTCCACCAAGAAGGCGGAAGGTTATAGATAGAATTCATTAACCTTGAGTTTGCCGGAAATGGTTCATGAAATCGGATAGTGCTTTTACACTTTCGTAAGGAACTGCATTGTAGATGGAAGCACGCAAGCCCCCAACACTGCGGTGACCCTTTAAGCCGACAAAACCTTCCAGTTCAGCAGCTTTGACAAACTGCTTTTCGAGTTCTTCTGATTGCATCCGGAAAGTAACGTTCATAATAGAGCGGCTGCCTTGTTCTGCAACACCACGGTAGAAACCGTCACTTCCATCGATGTGATCATATAACAGACCCGATTTTTCAAGGTTCTTGGAATGGATGCCAGCTAAGCCGCCTTGCTCCTCAATCCATTTTAATACTTCGTTCACCATATATACAGAGAAAGATGGAGGTGTATTGTAAAGAGAGTTATTCTTATAATGAGTGCTGTAACGCATGATAGTAGGAATGTTAGAAGGTGATTCTGCAAGCAATTCTTCTTTCGCGATAACTACAGTCACGCCTGAAGGTCCAAGGTTCTTTTGTGCTCCGGCATAGATCATTCCGAATTGGTTCACATCGATTGGACGGCAAAGTATATCACTAGACATATCCGCGATTAACGGAATCGAGCCTGCATCCGGAAATTCTGCATATTGCGTTCCTTCAATGGTCTCGTTGGAAGTAACATGAAGGTAAGCAGCATTCTCCGCAGCTTTGATCGAACTTAATTCAGGTATAGCCAAGAATTTCTTATCTTCGGAAGAAGCAGCAACATGAGCGCCTCCTACCAATTTGGCTTCTTTATAAGCTTTATCTGCCCAGCTACCTGTCATTACATAGCTACCTACTTGGCCTTCGGAAATCAAGTTCATAGGGATCATTGCAAACTGCGTGCTTGCTCCGCCTTGTAAGAACAATACCTTATAGCCCTTCGGATTGCCGAGGAGCGAAAGCAGACGTTCCTGCGCTTCATTATGCACGGATTCGTAAATTGCACCACGGTGCGACATCTCCATGATAGACATTCCACTTTCCCGGAAATCAACAAACTCCGCTTGTGCGCGTTCCAGTACCGTAAGCGGCAATGCTGCCGGTCCGGCATTAAAATTGTATGCTCTCTTATTCAAAACTGCTCCCCACCCTTTCTCTCCTATCAATATGGATATGGTTATGATAGCAATATTCTCCCGCACCAGCAAGTATAATTATTCACATAAAAGGTTAAGACGGTACTCATTTCGCAGTGAAAAACCGGTAAGATCGGCGCCAGCTCTTGCTTTGACGCGGTAAAAGACTAATGTTCACAAATACTTCAGGAGAGACTACATGACCTTCTCCCCACAGGGCCATACGTTCTACTGGAAAGTCCCCACTCTCTCGCACGCCTGTTCCACTAGGCTTATGAACCAACTCCCAGGTGAACTCATTTTCCTGACCTTCCCAACCGCTCAACTTGCAATAAAAGGGTTTATCCGGTTCCTTTGACCAAGTAAGGGTATTCCCGGATACCTCTAGCAATTCTTTCGTATAGGAGGATTCTGGTTCTACTACCTTGAGTTCCCTCGGAAGACGCAGTTCGAAATCCTGCCCAATATTCAACCCATCGATTCCGATGAAGTTGTGAATATATTCCTCCGTATGGAAAGGCTTTTGCCCTTTGTTATGCAGTTCATATGCAATTATTAATTGATCCCCCTGTAAAGAAATCGTTTTGGTTAGCTGCACAGCATATCCGTTGCTTTCCATCGGGTGGATCGTATAGGTGACCGCATCATTCCCTGCTTCGATATCCTTACTAAAAGAGGTTAAGGGGAACTCCTCATTGAAACTGTATAATGGGGAATTTCCTTTTTGTAACAATCCGACTCCGATTTTTGGAAACCAGCCTCCGATTGGTGCTTCATCATATCCAATTGCCCGGGAAATGCCAAACTCATTACAAAGCCCCTTGCCCCCAGTTCCTTCGCCTGGCTTCAAGCTTTCCGGCACACAAAACGTATGTTTCCCCTCTTCTAATGTCACCTGTGTAATAAATCCTGTCCAGTCAAAACGTGTGCCCTTATACTCTCCGATATCAGCGATATCGACAGTTAATATGCCATTTGACAGTCTGTAACCCATACCTAACGCGCCCTTTCGTTCATTGTTACAATGAATAAATATTCATTATTGAAAAAAACGTCTGCAGCCGCTATGAATAACGGTGCAGACGTCTTAAAATATCGTATAAAGCTACGCCAATGTCACTTCAATCAAGTGGCATTTCTCTGTCTGCAGAGAGAGCAACTCTTCACGCGGAATAATCGCACTTCCTGAGCCGCGCTGCAGCGTCACCTCGCTGCCATTCAGGGTAACAGCGTGTATTTGGTACTCCCCGTAGTTTAAGCTTCCTGTGGCTTTATAGACCACTTCAAACTCGCGATCCGCGAAGATTGTCTTAATAGAGGCTTTTCCCTCAGAATTAAACTGCGCTTTAACAAGCTTCGGTTCCAACAAAAGATCGCCTAGCTTACCTTTTACACCAAATACTTCAGTAACCATAGTTAACAGCAGCCAGCTCGCTGATCCTGTTAAATACGTATACATCCCTCTGCCTTGCTCGTTAATATACTCAGGAATTCCTGGGTATATGCGGGCTTTTGCAAAGTCAGTACTTAAGCTATACAGAGATTCTAGTACTTTATGTCCTTCTTTCACATATCCGCGTTTATACAACGCATTGCCATACATGATGGTCATGTGACTGAACATAGCACCGTTCTCTTTATGTCCAAAAGCAAAGCCAAAGGCGCGACCCAGATTTTGCTGGATCCCTCCAAAACGGGAATTAAGTCTGTACCCAATTTTGTCATCCAGTAGGTTACGATCCACGGCGGCAATGATATGAGGAATTTGCTCTGGCGCAGCTGCATGACCCATCAGCGGGAATACTTGACCTGTAAGCGTCATTCGAACGCCTTCTGCAAATTCCCCTTCCACTTGTTCTCCATCATTATTATAATAACCGTTAAACCAGCCTCCACCGTGTTCACTTTCCACCCACTCATTGCGGCGCAAATGATTAAAGATCCACTCTGCTTTTTGTTCCAGATCGTCCGCTACCGTCTCTATGTCGAGTGCTACACGAATACCGCTAACTTTGTTCGGAGCGGCAGCATAATATTGATTAAGTCTTTCATGCTTGCCTGATACAGATTCATAATCCACTTGCTCACCAAGCGAATCTAGCAATAGTTTCATTTCTTCTGCCAATTCAACTGTCTCTTGCCCTTTAGAAGTCTTTAGCGTACGCAGCACACGAGAAATATCCAATAAGTTACTTGCGTAGAATGCTGTGAAAGCTACACTCTCACCCCGGTCTGCGCCCATATCAAGACCATCATTCCAGTCTGCGCCCTCCAGCAGGATATTATTGTGCTCTCCAACATTAAAGAACGGAACCAGATTTTGCAGCAGGATATGCTCCAGAATCGTACCTTTATAAACCTCACCAGAAGTTGTTCTGAGATCACTTCCTAGCGAGGTATCCCATGAAGTATCGCGTTCCTTACACCGACTCATAAAGGTATCGCGGAAATACGTCTGTTCCTGCAATAAGAAATCAAGATCACCACTCTGATCCAGATATAACATAGTAGTTAAGAACGGCCAAGCTCCATGATCCATCCACACCCGCGGGATGTTGTTACGGTCGGCAATAAATTCACCAGGCTGTTGACCGATAATAGTGGCATTACTACCATCTATTCTTACCCCAGCGTAGTTGTTCAGCAGTAAGCTGCGCACTTCAGCCGGTTCCATAATAAGGAGTGCTAGACAATCCTGCCAAAGATCCCGCCAGCCACGTCCGCCTCTTCCATAATCATGATAAGGCAAGAAGGAGTTACCATAAAGTCTTCTCAGCACGGGTTGAATCGTAACCCATTTCATCCATTGGTCAGCATCTGAATCACCGGTATGAAATTCTACCATATTCACTTTATCTGCCCAGAAGGCTTTAGTTTCCTCAAGCAAATGATCAAAAGCTTCAGATGTACCATATTTGTTCATCAAAGCATCCACGTCAATTCTCTCATTATGGATCGCCATAACTACTATATAAGAATGGCTGTCACCAGGAGACAGAGTAAGCGTCTCGTAACGAAGACCCCCGATAGCCTCATATCCCTCTCTTTGTACGCCTCCGCCCTTGCCAATCTGTGGCGTGTTGTTCAGGATAACAGCTTCTGGCCAATCCAGGCTTCCACCTTCTCCAATGAACTCCTCCTGCACCGGAAAGAACCCCGCAGGTTGACTGCCGTCACCCTCTGCACCAAATACTCCATAAGAAGTGTGATTGATGCGGTGTCCCCGCTCATCAAAGGAGAGGGCAGGCTGAACCTCAACACCATAGGGTGAAGTATAAATCCGGTTAAGCAAAGAGGTTACATGTCTATGATCGCGCAGATCATCCGCCGAACGCGCGTAGATCGGAACTACCGCTGTCGGTGTCAGCGTAGTAGCCTCTGCTGCTGTATTGGTCAACTTAACCTTCATTAATTCGATTTTATCATTACCACTTGGCACAAAGCTGGTGATTTCTGCTTTAACACCCATCTCTGCGTTACAACGCGTTACGCGTTGCCACAAGAAACCAGCCTCTAGTACCGCTTCATCAGTAGACGATGTATAAAAATCGGCATTTTGCTTAGCGGAGTTCCCCACTGCCGACCAAGCTCCCTTGCCGTCTACGTATACCCAGAAGTTGCGGGAAGCCCGCGAATTATGCAAATCTTCAACCGATAATGGCGGTGTCAAAAATGTATTATGACCTGTGGTAACCTGACCATGAAGTTTTGGAGTTACTGTCGACATCATTCCCCCTTCATTCACTAGAGGGAAATATAGAAAACTGCTGCGATCCGGTTGCTGAAGCCTGAATTCCCCATCATTTCCGGTGAATTCGAAGCCATGAATTTTATTACGATCCATTCTCTCCATCCTCTCATTTACACAACTACTTAAGCTTTAACCGCACCTGCCAATGCACCGTCAACGATATACTTTTGAATGAAGGTGTATAGGATGATAAGCGGTGCAGATACGATCATGATCCCGCACGCCAACATAGGCCAGTTGTTTCCGTATTGACCGCGGAATTCTTTAAGCCCGAAGGTGATTGGATAGTTTTCTGGACTCGGTAAATACATGACCGGCCCCACGAAGTCATTCCAGATACTAATAGCTGTTAGAATAACACCTGTAGCAATTACTGGTTTCATAAGTGGCATGATGATCTGGAACAAATAACGCATATATCCAGCACCATCCATACCTGCTGCTTCATCCATCTCCCGGCTAATTCCTTTGATGTAACCTACAAACATCATGAACACGATACCCGTTCCGCCTGTTTTAAGGAGAATGTAACCCAGCTTCGTGTCATAACCTACAAATCCTAGCTCCTGTTTCATGGTAAGCATCAGCTTGAACTGTGCGACCATTGGATTCGGCAGGAACTGAGACATCAAGAAGAACAAATAAATAAATCCGCTCCACTTCACATAATTTCTCGCCACCGGGAAGGCCCCAAATAACGAAACAATTAGGGTCAGCACTGTTGCTACGGCTGTATACAGCAGACTGTTTAAGAAATAATTAGAGAAATTCCCCTGTAGCCAAGCTTCTTTATAATTATCCCATTGAATACTTTTTACGAGACCGATAGGATCTAGCAGATATTCTGTAAAGGACTTGAATGAAATATTGATTACAAATAACAACGGCATGATATACAAAACAAGCAACACTGCAATCAGAATATAAGAGAGAGTTTTGGCGGTTTTGGAATCCTTCATTAATATTCCACCTCTCTCTTACGCATTTGTTTCACTGCAAATACTACAAACACCAGAATCATAAGGAACTGAACCACGGAAAGCGCGGAAGGAAGTCCCATCTGTAGAGAACCACGGAACGTCTCTTTATAAACGTCATATGCCATCGTTCTTGTGTTAAAGCGACCGTCCGTAGTTGCGAGAATAATATCAAAGGTGGACATCGCACCGATAATAGACAAAATAATGTTAATCGTAAAGGATGGAGCGATAAGTGGGAATGTGATATTTTTAAAAGATTGCCACTTCGTAGTTCCGTCTATATATCCAGCCTCATACAAATCTTTGGGTACGGATTGTAGTCCCGCAAGGAAAATCAACATCGAATATCCCATATACATCCAAATTTGCGTAAATATAATATAACCGAACGCATGAGTGAAGCTTCCAAAGAACATATCTTTATAACCGAACAAAGAATCATACAGTTGGTTAACCGGACCACTCAGCGGATCGAACATCATGCCCCATACCAGTGCAACTACCGCCACACCAAGCACAACCGGTAAAAAGAATACCGCGCGATAGAAATAATCGCCTTTCAGCTTCTGATTGATAACTACGGCCATAAGCAGACCGACACCGTTCTGTACAATGGTTACAATGACCATGAAATAAATAGTACGTATAATGGAATCCCAACGCTCGCCTGAATTTCCTGAGTAAAATACATCATAATAATTGTCAAGGCCTACGAAACTCATCTTGCTTCCAGGAACGTTAGTGATATCTGTAAATGAATAGATGACCGTCATCATAGATGGGCCAAAATAGAAAATTACATACAATGATAATGGAATCATTAGCAGCAGAAGCGGTATATATCGTTTAAAACCTTTCCCGAACGGATACATTTCTCTCACCTACCCAATCCTAATTCAATAAAATGATCGGGGCCTGCACAAAACAGACCCCGAAGCTGTAAAACATGTTTGGTGTACAGTATGTTGTAGATTCTTTTTTATTTATCGGGATAGCTACTTATTTAGGTGCTGCTGCTTCCCATTCTTTTTGTTGTACGTCTGCAAGCTCTTTAGCGGTTTTAAACTCGCCGCCTGGTGCCAAATACTCAGTGTGAACGCCTTCAGCTGCAATGTGCTCACCAACGTTGTCACGGTTAATCATCATAATTTCATAAGCAAGCTCGAAATCTCCAGTCATGTATGGAGCAAGTTCTTTGTCAATAAAATCACTTTCAGTGGCAATATTGTCTTGTGTAGGCAAGAATCCTGCTGCTTTAACATATTCTGTGTAGTTTTCTGGTTCAGAGAAGAATTCCAGCCATTTCAAAGCGCCTTCTTTGTTCGGGCCTTTTTCTGCTGCATACCAAGTTACATCGTATTTACCGACAAGAGAATTATTCTTAGCAGCATCTTCTGTAGCTGGGATTGGGAAGTAACCAAATTTCACATCTGGATTTGCTGCCGCGATCGTAGGAGCATCCCAAGTTCCGTCAGCAATCATAGCTGCTTTTCCTGTTGCGAAAAACGAAGGTGCTGTTGCATAGTCGATACCCAAGAAACCGTCGATGATGTAGTTATCTTGAAGCGTCTTCATTTTCTCCAATACTTCTACAGCCTCAGCATCGTTAAATGCTGAAGTTCCTTTCCAAACACCCTCAATCCATTGTTGTTGGTTGCCGCCACCCAGAATCTTAGCTTGCAAACCGAACACTGGCAGTTTCAATGGCCATACGTCTTTACCAGCCACTACGATTGGAACAATACTCTTGGCTTTCAATGTATCTAGAACACTAATGAACTCTGTCCAAGTTGTAGGTACAGTCAGACCGTTTTGTTCAAAAATTTCTTTATTATAGAAGAATCCTGACATTGCTACTTTACCGGTTGGGATTGCATACACTTTATCTTTATAAGTGCCGGCTTTAGCAATATCATTCGCATTGTAGTTTTTAACGAAAGCTTCGTTGCTCAGATCAGCAATCAGTCCGGAATCAATCCATTGTTGCCAGTCTGGCACTTTCGCACCTGGTGTCCAATCTTTCGGGGACAATCTCATACCGGATAGATCGGCAAGAACATCTACGTCACCAGCTGTAATTCTTGCTCTTTGTGCTTGTTTGAATTCATCATCCGGACCCGTGGTTGTGTACTCCACTTTGTATTCCGGATATTTTTCTTCAAACTTTTTATTAATTTCTGTAATGACCTTGTTAATATTCTCTTGTTTCCAGTGTAAGATCTTAATCACTTTCTTATCACCAGATGCAGGCTTGTTTGTTCCGCTGCCCGGAGTAGCCTCACCATTCGCGTTGTTATTGCTGTTTCCACATGCTGCTAATGAGAGCACTAGCGCTGAGCTCAACAATACCGCAGAAAGCTTCTTTACCATTTTGTTACCCCCCAGATAATTTGTTATGACCCTTTTAACGAAACCACATGTTAATTTCTGAAAATCACGAAACAGTAAGGACGATATCACAGAAAGCGGTTTCGGTGTTTTTATTATTACATCGTTATTTGTCTTTGTAAAGTCTTTTTTCTTTGTTCGTTTTTGAACGTTTTTTGAACCGAATATTCAAAAAAACCTTTAAAACCAAGCATAATCCTAGTTTAAGAGTAAACATTCCATTGACTATAATCTTATTGAACTATAAAATAAGTAACGAAACTATTTCGTAAATCATAAATTCAAGTCATAAAAAAATAGCCTTGAGTAGATTTTAAACATATATTACGGAACATTTTTCACTATAAGGGGGACTTAATTTGGCCTACAGCATCAAAGATATAGCGAAAATTGCTGGAGTTTCTGTTTCGACAGTATCCAAAATCATTAATAACTACAGTGATATTTCGGAAGATACCAAGACAAGGGTTCAACAAATTATAAAAGAAACTGGATATACCCCCTCCAATTCAGCTAAAACATTGGCTACGAAATCATCCAATCTAATCGGAGTGATTTTTGCCGGAATGCTGAATGTCGACTTTACCCACCCTTTTTTCATCGAGGTGCTAAATTCATTCAAAAAACAAATGGGACTACTAGGTTACGACCTTATCTTTTTTTCCAATGAAAAATTCCAAAGTGGCGATACTAACGATTATCTTGCCCGTTGCCAGCATTTTAATGTAGATGGGTGTGTGCTTCTATCCGGACAGGAGCTAGAAACCTCCATCAGCGAATTAGACAACAGTACAATTCCGTGTATCGGCGTAGATTTAAAGCTGACCGGTGACAACTCTGGTTTTATCATGTCGGATAATTTCAAAATGTCCTCCAAAGTGGTGGAACACTTTTACTTACTGGGCTATCGAGAGCTTGGCTACATCGGCAGTTCCTCAGATTCAGACATCTCCAATATGCGCGAAAGTGGTTATCGCAAAGCTCTTGAAGATTTAGGACTGCCTATTAACGAGAATTGGTTCTTAAACGGAAGTAACTTCTTTGAGGCCAGCGGGTATGAGACGATGCGTAGAATGATTGAGAATGGAAATTTACCTAGAGCGATCTTCGCGGCGTCCGATCAGCTTGCTATAGGGGCGATGCGTGCTCTTAAAGAGGCTTCTATCGCCGTTCCTGAAACTGTCGCAATTATTGGCTGTGATGATATCGAGGCCTGCAATTATACAACCCCCCTATTGACTACCATCCGCCAAAATAAAGATAAGATCGGCCGCCTAGCAGCGCTAATGCTATATGATCTAATAAACAACCAATCCGGCACGAGTTCTTTCAGCGTGGAGCCAGAGCTTATCATTAGAGAGTCCTGCGGCGCTCCTGAACGGGGGCTAGTGTAGTCTTTCTTAGCATAAAGTCATAGGGCACAGTAAAATCCATTACTTTTCCTGATTCATAAAAAAGAAGCTGCCCCAAGTAGAATTCACTACTTTTGAGACAGCTTCTTTTATTATAAAGATTATAATAGCAGGAATCTTATAGATCGAAGTACAAGGCGTATTCATGTGGATGAACACGAATGGCAACCTCTTGTGCTTCAGAACGTTTCAGAGCAATATAGTTATCGATGAAGTCCTTAGTAAATACGTCGCCTTCTGTTAGGAACTCGTAATCAGCTTCCAAAGAATCAAGCGCTTCGCTCAGGCTGCCTGGAACGCTGCGGATTTTTTCTTTATCTGCATCAGACAATTCATAGATGTTCTTATCCAGAGGACCATAACCCAGTTCTTGCGGGTTGATCTTGTTCTTGATTCCGTCCAGACCTGCCATCAGCATTGCGGAGAATGCCAAGTAAGGGTTAGCTGTGGAATCCGGTGTGCGGAATTCGATACGACAGCCTTTTGGTGTCACAGCTGCTACCGGGATACGAACTGCTGCAGAACGATTTCCTTTGGAGTAAACCAAGTTAACCGGTGCTTCGTAGCCAGGAACCAGACGTTTAAAGGAGTTGGTGCTTGGGTTAGTCAAAGCGATCAATGCTGGTGCATGGTACAAAATACCACCGATATAATGAAGAGCCATTTCGCTCAGGTTAGCATAAGCGCCTTTTTCGTAGAACAAAGGAGTGTCTCCGTCAAAGATGGATTGATGCACGTGCATTCCGCTACCGTTATCACCGAACAGCGGTTTTGGCATGAAGGTTGCTACCTTGCCATACTGACGTGCAGTGTTTTGTACAATATATTTATAAGTCATGAGATTATCAGCAGTTTTCTTCAAGGTATCAAAACGGAAGTTAATTTCCGCTTGACCTGCAGTGGCTACTTCATGGTGATGACGTTCAATGCGTAGTCCAACTTCAGCGAGCAGACGGCACATTTCACTGCGGATATCCTGTTGGGAGTCAACTGGTGCTACAGGAACATATCCACCTTTAACGCCAACTTTAAATGCCAAGTTGCCGCCCTCTTCTTTACGACCCGTATTCCAAGCCGCTTCTTCAGAATCTACGAAGAATGAGGATCTGTTCATGCCACTTTCGTAACGAACATCGTCAAAGATAAAGAATTCTGATTCCGGCGCGAAGAATGCAGATGTACCTACTCCGCTTTTTTGCAGGAATTCTTCTGCTTTCACAGCAATACCGCGAGGATCGCGCTCATAACGTTCGCCATCAGGAGTGAAAATGTCGCACATCACGTTCAGCGTTGGATGAGCTGTAAACGGATCTATGAATACACTATTCGGATCAGGCATCATAACCATGTCTGATTCTTCAATACCACGGAAACCTTTGATGGAAGAACCGTCGAATGCTACCCCATTTACAAAAGTTTCATCTTCCACTTCAGAAGCTGGCAGAGAGATGTGGTGGGCACGACCACCTAAATCTACGAATCGAAAATCTACCCACTCGATATTGTTCTCTTTAATTGTTTGCAACACTTTTTCAACCGACATGAATTTTTCCTCCCCCAAGTTCCGAACATTAGGCCGCTCACAGTATGCAAATGTTCTTGTTTTAATTTTTTTTGCTGTCGTAATTATAAATCTCATACCTAACATCGTCAATGCTTATGTCAGGTATTTCTTTCAGCAATGTAAGATATTCTAACGCTTTCGTGAAATCTGTTATTTTCGCATATTTCCATGTCACATTTATTTTATCCAACTCCAAAAAAACCCTCTTTTCCCACTAGGTCGCGGGTTAAGAGGGCTTCCGAGGAAGCTATTAGATTAAATTTTATAGGACCGAAACCGTTTCTGGCGAAGTTGAAAACTTACGTCCAACAATTGGAGCCAGCTTTTCCAGATCCTTAAGCAGGTTATCAAACTGATCAGGGAATAACGATTGAACACCATCACCTGTCATGGAATTGTCCGGATCTGTGTGCATTTCAATAATTAGACCATTTGCGCCAGCAGCAACAGAAGCTTTGGCCATAGGCTCAACTAACTCACGACGACCGGTTCCGTGACTTGGATCAGAGATTACTGGAAGATGGCTTAAGCTTTGTAGCACAGGAATAGCCGATAGATCCAGCGTGTTACGAGTGTAGGTCTCAAATGTGCGAATCCCGCGCTCACAGAGCATTACATCCTTATTACCGCCTGCCAAAATGTACTCCGCTGCATTGAGCAACTCATCGTAGGTCGCACTGAAGCCACGTTTTAGAAGAACAGGTCTGCCACAGGTCCCCAGCTTGCGCAGCAAATCAAAGTTCTGCATATTCCGTGTACCCACCTGCAGAATATCCGCATGCTCCGCACAGATATCAACATACTCTGGTGTCATAACCTCTGTAATGGTCAACAGCCCATGACGCTTTCCTGCTTCAGCCATCATAGTCAAACCTTCCACACCTACGCCTTGGAAGCTGTACGGTCCTGTACGGGGCTTAAACGCGCCTCCACGAAGTACCTGAGCACCAGACGCTTTAACAAGCCGGGCGATCTCATCAATCTGCTCTGGAGACTCAACGGCGCAAGGTCCGCCCATGATCACCAGGTTTTCTCCACCAATCTTCACACCCTTGATATCAATAATCGTATCCTCAGGATGGAAATCCCGGCTGGCCAGCTTGTAGGATTTGGAGATCTTCACGACGTTCTCTACACCCTTCATTTGCCGCAAATGCTCGGCGAGCTTAGGAGTGACGCCTCCCACTAAACCTATCACCGTGTGATCTGCTCCTCTGGAGAGATGCACCTGCAAACCTTCTTTTTCGATTACGGCAATTATATCTTTAACCTGCTCTTCCGGTGTTTGATTTGATGTAATGACGATCATATTTATAACTCCCTCTCTACATTTAAAATTTATAATAATTCCGCTAAGTACTATCGCGCTACGACGCGTGTTCGCTTTTAAGCTTTTATGCTTTTAATCACTAAAGCAATTTTACCTCAAAAAACGATTATAGTCAATCTATATTCTAATTCCTATGCCGGAAGCGTTCTTTCGATAAAAAAGAGCACTTAACCTCGACTGACGAAGTTAAGCGCTCTTGTTGCAGCGTTCATAATATATAAGTTCGAGCCTAGCCCATTACATTAAGTAGTACTTGCACTCTTATTCTTAACCGGTGGCAGCAGCTTCGCCATATTCACTGTACGTTTGATCTCCCACGTCTCCGGATTAGCCGAATCATACTGATCTAAGTAGTTAATCACTTCTTTGGTGATAGGTGTAGGTGTGGACGCGCCAGAAGTGACCCCGACGATATTTACACCCTCTAGCCATTCTGTTTGGAGTTCAGACACATCAGAAATACGATGGGCAGGAACCCCAGCGATTTCTTCCGACACCTGTGCCAGACGATTGGAGTTGTTGCTTCGCGGATCACCGACAACAATCACCAGATCACATTGCCCCGCTTGTTCCGCCACAGCCTCTTGACGTACTTGGGTAGCCATACATATCTCATTATGCACTTCAGCACCTGGGAAGGTCTCTAGAAGCTTTTTCATGATGTGTTTAATATCCCACTGGCTCATAGTAGTCTGATTCGTAATGACAATACGTGAAGAAGAGATGGATAACGTAGCAATCTCATCTTCTTTTTCAATCAGATGCACATGCTCAGGGGCAATACCCACAGCACCCTCCGGTTCCGGATGGCCTTTTTTGCCGATATAAATGACCTCATAACCGTCATCTACTTTTTCCTGAATAAGATCATGGGTCTTCGTGACATCAGGACAGGTAGCGTCGACCGTAGTTAGACCCTTGTCTCTAGCCATCTTGCGTACCTCAGGAGAAACCCCGTGTGCAGTGAATATGACGGTCCCACTATCCACTTTATCCAGAATATCCAGACGATTATGTCCGTCCAAAGTAATAATGCCATCATCTTCGAACGAATTCGTGACATGACTGTTATGAACAATCATACCCAGTATATAAATCGGCCGGGGAAGATCGAGATTTTGCGCAGCCTGCCGTGCCATAACCATTGCATCGACAACTCCGTAACAATATCCCCGGGGAGAGATTTTAATGACTTCCATGAGTTCACCAGCTTTCTGCTTTCATTGACATCTGTAATAGGACACTTCTAAATTATACCCTATTCCAGCGGCGGAGCAAAGAGAAGCGGCAACCAGATGACAAAAGTGGTACCCTCACCTTGGCGTGTAACAACCTCCACAGACCCACCATGCTCGTCAATAATCCACTTAGCAATGGATAAGCCAAGCCCAATCCCTTCCGTAATTCCACGCGATTCATCTGCACGATAGAAACGGTCAAAGATATATGGAACCTCATCTTTATCCATACCAATCCCTGTATCTGTGATCCGAATGCCAATCTGATTCTGATAGAAGAGGGTATCCAAACTCACGATGCCTGAAGGCGTGTACTTAAAGGCATTATCAATAAAAATAAAGAGCATTTGCTGTAGATAATCTTTATTCCCAACTATATATTTGCCATTTAAGACTGACATATCACCTGTAACCCACTCGGCTTGACGGGGCAGGAAAGAGGCGCGGCGCGCAATCTCATTCATCATCGGTTCCAGTGCCACGGGCTCTATATCAAAAGTACGTCCAGTATCCGCACGCGCGAGCGAGAGCATATCCGCTACCAAGCGGCTCATACGCTTAGACTCGTCTGCGATATCCTGCACCGATTCAAGCGATAGCTGGCGAATCTCAGCTTCACTCATCTTCCCTTCTCCGGGTTCCATCTCCCAAACCTTTTGCAGCAGATCAATATTTCCGCGGATCGTAGTGAGCGGTGTCCGAAGCTCGTGTGAAGCATCTGAAACGAAACGGCGCTGAGCCGCATACGAATCCTCCAGCTCTGTGTAGAACCCTTCCATACGCCCAAGCATACTGTTAACGGTCTCAATAAGTCTTCCTATCTCGTCTGGCGGCCCATCGTATTCAATCCGCGAGCTTAAATCATTCCCCGTCTGAATCCCATTCGCAGCTTCAATTACTTTGCCGATTGGACTCATGGATTTGCGCGCAAGGAACAAACCGAAGGTAAATGCCGCGATCAGGGTAGCAAAAGAACCTACGAGTAGTATATTTTTTAAACGCTCCAAGAGCTTGTCTTCCGAATTTGACGGTGTTGCCACCTGTAGAAGGGCCACAGGACTCTTATTCAAGTCATATATCGGTATCTGATAAACCATCAAATGATATCCGCCAAGCGTAGTCTGTTTGAACCCGTGAGCTTTATCAATATCTTCCAGTTTCGGAACATCGAATTGGATATCTAGATAATGCAAGTTCTCTGACTTTTGCAGGTTCTCATTATTATAGATATAGGTTTGCACCAGAATATTAGCTTCCTCCAGTTTGTTGCCGAAGAAGGGGTTTATGCTCACACTTTGCAATGAACCGTCATACGCCCAGTTAGGATTGAGATTGGTTACAAGCTGCTCACCCTGTTTTTGTATACGATCCTTCAAGTCCCCATAAGTATTAAAATAAACAAAACCGTAAATTGCGGCTGATAAGGCCAGCAGCATAACGGCCAAAATCCCTGAATACCAAGCAGTCAGCCGCAATCTTATAGACATGTTAGTTGTCACCTCTTAGAATGTAACCGGCACCCCGGATCGTTTGAATGAGGCGTTTACCGCCATGCTCCTCCGTCTTTTGACGTAGCATAGCTATGTATACCTCAAGCACATTAGATTCACCGCTATAATCATAACCCCATATTTTATCCATGATCAGATCCCGTGAAAGCACACGTTTCGGATTTTGCATAAAAAGATGAAGCAGCTCAAATTCCTTCGCTGTTAGCTCCAGTCTTTTACCGGCGCGGGTAACCTCACGTGAATCCACATCCAGCGTAATATCTTCATAAGAAACCGCTTGCTCTCCACCTTCGTTTTGCTCACTCTTACGCCGAAGCAGCGCACGTACACGTGCAAGCAGTTCTTCCAGCGCGAAAGGTTTAACCAGATAATCGTCCGCACCCAGATCAAGCCCTTTTACACGGTGCTCAATTTCATCCTTCGCGGTAAGCATGAGAACAGGAACATTACTGCCCCCTTCCCGCAAGCGGCGACATACTTCAAAACCATCCACCTGAGGCATCATTACATCCAAAATTACCACATCCGGATCACTGCTCAAGATTGCCCGTAATCCATCCGCTCCATTCACCGCTGTTTTCACATCGTAACCTTCAAAAGCTAAACCTCTACGCAGCATAGAAATAATCTTTTCGTCATCATCAATAATTAGAATATTCGGTCGCATCAAGCAGCCCCCATTGTTCAGTTCTTTTTATATATTGTAGCAGTTTACATCACAATTAGACAAAAACGGAAGGGTCGCCCCTTCCGTGTGACTTACCGTCCGGTATTATTGCTGCTGACTTTGTTGTGTAGTCGTTGTATCAAAATCATTTTTGTTACCGATGGTAACTGAGAGATCCATTGTTTTACCGTCGCGCACAACATTTAATGTTACTTTATCACCAACTTTTAACGTTTGAATGAAAGTAATCAGATCTTGGTTGGTTGCATACTTCGTTCCATTCGCACCGGTAATGATATCGTAAGGGCGCAGGTCAGCGGTATACGCTGGGGATTTATAGATGATATCTGCAACCACAGAACCTTCTTTAATATCCGTACCCATTTGCTTAGCAACCTCATCTGTAATCGTCATAAGAGTTGCACCAATGAAAGGTACCGGCTCTTTCGGAATGGCTTGGTTGGCTTCCAGTTTATCTACGACTTCTTTAATCGTATTCACAGCGATTGCGAAACCAATACCTTGAGAATCCGTGCTGACGGCTACGTTCATCCCAATTACCTGCCCATTCATGTTGAGCAACGGCCCACCTGAGTTACCCGGGTTGATAGAAGCGTCGGTTTGCAGCAGGTTTTTGTAATTACGTGTTCCACTGCCATCTTCTTCGTTAATATCAATACTGCGTCCTTTTGCACTAAGAACACCGGAAGTTACAGTATGGTCGAAGCCTTGCGGGTTACCGATAGCAACCACTTCTGAACCTACCTTTATGCTATCCGAATCTCCCAGTGCTACTGTAGGGAAATCACTATCTCCTTCAATTTTAAGCACAGCCAAATCCAGATCTTTGCTAGAACCTAGCAGCTTCGCTTCATAAGGCTTGGTTACTCCATCCACGGTGACTTGGATTACATCGGCATTGTCAATTACGTGCTGGTTGGTCAAAATATAGCCGGATTTCTCATAAATGAAGCCTGTTCCAATTCCATAAGGGATAAGCTGTGATGAAGAATCCGAGCCTGATTTGGAATCCTGTTCATTTTGGGAAGAACCATTTCCACTGTATTGATCCCCGAAGAAAAATTGTGAGAAGGGATCACTCAGATTCGGGCTGGATGAGCTTCCATTACGCGAATTAGATTTAACTAGTGTCTCAATCTTAACAACTGCTGGTCCCACCGCATCAACAACACCTGTCACATCACGAGATCCAGTCACCAAGGATGTAGTAGAAGTAGAAGGCGCAACACCTGCACTTTCGCCCGTTGTCTTCGCCGTTCCATTCGTTCCGGAGCTAGCAACCGTTGTAGCTGTATCTCCCGTAAACCAGTTACCTCTGTCTGCCATATACATTGAGCCCGAGAGAACGACCATACCGGCTAGGAATGATATCAGCACTGTTTTTAACGAGCTTTTTGGTTTTTTATTATATTGCCAGCCACCGCCACCTTCAGAACCGCCACCGCCATTTCCTCCGCGGCCACCACCATTGCCATCATAGCCAGTGGTGCGAAGCGATGTGTTATAAGGTAATGGCTTTACAGGCTGTGGAGGTGTAACCTCGACACGTTCTGGCTCCATCCGATTGTAGTGCTGTGCGCCACCGTCAGCGTTATTCTCATCTTTGTTCAAAGATTTAAAAGGTCCGTAAGAATAGTAGTATGATGATGATCCTGCTTCAGATGAATTATTATTATTGCTGCTATTGTTATTATTGTCCCATTCCCGATCTGGTGCTGGTCCATTGTCGCGATTGAAGTTGTTTTTGTTATCGTCCATGTTTATCTTTCCTCCTGCTTCCTGTCGCCGTGACAAGGATTAATTTGTTTTCATGTTCTTATTTTGTACTTTAAACCTTAAGGTCACATTAAAAACAATTTAAGCGCAGATAAAAGATATAGGCAAATGGGAGGAGATTAGGCAGGAAAGTAAAAAAAGAAGCTCGGGCGCGAAAAACATCGCGGCCCGAGCTTCTAAAACCATTTCAAATAGTAATGCACCTTAGTCTACAAGTCCTACCCCTGAGCCCAGCCCTTCCGATGAGCGTAAATAGCCAACTGGGTACGGTCATCAAGCTCGCATTTCATCAAAAGATTGCTGACATGCGTCTTCACTGTCTTGATGCTGATATGCAGCTCCTCACCGATATCCTTATTGGTCTTGCCCTCAGCTATAAGCAGCAGGACCTCCTTCTCACGCTCTGTTAAACCGGAGGAATCACCTTGCACGGTGCGCTGGCGAATACCACGGGTCAGCGCCTGTGACACATCACCCGTCATGACTGGCATGCCGCGGTAAGCCCCTTGCAATGCGTAGATTAACTCTTCTGCCGACACTGTTTTGAGCACGTAGCTGACTGCACCAGCCTCTATAGCATCTACAACAAGATCATCCTCCAGGAAGCTGGTGAGGATCACGATTTTGAGGCCAGGAAATTCAGCCAGCACTGCTCTTGTGGTCTCGGCACCATTCATCACTGGCATCATCAAATCCATCAGCACGAGGTCAGGCAGACCTTCATGTCCACCAGCACGCAGCATCTCCAGCGCCTCTTGTCCATTCGCCGCCTCACCGATGACCTCGAATGTAGGCTCCAGCATTAGATAAGTTTTGAGGCCCATCCGTACCATATCATGATCATCTACGAGCAACACTTTTATGACACTCATGCTCTACTCCTCCTCGTCCTGTGTATCTGTTCCTAACGATCTATTCTGCTCTAATTCTGGGTTCCCTTGAACAAACTTAGGAATATGTACACGGATCGTCGTTCCCGCACCCTTGCGGCTAATAATCTCCACTTGCCCACCCAGTTTCTCCGCGCGTTCGCGCATGGTGGTGAGACCGTAGGAGCCTTGTTTTTGCTGCACATGTTCAAAACCTTGACCGTCATCACTGATACTCAGCACAACTTGTCTTGATCCTTCACGCAGCGATAGACTCACCAGTCTAGCCCCGGCATGCTTCACGATATTCGCCATCGCCTCTTGAATAATTAGGAACAGCTGATGTTCGATTGCTTCCGATAACTCGCCCTGAAGTTCGAGCTCCTTCATTCCTTTTAAGCCATTCTGGCGGCAATAATCGGGAAACCATTTTTCCAGCGCCTCGAACAGATTTCGACCTTCCAGCTCCACCGGACGCAGTTGTGCAATTAATGCTCTCATTTGTTTTTGTGCCATCTGAGACATTGTAATCAACTGGTCCATGACCATTTGACCTTGAGCTTCATTGACCTTCAGCACTTTAGGCAGCGAAGAAGCCGACATATGGATGGCAAAAAGCTGTTGGCTCACCGTATCATGCAGATCCCGGGCCATACGCCTTCTTTCCTCCAACACCGCACTCTCCGCTGCCTGTTCCTTCTCAATAACCTCTTGTTCACCCAATCGCTGTAGCAGCTGCATCTTATTCTCGACCGTATCCATCATGACATTAAACTCGTGATACACTCGGGCAAAAGACTGATCGTCACTTTCTGGCATCCGTACGGACAGATTTCCTTTGGCGACCTGCAGCATATTCAGATCCAGATGATCAATCCGGCGCTGAATCCGCTGGCCTGCCATATAGCCGATAACTACAGTGAACAACACAATCCCGAGACATAAGTACAGCCACATCCGATAATCCTTCACTTCGATATAACCAAGGCAAGTGCCTGCATACATCAATCCTGCACTTACCGCTCCAGTGAGCAAAAAGTAAAACAACAGCAACCATTTGGTATTACTGAAGATTGTCCCCATCTAACCCACCGTTTTAACTTTAATGTCACCTATAAATGCACTTACATTTATACGGACTTTTTTGCCTGCTTCTTTATAATAAGGAGTCTTGCACTGTACACTGCTCATAAACCCACTGCGAGACTGATCCAGAACTTCCATATCCCCGATAAAAGAACTGCTGTTCACCGAGATGCCAAGATCCATATCATTCGGAATGTACACTTTAATGTCGCCTATAAAAGCGGAAATATTAATCCTCGTTTCGCCATAAGCAATCTGTGCATTCGTCAGATCCAGTACGGTATCGCCGATAAACTGCGAGATATTCGTGTTCTTCAGTTGGAAATGCTCGCGCCCCATGTGGACATCTCCGATAAAAGCAGAGCGATTGGTCGATTCCTTTTGATTATTTGATTCATGGAATTCCTCATGCCATTTACCATGTCTATGTGCATGACGCTCATGACGTTCCTGACGTCTGCGCTCGTGTCGTTCCTGCTTCTCTTGCCAACGTGCTTCAGCGCTGGACTTATAAGATCCTGTTTCGTCCTCATCGTCTTCTTCATCTTTTTGAAGATAGTCCTTCCAGTCGCGTTGACCAGAAGCCTTGCCAAATTTTTGCTCAAATTGTTCATCAAGTGTGGAATCCAGTGGTTTGGGCGGCTCCACATCTAGTGAGCTTTTTCCTGAAGGAAAGTGATCTGGTGGTGACGATGGAGCTGGTGGCACAGGTGGTGGTACTGAACCGCGTGGTTTAAAAATCACATAAAGTCCGCCGCCAATCAACATAACTGGAATGAACATTTTGAAAAAATCCCCGGCTGAAATATCGAACCAATCTAAATTCCGTCCAAGGAAAAACACTCCGATCGCCAGAAAGAAAAAGCCGCCGATAGGTGAAGAACCTTTGGATTGTCCATCCCCTGTACCTAAAAGCCGGTTCATTCCCATTAGGATCAAAATTACCGGCCAATAATTCGAAATCAGGTAACCTAAGCTGAAATCAGTGTAACCTAATTGTCTCAGTAGAAACATAGCTCCAATCCCTATCAGGATCAGGCCGCCTAAAACCTGGCTGGTGAACCTTCTTTTCATCATTCATTTCCCCTTTAAAGTAGTGGAACGCTCTCTTCTTCAATCTTATAGCCTTAGTCTACAGGAATGAAGTACTGAGAAACAGCGGCGAGAGAAGGAACTTCCCCTCGGTCTCTAGACTGAGATGAATGGGATAAAATTCTATTTACTTCATTATATATGAAAAAAGACTGTCCCTCAGTAATTAACTGAATTGGACAGTCTCTTTTTTTCAGCAGTCTTCTGCTTCAGTCAGCGCATTATTGTTGCGGTTTCTGAGCTGGTTTAGAAGTATTTCCACTTTGCTTAGTAGCGCCGTCATTCTCAACAGCAAACTCAGCATTGTATTTTTCATTTGGTGTTTTGTAATTTTCTTGTACTTTAGATTTCTTGTTATTGGCCACGGAATTCACCTCCTTTTCTCTTATGCAGCATAGAATATGCTTACTAAGAGAACATCTCGGAAGAGGCAATTGCTTTGCCCCAGTCCGTATTATGGCAAGGTGATGTCACTATTATGCATGACCAAGTGAAAATAAGTTCAATCCCTTTAAATGGATTCTTCGAGCATGGATTGCGGTACTGCTTTGTAAGTCTCAATCGCTTGGCTCAGCTTCTTCAGCATGACTTCCGTACAAGTCCCGTTACCACGCTTAATGAGTTGAACTACAACTGATTTTTTGCCCCATTCCTTATACACCTGTTTCGTAGTAGCAAAATACAGATCAATCTTCCGCCCTTTAATAGCCGAGCCTGTATCAGCAACTATGGCATATCCATAGCCCGGTATATAAAGAATACTCCCCAGCGGCAAAACCTTAGGGTCCGCAGCAATGGTTGAGACTGTATTTTTGTCTCTGCGCACTTTTACCCCTGAATAGGTAATTCCATATTCGGGATGTTTAGATGTTTTACCTGTAGATTCATAACCCGCAGTATATCCAGTCGCCATCACTTTCATTGAAGTAATGATCTGGTCTTCCGCAGGTGCGGCTACAGGAATAGAATTTGGTAACTGTTTGGAAGATCCGCTGCCACCGTTTGCTTTAGTGGTTGGAGCTTTGGTGCTCTGCGGTGCCTTCGTCGCTGCTGGTTTATTTTTTGTTGTTGCAGGTAATACAGGTGCGACGGAATGCGCCTCGTTTGACATAAGTGTGGCACGGCCAGTCGTAAGAATGACCTTATCATCTGTAGTTCTCATAAACACAGAATTAGCCTTGGTATATTGCAACTCGTTCGATAGCGTTTTGTTAATACCCGTGTGCTGTAAAGTGTCTCCTGTCCCAATGGCCCCTACTGCCTGTTGCTTAGATTCTGGAATGATTCCAGCAGCGGTCAATAGCAAAACGATGGTGACAAAAAGACACCAAAACCTCTGAAATATGCCCATTTTGTTCATGTGAAAAACCTCCCCCTTATTAGCGAAGGTTTCCCGATTCACAAAATTTTATACATGAAGATCAGAAGTTGATCCTCATTGGCATATAACAGAGGTCTTATTTAGACGTAATTTTGGTGTTGTTAATTACAAGAAACTAGGAGATCACACGATCAGCAATTTCCTGAGACAAGAGCTCAATCACTTCTTGAAGCGGCTTAGCTCCAATGTCGCCTTCCCCGCGTTTACGGATGGAAACCGTCTGAGCGTTCATCTCATTCTCGCCAACTACGAACATGTATGGCAGTTTCTCAAGCTGTGCTTCGCGAATCTTATAACCCAGCTTCTCATTGCGGAGATCTGCTTCAGCAGAGATACCACGGCGACGCAGCTTGTCTGTAACTTCCTTGGCATAATCGTCGAACGCTGTCGATACAGGAATTACTTTAACCTGCTGTGGAGATAACCAAAGCGGCAGCGAGCCCGCAAAGTTCTCTAACAGGAAGGCAACGAAACGTTCCATTGTACCCAAGATTCCGCGGTGTAAAACGACTGGACGGTGTTTTTGACCATCATCGCCGATATATTCCAGTTCAAAACGTTCAGGCAGCAAGAAGTCGATTTGTACAGTAGACAGAGTCTCTTCTTTACCTAATACAGTCTTAATTTGCACATCAAGTTTAGGACCATAGAATGCAGCTTCGCCTTCTGCTTCGTAGAACGGCAGTCCAGCTTCCTCTACAACCTCACGCAACATCCGCTGTGCAGTTTCCCACATTTCGTCATTTGCATAATATTTCTCAGTATCCTTAGGATCACGATAGGACAACCGGAAACGGTAGTCATTAATACCAAAGTCACTGTATACCTGTTTAATCAATTCGATTACACGAATGAACTCGCCTTTAATTTGGTCCAGACGGCAGAAAATATGGGAGTCATTAAGAGTCATCGAGCGTACACGGTGTAAGCCAGTCAATGCGCCTGACATTTCATAACGGTGCTGGATACCAAGCTCAGCAATACGGATCGGCAGATCACGGTAGCTGTGCATTGAGCTCTTATAAATCATCATGTGATGCGGGCAGTTCATTGGACGAAGAACAAATTCTTCATTGTCGATAGTCATCTTAGGGAACATGTCCTCTTGATAGTGCTCCCAGTGTCCTGAAGTTTTGTACAGCTCAACATTACCCAGAACTGGTGTGTATACATGCTGATAGCCAAGACTTGCTTCCAGATCTACGATATAACGCTCCAGAATACTGCGCAATTTGGCACCCTTAGGCAACCAGATTGGCAAGCCTTGTCCTACCAATTGATTAAATGTAAAGATTTCAAGCTCTTTACCGAGCTTCCGGTGATCGCGTTTCTTCGCTTCTTCAAGCAGACGAAGATGCTCATCAAGCTGAGCTTTTTTAATCCAAGCTGTGCCGTATACGCGTTGAAGCATCTTATTCTTGCTGTCGCCGCGCCAGTAAGCACCGGCTACATTCATCAATTTAAAGACTTTGATCTTAGCAGTCGACGGCACATGGGGTCCACGGCATAGGTCGAAGAATTCTCCTTGTTCATAGATAGAAATTACGCTATCTTCAGGCAATGCCTCGATCAATTCCAGCTTGTAAGGATCACCTAGCTCACCGAAAATTTCAAGTGCTTCCTTGCGGCTAACTTCTTTGCGCACGATCGGCAGGTTCTCCGAAATTATGCGGTCCATTTCCTTTTCGATTTTGAGCAAATCTTCAGGATTTAGAGGATGTTCCAGATCCATATCGTAGTAGAAGCCATCTTCAATGACCGGACCTACACCAAGCTTAACTTCTTTTGTTCCGAACAAACGTCTAACCGCTTGAGCCATCAAGTGAGCTGTACTGTGGCGCATAACCTCCAGACCTTCAGGTGAATCCAAAGTTACGATCTCTACCAGTGCGCCCTCTTCAAGGGGAGTAGATAAATCTACAACGATACCGTTCAATTTCCCCGCTGCTGCATTTTTGCGCAGGCCACTGCTAATAGAAGCTGCTACATCATCAATACTGCTACCCTCTGCGTATTCACGGACAGAACCGTCCGGAAGCTTAATACTTACTGACATTGCTAATTCCTCCTTCATATAATTAAGCCTAAGGGCCCTTTAACCTTTGCGGAACAATAATATCCACGCACACAAAAAAACGCCCGTCCCGCAAAGGGACGAGCGATTACACCCGTGGTTCCACCCAAATTCGATTCTCTCTAGCCTCCCTTGAATCCTCAAGCGGAGTGAAGATAGAATCCTTCGTAAGCATGGAGTAACGACCATGAACCGGCAGCTCTTACTATCCCATTGCAGGGAATTCAAAACCGCAGCTACAAAGGGGTAAATCGAAAGCAGGATGCCGGAGAAAATTTCAGCCTAAGTTTCCTCTCTCTGAACGGTCCAGAACAATCAACTCATATCTTCGTCAATGCTGTTAACGTGAATTATGGAGTAATTATAAATCTGTCCTCTCTGACAGTCAAGTCAGAAAAGGGTCCAAAATGATAGAAACACAGTCAGAAGACACACATAAGGACTGTTCTTGCAGCCAATACATGGATGCTGAAACAGCCCTTCTATGGTTATTCCTCTCGCCGTTTTTTTTCAGGTAAGCGGCCTGCACGCTTCAAAGACTCACGCAACAAGTATTCGATATGTCCGTTTACGCTGCGAAATTCCTCTCCCGCCCATCGTTCCAGCGCCTCATGTAAATCCGGATCAATCCGCAGTGGAAAGCTTTTCTTGGCCGCCATGATGCACCGCCTTAGTACAACGAGCCGGCGTTAATGACCGGACTCGCTCCGCGCTCCGACACGATCGCAACCATCAGATTATTAATCATCGCCGCTTTGCGTTCCTCATCAAGCTCAACCACGCCACTCTCTTTAAGCTGTTTAATCGCCATATCGACCATGCCCACGGCGCCTTCAACAATGATTTGACGAGCGGACAGAATTGCAGATGCTTGCTGACGTTGCAACATTGTACTGGCAATCTCTGTGGAATAAGCCAAGTGTGTGAGCCGCGCTTCAATGACCTCTACACCAGATATCGACAAACGTTCTTGCAGCTCGGTTGCCAATTCTTTAGCAATCTCATCTGCATTGGCCCGCAGGGACATGCCCGATTCATTGAAGTTATCATACGGGTATTTACTGGCCACATGACGCAGCGCTGTTTCACTTTGAATTTCCACAAACGCCATATATTTATCTACATCAAAAAGCGCTTTTGCAGAGTTAATTACCTTAAATACGATAACTGCAGCAATTTCAATCGGATTACCTTCCACATCATTAACCTTCAGCTTGACACTGTTAAAGTTACGTACGCGGAGGGAAACCGTCTTGCGCAAACTGAACGGAATGACTGCAAACAAGCCACTTGTCACGATAGTCCCTACATATTGCCCGAAAAAGGTAACTACAACCGACTTATTGGGCTGCACAACCGTAACACTTGTACATAATACCCCAGCTACAACGAACAGAATGACTGGCACTGCGACATACTCTTGAACCGCACCATAAATTCCCCCAGCTAAACAAACTGCAATTAAGGCGAGAACCCAAAATCCACTGACAGGACGAAGCGTTTTCTCTTTCATAAAAGCACCCCCACTAGATATTCTTTTGATATGATTATGATATCACTTTTGGATAATAATGTGAATGGGTAAAAAGAAATAAAAAAATATTTTTATGTTCACATTTATATAAAGCTTCGTTAAAAGGCGTACTCCACACCAACCCTCGTTTGTGTAGTTAACATTAGTTCATATTGTTCGTATACATCAGCTCTATCGGACACTGATGCTCTTATACGCCACATTTTCCGATTTTCCCTATGCTATCGGACCCCACAGTCGCTATTGCACTAAAAACCAGCCTATATGGGGCTCTTTTCAAGGAATAGCGTCGCTGGGGTCCGAACCCCGACTCAAGAAGCGCTGAATTTGCAATTAAGGTCCACTGGGTCCGTACGCCTAGCGGATGATATAACAAGCGAAGATTCAGATGTGTTCTGCAATAAGGCTTGCTAATGATCGTAATCCTAACCTTACAAAAAAAACGCTTGATGCTCAGTAATCCACTTAAGGATTAACAAGCATCAAGCGTTGATTAATAATTAATATATATTAGTTCTGCATTACAAAATCATTATCAATCTTCGCATTAGGATCATCGAACACCCGCAGAATATCATAACGTGTATTCCGCTGCGCTGGAACTTTGCCTGCTTCGCGAATCAGCTGAGTAATCGACTCGATGTTTACCTTATAAGTCGCACCCGCCGAAGATACTACGTTCTCTTCAATCATTGTGCTGCCGAAATCGTTGCAGCCATATTGCAAGGAGAGCTTGCCGACCTCTGGCCCCATAGTGACCCAAGAAGATTGGAAGTTCTTAATATTATCCAACACAAGGCGGCTGATCGCTACCGTCTTCAGATATTCCTCAGGCGTTTGTCTGTCCAGCTTCAGGTTGGTATTGTCCGGCTGGAATGTCCATGAGATAAAGGCCAAGAAACCTTCAGAATCATATTTGTTGGCAATACACTCATCCTGAGCCTCACGTACACGTAGTAAGTGCAAAGCTCGTTCTTCCATACTTTCTCCAAGCCCAATCACCATTGTTGCTGTTGTATTCATACCCACTTTATGTGCTGTCTGCATTACATCCATCCACTCGCGCCACGAGCCTTTTAGCCGGCTGATTTTGCGGCGTGTACGGTCATCAAGAATTTCTGCGCCTCCGCCTGGCAAGGAATCCAGACCCGCAGCATGAATTTCACGAACCACTTGTTCCAGTGGTAATCCTGATACTTCTTTCATCTTCATAATCTCAGCAGGAGAGAAGGAGTGCATTGTAATCTCAGGGAAACGTTGCTTAATTCCGCGCAGTATATCTGTATAGTAGCTAAATGGAAGGTTAGGATTAGTTCCACCTTGCATAAGAATTTCTGTACCATTAACAGCAATCGTTTCAGCAATTTTTTGATAAATCGTTTCATCTGGCAGCACATAGCCTTCATCCGAGCCTGGTCTGCGGTAAAAAGCACAAAAACGGCAGTACACATCACATACATTCGTATAGTTAATATTACGGCCAATTACAAATGTGGCTAACGGGTCCGGATGCCAGCGTTCCATAATAGTGTTTGCAGCAGCACCCATTTTCTCAATTTCGTTGCTCTCGAATAGTCGGATGGTATCTTCCAATTGGAGACGGTCACCCCGCAGGGCTTTATCCAAAATAAGATCTATCGTACTCATCGTTCGCATCCTCCTTTTAAACCCTTAGGGATATGGTAGATTCACAAAATCACAAGAAAAATAACGTTGTCGTCCTTTAGAGATAACAACCGTTTCTCGTAGTAACATAAGGATAAAGTATAGTATGTAACTTATACCTTATATTTTAATAAATGAACAGTTCATTTCCTCATCGTATCACAATCTGAACAGCTTGAAAAACTTTTTACTTTCTTAGCAAGATACCATCCAGCAGAAAGAGTCCTTACATTGCTGCCTGCACCCGGTGAATCAAAATTCCTTGAGGCTGCCGGACACAGATGACGTTATTAGTTAGTATTTAGCCTTTGGAGCATAGTTCTGGACTCCAGCGACGCTATTCCTTGACAAGAGACTCATGAAGGCTGGTTTTTAGCGCAATAGCTGCTGTGGAGTCCGTTAACATTCCAAATGTGTAATAATGCTGTGTCTAAGGTCAGCTGTGTCCAATAGCAAAAAGTCCAAAAAGAAGAGCTATCCCAGCAGCCAATTCCCGGCTTATGAGACAGCTCTATTTCATCCTGCGTCCAACACCAGCTCTAAATCAACGGTGAGATAGATCCTCGATATTTCCCAGCATTCGGTGCCGATCTGGGTTGCCGTTACTTTTACTTCGTTTCGATTTCCGCTCGCGCAGCCTCTAAAGCTTGACCAAGATCAGCAATTAGATCCTCCGCATGTTCAATACCGACCGAGAAGCGCAGCAATCGATCATCTACACCCACCGCATTCCGAATTTCCACAGGAATATCCGCATGCGTCTGTACTGCAGGATAGGTCATTAGCGATTCAACCCCGCCGAGGCTCTCCGCGAAGGCAATAAGCCGGATATGACGAAGCAGAGGTTCTACGTATCTGGCATCTTTTAATTTGAAAGAAAAAATTCCGGTATTGCCCGAGGACTGGCGATTCTGGATTTCATATCCCGGATGATCCGGCAGGCCTGGATGGAACACTTCCGCAATCGCCGGATGCTCTTGTAGATAGCGGGCAATTGCTAGCGCATTGCTCTCGTGCCGTTCCATACGCAGGGCCAGTGTCTTCATGCCTCTCATCAGCTGATAACTGTCTGTTGGCCCAAGCACAGCGCCAATAGAGTTATGTAGAATCGCTATTTCAGCGGATAATTCAGCTCCTTTAGATACAATAAGACCCGCAAGTACATCATTGTGTCCGCCCAAATATTTGGTAGCACTATGGACTACAATGTCCGCACCTAATTCCAGAGGACGCTGGAAAAATGGAGTCAGCAGTGTATTGTCTACAATTGTGAGCAGCCCATGATGACGGGCCCAAGTAGCAACGGCTGCAATATCCGTAACCATCATCAAAGGATTCGTTGGCGTTTCAATAAATATCGCCTTCGTATTTGGAAGACGTGAAGCCTCAAGCGCATCCAAATCATTCGTATCTACATAGGAAGCAGTGATTCCAAACTTGGACATAATTCGTTCCAACAAACGATAGGTCCCGCCGTAAAGATCCAGCGAAACGATCAAGTGATCGCCTTGCCCAAACAGGGTAAATATGGTTTGAATAGCTGCCATCCCAGAACTACAGGCAAAACCTGCATCACCAGACTCCAATTCCGCAGCCGCATTCTCTAGTACGGAACGGGTTGGACTTTTGGTACGGCTATAATCGAAACCTGTGCTCTGCCCAAGCTTCGGGTGACGGAATGCCGTAGCATTATAGATAGGGAAATTAATGGCTCCGGTAGCCGGATCTTCTTGTGAACCTATTTGTGCCAGTCTGCTTTCAATCCTAAGTTTGTCGTCCATGATAAATGCCTCCTAAATTGTAATGTAGCGCTGATCTTAATAAACAATCGGGTCGATATCGTAAGGTGTCTCTTGATATACATAGTAATTGAGCCAATTAGAGAATAATAAGTTGGCATGTGCACGCCACACTGCAGGAGGTGTTTGTTCTGGATCATCTTTAGGGAAATAGTGTTTCGGCAAGGCCATCTCCATGCCCCTCTCCAAATCACGATCATATTCCCATTTCAAGGATAATGGATCGTATTCGGAATGTCCGGTCACAAATATTTGTTTGCCGTCGGTCGTAGCTACTAGATACATACCAGCTTCTTCGGATTCCGCCAGAATCTGCAGATCTGGATTGCTCTCAATATCTTCGCGGGAGACATCGGTATGACGGGAATGCGGTACATGGAATACCTCGTCAAAGCCGCGCAGCAATTTAATGTTATTTTGGTTAATCGTATGGGAGAATACTCCAAAACATTTTTCAGGCAAAGCCACTTTACGAACACCAAAATGATGATACAACCCTGCCTGTGCCGCCCAACAGATATGCATGGTCGAGGTCACGTTATCCTTGCTCCATTCAAAAATCTCTTTTAGCTCTTCCCAATAGGATACTTCCTCAAACTCCATTTGCTCTACGGGTGCTCCTGTAACAATAAGACCATCCAAACGGCGGTGGCTGATCTCGTCAAAAGTTTTGTAAAAGCTTCTCAAATGCTCAGCAGAAGTATTCTTAGAAGTATGTGAGCGTGGATGCAGCAAGGTAACGTCAACTTGTAGCGGTGAATTTCCTATTAAACGCAGCAATTGAGTCTCCGTCGTTTCTTTAGTCGGCATGAGATTCAGAATAGCAATCCTTAGTGGACGGATATCCTGATGGAAAGCCAAACTATCATCCATCACAAAAATATTTTCACCGGATAGTATTTCTTTTGCTGGTAAACTGTCGGGAATTTTAATTGGCATTGTCTTTCCACTCCTTAACTGTATTTAGGTTATGTTGTCACATCGCGGCTTTCTGAACAATAAAAAGACCTTTCTCGGAAAACGAGAAAGGTCATATCTACAGTCATATGCGCCTCTCTCATCTGCCAGAAACTTTTGGACGAGGTTTAGTCGTCAGCAAAGTTCCGCAAGAATTAGCACCGTGCGTTCACACGCCGGTTGCCGGGTTTCATAGGGCTAGTCCCTCCACCTGCTCTTGATAAGATTTAGCTGTATTCAATTAAATTTCTTTAAAATTTACTTTAAATCATGAACCTCCTTTTCGTCAAGTCCATACAATGCTGAAGTAGCCTCAAAGTAACAATAAATTTGCTTGAAAGAGGCATACTCCGTTGTTATACTAGACAAGTATTTCATACCTGAACGAAAAGAAGAGGTGAGAAGAAGAATGGAAGGCGACCCGAGCTCGCAATTAAGTGTACAGAATGAGCAACCACACAGGATAATCATCAGCTTGCCGGCGGCGGGAGCAGTTCTTCTTCATGCCCTCGAATCGTCATTCGGCCTCTTGTATTGATTGTAACGCCGGCCAAGCTGATTTTTTCTCTGTGCTTAATTAGCAGTCCCTGGTGAAGACCCGGGGATAGAAGGAGTGGAATCAGATGAAAATCCGGCTGGTGAATGCAGGGGTTTTTACACCTATTGATGAAATTGATGAAACATTGACACCCCCAACAGAAGGGTTCTATTGGATTGATGCAGATGTGGAGGATTTGGAGCTGCTTCAGCCCCTGTTCAACCTGCATGATCTCGCTGTTGAGGATTGCCTTAGTGAAGAGGATCAACGTCCAAAGATCGAAATATACGAAAGTCATTACTTTATTGTTGTAAACAGCATCCGCTTTGATGATGAGGAAATCTTCCTGCGGGCGCTCAATATATTCTTGGGAAGACATTATATTATTACTGTAACGAAACAAAAGATTCACGAGCTACGCGTCCTGAAGCCCATGTTATGGGAACAAGAGGTTAGCGAACCCGACCAATTCCTTTACCTGCTTATCGACCTTGTCGTAGATAATTATTTCTCCGTAGGTGACCGAATTGAAGCCCGGATTGAGAAGCTTGAAGAGGATATCCTAATGCATACCAAGAAATCTCATCTGAGTGAGATTATCGGTCTGCGAAGTGAGATCTTATGGTTAAAGAAGATGCTGGGACCACAGAAAGAGGTTATCAATACCCTGAATAAAAAAGACCTCCGTCTGATTGATGATCAGCTGCAGAAATACTTTAGCGACATTTATGAAAATGCAGTTAAAATATCCGAAACCTTTGAGACGTACCGCGATCTCATGGGCAACTTACGTGAGGCCTACCAATCCAGTATCGCCAACCGCGCCAATGAAATTATGAGAGTATTTACCGCGATTACAACGATATTCATGCCTTTGACCGTAATTACCGGAATCTATGGGATGAACTTTGATCATATGCCGGAATTGCATACGAAATACGGTTATTTTGCCGTTATAGGTCTAATGTTGACGTTAGGCTGTGGGATGCTGTATGTATTCCGCAAGAAAGAATGGCTATGAAAATAAACGGACGAATAGGCAAGACGAAGGCCCTTTAACCCTTTGGTGTAAGGAAGCCTTCGTCTTTTTGATATGATAAAAAGCTACTAGAAACTGGTCGCCATGCCCACTTTAGCAGCTTGCTCCCGCCGGAAATGAATGCGGATCAGCCGCAGACGTTCATAATAGCTATCCAGCCCTTCTGCTGCTGAAAAATCCTCCCCATACACCTTATGCAGCACTGGCTTTAGAAAAAGATCTCCTACCTCTGCATAGGCATTCCATATCGCCTCCTGCTCATTCTGCGGCACATTTTTCAGTTCTACCTCGATCAGTTTCTCCACGCAATAACCTTCTCTTTCCAGCTCCTCTACCGCTTCAATCAGTTCGCGACGGTTCACTCCACTGTTCACCTTAAGCTGTTCTAACCCTAACCCATTCTCGATCCCTTGCAGCAGAATTCGCCGTAATCGCAGTCTTTCTAGCTGTTTCTTATATTTGACCTCTTTCTGTTTATAGAGCCAGGATACAAAAGAATCCTCCTCAATTTCTTGGTGTACCCAATTCAAAGGAAAGGAGTGTTCCCTTGCAGCCGTAGAGGTTATAGCCAACCAATCCGTGCCATATTGGGCTACCTTTCCTTCCCCTACACCAGGGATCTGCAGCAGCTCCTCTGGTGTATGCGGCAAGAAAGTGCTTATCAAACGTAACAAACGATTGCTGGCAAGAATGTAAGGGGCTTTCCGTTCACTAGAAGCTCGGCTGCGGCGCCAAGCACATAACTCCTCATAAATAGCTTCGTTCCCATTATATTCACTGTAATATTGCAGCCTTAGCTGCTCCTGATTACGCCCGGTAAGGCCGTCTTCTTCATGAAATACGCCATCAATCAACGGCCGATAGCCATCCCCCATCTTCACCGCCAGCTCATGCCTGTAAACACAAAGCATTTCATTCCATGAACCACCCGCGTACCACAAATGCTCCTGTGTTTCCTCACCGCCTGAAAAATCACGCCAGCCCAGACTCCACACTCCTTCTTCCTCTCCAATCCATAGCTGAGCGAACACCTCTTGATCCACCCCAGATATTCTGGATAAGCGATTCATAAATACAATTTGCATATTCATCCCTGCCTTTCTAGTCTTCAGCAAGCACTATACCTACCGGTCTGAGCTACTTATTCGCTGATGTGAATGCCACACTGTCAGACTCGGAAAACGCAAAAAAGCACCACTCTCACGATAAACGTGAAAGAGGTGCTCCCTCATTAAATGCTATACTGTTAGATCCTACAATACCATATATTTCCTAACAGTCAATATCTTTTTATACTAGTTTCTTGCCAAAGCTAAAGTTGCCAGTCCAATCGCACCTGCAAGTCCTGCGTTATCTCCAAGCTGCGGTGGCACAACATAATTATCGATGTCGGTATTTAGCGCTGGATGCTGAACATAACCCTTCAGCAGCTCCTGCAGCTTGGTACGAATTAGCGGGAACAAGTGGCTTTGCTTCATGACACCACCGCCCATTACGATTTTTTCGGGAGACAGAATCAACACGTAATTCATAAGTGCATGTGCAAGATAATGAGCTTCCATATCCCAAGCTGGATGGTCAACAGGCAGCTCGCCTGCTGGTTGTCCCCAGCGTTTGCCAATCCCCGGACCTGCGGCTAACCCTTCAAGGCAATCGCCATGATAAGGGCAGTAGCCCTCAAACGTGTCCTCTGGATGTCTGCGAACTAGAATATGTCCCATCTCAGGATGAGACAATCCATGCACCATCTGACCTCCAACTACTGCTCCCGCTCCAATGCCTGTCCCAACCGTAATATAAAGGCAGCTGTCCAGACCTTTAGCCGCTCCCCATTTACTTTCCGCAAGCGCTGCACCATTCACATCCGTATCAAAACCGATCGGCACGTTAAATTGCTCAGCCATTGTACCTACCAAATTATATTGTCCCCAGTGAGGTTTTGGTGTCGTTGTTATGTAACCATAAGTAGGGCTGTCCAGCACGGGATCAATCGGTCCAAACGATCCAATACCAAAAGCTTCTACATTCTTCCCATTAAAATAGTCGATTACGAGTCCCATCGTTTCTTCCGGTGTTGTTGTCGGAAAGCTAACTCGGTCCAGAATGGTACCGTCCTCATAACCAATTCCGCATACAAACTTCGTTCCGCCTGCTTCAATCGCTCCCAATAACTTCATAGCAACTATCTCCCTTCTCCATTAAGCAATAATCCGCCATCCAGTTTGAAAATAAAAATTAATATAAAATAAAACAATCAACAGCCCTTATTATACGTTGGATGAAGCGCTATCACAATAATAAAACTCCCTTCATGCTTTTTTGCATGAAGGGAGACTATTGATGTTTAATTATTTAAGTCATCAAACATAGAGCCTTTTACCGTAACCTCAATTTGATCCAGCGGCTTAATGCCGACAAGCTTGCCCAGTGATTTGTACGCGTTGGTACTCTTGGAGAGCTCCACATCTGCCAGCCAAGCCTTAACATAGTACTTCCCATCTGGCATTTCAGCTGTAGTATAGACAGGAATATGGTCCTTATTAATCGTAATCGTCACCGTAGACTTTTCCGTGATCTTGTACATATTCTGATTCAAGCCCACATATTCACGGTATTTGAAATTGTTGAAGCTTCCCAGTGTACTAGACTGTGAGTAACCCTCTAATATATTCTTCCAGAATTCATGGGTGCCTTTATCACTTTCTCTTTCTTGTGAATATGGGATCTCTTCCACATCTTTAGTAAAGCTGTTCTCCACCGTCAGCAACTTTGCATCATTCACTCCGGTGTTATCCTCTACGGATAAAGCTGCTGGCTTTCTTGCAAAGTTATTCCCGTTTTTGCTCAGTGGTTCATTCCGCAGATTGACCGCAACTTTATCATTATTGATATACATAAGATCAGTTTCATATCGGAAAGAATTCGTAAGTTCCTCAACAAGATCCTTATGGTCCTTCGTGTCTTTATCCGTATCTTTAAACGTAACTGTCTCCAGTGTAAAGGTATACGTTCCAACAGGATTAAAATAATATCCGGATTTAATCGGATAATCATACCCTTGAAGTTGCTTATCCGTCGCAAACACGGCGGTATCATAATTAGATTTGTCGTTAAGCATCTTTTTAGCGGTAGCTCTGGCTTTCTTATAAGCTTGAGCCATGCTATTCTCTACCTTCCAGCCGATGTCTCCGCTTGCCTGTTGTGTGAAGATTCGCTCGAATTGCCCCTTTACTTTCGTCCAATCCTGTAAGTTCTTATTCTCATCTTCATGAGCCATCCAGCGGATTACATTATAATTGTAAGGCTCACTTGTCCAGAAGAGCTTTCGAATCAAAGAATCCGCTTTATTCTTGTCTATTGAATTCTTGTACAGCTTAGGTGCTATTTGTTTGGCCCCATTATAAATATAAGTCCGAATGGTTTTGACATCCTCACCTGGTGTAAACGGAGCTGAAGTGCTGCCGCTCTCCGTATATGTTTGACAAGATTCAACATCTTTACCTTCCCCGTTCTTTGTTGTGCTGCACACCTGATAATTACGAGTGAAATTTCTGCTCACAGTACCCTGGAAACTGATATTACCTGACTTTTGATTAGGTGTATACGGAGCCGGATTAATGTACCACTTACCGTTAACAGGATCATCACCAAAATCAGGGCGCTGTAGACTAGCTATGATGTCAGGTTGTCTAACTATAGTACTGGCGGCATCGTTAACCAGCGGATTATTCTCCACACGGAAATAACGATAGATAGTATCCGTATTATTGATTACTTCCAAAGCGCCTGTAGCATTCCCACTCCAAGTAAAATCAGAATATTGCGGTTGTAGAACAGCCTTTATAGCAGCGCCATCGGCTAACCCGAATTTCACTTTTTTCGATAACACATTATAATCCAGATCGAAGGAGCCTTTAGTTGTTGGCATCGAGTTGACCTTCTTAATCCATCCGTAAATCTCATTATTTCCGTAAAAGACTTCATTAGGTGACTTCAGCCTGTTCAGATTAAACTGGATGTATACGTCCTCATCAGGCATTGTAAATGTCGCGAAAAGAATATTGTCAGCCGTATTAGCCGCAAGCATAATTTCACCTGCTAACGTTGACGCATGACCATGGTATCTTACAGGGATTTCCTTTCCGTTACTCGTGATCTTCCAAGCGTAATCTGTTGTTTTCTGGGTGGCGAAGCTGGATCTGAGTCTGATTCCAACGGTTACCTCTTGTCCAGCTACCGCGCCGGTTGGCAAAGTTTCGAAATGAGGGGATAAATCATTTACCTGCAAAATAAACGGTGCGATAGGAATGCCTAAGTAAGTAATATTTCCGTTAGAACCTTGGATGTAAATCCTCCCTGATCCCCAAGACAGATAGGTAGGCGGTTGCAGGACGTGAACATAATCTAACCATCGCCCTCCCTTAGACGGTGTAGTATTCTGAGTGTATACAACCCTGTCTTTATACTCCTTGTCTTGATTGTTATAGATGAACCGTTCATATTTCTTACCGGCATAGCTCAGGTTTAGTCCAGTAAGAATAGCCTGCTCAAAAGTCCCGCCGGAATTCACTAGATACTCAATATCCCTACCTACAAATGCATCAAAATCATTTTTTCTAATTTTGTAGCTTGATTTTACGCCAGAGTCCTTCCAAGGTTCCTTAATCATATTAAAATTCTGAATTTGAATCCCGCTCCATCCAGCATACCATGGAGCTCCCTCAGTTGAGACCGAGTCCCCATCAATCGAATACCCGGAAAAAGCAAACATATTGCTATGCTCAAGCCATTCATGATTTCCACCATAGACAATCTCAAAATTACTATTGTTAGATTTTATCTGGTTTTGTAACAAATCCTCTCTTAACTTTCCTTTATTAGTCTCCATTGTGTAATAATTAGATTTTTTATAGAGCTCCGCCATATCTTTATTGATCTTCTCGATAACAGCTGTCGCTGTTTTTGGAAGATTGTTAGAAGTATCATTCACTGACTCTTCAGAGAAAACTGAAGAAGCTATAGATTGGAATAAGAATATTGTCACTATACTAAGCCATATCGATTTTTTCATACCTTCACCTCTCCTACTTCGGCCATACTGCGATTCCTATATCCCCCATACCAGGAGAGTCTACATCAATTTTATAATCTTTGCTTTGGAAGACTTTATAATCTAGCTCATCCATTCTTTTTGTTTTTGTTCTAACATACTTCATAATCGAATCTACGACATCGCCCTCAATGTTTTGTCTAAGAATATTCTCCGCTTCCTTCGCCTCCAGTGCAGGGTCAGAGCCTATATTAGTAAATGTAATTGTAATTTGAAAAAGATACTGACCTGCTTTCCGATCATCATTGTTGTATACTGTCAGCTGTGAATCGGTAATATAAGTCGACTCTAGATTGGCCCCCAGATGGGTATACGGGATTTCAAACCCATGAATCGTTACCGTCTTGGCTCCATTCGTTGATTCTCCCGTAGCAGGCTTATCAGAGGTAGCTATTTCACCTGAAGGAGTAGTGATGTAGACCGTCTTCACAGCATCATCCCATTTCACGTTTACACCGAGTCCTTCATATACAAATCGAAGTGGGACAAAAGTTCTTGACTGTTTGAACAATGCAGCCGTGTCCATTTGTTTTGTTTTTCCATTGAGCTCATAACTCTTTTTCCCGATATAGACACCCATTGTTTTGCCTTCAAGCGAGATTGTTGCCTTTTTAGCCTTACTGTCCCATAACACCTTAGCTCCAAGCGCTTCACTTATAAAACGCACGGGTAGCTGTACCCTTTGCTGCGCATCGATAAAAGGCTGGGCGTCTGGAAAAATAACTTTTTCTCCATTTACTACTACTCTCAATGGAAGACTTGCTGCAAAACCTGAAAATGCAGAAGTCATCAGGGATACCATTAGTAATAAAAGCAGCGAACTAATTATTTTTTTCATATAATTGCTCCTCTCAAATTTATCTTTCTATTTCCTGATATAATTAGTTCAGGTGTATTGTGGTAGTACTTGCACGGGCAGCAGCAACAATTTTAGATTCAATCTCTCGATATTTTGTAACAGTGTATCTTAAACCTGCAGTTTTTCCGTTTATCGCTGTTGTTACACGATTTTTCTGCGTCCGGACTTCATTGCTTAAACGTTGAACTTCTCTTAATTGAGCTTGAACATAAGATTCACTGTAAGCCCTGCCCACGTTAGAACTTACTCCAGAAGCTATAGATAATATCCTCTCGACGACTTCAGCAATGCTCTCTTCCTTACGCACCAGACTTTTCTGCAGACTCTCCAGTTTATCCATATTCGCCAAGATCTTAGCTCCTTGAATGACACTAGCAGATGCAACTGCAATCTTCGTAATGGTTTTCGTTACGGTCGATTTAACATTGCTGATCGCTGAATCTTTAATCGTGCGTGCGCCAGCGATAAATTCTTCCTTTGTTTTCTTAATTTTAGATTTTACACTTTGGAATATATCCCCCATTTTCTTCATCGCTTTGTCTTTTACACTAATCCAATATTCCTTCTGAGCTTCAACATATTGAATGGCATTCTCTACAAAACGATTGAAGCCCTCTTTCATTTTCGTCATAAAATCAGAAACTGCGTGCTTTACCTTTTGTGAAAACTCCGCAATTTTATCACCGATCAAATTAGTCACTCGGACAGCTTCTGTCACCATATTCGTTACAAATTCAACACTTTGATTATAAAAGGAAACTACTCTCTCCTTGATATCCTCCACCCTTTGCTCAATCCAGGGAATCACACTGTCAATTACAAAACCAATCATATAAAGCGCAACCAGAGCTTTTATAGTGACAACGAGCGCAGCTAACGCTGCAGTAAGCGCCGCAGTAACAACTGCAACGGGCCCAACTGTCACCATTAAAAGTCCAACTACGGCTACTCCCGCAAACGCTAATGGCCGCAGATCTACTTCCCCATCCAATACTTTGAAAACCCCTTCGACCAATGCTTCCTTTAGGGGGCCCGGCACAATTTCCAGACCAACTGTAATATTATGCACTAGGTTAGGAACCAAAGCCCGAGTCTGTGACTCTGAACGTTGAAAGGACTCATTGTTCCCGTCGATCTTCAGTGAGAATAAGGAATGATGTGGCAGGACGGTATTCCTTTCAGATTCAGTATCAATGTAAATACCTGCCGATGGATTTTGAAATAGGGCCGGAACGATGTCATTTTTATTTCTGAACTCTTTAATTCTGTCATTCTCATTCAATTCGTCTATAGTGGCCCTGTGTTTATCAAGCAAGGTTCCATTAAATCCCGGTGCATTAAACGTTGATGCGGAAGTTAGTTGGTTCCGTAAATTCTCAGGTAATATAAAAGAGGAATATAGGGCTAGATTACCTCCTAGCGAGTGCCCAGTCAGAAACAATTCATAACCCGCATCTATTTTGAAATTATTCATATATTCTTTAGCTTCCGCCTGTTGTAAAGATTCAAGGGCATATGCAGTTGTTCCGTTGTTTTTCCAGTCATTATGGTAAAGCGGGTTATCCATTGGTTCACTACCCCGGAACGCCGCTACCTTTGCCCCGTTCTTGGTATCTACTGTAAATGCAACAAAACCTGATTCCTCTTTTTTATTATGAGAGACGATATTGGAGATTTCCCAATTCTGATAATCAGATATATTCATCTGCTCTATGAGATCATTCCACTGCTTGTATTCTTTGACTCCGTTAAGATCGTCAGGAAAGCGTTCTTTTAATTGTTGCTGACCTGCGGGAGAAGCGTAGAAGTTGAGAACTTCGCCGAGAGTGATTTTTTTATATAATGCATAAGTTTTTTCCAAATCCTTAATGTTGAGTATATCTAAATAAACAAGTTGCGAGATCTGCTTTAACTCTACCTCTGTAAGCGTATCGTCCATTACAATCCCCCTCTTTGTTCCATTCTTTTTATTCTGTCCTCTTTCCATATATCAAAGAATTCTCTAATCTTGTCTTGAGATTCTACAATCTTTCCATCAACTCCTAATTTGAATCCAGCCATTGTAACTATATTAATAATTCCTGTTTTTTTAGTTTCGTCACTAAAATATATGTCAACACTTTCCTCTGCCTTTTTGACCTCTTCTAATCGACCATAGGCCTCTGGAGTGAGGTATCCTATCCCTATCAGACTACTCACATATTTATTTTCTGCTAGTATTTTTGCAAAATCCATATATTTTCTCATTTCTGCCTCTTGGTCCATATCTCCATTACCATCAACATAGTTATCACTATTTAAATAGACTGAAATCACCAGCGTATTCGTTGGATATAACTTCAGAAATTGCTCGTAGGAAAGCTTTGTATTGTTATGCTTGGGGTAAACCAACCCCGTTTCGTTGGCAACGATAATTTTACTGTCAGGCCAAATGCTAGCAGCGATTGCTTGAATCATTGGTTCGTCTTTTTTTGCTACCACCTGGTTTAAATAGTTGTCATACACCTTTTCCAAATCCTTCGTGATTTCCACCCGTACATTAATCGTGTCATCCTTCTTAGGATGCACAGTCGCCTTCAATGTATTGTTGTTCATCGTTCCCCAACCGCCGCCTATGCCATCAAGGATGAATTCCTCGCCATACTTTTCCTGCAAGGAGCTCAAAATTTTCTTTTCACTTTTCTCCTCTCTAGAGCCACATCCCATAAAGCTGAACATTGATAATATCAACATCAGAGTCAACACCTTCCTTGTATAAATCTTTTTCATGCTGGCTTCACTCCTTTTTGATGGCGATTCCAGTTAGTAATCAGAATTCAAAATCCAGCTTCAATTCTGGAAATTTGAGCATTTGATTCATGGTTGTTTCAACCACCTTATCTAGATGTAATGTCATTTGGTTCGTTAGTTTCTCCATACGTTCCATGAGGGCATTTGTCAGTTTATTCAACCATTCCTCTACATGGTCCATCAGCTTATCCCCTACCGGACTGCAAATCAGTAGGATGGATAAGACAGCTTGCGTGATTTCATTAAGCTCTTCTGCTATTCCCGCTGCCTCTAGCATGGCTGCTTCAGATAGTTGTTCAAATTTCGCAGAGATGTCATCGAATAAGAAGGATTCCGGAATATTATTCATTTCGGTTCTCCACTCGCTGAACTTCGCATCCAACATTCGTTCATATTTGTGGGCAATTTCAATCAGTGCACCTCGCACTTTTCCTACATCCAACTGATCTATTAAGGTAAATATCACGTAACCCAAATGGTCCGATGCAGCTTCTGTTAGTCCGACGGTATCCCCAAATCCACTCATAACAGCATCAAAAACAGGCGTATGCTCTTCCGTTAGGATATTAATCTTGGATAGCAAAGCATAGGCATTCCCTTTTTCACCTATAATCACATTCCCCTCAGCGTCAAAGGTATAGCGCTGCCAAAGCGAATCAGGAATTAGAAATTCCGTTTCTTCTATACCCGATTTAGCAAATACAATCTCTTCGTTGTGTTTGCCTAACGCGGATACAAGACTGTTATAAGCCACAATATTTTTAACCTGAAGCTTTCCCTTTTGCTCCACAGTCAGAATGTTTGCTATACCTGGTGCATCGAATACCACACCACCAATCCCCTCATTAACCGTTGCTGCATAAAGAGCTAAGGCACCGCCCATGGAATAACCAGTAACCTGGCAATCCTTCTCCCCTTTGTTTTTTAATAAAAATCTTGATGCTTCCTCCGGCATGCTGCTCTGACCGCTTAACAGAGACTGCAGATCCGCAAGCCAATCTTTTCCTTTATATGTAAAGATAATTAATCTATCATCATGCTCATCTCTATAGGCATAGGCTGCTGCACCAGCAAAAGCCAGACTATCCGTCAGTTCGAGACCGTCTGCTGCTTCTACAACTGATGCCAGTGTTATGTATTGTTGTTCGGTCAGCTTCACTTACAGATCCCCCCAAATAAATTCACATTAAAATCATACTAACAAGGCAGATGGCTCAAAATCTGCCTTGTTATGTATGCCAGCATTATTTTCCACGCAGTTTACTTGCCATTTCTTGCTCGGCTTGTTGCTTGATGTTAGCAATTTGCGTTAGGTTCTTACTGATATTCTCTACACAGAGAACCATTTCCTTAAAACTAGGCATAAGTCCATCGAATTGTTGTATAAAAGCTGTTTGTGATTCTCCTTGCCACCAACCGCTAACGGCATGAATTTCAGATTGCAATTGTTTGATAAGAGTATCTGCATTATTTGCTTTGGTTTTAATAGACTTAGCTACACCTAGTGCCTGATCCGGATTAAATGTAAGATTGTTTCCCGCCACATTATTCACCTCCTTTCAAAGCATTTATATCTCAACAACCCTGTCATTACTTCTGGCTTTGCTTTTGTTTTTCTAATTGCTTTTGTTTCAGTGCCTCTTGCGCCGCCTTCTCTGCTAGTCTTCGCTTTTCTTCTCTTTCCTGTTCAGCACGGATCACTTCTGAAGCCACTCTTTGGACCCCACTTTCGAGCCTACCCAGCATTGTGAGCAGGGTCTTCATTTCGCTATCCAGCTCGTTGTATTCACTTTGAAATGCCTTAGAAGCCGTACCGGTCCAATAGCTGGCCGATTGTGTATAATCGCTTTGCAGTTTTTTTGAAGTACTGTTTACTTCATTAGTTAGACTATGGATCTGTGAAGCGTTTCCCCTGATTTCTGATGGACTAACTGACACTAGTTACACCTCCATCCTAAACTCCTACTCCCGCATTAACTCGATTCTCCTTACTCCATACGGCACATCTTAATCCGGTATATTTATTCTTTACAATGAGATAGCCATCACCTTGCTCCCCTTCTTTCTCCTGGGTTCCGTAAGGTAAAGAAACATTGTAAAGATTTTGTTCTTTCATTCTTCCTAGCAAAATCCCGGTCTGTTCTTCTCGGATAGTCTTGCCCAAGGAATCCCAATTAGAGGTAAGATCACTTGTGTTATCTGCCGCTAGAACAGCTACCTTCATACCGCGTTCTTGCTTCACAATTCGTTCAATCAGCTCATGCAGCATGTACTTGTCTCCGCTCGTAAATTCACTTAGACGATCAATAACGAAGATGATCTGCTTCCACTGTTTCATCAGAGCGCCAACGTCACCACCGGACATTCTGCATGAGAGAAGCTCACTGCGTCTAGTTTCCAATTGTTCTTTGATCCCATCAATGAAATTGTCCAAATCATCCACGTTCGATAAATCCGTTACGTAAGACTGTTGTATCAGTTCATAAATGCCCATAGCAGATGAATCCAGCGCATATACCTCTATATCCTGCTTTTCGCTCATCAGCTTCATCCACGATACAAGTAAAGTGCTCTTTCCTGACATAGCCTCTCCAGCTATCATCAGCACTGGTGTTGCAACAAGGTCTATAAACACAGGCTGTAAATCATTATTGCCCAAGCCTATGGCCAGTTGCTCTGTATTATTATTGAGCTGCCGCAGATCAATCGTAGAAGGCATCACCGGAATTGGTGCGGCTCCACTTAGATTCAAAGCCTCCATTCTCTTCAAGATGAGCTCGGTAGCGGAATGTTGATATTCAGGAAGCGAAGTCTGAAATTCCAAAGGCGGCTTGCCTCTTACCAATCCTCTGCCTGCAACCTTTGCGGGTTCCAAGCCTTCCGTTCGTCCTACAATACCATCATATTCACTCTTCTCAGTCATCTGGAAGCTGATCGCCATTTTGAAGTTAACCGAAAATTTATATCTGACCAAAGCACTATTGGTTGCTGTAGCGACCATATAAATACCGTATTTAAAACCTTCACGAGCCAGCAGCACCATTTGAGCGTCAAAATCTTCGTAGGTCTCCGATAAAGCAAAGTAGTTGTCGACTATGACTATAAATGCGGGAAGTTTTCGTCCACTTCTACGGTAATCATTGAACCCTTCACTTCCATTATTTTGAAACAGCGTTCTTCGATCCTCCATAACCCTGAACATAAAGCGCATAAATTGGTCAATTTTATCTTCTTGTTCCAGTGTCATTACCCCACCGACATGAGGAAGCTTCTCCATAGCTTTAAGTGAGCTTCCGCCAAAATCCATAATATAGATATTGACGTCATCCGGCGGATACATCAGAGCCATCGATAAACATAACGTTTTGAGGAACACAGTTTTACCTGTACCCGGCGTTCCATAGACAAACAGATTCCCCTCAGATGCAAAATCTATCTCCAGCGCTTCCTGTCTCTGTCCTCTTGGATCATCCATGAGCCCCACTGGCACACTGAGCAGTTTCTGCTGCTGCGGCCATCTACCTTCTGCTAAGCTATTCGGCAGCAATAAATCGAGGTAGACTACATCAGGCAGTGGCGGTAGCCAAGGCCCCTTCATTGGAGAAATCCCATATTGCTTGGCGGTTTCTGTAATGTATTCAACCATGGCATGGAGCTGGGAAGCGGACTCATTTTTGGAGATTTTCTCTTCTTCAAGCGGAAAGATCTGCTCGCTTCTACCATTCAGAGCTACCTTATAGATTCGTTTGGGCTTGTTCTCCTGTTTCTGTAGTTCGCCTTTCGGATCATAATCAGCACCAGAATACGCAGATTGGAACAACTCAAAGATCTCATCATTTCCGACCTGTATATACGCCCGTCCCGGTTCCTTAATCATGGCCGCATCAGGACGTTTAATAACATCCCTACTGTCAGCCTCATCCTGCACTTTAAGACATATTTTAAATTTCGAGTTACTCCATATCTGGTCATCCACTACGCCGGCAGGCTTCTGGGTGGCAAGGATCAAATGGACGCCAAGGCTTCGACCTACCCGGGCCGTACTTACAAGCTCTTTCATGAAATCCGGTTGATCCTGCTTAAGCTCCGCGAACTCATCCGCAATCATAATCAGATGGGGAATAGCTGGCATGTCACCTTTTACATCTTTGCTATAAAATAATTTCTGGTATTTATCAATATTGTTCACGCCATATTCCGAGAAGACACGTTGCCGCCGCATGAGCTCACTTTTGATAGACAATAGTGCTCTCGTCGTTTGATTTCCATCCAAATTCGTAATGGTACCGACCAGATGAGGCATTCCTTTAAATACATCTGCCATGCCTCCCCCTTTGTAATCGATGAGAACAAAAGCAATATCATGGGGATGGTAATGAATGGCTTGGGATACGATGATACTTTGCAGTAACTCACTTTTGCCAGAACCTGTTGTTCCGGCTACAAGACCATGGGGCCCAAACCCCGTCTCATGCATATCTAAAAATAAAGCTTCTCCGCCAGCTCTCACCCCTATAGGTACGCTCATGCCCATATAGGTTTTGTTGCGGGTCCAGTTCAGAATTACATTTACTTCAGACACCTTTTCGTTCTGTAGCATTTCCATCAGCGTGATGGAGGATGGAAGCGAGAAACTAGCACTTGAATTTTTAATACGAAGCGGTGCGAGCTTTCTCGCGACTAGATCTAAATCATTTATGTCTGCCTGGTCTGGAGTAAACACGATCTTCTCTCCGGTTAATCGATTGGCCATTTCACCACTTTTTCCGTTTAAATGAATAACCGTTTTACAGTTCATGGGCAGATAAGCGGAATTCTTGGCGATAAAAAGGGTTGATACTCCAAGCTTTACACTGCCGTTGTACAAATATTTACTGATTAGCTCATTCTCAAGCAAGGAAGCGTCCTCTACAATAAAGAGATAATGGGGCAATACACCACCGCTCAAAGACCTCATCTCCCGTTCCTTCAAAGAGCCATAAATCTCGGACAAGGTCTGATGGGCAATGGCTTTACCACATAAAAGAAATCTGATATTAAACCCGTCATCCCATAGATGGGGTACAAATTTCAGCCAATCCCATTTCTCAAATTCATCCTCTGCGGCAAGAACAATAACCCTGACATCGTCATAACCATGATGAGTCACAAGCTGTAGCAGCATCAGCTTTATTAGCACAGCTGTTTTATCGCTTTCACCGGCAATCCCGCATATTTCGGAAGTCACCAGATTAACCGTTATGGGAACATTCGAGACCTTCTCGAATTCCATGGCCAATCTCTGCGGCTCCATCAACAGCGGGTCCGTTTCAAGGATGATCGCCTGTTTGGTGTATTTGATGTGCAGTTCCAGCGGTACACTTCCCACCCCGATCCGCAGAGCCAGAAAATCATTATGTGAAGGCGTTTTTTCCCATAGCTTGTTATCCCTGCGCAGGATTCGTTGCACACATTCCGCAGGTTCCGGGCTCATTTCATTCATGGCTTTTACCTGTTGTTCGCGAGCTATCGACAATTCGCTGCGGACATCGGTTATAAATTGAAGATATTTTTCTTCCCGTTCCTTCTTCTTTAGCTTATATTTCCGAATCTGAGAAGTTGCTCCTGTCAATGACCCAATCAGTGTCATTACTGTAGTCGCAACTGAGATCAGTAAATAGATAGACTGTGAAGTCATTGCGATTAATACGGTAATAATCAACATTACGATAGGTGGAAGCAATATTCCGAACCAAGAGATTTCTGGTTTCTCGTTAATCATAGGTGGATTAGGAACATCAATTTCTCCCCGGGGCATATCCGGTAGGAAACGGGGCTGACGACTGAATTCATAGCTCATTAGATCTACCTTCCTATAAAGGTTATTGTCTCCGCCTCTCCACCAAATAGAGAGATTCGATGCCATTCACGACCACTGCAAAAATAAAGATCATTGTCCAGAACATGTAAATAGTCCGCGCTTTCCCCAGATATTCGAATACTCCCTCCATGCAATGGATCCACTCGATATATACTGTTGTCATTTAATCGGTTAGCACAATAAATATATTTGTCATCCGAGCTCATACTAAGGGCATCTATATTGTCTACCACAGTTACCGTATCACGCTCCACATCAAGCAGCGTCAAGCGGTGTCCATTCCCGGCATCTGGAAAACACAGTTTACTTCCTATTCGGATCAGTAAACTTGTAACCATTTCACTAATCCTTTCACTAGCCTCACCGGATTCTATGCTCCTCTTAATCCCATTTGGTGTAGCATAGTAGATTTGTCCTTCATACAAGAGAAAACTCTCCACATGCTCATCAATCAGCTTTATATCACGTTTACCACTAGTAGCACAGCGATACAATCGATGGTCCTCCTCGTGAATATAGTAGATCCAATCTCCATGTCGCTGAAGCTGATAACAAGGTTTGTCTAACAATACTTCTGTATGTCGCTTTACAATATCAAGCTTACAGAGCACATTCCCCTTTAACTGATCACTGTAATAAAGGAAATTTCCAGCCTCATTCATGAACCAGAACAAACCCTCATAATGAATAGGCACTGCTTGATCATTCGCTCTATCTAAAGAATAGGTTCCTGAATAATTTTTAATATCCGTAATAAAAAGAGATTCATCAGCCTTTAGGATTAATCCGCCACTTTGCAGGTTGCTATTCATTTCATTGCCCCTTCTCAGATAAGTGTGAGCAGTGCGCCTTGGGCTACACCTTCTTGATCCAAGGTTTTACTATTACTTAATATTCTGCCTAATGGCTCAGCCTGAAGCTTGGCCCCGCTTCTCTCCTTTAAGCTCAAGGACTCCATTAACATGTCTAACAGTTCTTCTATAGTCACAAACACCGGAACTTTTAGGTCCATTCTTAGAGCTGTATCCGTTTGAAAAGTAACCATTATATAATCCATTCCGATTATTCCTTTCATCAATTCTTAACGGAGAGAATATATTTCCTCTCGCTAATTAACTGATAATCTACTTCTTTGTCTGCTTCTTCAGCGAGCTTTAAGTATCTGGTTTTAAATTTGTATGTTGCCTGTGCTTTCACATTAACTTCTGATACTCTTTGACTGGTTTGGGCATTCTCCATGTTAGAAAAATCTAAACTTACCGTAAAATCATTGTATCTATCATCATTGGATGTAAATGTAAGCACGTTGCCATCATCGGTCTGTTCCGATACATTTAGAGCGCTTTCGAACGCATCTGAAAAGTATTCTTTGAACCTCTCCTCGTTAATCACCGCATCCAGTCCACGTAGCAGTTCATACTCCAAACTCCGATCCTTAGCTGCCCGGCAAGCATTTGAGATCGCAGTGCTCAGCACTACCTTCTCTCTAAATACAATGCCCGTCTCCACCAAAGGCTCCACAACAATTGACACTAGAATAATCAACAATACTCCTACTGCAATATTTTTCACCAAAAGTCATCCTATCAATCTATATAGTAGTCCAGATCCTTATAATGTTTCAGGCCTGTCGTTGACATGGAGAAGTGGACCGGAATTTCACGCTCCAGCTTCTTTCCCCATAAAGTGATAGAGAAAGGATACACAGCTTTAATCTCAACCGTAAGTGGTTCGCCTCTTTGCCGATAAGGTTTATTCCATTCGTTCCCTTCATCGTAATATGAGGTTTCATCATCATTACCAATCGCATTATCATGATCTGCATTAGTGACCGTAATGACAATATCATCGGCTTTATCTCGGTAAATAGGGCGCTCCTGTAATCTCTCCATAACATCCTCATAATACGATTCCTTCAAGTAGTTATCACCAGCTACAATCTGCGAAACACTATACGTCTCTGTGACTAGCGTTAAATACCATGGGAAAAAGAAAGCCAAATTCACAAACAGCAGAATCGTAACCGAAGTCAGTATGGTAAGTAATACTGCCTTTGCTATCCCTTGCATTGTATTTTCACCCCAAATTAGCTAACCATCTTTTTGATCAAATCATCGAATAAAAATGTCCAGATATCATCAACCCATCCTGCCAGTACTCCGCCCTTTAAATAAGTGACTACCACACCAATTAATATAATAACGCCGACCGTAATCGCGATTTGCTTGATGCCTACTTCCCCTTTTTCCTCCACTAGCAATTCCTTTAGATCTGTCTTCATTCGTGTATCCCCCTATAAATAAAATTGGTTTATTGAAACATCTTCATCGAACTCAGAATGGTAAATAAATAGTACATAACGATATAAATGGCCAACACTATAATAAGTAGAAATTGGATTCTTGCACTGCTGCGCTGCCTGCTCTCCAGTTCTTCTTCCAAAGCCCTGATTCTGAAGCCATCTAATTCATTCTTGAGATATGCCATCTGAGACACATTATCGTATCCTTTAAGCCTAGTCTCCATAATGTCGCAGAACTTGATCACATAATGCATTGGAATCCGTTTCTTCAGCTGCTTAAAAGCGAATTCTTCTCCGTAATCAATATTATCCAGCATCACACCAAGCTCCTCGGCTATATCAGGATTTGCACTGGGAATGTAATCCTTAAGCACATCCGAGAAATGTATGTTGACCGACTTTATATACTGGTAATAGACCATACTATAAAAGGCTGGGAAATCCAGGGATATATTTTTGTTCTTCTTATCGATAATCTTCTCCAACTCGACCACCGGATAGAGCCAGCCCAGCATGATGAAGATGGCAGAGATACAGCCAAGCAGGATGTTCACCTTCCATAGCAACAACATAATCACAATAGCACTTAGCGAGTACATGAATTGCTCGGTCCGTATTTCCTCTGGAGTCTTTTGTAGATCAAGTCGGTCAATGATTTTCTTGAATCTTAACCTTTCAGCACTTCCCAATAACCCTTTAACATATTTCATTGCAATTCTTCGTTTATATTGGTTGAACTTCTCTTTTAACGCCGCATTTTTACGCTGCTTGATATATTGACGTGCACGTTTTTTCTGTTTTCTGCTCACAGGTTTAAAGAAGGGGTATAACAATATCTTGATCAAATAAAGGATGGAGAGCATGGCAATCAGCTTAACTAGGAATATCATTTGCGCTCACCACCCATGCCGACGTTCCCTTGGAGTACCTGGCTGCGTGCAAAGCTTAAACAAATGACACTAATCAATATCGTGTTGATCAATTTCCCAACATTACTTACAAGCATAAATTCTCTAAAATCCTTTACAGTTAATGCGTACAAGAAAAAAAGCACAATGATTCCGGTTTTAAACATAAAATCTCGATTCATCTTTCTAAAAATCCGTTCCTTTTTAGAGTTAATCTCGCGCAGCACGGCATTTTCATCTACAATATCGAGGAAAATGTCTGCCATACCTTTTCTTTCGTTATATTCGAAAACCACTGCTTTTTTTGTGAAATTATCAAATTTGGGACCAAGCTGTCTATTTAACAGCGTAATAGCTTGCTTAAAGGAATAGCCGTTGTTATCGCAATTATCTATAAACTGCTGGAAATAGGGTCTAAGATTAGGACTGATATATTCATCGCTCTCCATCACCTTTTTAATAGCTACTAGTACACCTTCACGGGCTAACGGACAAATTACATCTTCGGCATCCATTATATTTTCCAGCCGTTCTGCTTGGATGGCTCTAGACTGCATCACGAAAAAAGTAAACAAGCCTACAAAGATTGAAATCGTGATCACAAGCGAAAGCGTAATGCTATTCATAAGCAGAACCACTAGCAGAGCTATAATAGCAAAACAAATGCAAAGCATTGAGGTGAAGCTCTCCAGTGTAAAAGGCATATTAAAATCTAAAATTAGACCCTCTACCATTCGATTGTATTTCGCATAAATATTTTCCTTCTGCCTGACAATTCGTTCCTTCTTGATCCGGTCGACATAACGCTTTGTGTTATACTTGCCAAGGTACTCTGCGAGGGTATCCATAACGTCGAGAACATATCTTACAGACCCCTGAAAAAACTTGACCTCAAAGATGGCGTTAAATAGTACAAATGCAGCCGTACCAAGAAGTAGACTAATGATTAAAGTTGTATTCATCGAATTCGTACACCTCTGTTTCGCCCTCCAACGGATCCTTGGTAAAGAACTCAAACCTGCTTCTCTTAATTCCGGCCTTGAGCATTAGCTGCTGTATATTCTCCGAGATCTTTCCTACACGTAAATGTCTGCCAACAATTTTGATCATCTTCTTGCCTTCAATCATCTCTTCAATAACATCATCACAATCAAATCTATAGATTTGATTAATCAGTGGATTCAAGCCATCTGAGCCCAAAATCTCTGAAATTGAAGTCACTTTACGCGTACCATCTGCCAGTTTCTCTTGAAAGATTACAAATTTTACAGCACTGCAGATATTTCGTAGAGCAAGTTCCGCTGGCTCATTAGAGGCCATTAGATAGGCCGTTAGAAATCTGAAGATCGCTTCCTTATCCCCCTCTGCATGAAGTGTGGAAAAGAAATAGTGTCCCGTCTGTGCTGCTCGGAGCGCTGTGGCGAATTCACCGGGTGTTCGAAGCTCCCCTGGTCCAATCCAGTGAGGTGATTGTCTCATCGCATTAATAAGCAAATTTTCCATAGTCGCTGGGCTTGAGTCATCATCATCAGGGACCGACTCGTATTGCAACACATCATTCAGCACTCTACCGTGTTCGCTGTTATCTTCTCTTTGAATCAATCTCATCTCCGAAGGATTTTCAATGGTAATGATCCTTGATAGAGGATTGATCTCCTTAACAAGAATTTCATTTAGCGTTGTCTTTCCGCTTCCTGTCGGTCCCACTGTAATCCAGGATAAGTCTGATTTCGGGATCAAAGACAATAATTTATACATGTTTGAGGAGAAGGATTTATTCTCAATAAGCATTTTCGGAACAATACTCTTCTTGCTGAACTTTCGGATCACAAACGCTGGTTGGTCATACGGTGAGATCTCAGCATGAGTGGCATTCACACGATACCCCTCAATCGTTCTGGCATTTACCATGGGTATCTTTGGAATCAGCCGAACCTTGGAGATACCTATAAGCTTGGCGATAATCCGTTCCATATGATCACGATCTGTAAAATGTTGATCCCACTGCAGGCTTCTTCCGCCGCTTTCCACAAAGATTTGATCAGGTCCGTTGGCTCTGATTTCATCTATACTAGGGTCCTCCATAGCCTTGGTAATAGGACCATAGTGAGTGATTTCATTGGTGAGTGCGTTTTTCAACTCTGCTAGGTCATAAAATCCCTCGACAGAAGGTTTCTGTGCATCTACAAATTCATTTATGTAAGCCTTCGTCATTTCACGTTTTCGAGCAGGGTCGCTTTCTCGCCTATAGGCATGTGTCGTTATTTTCGTAATATATTTTTGGCATAACTCCAAAGCCTCATCAAAGCTTATGGTCGTATATTTACTAGCCAGATCCTCCATGTTCTCCTTCGGCCCTACCTGATGCAGTACTTTTTGCTGCATATCGCTAATTTTCGCACGTGTCAGCAAATCGCTCTCCCCTTTACTGATCCGCCAACCGATCGGCCAGTTTTTGGATCTCTTTTTTGAAATATTTATTGATTAGGGGGTTATCTTTTATGTACAGCCTGCCCTCATGTGCACGAACTACGGCATCCTTCACAAGTGGCAGTACAGAAACTATGTTAAAACCCATATCCTTCATAACCTTATAATCAAATTCAACATGCTGAATATTCATCATCACCACACTGGTGAACTTAGCCGTACTTATCCCCACCGATTTAGCATAGTCCAGCAGCTTCACCATATTTATTGTAGCTTCCATCCTCTCTGTTGCCGTAAAGAATCCTATGTGACAATACTTCATGGCACCCAGACAAAATTCCAATGGAGGGTTGTTGGGAATGTCGATCAGCACGATATCAAACATCTGCTTAAGTGTAGTAATTACACGCTCTAAATTTCCAAACTCAAAATCAAAATACTCCTCCATTAGATCCTGTGGACTAGCTGATAACAGGAACAGCTTCTCGTATTTGGTCTGCTGTAATTCATCTCTGAAATCTACCTTGTCGCTTTTCAACACCTTAATTAATCCTTGCCCCTTCTTATGTGCAGGGACATCTAGAAATTGATATAAGTTTGGATAAAACACCTTAAGGTCAACCACACAAGTATTTAGACCCTTTTGAGATAACAAATATCCTAAGTTGCTTATGAGCATGGCATTATCTACACCATCACAAGCAGGTATAAAACCTACTACACTATAAATCAGATTATTCTCTTGAAGTTCGGCACCGACGAGATCCTTAGATGATATTTTCTGAAAAATGCTGTCGATTCCTAATCCTCTTTTCCGATCCACGATTCCACCTCTTTCTCCAAAGTGGGCAATTGGTCAATGATGACATCACTACTTTTTCTGCTCAGTATGGTAATCAGAAATGAATTTCCATTAAGTCCTTTGTATTTGGCATAGTTGTTAATTTGTGCACTCGTCCCCTCGAGAAGTAATGCTTTAGGTTGAATGTTCTTTAAGAAATCCTTACTCTTCATAACATTTTGTTTCTTATCCTCATCCAGTTTCTGCACTTCTTTATATACTTCGTAGATGGAATGACTACTTGCGTTGAGCATATCCTTCACAACAATGCTTTCAAACAATACTTCAGTTTTTTTGATCGTATTCGTGGACTCGGAATAAATAGCGTTTGGATTGCCACCCGCGGTATCCTTCTCCTCTACCTCATAGGAAACACGGATACGAACACGGTCTCCTGGCATTAGAATATCTCCACCAACCTCCAGAAAATTATAAGGAAGCGTCAAGACCTCATTTTCCTCATTCACTTGATACAGCCATTCATTTTTTTGCGGTTTTTCATCCAGTAACTGATCTTTGTAGAGCACGCTGTTTTCTCGAAGATAATATGCGGACAGTTTATCCTTCACCGAATCTATATCTTCAGACAACACCATGTCCTCCGTGTATTCTTTTTTGATAATATTGTATTTCTCAATCATAGGTTCCGTAATGACTACGTAAGCCGGAATACCATCACTCTGCTTCACCCGCAACACCTCTACCACATCGCTGGCATCTTTGCTGGCTTTCGTAATGAACATATATGAAACCACGATGATCAATAGACTAAAGAGCAATGCTGCAACCCGCTTGAACATTTGCTTATTGGGTGTCGCGTTTTTAAGCCCGCTTAAATCCATTAACTACTCCCCTCCAGTAATCTAAGAAGTATATTTCCATATGCCCGCTCATGGTCTTTGTTTGAATATACAAGCGGCACATCGGTTTCAATCTGAGTATCAAAGTCCGTGTCATAAGAGACATGACCTGCCACTTTCATTCCGTATGTAAAGCTTTCTAAAAGACCGGATGTAGCAATTGCACTTACCTTATCTGGTACGAAAATTTCACCTTGAAATCTGGAACGGTCATTATATTTGGTGACAATTACTTTTGATTTAGCATTCAAATAGGCCGTATTTTCCTTATTCAGTGTCTCTTCCACATTCCTCAGAGTGCTTAAAACAGCATATAGATTATTGGGAATACAGAGGCCAAAGCTGTCGATATGGATTAATGCTTCTCGAAATCTGTCTAATAAGTTCAGTGGTAGATCCAATAGGATCAAATTAAATTTGTTTCGGAGTAAGGACAACAGACCGACAAGTTTAGAGCTGGTGTAAAATTGCTCGATTAACTTGGGGTCGGAAAAGCTGTAACCCAGTCCAGCCAGCCATAGATTTTCTTTCAAATGAAAAGCCGTAGTCAAACAATCCTGAGGTCTTGCTAACGTTCGGATGAGAGATGCATTTATATCTTCATCCCGCTTGGTTCGTTCATGAAAGCTGCTAAAATACATATTCGTACTTCGATATTCGATGTCCATATCCACGATTATTACATTCAGACCCCGTTTACTCGCTTCACTTGCAACATTGATAGTTGTGCTAGTAATTCCGCATCCACTATGGCCGGTTATCGCTACAATACGACTAATCCCTCGGCTAATCTTATCAAGCTCCCTAGTAAGGGTATCTGTAGCCTGTAATTCAGTTGGGGCTTTCAGTTTCGGTTTAAAGCGATCCAGAAACGACCCTTTTCTGTCTATACTCTTTTGATTGCTCTTATCGTCGTGAAGTCTGGAATGTTGTTTCAATTGAGGTTTGGTATCGGATAAATGCTCAAGAGCTTCCTGAAATAGTACTGGTGTAATGCGTATGTATTCGTAATTCTTAATTTGGAGATTCGGATATCTATAGCTGAGATTCTCCCATTCTTTATCTTTCCTTATGTGCCTGGTGAGGATTAAAATCTTTACATTTGACTTTTGATTATATAAGAGCCAATTGATTAGGTTATTTAAATCACTCCTGTTCTGTTCCATCCTCAGAGATAATGCATCATCTGTTATTAATATGCTGTCTATAGAAGGATTGATGTTTTGCAAAAACTCCAAAATACCTCCAAGGACTAATTCAGACTCGTTCACTACGTCTATGGTCCGCCTGCAATAATTACCTACTATCTTCTGGAACTTGTGCGTGACCAAAAGTATCTTCATCTCATCATCACCTACTATGGAAAATAATCCCTATGTATTTCCTTTGAAATTTCATTAAACCAATATCCATGATTAGAAACCTTAATTTGTAATTAAGTCAAAAAAAGACATATATTGATAAATTTCCACATGAATTCGACAACAAAAAAAGCAGATCAAGGAAAGTAACCTTGACCTGCCATTATGTTTATTCACCTTTTCATCAGAAGAGAACCACTCTCCTTAACCCAGATCACCTAACTCAATCTGTACAATTCCCCGTTCGTCCTGCACCTCAGCGATCAAATGCATCAGGCTGCCAAATTCCAGTTCTTGAAATTTACGCGCGGCTGTTTCCCGTTGTAATTGCCATAAAGCTTCCGCCAGCTCACAGACCACAGGCACATCACAACGGATTTCAGCCAGCTCTCTTGATAGATGCAGCATATCAAGGTCGGCTTCAATTTTGGACCGTACACCTTTAGGGAGCAAGTGAAGATTCTCAATTACACCTTCAACTGTACCGTATTCCGTTAACAGCTTCAGCGCGGTTTTCTCACCAATCCCTTTTACACCAGGGTAATTATCACTTGTATCGCCCATAAAGCCCTTCAGGTCAATAACCTGTCTAGGGGTTAGACCTTTATCCTCAAGCAATTCTGCAAGGTCATAAACTTTATAGTTGGAGCGTCCTTTTTTCATAATGACGACCTTAACATTCTCATCAATAAGCTGCAGCATATCATGGTCACCCGTCAGAATGTAAACCTCAGAATTATCGCTGTAACAGGATGCTAGCGTACCAATGCAATCATCTGCTTCATAGCCGGCAAGACCGATGTTTGGCACACCTAGCTCAGCCACTACTTCTTTTACTAGATCAAATTGCGGAATTAATTCCAGCGGAGCTTCGATCCGGTTGGATTTGTATCCATCATATTTCTCGGTACGGAACGTTCCTTTACCCATATCCCAGCAGCATACGACATGAGAAGGCTCAAACGTACTTACTGCATCAAAAAAATACTGCAAAAATCCATATACCGCATTCGTCGGTAAACCTTCTTTTGTCTTGCGAATATATCCTCCATAAGAGGTCGCATAAAAGGCCCGGAACAGCAGAGCCATTCCATCTACAAGCATTACCCGGCCCGTTGTATCTGTTCTCACTTATAAACCTCTCCCTTGATCGTTGTATTGATATTAAACATTAGCCCAAGTATCGGCATATTGGTCTTCTTTGAATCCCACCGTAACTTTAACTCCATCGGTGACAATCGGACGTTTGATCAACATCCCGTGGCTTGAGAGCAGTTCTAACTTCTCCTGTTCCGTAAGCTGGGGCAGCTTGTCCTTCAGACCTAATGATTTATATACTTCACCGCTTGTATTAAAAAACTTCTTCAGCTCAAGGCCGCTGTTCGCGAGCAGCTCACGCAGCTCGTCCACCGTAGGTGGCTGCTCTGCGATGTGCTGAAGCTCCAGCTCATGACCTTGTCCCTGCAACCATTTCACTGCGCTGCGGCAGGTGCTGCATTTGGGATATTGATATACTTTTAATTTGCTCATGCTGTGCTCCTTTAATAATCGGCTAATAATATCGTAACTACGGGGAATGTTTGGATTTCTGGCCGCTGTTGTCTACAGATTTCTTCAATTTCACCGTTAAACGAGGTTGAAATCCGCAGACAAGGGCGGTCGCTATCGCTCCTACAGTTCCAAGCTTCCCCTTCGCCACTCCATCGCCTGAATTATAATTTTATCACAAATCCGCTGTCGGACCTTGCTCCAATATTTTCTCCAAGTCTGCCATATCAGGTGGCAACGGGGCCTCGAAAATCATTTCTTGCAGAAGCACCGGGTGCTTGAACGTCAGACGGACTGCGTGCAGTGCCTGACGCGGTATGGAAGCATCGAGTGCTGCAACGGTCTCCAATTGCTCGCTTTGAGTTGAAGTCAATTCTGGTAGATTGTACAGCTCATGACGGTACATGCTGTCCCCAATCAGCGGACAGCCGATTGAGGTCATATGGACCCGAATTTGATGCGTACGCCCACTCTCCAGCTTTAGTTCAACTCTAGAGCCAGCTGAATACACCTGCTTAACCTCATATCGGGTTAGGGAAGGATATCCATCCGGTGTCACGATACGCCGATGTGGCTCCTCAGGATCACGATCGATAGGGCCGTCGATATCGCCGGATAACTCCGCAGGAACCCCGTGAACAAATGCAGCGTAACGCTTATCCACAGTACCGGCGATCATCTGCTCGGAAATATGCTGATGGCTGTAAGGATTTTTGGCGATCACTAACACACCGGAGGTCTCCTGATCCAGACGATGAACAGGCCGGAAACGGAAGCGTTCATTCTTCTGTGCCCAATAATAAACCACACCATTGGCAAGCGTGTCGGTGTAATGTCCATGGGTGGGATGAACTATAATTCCCGCTGCCTTGTTAACCACTAGCAGATGTTCATCTTCAAATAAAATCTCAAATGGAATCGGCTGCGGCAAAATATCATCCGAAGTCTCCGTTTCCATGCGAATCTGCACGGTATCTCCTGCCTTTACATGCACACTAATGTATACACGTTCACCGTTTAATGTAATGCCTTGCTCCGTCTGCTTCAGGCGAGAGAGCAGCTTGCGTGAGACATCCATCCGTTTGTGCAGGATGGTCTTCAGCAGGAAGTCATCCTCTTCAGGCGGTATGATATAAGTAATGGGTGAATAATAGCTTGTCATATTAGTCTCGGAACACCTTTTTACTGCGGATGTATTCTACATCAGTAATCCCTGACCGTGTATTAGCCGTTCTAGCCAAAGCAAAAAAATAATCCGACAATCGATTGAGATAAATCACCGCTTCTGGGTTAATGTCCGCAGTTCGCCCTAAGGTAACCGCCCGGCGTTCTGCACGACGGCAAACCGTGCGGCATACATGTAGAACCGAAGCCAGCTGACTACCTCCTGGCAGGATAAATTTCTCAAGTGGCGGATTCTCCTCTTGTAGAGTATCTATCCAGCCTTCCAGCCGCTGAGCCATCTCACTTGTCACCATATATTGACCACCATCAGCAAGTCTAACAAATGCTAAATCCGTGCCGCAATCAAACAGCTCATGCTGTATTTCGAGCAATTGCTCGCGGACATCGTCGAAATTATCACTTTCCATCAGGCTTCGTGCTTGCCCTACAAAACAATTCAGCTCATCGATCGTTCCGTAGGCCTCGACGCGGACATCATCCTTGCCGACCCGGCCGCCAATCACTGAGGTCTGACCTGCATCACCCGTACGTGTATAAATCGCCATGGTTTAAGCCTCCTATCCATTCTTAAAAAACATATACTGATAGTTTAAGCTTTCTGCTATAAGGAAGGCAATAAAGATAGCAAATTAAGAGTATACACAAAAACACCATCATTAGTAAGAGTGCACAACAAAAAGAGGACCCTAGGGTCCTCTCAAGAGCATTCAGCAGCACTATTTTCCAGCTGGACGCCCCTTCATATACTCATTTATTTTGAGGTCCAATAAACTGCTAATTTCAATCACATTATCCGAAGTGAATGATTTTTCCTGCAGGAAAAGCTGCTCCATCTTGCTGCGGAGTATTCTAATTTCATCTTCCAGAGAGAGTATGCGAGCAGAAGCATCACCCTTGGGGGGTATTTTCCCATTTCCAGAGAAACATTTCCCACCATAGGAAGGTAAGTAATAATCGGCGCTAAGCACAATCATCCCTCCCAAAAGTATTATTGAGCGCGTGCTGCAAAAGAGCATAAAAGTTAAATAAAGCAACTTCAAAGCAACGCCTTAGTTCCAGAGTAAATGAATCCTTTTAAGTTCTATTATAGGGGCTAATTACTCTCAAAGTAAAATAATACCATAGGATTGTATGATCGGCTATAGTTCAATTTTCACTAATCCGTTCTCTCACGTGTAAGCTTTGTGACAAAAGCACCAATGCGTTCTACTGCTTCGTTCAGTTGGGATACTGATGTGGCGTAGGAACAGCGTAAGTAACCTTCTCCACCTAATCCAAAGACACTTCCAGGCACAGCTGCAACCTTGTATTCAAGCAAAAGCCGCTGAGCAAATTGATCAGAAGTCAGCCCTGTCTTGCGCACGCTTGGAAAAGCGTAGAAGGCGCCCTGCGGCTCATGGCACTCCAGCCCCGCATCGCGTAGGCCCTTGACGATCAACCTCCGCCGTTGGTTATAGGAATCCACCATCCGGTCCTTCTCTTCCATCCCATTGGTCAGCGCTTCAAGTGCAGCCACCTGTCCCATAGAAGGAGCACACATCACAGTATACTGATGAATCTTAAGCATTGCAGCGATAAGATCCGGGTGACCACAAGCATACCCCATCCGCCATCCGGTCATTGCAAAAGCTTTGGAGAAGCCGCTAACCAGAATCGTACGGTCTATCATGCCTGGTAAAGAGGCAAAGCTGACGTGATTAATGCCATAAGACAACTCTGCATAAATCTCATCTGAAATCACTATAAGATCATGTTTCTCTACTACCTTAGCAATCGGCTCCCAATCTTCTCGGGTCATTACACTTCCCGTAGGGTTACTTGGGTAACATAAAATCAGAACCTTGGAGCGCGGAGTGATTTTGGCTTCCAAGCTTTCTGCAGTAAGTTTAAAGTTATTCTCACCAACCGTTTCAATACCTACAGGTATCCCTCCACCAATCGCGGTAATCGGCGAATAAGAGATGTAACAAGGCTCCGGAATCAGAATTTCATCCCCCGGTGAAATCAGCGCACGTAGTGCCAAATCGATGGCCTCGCTTCCGCCAACGGTTGCTATAATTTGATTGGCAGGATCATATTCCACAGCAAAACGGCTGTGTAAGTAATTCGCGATCCCTTCCCGCAGTTCAGGCATCCCTGCATTGGATGTATACCCTGTAAACCCTCTTTCCAGCGAATAGACGCAAGCCTCTCTGACATGCCAGGGGGTCTTGAAGTCAGGCTCTCCAACTCCCAAAGAGATGATATCCTTACTGCCTGCAGCCAGATCAAAAAACTTGCGGATACCCGAAGGTTGAATTTGCTGTACCAACGGGGCCAAATAAGAATCCATTGATTTGCTGTCTTCTCCAGTTAGCTGCGATTTATTCGTGATCATATGATTACTTCCTTTATGGAGAGATCATCAGACGGTTGTCTTCCTCATGCTCTTCGAAGATGATCCCGTCCTGTTTGTATTTTTTAAGGGTAAAATTCGTTTTGGTTGAAAGTACTGAATCAATTGGAGACAGCTTCTCAGATACAAAATTGGCCACTTCACGTAAATTCCGGCCTTCCACTTCCACCAGAAGATCATAAGCACCAGACATCAGATAAACTGATTTGACCTGTGGATACAAGTAGATTCGCTCGGCAATCCCTTCAAAACCACGCCCTCGTTCAGGCGTAATCTGCACCTCAATCAGTGCGGTTACCTTCTCATCGTCCACTTTATCCCAGTTTACAACGGCGGCATATTTTACAATGACATGATCTTTCTCCAACTGCTCAATCGCAGTCTTCACATCTTCTTCTTCCGCGCCAAGCAGCGTTGCTAAGAGTGCAGTAGATCTTCTCGCGTCTTCCTTAAGCAGTTCCAGCACTTTCCTCTTAAGCTCGTTCATTTCCTTCATGCCTTCCCTCCGGATAGTTCGCCAATGACGGTACGCTATTAATGCGTCGCCCCGCGAAAAGAGTTTAATACTAATATGACATGAAATGTGCATCTCTGCAAACAAAATAACCCCATAGGAGCTTCCATGAAAGGCAGAGTTTACATAGCACATACATAAAAAAATAGAAAAAACGCCCGTTCTACCGGATTTAACCAGTAAAAACGGGCGTTATCTCCACACTCATGAAGCGATTTGCTTCATTCGCCAACCATCATGGTTACATTAAATGAGAAGGCTGATGTTGTCCGTTAGCCGGGATATGAGCATTCTGAGCGTATGCGCCAAATTGCCCGGTTTTTTGTTGAACAAATTGCCCGGTTTGCTGTTGCATTTGCTGTGCGGTTTGAAGCTGCTTGTCCACATCTTGGCGCAATGCTTTTGCAGGTGCAGGATACATATTCAGTTGAGACATATGCGTGTATAAATCACCTTGGAGTTGCAAAGTGTCCATGGTCATAGTGTTAAAAACCCTACGAACGGCTGGACATGCTGATTCTGTAGCAGCTGTAGCATATTCGCGTACGGTCCGCTTCAAATCACACAAAATGGTGTTTAGTAAATCCTCATCCGGCATAAATGCCCCAGTATTTTGCGCGTTCATTAAATAACCTCCTTAGAATTAATATTGCAATTATTGTGGGCTTGTTGGCGCGTATTGTTGATGTTGTTGGATTAACTGAGTGAGCTCAGTCATGTGTTTGGTGTGATTTTGCATATGCTGCATACAAATTTGGCGAACTTGTTGATTCTGTGTTGTCGCAGCCGTTGCTGCACATTGCTTGAGAAGCAAGTCCTCATTAGAGATGGAGTCAGCGATATATTCCAATTCCTTACCACTTAGCGCTTGCATTTGCGTTGATTGCATTTGTTGTAGTCCCTCCTTGTAGTTGATTCATACAGGCTTTAGTATGCCGCCTATGCCCGCGATTTATTTGCCGAAAGGCACTAGAGAGTTATGACAGAAATAAGAACATACCGCGAATGAGACGATAAAATGCCGCCAATACTAAATCACGGCACGAATGAAGGAGCGAACAATTCATGAATTTAAATAGTGGAAATACACCTTGGTCAAGCACTTTACAGAACCCTCCAACTTACCCCTCTCTAGAAGGTACTATTCATTGTGATTGCCTGGTTGTAGGCGCCGGAATGGGTGGGGCAATGGCCGCCTATCGCTTGTCCTTAAGTGGAGCGGATGCTGTTCTGATCGAAAAAAGACGAGTCGGCAGCGGCAGCTCGCATGCTAACACTGGACTCCTGCAGATTTCCAACGATAAATCGTTAACCTCATGTATGAACACCTTTGGGCAAAAGAACGGTTTGCTCTTTTATCAGTTATGCCAGGCTGGGGTAAGGAACATTCTGGACCTGCCGGACAAGCTCGATATCGATCCGCAGATCATTCCTCGCAGCAGTCTTTTGTATGCCAGCACTCCTGCGGATGTACCTGCATTGCGGGAAGAATATGAGAATCTCGTGGCTAATGGCTTCGATTCTGAATTTTGGGAAGAGGATAAGATTGCAGCTCTGTACTCTTTTTCAAAACCAGCAGGACTTTATTCACGTGGGGATGCCGAAGCGAATCCTTATCGAACGGTGCACAGCCTAATCGCCAAGGCAGCGTCGAATGGCGTCCGCGTCTTTGAACAGAGCGAAGCGAAACATTATGAGTTTACTGAGGATGGCGTGATTTGCCATACAGAAAGTGGCCGGATTATTGCCAAGGATGTTATTTTTGCAATGGGTTATGAAACACAGGAATTCAAAAAAGACCGGGGCGCTGAGCTGATCAACACGTATGCAGTGATGACCAAACCTCTAAAGGATTTTCCAAAGTGGCATGAGCGTAGCCTGCTGTGGGAGACAGCCCGCCCTTATTTATATTTTCGGACAACCCCTGAAGGCAGGATTATTGCAGGAGGTAAGGATGAGCAGCTGACAGACCCCGAACGTCGTGAGGTCCGAGTGATTTCTCAAGGTCAAAAATTGCTCAAAGAGCTTGAAGCCTTATTTCCAGAAATTAAAGGCATTGAGCTGGAGTACTCCTGGGGTGCTGTGTTCGGTTCTACTCGTGATGGGCTTCCATATATCGGCCCACATCCAAAGTTCCCTCACTGTTACTTCATCGAGGGCTACGGAGGCAATGGGACGGTGTACAGTATGATCGCTGCGGAGTTGTTAACGGATACGATTGCCGGCAAACATCGGCCTGAGTTAGATTTATTCTCACTCACCCGGTCAGCCAAACCCTCTCCTTCTAAGAGTTTGGACGTGATGAAACAGAACTGATTTTTGTAGAAAATAAAAACGGGGCTGGCCCTCGCAGCCGCTTCACTGCTTTTTGGACAACCCCGCTTTTTATTTTCCCTGCTTCAATCATAAATCCATCATCCCATGGAGCTTACGGACTCAGTTGACGTTATTTACATGTTTTTAGCCTTTAAAGCAAGGTTTCGGACTCCAGTGATGCTATCCTTGGAAAGAGGCCCATATATAGGCGTTTTTCAAGCCAATAGCTGCACTGGAGTCCGATAGCATTCCAAATATCGGATAATGGTGCGGTTAAGGCCGGTTGTGTCCGCTAGCGGGTTACTATGCGCATCCGACAGTGATTACATATCCGCACGCTTCCGACAACTGTCAACGGTCAAGTAAGGTCCAAAAAAAGAAGGGGCACGCCCCAGCAGCTATTAGCTTATGGGACCGCCCCTTTTTTTATATACTTATTCTTACGCCTGAGCGTTGCTCAAATTGCGTACGAGCTGAATCCGATCTTCCTGTGCCAGACTGTGCTGAACATGGAAGCAGGAAGGACATACGTAAACATTGAGTGAGAATGGAGCGGTTAATACCGACTTACCTAGTGTAGCTGGAGCAGACGGCTCAAAGCTGCTCACAGGCTGCTTACCCGCAAGGATCGTAAGTTCATGGCATTGAGTACATTCCGGAGCTTCCTCCTGAATGGCCAGAATAGCTGAGACACTCTCTTCGTACTTGTTCAAGTCATAATCATCGCCGAATTGATTAAGCGTATTATAGATTGGAACTACGCTGTCTTTATCAGGCTCTCCCCAAAGATCATCGTCATTAACAACCTCTTGTTTGGGTTCCTCTACGACTTCCTCTACTTCTTCTTCGATGCCGTCAATCCCAACAGTGACCGTACGGTATCCGCTAAGCTCATTGTTACAGTGAGGACAATTCTCCTCAGGTCCAAATTCCTCGTCCCATACAATTTCAGTATGACACCAAGGGCATACAGTTGTTTCCATCTTTATAATCTCCTTCATACTTTCACTTTTAAATTTAATTCATCATTAAATAAATAATACCGGCTGCTATAAAAGCAATCGCTGACAGAAACAGAACTCGGGTGAGAATCTTCATGATTTCCTCCTAAGATACCCCACAAAGAGTGGGACTGCTCAATTCAAAGCTTGTCCAAATCCATAATTCTTTGCAGGGTGTCCTTATAAGGACGGATTTAAAAAATAGCCGCACCTATTACATAAGACAACGATACCGAGATCAGCATGGCAATAAGTCCAACAGCACGGTTATCCGCAGCGATCTCCTCGTCAATAGAGAATACAGGGGTCAGAAATTCAAATAAAAAATAGGCAAGCAGCAGCAGCAAAAAACCGACGACGGACCACTTCATTGTCTCGTAAATTGAAACACCAGCTTCAATACTGAAACGCAGTACGTTGCAAATTCCGAAGATTTTGCCGCCTGTGGCCATTGCCACTGCCAGGTTTCCCTTACGTATTTCTTCCCAGCAATTATATTTCGTTACCATTTCAAAAAAAGACAGAAATACAACCAGCCCAAGAATCGCCACTGCAAAGTAGCCAAGCAAGGCACCTAGCGGATGACCCAGCAAAAGATCAATATCTTCTTGCACGCTTTCCCCTTCTTTCTGCCGGGAAATCCCGCTATTGCAGCTCAGCCACAGTTACGCCCGCGCCGCCTTCGTTATAATTCCCGAGCCGATAACTCTTCACATGCTTGTGCTTACGCAAATATTCCTGAATTCCTGTGCGCAGCACACCCGTACCTTTACCATGAATGATGGCGATCTGGCCCAGATTACCTAAAAAGGCTTCATCGATAAAACGATCTGTCTCCATTATAGCTTCCTCCAGGTTAGTCCCGCGCAAATCCAGTTCACTGCGAATGTTCTCATCACGGGAACGTTTGACGGTTGTCGCATGGCGAAGGGCCGTTGGCGCAGCTGTTGCCTTCGAGGAGAGCAATTCCAAATCATCCAGCCTTACCTTCATCTTCATAATGCCAAACTGCACCAGCGCCTCTTTAGTACCGCTTAGCTCCACCACAAAGCCCTTTTGGTTCAAGCTGTCGACTTTCACTTCATCTCCAGGGCCAATTGTACGTGGAGCTTTGGTAGTCTTGCGGGTAACAGCCTTCTTGCGCGGTGATGGCTCAGCTTCATCCAGACGTCGCCGCGCTTCAATCAGCTTATGCTCTTTAACTGAAGCTCCTTCTTCCATAGCCAAGCGGCGCAAATCACTGATAATTTCCTCAGCTTCCTTACGCGCTTTGTCCAGGATCGCGCTGGCGTCCTTCTCAGCCTTCTCGAGGCGTTTCTCACGCTGGCTTTCCAGCTTCTCAAGCTCTTGCTGTTGTCTGCTGCGCAGCTCCTCCACTTCGCGGCGGATGCCCTCTGCACGTTCATGCTCCTGTTCCGCTCCCAGCCGATTCTCTTCGAGAGAAGCAATCATATGCTCCACGCGCAGATCTTCTTCCTTCACTTCGCCGCGGGCATGCTCCAGAATCGCATGAGGCAGGCCTAGACGCTCGGCAATCGCAAAGGCGTTGCTTCGTCCGGGTACGCCGATCAATAAGCGATAGGTTGGGCTAAGGGTCTGGACATCAAATTCCATACTGGCATTGATGACTCCCTTACGCTCATAAGCGTATGCTTTCAGTTCGCTATAATGTGTTGTTGCGACCATCCGGCATTCGATCCGGTGAATATGCTCCAGAATGGCAATTGCCAGCGCAGAGCCTTCTGCCGGGTCGGTTCCAGCCCCCACCTCATCAAGCAGAATAAGGCTCTTAGGAGTCATTCTACGCAGAATGGAGATAATATTAGTCATATGACTAGAGAAGGTACTCAGACTTTGCTCGATGCTCTGTTCATCGCCAATATCAGCATAAATGGCATCAAACACACACATCTGGCTGCCTTCCTCTGCTGGAATAAACAAGCCGGACATCGACATTAAGCTCAACAAGCCGATGGTTTTGAGGGTAACGGTCTTACCACCGGTATTCGGTCCGGTTACGATAATTGAGCTGTATTGATTGCCCAGCTCCACGTCCAAAGGAACCACATGCTCCGCTGGAATAAGCGGATGCCGCCCTTTGCGCAGCTTAAGATAACCGCGGTCATTCATACGCGGCTGAGTAGCCTTCATATCACGAGCAAGACGCGCCTTGGAGAAGATGAAGTCCAGTTCTCCCAGAATATCAATATCGTAGGTCATTTCTTCCGCAATGTCGGCTACAAGTGCCGTCAGCCTGTGTAAAATGATCTCGATTTCCCGTTCCTCACGCAGCCGTGTTTCACGGAGTTTATTATTCATCGCCACAATAGACTCTGGCTCGATAAATAAAGTCGCTCCTGATCCAGACTGATCATGTACGATACCACCGAAATGGGCACGGTACTCCGCTTTTACAGGAATAACAAACCGATCACCACGAATGGTCACCAGCTGATCCTGCAGCATTTTCGCTACAGAAGACGAACGAATCATCGAATCCAGCTTCTCACGAATTCTGGTCTCTCCTCCGCGCAATTCACGGCGAATGTTAGCCAGCTCAGAACTAGCTGTATCAAGTACATCAGCATTCTCGTCTATACATAAACGGATGGCATCTTCCACATGTTTTTGCTCCGATAAAACGTCGCTCAGTGAGAACAGGAGCTCAATCTTTTCTTCCTCATGCATAGCTGCCAGGAAACGTTTGACTCTGCGTGCGCCGCCAATGGTATTTCCAACGGCCAGCAGCTCAGTTGTTCCCAGCATTCCGCCTATAGAAGCACGTTTTAGTGCAGCTCGAATATCGCTTACCCCGCCGAACGAAGGAATGCCCTTCAGGCGATCCACATTAGCCGCTTCATCCGTGGCTTGAAGCAGCTTCTTCACACCTTCGAAATCGCCGGAGGGCCTTAGCTGCTCCGCAGCCAATCTTCCCATGGGGGTTTGCGTATATTGCATTAATTTATTTAAAATCTTGCGATATTCAAGCGTATGCAAAATTTTGTCGTCCAATTACAGTCACAGCTCCCTTCATAGATGTTTCCATTATACAGAATTCAGGTCAATTTCGCTATTTGGGTCTTATTTTTAAGCATAGAATCACGTAATAAGGTCACAATAAGAACTGCACATATCCTTAGCATGGGCCAAAGGAGGTTAGTACAGTGAATTTCTTAAGTCATGTTGGTCGTTTTGTGGTCGCAGCGCTTGTTCTGATGGTTGTTGGCTGGATTGTTCCACAGTTCACGGTTGGTGGGTTCTGGAGCGCTTTAATCCTTGCACTGGTGATTGCGCTACTCGGCTGGGTAGTCGAAGGAATCTTCGGCAAAAAAGCAACGCCTTTCGGTCGTGGTATCGTCGGCTTTATTGTCAGTGCGGTAGTAATCTGGGTCGCTCAATTCGTAGTCAGCGGAGTCAGCGTATCCATTCTGGGTGCCATCTTAGCAGCTCTTGTCATTGGGATTATCGACCTGTTTCTGCCGGTATCCACTCCATTTGAGGCCGCTAAGTAACAAAAGCTCTTCACAACACAGAACCCCCTATTCCGGTTCTTCTCCGGCAATAAGGGGTTCTGTGTTGTTTTTATGCAAAAGACACTATCTCCTCTTTATGACTCTCCGCACAGTTGACCACTCTGTTCTTGCCTTGCTTTTTAGCGGTATAGAGCGCTTTGTCTGTTTTACGAAAGAGAAGCTCTTTTCCATCCCCAAGCTGATAATCACAAATTCCAATGCTCACGGTGATCGGCTTGTTACCAGCCTGCAAATGTTCAATTTGAGCAATATTTTTCCGTAATTTCTCTACTGCTTCATAGGACTCCGAGAAACTTTTATCTGTAAAAATCACAGCGAACTCTTCCCCACCATACCTAGCCGCAAAATCATTTAATTCAATCATGCCGCCTACCTTGTCCGCTATCACCTTAAGTACAAGGTCTCCAACCCTGTGTCCGTAGGTATCATTCACTTGCTTGAAGTTATCAATATCGAAAAGAGCCAGCTGTAACTGAAGGTTGTTGCTTTCACATTGCTCCAATAATGAATCCAAATATTCATGAAAGGTTTTATGATTATAGAGTCCAGTGAGTGCGTCTATCTTCAGCAGCTTATCCGAAATAGCCCTCTCCACCATTAGATCTTGGCCCGCCTTGGTTAATCTTTCTAAATTAATACGCGCTTCACGAGCACGAATAATTACTGCAATAGCCATCAGCACAAATACCAAAAATACACACTCTACCATCAAGAATTCAAGCAGCGGTTTATGTAGGAATGGCCGTTCCAACCCAAAATATACCCCGGCATAAAACACAATACTAAATAACCCCATTATGTACAGGAGCTTACGATCAAAATAAATAAGAGCAACCATAATCGGCATCATAAGTGTCATCTGAGCACCGTCAACAAAAGGCTCTAATACAAAATACATAAGGTAGGACACTAAAAACCCGCAGCTAACCACCCCATATTTAGGGGACTGTTTACTATAACGCAGCCACAGCTCCGCAGTAATCATAAGGAACACAATTAGTAAATTACAGGCTATAAATAAATGCCATAGATTCGTATCCATGGTTGTTTTTATTTGGAGTCGGTCAATATTCGACAAAAACAGCAACTGTGAGATTAATAAAAGAATGACTACCATCCAATAGCCTTGTAAGATTCTACGGTGCCAAACCTCCGTACTTAGCGCATCATTAATACTTGTAATATGTATCCCCTACTTTTATACGTTAATGTAATAGCTTTCATTATAATAAATTTTAGTTATATTTTCATCATTTTTTTGCAATTTACGACAAAGTTTGAACAGTCTGCCTGTTCACATATTTTTCACATTTCATCAAAGCGCTTACTTAAATTTTAAGTTATGATGTCTACATAATTGTCACATTTTCACTATGCTTGGACTTCTTGGGAGGGGATTTAGATTATTAAAAAATTTGCAATTCTACTTTCAATGGTGTTCGTTATAGCACTTACAGCCTGTGGGAACAGCAATGATAGTGCTGCTGGCAATACTAACACAGCGGAGCCGGAAATCGAGGCAGAAACAGAACTCATAATCACAGCTACAAATTACAGCTTTGATCAGGAAGAATATCATCTAAAAAAGGGTGTTCCCGTCAAAATCATTTTTAAAAATGATGACGGCAATCACGGTATCCTTATTCCAGAGTTCGAGCTGCAGCTTAATGAAAAAAAATCCTCAAAGGTGATCGTACCCGAGGAAGCTGGAACTTTCGAAATGACCTGCTCCATTATGTGTGGCTCCGGACATAGCGGAATGAGAGCTACAATCATCGTGGAATAGATTACACATAAACAGCCGATTATTAGGGATTCCCCCTGAGATCGGCTGTTTTTTTAATTTGAGCTCATTAATAAAGAGAGCTGACCCGAAATAGATCTCTCTACTCATCAGGTCAGCTCTTTTACTTGCATCCGGCACTCAACTGTCTTGCTCGATCAGTTGAATCCATTCATTATATTCATTTTGTAGCTTGGCATATTCCTCTTTAAGGTTACGATGCTCATCTGTCAGCTTGTCAAACTCTTCCTGACGCATTTCAAACTGGAGCTGCAACAAACGAAGTTGTCCTTGAACCATTTCATAGCTTTCACCAACTTCACCTAGCTGCTGAAGCACTTCGCTACGTTCACGATCAATAGCTTCCTGCTTCATTTCAGCCTCACCGGCTTCCTGCTGCCAAATGTCGATCTCCTCACGCAGCTTTGCTTCGAGATCCGTCCACTGCAGCTGCTGATCGGATAGTTCCTCGTACTTATGCTTCCAGGAAGCTCCGTACGCCTCTGCTTCCTTCAGCACTTCCTGTTGCTCAGCAACAGTAGCAGCAGCTTCACGACTAGCTTCAGATAACTCTTCTAAGCGTCGTGTTGCCTCTTCGCCTTCTTCCTGCAACAGTTGATATCTTTCCTGCAGGCGTTCTCCTTCTTGCAGTACATCGTCGTATTGAGCAATCAGTTCCTCATAACGAACACGAAGCGCAGACAATTCCTTCTGAGCCTGCACACCTTGCTCCCGAAGTACCGCTGTTTCGCGTTCTGCATCTGTACGAAGCTGAACCTCCTGATCCAGCTGCTGTACTAATCCATCGGCTTGCCCACGTAGCGTGTCAATCTCTTTCTGGAGCAACACGGATTTCTCCTCAGACTCCAGCAGATTCATTTCCAGTTCACCAATATCTTCCATGCGTTTATCCGAAAGCTCCTGCCAGTTAGCCGCCTCTGCTGCTGATCCCGCAAGCTCTTCCTGAACACGGTGCAGATTTTCACTCGTCTCCTGTAGTGACGCTCTTAGCTCTGTAGCTTCATTCTGTGACTGTTGATAACGCTGGCGTAACTCTTCCAGCTCCTCATTCAACAGTGTGCCCAGCTCAGTAGCCGTGCGCAGCTCTTCACTGAGCTGTTCTTCACGTTTAACAATCGCTTCATATTGTCCAAGAAGCGTCTGTCTTGCATCTCGTTCACTCTTAAGACTGGCTTCAGCCGCACGTAATCTGGACTGAAGTTGCCCTGTCCCACCACGAAGCTCAGCCAGCTGTTTTTCCAGCTCTTGAATATTTTGCTTATGTCTATGCTCTTGAGTGCCTTGTGACTGCCGCAGTTCCTTATTCTTGGTTTGTTCCCGCTGCAGTGCTTCACGTTCTTCCGCCAGCTCTTTGCCCAACTTCGCTTTGGTACTCTCAAGCTCTTTACCTAAGGTCAACTTGGTATCTTCAAGCTCCTTACCTAACGTCAACTTGGTATCCTCAAGCTCCTTACCCAGCGTCAATCTGGTATCTTCGAGTTCTTTACCTAATGTAGACTTGGTAACCTCAAGCTCTTCCTCCAGTGTTGACTTGGTCTCGGTCAGCTCAAGCTGCAGAGCAGACAGCGTGTCTGTCTTCTCCTTGGTCAGCGTCTCCCGGATGTTCTCCAGCTCTTGCAGATGAGCAGCCTTCTGCTCCTCCAGCTGCTGCAAGCGGATGGCTTCCGCCTTCGCCAGTTCCTGCCGCTGGTGTTCACGACTAGCTGCCTGCTCTTCTTCGTAGCTTGTCCGCAGTGCTTGCAGCTCTATCTCGCGCTCAAGCAATTCTTCTTCCAGCTTCTTGCGTGCAGCTTCCACAGCTTGCACTGCCTCCTGAAGCTGTTCCGCATGTACCTTGCGTTCATTCTCCTGAATCTCCAAATGCCGCTTACGTTCTTCCTCCGCAGCAGCAATCAGTCGCCCAGCCTCTTCTTTGACCGCAGCTTCAAGTCGCTCGAATTCTTCTTGCCGCTCCCGCTGTACCTCCAGCAGGCGAGATACTTCCAATCGCAGTTCACTGCGTTCACCTGTCATCATGTTTAGTTCATTTTTGAAGTCCTGAACCTGAATAGCCTGCTCCGCCATATGTACAGCTGCAAGCACCGCTATACGCGGTGTGTCCAGTCTGGTGTGAGATTTAGAAATCGTGCGCATATGTTCATCAACATAACGGGCCACTTGTTTCATATATTCAGTACTGCTTCCGACGAGTTTATAGGAAGTTCCATATATCTCCACGGCGACACGTGTCCGGTCCATAGCCACAGTTGTGCCCTCCTTTGTATGTGTGCGGATTCTAAGCTAGTTTCACTTCTTCTATTGTAGCTTTTTTGGTAAGCATTTGGCAAAATCCCTAATATTCAATAGATTATGGCTGATATTCTCCGCTTTGCACTCTACCTAGAAAAAGCCGCAGCGAATCTCAGTTTCTAAATGGATTCGCTGCGGCTTTACACAATTCCTGCTACTTTCTTAATTCTGCACCAAAAGTTTGTTGAAGAGATGCTAATACCTTCTCATGCACCTCTCCTACTTCCTCATCAGTCAGTGTATGTTCACTATGACGATACAGCAGTGAGATCGCGATGCTCTTCTTTCCATTCTCCAGCTTACCACCAGTATAAACGTCAAATACCTGGACGGACTGGAGCAAAGTACCTCCGTTATCGCGGATGGAAGCTAGCAGATCGCCCGCTGGTACAGCGGAATCCACGACCACAGCAATATCCCGCTCCATTCCTGGGAAACGCGGAAGCTCATTATATTGCAAACGGCTTTGCGCACTTTCATATAACGGCTGCAATAAAATTTCTGCCGCATAAGTATCCACCAGATCCAGCTGTCTTTGCAGATCCGGATGAATCTGTCCCATCGTTCCGATCTTCACAAGACCCTCGTTTCCGAGTAAATATACCGACGCGGAACGCCCAGGATGATATCCTTCTGGACTATCTCCTACATAGACGATTTTATCGGTCAGCCCTAAATGAGCAAATACCGTTTCCAGCGCACCCTTCAAATCAAAGAAGTCCACAGGCTGTGCCGAAACATTCCATTGCTTCACTGTTAAGCTTCCGCTAAGCAGCAGCCCCAGCACCGGCAGTTCGCGTGGCTGACGAGTCAACTGTTCTTCATCCGTGAAGAAGACGTTGCCGATTTCAAACAATGCCAAGTCGCTTTGACGACGATTGGTATTGTAGCTGGCAATATCCAAGAGTTGTGGTAGAAGGCTGGTACGCAGTACGCTGCGTTCTTCACTCATCGGCATAGCCAGCTTCACCGCTACTGCTCCTTCTGATAACTCAGGGAACATTGTGCTTTGTTGCGGCTGGATGAAGGAGTAACCCATCACCTCTTGGTAACCGCCATGTGACAATAGGCGACGCAATTCACGACGGAGCGCTTGCTTGTGAGTTAGTGCTCCTGGTGTTGTAATTCCTTCAATTAGAGTCGTTGGAATATTGTCATACCCGTACAGGCGGGCAATTTCTTCAATAAGATCAACATCATAGCTGATATCGCCACGTCTGGTTGGGACTTGAACTTCAATCAGCCCTTGTGCGGTATCTCCACATTTGAAATGTAGACGGCCAAACAATGTCTTCACTTCCAACAAGGACAAATCCGTTCCCAGATAACGATTCAGTTTCTCTAAGGACAAGGTGAGAACCTTCTCTTGAACAGCGTCAGTTCCTGCTTGCACGATGCCTTCATGGACCGATCCGCCAGCATAACGTGCAATCAGTACGGCTGCACGGTTCAATGCAGGAATAACTGCACTTGGATCCACTTCCTTCTCGAAACGAAGGGAGGCTTCAGAGCGAAGTCCCAATTGACGCGAGGTTTTACGAATCGTTCCTCCATCAAACTTAGCAGATTCCAAAACAAGGTTTACCGTCTCAGCAGTAACCTCTGTATCCCGTCCACCCATTACTCCGGCCAGACCTACAGCTTTTACTCCATCAGAGATAACGAGCATTTGCGGCTCTAGCTTACGCTCTTGACCGTCAAGTGTAACCAAAACTTCACCTTCATGGGCAAGACGAACGCCGAGTTCTCCACCTTGTACTTTATCTGCATCAAAAGCATGCAGCGGCTGTCCATATTCCAGCATCACATAATTGGTAATGTCCACAATATTATTAATTGGACGAACCCCAGCAGCCATCAGACGATTCTGAATCCACAGCGGTGATGGTGCAGGTTTAACACCTGCAATATAACGAACTGCATAATGGCTGCAGTATTCTTCATCTTCAATCTTGACGGAAATGGAATCCGCAGCAGGACCACTGATCTCAATCATTTCGCTTTTTGGATCAGGTAATTTAACTTCACGCCCAAGAATTGCACTTACTTCATAAGCAGCACCAATCATGCTGAGGCAATCTGAACGGTTCGGAGTCAGATCGAATTCCAGAATCTCGTCATCTAAGCCGAGGACCTTGGAAATATCCTGACCAATCTCTGTCCCTTCAGGCAGCACAAGAATACCTTCTTGTTGCTCTTTTGGAAGCAATTTATCATTCAGTCCCAATTCTTTGGCCGAACAGATCATTCCTTGCGACAGGACACCGCGCAGCTTGGCTTTTTTGATATCCAGTCCTGGCAGCTTTGCGCCAACCATTGCTACAGGTACAGTTTGACCTGCAGCTACATTTTTTGCGCCGCAAACGATTTGTAGCTCCTCATCTTGGCCCACATCCACGATACATACGTTCAGCTTGTCTGCATCAGGATGTTTTTCCTTTGATTTCACATAGCCGGTTACGATGCCGGAAATGCCTTTATTGCGGCGCTCTACGCCGTCAATCTCAATGCCGGCAGCGGTAATCTTCTCCGCTAGCTGTTCGGCGGTTACTCCTTCAATCGATGTATAATCAGCCAACCATCCGGTTGATACTTTCATATCCGCTCACTTCCTTTATGTTTCAGATGTATTTATTTCACTGTCGTTCGCGCTGCTTCCTGTGGGAGAACACTCCAAAGCCATTCTCCGCCACTATCAGCCAGCGCGCCCACAAAAACTAAACGCCCTTGAATTGCTTCACAAAACTCATGTCATTACTATAGAAATGTCGGATGTCATCGATGCCGTATTTAAGCATTGCAATCCGCTCTACACCCATTCCGAAAGCGAAGCCGCTGTACTCAGCAGGATCATAGCCACCCATTTTCAGTACATTTGGATGCACCATACCTGCGCCAAGGATTTCTAACCATCCGCTTTGCTTGCATAGTCTGCAGCCATCGCCGCCACATTTGAAGCAGCTTACATCTACTTCAACACTTGGCTCAGTGAATGGGAAAAAGCTCGGACGAAGACGAATGCCTGTATTCGGTCCAAACATCTCCTGCACAAATTGTTGCAGGGTGCCCTTCAGATCACTCATTCGAATGTTACTTCCAATGACCAAACCTTCGATTTGGTGGAACTGGAAGGAATGCGTTGCATCATCATCATCACGGCGGAATACTTTACCCGGGCAGATGATTTTTACCGGAGCTTCACCGTTCATAGCCTGCATAGTACGAATCTGTACCGGCGAGGTTTGTGTGCGCATTAACAGGTCATCCGTTAAATAGAAAGAATCCTGCATATCACGTGCCGGGTGATTCTTAGGCAGATTTAGAGCTTCAAAGTTATAATAATCGGTCTCTACTTCCGGACCTTCAGCTACACGGTAGCCCATGCCGATAAAAATATCCTCAATCTCCTGTACGACTCTGCTAAGCGGGTGAATGCCCCCTTGCTGCATACGGCGACCCGGTAAGGTTACGTCTACTTTTTCAGCCTGCAGACGTTGCTGGGTTTCCTGCTCTTGAAAAGCCTCCTGCTTCGCGCCGATAATCTCCTCAATAGCACTGCGAACCTGATTCGCTACTTGCCCGATTACCGGACGTTCCTCAGCACTAAGTCCTCCCATACCGCGCAGAACCTCTGTAAGCTCACCTTTTTTACCGAGATACTTCACTCTTAGATCATTTAGTACCTGCGGATCCATAACCTCCTGCAGCTTAGCCAGCGCTTCAACCTTCAATGCTTCCAACTTCTCTTTCATGGCCGTGTACAGCCCCCTTCAATCATTGTCTAGTTCAACAAAAAAAGGCCTTTTCTCCCGGTAAGGGACGAAAAGACCGTGGTACCACCCTTGTTAGACAAGCTGATCTGTTCCCCTTAAGAGCTTCATTCCCTCTTTTGGCTGGACAGATACCTATCTCACTTTATACAGAAATAACGGTCTGTGACCGGTATCCCCTACCCTTCCCTATTAGATAGCTTAAGGAATTCAGGGAACTGCTCCGGAGTGAACTTCGACAGCTCTGCTTCTTAGAAACGCTCTCAATCCGCGGCGTCTCCTCCCTGTAAATCAGGCACTGTGTACTCTTCTCCATCACTGCATTTCACAATTCATGCTAATTGTCAGGTATCTCTTTACTACAAGAGATATGTCTCTTTATTATATGCAAAATCTGTCGTTTTGACAAGCTGGACAAAATTAGGCTAATTTTTATCTTCTTTTAAGCTGGCTTTAAGCTTCAGAGCCATTTTTCCAACTTTTTTTCAGCTAACATTCAGCGGAGCTTGATAATTTCCATTACTAGGAAGGCTTGCTTATCCACTCGGGTGCACCTTCGCAGACTATTAACTATCCTATTGGGAGGAAATCAAATGCATGTACGGAGAATAAAAGTAGCCGCGGTGCTGCTAAGCACAGCTGTACTTAGCCAATCTGCAGCGTATGGTGCTCATACCGCTTGGGCCGGGACTACATCCACCAAAATAGCAACAACAGCTTCCGTATCCGCTCTGGATAAACTAGGCTCCATAGCCTTGAAGACTAACATCAGCGCAAAGCTGACGGATGTCAGCTTATTAACTCAGGATGGCGGAAATATTCTTACATACACACTCAGCTACTCTAATGGAAGCAACGCTAGCCTCAATCTGGTGGACTTTTTCTCCAAAGTAACTACTAGCGGCGGTACAGTTATTCAAGGAAGCCCTATTACCAGCAGTGCAACCATCAAATCCATTGCCGCGAAAAGCAGTCAATCTATCACCTACTATGTAAACATCGGCAAATCCACCTCTTTAAACGGGGTCAAAATTTCATTGTACGGATGGGACTTCAACACCACCGATTATCAAAAAAAGCTAGGGAACTTCACCGTACCCACAGGATATTCACAAGCTGTCGCCAGAGGGCAGAGTAAAAAGATCACCCTAAACAATCTCCCTGTAACCACCAAGGCAGAGAGCCTGCAAATTTATAAATATAACGGTAAGGTCTATGCCAAGGTTGGCGTTAGCTTCACTAATCAAGGAACCAAGGTACTCAGTGATACTGGACTTAAAGGATACCTCGCTTCCGCTGGAGGATCTGTATTTGAACTCGCACTTGATGACACCAGCACCAGCTATAAAGTACAGCCTCAGGAAAAGAAGACGATCTACTATTTGACGGAAATCCCTTCTTATATGAAGACAGACAACATGGCGCTGCAATTTGCCGGAGAAGATGCCTCATTAAAAATAGCTTTGCCGGTTGTCGCCTACAATCTCCCCGCTGCAACAACACCGGATCTTGTCGTAGCCAGCAATGTCACGAAGAAGCTTACAATCAGCAATAATACAGTCGAAACACAGTTGAAAACGGCTAACGTCTATGCTGACAATGGCAACGCAAAGTGGACACTACAGTTCCGCATCAAAAATAGCGGCAACAAAGCGGTGAATGTGCCTGCCTATGAACTTGCTATTAAAGCCGCTGAAGGGTATAGCTTTCCGGTGGATACGAAGGATTTTGCCAGCCTAACATTGAAACCGCTTGAAGAAAAGATTATTGAACTCAGCGCAGATGTACCACTCACACTCAATCAAGGAACATTGCAGCTGCAAATGACTGAGCCGGCTGCTGAAGGCAAGATCATTTTTCCTACCGCCTATTATCAGATCCCTTACACGCTGCAAACTAACAATTGGCAGGACACGGAATACCCCATTGAGAACAGTCACGGTACATTTGTTGTCAAAATTGCAAACATTCAAAGACTCCCTTGGTCTGACAAAGACCAGATCGTGGCTAAAATCAACATCCGCAACACTAAATCAACCTCTGTTCAGCTTCCTGCGCTTACAAGTGTCGTCAAAGCTGGAGAAAGTGACATCAGCAGCACTTCCCAGGTTGTCTCAGAAAGTACGCAAACCATCCTCGGTCCAAATGAATCGGCTGCTGTGTATGTCGTAGCCAATGTTCCTTATAGCTATACTTTCAATCAATTAAAAATCACCCTGCAAGAAACTTCAGGTGAAAATAAGCTTAACTTCCTTTCTCTAAGTACTACCCAACTGGACAGCCGGGTACAGAGTGTTGCAGCTGAAAATTCTTTCCATCTTGAGCTTGAAGGTAAAAAAGCGGAATTACTTGTACGCCGGACCCTCGTGTACCCAGGTACAGATTCAAATCTCTTGTACACAGAACTAGAAATGAACAGTGAGGAATCGCGTAAATCCGAACAGGCTCAACTCGTAGCCTATTACAAAACACAAGACAATCAATATTATGAAGCCGAAGTCACCCAGTCCAAAACCTCCACCAGTCCTAACGGAAAAAGTCTGGTCACCCTCTGGAGTAAGCTCCCTCTAGGTATAGATCCAGCGAACCTTGTCCTTTATATCGGGGAGGGTGTTTCAGAAGGCAAGCTTACCGCTCCTGACGGCCAATCGACGGGTTACATCAATACGGTATCACTTGGACTGAACCAGCTGGGAGTGGAGCCCAAAGGCAATCTTTTGAACGTGGAAATGTTTCCTTATACCCTATCCGTTACAAATGCAGTCGCCACCGTCACCGCTGGTAAAGATACGCTCAGCACTGCACTAACCTACAACATGTCAGCCAGCACGCTTTATGAATCAGGCACCTACGAGCACAAACTGGTGTTGGAGCTGATTGACCCCTTAGGACAAAGCATGGAAAAAACATTAACACTTGGCACAGATCTACAATTAGGTAACTTCAAGTCGTACACCACAACCTTCACAAGCAGCCTGTACAAAACACTGGGTGGCGGCGCAATCCGGTTGAATCTATACGACGAATTCCAAGGCCATCGAAATCTGCTGGGAACACAAACCTATGTCGTCACTTATCAGGGGGCATCAACGACTTCGAACAGCAACTCTACTTCTGGCACAGATCCAGACACCAGCAATACATCCGGCAATTAATATGATGAGCTAGGGAGGATAGAAATGAAGAAGAAAAAAATAGTGTTCTGGACTCTTGGAGTAGTAGTTGTAGCCACAGCAGGAATGCTGGTGTATACATTGTTACCTGATAAGAACAGTCAAGCCGCTGAAGTGCCTGTTAATACAGCTACCGTTACAAAGGGCGATATCGTAGTTAGTGTATCCGGAGCCGGCTCCGTGATTGCTACAGAAACCGGTAAAGTAAAAACGAAGGACAGCGGGACCGCAGCTGAGGTTCTTGTCAAAGAGGGCGATCTCGTGAAAAAAGGCCAGACTTTGATTACCTTTGAAGGCAATGATCTGAGTGACAATCTCAAGCAGGAGCAAACTTCACTTGCCTCGCTTGAGACCGATCTTGAGGACAAGCAGGAGCAATATAAGAAGCTGGCCGTGGCAGGTGCATCAGAAGATGAGCTAGGCAATGCCAAACGTTCGATTGAAAAGGCCAAAACCGACATTTCGGCGCAACAGGAAAAAATAGCTTCTGTCCAAGAAGATATGCTTCCTCCTGATCCGTTAACGGCTCCTATTGATGGAACTGTAACGACAGTTAATATTGCAAGCGGCGAAAAAGCCATGGACGGCTCTGAACTCATCGACATTACCGATTATGCTAATTTAAGTGTAGTTGTGCAGGTGGATGAGCTTGATATTCCTACTGTAAAGCTAGGGATGCCTGCCACTATTTCATTGGATGCTCTGCCTGATACGGAATTCAAGGGAACGGTTACGAAAATAGCTAATGAGGGCACCGCCTCAAACGGTGTTTCCCTCTTCGATGTTACCATAGGTCTAACAAGCTCCGAAGGTGCTCTTGTTGGAATGTCTGCGGAAGTTTCAGTAACCACTGCTGAGAAAAAGGATGTATTAACAGTACCTATTGAAGCTGTACAAGAAAGAAACGGAAAATACACAGTTTCTATTCCTCTAGCAGCGGGTTCAGTCACAACTTCCAAAACTGCTGGCGAGGGCCAAGTACCAATGCCTAGTGGTGCCCCTGACGCTCGCGGCGGCGCTATGCCCAGCGGGGCTCCTGACGCTCGCGGCGGCGCTGCCGGTGGAAGAAATCGCGGCAATAGCTCAGGACAGATGGTCACTGTCGAAGTGGGTCTCCATGATGAGAGCAGCATTGAAATTGTCAGCGGACTCCATGAAGGGGACCAGGTGATCATCCCTACCGTAATCTCTACGAAAACCGGAACAACCAGCACGGAAACGGAAACTAGAGGTGGTATGGGCGGTATGGGTGGCGCTGGCTTCGGCGGCAGTGGCTTTAGTGGGGGTGGCGGCTTCACCGGAGGTGGCGCTGGTGGTATGGGCAGCGCACCAGGTGGTGGCGGAGGTGGCGGCAGATGAGTGCTTCAGCACCTCTGATCGAAGTTCACGACATGTCCCACGGCTACACAATGGCCGGAGAAACCATGACGGTCTTAAATAGCCTTTCCTTTACAATTGATCTGGGGGAGTTCGTAGCTATTATTGGTCCCTCCGGTTCTGGTAAATCAACACTCATGAATATGCTTGGTTGCCTCGATATCTCCGATGAAGGAAGTTATCTTCTAGATGGACAAGAGGTTCGCAAGTTATCCGACAATAAGCTCGCAACGATCCGCAATGAGAAGATCGGCTTTATCTTTCAAAATTTCAACCTGCTCCCCAAGCTGTCAGCCATTGAAAATGTGGAGCTGCCATTGATTTATCGTGGCCTCTCCCATCGGGAAAGAAGACAACTAGCACAGGAAGCACTCATTAAAGTAGGGCTAGAGGATCGGATGCATCACCGCCCTTCTGAGCTTTCGGGAGGACAGCAACAGCGGGTAGCGATTGCCCGGGCTATGGCGGGATCCCCCCCTATTCTACTTGCCGATGAACCAACCGGGGCACTGGATACACGGACAGGGCAGGAAGTCATGCAAATGATACGTGAGTTAAATAAGCAAGGGCATACCATCATCCTTATCACACATGATCTGGAAATAGCTAAACAAGCGGAGCGGATTATTCGTATTCAGGATGGCAACCTCGTGGAAGATCGGAGGAATGCGGGGTGAAATTGTACCAAAGCATGCGAATGGCCCTGAAGAGCATCAACAGCAGTAAGGTTAGAGCTTTTTTAACGATGCTTGGGATTATTATTGGAGTCTCTTCGGTCATCATTCTTGTTTCTGTTGGGCAAGGAACTACTTCACAGATCACAGAGCAGCTAAACGGACTAGGCACAAACCAACTCACTGTAAACATTACTGGCCGTGGGGCGACTACCTCTCTCACCTATGAGGAAGCCCTTGCTCTAGGGGATATAGAGGGTATAGCAAATGTAGCTCCTGTGATCAGCGGCAATGCTACAGCCAAGAATAAAACAGACAACGTTAGTGTAACTGTAGAAGGAATCACCCCCTCTTATGAGGAGGTAAAGGATTTTCATGTACAGGCAGGCCGCTTCTTGCTTGATATTGATAACGAATACCGGCAAAAGGTAGCGTTGATCGGTTCAGGTACGGCCGAAGATTTATTCGGTACAGACAATCCTGTAGGGCAGAAGGTCCAGTTAAACGGAATTAGCTATAAAATCGTTGGGCTTTTAGAAACAAAAGGCTCCAGTCTAAGTGGTTCCAACGACGATATCATACTCATTCCTATAAGCACTGCAGAACGCCAATTAAAAAGTAAAGGCGTCCGTTCCATCACCATTAAGACAACTTCAGCAGATACTGTAGCAGCTGCAAAAGAAAAACTGGAAAGTACGCTTGATGCTAAATTCAATTATGCGGATAATGCTTTTAGTGTGTTTGATTCTCAGGAAATGCTGGAAACTGTCAATTCCACAACAGATACACTTTCCATGGCGCTTGCAGGCATAGCAGGCATCTCACTTTTTGTCGGCGGCATCGGAATCATGAACATCATGATCGTATCTGTCAATGAAAGAACACGTGAGATTGGTATCCGTAAAGCAATTGGTGCCAAAAAATTCGATATCCTCGCTCAATTCATGATTGAATCCATCGTGCTCAGCGGTTTGGGTGGGGTGCTCGGGGTTGGCATTGGTGTCGCGGGCAGTTGGCTGCTAGGTAAATACTCAGCACTTACAGTTTCGATTGCTTGGGATATGGTACTGATCTCTTTTATTTTCTCCTTACTAATCGGTGTGATTTTTGGAATGATGCCTGCGAACAAAGCTGCACGACTTCGCCCCATTCACGCACTGCGTAACGAATAATGAATGATTAGCTGTCCTATAGTCATTAAGATGACTAAGGGCAGTTTTTTTTTCAGCAGCTGTAAAAGGTATCATTTATGATCGAGTTGGGTAATAGGAACCATCGGTTTGAATATAGATAATTCAATAGGCCCATACACTAAACTTTAAATTTTGTCATTTTGGTTATTATCTGAGTAAAGATTGCTCTATAAGCAGCACGTCCTATATACTTGATATACTAGAAACTACCATTTACTCACACGTACACTTTCCTATGTTTTCCCACTATGTATACAACACCTCTTTTATCCCAAAAGCACCTTCAAACATCAGTGAATGAATTAAATTACGCCTGACCATAGATTGCGTTCTGCAGGTTCTACTTAAGCAGCAATAGATTTTCTTAATCATCTTATACAGGGAGAAGATGACTGTGGCAGGATTCTTTGAGTTCAAGGTAACACGCAAACTATTCTATGTCTTCGCTGCAATCTCCGTCCTTCTGGTTGGGATCAGCGTCGCCTCGCTACTCTATTTAAATTACACGATTAATAGATTGTCAGATTCTCTTTATGATGATATATATCAGAACTCTAAGCTCATACTGAGCGCGGATCGTGATCTGCATCAAGCCGCTGTAGCCTTGCAAATCGCAATGGGTCCAAACCTAACAGCCGCAGAAGGTGAACAGTTCACTAAGGAGTTTATAGATAATAATCTTCAAGCGGAGGAACGAATAAGTGTAGCAAGATCAAATATCAACGCTATAAAAAAACCTTACAGTGATATGAAACAAAGTGGAATTATCCTTTCCGAATTAAAAAACGAGCTCAGCTCCTTCGAAACTACCATTATCAAATGGAAAAATTCAGGGTATAAGCTAATAACAGAACGGACGAAGAGCAGCTGGAACCCAGATTCATATTCTGCGCTCACCCTAAACTCGCAATTCAATGAAGCTAGGGCACATCTCGATCAAGCAGAGGACTTGATTGGCAACTACGCCTTGCAAGTAACGGATGGATTTGGAGATAAAAAAAGCGCTTTGTTCTCTCTTTATTCACTCCTCTTATTTGTGTTTCTCCTAGTTATTATTTACCTTGGACGCAAAATCATCTGGCTCCAGAATGAAATGCTGGAAGAACAAACACTTTATCAGCTTATCGGTGAAACCATGTCTGATTTCATTATTTTGACGGATCCCAACGGGTTGATTCTATATGCTTCCCCCTCACACTCCAGTATTCTAGGTTATGTGCCTAAAAAAGGAGATCCGTTATCCAACTACATACGTGAACCGGAAATTGCCTGGGCTAAATTAAAAAGTGTTGTTCAGGGAACTCCGCGCATTTCTGAACTGCGCATGCGCGGAGCAGAAGGTCAATGGGTATGGCTTGAAACTAAGGTGTCACCTGTTCTCGGCAGCCGTAAATTCCCAGCACAATTTATGCTGTTATCTCGGGAAATTACCCAGCGAAAACAATACGAAGAACGACTACATAAGCTAGCCTTCTATGACCATTTAACAGCGATTCCCAACAGGGCTCATTTCAAAATGTATATGGAGAACCTTATCACCCAACCCGAAGGACGGAGGCAAAATATTGCGCTTGCCCTGCTGGACTGTGATAGATTCAAGCAGCTAAATGATACCTTAGGCCATCTGGCTGGAGACGAATTTCTTCAGCTGCTCTCCCGTGAACTTCAGCATACGGTTAAAGGAATAGGTCAGGCCTTCCGGATCGGCGGAGATGAGTTCGCAGTTGTACTGCATCGATTCACTTCTCCAGAGATGCTTGATGAAACACTGCAGCGGTTACTTAAACTGTTCAACAAGTCTTGGTCTGTTGATAACGGGTCCAGCTTCCATACCTCCGCGAGTATCGGAGTCGCTTTATTTCCTGAACACGGAAGCAGTATTAATGAACTGCTGCGTGCCGCCGATTTGGCGATGTATCGCTCCAAAGACCATGGTGGCAATAAAGCCAATCTCTACTACGAGCTTGTGGACGAAGGGTTAGCTAACCAGACCATTGTAAAACCATAAGAGCAAATAAAAAGCTGTCTCAGGAAAAATCAACCCTGAAACAGCTTTTTTTGTATGGCCTCTAACTGCTTAACCGAAGATGATCTTCTGAAATTTCGTCAATCTCCTGATCACGATCCCGAACTAAGACCTTGGTTAACTCTCCATTCGTAGAACAATCAATGAAACGGTCTCCGTCCCCATCTTTTTCTTCCCAATCATTAAGCCGCAAAATATATCCGATAGTTTGGGTATCTGGCAGCACTTCGATGCGGGCTACTGCACGCCCGTTCTCCATATAACGGAAATCGCATTGTCCATCCTGGATTCCTGTATCCCAAACCCAAAGATTCCAGCCTTGGTAATTCTGATCTGGGCGTTCATAGTGTATTTCGATAATTTTAGAGCGTGGGGCTGGCTCACCACATTCATCATAAAGGACCATCATCGACAACCCTTCCACCTCTACCTCATTGCCTTCGATTCTGCGGATGGCTTCTATCCCGGCACGGGTATGGTCTACTACTACGTTCCAACTATCAGCAACCTCAGGAAGTGATACCGACATCCGGTCATTATTAGCATTGAAGACAACGGTAATATTGTTCCAGAGATCACCTCCTGCATGGCTTCTAAGCAGATACGATACTATTCCGCCATCACGACGCAGAAATTCTAAGGAGCGTTCAATTTCCTGGCGGCCATGCAGACGAAATGCCGGATGTGTACGCCGCAGCTCGATCAGACCTTTATAATATTGAAATACGGGCTTAAATGCACTTTTCATATTCCAGCGGATCGAGTTGACCGCATCACCGCTGCGGTAGCTGTTATGATCTCCAAATTTACTGCGCAGGAGCTCATCTCCAGCATGCAGGAAAGGAATCCCCTGCGAGGTCAGAATAATTCCGTTAGCAAGCAAGGATCGACGTATAGTTTCATTACCGAGAATATTCTCCTGATCTACATTCACGTATGGATTGGCAAGGGCCACTGCCTCTTCCAGATCTTCGTTATCCATGTTAGCGATTACCGGAAAATCAGCTTCCTGACTCCCTCCTTGAACGATAAGCATCTTATCCCATAAATTCAAATTATCATGGGCAGTTACATAGTTCACCGATTCCACAGGCGAGTCCGTAAACTCATGAATTGCTCCTTTAATTCCGGCTGCAATAGCACCTTCTTTGCCGTATTCGCCTGTCACGAACCCTCTTCCGAAGCCATCACTATCCCCTTTGATCGCTGAACGGAAGTTATCGTTGAAGACAGCATAGCCCTTGCCCCGTTGTACACCTTTTAGCGTTTTAGTGGCCAGCGGAGAATCTCCACCCGTCCAAGGTTCACCGTAAAGCAACAGATTCGGATTCACTTCTAGCCGAAGCTCTTCGGTAATCTCCCGCATGGTAACACTGTCCATCAGTCCCATTAGATCAAACCGGAAACCATCCATATGATATTCCGAAGCCCAATAAGATAAGGAGTCCTTAATAAATTTACGGACCATCGGACGTTCTGTAGCCAGCTCATTGCCAACCCCGGAGCCATTCGACAAACGTCCCGTAAAATCGCGGCGATAGAAATAATCTGGGACAAGCGGCTCAAAGGGGCCATTCTCCACAGCATACGTATGGTTGTAAACGACATCCATAATTACCGCGATCCCGCGGCTGTGTAAGGCCTGCACCATCTCTTTAAATTCACGAATCCGCAAGCCAGGATTGGCAGGATCGGTGCTGTAAGATCCTTCAGGTACATTATAATGCTGGGGATCATACCCCCAATTGTAGTCCACATTAGCTATGGAGGAACCCCGATTAACCACCTTCAGCTCATCCACGGTCTGAAAATCAAATACCGGCATCAGATGTACATGGGTAATCCCTAATTCAGCCAGATGATCAATCCCCACTGTATTTCCTGCCGAATCCTTTAATCCAAATTCGGTAAATGCTTTGAATTTACCCTTATAATGCATACCTGAGCTCTCATGCGAGGAGAAGTCACGAACATGCAGTTCATAAATCACTGCGTCGGCAGGATGCTGTAACGGAGGCGCTACATCCTGATCCCAATGTTCTGGATTCGTATCCTGCAAATTAACGATTGCTGATCTTAAACCATTTGCAGATACCGCTGTTGCATAAGGATCTACTGCTTCCGTCACATTTCCATCTGCAAAAACAGCACGGTACATATAATATTTCCCTTTTAGATCACCTGATAACTTGGTCTGCCAGACTCCACCATTACTACGCTGCATATATACAATACGTCCATTGTCCATAACACTCTTAGGTGACTCAGTATTCAGTTGATGCCCACCTGTTTCGTACAGTACAAGGGACACAGCAAGTGCCGTAGGTGCCCAGACTTTAAATACACTGTACTCCGTTGAATACCTCAAGCCTAAATCCTTGCCCTCGTAGACTTCCATCATCAATTCTGCATTTATATAATTTTTACTCATGAATTAACACCATCCTATGGCTCCCCACCTAACCTGTGGGGTTGCTTATAAGTCCATATATTACCAATTTATTTCATATTAATACTTGCACAGCGCTGCAAGTCAGCAAATGGAGTATAAACTTTCTATGGATCCTTACTATTATATGTACGACATATTTATAGGTTTGGGTTCCTTATCGACTTTATGCTCATTACTAATACTATCGGTATAGACATCTGCGCAATAAAGAAAATAAACAGTGAACAGTAAATGAGGTCGAATTATAGAAAATTAAAGGTTAAAAAACATAAAAAAGCCGACCTCCAGCCATCGGAAGTCGGCAATAGTAGTTGGAAAAACAGTAGAACGCTAAAACGGATTAATGCATGCGTAAAAAGTTACTTAGCGATACTTTGAACAAGCGCAGCGACTTCTTCAGCCGTGCCAAGCTGCAACGCTTTTGCAGCCAAATCCTTCATGTCGGCAGCCGACAATTTAGATATTTGACTACGCGCTGGCAAAATGGAAGTTGCACTCATGCTGAATTCGTCGAGACCAAGACCCAGTAGCAGCGGAATAGCTGTTGCGTCACCAGCCATTTCACCACACATCCCCGTCCATTTACCTTCTGCATGGGCTGCATCAATTACATTTTTGACCAAACGCAGGATGGCTGGATTGTAAGGCTGATACAGGTAAGATACCTGTTCATTCATACGGTCCGCAGCCATTGTATATTGAATAAGATCATTCGTACCGATACTGAAGAAATCAACTTCCTTAGCAAACTGGTCAGCCAGTACAGCAGTTGATGGAATCTCAACCATTATGCCAAGCTGAATGTTGTCTGATACTTCCTTACCTTCTTCCCGAAGCTTAGCTTTCTCTTCGAGCAAAAGATCACGTGCAGCACGGAATTCACCAAGCGTAGCTATCATAGGGAACATAATGCGAAGATCCCCGTGAACACTTGCTCTTAGTAATGCGCGTAATTGAGTACGGAAAATATCCTGACGATCCAGGCAAAGACGGATCGCACGGAAACCAAGGAAAGGATTCATTTCCTTCGGAAGGTCAAGATAAGGCAGCTCTTTATCGCCACCGATATCCAGGGTACGTACGACTACCGGCTTACCCTTCATGTTCTCAAGTACAGTACGGTAGGCGTTATATTGAATTTCCTCAGAAGGCAGCTTATCGCGACCCATGTAAAGGAACTCAGTGCGGTACAGACCTACACCTTCGCCACCATTCTCAATGACACCATTCACATCATTTGGTGTACCAATATTGGCAGCTAGTTCAACATGTTTACCGTCTGCTGATACTGTAGGTTCGTCGCGAAGTTTCTTCCATTCTGCGATTTGCAAGTCGTAAGCTTCCTGCTTGCGAGTGTACTCTGCCACTTCAGCTTCGCTAGGATTGATCAGAACGTCTCCGTTCAGACCATCGACAATCACCAAATCGCCAGAATTCACTTCTGACAGAACCGTTTTAGTTCCAACAACCGCTGGAATTTCCAAAGAACGAGCCATAATTGCAGAGTGAGAAGTCCGTCCACCGATGTTCGTTGTGAAGCCTTTAACGAACTTACGATTAAGCTGTGCTGTATCCGATGGTGTTAGATCTTGAGCAATCACGATTACTTCTTCACTGATTTCTGCAGGACTTACATAATGAATGCCCAGCAGGTGGTTCAGCAAGCGCTTGGTAACATCACGCATATCAGCTGCACGTTCCTGCAGATAGGCACTCTTCATATTTTCAAACATCTCAATGAATTGCGTAGCCACTTCGTTTAGCGCATAGTCCGCGTTAACCGATTCCTCACGGATTTTATCAATTACAGGATTGATCAGTTCTGGGTCATCAAGAATAAGCAGATGTGATTCGAAAATCTCAGCCTTTTTCTCCCCCAGCTCTGCCAAAGTACGCTCTTTAATCGTTTGCAGCTCCACTCTTGATTTGGCGAGTGCATCATTTAACTTAGCGACTTCTGCTTCAGTATCACTGATACTTGTCTTCGTAATCGTATAATCCGGATGTTTCAGGATAAAAGCACGGGCTACTGCAATCCCTGCTGAAGCCGCGATTCCTGAAATCTTATTCATGGATTTCCCCTAGCCCTTCTTTAATCATTACTTCTTGAAGAGCGTTCAAAGCTTCTGCTTCTTCGCTTCCTTCAGTAATCAAAGACAAAGTATCTCCAGCTTCAAGACCCAATGACAATACGCCAAGAATGGATTTCAAAGTTACTTTTTTACCTTTAGCTTCTGCATATGCTTCTGTACCTTTGAATTTTGTTGCTGTATTTACCAAGGCAGTTGCTGGACGTGCGTGAATTCCATCTTCATCGACAATTCTGAATGTTTTTTGCATAATATTATCCAACTCGCTTTCTGTTATTAAAGTATTTTAAATTTATAGTGAAAGCTTCGCTTCCTTGTATGAACAAGGAAGCATCGGCCCTTGCACTTTTACTGAATCGTAATAATGTCTTGGTCTCCTATAGAAACCTTACCCGGCTTCTTCAATGTTACAGAAGAGCCTTCTGGTAAATTAGAGAAAATAACAGGTGAGATTACAGAAGGTGCATGTGCTTTTACATACTCTAAATCCACTTCCATAATCGGTTGTCCAGCCGCTACAAGATCGCCCTCTTCAACTAATACCGTGAAGCCTTGACCTTTAAGCTTAACCGTATTAACCCCAATATGAACGAGCACTTCCTTGCCTCCGTCAGACATAATACCGATGGCATGTTTGCTCGGGAACACGTTAAATACCTTACCGTAAACCGGTGAAGCAATCTTCCCATCTTCGGATAGGAACGCGAAGCCGTCGCCCGTCATTTTTTGGGAGAATACTGGATCTGGCACCTCTGTGATATCCAACAACTCACCGTTTACTGGAGATACGATATCTTCCTTGATAATCGCTTCACCAGCTTCACCTGCCTGTTGTTCTTCTTCTGGCTCTGGAGCAACCACTACTGGAGCTGCTGAAGCCGCAGGTGTCTTTCCGTTAATCACATCTTGAATCTGCGATTTAATCGTATCTGAACGTGTGCCAAAAATCGCTTGAACGTTATTACCCACTTCCAGCACACCTGATGCACCAAGTTTCTTAAGACGGTTCTTGTCTACACCTGCCTTATCTTTAACTTCAACACGAAGGCGGGTAATACAAGCATCTAGATGAGTGATGTTTTCTTTACCACCTAGAGCGGACAAAATGTTCCGCGGTAGATCATCACCGGCTCTGGAGACAGACTCCGTATTCACTTCTTCTTCTTCATTGGTATCTTCTTCACGACCCGGTGTCATAAGATTGAATTTCCGAATTACAAACCGGAAGCCGAAGTAATAAATTAAGGCAAGGACCAGACCTACCGGAATGACCAGCCACCAAGCTGTACGGTTCGGGATAATACCGAAGAGCACAAAATCGATAAAGCCACCCGAGAATGTCATGCCGATTTTAACATCCAGAATATGCATAGTCATAAAGGACAGACCTGCAAACACAGCATGTACAGCGAACAGCAACGGAGCCACGAATAGGAACGAGAATTCGAGCGGCTCAGTAATCCCTGTCAAGAACGATGTCAATGCCGCGGAAATCATCAAACTTCCGACGATCTTTTTATTCTGAGGTTTAGCTTCATGATAGATAGCCAAAGCCGCTGCTGGAAGACCAAACATCATGAATGGATATTTACCTGTAGTAAATGTCCCTGCTGTGAAGTCTACTCCATCGCGAAGCTGCTGCATGAAGATCCGTTGGTCACCACGTACCAATTCTCCAGCTTTATCAACGTAGGTACCAAATTCATACCAGAATGGAGAGTAGAAAATGTGATGCAGTCCAAAAGGAATGAGCGAACGTTCGATCGTTCCGAAGATAAACGCTGCAAGCGTTTTGTTCGTATCAATCATACTTTGTGACACATAGTTCAGACCATGTTGAATAGGTGGCCATACTATTGTCAGTAACAAGCCCAAGATTAGAGCTGTTACCGCCGTCATGATCGGTACGAAACGTTTACCTGCGAAGAAACCCAGGTAAGAAGGAAGCTCAATTTTGAAGAATCGCTTGTACATGGCCGAAGCCAATATACCGACGAGTATACCTCCAAACACCCCTGTTTGCAGTGTTGGAATCCCTAATACGCTGGCATACGAGAAGTCGCCTTGGCTCAGGACGTAATCATTAACGCCAATAACTGTACCCATCGTAATGTTCATTACGAGGAAACCGATAATGGCAGCTAGACCCGCAACACCTTCACCGCCGGCTAAACCTATCGCAACCCCCACCGCGAAGAGTAAGGCTAGATTATCAAATACAATTTGTCCTGAGTTCATCAATACGTTGGCAACAGCCTGAACAACATGGTTCTCCAGTGCTGGAACATATTGCAGGAAGTCTGGGTTTACCAGCATGTTTCCTATTCCAAGAAGCAAACCTGCCGCAGGCAGAATAGCTACTGGAAGCATCAGAGCTTTACCAACTCTTTGTAAAACACCAAACAACTTTTTAAACATTTAGGTTACTCCTTTCATTAATTTCACTAAAACAGATGCCAAAAAAGGCATGAGCAACACAGTATAGGAGTTGTAATCTAACGCTATCGTTAGATTGCCCCAAGAAGGGGGTTAACAACCAAAATACTGTAATTCACTCATGCCTGATCGAATCAGTTACACGCTCGATATTCTGTTTTGTTGATGACAGTGAACATTGTAGCATCGTTTTTTTTAAGTGGCAAGCGTTTTTTTTGAAACCATGATTTGTTACAACTTTTGCACTTTAAGGAGCTTCACCATTCTTGTCCATATCTTGTTCGTCCACTTTTTTCTGGGCAATACGCTGCAGATGAATCGTCAAATAACTTACCTCAGCTTGATACACGGGAATTCGCACACGCTGTTCGATAATTTTTGTTAATTTCCAAGCCAACGAATACATCTCAGGATACTCCCGTTTCATGAGTCCATCCAGGGTTGAGGTCTCTTGTACCGCCTCTCCGCGGCGTAATCTTTCTAGAACGAATCGCAGATGGGTTACCAGTCTTGAGTAATCAAGTGAATCACGTGGGATTCGATAGTCCAGATAATTCTCGACTAACCCAACCAGCTCTCCAATCAAGAGAGAATGTTGTCTAACCTCGGAAATTTGCCTATTACTAAGTGCGCTGACAATATGAAGAGCCACAAAACCTATCTCATCCACCGGCAATTCCACGCCCATAGCCTCATTGATCCGTCCAATCGCATATTCTGCCATCTTATATTCCTCAGGATAAATCTCCTTAGTTTCATACAAAAATGGATTATGAATTGGGATATCTTGTTCAAAACGACGGATAGCAAAGGAAATATGGTCGGTAAGTGCAATGTGAATATGCTCATTAAGCGGCTGACGGCTACAATGCATAATATGTAATACTATTTCTTGAACGACCTCAATCAACTTCTCATCCACTTGGGGAAGAAGCTGTTTATATTGTTCCTGCTCCTCCTGGCTGCGAAGAATAAACATCTTCTCCACGGAGGATAGATTAATCTGATCCCGCAGCTTGCGGTTAAACCCTATCCCTTTACCGATAACTACAACCTCGGAATATTGAGGATGCTGGGCAATGATAACGTTGTTATTCAACACCTTCGCCACTGTTATGCTACTCATTTTTGACACCTCTTTTATTTCTAAACACCTAACTTCCAGCAGCATACGCAATAAGAAATCGTACGATGAATACAAGCTTTGCTACCATCATAACACCAAGAATTGCATATTAGAAGAACACTCTGTGTCCTTACTAAGCTAGTAGATCAGAGTGAACAGCCTTAAAGGCTTTTATTTTACCTGAAAAAATCTTTAAACACCAGTGAAAGCGTCGATGTCTATATATACAATAATTCCCACGGGATGCCGATAAGCTATAAAGCTTCATCAAAAATCACCTGTAAACGCATGAGCTTTTTATCATGTTGTCTAATTTAGATCAAAACAGATCAAAACATAAAGATTAAGGTATGACCAGCAGCTTTGCCAGTCATACCTTAAGTAAATTAAAACCATATAAATTGCATTAAACTATTTTTCCTTTTGTTCAGGCACAGAAGTTAAAGTCTCGCTGGCTGTACTAGATGTTGCTGATGGCTGAATATAAGTTGCAGGTGTAGCTGGTGCAACAGGTGCGACTGGTGTAACTGATGCTCCTTTGCTTCCGGAAGCTTTAGAGGTCAACCCCTTGATCAGTGCCTCTACATCAATCCCTGAGACGCTCTTCAACATCTCTGGAGCGGTGGACATTAGCTGAGTCACATAATTGCTGACCCGGGCTGCACCTTCCCCGTTACCGGTATCTACAACGGTAAGTTTATCAATAGATGCCAGCGGCTTCGCAATTTGGCCAGCCAAATCAGGCAGCATTTTGACGATGATATCGAGCACCGCCGCTTCGCCGAATTTCTGGAAAGCTTCCGCCAGTTTCTCTTTGGCTTCTGCTTCCGCTAGACCGCGCAACCGGATAACCTCAGCATCCGCTGTACCTTTAGCCAGCTCTGCATCCGCCATCGCTTGACCTTCAAGACGCTTCTGCTCAGATGTCGCTTTAGCTTGCGTTTCAATACTATATTGCAAGGCATCTGCCTCACGCATTCTCTTCGCCTTATCGGCTTCCGCCGCTTGCTCTACTGCATAACGATCCGCTTCTGCTTTTTTCTTCACTTCAGCATCATACTGCTTCTCGCGAACTTGAATTTCTTTGGCTTGCAAATCGATTTCACGTTCCTTACGTACCAGCTCAACCTTCATCTGTTCTTCAACAACGGTCTGCTTTGCACGTGCCTCTTGAATATGATAAGCCTGATCGGCTTCCGCTTTCGCTGTATCCTGATCCCGTTTAAACGCAGCCACCTTAAGCTGGTTTTCCTTGGAGGCTTCGGCAATATTCGTATCCCGCAGCAGCTCAGCTTTTTGCCCTTGCTCTTCTGCGTTTGCCTTTTGAATTCTCGCATCCCGCACTGCTTCTGCTTCAGCGATCTCTGCATCCCGCTTCACAGCAGCTATCCGCGGTTTACCCAGTGCCTCTAGATATCCATGTTTGTCTCGCACATCCTTGATGGTAAAGGAAACAATTTGCAGACCCATTTTCTTAAGATCACGTGCCGCCACGCCTTGAACCTCTTGCGCAAAGCGGTCACGGTTACGATATACTTCCTCAACGGTCATCGAACCGAGAATGGCCCGCAGATGACCTTCAAGAACTTCTTGTGCTTCGCTCTTCAGTGCTTCAATCGGTTTGCCCATAAATTGCTCAGCAGCTGTCGCCACATCTTCCGTTGAGCTACCCACTTTAATGATCGCCACACCGTCGGCAATAACCGGAACCCCTTGTTCGGTGTATACCTCCGGGGTCGTCACATCGAGTTTATGAGAAAGAAGCGACATAAATTCAGCCTTCTGAAAGACTGGGAGTATAAAGGCCCCGCCCCCGCGTACAATCTTTATTTTACGGCCAGAACCATCGTCTGAAATATGATTTTTCCCTAAGAACGACCCCGTTACGATCATCCCTTCATCGGGTCCAACCGTTTTGTAACGTGCCCAGAATGCGATACCTAGCACAAACAAGACAGCAACGACAACAGCAGGGACTAACAAATACTCAGGAATACCGAACATTAAAGATCCACTCCTCTTCTCTTTTCGAATTCTGACACCAATGCAACGCCTTCTCTAACCTCCACTACAACAACTTTAATCCCTGCCGGAAGCAGCTCATGATCAAAGCTTGCTGCCGTATGCAGGCTATTGCCGGCGCCAAACTTTACCATAATCTCACCATAACCAGTGGCGGGAACAGGAATTGTGATTTCCCCGATCTTGCCAGGCAGATCACTCATTGAGAAACCATTGGACATTTCGCTTTTTTCCATGGGCTTAACCACCCCTAGATACATAAGTACTCCCAAAAAAGCGGCGGCTAACAAAGACAAAGCAATGATCGCCCCAGCTTCCAGAGCGCTGTACCGGGTTAGAAGAATGCCCGCTCCGCCGAACACGGTTATTCCTCCTGCCAGTACGGTGGGATTCAGAAAATCTACGGATACGAAATCAAAGACCCCATGCAAGGCATCTCCGATCAGATCTCCCACCAGGACGCTGACTATGGCAAATATGACGCCTAGCGCCAAGCAGCCTAAATACAGCGTTTGCATTTTTGTTTCCTCCTGTCTTCAATCAGGACTGTCATATTACATTAAACGTACAAAGTAGGTCCTTGGTTTCACAATCTTTGGATATTCACCCAAATAAGTTCCATTCAGAGGATAAGCATGCTCACATTGGCACTATTTTATTACATGTGCTGGGGCTGTCCTAAAGGCCGTTCAATAGTTGGTGGAGCACGGATTTTTGTTGGTAACACTCTCGCGCGTATGAAGAGGCTATGTTGCTTTCGCGCCTCGGCACCTCGGCCTATCGGACTCAGCAGACCCTATTCGCCGATTTATCCGACATTTGGTATGCTATCGGACCGCATAGTCCCTATTGGCATAAAAACCAGCAAATATAAGACCCTTTCGGAGCAATAGTGTCTCTGGTGTCCGAAAGTTTGCTCAAAAGGCTGAAAATTCGCATATAACGTCAGCTGGGTCCGTAGGGTAGGCGTGTATTGGTAGAGGAATCAGTCGTGTGGGGATCTTACAAACCCTAGTTGGTTGGGTAACACTCTCGCGCATATGAAGAGGCTATGCTGCTTTCGCACCTCGGCCCATCGGACTCAGCAGACCCTATTCGCCGATTTATCCGACATTTGGTATGCTATCGGACCGCATAGTCTCTATTGGCATGAAAATAAGCAAATATGAGACCATTTCGGAGCAATAGTGTCTCCGGTGTCCGAAAGTTTGCTCAAAAGGCTGAAAATTCGCATATAACGTCAGCTGGGTCCGTAGGGTAGGCGTGCATTGGAAGAGGAATCAGTCGTGTGGGGATCATACAAACCCTAGTTGGTTAGGTAACACTCTCGCGCGTATGAAGAGGCTATGCTGTTTACGCGCCTTCGGCCCATCGGACTCAGCAGACCCTATTCGCCGATTTTTCCGACATTTGGTATGCTATCGGACCGCATAGCCCCTATTGGCATGAAAAACAGCAAATATAAGACCATTTCGAAGCAATAGTGTCTCTGGTGTCCGAAAACTTGCTCAAAAGGCTGAAAATTCACAGATAACGTCAGCTGGGTCCGTAAGACTCTCGAGGACGGTCGACGGATTAGATTACGGGTGCGAACAGTGATAGATGAGGTACGCCAGCGGCAGCGGAGGTTCGCCAGCGGCAGCGGAGGTTCGCCAGCGGCAGCGGAGGTTCGCCACCGGCAGCGAAACCTTGGGATGAGAACGACCGAAAAGTATAGCAAGAGGAGCAAGTCACACTAGACCATAAACACAAAGAAGCGAATCCTCCATAACGGAGGATTCGCTTCTTTGACATTCTATTGCGACTTCTAGAATAAAGACAAATGGTCTCTTTCCGTAGAAGAATTTACTTACAAAGCCATTTTATAAATCTCAACTACATCTTCACGCTCAAGCTTGCGGAAATTACCAAATGCTCCGAAACGAACAGCCTTGTCAGCCATACTGCCGATCTCGCTGTCATCAATATCATAATCTCCAAGCGTCTTCGGCGCACCGATGGAATCCCAGAAATTACGCAGAGCCTCAATACCCTCCAGCCCGATTTCTTCATCAGTTTTGCCAGCAGGTTCAACTCCGAACACATTTACTGCAAGCTGACGGAAACGCGCAGGGTTTGTGCTGAGATTATATTTCATCCATTGCGGGAACAGAATCGCCAAACCTCCGCCATGCGGAATATCGTATACAGCCGACACTGCATGCTCGATATTATGAGTCGCCCAATCCCCGGCAAAACCCATGCTGACCATTCCGTTAAGCGCCATCGTACCGCAGTACATAATGGTCTCACGCAGCTCGTAGTTGTTCAGATCTTCGATAAGCTTCGGCGCGGTTTCAATTACAGTGCGCAGCAAAGTTTCACAGAACCCGTCTTGTACCGGTGTATTGCCGTCTGTATGGAAATAGTGCTCCAGTACATGTGACATGATGTCCACCATGCCATAAACGGTCTGATCACGTGGCAGAGAAAAAGTGTTCTCTGGATCAAGAATCGAGAATGCCGGGTAGGCATGCACGCTGCCCCAGCCCATTTTTTCCTTAGTAACCTCGTTTGTGATTACCGAGCCGTTATTCATTTCGGATCCCGTAGCAGCCATTGTCAGCACTGTGCCCAGTGGAAGCGCGTCTTGGGCCGCTGCTTTACGCTCTACAAAGTCCCACATATCACCATCATATTTGGCTCCAACAGCAACAGCTTTTGCGCAGTCCAATACGCTTCCGCCCCCTACTGCGAGAACAAGGTCAATATTATGCTCCCGGCACAGCTCTACGCCTTTATGTACTGTGGAAAGACGTGGATTGGGTTCTACTCCAGAGAGTTCGGTCACTGTAGCGCCTATTGAACTCAGCTCAGCAACTACTTTATCGTACAAACCGCTGCGCTTGATACTGCCGCCACCGTACATCAAAAGCACATTTTTACCGTACTTAGGCACCTCCGTCTTCAAGGCTTCAAGGGTACCCTGTCCAAAAATCAGCTTGGTAGGATTATAAAATTCAAATTTACGCATATGTGTAAACCTCCAGTAGTTAATTCGTAATGTCTTACTCCTTCGTATTATAAACCTCTGATTACCTGCATTCAAATTAGGTGGCTGCGTTTCGTCATTCTGAATAAAAAAAGATGCCCCAAGCCCATAGGCTAGAGGACATCCTTAAATCCAAATTCACTTACTACAAAGCACCGAAGCTTGTTACGAAACGGCGGAAAGCTGCTTGACCTTCTGGAGTCCGTTTGTAAACGCCAGCGTGTTCAAGAATATGCGTAAACTTGATGCCAACTTCGTTCTGCACAATCTTGAGCGCTTCCTCGTGTTGCAGTGCAGTTCCGAATCGCTCCACCAGCTCCTGAATCCAAGCCGCATGCTGCGCAAGAGAATGACTAGGGTCATTCTTCACCGCTTCTAACAGCGCTTGATCTCCTGCAAGAATACCTGCGATGGAATCGAGTTCTTCCTTCAAACGGCCCGGCAGAATCGCCAGTCCCATAACTTCGATCAAGCCGATGTTTTCTTTCTTGATATGATGCATTTCCCGGTGCGGATGAAAAATCCCTTCAGGATATTGCTCATTAGTCCGGTTATTCCGCAGCACAAGATCCATCTCGAAGCTGCCGTCCTCGGCCCGGCGGACGATAGGAGTAACGGTATTATGAGGTTGTACTTCACCGTCAACCTCACTAAAGGCTAGCACTTCAGCCTCTGGATCGCTGTAGGCTTTCCAAGCTTCATAAAGCGCATTTCCGCATTCCAATAGAACCGCAGGATCTTCTCCATTTAAACGTAATACGGACATCGGCCATTTTACGATATTAATGCTGACACCCGGATAAGAAGCATGTGTAAATGTATCTTCCTTAGGCGCTTTTTGAATCGGGAATGTGTGGCGTCCGCCCTGAAAATGGTCATGCGTCAGAATAGAGCCGCCAACAATCGGTAAGTCTGCATTGGAGCCAATAAAATAATGCGGGAATGATTCCACGAAGCTAAGCAGCCGCTTCAAGGTATCCTTGGTAAGCTTCATTGGCACATGATCATGATGGAATACAATACAGTGCTCATTGTAGTAAACATATGGCGAGTATTGGAAGAACCATTTTTCATTATTCAGGTTAAGCGGAATGATACGCAAGTTCTGACGTGGCGGATGATTGATCCGTCCGGCATAACCTACATTCTCACGGCACAGCAGACATTTCGGATAGACTGGCGGCGGGAGCAGCCGAGCCATTGCGATTTCCTTCGGATTTTTCTCAGGCTTGGACAAATTGATCGTCATTTCAATGTCTCCGTACGGCGAATCCTGCAGCCAGTAGACATTCTTCGAGATCCGATCCATCCGAATATAGTTCGAATCAATGCTCAATTTATAAAAACGGTCTGTAGCCGCGGAGATGCCTTTTTCAGCGGTCAGACTATAGAACTCAGCATTTACATCCGAAGGACGGGCCATGAGAAGTCCCATAATCTTGGCATCCAGCAAGTCACGGTAAGTGTCACTATTCTCTGGGATCAATCCGATTTCAAAACCATAATCAATCAGTGCATCGAGTGGAGCCTGCGGCCCTTCCAATGGACTTTGATCGATGTCACCTACATGCGGCTCACTGAAACCGAACTGTTCGAGCAGCACATTACGGCTATAATCTTCATCGGATGGAGCTATAAGCTGCTGGCGCAGTGCGAACAGAACAAGCTGCTCAATCGCATGTAATGCTTTCTGGCCAGCAGGTGTAATCTTATTCTCGTTGTGCATTTTAATTCTCCTTAAGTAGGGTCTCAAGTTCAAGATAAGCTAACCTAAAGTCCCTTATTCTCCGTATCCTTGCGGATTGGCAGAGTGCCAGTTCCATGCACTTTGAATGATATCTTCCAAATCTGCATGCTGCGGGTTCCATCCAAGGACGCTACGCGCTTTGTCGGAGGAAGCTACCAGCACAGCCGGATCGCCGGCACGGCGTTCTTGAATGACTACAGGAATTTCAAGTCCAGTAACCTTCTTCGCCGTTTCAATCACCTGTTTTACCGAGAATCCAAGTCCATTGCCCAGGTTGAAAATATTGCTGCTGCTTCCGCTGCGCAGATAAGTTACCGCACGGACATGGGCGTCAGCCAGATCGCTGACATGGATGTAGTCGCGCACACAAGTACCGTCTTCTGTAGGATAGTCATCTCCGAAAACTGCGATACTGTCACGTTGCTTCAAGGCCGTTTGCAATACCAGCGGCACCAAATGACTTTCTGGACGATGGTCTTCACCGATTTTACCACTGGCATGTGCGCCAGCTGCATTGAAGTAACGCAATGCTACGTATTTGATGCCCAGTACTTTGTCAAACCAAGCCATCATCCGTTCCATGGTCAGCTTAGTTTCTCCATACACATTGGCTGGTTCAGTGCGGTCTGTTTCTTCAATCGGCACCTTTTCCGGTTCGCCGTAGGTTGCGGCAGTGGACGAGAATACGATCTTGTTCACGCCAGCTTTTTGCATAGCTTCTAGAAGACACTGTGTACCATATACGTTGTTGTCGTAATATTTTACAGGGTCCTTCATGCTTTCTCCGACCAAAGAGCTTGCAGCAAAATGGATAACCGCTTCAATCTCATTTTCAGCGAACAGCTTACCCAGCAGTTCTTTATCACGCAGATCACCTTCGTACAGCTTGCCACCCAGCAGTGCCTCACGATGCCCTGTTAGCAGATTGTCGATGACCACCACTTCTTCGCCACGATCCAGCAGCTCCGCTACAGTATGAGACCCAATATACCCTGCTCCACCTGTTACTAAAATCGCCATCTGATTACACTCCCTTCAATTCTTGGACACCATTACCGATGCCGCAAACGTAGAACTCGCCAACCAAACCAGATCTTGTGGTATAGGCTTCACCAACTTCACGAATAAAACGTTCTATATCATCTTCATGTACCAAAGATACTGTACAGCCTCCGAAACCCGCGCCAGTCATACGGGAACCGAGTGTACCTGGGATGCGCCCAGCTTCTTCAACCATAATATCAAGCTCTGCACAGCTAACTTCATACAAATCGCGCAAGGATGCATGCGAATCATTCATGAACTGTCCAAACTGCTTCAGATCATTGTTTTTTAATACCTCAACGGAATCTAGCACGCGTTGGTTCTCTTCCACAACATGGCGAGCGCGGCGTCTTACAATTTCGTCTGTGATTTTATCTTGATGTGCTTCGAACTGTTCACGATTAAGCTGTGCCAGATAAGCTAGTGAAGGCACTTCTTTTTGCAAAATAGCTAATGCCTCATCACACTGCTGACGGCGTTCATTGTACTTGGAATCTACAAGCCCTCTGCGTTTGTTCGTGTTGCCGATAACCAATTTGTATGAACCTGTGATGAACGGTACCAAATTGTACTCAAGTGTGTCGCACATCAGCAGGATCGCATGATCGCGTTTGCCGTTAGCAACTGCGAACTGGTCCATTATTCCGGAGTTTACACCTACATACTGATTCTCAGCACGCTGGGACAAAAGTGCAATCTCTACAGTGTCTGTATCGCCACCTTCGAGAGTCAGGAACGCATAAGCAGTAACGACTTCAAGAGAGGCCGAGGAGGACAAGCCTGCTCCATTCGGAATATCGCCATGGAACAGCAGATCGTACCCTTTGGATACTGGGGTGCTTTTCTTATCCAGCTCAACCATTACCCCAATCGGATAGTCAATCCATTCACCCGTTTTGGCCTTGCCAATTTCGCTATAATCAATAGAAGCTTCGTAAGGAAAATTAGTTGATGCAAAATTCACTTTGCTGTCACTACGTGGACGCACAATCAGCGTTGTACCGAATTCCAAAGCTGCGGGAAGTACATACCCGCCGTTATAATCCAAGTGCTCTCCGATGAGATTGACACGACCTGGTGCATAAAACACCTTAGCCTCTTCCCCGCTCACCCCATATTTTTCAATAAATTTGTTATTAAGTTCCTGTATGCTCATTAATGCCACTCCATCCTTTCGCTGCTTCAGCCAGTGGGAATTAGTAAAGCGTTCTTTATGTACTCATTATAATAGATTCATTCATCCTCTGATAATGCAATCATGTGTGTAATGTATGGATAAATGTGACTTCCCATAATATAATAATTACATATATTACTGTTACTCTCTAAACTATAAGCCATTAAATGACATTAACACAAGAAAGGCTGTCCCAAATGGAGCATACTTATTCCGTAGGATCCAATCCAGTGTATTACGATAAACAGAACCTTCATGTACTGTTTGCCGGCCAGAGTCAGACCCTGCCCATGCATCAAGCTGGACCCAAGATCTATGATTATTATTTGCTGCATTTCATAGAATCTGGCTCGGGCGTTTTCCGTACAGAACATCATAAATATGAGTTGGGTAAAGGGGACTGCTTCTTGATCCATCCGGGACAATTAGTCAGTTACGTCTCGGATAAAGACCAGCCCTGGTGCTATCGCTGGGCAGCTTTTACTGGCAGTGAAGCTGACGATCTGGTGCTGCAGACAGGGTTCACACCACAACAGCCTGTGGTGACTACAACAGGTGAAAGCCTCATTCCAGGTGCCCTGTCCAGCATCATGCAAGCCTTCAACGCCAACAAAGAGAGTGCCCATCTGACTTCGCTTGGCTATCTCTATCTCATTGTCGGCGAAGCAGCTGATTTGCTCTCTTCCTTCTCCCGTCTGCCCGGCGCAGAATCACAGGTTAAGCGTACTGTGAAGCAAATGATCCACTACATGGCTTCTCAATATGCGCATCCGGTCTCTATTGAACAAATGTGTGATACGTTGGGTTATAATCGAGCCTACCTGTCCCGTGTATTTAAGCAAGAGACCGGATTATCTCCGGTGACCTACTTGCTGAAGCTGCGGATTGAAAAGTCCAGACAACTGCTGCGTGAACGACCGGAGCTGTCCGTGGAACAGGTAGCAGCATCTGTGGGGCTCACCGATGCTTTATACTTCTCTCGCCAATTCAAACGGTTTTGTGCCCAGTCACCGACGGCTTACCGGATGACTACAACGAGACAAGCAGAGAAACCTGAACGTTAGTTTGCCCTTAATCCATAAATCCATAAATCCACTATACAACAACAGCCCACCTTCCTTAACGTAAGGAACCGGGCTGTTACTGTTCAATATGCTATAGTTCTGTCTTTAAAATCGTTTCAATCCGCTCTAACTCCTCCGGACTGAAATCAGGATCAGCTAAAGCAGCTATATTCTCTTCAATCTGATCCACTCTGCTTGCTCCAATTAGGGCAGAAGTAACCTTGCCACCCCGGAGTGTCCAAGCCAGTGCAAACTGAGCCAGACTCTGTCCTCGCGAAACCGCAAGCTGATTAAGTGCGCGAATCCTCCGCTGCACCTCCGGTGTAATCCGGCTCTCATTCAAGGCGGCAGACGGCTTGGCAGCTCTTGACCCTTCTGGAATACCATTCAAATATTTGTTGGTTAACAAGCCTTCAGCCAAGGGTGTAAAAGCGATGCTTCCTACACCACTATGTTCCAGTACATCCTGTAAGCCACCCTCAATCCAACGATCGAGCATAGAATAACTAGGCTGATGGATTAAGAGCGGTGTGCCCAGGCTTTTTAGAATACTGAGGGCTTCAGCCGTCTGCTCCGCATTATAGTTGGATAGTCCTATATATAAAGCTTTGCCAGAACGTACCGCATAATCCAGCGCCTGCATGGTTTCTTCAAGCGGTGTTTCCGGGTCTGGACGATGAGAGTAATAAACATCAACATAATCTAGGCCTAGCCGCTTCAGGCTCTGATCCAGACTAGCCAGCATATATTTACGTGAACCCCATTCCCCATAAGGGCCGGGCCACATGTTATACCCTGCTTTTGTAGAAATCACTATTTCATCACGATAAGGATACATATCATTGGCAAGAACTTTACCGAACAGCTCTTCTGCTGAACCAGCTGGTGGACCATAGTTGTTGGCCAGATCAAAATGGGTAATTCCAAGATCAAAAGCACGAGTGATCATTTCTCTGCCGTTTTCGTAATTATCGATCCCACCAAAATTCTGCCATAATCCTAATGAGATTGCTGGGAGCTTGAGACCTGAGTTCCCGCAACGATTATAACGCATGTTGTCATACCGTTTATCGTCTGCTACATATACCATTGCTTATCCCTGCCTCTCATTACACGCTGTTGTGAGCCTACCTTATCTTTAAACTTCTGAGCGTAATAATAATCTGGCAAGAGAAACCAAAGGACAGCTTTTTCCTTCTAGCTTAATAGATCCTTGACACTGCCCATTACTTTTCCAATTCGATCTGTAATCAGCAGATCCGCCTGATCATCATAAGGTGTGGGATCTCCGTTCAGCAGCACCGTACGTTTGCCCCGGAAATAAGTCACCAGACTGGCCGCAGGTTGAACCGTTAGCGAGGTTCCACCAATAATAAGCATATCTGCAGAGGCAATCGCTGCTACAGAGCCCATAAGCACGGAGTGATCCAATTCTTCTTCATATAAAACCACATCCGGCTTGATAATTCCGCCACATTCCGGGCAGTGAGGAACGATCTCAGTCATTTCCAGCAGTTGATCCAGCCCGTAATACCGTGAGCAGTCCATACAATAGTTGCGATGGATCGAACCATGCAGCTCAAGGACACTACGGCTACCCGCCTGCTGGTGCAGGCCGTCAATATTTTGCGTAATCACCGCTTTCAGCTTCCCCTGCTGTTCCAACTCCGCTAGTAGCTGATGCGCACCATTCGGACGGGCCTCTGGATGAATCATTTTACTGCGGTAAAAATCAAAAAAAATGTCCGGTGAGGACATAAAAAAAGTGCGGCTCAGCATCACTTCAGGTGGATAAGGTGAATTGTGCTGAGTTTGATATAATCCAGCTGCGGAGCGGAAATCAGGAATTCCACTCTCTGTAGACGTACCCGCCCCTCCGAAAAAAACGATATTGTCACTTTCTTTGATCCAAGAAGCAAGTGTCTGCAATTGATCCATGCTAAGTAGCACATCCTTTCCTTTTATTAGCTGATCAGTAAGTGATCCGAAGCTCATTGAAACCGGAAATGATTACATCTGCATCTATAAGGTGCTCCCCATCACCACTGGCGGAAATCCCAATTGCGAGGCGAAGCCCTGCACCTTTACCTAATTGCATATCGGCATTACTGTCCCCAATAATAATCGTCTCTTCAGGCGAAAGCCCTAACTCCCGGCAGGCCAATTCAGCCATTTCAGGAGCTGGTTTTCCGTTTTTTACTCTGTCCCTAGTAACTACCGAATCAAAATAGCCTGCCACATTAAGCCATTCCAAATGCTCTCCGGTGGTCTTTGCCCCGTCGGAGGTAACCACGCCAAGCTTAAGGGATGCCGCAGAGCATTGCTCCAAAAAAGAATGAAGTCCCGCTAAAGGCTGTGCCATACGGCGTCGGCGTAATTCATACATCGCGTTTTTAGTTATGCTTTTCACACGGGTCAGCGCTTCATTCCAAGGAACTCCTGCTGCATATAGCTGCCATGCGAGTACACCGTAACTTTCTTCTTCTGTAGCCATGGTAAGCGGCCCCGCCGGGTCGTACCCTATTAACTTCCCTTGCGGATCATGTTGCGTACCCAGCACCTTGCTGCGCTCTACAATAAATCCCGCTCCCATGATCGCAAGTTGATCTTCCAGTCCACGCAGCACAAGCTCCGCCCAATTCCCCCAGGTGGCTAATAGATCGAGTAATGTCCCGTCTTTATCAAACAATATTCCGGAGCAGGGAACGCATTCATCGTTAATGTGTAATATGGGCATGAATTGTTTCCTCCCTCTGTTGAATGACCCGTAACTACCTCAGATTTCCCAGCCAATCCAACAGGGCACTTACTGTGCGACTCTGCTGCTCTTCCTCGGATATTGTGGCTTCGCCGTCCCCCTTCTGAGGCCCGTAGCTGCCAAATTGCGCATGATTCCCACCTATAATTGAACTATAAACTGTATTATCTGGCAGATAGGAGCGCCCTTTGTTGTAGCTGTCTCTGTCAATCACTTGATCCTCAGTACCCACAACCGATAACACTGACAAAGTAGTCTCTCGTAGACTGCCCTTTTCATCTGGATAAGAGGCTAAGAAAAATACACCTTCCAGCTGGTCCGTATGCTCAATTGCGTAACGTGAGGCCATGACACCCCCAAGTGAATGTCCACCCAGCACAAAAGATTGCTTCGGATGCACACGAATAATCTCTTCTGCGGCATCCCCCTTCGTAACGGCTAAATTAAACGGCATTTTGGCGATGTAGAAGGGATGCCCTGCAGCAGCGACGCTCTTCGCAAGAGGGGAATAAGCTTCCGGTTTAACCAAAGCCCCAGGATAAAATATAATCGAGGCGCCTTTAGTAATGGAAGGTTCGAACGAGATCCAATTATCATTCTGTTCGACGGTAACTCCACCACTTGAAATCAGTGCGGTTTCGGCCTCTTGAGCCGGTGCATATGGCGTTAAATACTTCCATATCAGCAACCCGGCTACCACTAAAATAATCAATACAAAAATAGCGACGCGACGCTTAGTTATTCTTCTCTTCAACATGTTCCACTCCCAGATGTTAATGCATATAAAAATTATAGTGGAATCCCTCTATTCTAACAACCTTCAACACATCGCCACATTTCGCACACATGATAACGCTTTCTATTGTGACTTAATTCACAATTAAATCAAAGAAAATCTAGTATTTTAAAATTAAATTAATTTGCATACAGCATAATTTGGAGGCTAAATCATGGTAGGGGAAAACTCGCTGGAAACGCGCGGAGAAACCTTTTTTCTCAACCTGCGTTTTATGCTTATTATCACTGTTTTTGCCGGTAATGCAATTGAACCTCTGATTAACAAAATGAGCGGAATACACGGATTATATATGTGGATTTTCAGCTTTCACATGCCGCTGTTCGTACTGGTGACCGGCTATTTCGCCAGAAAAAGCCTTGCCGGAACTACCGGCCGCAAAATGCTGCTGCAAATTGGATTGCAATACCTCATTTTTCAAAGCTTATATTCCGCACTCGACGTTTCCCTCTTTCATGTAAGCAACATCCAGCATTCCATTTTCGCACCCTATCTGCTCCTATGGTTTCTGGCCAGTCATGCCTGCTGGCGCCTCCTGATGCTCGGTATGAGCAGATGGTCCATAACCGCTAAGCTCCTCTTCGCTGTAACAGCGGGGGTGGCTGTCGGATATCTCCAGCTGGACGGTGTATGGTTTAGCATCAGCCGTACCTTTGTATATTTGCCTTTTTTCATTATCGGCTATCATTTCTCCTTCGAAACCTTCGTCAAGCTCTATCAGAAATATATCAAAATCTTTGCAGCAGCCGCCTCCATTCTACTCCTTGCCGTCATGGCCGCATGGGGGGCAGGATTTCCCTTTGGCTGGTTATATGGCAGCATGACCTATATGCAGCTTGATGCCAATGTATGGTATGCAGGCGTATACCGTCTGGGACTGTACGGACTACAAATTGTCGCTTCACTCACTTTCCTCGGCCTCGTACCTTACGGAGCGAGCCGCATGACCGACTGGGGGCGCCGCACGTTGTATGTTTTCCTGCTTCATGGTTTTATCGTTCGTCTGGCTGCCGTTTCCGGGATTTACACCTATATTGGCAATGCTGCTGGGGCAGTAGTCCTGCTGCTCACCGCCGTATTATTCACCGTATTGCTGGCTCAGCCGTCCGTTAAACGGCTCTTTCACCCGCTGGTTGAGCCGTCCGTTGACTGGATGATCACCCTTCAGCGTGCCGCCCTACGGCGCACACTCTAGCTTTACATCCAGAACAAACAAAGCAAGGCGGTTCCTTGGATACGAAGATTCGTTTCCGAGGAACCGCCTTGCTTTGTTCATCTCCTAAGCTAAAGTTCTACTTCATCCTGATCCATGGTATATTTTACCTTCATCATAATATGTTGTTCATAATCGCCAAACTGGCGCCCGAACAGGTTAAGTCCGCCTTGATGAACTGCATCAGGGTTGATTCCAATGCGCAGCCGCAATTTGGGGCTCCGGTTAATCAGAAGATCATTTAAGGAAACATTCGACACCTTCTCCATATCAAGTGTCGTCTTTTCATGGTCAACACGCCAGGTCTTGAGAAACCCGTATTGTGTAGATCCATCCCACCACCAGTTCGGATTCAGCTTGCCCCGCCGGTCACCGAAATCACCGGGACTGGTCCACATGCCGATCTCCGATCCATTCACCCATACAGAGATGTTCGAAGGCCAGTTCTGGTCATAATTCGGAGCTTCCGAACAGATCTCCATGGATAATTCCAGCGATTCAATTTGTGCTCCGGAGGGGATATCCATAGGCAGCAAATATTCCAGAAATCCTTTGCGGAGCCAGATCAGCTGAGCGTTGACATGTTTAGGGTGATAAAAGCTCGACGGTTCATCTTCTTTGATAATAAGACCCTCGCTATTAGCCATTCCGCAAGTAGGAGATACCTCACAGTCGCTATAATGGCCGATCGGCATCTCTACTTCATAGACATGAGTTAATCCCTTTGACATCGGTTCTTTCAAATTCAAGGCAATATGAAGATCATCATAATTCCGGCTGCAAACTTTCATTGCCCCGCGTGAAGCCGGAAGCAATTCTGTATGAATTAACTCTGCTGCTTCTAATACTTTAATATTGCTTGCTACCGTCGACACTGGAAGCTTCAGCCTCTCAGCGATTTCAATAATATTTAAGTTTTTGGAGTTTAAGAGCCGAAGAATATCAACCCTAGAACGAGTTGATAAAGCATGCGTTACTGTGACTAATTTTTCCGGGTCGTTTAAGCTAAGTTCCAGCACAAATCAGCTCTCCTTGTATCCTAATAATTATCCTAATCTTACTTCTTAATGAGATGAAAAACAATTACACCTACAAGCCCTTTCACCTAGAAATGACCTCCGGAAAACCGGAAGCCATTTCATATGTCTCTTAGGTTTGTTCGATTCACAATGGCTTAATATCAATGAAATCAATTTCTCCGTAACCTTCGCCTTTGGTAAAACGAAGCTTGTTCATGCCTGCCTTCAGTTGAACCCGGGCTGTGGACAGCCCCCAATTCTCCCACCCTTTATTGGTGATATAGAATGGGCTGGCAGGTCCTGCATTGACACTAAGCTGAAAATTCGACCAATTCCCGCCAGACGTTCCATTCGCCGTTCGAGCCAAAAGAATATACTCGCCTGCGGCTGCCGCATCAACCGAAAATTCCACGTAACTATCCGGCGTATCAATATGACCCGCCTTAAGTCCAGCCGAGCCCTTGGGACTCGAAGAGGCATAGGCATCGCCGCCAAATATCCCTTTTTCCGCTTCGTAGCGGGTATGCATGGTTTCACCTGAAGGCAAAGTTATCGGAAGATTAGGGTCAACGGGAATACCCAGATTAGGTGTATGATCAGCATTCCAGCTGAATTTCTGCATCCGCACCTCGCGGTTCCAGCCAGCGTTATTGTATTTGGCGACATGGTACATGATCCAATCCTCTTGGCCGTCAGGAGACTTTGTAAACGAATGGTGTCCAGGTCCATAAAGTCCATTGCCTGAGGAAAAGATAGGCTGATTGCGTTTATTCCATGATGCCGGATTCAACAGATCACTGGAGATGTCTGCGGTGATCAGTCCCAGACAATAATCATTAGTCCAGCTTCCGCTTGCCGAGTAGACCAAACTAATGACTTCTCCATTTATAATCACCTGTGGTCCTTCATTCACATTTGGGGAATGATTCGTTTCCCAGCTATACGTTGGTCTTGAAATCTCTACGCGTTCGGAATCAATGGTCCAGGGATTACTCATATGCGCGATATAGAGATTCTGCCGCACATTAACATTCCCCTCCCAGCCGGACCAGATAAAATACAGCTCGCCGTTCACTTGCAGCACAGTACCGTCTATAGCCCACTTATTGCTTGAATCTGTGATCTGGCCTTTGTACTGCCAAGTTCCCTGCATCGGGTCTGCCGCTGTGTTCTCCATTACATGCATGCGGTGGTTTACGTTATCTCCGTCGTCCATCGCATAGTAGATATACCAAGCTCCGTTTATATAATGTAGCTCAGGCGCCCAGATGCCGCTACCGCCCGTGTTGACAACTTTAGTAGGCGCTGCATCAATAGTGGTCAACTGGGCTGACTTCCAGAGGGTAACATTGCCACCTGTTGTTTTGGTGAAATAATAGAAGCCATCTGTATGTTTATACACCCATGGGTCCGCCCCGTCCTGCATAACCACGTTGTAAAAGTCATTATGATCAGAGACAGCTAGGGTCACCTTCCCCATTGGAAGAATAAGAAGAACACTTAAGGCGACCAGACATTTTTGCCGGAAATTCACTTTCATAATCTATCACATTCCTTTCGAATGAATAGTTACGTAGCGCCTCTAATCTTCAATTGCAGCCTTACGCGCATTGATGCCGCGGATTCGCTCGGGGTCGAACTTCGGCTGTCTGTCATAAGTGTACAGTCCATTGACTTCCTGCTCCACATCGTACAGCTGGGTATAGCAGAATCCAAACATCAGCGGATGATCCAATAGAACATTCGTCAACCCCTCGTAGCGTTCGATAAACATTTGCTCTGAGGTCGGTCTGTCCCCATACCCCCATGATTTTTCATCTTTCTGCTGCGGGTTCCACCAAATTCCGCCATACTCGCTGATGAAGTAAGGTTGACCTTCATACGTTTGGCGATCCGGGAAGGTATTGAATACTTCTCCGCCACTTTTCATCGGTTCATATCTGTCCCGGAACGTCTGCGGATTCTGGTCATAGTCATGAAGATCGAAGATATCTGTAGCCACATGGAAGTTGCCGCTTGTATCAATTACTGGACGTGTTGGATCCATACGTTTTGTTACGTCGTAAACAATCTGGAGCACGGGGTTATGCTGTTTCGCACCGTCCCGGTCCCAGGTCTCATTAAAAGGGCACCAGCCGATCAGCGCGGGATGATTGAAATCACGCTGCATACCTTCGAGCCATTCCGGCAGGAAGTGAGTCAGGCTATCCGCTCCAGTAATATTCAGCCCCCAATTGGCATGCTCTCCCCAGACAAGATAACCTAATTGGTCAGCCCAATAAAGATAACGCGGTTCAAAGATCTTCTCGTGAAGCCTCGCGCCATTGAAGCCAAGCCCTATTGAGATTTCGATGTCTCTGCGCAGATCTTCATCAGTAGGAGCGGTATAGATTCCCTCCGGATAAAAACCTTGATCCAGAACTAACCGCTGAAATACGGATTTCCCATTGATCCGGAATGCCATCCCATCCAGTCGTACCGTGCGGAGTCCAAAATAAGAATGGACCACGTCACTCTCCCGTCCCTGACTATGCAAGGACAACTTCAGGTCATACAATCTGGCGTTTCCAACTTCCCACAAGCGAATCTCTGATAGCGGAATTGTAAGTTTTATAGAGGGTCCGGAAACGATCACACTGCTGTCCCCAACGGGTTTGCCGCCATAAAGAGCAGTGGCCCTAAGCGTGTCCCCCGCTGCGTTCCCTTGTACCTTCATTTCTAGGTGCACACAGCCATTGTCGGGATCAGCGACAACTTTCAGATTAGACAGATAGGTTTCAGGGACTTGCTCAAGCCATACCGTCTGCCAGATTCCTGTAGTGCGTGTATAATCACAGCCGTGCGAATGGAACTGTTCACTCTGCTTGCCCCGTGGCTGTCGTCCCGATCGAACGTCGTCTTCAGCATAGACAGTAATCACATTACTGCCCGCTAAAAGATTAGAAGTAATATCAAAACTAAACGGAGTATATCCTCCGCGATGCGTACCTACGGATACGCCGTTCAACCAGACCTCCGCCATATAATCAACGGCGCCAAAATGAAGGATAACTCTGCCATTTGTCCAGCTCTCCGGCACGGTAAACTCCCTTTTATACCATACAGCAGCCATAAAATCTTTATATTCTACACCGGACAGCTTGCTTTCCGGACAGAAGGGCACAGTAATTGTCCCTGAGAGATTATGTTCGTTAACAGGGTATCCGCGTTCCTTCCCACTTTTGCCATGATCAATTTCGAATTGCCACTGGCCGTTCAGATTGATCCACTCTGGTCGAACAAAGTCAGGGCGGGGATATTCAGGACGCGGAAGCGTTGCTTGTTGTGTCATGGTGTAACTCCTTTTAGTAAATGTTATTTATTGGATATGCATCATAATGTTGCGGATCGCTTCAAGCGGAGCTTTGGGCTGTCTATCATAGGTGAGCAGTCCGTTGATTTCCTGCTCGACATCCGTCAGCTGGGTATAGCAATACCCTTGGATCACCGGGGAAGTGAACATCGGGTCAACCACAGCCTTGAGCTTCATCAGGAAATCCTCTTCATTCTCTGCCCCAGAATAACCCCAGCCCTCCCACTCACTTTTCTTGAAGGCAATTCCACCAAACTCGGATACGAGAATCGGCTGGCCTTGATACGAAGCTCCACCGACAAATATTTTGCGGTTGGCCGGCATCGCATTTACAGAAGATTCTGCCGTGGCATATCGCTCCTCCAGCACTGCCTGATGGCTCTCATAGTCATGAATAGTCACCAAATCTGTAGTCATATGCTCCCACCCATCGTTATACACAACAGGTCTCATCTCATCCAAGGATTTCGTTAAATGATACATAGCCAATCCGTGCTGCTGCTGACGTGTATCAATCTGGACATTGGGAACACCCCAGCTCTCATTAAGCGGAACCCAGGTCACAATACAAGGATGGTTATAGTCGCGCTCGATGATCTCCTGCCATTCCTTCGTGAAGCGGCGGACATACTCCTCGGAATATTCGTAAGCATTGGCTGCCTCACTCCATACCAGCAGGCCGAGCTTATCACACCAATACAGGAACCGGGGATCTTCTGTCTTCTGATGTTTTCTCACCCCGTTAAAGCCCATTTCTTTCGTCAGCTGGGCATCCCGTTTCAGCTCTTCGTCTGTAGGTGCGGTTAGTATCCCGTCAGGGAAGTATCCCTGATCCAGCACCAGTCTCTGGAAATATGGGCGGTTATTCAAGCATAGCTTGCCATTTTCAATCGACACCTTACGCATGCCGAAATAACTCGCCACTTCGTCAATTACTTCCTCATTCCGAAGCAATTGGAATTGAATATCATACAAATTCGGATGCTCAGGGCTCCATAAACGTCCAAGACCATGATCCGCAAAATCACCCAAGCCGATAGTGCGCAGCTGCTCACCATTCATGACCATATATTGATCTTCCGCAATTACTTCACTGTCATACGATACCGTTATGCGCAGCTTGAGCGGATCAGCAGACTTAAATCCTTGCAGAAAGGTCCGAAGCCGGATTTCATTGCGGTCAATATCTGGTGTCATCATGGTTTTACTCAGATGCACTGCAGACAGCGGTTCAAGCCAGACACTCTGCCAGATTCCGGTTGTGCGGGTATAAAAGATGGCAGCAGACTGCTCCAGCCAATATTGCTTGCCACGCGGCAAGGTGACATCACGGCTGAAATCCTCTGCGCGCAGTATGATGGTATTCCTTCCTTTGAGCAGCGAAGGAGTGATATCGACCTGAAATGGTGTATGTCCGCCTTCATGCACGGCCACCAGCTGATCATTCACCCAGACTTTTGCCAAATAATCAACGGCGCCGAAATGGAGGACAATCCGCTTCCCATTCCAACCCTCAGGAACTTCAAAAGTTCTTCTATACCACACAACATCATGAAATGAAGGATCTTCAATCCCGCTCAGCTTGCTCTGAAACGCAAAGGGCACTTGAATAACCCGTGAAAATAAACCCTTTGTGTCCGTCCGATACCATTGTTCTTCCTCACCGACATCTTCATCATCAAACGTAAAATCCCATTCTCCATTTAGGCTAAGCCAATCCTTACGGGCAAATTGGGGTCTTGGATATTCTGGACGTGGAACGGATGTGCTGCTTGCTTCTGTCAACATGGTGTACTTCACTCCTATTAAATAATTTCTATATAAGATGAACTTGTTTTTTTGCCCGCTATCCTTTAATCGAACCTACGTAAACACCTTTAACAAAATATTTTTGCAAGAAAGGATATACCATTAATATAGGAAGCGTAGAAACGACGATCGCACAATACTTAACCAGCTCGCGGAAAGCCGTCTGGCTCTGGGCACTATCGATGACTACCCCGCCTGCACTGCCGATCGAGGTTGCGGTTGCATCATTAGCTACTAATATTTCCTTCATTAATAGCTGCAGTGGGAACAGCTGTCTGTCCTTCAACAACACCATCGCATTAAACCATGAGTTCCAGTTCCCCACTAAATAGTATAAAAAGATTACGGCCAGCGTAGCTTTGGACAGCGGAAGAATCACATTCGTTAAAATATGGGCCTGACTTGCCCCGTCTATGGTAGCCGCTTCTTCCAATTCCTGCGGAATGGCTTGAAAGCTAGTTCGTAGGATAATAATGTTCCATGTGCTTAAAGCACTTGGCAAAATCATGGCCCACAAATTATTGTACAGACCAATATCCTTCATTAATAAGAACCAAGGAATCAACCCGCCGCCAAAAAACATGGTGATTGTAATCAGGATCATGATGAAGTTTTTGAAATACAATCCTCGTCTGGATAATACATAAGCTCCCAGAATGGTCATGATCATGTTGACTAATGTGCCTAATCCTACATATATAATCGTGTTTTTATAGCCGTTGATCAGACTGTTATCTTTAAATACCAGCTTATAGCCATCCAAAGTGAATCCCAGCGGTTTCAGCAAAATGCCTTTATGAGCAATCAACATGCCGGGGTCGCTGACGGAGGCAAACAGGATGTGCAGGATCGGATAAAAACACACCAAGGTTAATGCGGTCAGCAGAGTATAAAGTGTGCCGTCAAATACTCTGTCACCGATGGATTTATGTTTTCGTCTTTTTTTCGCTTTACGCTGCAAATTATCTTTCATAGCTGTCCCTCTTTCTTACCATAAGCTGACCTCGGACCTGCGTTTGGCTATTGTATTGGTCATCCAGAGCAGCCCGAAGTTAACGATTGAGCTGACCAAGCCCACAGCCGTGGAATAACTAAGACTGGCTTCTCTTAAACCGCGACGATACACGTAAGAGGCAATAACATCCGCCGTATCATAGATCAGAGGATTGTACAGCAGGATAATCTTCTCGTACCCGGACGACATCAACCCGCCGATGGCAAAAATAAACAGAATGATGATAACTGGGCTGATCTGCGGCAGCGTAATATGCCACATTTTTTTAATCCGTCCCACTCCGTCAATTTCAGCAGCTTCATATAATGAAGTATCGATGGAACTCATCGCCGCAAGGTAGATGATGCTATCCCAGCCGATGCTCTGCCAAATGCCGGAGAAGGTATAAATCGGCCGGAAGAACGAAGAGTAGCCGAGCAGTGAAGAGTACTCTTTTCCGGTAATAAATTGCAGGATTTGCGTGATAATCCCTTCATCTGCGGCAAAGATATGAATGATCCCGCATACCACCACCAGGGATATAAAGTGCGGCATATAGGTGATCGTTTGGACCACTTTTTTAAACTTAACCCCACGGATTTCGTTCAGCATCAAGGACAGAATAATCGGGGCTGTAAATCCAAAGGCAATCCCCCAAACATTGAGGAGAAGGGTGTTTTTAACGACCCGCCAGAAATAAGGCCCTTGGAAAAAATCAATAAAGTGCTTAAACCCTACCCACTCGCTCTGGCCAAACCCCAGCAGGGGTTTAAAATCCTTGAAGGCGATCATAACCCCCCACATCGGCCCGTAGCAGAAAATCAGGAACCACGCTAAAACAGGGACAGCCAACAGATAGACAAACCAGTTCTTTTTCAAATCCTTCTTAATCACTAACTTGGTATTTTTAGGTTTGGCGTCCTGAGGAATGGGCTTTATCGCTCTGTTTTTTCGTAATATTTCCATAAAACAACCACCTATCGTTTGTTATATCGATCTAAGGCTGCCTGATGGATACTCAAAAACTCTTCCAGTCCCATACTCTGAGCTTCTTTCAAAAATTTATCATAGGCATCTACCGGCAGGTCTCCCATTATGATTTTTGCAAAATACTCTCCGCGCAGTGTCGACAGCTGGTTTCCAAGCTCGGCTTCCCGCGAAGCTTCATCTTTGGTAAAGGAAATAGGTGGCATAGCCATACTGGTGTCCATATTTTCTGTCCAATTCTTGCGAATGTCTCCCGAGTAACTTCCTTTGGCAGCGATCAGCGGGTTGGAATGATGCTCATCCCGGATATCCGGCCAGTTGTGCATCCGGTATTTCCATAAGGTTGTCGATACGGGCTGACCTTCAGGGTCTTTAAAGATATAACTGTTCTCTGGATAATAAGGCATTCCCGTCTCATCAATCAGGTGGACCGTGCCGTATTCACCAAAGTTAATCAATTCCCAGCCCTTTTTACTGTAATTAAAATCAAGCCAAGCCATTGCCGCTTCTACATTTTTGCTTTGCGTGGTGATTGCAGCTTCGATCCCCGCTCTTTTGAAATTTTTGTACGTGGTTGCGGACTTATCTCCTTTGTTCAGAACCGGGTTCAGTGCGCCCACAAAGTCGATACCGCTCTGCTCTTTCCAATAACTCCACATCGTATCCGGAGAGTCCATCATCATCGCGGTATCTCCCGAAATGGCGCTCGCCATTCTCTGGTTAAAGTCTGCCGTTGCCCAGTCCGGGTTCAGTAATCCTTCTTTGTTCCATTGCTGCATGGTGGTCAAATATTCCTTAGCTTTCGGCTGTGCTGGCCCCCAGGCCACTTTGCCATTCTCATCAAGGAACGTCCAATCCCATACTCCATATGCGCCATTTATGATGCCGGTAAAAATCTGGCCGTAAGTAGAGCCGTAATTAAGCGGTGCTTTGTATCCGACTTCCTTTGCTTTAGTCAGGAAGGTATGCCATTCATCAATCGTATTTGGAACTTCAAGCCCTGTTTTGTCCAGCGCTTCCTGCTTAATCAATGTTCCAAACCAAGTCCACTCTGAATATGGGGCGATGCCATAGAAGCCGAGCAGCTTGCCGTCATCCGTGACCGTGGTTTTTCTTCTTGATTCATCCGAATTGCGCCACTTCGTATAGTTCGGAGCATTTTTCTCCATCAGATCTGTCAGATCGATATAAGCGCCGTCATTTACGCCCGCTTCAAAACCTCCCGGATAACGTCCCGGCTCAATGATAATGTCAGGCAGTTCACCGGAGGAGATCATCAGCGTGAAGGCATCCGCTTCCTGGCCGATTGGCGGCGTGATGAAGTTTACTTTGATTCCCGTTAATTGCTCCACCTGCTTCTGGACAGCATGATTGTTCATATCCGGAATATTGGAATTCGCAGGCATCCATACATCCAGAACCACATCACCTTTAACAGGATAAGCTGAGTAATCATTTGGAATGACTTCATCGAAGACGTCGCCGAGGTATGTATCATTCAAGGAATGATTAACTTCGTCGATTTGCTCTTGCGTTGGGGCTGTATTGCCGCGTATGTCTGCGCTGATATCTGTAAACTCAACCGGGTCTTTGGCTGTGCTCTCGTTCTCTTTGTTGTTGGAGACACCCTTATCAGCCCCATTGTTTGCACTGTTGCCACTACATGCTGTTACAGTCGAAATGATCAGTATTAACACAAATAAAAGACTAAAATAACGCTTTGCATTGTTCTTCATACTTAACCTCCCACTATAAAATATTTGCCATAACGCCTTAAGCAAATCCAAAGCTTGGAACCACGCTCCTTTTTGCCCTGTAGATAACTCCCCTTGATTAATACAGTTTTTCTGTATCTCAGATCGAATTATAAGCATCCAAAATTCATATGTCAACGCTTTCATACAATAATTTTGTAATCTTATGAACTTTTCTCAAACAAATATGTGGCTATACCAACTACAAACCTATTAAAAAACCGTACTAACCATCCTATATTTTGGCGAAAAACCCCTTATAAAACAGGCGTTTTTCGTCAATTATTATCGACAGCGAATAAAAATATCTGCATTACATGAAAAGGCCATTCATTACAGTTTTTCTGTAATGAATGGCCTTTTCAGTCTTGATTTCCTGTTTTATTCTTATTCTCCCGACGGTACGGTCTGAGCAAGCGTATCCCTACAAGGAACCCCAAAATCTGGTGTCCCATCCACCTTCCACCCAAATTTCTGGATACGGGTCGCGCGCAAAGACACATCCGCTCCAGCGGAAGGAAGCGCATGATAGACTATCCAATCTTCCTTGCCATCAGGAGAATGTGTGAAGCTATTGTGCCCCGTGGCAAAAATCCCGTTCTCTACACTTTTGCAAAATACAGGCGACATTGATTTTTCCCATGACAGCGGTTGCAAAGGATCTGCCGCTTCGTTCATGGTGAGCATCCCTAGTGCATAATCCTCAGACCAAGTCGTACTTGCCGAATAAACCATGAAAATACGATTGTTTCGCTGCAAAATTACCGGACCTTCGTTAATCGCCATGCCACCTTGCTTCTCCCATGACAGAGTTGGAGCGGTAAGCAGGTGATGCTCCCCTTCCAAGGTCCAAGGATTACTCATTCGCATAATGTAAATAGCCGACCCATAATCAGGAAAATGACCATATCCCGCATACAGAAAATACAGCTGATCCCGCAAAGACATTACTGTTCCATCCAACCCTGGGACAGGTGTCTGCAAAGCACCTCTCCATACCCACTGTCCTTCCAGCGGGTTCGCCGCTTCATTCTCCAGCACGCAAATCCGCCGTGAATCGTCGCCTCCTCCGTCATTCGCAGTGTAGTAAATGTACCATCTGTTGTCCAAATGATGAATTTCCGGCGCCCACAGATTGTAACTGTAGCTGCCCCCCGGTTCGGGAGACCAGATCACTTTCTTGTCGCCCTCCGCAAGGCCGGTCAAGGTTCTAGATCTCGTCAGCTCCAGACATTTAGCTTTTGTGGCCATAAAGTAATAATAGCCATCGGTATGTTTGAATACCCATGGGTCTCCTGAGCTTGCTACAATTGGATTTAAAAAAGTTGTACGCTGTGACATTCCCTTTCCCTCCTTAGCTTTTCATCCCCGTAAAAACGATCCACCGCGGCGATAATAATAGACAAATCCCGATTTTCCAGCACCTCCCATAAAATAATAACTCCCATCATACTCAGCTCTCCTAAAGTTGTCTAGAGTGGTAAATAGATACATCCGAACCCTGTTCCATTTTCCAAATAAAGCACTTTCCTTTCGAAAATGAGCTTTTCCTCCACTTCCCACGCTTTGCGTCAATCGACAAACTTCACATTGTCCGGTAGAAAAAACGTGCTCTTTGTGATAGACTCACTAATAACAATGACTTCTCCGTTCATTTTAGGCGGTAACTGTTTATACCAAAACAGCGGCTTTTTTTATAGAAACGGCATCGCTTTTCTTATTGAGGAAGCAGGTCCCCGTTCTTTCTATAAACCGTATATACGCAGGTCTTTGGAGTTCATTGCGTTAATGCGACACTATATTTGATTGAAATTCATTTAGGGGGGAATGTCATTATGGCAGCCAAGAAAATGCGTTCAGACATGATTAAAAAAGGCTTTGACCGTGCTCCACACCGTAGTCTCCTGAGAGCAGCCGGAGTAAAAGAAGAAGATTTCGGAAAGCCGTTTATTGCGGTCTGCAATTCCTATATTGATATTGTTCCAGGGCATGTGCATTTGCAAGAGTTCGGTAAAATCGTTAAGGAAGCGATTCGCGAAGCTGGTGGCGTTCCTTTTGAATTCAATACGATCGGCGTAGATGACGGGATTGCTATGGGACATATCGGCATGCGTTATTCACTACCAAGCCGCGAGATCATCGCTGACGCCTTGGAAACTGTAGTTTCCGCGCATTGGTTCGATGGCATGGTCTGCATCCCTAACTGTGATAAAATTACACCGGGCATGATGATGGGCGCACTGCGTGTTAACATCCCAACCATGTTCGTAAGCGGCGGCCCAATGAAAGCCGGCGTAGATAGTAAAGGTAAAAAGCTCTCTCTGACCTCGGTATTTGAAGGCGTTGGTGCTCACCAAGTCGGCAAAATCAACGATGCAGAGCTGCTTGAATTAGAACAATTCGGTTGTCCTACCTGTGGATCTTGTTCCGGAATGTTCACTGCCAACTCCATGAACTGCCTTGCAGAAGCACTTGGACTGGCATTGCCAGGTAACGGTACGATTCTGGCTGTTGCTGATGAGCGTAGAGAATTTGTTCGCAAATCCGCAACACAACTGATGGAATTGATTAAGCTGGATCTTAAACCAAGAGATATCGTAACTAAAGAATCCCTTGATAACGCATTTGCACTGGATATGGCAATGGGTGGTTCTACTAACACAGTGCTGCACACCCTTGCATTAGCTCAAGAAGCAGGTATCGATTATCCGCTTGAACGCATTAACGAAGTTGCAAACCGTGTTCCCTATCTGGCTAAGCTGGCTCCAGCTTCTGATATCTTTATTGAAGATGTGGACCGTGCGGGCGGCGTTAGTGCTGTATTGAATGAACTGCTGAAGAAACCAGGTGCTCTGTTCGGGGAATGTATGACCGTTACCGGCAAAACATTAGCTGAGAACGTAATCGGACACGAGATCCAAGATACTTCCGTAATTCATACTATCGACAACCCTTACTCCGAAAGAGGCGGTCTTGCCGTACTTTACGGAAACTTGGCTCCAGAGGGTTCTATCATCAAGGTTGGTGCAGTTGATGCTTCAGTAGGTGGATATCATAAAGGTCCTGCGATCTGCTTTGATTCCCAAGAAGCTGCACTGGAAGGTATCGCGAACGGTAAAGTTAAAGAAGGCCATGTAGTCGTTATCCGCTATGAAGGTCCTAAGGGCGGACCAGGAATGCCGGAAATGCTGGCGCCTACTTCACAAATCGTGGGTATGGGGCTAGGTGCTAAGGTCGGTCTGATTACAGACGGTCGTTTCTCGGGGGCTTCCCGCGGAATCAGTATCGGTCATATCTCTCCAGAAGCAGCTGAAGGCGGTCCGATCGCTTTTGTTGAGGATGGAGACATCATTGAGCTGGATCTCAACAACCGGAAGATTGAATTGCTGGTTGAAGAAGAAGTATTAGCAGTTCGTCGTACGGGTTGGAAAGAATTCGAACCTAAAGTTAAAACTGGTTACCTGGCTCGTTACTCCAAAATGGTAACCAATGCAAGTAACGGCGCAGTGCTGAAGATCTAATCCCTTTAGCAAAAAAGAATATTAAAACAAGCAAGAGCAGTCCCACCTTAGTATTTCTACTGGCGGGCTGCTCTTTTTTTAATTATCCCAATAAAAAAATGTTCCACAACCCATCGCTGGATTGTAGAACATCTCTTTACATGTCCACTGTAAAATATTTATCAATAAGATCATGAATCAATTGGTTACTGTCGCACCTGGCATTTCTACATCCGCAACCGAATCATTAAGTGACAACGATTCTTCCTGTTGCGATTTGCGTTTTTTTGCAGTTTTCGGATGATGAGGCAGCTGTTGATTCATCTTTTTGAGCAGCTCTGAGACAGGCATCAGGATAAGCTTCGGCACAAGGACCTCGCTCCGTTCTTTAAGCCTTGCTCCACCTGCTGGATGAATCACACTTAACAGGATCCTTAAGTAAAATTTGGAGGAACGTGCGAATAAGCCATCCGGCAAATCACGTACGGTAAAGCCGAATTTCTCCGGTCCCCGGTTAATCATGCTGACTCCATAAAGCGCTTTGGCTTCCGCAAGATCCACATCTTTGGCAATGATCTCAGCAAGAATGGGCAGATCCTTTTCCATTCTGCGGATCATTCGAATCGCAAGTTGAGCGGAAGAACGTGAATGAATCCCTAATTCGAACAACTGTTTATTATCGATGTGCAGCTCAATGACTTTGTCACCTTTACGCAGCAGTTCTCCGCCCTCGAGTTCAACCGGTTCACCCTGATATTTCCGCATCCGATAATGCAGGAAAGGATCTGACGGAGTAATCGTTTGGAGATGAAAAAGAGCTTGAAATACCTGTTCCCAAGCTAACCAAAGTCCTACAAGCACCCGTTTACCAAAAGATAAGCGCCGGATAGGTGACGTCTCAGCCATCTTAATCATCTCATCAATCCGAATGCTGCGTAGTCCCCGTTTACGGGCTTCCTCCAGAGTCTGCTCAAGAGCCACAAGCATATTCCCTGGAGCATCCGCATCTGCACCCAGCGTTGTGCCGCTATCATGCAACAACATCACTTCCCCGGGATTTAGACGGGCCAGCATCTTCTCAGTGAGTTTTTCGGCGCCGAGCTTCTCACGCCAATCGCCAAACATTGCCGACCAAAGCACAATTTCAACTTGGCGTCGTTTGGAAATATCAAATAAATTGACAATACCCCAAGGTGGACGGTAATACGTACTGCGTTCGCCAATAATATTATAGATAATATCATTCGTACGTTGAATCTGCCGGCGGACGGTTGCTGGCCGCATGAGCCAGTTCGTCTTGTGAACATAATTATGAATTCCGATGAGATGTCCCTCATCATGGATACGCTGAATAAGATCAGGATAACGTTCAGCATTAGAGCCGACTACAAAAAAGGTTGCTTTTGCATCATACCTCTTCAGTAATTCCAGCAGTAATGGTGTAAATCGAGGATCAGGTCCATCATCGAAGGTCAGTGCGAATTCATTTCGCCCAGTTCCTTTACGAAAGACACGGTAACCAAAAATCCGGCTGATCATACCAGGGATAAAAGCATAAAATGATGAGATGTAAAATAACCAGAGCAGCAAAGTCTGCATATTAATTCCCCGCTTTTCCAGAGTTGACTTTGGCTCGCCTAATGTCTGCAAGCAGAACCCGTGAAACGGCCAAGTGAAGTAGAATAAAAAAACGTTACCCCCTATTTTAACACATGTATCAAAGAAATAGACGCTTTTAAAGTAAAATCATGTACAATGTAATCAACCTGGCGTATCCACTTATAAAAAAAGGGAGTTGTTTATATCTATGCTGCCGTTATACAAAAAATATTGGCGCACATTTTTTGACATCGGATTAATTGTCCTCACGGTTTATCTAATTATGTTCTCCTTTAGTAAGCTGTATCAGTTAGCTGCACCTGTATTCCTGTCTTTTTTTGTATTTTTGCTTATCGAACCCTTGGCCCGCTTCTTGAACCGCCGTGGTCTTGGTAAACCTTTTGCCTCCGCCATTTCAGTGTTGCTCTTTCTGATTGTGCTGTTAGGTACATTATTTGGTGCCGGTCTACTGATTACGATCCAGGCCCTTCACTTCCAAGAGAACCTCCCTAAATATACATATGTGGTGCAGCAGCATTTTGTGGAGACCACGACCTACCTGCAGCAAAAAATAGATAACTTGCCACCCGATATTACGAACAAGGTCAACGGGTACTTTAAAGATGCCACGGATGTTCTAACAGGATGGCTGATTACTTTTCTAAAATACATGGCCGGTATTCTAGGCTCCTTCTCCACCTTCATGGCCAATTTCGGGATAGCCATTATTTTGGCATTTTTTCTTAGCATGGAAATCAAAGATTGGCGTAAAATCGCGCATGACAAAATGCCAAAAACCTTTAAGAACGCCTTCGCCTTTCTGCAAGGCAATGTATTCAAAGCCATCGGTTCCTATTTAAAAGCACAACTTATTCTGATCAGCATTACATTTGCCATAGTTCTAGTCGGCTTATTTATTCTGCGAACCGGCAACGAAATCACAATGGCATTAGTCTGCGCGGTATTTGATGTTTTGCCGCTTCTTGGCGTGACGACAATTTTAGTCCCTTGGATCATCTATTTGTTCATCGTGGGCAATACATCACTGGCTATTGGATTAATTATCCTCCTTGCCATTGTACTAATTGTTAGGCAGCTGCTTGAGCCGAAGATTACCGGGAATTCAATTGGCGTATCCTCAGCCTTCCTTATGCTGTCGTTCGTCATTCTGTCCACATCTGCTTTCGGTATGGCTGGTCTGATTCTGTCGCCGATTTTGCTTATTCTGATAAAAGAACTGATTCAACAAGGGTATCTTCAGAGCTGGATCTATCTCCCGCAAGAGGAATTTATCGTTTCACCCTTTGCAGCTAACGGTCCAGCTTCCAATCAGACCAGCTCTGCGCCACCACCTGAACCTCAAGCTCCAGAGGGAACCGATGATAATAAATCCAATATCTGACCGAACAGCTTAACGGCTAGATGTGAGCTGTCCGGAGCGACGTTCTCCACCGCTACCGACACAGCATATCTGGGATGATCCAGCGGCCCGTAGCCGATAAACCATTGATTGTTACGCGGCATACCCTTAACAAGGGTTTGTGCCGTACCTGATTTCCCGGCAACCGGCCATTTCGTGCTCTGCAGACTTGTGCCGGTTCCATCCGTAACTACTTTACGCATCCAGGACAGCAGCTGGCGGGCTGTAGATTCTGAGATCCTCCCGGCAGTTGAAGGGGAAAGATGACCCGGCAGATCCTCTAGCTTTTGCCCATTTGCAAAGGTTACACGCTGGAGAATTCTTGGCGCTCTCACTTCCCCGCCATGCAGTAACGTCACCACCAGGTTCGCTGCCTGAAGTGGAGTCACTTGCACATCTCGCTGCCCAATGGCCGTCTGCACTCTGGCGCCTGGATCATCCGGCAGCAAAGAAGTAAAGATCGTCCCCTTCTGCTCACCGGACAGTGGCTTAAGAACTGGAAAACCAAGCGTATTCTCCGCTTGCCAGCTAATATCTCTTCCGAGCCCCAGCGCGAGTGCTGTCGCTTGAAGCTGCGCCCCACTCAAACGTTCTGCCAGCGCAGCAAATACAGTATTACAGGACACGGCGAACCCTTGCGCCAGCGTGAGGGGACCGTGTCCTTTTCCTTTTAGACAAGACAATCCATATTTCTCATATTGCCCTGAACAATAGAAAAGCTCATCCGCTGTGGTGACCCCGGCTTCTAGTGCTGCTGCTGCTGTGACGATTTTGAAAATTGATCCAGGTACGGCAGCCTGCAACGCCCGGTTATTCCACTCTCCCCCTTCAGGGGATATCTTCTCTGGGTCGTAAAAAGGTAAAGATACCATGGCTTCAATATCTCCCGTTCCGGTGTCTAACACCACCACGGCTCCTTCCTTCATTCCAGCTTTGACAGCTAACTCCTCTATTTGTTCCTGAAGCTTTTTATCAATCGTTGTATATAAAGACAGCGGATAATACGGATTACCCGGGGCTCGTACTTGAATGGGACTGCCCGGGACACGTTGCCCGCGCGCATCAACCTGAGCATATGCCTCAGTATGCCCTACACCTCGAAGCAACGGCTCCAGGGTCTTTTCTAACCCGTCCGTTCCTTTCATCGGAATTCTCAGCCCCGATGGGGAAGCCTTCCCACCAGTGTTTGGTACCGCTTCCGATAAATATCCAAGCCACTGCCGACCAGTTGCTTTCCCATCATATCTGCGAGCAAAAGGAAGCACGCCTACGCCGTCGATCCCCAATGCACTCACTTCTTCCGCTTGCGCGGATGTAAGTGCGAGCGGTCCTTTTCCCACTGAGGATGGCCAAAGCAATGGTTCTTTAAGGGAAGAGCGCTTGTTTAGCAATTGCTCATAACTCACTCCAAGGATAGCTGCCAACCGGTGCATGGACTCAGCTTCTTCGTATACGACCTGCGTCACGGTATTCCTAGCCTTCGCCTCTTGAGGAAAAAACGCAGCCGTCCAAATGGTTTCCCCGGCAAGGGGTTCACTCTTTCGGTCATACAGACGCCCCCGCCCAGAGTCCAATACCGTCTCCCGTTCGCTTTGAATTTCTGCCATCTTTGCAAGTGTATATTTCGTTCCAGGGACCGTCTGTTCCTTCATAAACAGTTGAATCCACGCCAGCCTAAGGACCAACACGGCTACTACTGAACATAAAATAATCAGTCCGCCGAGTATACGTCTGTGGACATTATTGTGCAATCCCATTCCTCCTGACTGACGTTCATAGCCTTTATTATGTCCCACCCGCTGGATTATTTACACTCATGCTTAGTTAGCTAATTTATAGCCTTTTGAATAGCACAAAGACCAGTCCCAAATAATGGGAGACTGGTCTTTGTAGTTAAAAATATTTACTTAGGTTATGCAAAGTTACAAATTAAATTTGGACAGTTTTTCTTGCAACTGCCGGGACGCATGCTCAAGCTGCTCAGACAGCTCCACTAAATGATCACTCACACTTTGTTGCTCCCCACTAAGCGAAGCCACTTCTTGAGAAGCTGCTGATGATTCTTCTGCAATGGAGCTGATATTGCCCATCGAATTTGACAGCACCTTCTGGGATTGGCTCAAGCTATCCATCGATAAAGCAACAGATTCCAAGCGTGTAATAAAATGACGCATCTGATCCTGTACAGATACGAAGATATCGCTAGTGCTCTCCACTGAAGTCACCTGCTGATTAAAAAGAGGGGCTACTTCCGAGAGAACACCTACGGTCTCGTTCATATCCTTCATAATAGTGTCAGTTATATTAGCCACCACAGCAATGGATTCTTTGGACTGATCTGCAAGCTGGCGTATTTCATCGGCCACTACCATAAATCCCCGGCCGGACTCCCCTGCCCTTGCCGCTTCTATCGTTGCATTTAGAGACAAAATATTCGTCTGCTGTGTAATATTCTGCATAACATCAAGCACCTTCATCACTGATGATGTGGTGTCTTGCAGCTCATTCACTTTCAACACGAGCTTATTCGTCATGTCACCCGTCTTATTGGTTTTACCAAGCAGCTCTTTTAACTCATTAAAACCTTCTTCACTAAGCACGCCGATACTATGTGCGGTATGATCCATCTCATGCGTAGCTGAGTTCACTTTGTTCATTTGCACCGAAATTTGCCCCGTAAGCTCGTTACCCTGGTCCGCCTCCAAAGCTAGGCTGCCTGAACCTCCGGCAATTTCTTCTGTTGCTGCGGCAATCTCTTTGGCTGCCATCGCTGTCTTACGCGATACTCTACTAAGTTCATCGGCAGTTTCCATTACCTTCCTCGCGGTTTCATTAGTATGGATTACCAGTTCTGTGATCCGTTCCATCATCCTATTAAAGGAACCCGATAACTGACCAATTTCATCTCGTGAGGTAATATCCGTACGTACTCCAAGATTTCCATCTGCCCCTTGAGACATTAGATCCTTAAGTCGGGTCAAGGGCTTAGATACCATTCTGTACATCCAGTAACCAATTAGAATGGCGACAATAGCAGCCACCGCAACAATAATATATGTAGTTTTTAGAATACGAAGTGCGTCTTTCGTAAGATTCTCAGCCGGAACAACACCAAGCAATCTCCAGCTGGAGCTTTCCATCGTCCCGTACACAGCCAGAATGGATTTTCCTTTCTCATCCTTCGTTGGCAATGACCCAGCCTCATGCTCCAAACCATGAAGAAGAGTCCCTCCCAGACTGAGATAAGTATCTGTTCCCACTTGCTGGGACGATGCGATCAATTCATCCTTATCCGTCAGCAATTGCATGTAAGAGCTGGGTCCGAGATCAACTTTACGAAGCTGATTTTCTAATTCACTAATTCTAATATCACAGATAATTATGTATCCCGGGCTTTGTGTATCCCCAGCTATCGATTGTGCCAAATGAAACATACCCGAAGTATTTCCGGCTTGCCCCTGTTCTGTTCGGGGAATCCACAATGTTTGTGGTTGCTCCTCAAGCTGCTTGAACCATGAGGACTCTCTGAATTCTTTGATAAAAGCGCTGTCTTTTGATCCCGCTGACGAAGTAGGGACTTCCTGATTCATCGGGATGAGGTATACAGCTTCTACCCCCTTTGATGCGGTCAGCCAGGCATTTAGCTCGGCGCTAATCTGGTTGGACTGCAAATTACGTTCCTCATTACTTGTAGTGGGATTATTCCCTTGTTTGAGTGCATCCTGAATCTCATTGTTGTAAAGAATTCTTCCTAGGCCATCCTCATAACGCAATAATTCAACATCAAACTTCTCTGCAGCTTGGACGACTGTCTGTTGATTGGCTGACAGCGCGTTATTCTCGATCGTTTGCTTAGCTACGGAATAGGAAATGTAGCCAAGTGAGAGAACGAGTACCATTGTTGAGATGAAGAAGATGAGAAAAAGCCGCACCCCAATCGATTTGGCAGGGTGCAGCTGGAAATGCGCCTTTTCTTTTTTTACTTGCGACTTCATCAATTGTTCACCACCGTTGTCTTCAGTTATGCCTGCTGGCTTATCTCTTACAAGGTCATGAACAATTCCAACGCCCGATCGGCAAGATATGGTAAATACTCATGACCGTACTCATAATAAACCATAAGCTCTTTGGACGCTAGTATTTTATTGTATGCGGCAAATTGAGTTGAAGGTGGACAAATCGTATCGGATAACCCGGTAACCCACAGTACTTTAGCCTGTATTCTTTCGGCAAGATTCTGAATATCGATATAACCGAGCCTATTAAAAATCTCATCCTCACGCAAATGATGGGGATCAAAAAAACGGAAATAATAGTTGATCTCCTCATAAGCTGAAGTGGTAATATCCAGCTCCCAAGCACGTTTATAATCTGAAAGGAAGGGATATACAGGCAGGGCTATTTTTATACGAGGCTCTAATGCTGCACAAGCCACAGTCAGCGCTCCACCTTGAGATAGTCCAAAGGCACCTACACGTTCAGGATCAACTTCATCCATAGACATCAGAACTCGGGCAGTCTGTGCCGTATCCAAAAACACATTGCGATAATAAAGGTTATCAGGATTAGGATCATCCATCCCTCGAATGATATGTCCGCGTATCGTAGTCCCTTTTACGGTAAGGTTATCTTCGGAGAGGCCACCCTGGCCGCGACAATCCATCGCCAGGACGCTAATCCCGTGAGCAGCATAAGCCACCTTCTCCATCCAATCCCCGCTGTCACAGGAGTATCCATGGAACATCACTACACCGGGACCTTTTTTATGTACGCTGTTCTTCGGTCTTACATATTTGCAATGGATTCTTGCACCGCCAACTCCGGTAAAATACAAATGAAAACATTCCGCAAGTTCACTGACAAACTCCGCTGGTTCCAGTTCATAATCCAGCGGCTGTGCATCCAGATCACGCAATGCCCGCTCCCAAAACTGCTCGAAATCATCCGGTTTTGGACTACTTCCGTTATATTCTTTTAACTGTGACAAATTCATGTCGCTTCCCAAAATATTGTTCCTCCTTAAGTTATGTAACGATATTGTTCGCTTGCTGTTCGTAACCGCGAAGCAACGTTAGAGTTACTATGCTAGATAGAAACGGAAAACCCCATATGGGTTTTCCGTTGATGTATGGATAGTTGCGATGGAATAGTGGGATGGGATAGTTAGGATGGAAAAGTTGCGATGGAGTGGGATGCAATAGTTGCGTTTTCTGCGACTGGATAGTTTAGTCGCAGCTCCAAGGCTGGATAGTTGCACTTTGTGCAGCTATATTTCAGCTGAATATGTGTGTTTTCCTCTTAGTTGCACTTTGTACAACTAAAAAACAGTAAAAGGAGCTTTTGGAGGTTACTTGGCTTATATAGTTGCACGAAGTGCAATTATATCGCCTAGTAACCAAAGAAATGTTAGTTTAAGTGCACAGAGTGCAACTATTTACGTCAGAGCCATAGAGTAACTTAGCAACAGACTGACTGAGGTCGCCAACTGAGCCACATTCACCACTCACTCGCTGCTTGCCTATTACCTCCACAACTAATCATATTCCACGTACCTACTACCTTCTTATTACCTCTACAACCACTCACATTCCACTTATCCGCTATCTTCTTATTGCCTTCACAACTAATCACACTCCACGTACCTACTACCTTCTTATTACCTCTACAACCACTCACATTCCACTTATCCGCTACCTTCCTATTGCCTTCACAACACCCACATTTCCATCTCGCCTATTAACTTCTTTATAATCGGCACAGTAACAGCTTCTGGCTGGATAGTTGTGTGCAGCTATATTTCAGCTGAATATGTGTGTTTTCCTCTTAGTTGCACTTTGTACAACTAAAAAACAGCAAAAGGAGCTTTTGGTGGTTACTTGGCTGATATAGTTGCACGAAGTGCAATTATATCGCTTAGCACCTTAGGTATAGTTAGTTTAAGTGCACATAGTGCAACTATTTACGTCAGAGCCATAGAGTTGTACTTTGTGCAGCTTTATTTCAGCTGAATATGTGTGTTTTCCTCTTAGTTGCACTTTGTACAACTAAAAAACGGCAAAAGGAGCTTTTGGTGGTTACTTCGCTGATATAGTTGCACGAAGTGCAACTATATCGCCTAGTGACCAAAGAAATGTTAGTTTAAGTGCACAAAGTGCAACTATTTACGTCAGAGCCATAGAGTGACCAAGCCACAGAGTGACTAAACAACAGAGTGATCAGAATCGCCAACAGAGCCGAATTCCCCCCTCGCCTGCTACTTATCTATTACAGGCGATAATGTGTTGTTCTGTTGTACATTCTGCAACAGAACACGGAGGTCGCACAAGGCAACCTCCGCACTGAGCACACCCAACAACATTCAACACACCAAACCCAAAACACTTCTTGCAAACTCTACGCTACGCAATTCTCCGGAACTCTAGCAAGCTCACTGAAAATATAGGTCATTAAGTCCAATTAGATTTTGCCTAAACCTGCATCATCGCCAACCTCTTCATGGGTTTCGATGACATAGTTGACGATTTCATTAACCGTTGTATAAGCAACGCCTACATAAGTATCAGCCGCGCCATAATAGATGGCGATACGGCCGGTCTCTGCATCATGCAGAGTAGCACATGGGAATAGGACGTTATTCACAAAACCTCTTTCCTCGTACCATTCTTCTGGCGTTAATACAAAGTTCTTCGAGCGATATTTTACTTTCGAGGGCTCATTGATGTCCAAAATAACCGCTCCCATACTATACACAAGACCATTGCACGTTCCAGTTACGCCATGGTAGAACATCAACCAGCCTTCAGTAGTTTCAATCGGCGCTGGTCCGCCACCAATTTTGACACTTTGCCACCAGCCTTGACCACCCTTGGTCATTACATGGCGGTGTTTTCCCCAATATACGAAGTCAGGGCTCTCACTAAGGAATACATCACCAAATGGCGTATGGCCACTGTCACTTGGACGGGACAACATCACGAAGTTGTTGTTGATTTTTCTAGGGAACAGTACGCCGTTCCGGTTGAATGGCAGGAATGGGTTTTCCAAGCTGATAAATGTTTTGAAATCTTGTGTTTTTGCTACCCCAATAGCTGCGCCGTAGAAATCTGTACACCAGATAATATAAAATGTATCTTCAACCTTCACCAGACGTGGATCGTAAGCATAACGCGGCTGATAAGGATTACCTTCTTCATCTATAAATCGGATCGGCTCATCATCGATTTTCCAATCCAAACCATCCACACTATGTCCCATACGCAGATGCGGACGAGTAGTGTTATCTTCTACACGAAATACACCAATAAAACTGCCTTCATACGCAGCAACCGCACTATTGAAAATACGGGCTACACCTTTTGCAGGATTTCTTTTGATAACCGGGTTATCATTATGTCTCCAAATCGGATTCTCGTAGCCAGCAGGCTTTTCTTGCCAAGGCATGTTCGGGATGTTAATTGCACTTGCTCCAACCAATTTTACTTCACTCATTAGTTTTCCCTCCAAATGTATGCAACTTTTCAGTATGCTATTTTATCTAGTACTGTTATTAGATTTACTGTTGAGCTCACTTTACAGAACCTTGTGAAAAACCATTGTAGATATATTTTTGCAAGGCGGTAAACACAACCAATGTAGGTATAATTGCGATCATAATCGCCGCACATATTACTTCCCACTGCGATCCATATGGACCTTTAAACTTAAAGAGTGCTGTGGAGATCGTTTGCAGATCTGTTTTCGGCATATAAAGGAAAGGGGTATAAAAATCGTTATAAATATTAACACCCTTCACGATCACTACAGTTACAATCGCCGGCTTCAACAGTGGCAAAATAATTCTCCAATAAATTGTCCAATACGAAGCTCCGTCCAGCATCGCGGATTCATCCAGTGACTCGGAGATCGAATCCAAAAACTGCATGAAGATATAAACAGCGATAATATCCGTGCCCAAGTACATAACGATTGGTGCCCATCTGGTATTAAATAATCCCAAGTGATTGATGATTTGGAAAGTAGCCACTTGTGTAGTTACACCTGGAATCAGGGTGGCAATCAGGAACATACTAATTAGGATCTTACTGCCTTTAAATTTGAAGCGCGATAAAATATAAGCCATCATCGAACCCGTCAACGTAGCACCCGCAATAGAAATCACAACGATAATGACAGTATTTTTAAAACCGAGCAGCATTTTTCCGTCTACAAAAGCCTTAGTGTAGTTGGAGAAATTCAACCAATTCTCTGGCAGCGTTAACGGTCCGGTAGAAGCATATTCGGCTCCGGTTTTTAATGAAGCGAAAAACACGACCACGATAGGTATCAAAGCTACAAGTGCTCCCAAAATCAAGGTGAGATATTTGAATATACTAGCAGTGGTATATTTTACAGAATGCATAGTTTATTTCTCCTCCTTGATCAGAACGCGCTGCAAAATAGTAACGATGATAACAATACCCAGCAATACCACGGCCATCGCCGATGCCAAACCAACCTTGCTGTATTTGAAAGCTACATCGACCGTCTGAATTACGAATGTACTACTTCCGTTAGATCCGCCTGTCATGACGTATGGAATTTCGAATACCCCAATGGCGCCACTAACCGCAAGAATCAAGTTCAATTGCAGAATACGTTTAATGCTTGGCAAAATAATATGCATAAACTGATGCCATCTGTTTGCACCGTCAATTTCAGCGGCCTCATAGATATCCTTACCAATAGAAGAAATAGCTCCGAGGAAAATCAGGAAGTTCATTCCCATGTATCTCCACAGTGACGCACCTGCGAGCGAGAAGTTGATCAAGTTAGGATTCAGAAGCCATTTCTGCTGCAGACTGCCAAGCCCAATCAGATTAAGAATCGTATCTAACGTTCCATCTGGTTTGAAAAAGAACAGGAAGATAAAACCGATTGCTACACCGTTTAGCAAGGTTGGGAAGAACAAAATCCCTTTAAACAAGTTTTTCATGCGAACACTAAAGCTCAAGATGGTTGCAAAATACAAGGCAAGTGCCATCTGAATAAAGGTGGTAAAGAAATAATACAAGCTGACCTTAAACACAGAAAAATACTCAGGTTTCGTAAAAATGGTCTTGTAGTTTTCTAAACCGACATATTCCATATTTTTGCTCAATCCATTCCAACTGGTGAAGCTGTACCGAAACATACTGATGACTGGATAATAAGCGAATGTGAGCAGCAACAATATCGGCACTAATGAGAATAAGATGATGATAGCGATTCTTTGATTTTTATAGCTCAAATTTGAAAACTTAAACACCCGATACACCTCCAGAAAAAGCATCCTCATTTATTTAAGACTCGTTTAAATGTGAAGGGGGAAATGCTTGTTAGCATATCCCCTCCCACATTCACTACCGCCTATAGCATCTAAGAAGCTTATAGTTGTTACTGTGCTGTGACTTTAGCGCGAGCGGCTTTCCACTTGTCGTTCAGGTCTTTCATGATGTCATCATAGGATTCTTTTCTGTTGCCAATCGCTGCTTCAATAATCCGTTTCTTGAAGTCTGGCTGCCAAGCACCGATCTCAGCTTGTTTGTCGATTTCATCAGACCAGCCTTCTTCGCCAGCTTTAGCAGGAGCAAGAGTATCAAAGGTTACATCTGTACCTTCATATTGTTTCAGGATTTCTGGAAGCTCTGCACCGATAGCCGGGCTCATACCGCCGCCTTCAGTTGTAGGGTAGTTAGATTCGTTGATGAACCAATCCACCCAAGCTCTAGCAGCTTCTTTGTTTTTACTGTGCACGCTGACACCCAGATTGTAGTCCCCAGCAAGCGGCACAAGGATTTTATCCGCATTGGTTGGGAAAGGCATAAATCCAACATCGTCTGGATTTGTAGCCAGGCCTTTGATTTGGCCAATTGCCCAAGATCCAAGCACCATAGTCCCAATTTTTCCGTTGGCCAGATCAGCTTTGGAAGATTCCCAGTCTGTTGTAGTTGGATCTTCTTCAATCAAACCTTTTTGTGCTGCATCGTACAAAATTTTGTACAATTCATAGTGTGGTTGACCCGCTACATAGTTGTCGTCGCTAGCCACTTGAGCAATGTTTACATAATCACGATCACCAGCTACTGTAGCCAGATCCGCTTCCCATTGTGTCAATGTCCAGCCTGCTGCGTAATTTGTGTAAAGAGGAACAGCTTGTGTTTTGTCTTTAATAGTCTGCAGGGCAGTCAAGAATTGTTCAGGGGTTTTGGGAACCTCTGTAATTCCGGCATCTTTGAAGACTTGTTTGTTATAGATAATCCCGTTAAAGTTGATGGTCATCGGAATACCATAGGCAACTCCGTCTACTGCACGTTCTTCCAACCCTGTGTATTGTTTGCTCATTTCTTCAAGCTTGCCAAGGGGTTCGAAGAAATCAGGAATATCTTTTACAGCTATGCTAGTAGGTAACAAAAGAACGTCGCCATAATCACTAGTGCTCATACGAATTTTAATTTGATCTTCGTAAGTAGCGAGCGCTTCAAAGTTCACCTTTACATCAGGATATTTCTCATTGAATTTAGCCGCATACTCTTTGAATACGGTATCAACAATATCTGTTCTTTGCGTTATGACTGTGATATCCCCTTTGATATCCTTAGCTGCTGTACCATCAGCTGGAGCAGTTGCCTCTGCTGAAGAACCATTGTTTCCTGTGTTTTTAGCAGCTTCATTGTTAGTGTTGTTGTTTGAGGAACAACCGCTAAACAATCCCGCCACAAGTGTTAGTGCCATCAAGCCCATCATTGTTTTGCCTTTTTTCATGCTGTTACGACCCCTCTCTTCAATTCAACTCTAGTTTTAGGTAAATAACAAAAATAATAACTTTTATCATCACTCATAACTTGAAAGAGTAGCCATTAATACCGGATTATCTGAATTACTCTTGAAAACAAGTGATGATATCGCTTACAAATCCATTATAAATCTATTTTCGACGCAAAACGATGGTTTCAATTGCTTTTTCTGGTCTTGTATTTGTTATTTTTGTTTTACTTATAATAATTTTGTTATCTAATTTATAAAAACATCCACAAAAAAAGAGAGCTTTTCGCCCTCCTAATAAATAACTTCCTATATATGCCTAAAACTCACGTTCAATTTTCGGGAATTTACAGCCGCTTTTATAATCCTTAGGTGTCATACCACACATTTTCTTGAACAATTTATTAAAATATACCGGATCGCTATAACCCACCTTCTCGGCAATTTCATAATTTTTCAGGTCAGGATGCTCCATTAGCAGTTCCTTTGCTTTAGAAATTCTAATCCGAATCAGATAGTCTGTGATCGTCTGCCCCGTCTTTAATTTGAACAAACGGCTGAGATAACTCGCATTCATGCCCACCATCTCCGCTAGACGTTCAAGCTCGAAGTTCTGATCATACTCTCTCTCCAGAATACTTTTTGTCTGCTCAACTACATAATGTTCTCCACCATCCGCAGCTTGTGAGAAAATCTCCTCATGCTCCGTCACGGTCTTTTTCTTTACATCCTCTACTCTCTTAAGCAGTTCATATAGCTGAGTCTTATCAATCGGTTTAAGCAAATAATCCATCACCCCATGACGGATCGCTCGACGGGCATATTCAAATTCACTAAAACCGCTAAGGACAGCAATAGGGATATCCTCCATATGGTCTCTAGCCTGTTCAATCAGCTTAAAACCATCCATTCTAGGCATTTTGATATCTGTAATAAGCAGATCTATATCCTCCCGGGATAACTTTTCTAAATGTTCCCAGGCTTCCAACCCGTTGCCGTAAGATCCAATTACATGTACGTCTATTTCCATTCTGGATGTGATTTTTTCGAGCCCCCTGCGAATGACTTCCTCGTCGTCCGCAATCATAACATTTATCATTTGAGTAATTCCCTCCAGTTGTATCCGCCAGTTATTATGATTGCGCTATCATCACGAATAGTATCTCCCCATGTATTACGTCAATGTACGATTGCGCCCTTTTATAGTCTTATATTTACTATAACTAAAGTTATTCAAATTTCCCAGCTTCAACTACAAATTGTCCTTGAAATCATCTGCGAAAAAGTATATAACTAAATTAAGTTGTTATTATAAACTAACAAAACAATAATAACTATCTAACAAAATGAAGATTGCTAATTTTTCTATTTTTGTGTGTAAAGTGAGGATTCTCGATGATGTTAAACAACGAATACATTGCAGGCGTAACCTGGGGTTTCTCGGGTAGACGTGGTTCATGGACAACAGAAGAAGCTGAGTGTTCGCTGGAATTAATGTCCTCTGTCACCGGAGCGAACTGGACGGCCATTGCGCTCAGCGCGCTTCAAGCTACCGCTCATTCTACGGAAATTCCCTACTGGGAGGCTCCAACCGTTAGCGACGAAGAAGTGAAATGGGCTATCAGCAAAGCGAAGTCACTGCAGCTAAAAGTATGCCTGAAGCCGATTGTTAATTGTGCTGACGGAACTTGGCGTGCCCATATTAACTTTTTTGATAAGGATGTCCCTTGCGAGCCTAAATGGTCTGAGTGGTTCAGCTCTTATACTAAATTTATTCTGCACTATGCCGCTATCGCTGAGGAAACAGGCTGTGAAATGTTCTGTATTGGCTGTGAGCTTGTACAGACGGATAGACGCGAAGCCGAATGGCGTTCGCTTATTGCTGAGGTGCGGAAGGTCTACTCAGGTATTCTTACTTATAATTGCGATAAGTATCAGGAGGATAACGTAACCTGGTGGGATGCGCTCGATGTGATTTCTTCAAGTGGGTATTATCCAGCTAGTGATTGGGAGGCTCAGCTCGACCGGATTGAGCAAGTGGTGCACTCACAGAATAAGCCGTTCTTTTTCATGGAAGCGGGTTGCCCAAGCCGGAGCGGAAGCGCCGCGATTCCCAATGATTGGACCTTAAAGGGCGAACCAAGTCAAGAAGAACAAAGTAAATTCTATCAGGCAATGTTTCAAGGCTGTGAGCACAGAGATTGGGTTCAGGGCTTTATGCTCTGGGATTGGCCTACTCATCTTTATCCAATTGAAGAAGCAGTACAGAATGATGATTACTGTATGTACGGTAAGCAAGCCGCTGGGATCATCAACGAATATTTCACCTCAAAAATCACCAAATAATGTGAGGAGTGACTGATTACAATGATTAATTCACCAGAATTATGGTTGACCCAACTTGAGGATGAGCTGCAGGATAATATTCTTAGTTTTTGGATGAAACAGACGAAGGACGAAGTGAACGGCGGTTTTATAGGTGAAATCGACAATCAGCTGAACATTACTCCTAACGCAGAGAAAAGCCTTGTGCTTAATGCCCGGATCCTTTGGTCCTTTGCGAGCGCTTACCGGATCTACGGTAAACCGGAATATCTGGCGATGGCAGAACGTGCTTATACCTACCTGATGGAACACTTCATTGATAAAGAGTATGGCGGATTATACTGGATGGTGGATGCTGAGGGCAGACCTTCTCAAGAGAAAAAGCAGATCTATGGCCAATCCTTTGCTATCTACTCACTGGCTGAATTCTACCATGCGACCGGACGTCCAGAAGTCTTAGAGGATGCGATTCAATTATTCCAGCTAGTTGAAAAATACGGCTATGATTCTATTTATAAAGGTTATGTCGAAGCTTTATCACGGGAATGGCAAATTACTGATAACCTCAGTCTCAGCAGCAAGGATATGAATGAAAAAAAATCTATGAATACCCATCTGCATGTTCTGGAAGCGTATACCGGTCTCTATCGAGTATGGAAGTCGGAGGAACTAAAGAGCACGCTAACTGAGCTAATCGAAACGATGCTGGATCATATCATTGATCAGGAAGGCCAGCATTTTCATCTTTTCTTAGATGAAGCATGGAATGTGAAATCAGATATTATCTCCTACGGACATGACATCGAAGGAAGCTGGCTGCTGGTGGAAGCTGCTGAAACCCTTGGAGAAGAGCAGCTGCTGCAGCGTGTGCGAACAGTAGCTGTCTCCATGGCAGAAGCCGTTCTTGCGGAAGGTATTGATAGCGATGGAGGGATATGGAATGAAGCTGACCCAAGCGGACTGCTGAGCAAAGATAAAGATTGGTGGCCGCAAGCTGAGGCGGTTGTTGGATTCTATAATGCTTATCAGCTGACTGGTGACAGCAAATTTAATGAGGCTGCCCAAGCCTCCTGGACTTTTATCGATAAATACATGGTGGATCACAAGCTGGGTGAATGGTACTGGGGCGTGGACGAGAACCTTCAGCCCCTGCCTCACGGATCAAAGGTTAGCGCCTGGAAATGTCCTTATCATAACAGCAGAGCCTGCTTCGAAATGATCACACGACTGAAATCAACTATAAAGGAGACTGTCTAATGTCATCATTATTCCAAGAACGCAAACAACAATTAACAGAACGTTATGAAGCCCTGATCGCTCGCAAGAACGAAAAGCTTCCTTATGGAAACGGCATTTATGACCGATATGCTCATCCACTGCTAACTGCTGAGTATGCGCCCTTAATCTGGCGTTATGATTTTAACCCAGATACCAACCCTTATTTTGCCGAAAGAATTGGCGTCAACGGCGTCTTCAACCCGGGTGCTATTGCACTGAATGGCAAATTCTATCTTGTTGCTCGCGTGGAAGGCAATGACCGCAAATCTTTTTTCGCTGTAGCAGAAAGCGACAATGGCGTGGACGGTTTCCGCTTCTGGGATCATCCAGTTGTGCTGCCGGAGACAGAAGTTCCTGATATCAACGTCTACGACATGCGCCTCGTTAGCCATGAAGATGGCTGGATCTACGGCCTCTTCTGTACAGAACGCAAAGATCCAGAAGCTCCACATGGTGACCTTTCTAGCGCAGTAGCACAGTGTGGTATTGTTCGCACCAAAGATCTGAAGACCTGGGAACGTCTGGCGGATCTCAAAACAGGCTCTGCTCAGCAGCGTAATGTCGTGCTACACCCTGAATTTGTAGATGGAAAATACGCTTTCTACACTCGCCCACAAGATGGCTTTATCGATGCAGGTTCCGGTGGCGGTATTGGCTGGGGACTCTCGGATACAATTGAAGATGCCGTAATTACCAGCGAGACTATCATGGACGAACGCTACTACCATACCATCAAGGAAGTTAAAAATGGCCAAGGTCCAGCTCCAATCAAAACTGCAAAAGGCTGGCTGCATATTGCTCATGGTGTACGCAACACAGCTGCTGGACTCCGATACGTGCTATATGCTTTCTTGTCTGACCTGGATGAGCCAAACAAAGTTACTCATTCACCTGGTGGTCATTTCATCGCACCAGACGGTGAAGAACGTGTCGGCGATGTCTCCAATGTCGTGTTCTGTAATGGCGTGATTGCACTTGATAACGGTGAAATCTATATTTACTACGCCTCCTCCGACACTCGTATCCATGTGGCTACAACTACCGTTGACCAAATGTTAGATTATGTGCTGAACACTCCAGAGGATCCCCTTCGCTCTTATGCTTGTGTACAGCAACGTATTGCTCTTATTGATCGTAATTTAGCATTGTAAAAAAAGTTCATAAACCCTAAAAATCAACAGAGCAGCGATTCTCCTATATTAGGAGGATCGCTGCTCTGCGTTTTGATCATTCACTGTTTGCTTCAAGCGAATATCAATCATCCAGAGTAACTTAAGGACTCAGATGACGCTATTCACATGTATTTAGCCTTCAAAGTAAGTTTTCGGACTCCAGGGGCGCTATTCCCTGAAAAGAGTCCCATTTGGGGCGTTTTCTAGGCCGATAGCTGCGCTGGAGTCCGTTAGCATTGTAAATATCGGATAATACTGCATATAGGGTCTGCTGTGTCCGTTAGCAGGTTAATATGCGTATTTGATTGCGTATTTGATTGTGGTTTTAATTGCGTATTTGATTGTGGTTTTAATTGCGTATTTGATAGTATTTGCCGTTTGCCTTTTCGACACAAAAAGCCTTTTACATGACGCACATCCATACTTTTCAGCCCATTCATGAGTAATTCCTATAGATTAAGCTCAAAATAGGTCAGTAACCCCTAACTCCAAGGAGGCTGAGATATTAATGTTCAAACGTATGGATGAAATCATGATTGAGATTCCTGAAGTTGAGAAGCCCGATCCCAATGCTGCTGCCGCTGTTCAGGAATTACTTGGCGGAAAGTTCGGAGAAATGTCGACCCTTAACAATTACCTCTTTCAATCCTTTAATTTCCGTTCAAAAGACAAGCTGAAGCCTTTTTATGATTTGGTGATGAGCATAACAGCGGAAGAGCTTGGCCATGTCGAGCTGGTTTCGCATGCCATCAACAAATGTCTTCGAGGGTCAACAAGTTATAAAGAGCCCGATTCCACCCCTCTAGGGTCCGCAAAAGATGCGCGTCTATCCTATCACTTTCTGGCTGGTGCACAAGGGGCTATGCCTTTTGATTCAACGGGGAACCCGTGGACCGGAGCAAACGTCTTTAATAGCGGCAACCTAGTGGAAGATCTGCTACATAACTTCTTCCTCGAATGCGGAGCCAGAACACATAAAATGAAGGTCTACGAAATGACAGACCATCCAGCTGCACGCGCTGTAGTCGGATTCCTTTTAGTCCGTGGTGGTGTCCACGTGGTCGCTTATGCCAAAGCCATCGAAGTGGCAACAGGTGTTAATGTAACTAAGCTCGTACCGATTCCTTCGTTAAATAATAAATCATTCAGTGAAGCAAAAAAATATGAAGAAAAAGGCGTGCATACCAAGCTATACACCTGGAGTGAAAGTGACTTCGGCGCCATCGATCAGATTTGGAAGGGAACCCACCCAGAGGATAATCTTCCGCTTGAAGTTATTCAAGGATCCCCTAAAGGCTTTCCGATCCCCGTTGCTCCGGCAGTCGAAGAGGAATTCGCTCCCGGAATCTCCCCCGAAGACTTTAAAGAAATTGCCAAACGCCTCAAAATGGCTGGAAATATTACAGACTAATATTCATAGTGAATCTGGTGAGGAAGTTACCTACAATCTTCCTTACCCTAGATTCACTTTTTTTAATTGTACAAACTGCGGAACTCCTCTTCAAGCATGGACATCAGAATCATGTTATGAAACTCTCCGTCTACATAAAGAGCATCCCGCTCCACACCGTCGCGTTGAAAACCAAGCTTCTCATAGACATGAACGGCTCTGGGGTTAAAAGTATATACGCCGAGATGGATGCGATGCAGCTTCAAAGTTTCAAAGCCATATCGCAGCATTTGAGTCATAGCTTCAGTACCGTAACCCTTACCCCGATGTTCTTGTCCACAAATGCCGATCCGGATATTTGCACTACGATTGTCCGGATCTATTTCATTTAGTACCACTTCTCCAATGAGCTCACCCGTGTCCTTTACTATAATCATAAGATCCACACGATCCTCGGCTGGAACACTAATCTTACGAATCCAAGCTGCCGTCTGCTCACGGGAGAAATCTTCTTGCGATCCTGTTAATTGCCCCATCTCAACATCAAGCAAAAATTTATAATAAGCCTCCAGATCGGATGCTTGCACACCGCGTAGTTGAATCTGTTCGCCTTCAATCTTTGGCATGGCAACTGATTCTGTCATAACTAAACTCCCCCTTACTCAAGCAAAACTAGATTCCATGGCTTTTATATACTTTTTAGATCAACATAGTTCTAGTCTCGCGGCTTATCCACGGAATCACGATGTACAATATCCGCTGCAATAAGAATTTTCTCAAGCGGTGCAGAAGGATTATGAATACGGCTCAGAAGTTTCTCCACTGCGGCTCGGCCCATCGCTTCTTTAGGAACATGAACAGTTGTAAGCGGTGGAACGCCTCTTAAGGCATCCTCAATATTATCAAAGCCAGTAACCGAGATATCCTCCGGAATATTAAACCCTTCTTCCTTGAGGATGTCACTGACCGAAAGGGCTGTGGAGTCGTTAGCGCAAACCAAGGCTGTCGGGAGTGTTTTGGCTTTTTTACGCTTATTCACCCAGTTTTTAAAATCCTCCTGAAATAAGTCTTCCTCCACCCCTTCCAGAAAAAGATTCGCATCATCTTCCAAAGGCAGTCTTATTCCGCTCTCCTCCAGCGCACTCCGGAAGCCAATCCACCGATCGCGGAAACTGCGTGAGAATCCAATATTGCCGATAAAATGCATTTGGGTATGGCCTGTGCCCATCAAATGATTTGTAAGCCGAGCCATAGAATCCACATTATTCGCAAACACGGTATCACTTGGAATTAGCGGATCTTCATGGTCAATCAACACCATCGGCAAACCAATACGGTGTACCTCAAGCAGCAAGGAAGTAGAGATTTGGCCCACACCTATCAAACCAAGGATTCCATTGGGATTCAAAATATTAACGAAATTATCCGCACGGTTCTCGGAGATAATGACCATCCCAAGCCCTTCCTGATCCAGCGCAATCGCAATACCATCCACAATTTTTCCCCAATACAAGGAATCCTGCGTCTGAGAACGAATATTCGGCATTAACACCAGCACGGATTGCTTATTCCGATCCCCGCCACCTACCGGAGGCGTGCGTTTTATACCTTGGACAAAAGCATTTTTTTGCGTAAAATAACCCAGCTGCGATGCCGCTTGAATCACTCGCTCTCTTGTCGTCTCATTAACGCCGCCTTTACCCGAAAGTGACTTGGAGACAACGAATTTGGATACGCCGAGATGATCAGCGATTTTTTGCATGGTAACCTTTTTAGCCATATATAACCCTCCAGAGAATGTCATCAAATTTATGTAGTACTAACTTTAAGGCTGAGAAGTTTGTGGCGCTCCTGCCCGCGCTTCCTTCCATTTTGCATTTAATTCGTCAAAAGCCTTTTGTAAATCAGGCGCAGCCAGTAACTCCTGAATATAATCCCCGGACCAAAAGGACAGCTTGGCTCTATTCGCCAGCTCGATGAACGCATCACTTTGTACAGTAGCATCGAGTAGCTTAGGCTTATAAGATAAAAACTCACGATACTGCGACATAGAGGGATTCAAGCTTCCATCTGCCGGAAGAAATCCCCAATCATCTCGATAGGAAGTCTCCTTCACAAAAAAATTCAACCACGCCATAGCAAGCTCTTTGTTCTTGGTATATTTACTAACCCCCATGAACCAATCTGGATTGATCGGCGCATAATGAGCACTGCTATTATCATACGGAAACGGGAAGAATCCAATATCATCCGGGGCAGCCCCCACATCAAGGACTTGTCCAATCGTCCAATTTCCCAGTAAATACATCCCTGCTTGACCTTTAGCTAGCTTAGTCTTCGATATCTCCCAATTGTTCGAAAATAGTTCATCTTCAACATAGCCTTTACCAATTAAGGTTCGAGCAATGGAAATTGATTTCCCCCACTCATTATCAAGCTGCCACGGGCTATCCTCATTTACCATATTATTTAGATACTCTGGATTACCTGTCATATAGTTAACCAAACTGTTTCCCCATTCACGTAAAGGCCAGACGGCTCCATAATTCATATATAGGGGGATAATACCCGCTTGTTTTAATTTCGCACAAGCTTCGTAGAATTCATCCAGCGTCTTAGGAACAGTAGCTATTCCTGCTTTTTCGAATGCCTTTTTATTATAGACAATCCCAACCGTAGTAGTCCCCGTGGACAGCCCATAACGTTTGCCGTTATACGTAGCAAAAGAGGTGAAACGCTCACTAGCGGCGGTTTCTTCATCCAGCGGTTCGAAAAAATAATCCAGCTCCTTTGACGGAAGATTCACCGGAAGCAACAGTACATCACCGGCATCTTTCGTGGACAGCCGTACCAGAATATCCGTTGCATAATTGGACAAGCCTTCAAATTCCACATTGGCTTCGGGGTATCTCTGTTTAAATTGGTCCGCGTATCCTTGAAAAGTTCCGTTCTCAATCAGATCTATTCGATTGGTCATCATGACTATGGTGCCGGACAAGTCAGACTTCACCTCGTCTCCAACTGGAGGCGGAGTGGATTCCGTCTGCTTATTGTTATTGGCACAGCTACTACTCAATAACACTAAGAGAAGTAACAGTATGGTCCGCATAGTCCATTCTAATTTCAACCCCTTCAACGGACAGCCCCCTCTTATTTCGTTACTCAGGTAAGCCAATTAATTCCTGTTCCAGTAATGGCAGCGACAAAATAACATCGGTCCCTCGTCCAAGCTCACTATATACCTGGATCCCAAATGCCGCTCCATAATGAAGACGCACTCGCTGCTGTACATTTTTCATGCCTATCCCCCCGTTAATGCTTTTCTTAGGAGGACTTTCGTTCTGCAGCCCATCATTCAATTTCTCCAAAGTCTTCTCATCCATTCCGATCCCGTCGTCTTTAATATGAAACAACAGCATTTGCTCTGTAATCTCGCAGCGGATGCTTAAATGCATTTGCGGCTTATTATCATCTAAGCCATGGTAAGCTGCATTCTCAATGATAGGCTGGAAGACCAGCTTGATAATAGAGTAATTATCTAACGACTTCGGCACATCGATATCCAGTAAAAAACGGTTAGGATAACGATAGTTCAGCAGCTCGACGTAATTACGCACATACCCAAGCTCTTGCTTCAATGTCATATTACCACTCAGATCACTTGTACTGTACCGTAGCAGTTTGCCCAGAATAGAGATCATATCCGCAGCTTCGACATCATCATTCAGCTCGGCGGTCATTCGAATGGACTCCAGTGTGTTATAGATAAAATGAGGATTGATTTGACTCTGCAGCGCATGAAGCTCTGCTTCCTTTTTCTGTTCTTCTATGCGGTAAATATCCTGAATTAGCTGCCTGATTCGGGCTAACATACGATTAAATTGATGCCCCAGCAGACCAATTTCGTCACGCCGTTTAACTCTGAACATCACATCCAGATCGCCGCCCTGAACTTTTTTCATCAATTGAATCATTTGAGTCAGCGATTTAGTAAGGGCAACGGAAAGAATAATCGAAATAATTAACGCCAGTACTATGATACTTAATGTAGCAGCAAGTGTTGTATTACGGGTCAGCTTCACATCACGCATCAGTACATCAACAGGAATAGAGATAATTACCTTCCAATTGGTTTTGGTAGAGCCAGAGTAAATATTCAACCGCTCTTTTCCGTTGACTGTATCATAAAAGCTTCCAGAAATGCCTCCAACTCTTTTGAACAAGTCTGAATCAGAAATATCTGTGGCCAGCAGCTTCTTGTCGCTGTCGTAGATGACCATTCCCTTCTCATCCACAATCAACGACTTCCCATGGGTGACTTTATCCAGCTCCGTAACTTGATTCTCCAAATTGCTAATATTCGCTTCAACCGCAATCAGCCCGATTGGATTTAACAAGCCATCCACGATTTTGCGAACAACGGTAAAAGCATATCGGGTGCTCTGCAGATTACTTGTATACGCTTGAGTACCGAACAATAATGCTTCTCCGCTGGAATCCTTAGTCTGCTGGCTCCAGTATTTATAGCTTTGCTCGAGATCAAGTCGTACGCCACCATCCTTCGCAGAATAATAACCATTTCCGTAAGCGTCAAAAATATAAACCGAGTTCGCACCTCGCTTAATATTGTTAATAAACGAAATGTTGCCCTCTATCCCCCGTTGAATGGACAACAGAAGATCAAAATCACCGGGCGACAAAGCAGCACTCCCAGTTGCGCCTCCCATAATCTTTTTCTGCTCATGGTAGTTGTTCGAACGTATTAAATTCTGTTTGATATCATTCACATAGGCGGGCATAGATGAAATACGCTTCATATCTTCGATATAATCGTCTACTCCATCCATCATTTGATCGATTAATTTCTCAGAATAAGCAATGGTGTTCCCCTGAATAGATTCTGAGTAGCTCTTGAAGGTAAATACACTGATGAAGGATAGCGGGAGGGTAATGATAATTAAAAAGACGAGGAGCAGCTTGCGTTCCATGCTCATGTCCCCGATAACGGACCACCAGCCAGAGATGCGTCTACCTTTCATTTGGTCCTTCTCCTTAATACTTTTTACCTAACTTGTTATTAAATTATAACAAATACCTAACAAAGTTATTATACGGTGTAGTTCTTCATTACACAACAACAAACCGCCTCTTCATGTTGAAGAAGCGGTTTTGTTAGGTAAACAATTTAGAAATTAGTGATGAATCCACTCATTTTATAGTGAATAATGACAGCTTGTCCTTCAATTGACCTGAAGCACTTTCCAGCTTGCCAGATAATGAAACGAGTTGATCACTTACATTTTGCTGTTCATTACTGAGTGAAGCTACTTCTTGGGAAGTTGCTGAAGATTGCTCAGCTACGGCGCTAACGTTCCCCATAGCCTCTGACAACACACCTTGCGAATGATTCAGACTGCTGATCGCTGTCGTCACCGATTCCAGGCTTGTTATGAATTCATCCATCTGTCCTTTTACGGACAGGAAGATATCACTTGTACTCTTCACGGAGCTTACTTGTTCTTTAAACAGTGGTGCTACTTCGGATAATACAGCTTCCGTTTCGTTCATTTCCGCCATGATCTTATCCGTAATTCCAGCAACAAGGGCAATAGATTGTTTCGATTGGTCAGCAAGCTGCCGCACTTCACCCGCAACTACCATGAAGCCCTTACCAGCTTCTCCTGCACGAGCGGCTTCTATTGTCGCATTTAATGATAAGATATTCGTCTGTTGCGTGATACTCTTCATCACATCCAACACCTTAATTACGGAGAATACTGTCTCCTTCAGGTGGTTGACACGTTCGACAAGTGCACTTGTTTTTTCTCCAGTGCGGCTAGTCTGATCCAGCAGGTCAGTTAATTGCTTAGCGCCTTGAGCACTAGCTTCACCAACCCCACGTGCTGCTTCATCCATCTCAGTGTTGGCATATATTACAGTCTGCATTTGCGTAGCAATCACATCTGTTAGCTCATTACCTCGTTCAGCTTCAAGCGCCAGACTGCCTGCCCCACCGGCAATTTCTTCCGTGGCGGCTGCGATTTCCTTCGCAGAAATAGCTGTCTTCCGTGAGGCTTCACCAAGCTCACCAGCGGTCTCCAGCACATCCCGAGCGGTTTCTGTTGTTTGCGATACAAGCTCAGTAATACGCTCCATCATCACGTTAAAGGAAGCTGATAGCTGGCCAATTTCATCTTTAGAAACATATTCTGTACGTACACTTAGATCACCACCTGCACCTTGTACCATAAGATCCTTCAAGCGTGCTAGAGGGCGAGCAATCATACGCACCATCCAGATCCCGATTACTATGGCTAGCAGAGCCGCACCAGCAGCCGCAATAAAAGTAGTCAACAGAATCGGACGTGCTTCTTTTACTAGCTCATCTGTTGGGACTACTCCTGCCAACTTCCAATCCGCCCGGATCATTGGATTAAAGACAGCAAGGATTTCTTTCCCGTTTGTATCCTTCTCATCCAAGCTTTTGTTATCCTTTTTACTTGCCTGAATAAAAGCGAACTCTGAAGGTTTACCATCGTCTTTTGAATCCGAAGAAGCTACTACGGTTCCATCAGGAGTGACAAGTTGAATTCGAGAGCCATCTCCCAGCTGTACACTTGCGAATGATTCCTCCAGCAATGTATTCTTCAACACAAGGATGACTATGTATCCTGTACCTGAGCCCAGGGTTTTGAGAGATCTTGCCATAGCAATATTTTTGTCTCCATCACCTTGAACAGCTGTCGAGAACCATATGTTCTTGGCTGCATCACCATCACCTTTAGAATAGTAGGATTCATAAGATGCAGTGTTGTCGACAATCTTCTTATACCATTCTTGTTCTCTTATGTTATCTAACTTAATGCCGCCACTGCCACTTGTAACAATATCTTGATCAGGCGACTCCGGGATCAAAGAAACACTAAGAATATTAGAATCCGTTGTAATCTGACTGGATAACTTTTTACTTACTGCGCTTGTAGCTTCAAATTTCTCATAGGAAGATTGTGCAGTCACTAAAGACTTCAAATCTTCTTGCATCTGCGCATCAAAATAAAGCTGTAAAGCCAAGTTCTCGTACTGTTTCAAAGTAATATCTAACTTTTCTGAGGTCTGAATAATAGTCTGACGGTAGGCTTCCGATACGTTGTTCTTAATTGTCTTCTTGGCTTTTGAATAAGATAGCAGTCCAAGTGCCATTACCACAATTACAATTGCACACAAAAATATCAGGAATATCTTCACGCCAACAGATTCCATAGGATTAACTCTTTTGATCTGTCCCCGCAAATCTATCCCATTCTTCAAATTAAACTTAGGTGTCTTAACTGCCCCTTCAATCTTGCTTGTTTCCTTGTTTCCTGTGATCGCCGATTTCTTATTCTTTTTATTCATGCTAAACCTTCTCTCATTATGCTTTTCACTAATACTATCTTGATCAGGATCCCCCATCTTGATCACCTACCCGCTAATATTAGAATACGCATGAAAGCGTTAACCAATATATATATCGGCGTATTAGGTCTTTTTCCTTAGCTTTACGAGACTTTTTTTACAACTTTTAACCTATGTATGTTTAAACATAATAAATAGCTTGCTGCACCTCCTCTCTTGGAGATATTTGTTAATCCCTAATATATATAACTTATTGTTTGCTTTGTCAAAAAGAAAAACAGGGAGGCTCTTGGATGACCAAAGGCTTCCCTGTTTTTTATTAAAACTTCTTCTTACGCATCATATCAAAGTATGCAACCGGTTGATCTACCTTCATACGAATAGGTTGCAGTGGATGACGGGCAGCATCAAGCGAATTGCCTTTCTCATCCCATATTTCGCCAACCGTTTGCTTGAAGAACGTATCGTTAGGTCCAAAGAATTCTACTTCCTGACCTGGCTTAAAGTGATTGCGCTGTTGAACTAGTGCCGTACCACTTTCAGCATCGTACTCAATTACAAGTCCAGCAAAATCATACGGAGCTGCTTTTTCTTCAGGCTCATAGATATGATCTTCATGATCCGGAGTATCATAGAAGAATCCTGTGTTTAGCGGACGGTTAGCGGCTTTATTAAGCTCATCCAGCCATTCCTGCTTCAATTCATACCCTTCCGGATCTGCCATATAAGCATCAATGGCTTTACGATATGCATTAACGACAGTAGCCACATAGTGGATTGACTTCATTCGTCCTTCGATCTTGAAGCTGTCGATGCCCACTTCAATCAGTTCAGGTATACTTTCCAGCATACACAAATCCTTAGAGCCCATGGAGAAGGGATTATCTCCTTGCTGATGCAGTGGAATCTGAGTTACCCCGGGAAGCAAAGGAGCTGGAGATTTCGCTTCAGCCTGCTCTTCCTCAGACACCCAAGTCCCTTCCGGACGTGCATCCTCAAACAAATCATATTTCCAGCGGCAAGACTGGCAACAGCCCCCGCGATTGGAATCACGGTCGGTGAAATGGTTGGACAATACACAACGACCCGAATACGAGGAACACATTGCACCATGGATGAAGCTTTCGATTTCAATGTCGACATGTTTTTTAATCTCAGCGATCTCTTCCAGGCTTGTCTCACGGCCCAAAACAACACGCGGAAGCCCCTCTTCCTTCCAGAAGGACACCGCTTGCCAGTTCAACGTAGACTGCTGTGTACTCAAATGCACTTCAAGACCAGGCACTAACCGGCGTGCTGTATCTACAATGATTGGATCAGCTACGATAATAGCAGCAATGCCAGCTTCATATAAGTTACGCAGGTATTCTTCAATTCCCGCGACATCTTCATTGTGAGCATAAATGTTTGTTGCAACAAATACCTTAGCGCCATATTTCTTGGCGAATTCAACACCTTCGCGCATTTCCTCGAAGCTGAAATTATCTGCGCCGGAACGCAAGCCGTATTGTTGTCCTCCGATATAAACAGCATCCGCACCATAGTGTACTGCGAACTTCAATTTTTCCAAATTACCAGCCGGAGCGAGGAGCTCCGGTTTGTCCAGACGGTAACGTTTGCCCTTATATTGCGGCTTTGTCATGGTTCCCATTCCTGTTCTCCCCTCCATCGCCCACAAAGCTAAGTCACATGCTATAAATGCTGTACCTAATCTTCGTGGGGACCTATAACCTCTTTATTTTTATCAAACTTAATATACTTGCTCTTTATAGAAAAATCCGAAGCTTAACTCCCGTTCAGGGTCCTGCACCGTTCTGATTACATCCATCCATTCCTCATTGAAGGCATAACCTTCCGGATCAGCCGCATAAAGATCTATAGCTTTACGATAAGTCTTCACAACCGTTACATTATACGCTATCGATTTCAAGAGTCCCTCAATCTTAAGGCTGTGTATACCTGCAGCCATCAGAATATGCAGATCCTCCAAAATACAAATATCATCCGAGCTCATAATGTGAGTGCCGTTCTCGTCTTCATAAATCGGGAATTTCTGGTCATCTCGTTCTTCTTCAATCAGAAATAGTCCGCGTTCCTTCCCGAGACTTCCTCCATCACTAGGACGGCCTTGATGTGACATATAGCTTTCAACAAGCTTCCGCTTGGAATGGTATATATTGGTCATTCCATGAACCTGCACCTGTGCCTCAATCTCCAAAAGCGGAACCATTTCCGTCATTTCATCCATATTCAGCTCACGGGCCAGCACAACGCGAGAAGCCCCCTTGCGTCCCCAATAATTCGCGGTCGCATAGTTGGTGGAAGTCATTTCCGCATTCCAGTGCAGCTTCATTGCTGGCGCTTCTTTCTTCACAGTGGTTAACACTGCTGGATCCCCGAATTCAACACCATCAATGCCAAGCTCACCTAAAGCCTTCACATAGGCAGGAAGCTCATCCAGCAGACGGTTGGACATCAGCCCACCCAAGCTTGCATACACTTTGCAGCCTCGCGAATGTGCCATTTCTACGACAGTCGCTGTATCCTCCAGAGAGAAATGTCCAGCAAGCCGCATCCCGAAACGGTCATCCCCAATGAGCAACGCATCTGCTCCGGCATCCAGCAGAGCAGCAGCTTCCTCCAAGGACGCTGCCGTCACCAGCAATTCCGGTTTGTTAGTCATGTTGTACCTCCTACTTGTACAGTTATTTCAACCGCACCACTCTTCATTTTAATAGTTTATTTCGATTCTTGCTTACTTTTTTCGATATTGGCTAAATGTTCCTTGTAGGTCTTAGCAAATAAATGGCCCTGTGTACCATCTTTTTTGGTCACATAGAAGTAATATTCAGAAGCTTCTGGTTCGAGTGCCGCTTGAATGGACTCCAGCCCCGGATTACTAATAGGTCCCGGAGGAAGTCCAATATTCTTATACGTATTATATGGACTATCAACTTCCAAATCTTTATACAAAAGTCTTTCCTTCTGCTTATTGAGTAAATATTGAACGGTAGCGTCGATCTCCAGCTTCTGCTCTTTCTTTAGGCGGTTATAAATAACACCAGCCACAAGCGGACGTTCACTATCCACCACAACTTCCCGCTCTACCAGCGAAGCTACGGTCAACAGTTCATGCAGAGACAATCCACGCGTTTCTAGCTTTTGCTGCCAGTTAGGAATCGTATCGAGCTTCTTCTGGAACTGATCCAAAAGCGCTTCTACAACTTCCCGGGGCGTGCTATCTTTGGCCAGCTCATAGGTTTCGGGGAATAAATATCCTTCAAGACGGTGGCGTAGATTCTTATCCTGCGGGATACCCAGAATATCAATCCCCTTCAAACCTGCACCAGTATCCATAATTTCAAGAAAAGTAGCCGCATCCTGATTCCAGGCTTCAGCGAGCTTCTTAGCGATCTGCTCAGCAGTATATCCTTCGGGGATAGTAAAGACCACAGTTTCTTCCTTAACTACATCACCTGCATTTAATCTTGCAATGAGTTCATCATAGCTATCACCGGGCTTAGCGATATAAGTACCTGCTTTGAAGCTAGAGCCTTCTTTAGTCCATTTCAAATATCCCTTAAAAAAAAGACTCTTACGGATAATGCCATTCTGCTCAAGCAGATCAGCAATCTCCGCACTTCCCATGCCCTTCTCTATCGTAAATGTTACAGCAGGACCTGCAGGCTCTACCGGCTGCATCCCGTTCCAAATGTACCATGCGCCCCCACCTCCTGCTGCTACCAGCAAAAGAATAATGATTAACACAGTACGGATTGCGGATTTCAAGTCTGGTTCCTCACTTTCCGACTATAAAGTATAAAAGTGTATTGCCTAAAATTCAATATATATTTCCTTAGATTGATGTATATAGAATATTGCTCGCATTTCAAGCAAAAAGAGCGCGGAATTCTCCGCCCTCTTCCGTGCCCATCATAAATGTAACGTACATGTTTAAGTTTTATTCAGCGCCATCTGCTGGAAAAGTCATCTCATCGTATAGCTCAGAGATGTCTTCCCACTCTTCATCGTCCATAATGCTCTCCAATTCCGGAAGTCCGTCAGAAGAGACAACGATACGCAGGATTTCATACTCCACGTCTTTGCCAGAGCCTTTCAGCACTGCATATCCGCGATCACCGACTTCAAATTCGGCGATAATATCGTAAATGGAAGATTTGCCTTGCTCATCTTCCAGTTCTACAGTTTCTCCGTATGCTTCTTTAAGCCGTGAAGTCCATACCGCTTGATCAGCGGATATCTCAGTCATTCTCCGATCCTCCGTCCAACTCGTCGACCAGTGTGTTGAAAGTCTCTTCGACAATCGCCCACTCCTCGTCATTATCGATCATGAACAATTGAAGATCGTCGCCTTCTTCCACATAACGGAACGCGTATACCTCATCGGTTTCCTCGTCCTCGGAGTCTAGCGGAACCACCATCATATACTTAGCGTCCGAGCCATCAACCTCAAACTTCATAATGACCTCGAATTCCTCTTCATTACCTTCCTCATCGGGAATATAGATAATTTCCGGTTCTTCCTCTTGGCCAATCTGTTCGTTTGTCATATCCTCGCACCCCTCACCTTTTACTGTTAGCATCCAAAAAATTTTGCAAAATCAGGGCTGCAGCCATTTTATCCACAATCCCCTTGCGTTTCTTCCGGCTGACGTCCCCTTCAATCAGCACCCGCTCTGCGGATACCGTCGTCAGACGCTCATCCCAAAGGTGTACGGGCATTTCTAACTCTTCCCGTAGCTTATCAGCGAACTCTATACAGATTTCGCCCCGGGGTCCTACTGAGCCGTTCATATTCTTCGGTAGACCAACTACAATCTCTCCAATTTCGTGCTCTGCAACAAGTTCACGAATGCGTTCGAACTCATTACCCGTACCTCGGCGCTCAATCGTTTCAAGAGCTTGTGCCGTCCAGCCAAAAACATCACTTGTGGCTACACCGATTCTACGGTCGCCGTAATCTAAACCTAACTTCTTCTTCATTTCGGATTGTCCACCCTGTGATTGACGAGATAGAATCTAACCAGCTCTTCAATCAGCTCATCACGTTCTTTTCTCCGGACCAAACTTCTCGCATTGTTATGGCGCGGAATGTAAGCCGGATCTCCGGAAAGAAGATACCCTACGATCTGATTGATCGGATGATACTCTTTCTCCACCAGTGCATCGTATACTGCTAGCAATATTTCCTGGGGAGAAGCTTCCTTTTCGTCGCCCTTCACATTGAATTTGACCGTTTTGTCCATGGAGTCCATTTGTGACACCTTCCTTCTGCAAAATCGCCTTTTGGGACGGCTTCGCAAAGTTGCTACTGTGCAGCTCGCTTGCTTCCTTTATCATAACATATTCATGCCCCAACGAGGAAATCCTGCCCGTTATTAACGCTTTTTTTGGCATTTTCTCTACAAAAATTATGATATTTTTGGCTTTTAAGCTATTGTCAAGCACAATTATTCATGAATATCTAACATCCTGCTAATAAAGAGTAGCGGTACTGATATCAAACTCTCAGTACCGCTATGTTTTCTCGTAATACGTTTAGTTAGAGAAATGGTTTCGTAATTTTAACTTAGGCTAAGGAAGCTACCAATTCTTCAGCCTTTGCCAATGCTTCGTTTAGCTTAGAAGCATCTTTACCGCCGGCTTGCGCCATATCTGGACGCCCGCCGCCACCACCGCCGCAAACTGCTGCAATTTCTTTAACGAGTTTACCAGCGTGGAAACCTTTCTTCACCAGGTCTTGCGGTACAGATACTACAAAGTTTACCTTATCATCCATCGCTGCACCTAATACAAGCACTGCATCCGGAAGCTTGGATTTCAATTCATCCGCTGTGGAACGCAAAGCATCCATATTGCCTGCTTGAACAGCAACAGCCAGGAGCTGCGTACCTGCGCCAACTGTCTTCACACTGCTTGTAAGTTCAGCAGCAAAAGTAGCACTCAGCTTGGATTGCAAGGACTCATTCTCACGCGAAAGCTCACGCACCTGGTTATGCAGCGCTTCGATCCGTTTCGGAACGTCATTCAGAGAAGACTTAAGAAGGCCTGCTGATTGTTTGAGCAAATCTAGCTGACTTTCAGTGAACTGGTAAGCGTAACGTCCGGTAACCGCCTCGATGCGGCGCACTCCGGAACCAATGCCACTTTCGCTAAGCAGCTTGAAAATTCCGATTTGCGACGTGTTGGATACATGACAACCACCGCAAAGCTCAAGGCTGTAATCGCCCACTTGAACGACACGGACGATATTACCGTATTTTTCACCAAAGAGTGCCATTGCTCCCATTGCTTTAGCTTCATCAATCGGCTTGTTCTCAATCACTACATCTAGACCGCGCCAGATTTGTGCATTTACGCGATGTTCGATATCGCTCAATTCTTCTGGAGTAATCGCTCCAAAATGGGAGAAGTCAAACCGCAAACGAGCACCTTCCACTAAAGATCCCGCTTGATTAACATGCCCGCCAAGAACTTCTTTAAGCGCTTTGTGCAATAAATGGGTAGCTGTGTGGTTCTTCACGATATCTTCACGCTCCGCACGATCCACTTCCGCGCGAACGGATTCGCCCACTTTCAATTCTCCCGCTTCCACAGTTACCAAATGTACGTGTTGGCCGTGTGGAGCTTTAAAGAGTCCTTTTACCTTAGCTGTAACTGAACCCCCAGTAAGCACACCCGTGTCACTTACTTGTCCGCCGCTCTCAGCATAGAACGGTGTTGTATCAAGAATAACTTGGCATTCTGCGCCTTCACCGGCGACATCTACCAATTCATCACCCACAACAATAGCCAGGATTTTCGACTCTGTTACCGAGTCATTATATCCAACAAATTCACTTTTAATCGTCAGGTCTGCTAGTGCGCCTCCCTGGATCTTCATGCTGCCGCCATCATGACGTGCAGCCCTCGCACGGTCACGTTGCTCCTGCATAGCCGCATCAAAACCTTCACGGTCTACAGTTAATCCTTGCTCTGCTGCGAAATCTTCGGTCAGGTCAAATGGGAACCCATAAGTATCATATAACTTAAATGCATCGGCTCCAGCAATATTGCTGAGACCCTCTGCTTTTGCTTTAGCACTGATCTCACCCAAAATAGCCAATCCGTCAGACAATGTTTCGTGGAAACGTTCTTCTTCAGTACGAATAATCTTTGCGATATATTCGCGGTTGTCCACAACGGATGGATAGTAGACACCCATAATTTCGCCAACGGTTTCAGTCAGCTCATACAGGAATGGACGATCCAGACCCAAGGTCTTTCCGTACCGAACAGCACGGCGAAGCAAACGGCGGATAATATAACCGCGTCCTTCATTAGAAGGAAGTACTCCATCCCCTACTGCAAAAGTAACGGTACGCACATGGTCAGCGATTACTTTAAGCGCGATATCCTGCTCAACGTTATCTTTATAAGTTACACCCGCGAGCTGTGCTGTCTTTTGAATAATAGGTTGGAACAAATCAGTGTCGAAGTTGGAATCTACATCCTGTAGAATGGATGCAAAACGCTCCAAGCCAGCCCCTGTATCAATGTTTTTATTCGGAAGCGGCGTATAGCTGCCATCCTTGTTATGGTTGAATTGTGAGAACACCAGGTTCCATACTTCTAACCAGCGTTCATTTTCTCCACCTGGATACATTTCCGGATCGCTCATATCACTGCCGTAAGCTTCACCACGGTCATAAAAGATTTCCGAGCAAGGACCGCATGGGCCTTCGCCAATATCCCAGAAATTATCGTCGCCCAGCTTAATGATGCGTTCAGCAGGCAGGCCAACCTTTTCATTCCACAGCTTAAATGCCTCTTCATCCTCTGCGTACACCGTTACGGAAATACGTTCCGGGTCAAAGCCGATCCACTCTTTGCCGGTTAGGAACTCCCAAGCCCATGTGATAGCTTCTTCTTTGAAATAATCGCCGATGGAGAAGTTACCCAGCATCTCGAAAAATGTATGGTGACGGCGTGTCTTACCCACATTCTCGATATCATTGGTACGAATACATTTTTGTGAGTTAGTCAGGCGCGGATTTTCTGGAACCTCCCGGCCATCGAAGTACACTTTCAAAGGTGCCATACCCGCATTGATCCACAGAAGCGAAGGATCGTTGTGAGGAACGAGGGACGCACTTGGTTCAATCTTGTGACCTTTACTTTCAAAAAACTTAAGCCATTTGGAACGAATTTCACTTGCTTTCATCATTTACAGCTCCCGTCTCATCTTTTTACTTCGGCATTTACACCGGAAATTACAAAATACCTAAAAAATAAAAACAAAAAAACGCCCCTGAATAATTCAGGGACGATTAATATCGCGGTACCACCCTGGTTATCGCCTTGACCCCACTAATGGGACAATTGCAGACGATCGCCTTGTCGCGGCTGATAACGGGCGCCCCCGGTGAGCATTGATCTCACACTCCGAAATTAGCTTTCCACCGGCCTGTCTTCAAGGTTCTCACAGCCATTACGAAACGTTTCGTAAAGGAACCTTTTCTCTGATCAAGCCATCCTCCGGTGTACTTCATTTTCATCAACGATTTGTCCGATTTGCATTTTAACATTTCAAGTATAGCCAGTGCCCTTGCTTCTGTCAATCTGGGGATGGGCGAATGTGAAGAATAACACATGATTTTTGTAACAGTAAACTTGGACTCAAAAAGGATATAGTGAAATCTAAGGTTAATTTGGAATATTTTGTATCAGGAGGACTGCCGTCGATGCTTCACTCCAAGGAGTTCAATCTATCATCGATTTTTGAAGCAAAGCCTACACACTACCTTTTTATAGCGAGCCTCATTTTTATTCATATTATCTTTACTCTTGCGGTTAATCTCATCCTTTTTGAGCATGGATATTTAAGTTTTATTGCCAAAAACACAAACCACTGGATCAATGAAACGTTAGCCGCCAATCTAGTTGGGCTTCTCTTAGAAGTAATTATTTTTTTGATTCTGATAGCTAAAGTTTCGCCCCGGGATTTTGGGTTAAAAATAGAAAAATTAAGAGCCGGACTGCTGGGTACCTTTCTGTTTTGGCTCGCTATAAATATAGTAGATTTGTGTATGGTACACCTGAATCACTCAGAGCTAACACTTAACAATGCTATCTTCAGCCATTCAAATTTAGTTTTCGGTGAAATTCTAGGTCAAGTCTTGGGAAATGCTTTATTGGAAGAAATCTTATTTCGCGGCTTCCTGCTCGTTCAAATCTATCTATACTTAAAAAAAATCAACAACAAAACTACACGGATGATCTCTGCAATGCTGATTTCACAATCGATCTTTGCCGCCATACATATCCCAAACCGGATTTACTCAGGATTAGTTGGAATGGAGTTTGTTTATGATTTTATCATGCTTCTAATTCTAGGAATTATATTCGCTCTACTCTATATCTTAACCCGAAATTTATTTTTCGTGATCGGCGTTCACTCATTAATGAATATTCAGATAGTGTTTTGGAACAGTAATTTCACGTATACGGCAACTTTATTATGTGTCTTATTACTGACTTGTCTTTTGCTTTGTATAAAAAGGAAAACATTTCGTGCGCAGCAACGGGCGGATATGGGGCTCTGATAATTAGAACTTTAATTATTCACAAAAAGAAGTTCCCCCTTTAAGCAGGAGGAACTTCTATCACTATTACTATAATGTCTCTATTAATTCGTACCCTCTGCAATAGCTTTATAAGCAGCTAAATCCGTATAAACTTCCTCTTTAAGCGGATTGCGTTTATGCTTGATGATTTTATAGAAATGATAACCAAACACTGCAATATTAGCAGCTAAAGATAATGCACTTACTATCCACAGAGCGGTTTCACTATGAGAGGATTGTACAGAGAACTTTGACTCGCCAACAAACGCCGGGAACGACATCGTAAACATCATCCAAATCGCCAAAGTCTGTGCACGATGCTGCAGCCATGCCCCTTTTTTAAAGAAGAACGCCGGGATGGTACAAGAGATCAACAATGCTGCACCTGCATAGAAGGAATGGTCAGAAACTGCATTATATACATAGGCAAAGTTCCAAATGTCATAAGCAATGATCCAGAACCAAAGCTGGTCAGGCCACAACATATCTTTACTCTTATCTTTACTGATCACAATACCCATCCAACCAGAAATCGTAATAATGTTCAGAATACCTGCGATCCCGTTCATAATGTTCCAAGGACCACCTACCATCATTACGCCATCCACCATACCTTGCAAGCTGTACACTTGGAAATCACGAATAACTGCTTCAAGAATGTTAACTGCAAGGATAATAGCCGGGAACATTAATATATATTTATTTTTGTCCCATCCTTTAACATAACGGATAGCCATAAACCCTATACATCCTGCCAAAGCAGAATATACTTTTACCCAGTGAAACCATGTTCCAGTACTGGAACCTTCTCCTGCCGTATTTGGCCAAACCGCTATGGTAAGAACAATAGGGACAACTATAAACAGAATGATTGAGAACCACTTGCTCTTCCGTGCGATTTCATTTACAAACATTAATCCTGCTAGTACTACTAACCACATTAGCGCAGAGTACCAGGGAATCGATTCGAATAAAAACATGTTTTACTCCTCCTTGTAGGTTGGTGTATGTAATCTGTGTCTCAGGTCCAATATAGCCCATCCCTCTTTAAACGATCAAATCGCTTAAAACGTTGATTTATCAGTGTTTTTTTAGTTTCATTTCAAGTTGAGTTTACACAACCCCAGCACTAGAATTCGCCAAACTTTCTACCTTTCTTCTGAGAAATCTATCAGAATACATGTCTTTAGAACTATATACTGCAAACCTAACTTGAATGTAAAAAAACCTTGTCGACAAATTTCTTTGTGGACAAGGTTCCTCTTTAATGTTATTCAAAAGAATCGTTCAACCAAGTGTTTCGCGTATATAATACAATTCTCAAGTGTAGGGAAGTTCATGATTTCTCCAGCTAAATAGATATTGTTTTTCCCCTGCATCTGATCAACCCGTTCATAAAATCCCTCATGTAGCGCATTAGAATCCACATGTGGGAAATGCCTCCAACGCTTCATCATATATAGTCGAATGCTCTCTCCGCCCAGCTCGCGAAGTTTATTTTCTACCGTCTCTCGCATTTCCAGATCAGTCATAGCTTCATTCTCTGCTACATAAACCGTAACTAGATCCGTAGTTCCCATATCTGCCCACCGATAGTACCATGCCATCATATGCCCTTTACGTTCAGGGTACATATTCCGGGGGATATAGCCAGAAAGCTCCGGCAACCCCTTCACTCTATACGCATATACCCTAAACCATTCATAGGTTATATTCGCTAATAAAGTTTTGTCCTCACTTGACAGGCTAACTGTATCGCCCATTTGCTCTAAAGCTGCTGTATAAATGACCTTGTCAAAATAAAAGATGTCCTGACTCGTCTCTACTCGAACCTGCCCATCTTGTTCTTGCTCCATAAAAAGCACTTCACAAGTCAGGCGTAGATCGTTTACTTGGTCGGCCATTCGTCTAATCAGCTCAGTAACACCCTTAGGCCAGGTTATCATATGAGTAATTTCAATAAACGACAACAGATTATCATAGCTTAGAAATTTCAGCACATATGCAGCGGGAACATTATGGATGCCACCGAATCCAAAAGTATTAAAATAATGCATGTAGACCTGCTCAAGGACAGACAGCTTATTCTCTACACACCACTGCGAAAATGGCTGACATAAATCTGGCGGTAAGTGGAGAAAACCCGGTTCTTGGAGAGACTCATAGCGTTTTAGAATATCCGGCAATCGTTTGAATTCTTGTGTAAACGCCTCTATCTGCTCCATGGGAATTTGTGAAGTTTTTCTCCCATTATTATCAAAAAATCCACGTTCTAACAATGGTCCCCTATCCATAAGATCAAAATCTCTCATAAAATCCATCGTATGTTTATAGGTAGGCAGGCCGATTAGCGTCCCCATTTCATAACTTTTTCCTTTGTACTCAATAGAATGACACTTTCCTCCTACTCTATCCGACTTCTCCATGAGGGTAATGTTGGTATATCCTTTTTTCGCTAATTCATAAGCAGCCGTAACCCCAGAAATCCCTGCACCGATGATTCCAATTCGGTCTTTATTCTTCGTGTTTGTCATCATCCGTTATCTCCTTGTAAATAACCATAATGGCAAAGTTTCTCGTTGTCCCGTATAGGCAAGTGCGACATCCGATGGTATTTTACCTTGATTAGGTCCGTCTGTAATTTGCCTGTTGAAGTTGTAGGTTCTCAAGTATTCATGTAAGCGCTTTTCTAAAATTTCAAAAGAATCTATCGTATCATCTACCCAAGCCTGCTGGTAGAATTCTTTGGTCAACACCGCCGCAAATTGCTGCAAGGGCTGAAATATCTCTGTTTGGTCTACCGTTATAGCTACTTGATTAATATTGTTCTTATGTAAAAATTCACTATATTTATGTTTTCCTCTGTCCCAGTTCGTAATGAATTCACGGCTTTTGTTCGTAACCAGATTATCGATATGAAAATCTAATGTCTTCATCAATGGGAGAACTTTCAGATGCATAAAATCTATAAAATGAATGGTAGATTTCCGATTGTATAGCTTAACTAGACCTAGTCTGGAGTAGGCATCATAAATTACATATTGATATACCTTTCCGACCCTCGGGAAAACTCCCAAATAGCTAATACTCTGCTGACACATATACCCGGGATGAGCATTTATCGGATTCTTCATCTTATAATCTAGTATTTTCCGTTTCTCTTTAAATCCTTTAGTGTGAGTGGGTTGTGCGCCATTCCTCTTCTTTGCTTTGATTTGATTGGCGTAAGCTTCACGTTCTATTCGTTTATTTAGTCCGTTTCGACGTAGTACATTATAAATACCGGATTCCCCTATTTGCATACCTTCATCTTGCAGTTCATAAAAGATGCGTTTAGGCCCATCCTCAGGAAATCTGGCGACGTACTCCAAGATCAATCTTTCCGTTCTCTTATCTACTTTATTAGGCATTACCGGCTTTCTTTTCTTCTCCCCAAGTCCATCCATTCCATGTTGTTGATAAGCTTTAGACCACTTATAATAGATCGTCCGGGAAATGCCAAACTCCTTACAGGTTTCGCTCACATTCTTGCTGATGGCCCCTTGCATGAGGATATGATATTTGTTGTTCGCATTCACCTATTTGCACCCCTCCTATCTTTATTTTATACATAGTTAACGTTTAATTCATTACTATTCTAAAAAAAATGGGAGAACGCTCAAAGCGTCTCACCATTCCGAACAAAATGCGTTATGTATTTCCCTGCGGAAATCTCCAAGCAATTTAGTCGTTGGCCATATGCACAGCCGCCATCTATCCCAATTTTATCTCCCAGTGGACTAAACCAGATTTCTTCTGAATCATGCAGATCCATCGTCGAAGTATGACCGAAAACAACCGTTTTGTTAGTGCTAACTACCGGATTCTTATAAAAGGGGTCTCTAATCCAGATAAAATCATAAGGGTCCTGCTGTTTCCAATCCTCTATTAATGGATTAATGCCTGCATGAACAAAAATATGTTCTTCCGTCTCATGATAAAGCGGCAATGTGCTCAGAAAGTCTATATGATGTCTATAGTCCCGCCTAATTTTTTCTTTTAGCTGCATATAATCCTTCCAGCCAAAATCCTTCTGCAAACCTTCGTAGCCCGCCTCGCAATAACTCATCAGTGTATGAAATCCGCCGTTAGTTAGCCAATGGGTATCCAATTTATCATCTTCGCTGGTGAGCGCATCGCAAGCCATTTTATCGTGATTTCCTTTGAGAACTATCGCTCCACATTCTTGCTGCAGAGTCATCACTTGCTCCACAATTCCTTTACTGTCCAGACCTCTATCCACATAATCTCCCATTAAAATAAGCTTATCCTCCGCCGGGCGATAATTCACTTTTGATAATAGGGCATTGAATTCTACATAACTTCCGTGAATGTCACTAATTGCTAATATTCTGATGATAATCACTCCTTGCTCTAAGATGCAAAAAAAGATGTTCCCGCAGGTCTGCAGGAATATCTTTTGATGTTGGGCTTTCTATACTGAATCTATAACTAATGGCTCCTCATCCGACTGTGGAAAAAAATGACGGCTTCTGACCTCATGCACCGCTTCTTGAAAACGATCGCACAAAAAGATCAGCTGGTCGATCTCTTCCTTACCGACCTTTTGCGTGATTTCACTCAAAATGCCGGAATAGGATGCCATCTGCCTGCTATAAATCTGCTCTCCAAGCTCACTCAGACAGATATATACGACCCGACGATCTGTATCGGATGTTGTACGCACTACGTAACCTTTTTCCTCCAAAGTATTTGCCATTTGCGTAGCAGTAGGTCTACTTATCTGGAGCAGGTCACTTAATTTAGAAATCATAACTCCCCGGTGCTGTTTGTCACCTTCAGCCGCTTTCTTTTGCTTCATAACAGTGTGAATGACGTACATCATAACAAACTCTCTATACGATACTACATCAATCGAGTAGGGGCGAGCAGTCAGACGCTTTATATTTTCAAGGGCTATGATCAGCTTCTGCTCTTGATTGTCATGGGTATCCATAGGGCACCTCCAATATACCTCAATCTAATTAGATTACTTACCTATTCCCAAAAAATCAAGTCAAATTCAAATTCTCTTTAAATTAAAATTTAATAATTAACCTGTTGTGCTAATTGATGAATTTGTGTATTATACATAAATGATAGTTTGGCTACCTAATTATTACGACATGAATTCCCAAACTACAATATATAGAAGTTAAAGGAGAGGAACTGCTCTGGAGCATCTCACTCAGAAAAAGAAAGTTACAATTATGATTGCTTTAATGGCGGCTATGTTTTTCGCAGCAATCAACCAGACGATTGTGGGCACAGCAATGCCCCGAATTATTGCGATGCTTGGAGGTATTGAACATTATACCTGGGTAATTACCATCTATATGCTCACCTCAACCATTGCTACCGTACTTGTCGGTAAGTTATCCGATATTTACGGAAGAAAGCCCTTCCTGTTATCAGGGATTGTCATTTTTATTATAGGTGCTTTCCTATCCGGATTGTCGACCAACATTTTTCAAATGATCACTTATCGCGGGATACAAGGTCTAGGCGGCGGGATTCTAATGTCGGCTACCGTAACCGCTGTAGGTGATTTGTTCGCTCCAAGAGAGAGAGCCAAGTGGACTGGAATTATGATGGCGATATTTGGTTTCTCCAGCGTAATTGGTCCTACCCTTGGCGGATTCATGGTAGATCACATGGCTTGGAAATGGATCTTCTGGATCTTCTTACCTTTCGGGATCGTGGCCTTCTTTATGATTTTGAAAATGTTCCCTAAAACAACGCGTTCTACATCTGAGTCCATCGACTACTTAGGCTCCATTTTCCTTTCCCTGACCATCGTTGCGCTCCTGCTGGGCTTTTCATGGGCGGGAACAAAATATGACTGGGGTTCTCCGGAGATTCTAGGCTTGTTTGGGGCTTCCATTCTGGGTCTGATTATCCTGATTCTGATTGAACGTAAAGCTAAAAGCCCAGTATTGCCATTATCCTTATTTAAAAATTCCATCGTATCCATCTCAATGATTGTCGGCTTCCTGATGAATGCCGGTATGATGGGCGCAATGATCTACCTGCCTTTCTTCGTGCAAGGGGTAGAGGGCGTCTCCCCAACTAAATCTGGTTTTATCAATATGCCAATGTCACTTACTATGATTGTACTAAGTACTTTAGTGGGAAGATGGATCTCCAAAACAGGAAAATATAAACGTTATGCTCTAATGGGGATGCCATTCATGGTTGTAGCCATGATATTAATGGCCTTTATGAGTAACATTGCTACGGCTGTAGTCAGCATGATTATCTTCGGGGTTGGGTTAGGACTATCGATGCCTGTATTTACACTAACCGTACAAAATGCTGTAGCGCCTTCAATGCTAGGTGTTGCTACTGCTACAAATACTTTATTCCGTAATTTAGGTGGAACCATAGGTATTGCCATCATGGGTACCATTATGAACTCCTCATTAACGAAAAAATTAGAGGCAGCGGTGTCCTCTGGCAAAGGTCCGGATTTATCCAAACTTGATCCTGAATCCGCTAAACAGCTTTCTGCCTTTATGAATCCTCAAATGCTGCTAGATCAGCCTAAGCTTAAAGAATTGCATGCAACACTGCCAGAGCAAATTCAGCCGCTCTTCAATCAATTGATTGAGATGCTGCGGAACGCACTAAGCGATTCCCTGACAGTTGTGTTCTTAAGTGGTACGGCGCTGTTAGTTATCGCAGCACTGCTCGTTCTGTTCCTTAAAGAGATTCCATTACGTAGTGGAGAGAAAAAAATGGAGACACACGCAGAGGATAAAAACGGGAGTAAAAAACTCGAAAAATCTGTGCCTGCTGCACATTAATCACAAATAACCTTACATTAGAGATGTCCGTAAACAGCTTAGGCTGTGCGGCATCTCTTTTTTTATAAGAAGGGCTAGGATTCGTTTGGTTGATCGTTCAATTCTTCGAAGTAAACATAGACTCCGTTTAACAGCTCCATTAACGTATCCGTCTGTTCTTTGCCCATGTAATCGATCATACCTTTAAAGGTATTCCGGGATTTCGTTACAGCCATCTCAGCCAGATGCTCCCCTTTTTCCGTAAGCGTGATCTCACTAACTCGGCGATCCTGTGCATCAGAAGTACGCACCACATATCCTTGTGCAATCAGACTATTGAGCATTTGGGTAACCGTAGGAGAGGTGACTTTCAGAAACTTGCTAATCTCCGAAACCGTCTGTCCCTTCTTCCCTTCCCGTTCTTTACCAAGCTTTAAAGAAACCAACATCCGGACCTCACTTGGCTTCAAGCCCCAAATCGTGGTTTTACGCCAGTTCATTCTAGCGAATTGTTGGAAAGCCTCCATTAAACCATCCACATTCTGATATTTCTCTTCGTTCATCAGTACACCCCATAAAATCATTTAACACTAAGTATAGCCTAATATGACGTAAAAAAGAATTGATAGATGTCAGATTACCCATTTTCAAAAAATAACTAATGGGATGTATAATATAATAATCATCCTAAATTGAAAGTGGGTATCTAATTTGTCCTTTTCTTACTCTACCTATGACGCTCTAGGACTTGCTTCACTTGTCAAAGCACGTGAAATTTCACCTTGTGAGCTGGTCGAAGCCGCCTTTGCTCGGTTAGATGAGGTCAATCCAGTCATAAATGCGGTGGTGCGCACCCGTCGTGAAGCTGCTCTTAGAGAAGCCGACGAGATGCCTGTTCAGGATAACACTCGGCCGTTTGCTGGCGTTCCGTTTCTATTAAAAGATATTTCCCAATCTATCGCTGGCGAGCCCATCACTTGTGGGGCTATGCTGATGAAGAACAATGTCGCACGGTGGGATTCAAATTATGTTGCACGGATTAGGAAAGCCGGCTTTATTCCACTTGGACATACGAATACACCCGAGTTCGGCTTAAAAAACATTACAGAGAATGTCCTCCATGGCCCTGCTCGTAATCCTTGGAATCTCGAATATTCTCCTGGAGGTTCAAGTGGCGGAGCCGCGGCGGCTGTAGCTTCTGGTATTGTTCCAGTAGCGGGAGCCAGTGATGGTGGTGGGTCCATCCGTATTCCCGCCTCATTCACAGGCCTATTCGGACTTAAACCCACGCGCGGGCGCACACCAGTAGGACCCGGAGTCGGCCGTCAATGGCAAGGGGCTTCTATTGATTTTGCCTTAACCCGGTCCGTTCGCGATAGCGCTGCTATGTTAGATCTGCTGCAGGTTGTGCAGCCGGAAGCCGCCTTCCAGACCCCGTTATACCCGGGCGTATATCTGGATGATCTGTTTAAGCCTACGCAACGTAAACTACGAATTGGATTTACGACGGCTTCCCCAGTAGGTACGCCTGTCTCTGAAGAGGCCGTAAATGCTGTTCTCAAAACCGTGAAATGGCTCGAAGCTGAAGGACATGCGGTTGAAGAAATAGAAAGTCCTGTGAATGGCACAAGACTGATGGAGAACTACTATACGATGAATGCCGGAGAGGTAGCAGCGATGTTCGTCTCCCTGGAGAGAAATATGGGACGTTCCATAACTGCTGACGATGTCGATATCATTACGTGGGTCCTTGGTGAGACCGGAAAAAATGTTTCAGCGGCCGAATTCGTACATAGTCTGGATGAATGGGACGTTGCAGCCGCCCAAATGGCGGAACTGTTTAATCATTACGACTTATATATAACACCTACGAATGCAAACTCTGCTCCCAAAATTGGTGAATTAACGCATAAACCTGCAGAGATAGCAAAGCTGCTGCACGTAAACGAATTGCCAAAAGAAGAACAGAGCCGCTTAATTTACGAGATGTTTGAGTCAAGCCTAACCTATACACCGTTCACACAGCTCGCAAATCTGACAGGCCAGCCTGCAATGAGTGTGCCCGTCCATAAGTCAGCAAATGGCCTTCCGCTAGGCGTTCAAGTCATGGCGAACAAAGGCCGTGAAGATTTATTGCTTCAGCTTGCTGCCCAGCTTGAACAATCCGCTCTTTGGGTCGGCATGACTGGAAATCCGCTGTTCACCTGATCAATTAAGGGTGATGCTCTCGCAGCTCAAGCTCCCCTTACTCTTTCCCGCAAATGCCATAGAAGAAAATATGGATGGCTTCCTCGATGAAGGCATCCATATCTTCCTGTTTGCTAGCTTCGTCTAGAAGTTCACCCGCATTACGCATATACATCCCCATTAGTGAAAGTATCCCTTTGGTGGATACTTTATTTGAGATTTCTCCCCGCGCTTTCCCATCCTCGACCATCTTCACCAGCACCGGCAAAATGTCATTCGCATATCGTTCCTCAATATAATGGAACATTTCTTGATCCTCAACCATAAGCTCCTTCACAGTTGCGGGAGATAAACCGCTGTAAGTTTCCCTCTCCATGGTTAGAATGTAACCAATAATCTCCTTTAGAGAATGCTCTTGATAAATGTAATCTTCAAATTCCTGAATTTCCTTCTGAACAAAGTCCTTAAAAGACTCACTAAGCAGCGCTTCCTTACTGCCAAAATAATTATAAATCGTCACCTGAGAGACCCCTGCTTCTTTCGCAATATCAGCGATCCGTAGACGTTTCGGTTCCCAGTTCTTGAGCATCTCCATGGTAGTTTTCATAATTTTGAGTTTAATCTGTGCTGCTCTCTTCTCAAATCCATTCATAGCTTCCACCCTAACTTCGTTATTAAGTATGCATATTCAAATTTAATGAAATATTCCATTTCAATTATTTCATAATTATATTGACTTCATTAACCACTAGGAATAATATAACATATGAAATATCTGATTCATAATAGTTCATTATTTTGCGGCGGGGGTGGCAGCATGCTGGTAGTAGAAGGCTTAACTAAACGATTTTCGAATGGCAAAGGAATCGAAGATGTAACATTTACCGTAAATAAAGGCGAGGTTTTTGGATTTCTAGGTCCTAACGGTGCGGGTAAATCGACGACCATACGGCATATCATGGGTTTTATGAAACCAGATCAAGGGCATGCGAGTATCCATGGGCTTGATGTATGGAAGGCACAAGGGACAGTCCAGAAGCATATCGGCTACTTACCCGGTGAAATCAACTTTTTTGATGGGATGACGGGTCTTTCTTTCCTTAAATTTATCTCAGCCATGCAGGGAATCAAAAATACTACCAAACGCGAGCAGCTGATTGAACGTTTGCAATTTGATGCCACCACTCCGATCCGAAAAATGTCAAAGGGAATGAAGCAAAAGGTCGGAATCGTCGCTGCTTTTATGCACAGTCCTGACGTTATTATTCTGGATGAACCTACCTCGGGTCTCGACCCGCTCATGCAAAAGGTATTTATTGATCTGGTACTGGAGGAAAAATCAGCCGGAACTACCTTTCTCATGTCCTCACACAGCTTTCAAGAAATTGAACGCACCTGTGACCGCGCCGCAATTATCAAAGACGGACGGATTATCACCGTAAAAAATATTCATGAACTGCAATCGATGCAACGGAAGCTGTTTGAGGTCATTTTTGCGAATAGTGAAGATGCAGTGAATTTTGCCGCCTCCGGCCTACAAGTGGAAGCTCACGAGGGAAATAGGGTCCGCATAGCTGTGCAGGGCAATTATGACCGATTCATCCGGGAAACTGGAAAATACAATGTCCGCAGCATCGACGTATTCACGCAGAATCTGGAGGACATCTTCATGGACTATTATGACCGCGAGGGGGCAGTGCAATGAATCTTCCGCTCTATAAGGAAATGATGCGAGTGAACCTGAAAGGAATATTGAATTACGCCTTTGGTTCTGCCTTCTATATTCTGTTTATGATCTGGCTTTATCCTGGGATTGCGGGGAGCACACAAGCAATTGATGACCTTATTAAGGCGATGCCAGAGGGTGTGGGTAAAGCCTTTGGATTAAATAGCGGATTTACCAGTGCTGAAGCTTTTATCTCCGGAGAATATTATGGACTTATACTAGTTCTGATTCTATCCATAGTTTGTGTGCAAATGTCAACGCAGCTTATGGCTCGACTCGTGGATCACGGCTCCATGGCCTATCTGCTCATAGCCCCAACTACACGGAGAAAAGTCGCTACCACGCAGGCACTTGTTCTCACTACAGCATTACTCTTAATTATGGGTGTAACCACCCTCGCCGGATTATTAGGTAAAGCATGGTTCCTTGGCAGTGAATATGACTTTAACAGTGGTCGCTTCGCTCAGCTGAATACCGTGGCGTTTTTATTGTTTTTTGCGGTAGGCGGCCTTACCTTTCTCGTGTCCTCTGTATGTAATGACGAGAAAAAAGCGCTCGGAATTTCCGGCGCCATCGCCTTCGGATTTTTCACTCTGGATCTACTCGGTAAAATAAGCGACAAACTGGAAGGACTGCGTTTCCTAACCTTATTCTCCTTCTATCAACCCGGGGAAATCGTTCAGGGCAACGTGGAGATTATTCAGGTCTCCAGTTGGCTGCTGTTGATCGGAGTGTTCACCTTTTCCTTGGGAGTAGAGCTGTTCAGAAGACGGGATCTTCCATTATAAGAGTACCTCATTTGATCATCTTGCTTTTACGCGTTCCCGAAGCAACTATCGGACACCGTTGACCTTAAATGCAACTTTATCACAAATTTGTGTACCTAACGGACCCTAAAGTCGTTATTGGCTTGAAGAACAGCAAAAATGAACCTTTTCTAAAGGAATAGCTGCACTGGGGTCCGCAACCTTGCTCAAATGTCCAAAAATTTGCAAATAGCGTCAGCTGAGTCCTTAAGCCTCAGGAGGGTTATAACTATGACTCTTATAAAAAACAACAGAGCAGTGTTTCTCCACCTCTGGGAGAATCATTGCTCTGTTGTTTTATGCGACAAATCCCTTTTTATTTCGTATCCGGTCTAGGTACACCAAAGTTTGGCGTTCCGTCTTCATTCCACTGGATTACTTGCACACGTGCGTGACGATTCGGATCGTAAAGCGGATCACCGACAATTTCCTTATAGCTTCTAGCATGGAAAACAAGGATATCCTGTGTGCCATCCTCAGAGACAGTGAAGCTATTATGTCCCGGACCATATTGGCCGTTTTCCTCAGAAGTCGTAAACACAGGTTCAGGTGTCTTGACCCATGATTTTGGATCCATCAAATCACTATTCTCATCAGCAGTCAACAATCCCATACAATAGTTGTGATCTGTTGCACTAGCTGAGAAAGTCATGAAAATGCGTCCATTACGCTTAAGGATTGCCGCGCCTTCATTCACCAAAAATCCGATTTTTTCCCAATCGTATTCAGGAGTGGTGATGCACACCTGCTCGCCTTTTAGTGTCCAAGGGTTCTCCATTTCGGAAATATAAATATTTGAATTGCCAGGGATAGCAGGATCTTTTTGTGCCCAAACGTAATATCTAACTCCTTTATGCTCAAAAGTTGTTGCATCCAAGGCAAAAGATTCCCATTTTGTTTTTATTTGACCCTTTTCCACCCATTCACCCTCTAAAGGATTTGCGGATGAGTTTTCTAGTGCAAACATGCGATGATCAAATAAACCATCTTTCGTATCAGAGGTATGTGCAGCTGCATAATACACGTACCATTTTCCATCAATATAATGAATCTCTGGCGCCCAGATATTAGCACTCATCAAGCCCGTTTCATGCTTAACCCAAATGGTCTTCCCTTCAGCCTCAGCTAATCCTTGAATGGATTCAGAACGGCGAAGCTCAATTCTATCGAACTCTGGAACTGAAGCTATGAAATAGTAGTACCCGTCAGTATGTTTATAGATCCAAGGATCTGCTCGTTGCTCAACTAGTGGATTTTTCACATTAAATTCTCTCACAATGACAACTCCTATATTTATCTCTTTTTTTATATTTGCAGGTCACCAAAACACACCCTTCCTTATAAGAAGTCAAGGTGTATTTAAGTTTAAGTTCATTCGATCTAACCTTTGATACCCGAATTCAGGTTGATGGATTGAACGAAGTATTTTTGTGCAAAAACGAATAGCAGCAATGTTGGAATAATCGCCATGATTGCCGAGCCCATTAATTGTCCGATCATACGATAGTTTCCGTAGATGTCTTGCAATAAGAGCAAACCAGCGGTAATTGGCATTTTGTCTACATCTGTGTACACAATAACCGGCCAGAGGAAGTCATTCCAAGATCCAGTAAAGGAGAACAATCCGCAAACAATCAATATTGGTTTAACTAACGGCAATATAATTTGCGCGAAAATTCTAAAGTCACTAGCACCATCAACTTTAGCCGATTCATCTAATTCTTTTGGGATACCGTTCATAAACTGTCTGACCAAGAAGATATTACCCATACCCGCAAGACCAGGGATAATCATAGCCCAGGAAGTATTCACCCAACCAAAGGAGTCAATGATTTTATAAGAAGGAATCAAGTTAACAACACCCGGGAAGAAGGAGATTCCCAGCAAAGTAAAGAACAATGTGTCTCTTCCTTTAAACTTAATACGGGTGTATCCAAAACCTGTAATCGAAATAACAATAACAACCAGAATGGTGTGAGATGTAGCAATAAACAATGAGTTACCTAACCAACGTAGAATTGGAGCTGTAGAGGTATTGTTTAAGATTGTAACGTAGTTCTCAAAGACCCACTCTTTAGGAAATAGTCTAAAGCCCGAGGATACTACTTCCGTTTGTGATCTAAATGAGGTGGAAATCCCGAATATAACAGGAATGATCCAAATCACACATAGGATACCTAGAAATATATAGGAAATATATTTTGAAATACTTACACTGGAGGAGCCTTTTATTTTGCCTGTTGTATTTACAACTGGATTTACTGCCTGGTTTGACATTTTAGTACACCTACCTTTTCCATTTCCTTGTTAGTCAATTAGTTTCTGCGAACCTATGAAGCATTTCGGTTCATTACAAAATATTGCAGCGCTGAGATCACCAAAATAACTAATCCCAGTAAAACTGCCATAGCGGATGCCATCCCGGCGATGGACTCACCGTTACCGAAAGCTAATTGACGAATATACATCATTAGAACGTGTGTACTTTGTCGAGGTCCGCCATCGGTCATCATTAACGGTTGGCCGAATACATTAAAGGCACCCGCAGTTGTCATAACAAAGGTATAAATTAATGGAAAACGAATAGATGGCAAGGTAATACTAGTGAATTTTTTAATAGAACCCGCACCATCGAGCTCAGCCGATTCATATAACTCTTGAGAAACGCCACTTAAGGAAGCACGATAGATAATCATGTTGCCCCCAATACCACCCCATAAAGTAATTACAATGATAATAATCCACGCATAGGGTTGATTTGCAGGCCAAGCAATTTGTGATCCAAATAGATTACCAGTGATCCCAAGTTGCTTATTAAAGATCAACAGCCAAATCAGTGCTGCCGCAGAAATTGAAATCAAGCCAGGAATATAAAGAATAGATTGAATTAAGCTCTTCATTTTAACTTTTTTATGTTCCAACGCCACCGCGACCATTAATGGAATAATAATCAGCAACGGAACAGACATAGCAACGAAAATCAATGTATTTTTTAGGCCTCTGAAAAATTGAGTATGAAAGGTTGAACTGTTGTCAAAAAGAATAGCCTTATAGTTATCAAAGCCTACCCATACCGGATCACTCATTAAATTCCATTTTGTAAATGAAGCATAAATCCCATAAATCGTTGGCAATAAAATGAAGACAGCAAACAAAATGACATGCGGACCTACAAAGAAAGCAGGTGCCCAATTGATTTTCTTTTTCATAGGAATTCATTTCTCCTTTTGCACAAAGTAATGCACCATAACATGGCACATTACTTCGTACAATCTATTCTATTTTGCTTTATTTTGCTGCACTGCTGCTTTCCGCAATTTTATCTTCAACAAATTTTTGCATCGTTGCCAAAGTCTCATCAATATCAACGTTGCCACGCACGATATCCGCACAGTAAGTATCTACAGCTTCCGCAATGTATGGGTAGTATTCATAGGTGTAAATGTATAGGGATTCGATTTCTTTTTCATCAGATGTAAAGAAGGATTGCATAAAGTCTTTGTACTCAGGGCTTTGGTTAACTACGTTACTTGCTACGTTTTGTCCAGCTTTTGCCCATTCCATCGAATTCGTACGAACATATTCCAAGAAGTTAGCAATACCCACTTCTTTTTCGTCTGTTCTCTTATCATTTTTCAACATAGCGAACAAGTGAGAAGAAGATCTGTTGGTGAATTTATCAGGAGTAGGAGAATAAACATTGGTCACGCCAAAGTTCAAGCCTTCAACCCCAGCATGTGCTGTAGAACTCCAAGTTCCGTCTGTCGAGAAAAGTACATTTTGAGATTGGAACATCAAGTAACCGTCTTCACCAAATGGAGTCATCAGGCCAGCATCGGCGATTTTCTTAACATTTTCAAACGCTTGTTTAAATACAGGGGTATTAACAGCCGGTTTTCCATCGACTTGGATATCCCCGCCCAAATCTTGAATTTGAGCCAAGATAACCCAGCCCAGCAAGGCATCATTAACTACGTAATCGCCTTCATCCAATTTACCTTGTAAGGAAAGCATTTCATCAATAGTAACAACGTTATCATCCAAGAAGGATTCAGCGTTATATTTTTTCAGCAAATCTTTATTGTAATACATTACGTTACTATGAATATCAAGAGGAACTGTGTATTGAGTTCCATCGATATTACCAGTGTTCCAAGCTTGTGGTAAGTAATTTTCAGCTTTCAGTTCAGGTTGTGCTGGCAATACGGTATCTTGCATGGATTCTAGTACACCTTGTTTAACAAACCCAGGAACACGGTCAGCGTGGATAATTGCTAAATCAGGAACACCTTTGCTAGATGCCAAAACTGTAGAAATTTTTGTGTACATATCAGCCGTAATAACATGTTTTACTTTGATTTCGGGATTCGTTGCATTGTAGTTTTTAACAATTTGATCCATATAAGCACCGTCATCACCGGTCAGCGGTGTCCAGAACGTAATCGTCTTACTATCATCTTTACCACCGCATCCTGCCAAAACTGTCGATAATGTTAGAACCGTTGCTAATAAAACTCCAAATTTCTTTTTCATTACTCTCTCCCCCTGCAGCTGTAATGTTAAGATAACCATTCATGTTCACTTTCTTTGAAAACGATTAACTTGAGATTAGTATACATTCATTGTGAAAGCGTAGTCAATAACATTTAAATAAACTTAACAGAATTTTTTTTCGTTTAATTAACCTTTTGATTCATCTCTCGGAGATGAAAGCGATATTATATTTACTTCGGTTACCTTTCATGTTACTTTATATATAGATTAATAAACTTTACAGTATATGAAATAACTTTGAAAGAAGTGGGTAAAATGCAGTTGGAAATCGACAAATCCTCTCTTGTTGTTTACGAAGCTTTAGCGAGTGAAGTACGCATCAAAATTATTCAGTTGCTCTCCAAAAATAAGATGAACATCAAAGATTTGGCAGAAGAACTTAAAATAAGCAGTCCTATCGTTACCAAACACATTAAAAAACTAGAAGATGCAGGGCTCATAAAAACTGAAAAGGTGCCTGGTAAATCAGGAATGCAAAAAATCTCAATCCTTAGGGTGGATCATATTGAGATTAACTTCCCGAAAAAAATCTTTCACTCTTTTGCCTCCTACGAGACATCAGTGCCGATTGGTCATTATACCGATTATGATCTGAAACCTACTTGCGGACTTGCTACGGATAAGGAGTTTATCGGCAGAGTAGACGAACCTAAGTATTTCATGGATTCTAAAAGAGTGGACGCAGAGATTCTCTGGTTCACGCAAGGTTATGTGCAATATAATATCGCTAATTTCCTAAAAAAAGAGGAAACCCTACAGCAATTTGAGATTAGCTTAGAGCTTTCTTCCGAATTCCCCTTTGCTAATGACGTATGGCCTTCAGACATCACCTTTTCTTTGAATGGCTTGGAATTAGGGACTTGGACGAGCCCCGGAGATTTCGCTGATGCTAGAGGTAAATTCACACCGGAATGGTGGCCACACAATATCAATCAATACGGATTGCTAAAAACGATTAGAATTACAAACCACAATGGAACTTACATTGACGGTGACCCGCTGTCTCAGGTTTCGATTGAGGATTTAGATACGAATTGTGATCGTTGGACCTTTCGGATCGAAGTGAAGGAAGATGCAAAACACGTAGGAGGAGCAACGATTTTCGGAAAAAAATTCGGAAACCATGATCAAGATATCATTTTCAAGTTGTACTATCTGTAAATTTTTCATTTATGATCTAAGCAAAACTGGTTTTTTTGCGGGGGTGAACAACTAATTAGCTATTCTTCTTTAGCTCCCCCCCCACCTGTTATGCCCTATCCCCTCTCTTTATCTTGCTGATATATCCCGCCTAGTCATCCATTCACTGTATTTCACTCTTATCCACTTCAGCAGTAATCACCAGTAGTTAAATCATTTGCCTCTATTTTGAATTTATAATTTATAAAAATATAAAAAGATTCATAAATCATTAAATTTCTATTTGACTATTTGCTGATATCATGCTTAAAATGAGAGCATTATAAAACGTTTTCCGTGTTATGGTTTAGTAATACATAAATTAAAACCATTTTCATATTCGAAAGCGTTTTTTTAGTAGCTATTTATGTAAGCGTTTTACATTTTTTTCAGTAAAGAAGGGAGGAATTGGAAAAATACGCGTGTACAAGCTCTACATCACTAGAATCGGAGGAACATACATTTGAGAAAAACTACTGGTAAACTAACCGCTTCCCTGCTTGCCCTCACTCTATTAGTGCCTGCTCCATTAATTTCTGCTGCTTCTGCAAGCGATTCCAAAGCAGTCGCATTATCCACTCAGCAACAAACTGCCGATTATTCCGGCCACTGGGCACAAAAAGATTTTCAAACCTGGGTAGATAAGGGCTTGATTCTCGGTTACGGAAACGGAATATATAAGCCAAATCAAGAAATCAACCGTGCAGAGTGGGTTACTCTGGTTAATCGGGTCTTTAATTTGCAGGAAAAAGCCGTTATAGGCTTCACGGATGTTTCCACGACAGGTGCTTACTACAGCGATATCCAAAAAGCAACCGCTGCAGGATATGTAACAGGATACAGCGATGGCACCTTCCGACCCTCACAGCAAGTAAGTCGGCAAGAAGCTGCAGTAATGTTATACAGACTGTTCCAACTCAACTCATCTGTTGGCACTTCTGCACCAAAGGATGCTGCTGATTTGCCAGAATGGAGCCAAGAAGCAGTATTGTCTTTACTTGGTGAAGGTTATCTGCAAGGTTACACTGACGGCAGCTTTAAAGGAACTCAGGCTGTAACAAGAGCGGAAGCACTGCGCATGATTGAGAAGCTGGGCGGAGAAATCACGCCTAAGAGCGGAAGCTATTCGGGGATTAACACTCGGAATATGGTTATCAGCAGCCCAGGCGTAGAGTTGAAAAACTCCACAATTTCAGGGAATCTCTACCTTACCGAAGGTATTGCTGAGGGCGATGTCACACTGAATAATGTCACTGTTAAGGGAAAAGTATTCGTTTCTGGTGGCGGTGAGAACAGTGTCGTACTAAGCGACTCCAATGCTGCTGAAATGGTAGTAGATAAGCATAACGGCAAGCTGCGAGTCGTTACTAGAGGCACAAGTGCTGTACCAAACGTACGTGTACATTCCGGCGCAATACTAGAGGAAGATGCACTAACGGGGGCAGGTTTCAGCCGGGTTATTGTTGAGAATACGCTGCCTAAGGATTCCATCCTCAAGCTGAAAGGAAGCTTTGATTCCGTTGAGCTTCAAGCGTTGGGAGAGCCTACACTCCATCTGACAGCAGGCAGTATTGCTGAAGTTACACTGAAGCAAAAAGCCAAGCTGCGTGTAGAAGCAGGTACAGAAATCAAGAATCTAATCCTTGGTTTCAACGATATCCTAACCATCCAAGGCACGGGTAAGGTTATCTTTGATAGCAAGTACAGTCAGTTAATCCATTTTGAAACACCAACTCCAACGGCTACGGCAATCACTGGTACCGGTGGATCTAACGGCGGTTCTGTTGCTACTTCGGCTCCGGAAGTTACAGCTACTCCGGCCCCAACGGCTACACCAGATCCGACGGCTACACCAAATCCGACGGCTACACCAAATCCCACGGCTACACCTAGTCCGACGGCTACACCTAGTCCGACGGCTACACCTAGTCCGACGGCTACACCTAGTCCGGGAGCAACTGCACCAGCACTCACCAATGTCTCGGTACATGATCCATCGGTGGTAGTGGATAATGGAACTTATTATGTATTTGGCTCCCATATCGATGCGGCCAAATCAGATGATCTGATGAACTGGACACAGTTCACTAATGGTTATACAACACCGGGCAACGTGATTTTTGGTGATCTGTCCAAGAATCTGGCAGAATCCTTTAAGTGGGCTGGCGAGAACGACTCGGACAGTAAAGGCGGATTCTCCATCTGGGCACCGGACGTATTCTGGAATAATGATTATAAGAACGCTGATGGAACAACTGGCGCTTATATGATGTATTACAGCGCTTCTTCTACTTATATCCGTTCGGCGATTGGCTACGCCACTTCGCAAAATATCGAAGGGCCTTATACTTATGGAAATACCGTAATTTATTCCGGTTTCACCAAGGAAGAGGCTTATGACAGTGACAGTAAAGTAAATAAGAAATGGGACAATACAAATATCAAGGACCTTATCGACAATGGAACGTTGGAAGGTGTCAATCCAGATTGGTTTAATGCAGGTGGTTTGTATCAAAACAAAACCTATACAAATGCAATTGACCCAACTATTTTCTACGACAAAGACAACAAGCTTTGGATGACTTATGGTTCATGGTCAGGTGGTATATTCATTCTGGAGATTGATCCAGCTACCGGAGAACCTAAATATCCAGGCAAAGATGGAAAGACCGCTGATGGACGTATTATCGACCGCTATTTCGGAACCCATATTTCTGGCGGAATGACCAAATCGGGTGAAGGTCCGTATATCGTTTACGACAAGGAGACTGGTTACTACTTCTTGTATGTAACTTACGGTGGACTTGACTCCAAAGGCGGTTACAGCATGCGGCAGTTCCGTTCAACAAATCCGGACGGCCCTTATACGGATGCAGCAGGACAGAATGCTGTTCTAACTACCGATGGTGACAACACACCATATGGTAATAAGCTATTAGGAAACTTCATGTTTACAAATCAAAATGCAGACCCGAATTTCCAAACGTATGGTTATGTGTCCTCAGGACATAACTCGGTACAATATGATGATGAAACGGGTAAAATATTTAACTTCTTCCACACTCGTTTCCCACTCCGTGGTGAAACCCATGAACTTCGTGTGCATCAAATGTTCACTAACGAAGATGGCTGGCCAGTAACTGCCGTACATCGTTACACGGGTGAAACTATTGGGGCTGTAGCACGGGATAATGTTGTCGGCTCTTATCAGTTCGTTAACCACGGCAAGGATGTTTCAGGCATTATCAAACCTACAGTAGATATCGAGCTAAAAAGTGACGGAACGATCGTTGGATCGTTAACCGGAACTTGGGAATTGAAGGATGAGTACTTCGCTCATTTGCTCATTAACGAAACGGAAAATGGAAGCACCGTACAACATCTCTACAAAGGTGTATTTGTGAAGCAATGGGATTCCTCACGCCAACAGCATGTTATGACGTTCACCGCAATGTCAGATCAAGGGATCACTATCTGGGGCAGCCAGATGGAATCGATGAGCGTTGAGCAGATTTTGAACAATATTGCTGCAGGCTTGAGTATTGGTGACACAAGAAAAATATACGATGACATCACCCTTCCTACGGAAGGCTTGCGCGGAGCAGAAATTTCATGGTCCTCTTCCAATGAGGCTGTAATTGCTAACAATGGTAAGGTTACTCGTCCTGAACTTGGACTTGGAAACGCTACAGTTGAACTGACTGCTACAATTAAGCTAGGTGAAGTCGCAGTAACTAAGACCTTCACCGCCGTTGTTATGGAAAAAAAGAGCACGCAATTGGAAGACGGCTTAGTAGCTGCCTTTGACTTTGATGGCGACCTTGCAGAAAATGGGGATCGCACAGCTGACGGCATAGTCACCGGAAATCTGATCAACAACACCGAGGATGGAGACATCACTTTTGAGGCTGGTAAAGACGGTCAGGCAGCCAAGTTTGATGGTAAATCCGGTGTTCGTCTACCTGACGGATTAATTCAAAGTAGCGCATATTCGGTAGGGATGTGGCTGAACCCATCCGAATTAAAAGCTTTTACTCCTGTATTCTTCGGTGCTAAAACCGAAACGAACTGGTTCAGTCTCCTGCCATATGGAAACGGTGGAGCAACCACCAGACTCTGGTTCGGTAGCGATACTTGGCTAGATGCTGATACAGGCTTACAAATTCCAGTTAACCAGTGGACGCATATTGCCTTCACTTACAATGCTGGAACAGTCAATATGTACGTAAATGGTATATTGAAATCCTCCGGAAAAGGATTCACAGATATTTTTGATACAGAAAACGGTGTATTTGCTCTTGGTGTGAACTACTGGGATGCACCATACAAAGGTTTGGTTGATAAATTCCGCGTGTATGATAGAGCATTGTCTGCGGAAGCTGTGGGCTGGCTTGTAAACGGTGAGCCTGATACGAACATTAAAGTAAGTAATATTTCATTCAGTGAAGCTGTTAAATCAGTAGCTGTAGGAAATACTTTCACCCCTCAAGTAAGTGTGCTTCCAACCAATGCCGGAAACAAGGCGCTAACTTGGAGCTCTAGCGATTCCAGCGTAGTGGCTGTTGACGCAGCGAGCGGAAGAGTAACAGCACTAACTGTCGGTGGCCAAGCTGTAATTACTGCAACAGCGACTGATGGAAGCGAATTTTCAGCCAGCTACACAGTAAATGTAACTGATGGAAAAGTAGCTCATTATGCTTTTGATGGCGACCTGGATGACTCCTTCCAATTGAACGGAAAAGGCGAAGTTACAGGAGCAAAAGTAGATAGCCCAACAGTAGGCAATGTCACATACGGTAACGGTGTCCTCGGTCAAGCTGCAATATTCAACGGTACCTCCGGTATCCGTTTGCCTGATGGATTAATTGACAGCAATACCTACACCGTATCTATGTGGCTAAACCCTGAACAACTTACAGATGCAACAACTACTTTCTTCGGCGCTGCCACTAAAAATAGCTGGATTAGCTTCGTTCCTCAGAACGGTGGCGGTAAAACGTTGTTATGGTCCGGAGAAGCTTGGTATGATGCTATTTCTGCCATGAAGATTCCAGTAAATACATGGACACATGTTGCGTTTACGGTCAGCAATGGTACCGTAAAAGTTTACCTCAACGGAGTAGAGCAGTTCTCTGGTGAGGGCTTCCCGAATGTCTTTAAGAACAAGAACGGCGTTTTCGCTCTAGGCGTCAACTATTGGGATGCACCATTTAAGGGTATGATTGATGAACTGAAGATTTACAGCAGAGCGCTCAAGTCAGATGAAGTACAGGCAGAGTATAGCTCGAACGTAGATTAAGCAAGATTTGATTTGAAAAGAGAGCGGAGCCACAGGCTCCGTTCTTTTTTTAAAGTCCCATATTGTAAAAAAAGTATTTAACTAATATAATCATTAACTATACATCCGAAATAAACGTCGATTTTTATATTGTTATTAATAAATTTCTTAATCATCGGTGATTAGCCCATAAATTTTAATTGGAGGCCATTTATGAAACTTGACCTGTCGGAAGAATCCCTTCCCGTCTATGAAGCTTTAGCCAGCTCAGTACGCCTGCATATGTTGCGTTTGCTTGCCGAAAATCCTATGAATGTTAAGGAATTGGCCGCAGCAGTAAATTTGAGCAGCGCCATTATGACTATGCATGTGCGTAAGCTGGAAGCTGCCGGACTGATCCAGACGCATATGGCACCTGGTCGAAGTGGTCTGCAAAAGATCTGTACTCTTGCTGCTGAAGGAGCAGAAATCACCTTCCCAGGCAGACAGATCAATGAGCGCAAAAGTTATCGCAAGGAAATTCCGGTTGGACATTACTCCGACTTCCTGATCGAGCCAACCTGTGGTCTTGCAACTACTGAGAAAGTGATCGGCAGTTTTGATGATCCCCGCTATTTCTGGGATCTTGAGCGTATGAATGCGGGGATTCTTTGGTTCGGCAAAGGATTTATCGAATATAAAATCCCTAATTTCCTCCTCTCCAGCCAGCATCCTGAGGAACTGATTATAACCATGGAAATTGCTTCCGAAGCACCTTCCATTAATAATAATTGGCCTTCGGATATCACATTCACTCTGAACGGAGTGAAGCTTGGATTCTGGACAAGTCCCGGTGACTACGGGGATAGCCGTGGTAAATATACACCGGCCTGGTGGCCAGCACTCACGAACCAATACGGCTTGCTCAAGCAGCTGCGCATTACAGCGAAAGGTACATTTATGGATGGTTTGAAGCTCTCAGAAGTTACCCTTGATCAAGTGAATATCCGTGACAAACAGTGGTCTTTCAAGCTTTCCGTAGATGAAGATGCCGAGCATATTGGCGGGATTACTCTTTTTGGCAAAGGTTTTGGAAATTATAATGAAGATCTAATCGTTGAGTTGTTCTATACGGATAACCAAGAATAAAGCCGCATTCACCTCCCATTGGAGAGTCGAATGCGGCTCTTATTTTAGCTTAATTCTTTTCGATAAAGGGACCCCACAAGCCACCCCCCGGCAATGGACAACTACGTTCCTTAAGCTTGGCTACTACGGGGATGATGCAGCCGCAAGCGACGCAAGTTACCCCTTCGTGCAGCTTAGGGCAAGTCCCACAAAGGGCAACCCGTTCAGCGTAAACTTCATCTGGAACACAAAACTCTGGCTTAAACATGGAAGAAGACAAGATACGATTAATCTGCGTTGGCGTAACTTTATAATCCTCTCTGCATCCCTTGCATGTTGATGTTGTTGACATGGTAACACCACCTTAAGCCTTCGGCGTAATCTCCAGCACAGTTACTGACATTGGAGGCAGTTCAACATTAAGAAGATCGCCCTCCAGAGTGAAGGCAGTGAAGGCTTGCGGCACTACCGCCTCCGGTTGGCTGAAGGTATTGTGAGCATCAATTTTATCACCGGCAAGTGTTGTGCCTGTCACTTCAACCTTCTTCCCGGAAAGACCACGAAGCTCAAGTGGAACAGCAGCAGAAGCAGCATGGTTCAAGTTGCAAAGACTGACATGGATGATTCCAGAAGCAGTTACGGAAGCCGAAGCAGATACTTCAGGAATCTCACGGCCTTCAAAGCTGTAAGTGCCACTTTCCAGTGCTAAATCCAGCAACTCCGCATCCTGATGGACTTTAAACATATTGAATACATGATACGTTGGGGTCAGCACCATCTTTTCCCCTTCGGTCAATATAACTGCCTGAAGTACGTTAATCGTCTGCGCAATATTTGCCATCCGTACCCGGTCACTATGTTTATGGAAAATATTCAAGGTCACGCCTGCTACAAGAGCATCCCGAATTGAATTTTGTTGATACAGGAATCCTGGATTCGTCCCCGGCTCTACATCATACCAAGTTCCCCACTCATCTACGATAAGACCTACTCTTTTATCCGGATCATATTGATCCATAATAACGCCATGTCTGGTGATCAGCTCATCCATGCGAAGGGCTTTCTCTAATGTACTAAACCATTCACTCGTTTCAAAGCCTGTAGCTGCGCCTTTATTCTCCCATGCTGGACCAGGAATTGTATAATAATGCAGGGTAATCGAGTCCATAAAGCGTGTTGCCTCACGCATCAGAACCTCCATCCAGTGATAATCATCCACGTTAGGACCACAAGCAATCCGGTGAATTCGATTGTCCCCGTAATTTCGTACATACGTCTGATATTGGCGATAAAGATCTGCATAATATTCTGGACGCATATTCCCGCCGCAGCCCCAGTTCTCATTCCCCACGCCAAAATAAGTCACAGCCCAAGGCTCTTGATGACCATTCTGCTGGCGAAGCTCGGACATTGGAGATACGCCTCCAAAGGTTAAATACTCCACCCATTCGGACATCTCTTGAACGGTACCACTGCCCACATTACCGTTAATGTAAGGCTCACATTCCAGCATCTCACATAATTCCATGAATTCATGCGTACCAAAATGGTTGTTCTCAACCGTTCCGCCCCAGTGAGTGTTAATCATACGTTTACGACCTTCACGGGCTCCGATACCATCTTTCCAGTGATATTCATCCGCGAAACAGCCACCTGGCCAGCGTAGTACAGGAATTTTAATTTCCTTAAGCGCTTTCACGACATCATTACGAATACCGTTGGTGTTAGGAATAGTTGAATCTTCTCCAACCCAAATCCCTTCATAAATGCAACGGCCAAGATGCTCAGAAAAATGTCCGTAAATATTTCTGTTAATCGTCCCTTTGCGAATGTCAGTATTAAGGATCGCACGTTCTGCCATGGTTAAATACCGCCTCTCAACGTTTATATTTTTATTAACTAATTAATAATTATATAAACATTATAAGACGCTGCTTAGGTATCCGTCAATCTCCAATATGAACAAAAGCTATTCTTTATCAATAGGTTTCTTTATCCCGTCTTCATAATAGTCAAAAATCAGCTGCTGCTGCGTTCCTCTTACCCCGTAAAACACATCAGAAATTTGTTTCCCCTTACGTCTTAACTCGTTCTCCAGCCACTCTTGGGTCAGGCCATTATCCTTAAGATTATCTGCGAGCATTATTCCATCCATAATCAATTCAACGGGAAAGCTCTGAGGAACGGACAACAGCTTTAGATCTTTTCGGGTAACATATTGGTACTCTTGTTTCTTTAATACAGACACCATTCCGTTATCTTCCAGCACAGCGTATTCTACTACCTCTAGATTAAAAATTTCCTTTTCTCTCAAGGCCTGATCCAAAGAATCCAACGAATATCTTACCTTTTTCATATTTTGCTCAAGAATTTTCCCATCCTCAATAAGTACAGTGGGTGAACCTGAAATCCAGCTTCTCATTTTACGACTTTTTAAAGCGATGATAGATAGTAAAAAAGATGTAACGGTAACGACTATAAGCGCCAGGATCATGTAGGAAGAATGCAGTTGTTTATTAAACGCCAAGTTCGCGGCTATTGAGCCCAATATAATACCCGTCACGAAATCGTGGAAGGTCAAGTTAGATAACGTTTGTTTTCCCAATATTTTGGCGATCAGCAAAAGCATGATCATAGCAACAAAGGCCCTAAGCACAATGTCCATATATACCTGCATCTCTAATGCTCCCTTCCTATTCAATCCTCCATTATTCACAAACCGAGTAGAAATGAAACCTCAACGAAAGCTCTGCCCATCCAAATCTGCCGATTTCTCTAAACGCCAAAAGGGCTCTGGAATGGTTCTACTGAACCTACCCAAAGCCCTGGCTTCAAATTCTTACTTTTCAGTCTTAATTGCTAAAAGATTGTATAGAACCATTGCGCTCTCAGCTCGAGTTGCTGAGCCTCCCGGAGCGAATTGCTGGTCACTTCGACCCTGGATAAGTCCAAGGGCTTGGGCAGCAATGATCGATTCACGGGCCCATGAGGCAGCCGCACGCAAGTCACCGAATTGGATTACAGGCTTCGGTTCCACCTTTTTCCCGCTGACATATTCGTAGGCTCGCATCACCATGACCGCCATCTCTTGGCGGGAAATAGGGGCTTCTGGAGCGAAGAGAGTCTCACTCACCCCATGGACTATCCCCGCCTCTACAGCCTGCGCCACTTCCTCCGCATACCACTCATCCGCAGATACATCCGCAAATGCTGTAGATGATTTCCCTTCAAGTCCCAGCAAGCGGATCAGCATAGCTGTAAATTCTGCACGGGTCACTGACCGGTTCGGCTCGAAATTCCGAAGTCTGACTCCTTGAATCAGATGTTTGGCCGTTAGCTCTTGTACAACCGCCGCCGCCCAATGTCCAGAAGGAACATCGTCATACGATTTGTTGTATTCCAGCACGGCATATGTGCCTAAGTGTTCGGTGCGCAGAGCCACCTTGCCCTTCAGCCAGGAACCGCCCGCATACTCTATATTTCCGGAATCCGGAAAATAATAGCCGCCGAGCAAATTCCTTTTGGCCTCAGGGTAGGCGTTAAGCTCTAATGTAACGGGCTCAACAAATTTGGGAAGTATGCTTCTTGTACCGTCACCAGCAACAATATACAGGTTAAAGAGAAGGAACTCTCCTGCCTGGTTTAGCACTGCACCAGATTTCTTCTCTGCGCTAGCTAGTATTCTCTGCGCCGCTTCCCCATTCACCTCAGAAGCCTCCAGAAAGATCTGGCTGCCGGCCAATTGCTCCGCAGGAATCAAACCCCGCAATTGTTGAAGCACCGCTGCCGGAAGGGTCACATTAAAGTTAGAAGCCTCTACCCGAAGCGGCTTCTGTTTGAGCATGTCTGCTGCCATCCCCGGCAATACTAGCATTCTCAATTTACCCTCGTAGACAATGGCTTCCGAAAGATCGTTCAACGAAGCTGCGTTTAGTTGCAGCCGCCCCGCCGTTACCTCCGGTACGGAAGGCACTTGTGGTTGCGGACTCGGAACAGTTGAAGTAGTCTCTTCCGCTTGTAGAATCTGAAGCCTCAGACTGCTCTGCCGTCCTCCGTAACTTGCAGTAATCACAGTCATGCCCGGATCAAGTGCTTGCAGCTGCCCCGTTGCCGTTACTGTGGCTACCTTCCTGTTACTGCTCTCGTAGATCACACCCTCGGTTACCGTAAGGTGGCTATCATCACTATATACCGCCGTTGTGACCACCTTACCGCTCTGCCCTATTTCCAAGGATGTCGGACCGCTTAACGAAATAGAGACGAGCTCCGGCAGTTGTCCATACACCTTTAATAAATAGGAAGCGGTCATGTTGTCATATACGGATGAAATAACCGAAACGCCCGGTCCTTTAGCTTCAATATGGCCATCTTTGCCTATACTTGCGACGTTAGGATCGCTGCTCTCATAGACTATACCTTCGGTTACTATATAACGGCTGCCATCGCTGTACACTACCGAAGTAACCGCCGTTCCGGTCTCCCCGACAGCCAGGCTTTCCGGGCCGCTAATTGCCGTTGAGACTCTTTCTGTAGGCTCCATGACTGTCACCTGAAGCTGTCGGAAAGGCTCTACATTTCCAGCCTTATCCACCGAACGATAATCGATCCCGAAGGTTCCGGGGTTCTCGATATATACGCTCTGAGTAACCGTATTCCATGCACCACCATTGAGCCGGTATTCTGTCCGCTTGACTCCCCAGCCGACAGCTCCCCCATTGGATTGGTCGGTGACATCAAAAGTGATATTGACTTTGCCCTTATATGCGCCCCCTTCTCCTGTTTCTCCAAGTATGGTAGCCTTCGTGACTGGAGGTGTTGTATCTTTCGGCAAAATTTCCAGATACGCGGCATATTTGCCATTCTCATTCTTACGGCTTCTTATGTCTGTGGCGAGATTATAGCCTACCTGCCTAAGAGCCAGACTTATCACCGGATCGGAAGGGAACTCCGTGCCAACCCATGAGGTAATATCGAACTGCCGCCACTGCTCCGGTCCGGAAAAAGTCTGCAGCGCAGCTTGAGTACCGATTTTTGGAGCATTATTGTAATTTAGCGTTGCCTCCGTCCAATCATCATCTTGGACTCCAAATACACCGATATCGGACAAAGTGCCTGCCCCGTCATTTGTCTTTCCGAACACATTCAGCTTCACAGAACCAACTTCACCGAGAAATGGACTCAGATCGAATTTTAGATAAACCCTTCTGTCTGTGTCCCCGCTGCCATTTCTGATCTGCAAGTAATTGACCGAACTATAATTGACTGCAGCTTTCGATCCTCCATTGACATACGCATCTTCAGAAACATACAGCTTCGTTATTGCCGCTTCGTCTGGTTCCGAATCGGAAGGCTCAGAAGGCTCGGCATTCGGATCAATTCTGAACTTGACAACATGGCTTTTTCCTTTGGACCCGCTGGTATGAATTGCGAGTTCAATCCTCGGTGAGGTCTGCAGTACCGTTACGGTTGGATCTTTCATCAGCTCTTCCAGCGCGGTTCTGCCGACATCCACATTCACCACAGATTGAGACTGTGTCGGATCCGAAATGGCTATCGTCAGTTCATCTCCAGACTCCTTGATAATAATGGAGGCTGGATGATTGGCGCGCACGGATTCGATCATTCCCGGTACCCAGAAGTTCATAGCCGTAAGTCCCAGCTTCTGTTCCTTGACGGCTTGCACACTATCCGTGTTGGCTATAATTTCGATGTCAGGACTACTGCTGTAGCGCGCTGTCGCCGTTTCATCCTGATTCGGCAGAAGCACATACGAATACGATTGATTCACCGGATTCGTTCCTTGAGCAATCGACAGGCTGGCATAATTTCTCGTAATCGGCTCCGTTGATCCCCCTTGATTAATATCCTTCCATGCGCCAGTCCGAGACTCACGCAGACCGTCTATCGTTGGGGCATCAGGGAAATAATAACCGATTCCCGAGCCGGGAACATTGCCTTCCAGATGTGCCCAATGCACCTGATTCATTGACTCAGACCAACCCAGCGCGGATGGCTTGGCCTCTCCGTTGACCGTAAGTACATTGTCTCCGCTCGCCTTGAGCTTACGGTTATCTACGATGGTCTCCACCTTGCGGTTATCCGTGCTTGTAATGCCTGCCCCAAGTGCTACGATTTCATCATCGAACATGAACCAGGACTTTTTACCGGACAATGTGCTGTTATCCGGATCCAGATCCATGCCGGCCGCTCCATAAAGGCCGTCTATGGATGATCCTCCCACCCATGTTTTAGATGTAGTCTTGGCTGCACCGCGACTTGCCCCATCCGATGTAACCCCAGGCAGACGATAAGCGTTCACGGTCGGCCAGAATGCATCTGCATATTGATCCAGATCCTGATTATACAGATAGGTCATGCCTTCGCCTGTATACCAGCCCTTCAGATTCTCTGTGCCCGCTTCATAGTTGGCAATTCGGGCCGAAGACATGCTGATCCCAAAGGCATATCCAGGCCGATGGTGGACAATCCGGTCCATAGCCGAAAACTGCTTATGCACAGTAAGGTCTCCTGATGGCTGCACCTCTGGATCGTCCATAAGCGTCTGGAGCAGAACAATATCGGCTACTCTTAGACCGTCGTAATAACTTTCTACTACCGTATCGGCTTCGAACCAATACTTCACCATCGATTTAAATCGGGCCGCTTGCTCCGGTGGCGCGGAAGAAGCCAGCCGCAAAATATGCGACCAAGGCACGAGCTGCCGGTTTCCCCGGGCTATCGATCTACCGAACACCATATCCATCATTAATTTTCTGTAGACGAGAGGTTCATAAGAATCCGTTACCCAGTTGTATACATTCTTCATATTGGTATCAGTCAGCGGCCAAGAGGACCCTGTCAGCAAAGTCATCATTTTCATCATATCGCCAAGCAATACAGCCCCATAACTGCCGGTATAAGCAATATTATTATGCTGGATAAAGGAGCCGTCCTCATAAAATCCGTCTCCGCGGGTCACATAGGGTAATACTTGGCTAACTGCATCCCGCCCTTGTTTGATCTTCGCGCTGTCACGATTATAAATGCCCCTCAAGACCACTGCCAGTGCTTTATCCAGCCGATTCGCGCCGGTTTCCATCAACGAGGGTTGATTGGTCCGTTTGGTTGGGTCCGGGCAGAATTTATCAATGGCTTTGGTATATTTGGTAATCTGATCGGCTGACAAATACTCGAACATTAAGGTCATCGTATCTCCCAATGCAAGCGGAATGCCGATCTCCCATTCGAACCAATTGCCTTTCTCCAGTTTAGTTTCGTTATACCAATTCGCGTATAAGAAATCTAAACCATCCAGAATATCTGATTTCAACTGCATATTCTCGTACAATGGTGAGCCGGATGTCGAAAAGGCAATAGCCATATCCTTCAACCGGTTATAAGAGGCTGCCGTATCAAAAGCATCCGCTGTGCTGCCCGGCTTATCGCTCCATAAATAAGTACGGTTCATTTGCTTGTTCATCGTATCCCAGAATCCAGTTCGCTCCTGATTACTGATCTTATCGGATAAAGTCTTTATAGACTTGGCAATGTCCGGGTTATTCGGGTCGAAGGATTGCCCTCCGGTCAAATACTCCACCCATCTTCCACGAAGCTCGTCATATTCGTCTTTTGGAGTCTCTCCTTCAGTAATATTAAATTTCAATACATGCGTTGCCCCTATAGAATTCTTCACATCCACCGTTATAACTGTATTTCCCGAAGCTTGCACTACATCCGTCTTGCTATCTTTGCTGAGCAGTGTCAACCCCGGTATATCCAGTTCCAGGGACAATAGGTTTTGCGACTGAGTAGGATCAGACACCGAAACGACAAGCTCCTGATCGATCTGCCGAATCATCACGGAAGCTGGATTGAGTGCCTTGATGGAATCTACCGTTCCTGGATTCCAGAAATTAGCGGCGGTTATGCCCAGCTTCTTCTCTCTGACCGCATGCACATCCTCTGTATTGCGCAGCACTTCGATATCCGGGTTGCCACTGTAATCCTCAGTACCTGAAATGTCACGATTAGGCAACAGAACATAGGAGTATGAGCCATTCGTAGGCGTATCTCCATGCTCAACTGCCAGGCTTAAATAGTTGCGCGTAATGGGAACATCGGATTGAGTGGCATTAATCTCTTTCCAACTGCCGGTTCTGGCTTCACGTTGCGCCAGTATACTTGGAGCTTCAGGGAAATAGTAGCCCACGTCGGCACCTGACACATTACCCTCCAGATGGGCCCATTGAACGTTCTTTAACGTCGCTGACCATCCGGACTGTGACGGTTCTACAGCTCCGTTGATTAGAAGTTTGTTGTTTCCCACTTCGTTAAGCATCCGGTTATCGATAATCGTCTCAACAGACTGCGGGCCGGCAGTTGATTTGGAAATTCCCGAACCAAGCGCCACAATCTCATCATCGAACATAAACCAGGATTTCTTGCCTTGCAAATCGCTACCGGTCACTTGGGAGAGTGAGAAATCCATACCTGCTGCACCGTATAGGCCTTCCAGCGACGATCCACCCACCCAGGTTTTCGGATTCATGTAACTTTTCCATTCCACAGGCACCATTCCCTGCCCCGATCCATCCGTTGTCGTGCCAGACAAGCGGTAGGAATTGACGGTAGGCCAGAAGTCATTGCGGTATTGGGTCAGATCCTGATTGTATAAATAGGTCATCCCAATCCCCGTATACCATCCTTTCAGGTTCTCGTTGTTCCCTTTCTCAAACGCCGAGATGCGATTCGAGAACAGACTCAAGCTGAAGCCGTAACCTTCGCGTAGATGAACCACCCGGTCCATGCCGGCGAATACCTGATTCTTAATGAGAGCTCCTCTTGGATTGATCTTCCCGTCATTCATCAGCTTTTTCACAATCGTTATATCGGCAAGCGACAACCCTTCATAATAATTGCCGGATGTCATATTCGCTGAAATCCATTCTTTCGCCGCTTGCTTAATAGATACTGCAATATTCTCCGGAGCAGTTTCAGCCATCCTCAGCAAGGTGACAATTAACCCTCTTGCGCTGCCGCTTCCTTTTCTAGATATACCTCTGCCATTTACCGAATCCATAAAATGACCGTTGTAGATCACCGGCTCGTAAGTCTGAGCCACCCATTCGTAAATGTTCAGAACATTCGGGTCCGTTATTGGCCATGGAGAATCGGTCAGCAGATAAGACATGTCCGCCGTCCCTTTGAGCCAGACCGAACCATATCCTCCCGTATAGGCAATATTATTATGCTGAACGAGGGAACCATCCTTATACACACCGTCACCATGAGTCGTGTACACATACTCGGAGCCAATGGAATCACGGCCCTGAATGATCTTTGCACTGTTGTTGCCAATCACGCCTCTTACCGTGACCACAAGCGCTTTATCTAGTAGATTTGCTCCCGTCATCTTCGTGCCCTTAACGCCAAGAACCGACCCTACTTTGGGGTCTGGACAGAAGGCATCAATAGCCGCAAGATACTGATTGATTTGCTGCGGTGTTAGATAGTCATACATGAGCACCATAAGATCATTCACAATCTGCGGCGTGCCAATCTCCCAGTCCCACCAGTTCCCATAAGCGCTTTTGCTCGGATTATAGCGGTTTGTATACATCCAATTGATTGCGCTTACAATATCGTTCGCCAAAGCGCTGTTGCCGTAAAGCTCCGATCCCTCCACAGAATAGGCCAATGCCATAGTCTTCAAGCGATTGTAAGCGCTTGTAATAAACTGCGAATCTGTAGTGCTCGCGGTATCACTCCACAAGGAAGTGCGGCCGGAGGATTTATCCATACTCTCCCAAAGTGCAGCAGCCGATGCAGCCTGAGCGCTAATACTAGCAGCTATATCAGGATCACTCCCATCGTATTGACCACCACTTAATCGGTCGTACCATTTCAGCCTCAGTTTATTGTAGGCCTGTATCGTGTCGGGAGCTTCGACAGTAACCAGACATTCAGCTGCAAGGCTACCATCCGGTGTGGCGATCTTGATGGTCGAAGAACCGATCCCCGTACCCATTACATTACCAAGTGCGTCCACAGTCGCAGCTTCTGGATTGCTCGAAGTCCACACTACCGTTTTATCCACCGCCGTTATAGGGGATAAAGTCGGCAGAAGTGCAACCGTGTCCCCTTTGACCATAGAAAAGGCCGTACGGTCTAGCGCAATTCCTGTAAGACCCGCATATTCCTCCAATGCGATATCATCTATCCATAGCTTTCCTTTTCCAGTCTCCAAAAAAGGCTCGATGACTAGCTTCGTCGCGTTAGCCGGCATAGTTAGAAGTACTTGCTGCATACTCCAGTCCTGTGTGCCTGTTATTTTGGGAGAGGAAGGTCCATCTCCCACTTTGGCAGTATTGTAATACTGTGTTCTAAAGTAGGCTCCCTGTCCAGTGACGTTGTCCGTCTTTAACCAGACTTTAAGTCTGTAGGATTTACCGGGGATAACCGAAGTTACCCCCTGATTGATGGAAATCCTGCTTGTGGCAAAGGCATCGAACAGCATGGACCGGGTTCCTTCATGCGCAGTGCCAGCGTCTATCTTGATATTCGCTGTTTTATTCGTGCCTTTCCCGCTACCTGTAGGGACCCATAAGCTCCAGCCCACCGGAGCAGCGTCTGTAACCCCTGTCCAGATTGAGTCAAGGGCTGTCGTTGTATTCTCAAAGCTTCCGTTAAGCATAAGATTTGATGCAGCCGCAGATGCCCTGCTATGCGAGGGATAAAGAACTCCCCCACAGGAAGAAAAAAGATCAACAATGAGAACTAATACTAAAAATAGACTTGGTTTACGCATTTGTTCACCCCAATCTTAGAATTGGTTAAAGCTAAAGGCATCTACAAGTTATCATCCTGCACAAAATTCAACACGGCGTCATCGACGGCCGAAGTTCTTCCCAGATCAGGAAGGTTCACAAGCTCAATCTCGCAAGTCTCCGCACGGCCATGCAGCTCCAAAAGAACCAGCTCATTGCACCCCTTGCGCAAGAGTGGACCAGGGATATATAGCGCCTGCTGCGGTCCAACGTTCCAGTAACGGCCCAGATTAAATCCGTTAATCCAGGCGACCCCTTTATTCCATCCATCGAATCGTAGAAAGGTATCGCCAATCTCCTCCGCCTCGAAGCTCCCCCGGTAGAATCCGGGCAGACCCGAAAGGGGCGCAGCTTGCTGCTTCTCCACCGGATGCTTCTTGTACGCTAGTGAAGCCAGCTGTTCCTGTTCCAACGGCAAAGTACGAATCGTCCAGTTATATTGCAGCTGGTTATCAATCCGAACCCCGTCCAGAATCCCTTTCGGATCGCGAATGAGCGGCCCGTAATTGATTCGTCCCATGTTCTCGACGAGGATATCCAGCTGCGCTCCCCCAGCGGGGATGGAAAGTTCCAGTGGCAGCGGATTCCAGCGCTCAATCACCCCAAGCACCTGTCCATCCAGGAAGACCTGCGCCCGATCGCGCACGCCCTCGATGTAAAGCTTCTGTCTAGAGCGCGGCCCTTTCACATAAGTGCTGTACAATATAAAACCATAGGATTGTCCGAGCTTCTCCATCGGCTGTACACACACGCTGTTCACCGTCTCTGATAACTTCTCCAGATTGGAAGCCGTGAATAGTTCCGCTCTTTCCGTCAAAGCGACTTTCCCGTAAGAAATCTTCGGAATCGGCTCAGGGAATGGACAAGTCGGGGCAAATCCATGGTTGCTGAGTACCGACCGGACAGCTTCAAATTTCGCCGTCGTATCTCCCCATTCCGTGAGCGGGGCATCATAGTCATAGCTTGTAGTCGTCGGCTCGTAGGTGACGATATGATTCGCACCATTATAGAAACCAAAATTGGTTCCACCATGGAACATGTACATATTAAATGAGGAGCCCTGGGTCAGGATCTCATCCAGAACACCTGCTACATCCCCGGCATCGCGTACATGATGATCCTCCATCCAGTGATCAAACCAGCCGTTCCAGTATTCCATCACCATAAGCGGCTCTTCAGAGCGGTATTCCCGATATTTGCGGAAGGATTCCTCTGTACTGGAGCCGAAATTGACTGTCGCATGCACATCCTCCAGTGTTCCGCCGAGCAACATCTCATCGGTTGGCCCGTCGGAAGTAAAGAGCAGCACATCGATCCCTCTGCTGACCAGTCCATCACGCATATAGCCCAGGTAGCCACTGTCATTACCATAGCTGCCATATTCATTTTCTACCTGAACGGCCAGAATTGGTCCGCCATGTGTGGAGAGCAGCGGAACCAGCAGAGGAATTAGCTCATCGTAATAACGGTCTACCTTGCTTAAATAAAGAGGGTCACAGCAGCGAAGCTGGAGTTCCCCGTAAGCTAGCAACCAGCCCGGCAGGCCTCCGAACTCCCACTCCGCACAGATGAATGGACTCGGTCTGACAATAACATGAAGCCCAAGCTCCCCAGCCAGCTCGATAAAAGATACCACATCGGCCATGCCATCAAATACGAACTCCCCTTCTTTAGGTTCATGTATATTCCAGGCGATGTAGGTCTCCACGGTATTGAATCCGCAGGCTTTCAATTTCAGCAGCCGGTCTTTCCAATATTCAGGCACAACCCGAAAATAATGAATGGCTCCCGATACGATACGATAAGGCTGTCCGTCCAGCAAATAGTGTCCGTCGTTCCAGGTGAGCAGGCTCATTATCGACAACCTCCTTTATTAATATTTATTCTAACGATTCCCCGCAGTGGTAGACGGCAAGCCGTCTGATCTTGGGGCTTGCGGCAGCTTCTGACACCCGTAAGCGGATTTTCTCTGCGACAACCGGAGGGAAGGCATCGATTTTCTTATGGCCAATCGAACTGCCACGCTTCAACTCCAGCCACGCTCCGTTGCTGTACGCTTCCAGCATATATCCTTCTACTCTTTCGCCGTAAGCGATATCCTCCATAATCTCGACATGATCAATCACAGTAGCTGCTGGCAATTCCAGTTCAACAATATCTCCAGTACCTGCTGTTACCGCCAGAGCCTTGTCAAATCTGCGTCTTATCTCCTTGCCGAATTCCAGCAGCCGCTGCACATCAGCCTCCGGAAACAGCCCGCGGTTGTCAGGAGCTACATTGAGCAGCAAAGTTGCCCCATGTCCAACCGAACGATAATAAATATCCATTAGCTGCTCCAGAGACAGCAGCAGATGCTCCTCCTCAGGATGCCAGAACCAGCGGTCTTTACGGATGGGCACATCGCATTCCGCAGGCACCCAGCTCGGCGTTCCGGGAAGCCAGTTCAATGAAGCTTCACTGAACATGCTACCCCGCGCAGAATTCGCAGTGTTCCAGCATGGATAAGGAGCAACGCCATCCTCATTGCCAACCCAGCGGATCGTTGGTGCCCCCATATTAAACACCATGGCGCCTGGCTGATGGCGCTTGATCAGATCCATAATCCGCTGCCAATCGTAATTGCGGCCCTCCGACCCTGCGCCGTCGAACCAAATTTCCGTAAGCGGACCATAGCCCGTAAGCAATTCCTGCAATTGCAGGGCATAGAAATCATCGTACGCTTGCGGATCTGCATAACAGGGCTCATGTCTGTCCCACGGAGACAAATAAATGCCGAAGCCAACTCCAAGTTCACGGCAAGCCTCCGCGCATTCCTTGACGACATCGCCGCGCCCTTCTTTCCATGGGCTAGAAGCCACAGAATAAGTACTTGTCGCAGTCGGCCACAAGCAGAAGCCATCATGATGTTTAGCTGTCAGTATAAAATAACGGAATCCAGCTTCTTTGGCTGTACTAACCCATTGGTGGGCATCCAAATGAAGCGGATTGAAGACCGCAGGTGAATCATTGCCTTCTCCCCACTCCTGATCGCAAAACGTATTGATGCCAAAATGGCAAAACATCCCCAGCTCCAGGTCCTGCCACTCCAGCTGTTCCCTAGAAGGCAGCGCCAATTTCTCTTCCGGCTTGTTCTGTGAAAATCTGCTTTCCATCATTTCTACACTCTCCCATATGTTTGTGTAGACCCAATATATAAATAAGGCTTTGGAAAGCCAGTTGATGACCTTCCAAAGCCCCGTCCACAACTTGTGATACTTGCTTATTCCCTGTTTATTTGATGACACCTTTTTCGTTGATAATTTTTGTTGCTTCATCAACCATCCATTGCTGCACCTTATCAATCGATTCATTTCCAAGCATAAATCTGCTGAAGCCGTCATCGATTATTTTGGTCAATTCGGACGTTGCCGTCGTCATCACCTGCGCACCATCAAGGAACTGGATTGCACTGTCAAAGAGTGTATATTTGAGTGAATCCATATCATACATATCCTCTTTGCCAGCTACCAGTTTGGTCAGCAAGGCTTCATTATCCGCTTTTTTATAACCGGAGAATTCCAGTCTGTTATCACTAACAGCCGTTGACATAAATCTCATCAGTTGGAAAGACGCCTCTTTGTTCTTCGAAGTAGCGCCCATCGCCAGCATATTGCCGCTGGTGAAGTATTTGCCCTCGTATTCTTTCGGTTCCGATCCTGCCGGAGGCACCGGTACCGGAGCAAAAGCTGTCTTGAAATCATGCGGATACTGCTCTGTATTGCCCGGATCAGCAATCGTCCAGTTACCAGCCAGAATCATAGCGGCTTCTTCATTAAAGAATTCCGTGCGGTAATTGAGCTTAGCCGCTAAAGCGTCTGCATAAGTTTTCGCAGATTTATCAGCAGATTCCATATCTTTGCGCAGCTGGAAGAAGTATTTATAGGTTGGATCCGCGAAAATGGTCGTCCCGTCATCATACACGAATGGATCTTTCATCATCGTTTGGGCCGGTGCGTTCATATACAACTCCCAGGTGTGGAAGTATGTGCCGTAACGTTTGTCTACGCCTTCACCTTTGGTCAGTTTTTTGGCATAGTCGCGGTAGTCATCCCATGTCCAGCCAAAAGTAGGTACAGGCAGACCCGCTTCATCCAGTGCATCTTTGTTCAGCATTACATAGTTGCTGCTCTTGGTATATTGCATCCCATAATAGTTGTTGTCTACCTTAGCATTCACATAATATTCATCCTCAGGAACGAGGTTATCCTTCTCATAGAATTCATTCAGCGGGGCAAGTGCTCCCCGGGTCGCCCGTTCAAGTACGCCTCCAAGGCTTGGTACCTGAACAACGTCAATCGCTTCGCCGGATGAAATCAGGAAGTCGAGTTTCTTCAGCATCTCCACAGAATCACCGGGAACGAGTGTCACATGCTCTACCTTGATATTTGGGTTCTGATCCATAAATTCCTGCAGCATGGCATCCGTGCCTGCTGATTGGGCTTCATTGTCCCAGTTGTAATATTTGATGGCGACTTGCTTGTCCACCTTGGTGTTCCCGGTATTCGTACTGGCTTCAGCACCGCCATTCTTCTCTGAATTTCCGGAATTTCCACAGGCGCTTAACGTTAAGGAAACCGCCAGCATGGAGCCTAGTACAACGGATAATCTTTTTTTGCCCTTTGTTTTCATTTTACTTCCCCCCGCACTGAAATTTAAGTATAGTGCCTTGTTCATTTCTTATTATAGGCACCCGCTGTACAGGCCAAGTGCACAATTTTGCTGTAGTAGGATCACATTTTTGACTTTTACCCTCTTTTGCAGACTCGCAAGTCAGCCCTTTACGCCTCCCAAGGAGATTCCGTTAATGACTTGCTTTTGCAGGGCAATGAACACGATGACCAATGGGATGATCGCCGAAACGGCTGCCGTCATCATAATCGCATAGTTGTTCGAATAATCATCTCGGAACAGTGTCATACCGAGTGGGATAGTGTACAGATTCTTGTTTAGCAAGAAGATCAGCGGATTCTGGTAGTCATTCCAGGTCCAGATAAATTTAATGATCGCCACGGTAGCGAGCACCGGCTTGCAGAGCGGAACAATGATAGACCAGAATATCCGCAAATGGCCTGCACCATCAATTCGCGCCGCTTCAATATATTCGTCGCTGATACCAATCATAAATTGCCGCAGCAAGAACGTGAAGTAAATGGAGAACATACTCATTAATACGATAGCAGCATGAGTATCATAGAGGCCGAACCAACGAATCAGCAGAAAACGCGGAATCAGCGTGGCCTGGTCAGGAATAATCATGAATGACAGCAGCGCCAGAAAGACCATATTCCGTCCTTTAAACTTGATTTTGGTCAAGGCATACGCCGACATAGATGAAATGATCAGTGTGATGCAGGTTGTAATAATCGCAACTTTAAAGGAGTTTAAATAGAAATGGGAGAAAGGTACCCGTCCCATCCAAACCATCTTGAAATTATACGCTACATTGATCTTCTCGGGAATCCATTGGATCGGGAAGCGCATTACATCTTTTTCATATTTGAAGGCTGCGGAAATCATCCAGATCAGCGGAATAAGAAATACAATGGACAAAGCCCCCATGATGCAGGTAGTGATCACTCTGGACATATTTTTTCTAATCAGTTGCATGTTAATCTCCCCCTTTTATTCTTCATTTCTCATTTTCCAAGTGGCTGCGGTAATCAAGCCGATAACAGCGAATAGCAGCCAGGAAATTGCAGAAGCGTAGCCCATGTTGTAGTATTTGAACCCTTCCTCATAGATCCTGAACACAAGCACGGTAGAAGAATTATTCGGGCCGCCTTCGGTCAAAAAGGCGATGATGTCGAACACCTTAAACGAGCCAATCAGCATGGTAATAAGCAGGAAAAATGTGGTCGGACGCAGCATCGGAACTGTGATGGCAAAGAATTTTTTCAGCGCGCTGGCGCCATCTATTTCGGCGGCTTCGTAGATTTCATCGGAAATATTCGTCAAGCCAGCCATATAGATAATTATGGTGTAGCCAAGACTCGCCCAAGAACTGATAATAGCAATGGATAACAGTGAGGTCTTTGGATCAACTAGCCATTTCGGAGGGCTGGAGATTCCAAACTCCATCAGCAACTGATTGATTGGTCCAAGAGACGGATGGAACAATGCACTCCATACGGCAGCTATCGCAATAATCGAAGAAATATAAGGAATAAAGAAAGCCACTTTAAAATAATTTTTGAGGAACACACTGTTTTGAATCAATGCCGCGAGCACCAGCGCAATCGCAATCGGGATCGGCACGGTCATAATCATATAAAAAGCATTGTTCTTCAAAGCTTGAATGATACTCGGATCATGGAACATTTTGATATAGTTATCCAATCCGATGAACTCGATTCCTTTGACTCCCGACAATAGATCCCATTTCGAGAAGCTCAAATAAAGTGAGAATCCAAGCGCAAATACATTAAGAAAAAGCATCCCGACAATTTCCGGTGCCAAAAACAGCCACCCGGTTAAAGCCTCTTTCCGTTGCGGAGTCCAGAATTTCCGCTTCTCTTGCAGAATTTTTGGCACAGGTTGTTTTGCAGCCTCCACGTTGTATCACCTCGACAATTTGATTTGTCATTATAGTAATACATCCGCCTTCCGCAAGAAGGAGTGATTATGACCCGGAATGTGCAAGATTTTGACCTTTGTCCGCCGACAACAAAAAACCGCCCTAGAGGGGCGGCGAGTCTGTTCATATCATTAACAATTGTGCTTCTCAGCGTACCGAATGTTTGGATTTATATTCGCTTGGCGTTGTTCCTACATATTTTTTGAACACTTTTGAAAAATAGGTTCTGTCCGAATATCCCAGGCCGACGGCCAGCGACTCCAGATTCTGGCTGGAGATTTTCAGCATTTTGGTAGCGACCTTCATCTTGTGCTGATGTACATAGTCCGTAAAGGTCAGGCCAGTCATGCGCTTGAAATAACGCGAAAAATAGCTTGGATCCAGAAACAGATAACGTGCCATATCAATTGAGGTGATATTATCGCCAAGATGCTGGTCGATATACTGCTGGATAAGCTGCAGCTTGGGCTCCTGCGGAGAAGCTCCTGTCACCTGCTGCTTGCTGCCTGTAATCTGTACAAGCTTTCTTTCCACCAGTTCCATCGTATCTTCAAGTGTGCGGGTCTGCACAAGATAGACGAACAGATCCTCATCGAACATCAGGCTCGTAAACATTAACTCGATGCCGCGGAGCATAAAGGATAAATCCCGGGCGAAATCGCCAGGATGAATAGACATTGCTTTTGCAGTCCTAGCGATTTCCTGTAGAGTGCCACGGATGGCTTCAAGGTCTTTTTTAATCACGGCCCGTTCCATCTGCGGGATATAGCTGTCCAGAAATCCTTGGGGAGCAGGCTGGAAACGTGGAGAAGCGATTTGCAAAGTATCCAGAACCGTGTAATCCGCACTTGCATAGAACTCGCATTTGTCCTGAACAATCTGCCGATGGATCTGGCCAATCGCCTGTAGCTCCATTTTCTCTGTGACGGCAATAATGCCCGGTTGAATCTTAAGAAGATGGGAGCATTCAGAACACAGCCGCTGTAAATAATCATGAAAATGAAGACTGGCATTCTGCGCCAGATTCACACGGTAATTATATAAAATCACAATATTCTTTTGCTCCAAGAAAGGCGTAATCCCTTCACATGTTTCGGACAGTTCCAAGGCTATATTGTAAATAGCATATAGAATAAGTGGATACTCACTCTGCTTGTATCGCTTGTCGAAGCTGGAAAAATGAATACTGACCGTGCCCAGCATAAACCACGGATACGTCCAGGATATGCCGATTTGCGCCGCATAGGCCAGTGTGGTTTCAGGCGGAGCACCGCCAATCACCCTTTGCAGCAGGTTCTGCCGGAAGAGCTGGCTGTTGTAGCCTGTCTCCCCATGGCTGATCAACCCAATCTTCGACTTAAGCAAGTGTACGGACTTGGCAAGGCTTTTCTCCAGTTGCTCTTCTGTAAGCTGGTCCTTGATTAAATAATCATCCACTTTCAGCTTTACCGCTTGCTGAGCATAATGGAAATCCTCATGACAGGTCAGGAAAATAATTCTGACCTCCGGCTTCATGCGGGTGAAGCAATCGGCTAGCTCAATGCCGTTCTTTTGCGGCAAACCAATATCCGTGATCACAATGTCAGGCTGCACTTCCTCAAACATTAATAACGCCTTGGCACTGGAATAGGTGCTGCCGACAATCTGCAAGCTATGTGCCTCCCAGTCAATCATCTGCTGAAGCACTTTGAGCATAGGAACATCATCGTCTATGAGCATCACTTTATACATCAATATCCCTCTCTCTCTGACAGATTAACCTGATGATTGCCTTGCGGCAAATACAGAGAAACGGAAACCCCACCCTGCGGCAGATTATGCAGCGACAAGCGGGTATCCTGACCATAGGTCAGCCTCAGCCTTTGAACCACGTTAATTAAACCGACCCTTTGATAAGCTTCATCCTGTTCATCGTCCTTATACAGTAACCTGCGGTTCAGGCCCGCCAGAACTTCAGCCCCTGCACCGCAGCCATTATCTTCAACTTCAATCATGATCCCATCAGGGACCGTTCGCGAGCGAACGACAATACGCGGTGCCGGGTGGTCAACCAATCCGTGGACGATTGCATTTTCTACAAGGGGCTGCAAAATTAGCTTAGGGACGATGAGCTTCTCTGTATCCTTTTCCAGATCGACCTCCAGTTCAAGAGGGATTTCGTTACGGATCTTCATAATATCGATATAATGGCCAAGCAGTTTGCATTCTTCCCGCAAGGTAGCCGGTTCATTGACCTTCAAATAAGCCCGGAGCAGACTCATTAATGAATCGATGATCCCGCTATGCAGCTTATCTTTGGCCAAAATAAGGCTACATTTAATCGAATTCAACGTGTTGATCAAAAAGTGGGGGCGGATCTGCATAAACAGCGCCTCCAGCTCCATCACCCGCTTCTGTTCCTGCTCCAGCTCGATGTCGTGAATCAGTCCTTGCAGCTGGTCCAGCATAGTATTCAACGTCTGCCCCAGCTCAGCGATTTCATCCTTGCCCTTGACCTCCAGCCTGACATCAAGATTCCCCATCCCGAACTGGCGCACAACGCGCTGCAGCTTCATGATCGGGCTATGCAATCTTTTGGCAATCAGCATGGAGGTAGCCGAAAAGACAATAAATAAGAGGAGTACCAAGCCAATGCCACTATAAAATGTCCGCGAGATCTGGCCCGACCATTCTTTCTCCGAAGCTTCATAGATCAGCTGCCAATTGGATTTGTCGATAGCTCTGGCTGTACGAACGCTTCCTCTCGCTTCCTTGCCTTCTGGAGCCAGCTCTGAGTTCCCAGCGATCAAGCCTCCTCCAGAATCAAATAACGCAACCTTGCCAAATTCGACGGGTCCGAGCAATTTATTGAAATAGGATTCAGGAATTGAGATCAGCAGCACGGACACCTGCCGTTTCTCCCGGCTGTCATAGATTACTCTGGCAATATAATAGCTGCTGCTTTTACCGGAACCGCTGTCAGCCATCCCAAGCCATTGCAAGGTCTCCGGTTCGTGGATATTGACACGGCTCATCAGCTTGTCCAGGTTAGCATTGATTACAGATAAATTCTCCGTCCCAGAGGAGATCACAAAGTGTTTCCGGTTGACCAAATACATGCGAATATTATTATTCAACGGCTTAGAGTTGATGAGCGAAAACACATCTTGAATTTGCGTGAAATGTACATAATCCTGATAGCTATTTAGCCGCTCAGTATCCGCAAATGACTTCAGATTAGCGCGGAAATTGGTATCGTTTACAATAAAATGGGAAGCGAACGTCACATCATCAATAGTTTTATTTAGTTCGTCAATCATAACGTTCAGGAAGTTATCGTTGCTGAGCTGCAGCTTCTCTACCATCGTATCCCGGATGAGCACGAAGGAGATGATCGATACTGCAATCAGCGGGATAAAAATCAGCAAAAGAAATGAAACCTGGATACGTCTATAGTAAGTGAATTTGAACATGTTTTCTCCGCGCCTCTCTCATGCTCTTTTCTTTTATTCTATCAGCCCGTTGTCCAGTATCATACATTATCTGATTACCGTGACTTTCTTTTGACCGTCTGCAGAAACCATAAGCACTACTTCTCCAAAAATTTGTACGCCTTCCACTACATAGGAATCTAAATGACTGGATGGAATCTCGTGGCTGATCACGATAATATGCTCCTCATTCCTTTCGGGGAGGATGATGCGGCAGGCCTCCGCCTGTGCAGCAGCCACCGGTTCACCCGTATGGCGGTAAATCGGCACCTGTTCGACGAGCGGACAGAACAACTCGCCCGCAGACTGCGGGTACAGCACCTGCATGATCGAGACCGTTCCTTTCCCCTTTCGGGAGTACACAGCATACTGATTGGGTTCCAGCAGATTATATTCGCGGGAGATTACCCCAGCATCAACCCTGCCCTGAAGACCATCAACATGAACAGGAAGGATACAAAGATTGGCTTCCCGCTCATTTTTGGTACGGCATATTAGCGTTCCATCTTCCATATGAACCGTTCCGGGTGCAAAATGAAAATGCTGGGAAAATGTATGCTCCTGCCGGGAACTGAAGCTGTCCACCAGAAGCCAGTAAAAAGGCTTAATAAATAGGATCCTCCTTAACGGGTAGACCGGATCATCCAAATGACGGTAGCCGTCATGGCTGCCCTCTACATAATCAAAGTCCGGATGGCTGATCCATTGGCAGCCCGTTGGCTTCGCAATCTGAGAGAAGGACCATGTATCCGTGACTTCGGTGAATCCAATTCCGTCGACAGTGGTCGTATTATGGGCAGCGCTTTCTTTTAGCGCTTTTCTAAGTGGTGTATGATCACTATAGTTGTATCTGCCAAGATCGGTAAGCAGATCCCGCCCATAGGCATACAGATCGAAATGTAGCAGATCCGCGTGCCCATGTCCACCCCCAAGTGGTCCGCAGTGAAAATATAGGTACAAATCCTGCTCGTCCCAGCCCGTTCGCATCACATAATGACCGGAATGTGCATAAGAGCGTGACAAGTTTGGCGGTAGCTCCGCATTCAGCCGCTCGTAGCCCTCAACTCCATTTATCCCAAACAACCAGGCATTGTCATAATCCATTTGATCGTATCCGCCAAAACGGAGTACAGCATCCTGAAATAACCAGCCCGCATAAGTCAAAAGCGAACGAATATCGCTGTCATCACTATCGCCAAGCATCGGCTGCCGGTGATTCGGTTTGGCCCAATATAATGAAGCGACAGCCATTTGCTGAACCTTTTGCTGAAATTCTTCCTGAAGCTCCAGTCCGTTCAATCGGGCTAAGCGGATGCAGTCGAGGAAACATACCAAAACCTCATGGTGATAGGTAGGCGATTGCTCCCAGTGGATGCCGTCCGCCATAATCTGAATTCGCGCCGTCTCTCCCAATCTCTCCTCACTGAGCTGTCGCCAGTTATTGGCGCTAGTGAACTCAGGGAAGTAGAGCGCAGTTTGGAACAAACCACAAGTCTCCAGCACCCCCCAGTTGCTGATCTTCTTCCAGCCCGTAAACGATAAAGCTAAATATTGGCCGTGTTCATGCAGAGATATCATCACTTTGGCCAGCAGCGTCGGTGTGAGCAGCGGACTATCCTGTATATAAGACAGCGCTTTAATCCAGTTAGCACAACGAAGGCCCGCTTCAATTGTACGCCATGTCAGCGTATCATTCGTAGGCTTGTCTGGAACGGGGGTACGGTCTATCCAATCTTCAAGCTGGCAGCAAAATGCTCTCGCATAAACCTCTTTACCTGTTATCGCATACGCTTGTCCTAATGCCACCCAGTAGCGGTGGCGATTCAGCATATAAGCCCATTCTACATCCTTGTCCGGAACATGACGCCAGTCAATTTCTTCCTCAAAGGTAACCGGAATGCGGCTGCGCTCCATATCCCAGGGAAAACGAAAGAGAAACGTCTGCTCCACAACTTCATCCGCTGTCTTCATTACAGCTTCCAGCTCGTCTGCACAATAAAGCCGTACATAGTCAATAAGCTGCTTCCGGTTATCCTCTTTCCGCCAGCCCGGCGTGCTCTGTCGGGTCAAATACCGATGTAATTCAGTCAGCGCATCGTCCTGCCGCGCTTGGCTGAGCGCACTCTTCACTAGAGCTAAAGCGGGCAACTCAAGGTTGAGCAGCGCAAAGACGGCATAGGGGGAGATTTGTCTGACATCAGCGTTCATACCAGTACCCCTTGTTGCCTTTTTGCAGCCGCATCAATGCTTCAAGATAGAAATAATCTCCCCAGATCATGAAGTCATCTGGAGACAGATCGCCGCGCACATGGTAAGAACCATGCTTCAGCAGCCCCTCCGCCTCTTCACCGAGCGTGGAATAGTTCTGCACAAGCGAAGTCATCGACTGCACTAATCCCTGCTGAAAATAAGCCCGCTCCGAATCCCCCCCATCCATTAGCTCCAGCAGTTCCTGTAGTCCGGCTGCTACTATTGCTGAGGCCGAGCTATCCCGGTAAGTATCCGGAGATACCGGAGCATTAAAATCCCAGTAAGCGACATGATCCTGCGGCAAATGCTCCAGAAAATAGCGGGCCATCCGCTTGGACGTTTCCAAATACAACGGATCTTTGGTATAGCGGTAGGATAACGCAAAACCGTAAACACCCCAAGCCTGCCCGCGCGTCCAGGTCGATCCGTTAGTAAAGCCCTGATGAGTGGCGCCGCCAATCGGCTCTCCGGTCTTCGGGTCGAAGAAAAACGTATGGTAAGAGCTGTCATCTCCCCGTACCAGATACCGTCTCGTTTTCTCCGCCTGCATGACCGCCACTTCCCTGTATACGGAATCACCGGTCTGTTCTTCTGCCCAATACAAAAGGGGAAGATTTAACAGACAATCAATAATGATCCGCCCGCCTTCCTGAGTATCCCCCTCCGGTCCCCAAGCCTGAATATAACCGCCTGCTGTACGCCAGCGCTTCAGCAGCAGGTCTGCCGCCTGCAATGTCAGTTGACGCGCTGATTCGTCTTTATCTATAATCCACTGGGCTTTAGAGGATAACGAATACAGGAAGCCAATGTCGTGATGATCAAGCACGGTCTTTGCCGCGAAACGGCGGCGGAAATCTTCTACGGTATGGGATGCCGCAATACGGAAGCTGTCATCCCGCGTATATTCATAACACAACCACAACATGCCGCTCCAAAATCCGTTCGTCCAATCGTCGTTGTTATTGAGCTGATAAGTTCCATTCCTGCTGACATGAGGGAAACTGCCCCCGAACCGGTCTATGTTCTTACGTACCTTCTCTATCGCATCTTCAATCGCACTGCTCCACATAAGTTCCTTGCTCCCTTCAGGCTCTTCGTTTCTTACGTTTCATGATAAGGAGAGTGAACAGGATCTAATAGGGGCGATTTTTGCTTTGATGTGCATTATTTTGACTTTTGAATGACGTGAAGTACTGTAAGTTTACTTTCCAATCATAGGCATCAAATCAATATAGTAACAAAAGGTACAACTGTTTATGGGAAAATACGTTAAAATCAGAGAGTGACTTACATCTTTCATTCTTTTTTAGAAACGGAGTGTCCTATTAATGAAAAAGCTAGGTGCATTATTTTTATCCATTTTCATGGTTATGTCTGTCTTTACCACTGCGCATGCTGCTGAAAAGCCTGTCGGTGTATGGATTGATGGAACCGAAATAAAGTTAGGCAATTCTAACCCTGTTGTAGAAAAAGGAACGACCCTAGTTCCTATGCGTCCCCTGCTAGAGAAGCTTAATGTAAATATTAATTGGAATAAAAAAACCCAAACCGTAACAGGGACCAAAAATGGACTGGCCCTCTCACTGACCATCGGTAGCACAACCGCAACGGTAAACGGGGAGAAGAAAAAACTAGAGGTGGCTCCTAAAACCATCAACAATGTCACCTATGTTCCTGTCCGCTTTATAGGAGAAACGATCGGCTATAAGGTGGAGTGGAGTCCAGCGCTGCGCACCATCACTTTTGTGGCCGATACTCAAGCTGCCGGAAGCACCGGATTCTTATGGAAAGTGGAGAACAACGGCAACACCGTCTATCTGCTTGGTTCTATCCATGTGGCTAACGACAAAATGTACCCGCTGCGTCCGGAGATTGAAGCTGCTTTTGAAGCCTCGCAATATTTAGGTGTCGAAGTAGATATCTCTAAGATTGATCAAGCTGAGATCCAAAAGTTTATTTTGGAAAAAGGCTCTTATACAGATGGAACCAAGCTCAAGGATCATGTATCCGCAGATACATATAACAAAGTAACTCAGCTGCTAAAAGCAAATGGTCTGGCGGAAAATGCATTCGATTCCTTCAAACCGTGGGTCGTTACCCAAGGTGTCTCAAGTCTACAGATGCAAGTTACAAGTTATACGGCGGATACCGGCATTGATTTATATTTTTTACAAAAAGCAGGCAAGCTGAACAAACCTATTATTGAACTGGAAAACACACAATTGCAGCTGAATATGTTCGACCAGTTCTCAGATGGATTGCAAGAAAAGCTTCTTGTCGACACACTCGGCAGCCTCAATCAAACGGACAATACTTCCGCAGCAGCTTCGCTGGATGCACTATCCCAAATGTGGATGCAAGGTGATGAGCAGTCGCTCGTAGCGATGACAAAAGCGGTCGCGCAAGAGCCAGAGTATTATAAAGGCCTGGTTTCGGATCGTAACGTCAACATGGTGAAGCATGTAAAAGAATATTTGAATAGTGATAAAAAAGCGACTTACCTTGTCGTCGTTGGCGCGCTGCATATGCTCGGTGACGATGGTATCGTGACCCAATTGCAAAAAGATGGCTTTAACGTCGTCAAACAATAATTGAGTTTTAGCTAAAATAAACAAGGCTGTCTCTTAGTCATCTACGATGATTTTGGAGACAGCCTTTTATTTTCACTTTTTTTAGCTCAATCTAAGAGTAGAAGTTGGCTTAACATGTGGACAGAGCGGAGGGCCCTCCGGGATTCTGGAGAAACGCTCCCTACGAACCCAAAGCCGCTTGTTCATAAACGGGCTACTACAATTTTATTAACTGATCTACCTTAACTGGAAGTCCAGTAGCTATTGAACGATTTGCCGCAATCCCGGTCATAATAGACAACGCTCCGTCCACATGGGATGCTGCACGATTAAAGCGATCCTCCAGCGGACGTTCAAAAATATCACGCAGCATCACAGGATCTCCGCCTCCGTGCCCCCCAACTCCTTCTTCAATCTCCACTTCATAAGGTGCTGCGAAATGAGGGAAGACCGTGATCCGCTTGTCTTTTAACGCCCCTTCATCTTCCTTATTTCCTCCGGCATTTACATAAGACTGTTCGACGACCTTTACTTCCATCCGCCCCTTGGTCCCATTAAATACCACAATGAAACCCTCCCAAGGCAGATAAGCATTAAGTGAATAATTCATAATCGTCTTATTTTTGTATTTGACCATAACCGCCATCGTATCCTCAATGCTGATATTATCACCGAACACACTTTGGTCACGCAGGTAGCCATCCTCATGCTCCGTATCCAGATACATCTGCTTTAACTGCTCATTATCTTTAAGATGCAGGGCAAACGGATCATTTTCCGCCGCACTGCTACCATGAGCACGCTGATAAAACTCAGTCACCCCGCGCTTCTCCGCGTTTTCTCTGCCATAAAATCTTAGATCACCCATCGCATAAATCGTATCTGGGCGCGAACCCAGCCAGAAATTCATCAAATCGAAATGATGTGTGGATTTATGAACCAACAGACCTCCGCTGTTCCGTTTATCACGATGCCATCTGCGGAAGTAATCCGCCCCATGCTGCGTATTTAGCAGCCACTCGAAGTTGACGGAAAGCACTTCTCCAATCGCGCCGTCCATAATGAGTTCACGGATTTTGGTGTTGTGTGGGGCATAGCGGTAATTGAAGGTCACACGCAGCTTTTTCCCAGTCCGCTCAATCGCTTCAAGAATTTCCTGACATTTCTCTTCATCCACTGTCATCGGTTTCTCCGAAATAACATCGCAGCCAAGCTCCATCGCCCGGATAATGTAACGATGATGCGTGCGGTCAATACTCGTGACAATAACCGTGTCAGGTTTGGTTTCCTCAATCATACGGTCAAACTCATGAGCTTTATAGGTAGGAACCGCTTGATATTTATATTTTTCCTCCAGCAAACGGTTCGCATAATCCATTCTTGCTCCATTCACATCACAAAAGCCTACAATCTCAGAGGTTTCACGATAATTCGTGGTGATCTCACCATAAAAAAACTCCGCTCGGCCGCCGGTTCCTACGAAAGCATATTTCTTGTTGGACATCAGGATCACTCCATCACTTATTGATTTAAAAGCGTTTTCTTCTTATAGTGTATAGTATAAAATATATCTTAATCTAAGCGATTCTTAGCAGAAATAACAAAAACTTTGCAAATATTATCCTCATTATCAGAAAGGAGCAGATTTAGTATGGAACAGGAGCCTCAGCCTCCTTTTATAATTGAGCAAATAAAAAGAGCCGGTCCATTCAGCATGGATTCCGACCATTATCACGATACTTATGAAATTTATTATTTACTCGCCGGGGAACGCAGTTATTACATTAACAATCTGATCTACACCTTGCGTAAAGGTGATCTGATTTTTATTAACAAGAACGAGCTCCATCGTACCACCTCTAAAGGCTCTGCAAGCCATGAACGGATCTTAATTAACTTTGAGGAAAGCTTTCTGCAAAAGACATTGGCACATTTCGAGCTGCATTTTCCATTTATGGCTACACAAAGCTTGCTTTTGCGGCCCGGAGTACATGAGCAGGGGGTCATTGAATATCTTCTTTTCAGCATGCTAAAAGAACAAACAGAACCACGGACACAGCAATCCCCCTATCTGCAGACGCTGCTCATCCAACTATTTATTGAAATGAACAGAATACAGGAAATAAGCCGCGAGCCCATTGCCCCTGAGAGCAGTGAGAAGCAGCTAAAAGTCTACGAAATTATCGATTTTTTACAAACACATTATGCTGAAAAGCTTACATTGGAGCGGCTATCTGAGACTTTTTTCATCAGCAGCACCTATCTCTGCCGTGTGTTCAAGCAGACAACTGGCTTCACCATCGTAGAATATCTAAACTACATTCGGATCAAGGAAGCCCAACGTCTCTTGCAGAGCACCAACGCTAAAGTTACGAACATCGCCGAGGATACCGGCTTTGACAGCATCGCCCACTTCGGGCGTGTGTTTAAACAAATCGTTAAACGTTCGCCTTTGCAATATCGCAAGCAAAACCGCTGATCCACAGCTAGAAATCACAACCAGTTCTCTTTGTAGCCGCTCCGTCGATCAAAAGTACCTTATGTGAACTGCCATGGGCATGGGGGCATCGAGGGCATCAGGAGCATCTGGGGCATAGAGGGCATCGGGAGCATCGGGGCATCAGGAGCATCGGGGGCATCAGGGACATCAGGAGCATCAGGAGCATCAGGAGCATCAGGAGCATCAGGAGCATCTGAGCAACAACAATATCTCGTCACTAGATTACCTTTTCGCGCGAACAAAGCTCATGAGGCTATCGGACCCAGTGGACCTTATTCGCAGCATAATCGCTATTTTGGGATTTTATCGGACCCCATAGTCGCTATTGGCATAAAAAGCTACCTATATTAGCCGTTTTCGAAGCAATAACGTCACTGGAGTCCGAAAATGGCCCCAAAAGGCGATAAATCTGCAAATAACGTCATCTGAGTCCGCATAACTTTGTCTAGCAGGAGTAATCGGCGGTTTCGGGGGGCCGGGGGGACCGGGGGGGGTTTCGGGGTTTCGGGGGTTTAGGTAGCAATGTAACGCACAACAAAGAGCAGCGATCCCCACTAATGGAGTATCGCTGCTCCGCTGTAATTTTGTGATTAATACGGTCGTCTCATTCCTCATCATGCCATTCATTTTGCTTCGTCATGTGATTTCATTTCCAAATCTCGTACGAGCCTGTGAACCTCAATTCCGGCCAGCAGCACGATGCCAATCCCATGTGTATCGTTTAATTGCCAGGTCAATTCATCTTTATAATACAGTTTGTTAAACGAATAACCCGAACCGCGGCAGACACCGTAAACATTGCCTTGTTTGTCAATACAATAACGGGTTAAGCCGCTCCAGCCGTTGATTGCAGAGGTTACGTATGACTCTGGTTCCAGCAGCCAGCCGCAGCGTACGCCTCTAGCAAAAGCGTAAATAAACATAGAGGTACAAGAAGCCTCCGCGTAGGACTCAGGATCCGTCAACACTTGATGCCATAGGCCCCGCTCATCTTGCAGCTTAAGATAGCCTTTACTAAGCTCGCGGAAATAATCAAGCAAATCAGCTCGCAACGGATGTTGCTCAGGCATAACTTCAAGCAGCTCAGTCAGCGAGAAAATCACCCAACCATTACCTCTGCCCCAAGGCACGCCATTGGGTTTATTAAACTTATAATCATACACATGATGCATAATGCCAAGCTCCGGCTGGAACAGCCGCTCCTTGTAAAGTAAAAACTGCGCCGCCGCATCATCAAGATAAGCCGCATTTCCGGTCAATTCATAATATTTACTTAGAAATGGCGTGCTCATATACAGATCATCACACCACATCGTCTGCTGCATAAAATCAACTGTGCCACTGGTCCGATACAGAGCTCCGTCAGGTAGCCTGCTCTGCACTTTAGTAATGTAATTGGCAATTTCAGCAGCAGCTTCCGGTGCGCCCTGTAGTGGACGAAGCTTATGTGCTTCCAGCATCGTTGCCCCGAAGGATCCGCAGTCGTCCAGCGAATCCATCAGCGCCAGCTGATGATTGATGCCCGGAGCGCCATAACGTCCAAGGTCCCATAAGGCATATTTATGCAGCCCTGTACATTGCTCAATATGGTGTTGTGCATATTCGGCATAATGGGGGGCCTTAAGCTCTACTCCTGTTCTCAGCAATCCGTACAGGGTTACGCCTAGAGGGTAATTCCAGCGCCCAAACATAACACTCTCCAAATAAGGCCTAACCCAGCTATTCGGTTGGTCTACACGCCAAAAGGTTACTTCATCCGCTTCCCCAAATAAAGTATCCATAGAGGTCAGTTCTAAGACTTTCGGCGCTGCCTCCTTGGTGAACAATCCAAGGTACAACCATGGATCAGTTAATCCTTCAACGGGATATGGTTGCACGAGACTACTCTGAATACCACCAGACCGTAAGTCCAATTCAAATCCCCAGTTTTCCTCTCCGCAGATGGACTCCACGACGAGATCATGTAGTCCATAACCAAGCTCCAGTTGGATATCAAGCATGCCTTTCACGTTCTGATGCTCAGCTACAAGTTTCCCATTCACATAGATAGAGATTTCAGCCATTCCACGATAGCTACCATGCAGACGAATGTCGTCTTTCTGTAGGCTGTTAACTTCCAGCTTACACCAAGCATACGCCTTGGCTCCCAGCATTTCCCCAAATATGCGTGAACAGTTGCCAGTTGCCTGTTCCTGTGGCGAGCATTGCTGTGTCGGAAACCAAACGCAGCGAGCTGTCATTTGCTCTTCAGTGAATTCAGCTTCCAGCCAAGCTGCCCAAGATGTCTGCTGGGGTCCACTATAAATCCAACCTTCACAACCGCTTAACTGCGCCGTTGGAGTAAGAAAGTGTACTGGTGCACCTTTGACACTGCCCGTTCCAAAAACCCCTCCGCAACCTGTACCTGTTGCAACATACTCCAGTACAAGATGGTTCCAGCCTTTATCCATGCTCGCCCGAAAAAACGTCCTTCTGTCCGGAAACACATCATCATTTAGATTGGAGCTAAACACCAGCCGTCCATTTATGTAAACCTTAACTGGACTATAGCAACTAACTGAGAAAGGGGCATCTACCTCATTGTCACTCCACAGCTTTCCCCATACATATACGAATTGTCCTGCCGCTAGCTCCGGCAGTCGTTCTTCCAGATTCATATCGTAACGGCAGTCGCGGAGCCGGTTGAAACCACTCTGCGAATGTACCCGGTACACCGGAGGCTGCGGGGGATAGGCACCGATAAAACGGCTGGCCACAGCGGCCAGTACATTTTCGATTTTGCCCCCATTATATTTGGCAATACAATCAGGATCAGGAAAGTATTCTGTAATATAAGTACTCACTAAGCGTATCCTCCTTCACACCGTTATTTCTCCACCGGGATACAGCGTCGAGTTGTACAATCTTTTAGGCTGAGGTAACGATTTCTCAGAGGCACAGGTACTAATATCTATCCACTCGCTTGAATATACCGTTGCGGACTCATCATTATAAATTACAACCTGTTCCCTGCCACATCCCAGAAGATCGCCGTGAACGGCATAACCTTCCTCCTTGAATTCAGCTACAACCCGCATATGTCCATCGTACAAAGCAGGATATACTCCGCCTCCCCGGCGGTACGCGAGAATATAATCCGGAGAACCCGCTTGCCAGTTGCTCACGGCTTCAACTATAGTCAGCCAACCGTCGCTTGTACGTTCTTCTTTCCAAAGTTCCTTGCCATTACAGTCTAGAAGAAACAACGCATCCTTGCCCTTCAGCCCTTTGCCGTCATCTTCGCGGATCATTCGGTCCAGCCCGGCAACCTGAAGGCCAGGCAGTTCAGGCCGGAATCGGCCTAACGCCAGATGCTGTGACTCGATGGAGCCGTCATAACGCCAAAGCTCTTGTCCGTCCCGGTCATACATCACCGTTACGCTTCCGCCGACAACCAGTTCAGGATAGCCATCTCCATTCACATCGCCAACCCAAATACAGTCCGCATGGTCGTCAAGATCATGGCAGCTCCATAATAAATCACCTTTAGAATCAAGCAGATCATAACCTGCCATCACTTGATCCTGTCCATTTCCATGAAGATCGTAAACCCACGGATAATGTCCTACATTGCCTTTATGCGTCCATAATAAATTGAAATCCTGATCCATGGCCCACAGTTGATGATAACGGTCCTTCAGAATGATGTCGGAAGCGTGTTCTTGCCCTGTTAGATTGGCGATGATAATGCAATCATGTGCATGTTCTGCCGGTAAGTCGTATATGGATTTAACCGTTCCTGTTGAACCTTCAAGAATATGAAACCGTCCATCCATTACACATAATACTTCCAGCGCCCCATCACCATCTAAATCATAAATTTGCGCTGGATAGTCCGAGCCTTGGCTGCCAGCGTCAGGATCGGGTGTGCCCACCTGCCACAGCAGCTTGCCATCCATATCAAAAGCAGTCAGGCATTGCACCTGATGGGGAATATAACGTACATCCTGGCGATTATCCGGCTGAACCAGCAGCATTTCCGCACGTCCATCCCCATTCAGATCGCCAATAAGCATTTTGCAGCGTGGACCGGCAGCGGAAATATCTACTTTTGCCAGCTGATAGACTAATTGTGTGTCCTTCGTTTTCATTAGAATCCTCCTGTCTTCTCTCTTCGATTAGATCTCCGGGAAACGGATGGTTTGTCCGCCTGCTACTTCTATAATCAAACCGTCGATTTCCAGCCAGACAGATACCGCTCCCGGATTATATACAAAATCCCGAGCAGCGGAGAAAATAAGGGCTTCACAAGCCTTCATATAATGAACGAGTTCAATATTTGTCGCGTACCAGATTTCCTCTAGTCCTCCCACTGCTTCACAGAAGCTTTCCATCAGCTCCCAGTTATTATCGTTATCAAATTCATAACTATGGCCCCACACATACATCAGATATAAATACTGCCGTTTATGCAGCTTCACGAACTGCTCCGCATGCTCCAGCAAATGATCATTATGATGGCAAGTCCCCCGCCATTCCAGCCAATCCTCCGGCAGCCCAAAGCCGCCGCCAGTGGTCTGTACCACACGGGCATATTCCATGCCTAAATGAGGCAAAATCTTCTTTATCTCCTTGTTAAAGGAACCGTTAGGATAAGACATTCCCCGTATCGGCACCTGGAGCAGCGTCTCAAAATACTTTCGATCCTCCATAATCTCATGGATGATTTGCTCCTGCGGACAACGGGCCATCGTCGGATGGTGTTGCGTATGAACAGATACCTCATGTCCCTGGTACAGCTCAGTTATTTCATCTGCCGTAATACGATCACCTTCACCCAGCAGGCCAGAATTGAGATGAAATGTTCCTCTAATCCCATGGCGGTTAAATAGTCCTACCAATCTTTCGTCAGCCCGTCTGCCGTCATCATAGCTCATTGTAAGCGCCTTATGTCTGCCCTCAGGGTAACAATAATAAATAATAGACATCCATCTGAAGCCTCCTTCGCATTACTGTCCAAAAACCGTCAGATTTGAGTATTCAGCCATCAGGGGTGCCATCTGTCGGAACCCAATTTTCCCACCTGTCAGTAGCGGCCCATAGGTTTCACCATCATCTATCCATGTAAAAACCGGCAGTTCATTGATTGCAAAAGACAGCATAGGACCACGCTTCACCACTAACATCCGGTAGGGCTCAGTCATGTCGCTGACGTCCGGAAGCGGATCAGCTGCCTGCGCAACCAGATGAAAACCATAGCTTTTGCGCAAATTACAGGTATGAAATTCACGTTCTTCCACCCAACGCCTGCGAAAATACGAGATATGATACGTATCTATCTGCCCGTGATGGTATTGATCATATTCACCCGTACGGCGAGCAAGCGTGGAATCAAATAAATCCTTCCCACCCTCTCCTTTGGCCGCTACAAACAAAATCGCCAACCCCGGCTCACGCAATGGGCGGAAATTCCAAGATACGGCGAGGTCTGCCGGGAACTCTTCTGGACACCAGAGAACGACATTTGCTTGTTGTCCGGCCCTTGCATGGATAGTACTCTCCAGTCTCATTCGCTGCAAAGGGAAGGAAACCGCTCCCGCTCCCTCCATCTGGAATCCAGCGATATCACTAGTTGAAGCGAGGGGATTATGGTAGATTGGTTTCCATGCTTCAGGGATCAAACCACCTATACCCGTGTCCTGCATCGGCCTAGCCATAAAACATTCCTCCCCACAATGAAGCCTTTAATTCGCGCGTTCCGGTAAAGCACTACCGATTAATTCCAAGGCAATGATCGTATTTAAAGACCACTGCGAGGCTTCATTTGTATTCATCCAATCGATCTCATTTAACTCAGTCATATAAGTGACCTGATCAGCTTCCTCCTGTAGATTCACACCACCAAACGGATTCTCCAGCAAAATCGACCAGCACCGCTCTGCCGTCGCTGGATCCTTGCGGTAATATGCTCCATATGCAGCAATGGCTACGCTGAGTACAGGATGCTCAAAACGGAGTTTTCCTGAAATCAACCCTCCTGTAAATGCGTCCTTCTCTTCTTGTGGCAAATTATAAAATACGCCGAACTCAGCCAGCATATCTTCCCAGTCCGGGTCCTCCAGCATTGCCGCCAGCTCGAACCACACCTGCGGACCTCCCATGCTAATCGCTAAATGACGCCCCCAGTTATCGTCGCCCATTCCTGACAATAGGCCAGTTGCCGGATCATAACCATATGTGGGACCAGATAATAGCCGTAAATTTGCCCTTTTGATGCAATCCATGCCTGTTATAATCTTGTCACGATAAGCGGTATCCTCGAACCGCTCCCAGCGGGTCATCCAATTAGAGCTAAAGGCCGCCCAGTCCGGACCCACCCTAACATGAGTTGGGAATTCATCCTTCGGAAAATACGCCCGCATCGGGTCCAGAGTAACTGTTGAATAATCAGCATCCTTTACACTGTCCATAATATCGCCGACCCGCTCGTCTCCGGTCAGATAATAATAGTAGCGATGCAGACCCGCCATGGCGATACGAGCCTCTTTGCAGCCGCAGCCCCAGTGGATGACATTATGCCGCGAGCCTAGTCCGGCGTATTCGCCAAAATGATATACATCTACCTCACTCGTATGCCTGGTCATAGCTTCGGCCATACGGAACACATCCGCTCTCCCGGACCGGAGAAACGTTACCCACAACCACATATTTGGCACCAGCTCGGAATTCTGCCAGGCGCAGCCACCGAGATCATAGTTCCATACATGTCTGACCGGATCGTAGCTGTGCATGAAATCTCCGTAGTCCCAAAAACCGTACCATTTGCGCTGCTCGATCTCTTCCTTGTAAAAGGAGATGATCCCGTCCAGCCGCTCTTCCAGATATGCCTTGGCTGGCGTGTTCCGATCAGGCAAACTCCAGAAACCAAAAGCACCCGCTTCATGATAATAAGTTGGTTCGCAAACCAGCAATGAAGGTTCTTCAGCTTCTGCCTGCATCCGCTGCAACAATTCAGGCCCGGGAGTCTGCGCCGTACACCAGAATGTTAGCTCGCTAGTATTAGCGATACCAAATGGAGTGGCCCGTAATTCTTCTGCACCTTCATACGAGGATTCCACATGTGTTTTCGTATCATAATGCCGCAAGTCCATAGCTGCCGCATCAGGTGACCAGAACCAGACAGTAAGCGCTGCCGCGTCAGTGGCAGTGGAACCAATCTCCATTCCTGCCGGATGCTTACGCCAGAAATTCTTCATCCCGATTGCTAGCCCTCCGCCCTCTGCCCCAACATAACCAAGCCCACCTGCCCGGCGGCCTTCTGCTGCCTTGATCCAAGCGCAGCCATCCTCTGTCCGCTTCCAGATCCCATAATGCTCGGAAGAATCTTGAACCAGCCGAAAGCTGCCCCAAGTGGCGGAGTCATCCAATAAATTAAGGAAATAGGCATCCTCTTCTGGATTAAATTTCACAGCACATCCTGCTACCTGATCGAGGAATAAATCACGGTACTTACCTTTGGTTCGCCGTGTATGCAACGTCTTAGGAGACTCGCTAAACAAGCCGCTATCTCCGGCAAAACGAACATGGCGGTTGTAAAGAGGTCCACGCATCGGCACTGTGAATTCTATTCCCAATCCTTTAATAAAATCCTGCTGTGGATTACCGTCATAATGAAACGTATGAACTAATCGAATAGACTCCAGCCCAGCATAAAAATATAAACGTAACGTATAGGGAAGCCACTCACGAGCACTGTGCGAAGCTTGGTGAAGTCCATCTAGCTTCACCACTGCGCGAACAGGTCCGCCCTGTTCAAGGATGGCACTTAACGTTCGTCCTGCGAATCGCTCCTCACGTATGCTCAGGGTGCCAGCACCCTCATCTCTCTGTTCACGTATACATACAAGCTCGCCATTACTGCATACTTCGGTTCCTTCCGTGTCCGCCGGATTTCTGCGCACAATACTGCGGATAAGACCCTTCCCCTGCTTGTTAACCGTGCAAATAATAACACCTGTATCTATAATGAAAGCTTCCTCTGTTTCCTGCACAGTGAGTCGCTCAGTCACTTCCGTAGCTGGAGTCGCTTGATTTATTGTCATTGTCACTAAGGAATCCTGCTGAACATCCGAATTTTTGTTTACTACCGAGTGCGTGGACCATTTGATGCTCCCGTCTGGCCAAAAAGCTGCTGGCCAGCTTTGCAGCGGCACATGCTTTTCGTTCTTCGGCATACTTAAGCAGAGATTCTTTAACGCTTCCCTGTCGAGCGCTCCTTTTTTCCAAGGAACCCCCCAGGTAACACCCACATCAATAGCGGGCTTTTTTAGCCAATGCAGGCCAATCGGCAGAGCCGTAGGCACAACAACCATCTCCTTCATACGTTCTTCGCCGCACGTCCTCTTTACTTTTAAAGAGCTTCATTATTATGGCTTAGCTCTCTATAGCGGCTTGGGGTTATTCCCTCTTGTTTCTTAAAAATCCGGTTAAAATAGCTATGCTGATAACCCACCTGTTCAGCTACATCGTTAATTCGCAGCGAGGTATCACGCAGCAGCTCCTTGGCTTTATCAAGCCGTAATTCGGTCAGATAATCGATGAAATTTTTCCCGGTGACCCGTTTGAATGATTTACTCAGTAAAAATGGGCTGATCCCTGTATAATCCGCACATCCATCCAGCGAAATATTATCCATATAATGCTCATTGATATACATCATGGCATGCTCAATCGTCCGTTTGATTCCGGCATCAGAACGCTCACTCAGCTCCGTCAGATACGGTGCGACTACCTTTTCCTGAAACCAGGCAAGGATAAGCTTCGGCTCATGAATTTGCGACAGTGCCGCGTACAGATTAGCCCCTTTGAACAGTTGGTTTGGATGAATGCCTGAGACCATAATGGCGTGCTGAATACTGCCTAACAAATGAAGCATGCCCTGCTGCACATCAATCACTTTTGCCCCATTGGCACACAGTGCCTCCAGAAATTCCTCCAACAGCCGGTAAGCCTCTTCCGCTTCTCCTGTGCGCAGGGCCTGAATCATTCCGCGCTCCAAAGTGAACGAATATTGCGGTTCTGGCGTACTTTGCCCCTCACGATCCAGTAGCTCCATATTAATAATCTGGTTCTCACCACCAAACTGGCGATAACTAGCGGCTTGCTTCGCAGCCTCGAACGCTAGCGGAATACCGGATATCCTTCCAACCGGTGCACTAAACGCCACTGTTACCCTCATTTTTAACATGCGATTAATCGTTCCTGTCAGTTCTTCGCTAAAGGCTTGCACCGCTTCCAGCGATGGATTCGCAACGGGTTCGATAAGAAGTAATCCTGCCGTGAGATCATGGAAATTGATAATATCAGCCTGCTTAAAGTGCTCGGCAGACAATTCTCCGATAATATTGACGGCGGCGAATGATACAAGACTTTCATCACCGTTGCGGAACTTCCCCTCCTGGCTGGAGATGCCTGTAAGCTGAATATAAAGAATAATATAATGACAATCCTCTACTTCCCACTTAAAGCGCCGCATCCGGCTTTGCAGATCCTGCTCAGAATAAGAATATAAATACCCCTGAAACAGCTGATGCAGGAAGCTTTCCTTCACATGTGGAAGCTGCTCGGAAAGAGTGTACTTCAGGGCATGGCTCTCCCCGTGCAAGTTCTGCCAATGCCGTTCAATCAGAATGAACTCATCCTCCCTACTCGCAGCCGCCGCTTGGTCAGGCAACAAAGTCTGCAGCAAACGTCCTATCGGTGAATAGATTTTACGGGAAGCAAACCAAGACAGAATCGCCGCCAGCAGCAAAGCACTAAAGCTAACTAAAAATATCAGTCTTGAAATGAAGACGACAGGTGAAGTTATGCTGGTTATCGGTGAAGCGGACACATAGAGCCAGTCTGCGGAGAGTCGGGAAAACTCACCATAAGTCACTGCATATGTAGCCTTACCCCAGTCGAAGAGAAAAGAGGACTCAAGATTTGACTCATGGTTCGCGCCCCGTTCCACAATCTCATTATGCAATGCGGTAAGTAAGGGAGAATCCTCGGCACTGTCTCCAGCAGATACGTACAAATCCCCCGTCGTCTGCAGCAAAAATGTCTCGCCGCTATTATAAGGTGTCATAGTTCGTAGCATCGCAGCTACTTTCTCCGTATCCATGCGGAGCAAAAGAGCCCCGAAGGGCTTCAAGCTTCCGCCCGGAATATGATGGACAAGCGTTAATTCTTTGACATTTGGTTTATTGGGATCGAATGCCCACTGCGTCCAATAGGTGCTTTGTTCAGTATCAATCAATTTGTCATATTGACCAGAAACCATGCTGGAGTCAATCGTGCCATATTCGGGATTAAATAGTAATGGATAATCTCCTGATAGATAGAGTTCAACGTTACTCGTCATCGTGTTCGAGCCCTGCATCACTACGAGTGTCTTCGTAATATCCCAAGCCCGCTCATGATCCTGAATAAAATCAAGGCCATTCAAGCTGTAATCAAACTTGGGATCAAAAGCCCAATGTGCCAGCATCAGCTCCAGATTGGACAGCTGATCATCAATATTAGCCGCCCGCTGTTCAATCTGCCTGTTATGCATCTGCAGCAGCTCGCTCTCCAGACGTCCCCCTGCCATCCAGTAGACAAGCGCACCAATAATAAACCCCGGAATGGATGACACCACCAGCATAATGATCAGGTTTTTCCGATAATACCGGCCTTTACAGCCTGACCAGCCTTTTGTATAACGCTTCCATTTCGCCACATTTCTCATCACTATGCTCTCACCAGCCGAATCGGATAAATTTGAAGTGCAATCGAACCACATTCGTTTTGCTCCTCAGATCCTTTCCAGCCGGATAAAAGCACTAGGAAGGATCTAGTGGTCAGCCTTAGCGTATAATTCGTTCATTTCCTTTACTAAATCATCTCCACCTGTTTTTCTCCATACGTCAAATGCTGATTTCAATTCAGCTTCATCAATTTGTCCTACAATATACTTTATGCGTGCATCGTTAATTACATTGTCGAGTTGAGCACCCTTTTGCGAATATACTGTGGAAATAAAGGCCTCTGCCGGATTAACCACGATGGAAGCTTCATTTGCCTTTTGAACTTCAGTTTGTTTAAGGCGCAGCGGCGTTTGTGCTACAGTCTTGGACTTATCCTCAGGAATATAAGCCAATATTTGGTTTAGACCTTCCACTTCTGACTCCACAAGTACAGTGTCTTTGGAGCGTTCAATAAAACCATCCACCATAGTGTAGTGAGTACCTTCCAAACCAAAACCTAACATCGTTTGTAATTCCGGATTATTGATTTGATCTAGAAAAGCCAGTACCCGTTTCAGTTCTTCTTCGCTCTTCACAGATGATTTTGGAATAGCCAGCATGCCCGAGAAACCAGAGGTCGGCAATGTGTGTAGCTTGCCATCCGTACCTGTTACGCCCCCGCTTACATCTACATAATGTTTATCCGGTTCGTCTTTGCCTTCTTTTTCTAGCGCAGCGTGAATTTTATCATCCACCCGGGCGCCTGTATCGACCACATCGACGATTACTCCTGCCTTATTGTTCACGATCGGATCTGTCCATTTGGCACTGTCCATTACAGCAAAGTCGGAGTTGATCAATTTCTCATCATACAGCTTCTTCATGAACTTAAGCGCTTCCAAATATTCTGGATATTCATGCTCAGGCACCAGCTTGCCATCTTGCACGCCCCATTTATTCGGTGTTCCAAACCATAACTTAATGGTATCAAAACCGCTGGCCCACTGGCCGCTCCATTTGACAAGCACCATGCCATACGTATCCTCTTTACCATTGCCGTCTGGATCTTTTTCCTTGAACGCTTTCAGCATATTGTAGAAATCATCCACCGTCTGCGGTGTTTGCAACCCCACCTTCTCCAGCCAATCCTTGCGGAAAACCATACCGTTACGGCCGAGTACACGCCCCCGATAGATCCCGTAATTCTTCCCATCAATGGCCGAGTTTTTCAGAATAACCGGGTTCGCTTGGCTTAAATTCGGATAATCCTTAAGGTAAGGCCCTACTTCCCAGAATGCACCCGATTTGGCAGCGTTCACAAAACTAGAAGCCTTAACATCCCCCACGTAGATAATGGTCGGCAGCTTCCCAGAAGCTAGCGTAATATTAAATTTATCTGCATAAGATGCATTCGGGACCCACTCAAAGTGGATTTTTGTATTGGTCTGTTTCTCCAGTTCAGCAGCAACCGGACTGCCATCCTTCGGATAATTTGTTTTGAATATCGGCAGCATGAGGGTCAGATCCAGCGGGGACTCGCTTTTCTCTTCTCCAGTATTACTACTTCCCTCACTTTTGCTGTTAGAACCTGCAGATTCATTACCTGAGCAACCTGCAACAACAGTTGTAACCATCATAGCCACAAGTAAAAGTAACAACCAGCGCTTCTTTTTTACCGAACGATTAGCTTCCATTATTATACCTCCAAATTGGAATAAGTTAAGTTTGTTATCCTTTAACAGAACCCAGCATCACCCCTTTAGCGAAATGTTTTTGCAGAAATGGGTACACACATAAAATTGGTAGAGTACCTACTACAATAACCGCCATTTTAATCGACTGCTCCGGTGGCTGCACAAAGCTTGGATCCATAGAACTCATATCGCCAGCCGCAGATTGGGATAACATTACGATCTGTCGCAGCATCACCTGCAAAGGCCATTTTGTCGGATCCGTAATATAGAGCAGTGCCGAGAAGAAATTGTTCCAATGTCCCACAGCATAGAACAACGTAAATGTAGCGAGAACCGGTTTGGATAAAGGAAGGACTATCTTCCACAACAAGCCCAGCTCAGAACAACCATCAATACGCGCCGCTTCTTCCATTTCTATAGGCAGCTCCTGAAAAAAGTTTTTGACAATAATCAGGTTAAAGGCGCTAATTGCTCCCGGTAAAATAAGAGAATTGAGCGTATCCAGCAGATGCAGCTCCCGAATGACGAGATAGGTTGGAATCATTCCTCCACCAAACAGCATCGTAAAAATAACAAGGTTGAGTACCAAATTACGGCCCATCAGATATCGTTTTGCCATCGGATAAGCCATAGTTACCGTGAAGAATAAATTAACGACAGTTCCGATTACCGTAACATAAATAGAAACCCCTATACTGCGCATAATCGTATCTGTTGAAAAGATAAATCGGTAGGCGTCAAATGAAATCGTGGTCGGGATCAGGAATACGGCACGTTTAGTAATTTCCGCATCTGTAGCGAAGGAGCCCGAAACCACAAAGAGGAAAGGGAGAATCGCTACGATCCCGATAATCCCTAAAAATATATAATTGAATATATCAAATGCAGTTCCACCCGTACTCTTGTATTGTTTGGCCACAGCAAGCTTCTCCCTTCTCAATAAAGTCCAGATTCACCAAATTTTTTGGCGATCCAATTCGTCCCGAGCACAAGCGTCACACCGATTATTGATTTAAATAATCCAACAGCCGTGCTGTAACTAAAAGCTCCCTGGGTAATCCCCAGTGCGTATACATAGGTATCGAACACCTCACCTACTTCACGATTAAGAGCATTCATCATTAAATAAATTTGTTCAAAACCGTTATCCAAAATCGTTCCCATCCGAAGAATAAGTAAAATAACGATTGTACTGCGGATAGCAGGCAACGTAATATGCCAAATCTGCCGCCACCGGTTCGCACCATCTACTACCGCAGCCTCATATTGCTCCACATCTACACCGGCCAGCGCTGCCAGGAATATAATCGTCCCCCAACCGCACTCCTTCCAGATCGTCTGGAGAATAATCAATGGACGGAACCAGTCAGGATTAGCTAGAAAGTCTATTTTCCTGCCTGTAAACGTATACAAAAACTCATTTACAGTCCCGCCTTCCGTAGTTAAAAATACATAGCTCATACTGGCCACAATGACCATGGATATAAAGTGCGGAACATAAATCATCGTTTGTATCGTCTTTTTATAGAAGGAAAGCCGTATTTCGTTTAGAAGCAGTGCCAGAATAATCGGCGCCGGAAAAAAGAAAATCAAATTATAAAACGATAACAATAACGTATTGCGCAGCAGCATAAAGAAATCAGGATTCTGGAAAAAAACACGAAAATGCTCAAAACCTACCCATTCACTTTTCTGAAAACCAAGAAACGGCTGGTAATTCTTAAAAGCCAGCAGCACGCCCCACATCGGAACATATTTGAAAACAAGAAAATAAAGGACTCCAGGGAGCAGCAGAATATATAACCATTTATCACGTTTAAAACGTTTCCATCTTCTTACCCGGATATTTCGATAGGTCTGCGGCTTTGGCTGTTGTTCTGAAGTTCCCGGAACTGTTACGTGCTTCATCCTGTTCACCTCCATTTGTCATGTACAGCTCGCGATTACTGTAGCCATGGATTACTGCAATCACCCTTACTGCGACTCCTATTATGCTGCTAGTGATTTTTTCCAGCAATCGGACTTTTTTGAACGCTTTATATAAGCTAAAAATCCCATTTTATCTAAAAAGTCCAAACCGCGCAAAAGTTTACTATTGTCCGTAAGACATTAAGCACCTATGATTCCAAGTGATGATTTCCAGCAAATGTTTGCCTTAAAGGAGGAACTGAATTGAAGAACAAGCTATACTACGGTGCTGCTTGGTATCCCGAGCTATGGAGTGAAGAGGTGCTTAAGCAGGACATCCTTCTAATGAAAGAAACGGGGATTAATATCGTACGAATCGGAGAATTCATTTGGTCTGCTTTGGAGCCAGAAGAAGATAAGATTGATATCGGCCCCGTCGTGAAATATATCGAAAGGTTACATAGAAACGGAATTGACACAGTAATGTGTACGCCGACACCGACACCCCCCATCTGGCTTACTCATGGACATCCTGAGCGCTGTTATGTGGATGAAAGCGGAACGGTAATGGGACATGGAGCACGGCAGCATATCTGTACGAACAATCCTTATTTTCGTGAGCGGGCAGCCATTATTACGGAGCATATTGCCAAGGAGACCGGAGCACTGCCGGGGTTAACCGCCTGGCAGCTTGATAACGAATTCAAAGCGCATGTGGCGGAGTGTATGTGTGAGACCTGTAAAGACTTATGGCATATCTGGTTGCAGCAGCGCTACAGCTCCATTGAAAGGTTGAATGAGGTATGGGGAACAGCCGTCTGGAGCCAAACTTATCAACGTTTTGATCAGGTGCCACAGCCAGGACCCGCACCTTTCCTCCACAATTCATCCCTGCGGACGATGTACCGCTTATTTTCAATGGAAAAGATCGCTGAATTCGCCGATGAGCAGGCTGATATTATCCGCCGCCACTCCACTGCGCCAATTACCCACAACAGCAGTGTCGCTTTTCATCTAGATAATGAGCGGCTATTTCAAAATCTCGACTTTGCTGCCTACGACACCTATGCCTCACAGGAAAATATGCATGCTTATCTGCTTAACTGTGATCTGTGGCGAAATTTCAAGCCGGGAAAAGATTTCTGGATAATGGAGACCGGACCCTCGTTTGCCGCATCTCTAGTGAGTTTTGGTGTGCCCCATCCGAATGGATATCTGAAAGCAGAGGCAGTTGCCGCCTATGCGCTGGGTGCAGGTGCATTTTGCTATTGGCTCTGGCGCCAGCATACTTCCGGAAGTGAACAAACGCATAGCTCGATCCTTAGTGCCTGGGGAGAACCAGCTCTAGGGTACGTTAATGTGCTGGAGGCCAATCAAGCACGGCGGGAAATTGAACAAATTATGCTCTCCACCCGGCCCCTTCGGGCAGATGTTGCGATTACCTATTCGGACAGAACCAAAGCTTATCTCGCAACTGAACCTCATCGGAAGCTAAATTATCGTAGTCTGCTGGGCGATTTCTACAAAAGAATTCTTCATATGGGCATTCACAGGGATCTGCTGCCCGAAGGCGGAGACTTAACCGGATACAAGCTGTTATTCACTCCATTCGTACATTATTTGTCCCCCGAGTATGTGCAAAGTGCCCTGGCCTTCACAGCAGCTGGCGGGATTTGGATTGTCGGTCCTCTTACCGGAGGACGAACGAAGGAGCATACCCTTCATACGAATGCCGGACTTGGGGAATTGGAGCGGTTAGCAGGCGTCAAAACTAAGTTTACCTATCCGCTGGAATCAACAGGCACGATTGGACACGCTTTTGGGGTATCTGCTCCCTTGTCCTTGTGGAGTTCTGTTTTTGAACCCGTTTCAGAGTCCGTTTCCAGTATCGGAATGATTACGGAGGGGGTGACGCCGGGGTTGTCCTTCCTGACGGAGCAGCCTTACGGACAAGGCACTATTGTTATGCTGGGTTCAATGCCTGCCGGTGAAGAAGGCGACCTAATGTTATATAAACTCATTGATCATTATGCAGAACGTGCTGGTGTTACCCTACGCAGTGATGTCACTAAGGGAACCCTTGTCTGCCCTAGAAGCGATGACCAGGCTGCCGAAGTCTGGACCCTTGTAAATATGGATGGACACGGGGGAAGTCTCACACTCCCGCGGGACGGACATGATGTTCTCTCAGGCAAATCCGTGGCCTGCGGCCCCCTCTCCCTTGGTGCATATGAGTACCGAGTAATCCGGTTATAAATACTTATCCTTGCAGCATAAAAAGCCGCTAACTCCTTGGTCACCCAAGCGGTTAGCGGCCTCATTTCCGTTATTTCAACTTTTTATAACGCCTTTTTTAAGAATAACGTTCCCATACAACGCTTCCTCACCTGTAACTATCACTGCATAACTTTGCTTAGAACGGTTATAGAAATCAAAACGTTCCTCCTGTTTAATCGTGGCTTCAGCATCATGTTTGGCGATGATAGTCTCGTATGTGGTCCAAATGACCGGCACAGTTGGATCTCCTGCAACCACTGCCATAAAAGCCACCTGTTGCTCTGCGTAATGATCCAGAGGTAACAACTCTAAGATGGCATCCAGCAGTTCAGGAATACCGATGCCATCATATCTCAGTACCCTCGGATTCAACGAATGTCCGGGATAATTCGCATCAGCCAATACAAGCTCATCCCCATGACCCATCTCCATCAGAATGCGTACCAGCTCCGGGGACAGCAGCTTAGGAATTCCTTTTAACATAAGGCACCTCTTTACTTCCCATAAAATGATCGCAACGCTACCAGCTCATCAATCCGATGCTGCGGCAATTCTCTCTCCCCGCCAATCATCCGGGTAATGAAGGTGAGCTTGGCGGTATACTCAAGCCGCTCCATATTCAGATATGCTTCCATAACATCTTCTCCCCAAGTAAGGGCTCCGTGATTCTCTAGCAGAACCGCAGTTTTTTTGCCCAGGAAAGGCATCAGTGAATCTGGAATTTCTTCCGTCGATGGTGTTCCATATTCCGCCAACGGAATATCTCCGATCATAATCACCGACTCTGGCATCATCATCTTGTCGAGCGCCTCACCTTTTATGGCAAATGCAGTAGCATACGGGGGATGTGCATGGACCACACCCTTCATCTCTGGCAGCTCATTATAAATTCTTAGATGCATTTTTGCTTCAGTTGAGGGTCTGTAGCCTTCAGCTGCTTCAAGGACTTCACCTTGCAGATTCACTTTTACAAGCATATGAGGCTCTAAATATCCCTTACTCACCGCTCTGGGGGTAGTCAGAATTACATTCTCTGATAAGCGAGCAGAAATATTCCCATCATTAGCCGCAATAAAATCTTTATTAAACAGGTTTCTCCCGATATCACAAATCTGCAAACGTAATTTTTGTTCTAAGGTATCCATAGGGTTTCTCTCCTCGTATCCTATTTTTCACAAACCTTCACCAAAGAAGGCAGATATGTCTTAAAGGCAAAAGATCTTTCCACTACCTGCTTGCCCCCGGAGATTTCCAGTTCCCCTAGGGCAGCCAGTTGAATAATTATATTGCCAATTGCACTGGCTTCCACAGGCCCCGCTACAACTTTTCTCCCCGTAATATTAGCGGTAAGCTGACAGAGCAGTTCATTCTGAATCCCACCACCGACCATATGAATGATATTGATTTTTTTGCCGGTGATCTCTTCCATTTCGTCAATCGTATGGCGATAGGACTCTGCTAAGCTCTCAAGTATGACGCGTATAATCTCAGCTTTCGTATAAGGGGCTTGCTGGCCTGTTCGTTCGCAATATTCTCTAATCCGTTGGGTCATCACACCGGGTGTACTGAACAGCTCGTCATTCGGATCAATAATTGCTGGAGCATGATTTATGGTTTCGGCTAGCTCAACCATTTGGCCTTGGCTGACGTATTTTCCCGCTTCGGCCCAATTCCTTTGCAGCTCCTGCAAAATCCATAGTCCCGTTATATTTTTGAGCAAACGATTAGATTGGCCGTAACACTGCTCATTTGTGAATCCGTATTCATAGCTTTTCTCTGTAATGACAGCTTTAGGCGTCTCCATGCCCACTAACGACCATGTACCACAGCTAATAAATGCTGCATCTTCCTTTAGAGAATAAGGAATAGAAGCTACTGCTGAAGCCGTATCATGAGAAGCACCCGAAATTACCTCCATTGAACCTACGCTAAGCTCCTCTTGAATTACCGGAAGGATAGAACCAATAACCGTTCCCGCTTGAACCCGTTGTGGCACTAGACCAACCGGGATATTAAGCCTGCTGAATACTTCAGTGGAGACTTCACCAGATACAGCGTCCATTAAGCCACTTGTACTCCAAATCGTGCTTTCTGCTGCCGTGATACCAGAGAATAAATAGTGGAACAGGTCTGGCATCATTAAAATAGTATCTGCAACCTCTAGCAGAGAATCGTTATCCTGAAAATCAGCAAACAGCTGATAAACCGTATTAATCAAGCTCGGTTGAATACCTGTAATGCTAAATTGCTCCCTTGGTGGAAGCAGCGCCTCCAACCCTAGACGATGGCTTCCCATTCTCCTATCCCTATAATGATGGGGGGAATAGAGCAACATCCCTCTTTTATCAATAAAACCGTAATCGACTCCCCACGTATCCACGCTTAGAGACCTCAATTTTCCATGCGCCCTATAAGCTCTCTGGATTCCTTTTTTCATTTCGTGGAAGAGCTTCAAAACATCCCAATACAAATGCCCGCCAACATACACCGGCGTATTAGCAAACCGATGAATTTCTTCTATGCGAAGGGTGTTACCGTCATACAATCCCAACATCACTCTTCCGGAACTGGCGCCAAGATCCATAGCCAGAAGCTTAATCGTATCACCCATTTCAAGCACACCTGCTCCACAAGAAGATTTTAATATAGCGGTCCGAAATTCTGACAGGCTCTGTAATCTGCTCCTTCCAGATTCTCCGTCCCAAATAACGACCACACCCGTGGTCTGAAAATATGTGATTCCTCAACGTTATGCATACTTACTGGAATGCGTAAAATCGACGCCAGCGTAATCAGATCCGCCCCGATATGGCCATAACTGATCGCCCCATGATTCGCGCCCCAATTATTCATGACATCATATACCGATTGGAATGAACCACTGTTAGTTAGCTTAGGAGCGAACCAGGTCGTCGGCCATGTCGGATCTGTTCTTTGATCCAAAGTATGATGAACCTCTTCAGGCAGCTCTACGGTGTAACCTTCAACAAGCTGAAGAACAGGTCCAAGCCCCTTCACCAGGTTCAAACGAGCCATAGTAACCGGCATTCCGCCTTGGGTTAAATAATCGGTAGAGAAGCCGCCTCCCCGGAAATATTCTTGAGAAGCTGGCCGGAATTGTGTATTGCTTAGACAAGCCTCAGCCTCTTCGTCTGTAATCTCCCAAAAAGGTTTGATTGCAGGCTTACCCTCTATCCTTTGCTCACCTGTACCATCAAGCGCTGCCGAACCAGAGTTGATCAGATGCAGTATTCCGTGAGCTGCTTCTCCCTCCAATTGATGACCCGTCACTCGCTTCACAGCATCGGGACTCCAGAAGGTTCGGACATCCGCAAAGATTTGTGCTGTATTCGTAAGCAAATAATTGAACAGCATCGTTACCCCATTCAAGCTGTCATTCTCTGTCGCTACGAGATAAGGTGCACGTTTGCCGTTCCAGTCAAAAGAAGAATTCAACATCGTCTCCATGAAATCGCCGTTAGGGAAATGGTCCGTCCATTGTCTCTGGCCTTGGAAACCGCCAACAATTGCATTGTGGCCGTTAGCTTCCTCCTCAAAACCAAGCTCAGCGAGAACCGGATTGCCGATCATCAGGTCGCGGGCGATCAATGTCATTTTCACACAGGTCTCCCACTGCTTCTCTTTCTCTTCTGCACTGATTTGCAGATGCGGCGGATTATTATCGGCGCCAACTTGGCAGTTTTCTTTAGTCCACGCTAGCGCCCGCTTAAATTCCTCTTTATCATAAATCTCTTCTTCAAAGCGCCGGACATATTCAGACATATCTATATATTCATTGCGCATGCCCAGATACTCTTGGAAAAACTGTTCATTCACAATGGAACCCGCAATCCCCATCGAAACAGAACCCATAGATAAATATGATTTCCCCTTCATTTGAGCAACTGCTAAGCCTGCTCTAGCAAACTGCAGCAATTTAGACTGCACATCCGCTGGAATCTCTTCACTGCTAGACTCTTGAACATCTTCACCATAGATACCAAACGCAGGAATTCCCTTTTGAGCATACGCCGAGAGAACAGCAGCTAGATACACAGCACCCGGCCGTTCCGTTCCGTTAAATCCCCACACGGCATGCGGAATGGATGTATCCATATCCATTGTCTCTGAGCCATAACACCAGCAAGGCGTCACGGTGATCGACACCCCTACGTTATCCCCGGAGAATTTCTGAGCCGCAGCAGCAGCTTCTTTAACTCCACCGATCGTAGAATCGGCGATGATGCACTCTACAGGACTCCCATTCGGATACCTTAAATTCGCTTCAATAAACTTAGCCACCCGCTGAGCCATACCCATCGTTTGCTCTTCCAGTGATTCACGAACGCCTCTTCTTCTGCCATCAATGGTTGGACGGATACCAATTTTCGGATAGTTTTCTATCAATGCCGTTCCTCCTCAAGATCATCTTAGAGTCATCGTTAATAGATCTATTTCTCCTTCATCATAAAATCTGCAAGCGCTTTAGTCAACACAAAACAACATATTGCCTAAACAAAAGTGTGGTTTTATGTGATATAATTATTATATATTGTGGTTTTATGTGAATATGTAATTATTTTTAGATTTAAACAACAATGTAGTACACTAGAAAGCAGACGATTTATATATAAAGGTGAGTGAACGAATGAAAGCATTTGAACGACGGGATCTAATTATTAAAGAGCTTTACAGACAGAAGAAGGTCCATGTCGCAGAGCTAGCGCAAAAATTCAACGTCTCGGAAGAGACCATTCGGCGGGATCTAGATAAACTGGACAAAGAAGGTCTTGCCAAAAAAAATTATGGTGGGGCCATTCTCAACGCCCATACCAATGAAGATCCTTCCTACATCAGCAGACATCAGGTCAATATTGAAGCGAAGCGAATCATAGCCGATAATGTACTGCAATTAATCAATGATGGAGACAGCTTGGTGACAGATACGAGCTCAACGGTGTTTGAAGCCTTGCGTAGAATTATTGAGGAGAAAAACAATCTGACAATTATTACGAACTCTCTGGTGGTATTATCCGAATTTCAACACTCCGGTCAAAAGCTGATTTCCACAGGTGGAATTTTAGGTCCCGAGACCAGCTCCTTTGTTGGAAATACCGCTTCACAGACGATTCGAAAATATAATGTGGATGTAGCTATATTCAGCTGTAAAGCATTGTCCATGACAGGCGGGCTAAGTGATTCAAATGAAGAAGAAAGTGAACTGAAGGTGCTTATGCAGCAGCAGGCAAATAAAGTGGTTCTGCTCGTAGATCACTCCAAATTTGACCGGACTGCGTTCATTAAGTTGTTCAGCTTTGATAGAGTGGATTATATTGTTACAGATCAGAAGCCTTCTGAGGAATGGACCGATTTCTTAAATAATTACCATGTATCTCTTATCTATGCGCCCGCTGAGTGATCAGCAGGTGCATAGATAAAGAGAGATAATAACTTTATAACTTAGTTGTTTAAAAGACCACTTTCCAAGACGACCTTCAGCCATTCCCCAGCAATCAGATCATGCCCGGCAGTCGTCGGATGAACACCATCCCACAGCCAGTAGGTTGCTTCTGCTCTCTCCACAGCTGCATTGAAAGCATCCTGTAAAGGTACATAGACCGTATCAAATTGCTCAGACAGCTGCTTAACCACTCCCTGATAATGTGTAATCTTCGCTTCCCATTCTGCCCACTGTTCAGCTGGAGCTCCGGTATTTAAAATAAAAGGCTCACATAAAACCAGCTTCGTATGTGGCAGAACTTCACGTGTTTCTTCAAGTACGTGACGGTAAGCGCGTTCAAAACGGTCCGTAACTCCACTTGGTTCCCCTTTCATCATTCTCCAAATATCGTTAACCCCAATCAATATACTAATGATGTCAGGCTGCAAGCTAATTGCATCTTCATTCCAGCGTGCATATAAATCGGAGATTCGATCTCCACTCACTCCGCGGTTATAGAATACCAGATTCTCTTCTGCCCGCTCATTCCCTAGCTTGCCACCGATGATATACGCATAGCTATGTCCAAGAATATGATTCGGGTCTTCATCACGACCCCGATTCCCATCCGTAATGGAGTCACCCTGAAATAAGATCACTTTTGATTTTTTAGTAGCTGGATTAGTCATTGAATCTTTCATCTCCTTGATTACTAGTATATTAATCATTCAACTTGAATGTCTCCTATAATACAAGTAAAGTTATCATATAGAATACAAGGAGGAAAGAGAAAAATGAAATATAGAAGACTAGGCAATTCAGGGCTCAAAATCAGTGAGATCGGACTAGGCAGTTGGCTTACATATGGAACAGCAGCAGAGCAAAAGGCAGCCGATGCTTGTATCAGCAAAGCTTTTGAATGCGGTATCAATTTCTTTGATACGGCTAATGCATATAACCGTGGTGAAGGCGAAAAAGCGATGGGTGCTGCTCTACGCTCCTATGAAAGATCATCTTATGTGCTAAGTACAAAGGTCTTTTTCCCCATGGGAGACGATGTTAATAACCGTGGTTTGTCCCGGAAGCATATTATGGAGCAATGTGAAGCCAGCCTCCGCCGCTTAGGCACCGATTATATTGATGTATATTTTTGTCATCGCTTTGATACAGAGACCCCTGTAGAGGAGACTCTACGCGCGCTGGATGATCTGACGGCTCAAGGTAAGATTCTCTACTCCGCTGTTAGCGAATGGAGCGCAGCCCAAATCTCCAATGCTGCTGGTATCAGCCGCAGACTGAATCTGCGTCCACTGATCTCGAATCAACCTATCTATAATATGTTCGAACGTTATATTGAAGACGAGGTCCTTGAAGTATCCCAGCGTGAAGGGCTGGGCCAAGTGGTCTTCTCTCCTCTAGCGCAAGGAATTCTGACTGGCAAATATAAACCGGGGCAACAACCTCCAGCAGGAACCCGTGCAGCGGATAATTCAGTTAATGGTGTGATCTCCAGCTACCTCCGTGATGATGTGTTGTCTGTGGTTGGACAGCTGGATGAACTCGCTCACAGTTTAGACCTGAAGCTTTCGCAATTGGCATTGGCATGGATTCTACGCCAGCCTGGTGTAAGTTCAGCATTAATTGGTGCCAGTAAACCAGAGCAAGTTGCAGAAAATGCCAAAGCTGTAGATACGGTACTCTCCGCAGATACTTTGCAGCAAATCGAGGAGATTCTTAAGCCGGTAGCTGATTTTGCTCCTGCAAGATAACCTATTGCACACTTGCCATATAGTACACAAAAGAGGTTGTGCCAAAAGCCATCACCATGGCTTAGGCACATCCTCTTTTTCTTTAAGAAATCAATTTAGACTCTTCGGCTTGTTCAGAAGCCTTATGGATAAAAGGCTCCAGTGGTTTCTTGAGGAGTAATGCCAGCAAGAGTGCCAGCACACCGAAGATAATCAAATAAATCACATCACGAATCGCCACTTCCGGCAGAATTCCCCCTACCGCCTCCCGCATCAGACTAATTGCATAGGTAAACGGCATATACGGATTTAATATTTGAAAAAAACGCCCAGTCGTACTAATCGGAAATGTACCGCCGGAGCTAGAGAATTGAAGCACCATGAACACGATTGCTATTCCTTTTCCCAGGTTGCCAAATACAGCGACAAGCGTAAATACAATGGTTACGAACACGATGCTGATTAACACTCCAAAAAGTACAAACCACACCTTATTCACCACATAACAGTGCAAAATAAAAATGTTGCCAAGGACAGCCACCAGCCCCTGAAGAATCCCCACCGTAAGGAAGGTCAGCAGGCGGCCAAAATACAATTGATATCTTTTGTACGTTAGCCCCCCCGTATCCACACCTGTGCGGAGAAGAGAGACAAGCAGTGTGCCTCCGACCCATAAGGAAAGTACGACATAAAAAGGAGTCATTGCTGAGCCGTAATTCGGAATGGGATATAGCTTATTCTCTTTTAACACTACCGGATTGGCCAAAAAATCACTTTTGCTCTTAATATCTCCTCCGAGCAGTTGCGCAATTTCCCCCAGATCAATCTCTTCTTTAATTTGGCGGATCGTGGAGGCGGCTTTTCGAATCGAGTCTTCCAGTACTGGAAGATCATTTCTCACCAAATCTGCGGCAAGCGCCACTCCTTTATCTGCACGGGGGAGTCCTGTACGAATCAGATCCGAGACCTGATGAACCCGCTCTTCTACAGTAGGCAGATCCTGACGCACGAAATTCGCAGCTTGCTGTATCTTTTCCCCTGCAGTAGGTAAGCTGCTCTCCAATAGCGGAAGTGTATCTCGGATGAAAGCACCAAAGCCCTGGGTCTGATCGGCAACCCCACTGGCTGCTGTGTGGACCGCTTCGCGTATAGCTGGCAAATCCTGCTGCAGACTAGCTAAGCTTGTCTGCCCGAACTCAATCGCCGACATTGTCTCTTCCAGTAGAGTACCCAGCGCGGGTAAACGATCTGGCATTTGCTGCAATGCGGTGGCTGTGACATCTGCCGCCGAAGTTATTTGCTCCAGTGTATTTTTTATGGCAGGGATAGTCGACGAATCATATCCTGAGATAAGCTTCGCAATCGCCAGCTTCCCAAGACCAGACTTTAGGAACAATTGGTTAATTGCACTGGAATCAGCGTTATCCTTATTCTGAAGGTCAGCCGTCATAGCATTTACCAAGGACTTCTGACTGTTCAAAACACTGTCTACACCTTTCAATGCCGCAAGATCAGCAATAGACACTGTTTCAGGTGAAAATGTGTTCAATGCATTTAACATAGAAAGTGTGTGTTCAATCACGCTGCTTCCTGCAGCCAACTGTGCTGAGAGTACCTCCAACTGCTCACGTACAGCTTGTGGCTCGTTATCCTCTCCCTTTAACTGTTCAGCAAGCTTGACCACTGAGCTCTCCGTTTGCTGTAGGAGATTAAGATTCTGTTTGACAGCTGCTGGAACAGCTTCAAATGCAGCACTGCTCTTCTCCAAAAATTGTTGAAGCTCCAGAACAAAATCATTTCCGGCAGTGGCAATCTTTTCTGCTTCAGGTAGTGCTGTTAAGGCAGCATTAACGATTTTATGCGCTTCCGTAAGACCTTGCGAGGCCTGAGCCATGATCTGTTCAACTTCACCATAATGGTTATCAAGTTGAACGATTAGCTGTGCCGCTTCTTCAATCTTGAGCAGCTTGTCCTGTAGCCGCCCTAAATGATCTAAGGTACTCGCGATTTGCGGCCAATGCTCAGCAATTTTCTCTAAAGCCTCACCCGCTTTTTCCACCTCTGGCAGCTTATTCTCCAATGTGGAAATACGCTCTGCTGAGGCATGAATCTGCGGCCAATTTTCCTGAATTTTTAATACTCGTTTACCTGCGGTTTCAATTTCTGGCAGGCTCGCCTCTAATTTAAACAATCCTTTTTCTACCTTGCGTATAATGGGCAATTCAGATTGAAATTCCTTATCGATTTGACTTAAAACAGTAAATACCGTCTCACTAATCGTTTCCGTGAAATTCTCACTGATCTGTGTGGTGATTGAAGTGGCGCCCTTATCCGTGATTTTAGGAGCAATCGCATTTATTTTCTCATTGACGGTATATTCGATCTCTGGTTTCACAATCGTTCCTTCAAGAATTCCAGTCATTCGTTTGGAGAAATTAGCAGGGATAACAATACTGGCATAGTAGTCTCCGCGTTTGACACCATTATGTGCAGTCTCTGCATCTACAAAGGTCCAGCCCAAGTTTTTATTGCTCCGAAGACTTTCCATGACCTCATTGCCGATATTAAAATCCTTCTCCTGCACCTTAGTACCTTCATCTAAGCTGGTAACAGCAATTTTAATGCCAGAAGTATTGCTATAAGGATCCCATACTGACGCAACGTTCACCCAATCATACACGGAGGGCAATACCACCAAAGCGGCAACCAGCAATACGGCCACAGGAACTCTGAATAAATTACGCCAATCGTTCCTATAAATCCGTAGTATTCCGCCCATTCGCTGCTCCCCCTAATCTGCATGTTTTGATATTTTAATATGCCCGAGGAGACAAGCTTTTACTATTCATTTTAGGAAACTCATGACTTCTCATTGCTTTTTAAAAAAACTTTTAAAAAAATGCAACAAAAACTGCTCTTCTCACGTAAAGAGTAATATAAACCCGTTTAAGAAAAAACAGAGCGGGTAATAAGTTCTATACAACGTCTTACATATCTCAAGGGGGAGATTAATAATGTTTAAGAAAAAGTCAGCGTATGTGTTACCGGTTGTTGTTCTGTTGTTTCTTTCCCTCATTACTTCTGCAAGTACCATTGGAACACGGGTAGATGCGCAAGATAGTGACAAGACCCAGCATCAAACAGTTTACTTTCATACTATTGAATCCGACCATGGCAAGCTCTCCGGTACGACCGATGAAATAAACTGGTATCAGGGTGCTGATGCCGATCGAATCTTTGCTGAAAGAGATCCAGAAGCTGCAGCAGAAATAGGCGGAGCTCCAGACAGTTATTATATTGTAAATGATGTTGATACTCTGACAACTTATCCGATTGCGGATAACGCCACAGTGACGATGCAAATTTTTGATCACACTGGCAATATGGATGACTTGGATATCAACTGGAATGAGTCCATCACCTTACAGCAATTTATGGATCAATTTAATAAAACGGATGTCATCGACTTGAGCCAGTTCCCGTATCACATCACCATTCAGGACGGCGTAATTACTTCTATCGTTCAACAATATATACCTTAAGGTGCAACATAAGAAAGAGGGTTACTCAGCAGCCATGTAAATGGCTTATAAGTAACCCTCTTTTTTTATTTCCTTAACAAATTATTGTTTAGCTGCATCCTTAACGGGAACCCCAAAATTCGGCGTACCATCTTCATTCCAATGGAAGACTTGAGCACGAGTATGACGGTTCGGATCGTACAGCGGATCGCCGGTAATTTCTTTATAATTGCGGCAGTGGTAGATGAGTACATCTTCCCCATTTTCATTTACAGTAAAGCTGTTATGACCCGGTCCATATTGTCCATTCTCTTCATTGGTCTGGAATACCGGTTCCGGCAGTTTGGTCCATGAAGTGGCATCCAGCAGGTCGCTGTCCTCATCTGCAACCAAAAGTCCCATGCAGTAATTGAAGTCCGTAGCGCTAGCCGAGAAGCTGATAAAGATACGGCCGTTACGTTTAAGCACTGCAGCTCCTTCGTTTACCTTGTACCCAATAATCTCCCAGTCATATTCAGGAGTAGCAATCATGGTCTGAGGACCGGTTAGCGTCCATGGATTACTCATTTCCGAGATATACAGGTTAGAATTCCCCTCAATATTCAGATCCTTCTGTGCCCATACATAATACAATTTTCCTTTGTGTTGAAAGGTGGTTGCATCCAATGCAAAGGATTCCCAAGCGGTTTTTACCTGGCCTTTTTCTACCCATGTTCCTTCTAAAGGATTGGCAGATTCATTCTCAAGAGCAAACATACGGTGATCGAATAATCCATCCTTCGTCTCCGTAGTACGCGCCGCCGCGAAATAAATGTACCATTTCCCGTCAATATAATGGAGCTCTGGTGCCCAAATGTTTGCACTAAGCGGACCCGTCTCATATTTACGCCAAGCTACAACCGGTTCTGCAGCAGCCAATCCCTCGATTGTTGTTGCTCTCCGTACTTCGATCCGGTCGTATTCTGGGACAGAAGCAATAAAGTAGTAATAACCATCTGTATGTTTATATACCCATGGATCAGCACGTTGCTCCACCAATGGATTTTTATATTCTACACTCGTATTCATAATCTCTCTCCTCTATTTAAACTTTAACAATACAGAACCATGCTGTGGAAGAGTTTGAGAAATACCTTCGTTAACCACTTCCAAATCGCGGCTTTGCCATAGATCACGTATAGTACTAGGAATTGAAACCTTAAGCTGCTCGAACGACACCTGAAGCGTTAAAGCTTCATCGCTAAGATTAAACAAAGCTACATAATGGTTACCTTGTTCATCCTCAGATGTCCAGATCGCATGCTCCTCATTTAGCGCCACCTGTCTGCCGCCTTTACCATAACGATGCAGATGAAGCACTTCCTTATTGGTCAATAAAGATAATGTCCAATCATCATTGTCCCGAAGTTCTCCTCCAAACATTAACGGGGAGCGGAAAATACTCCATAGTGTCATCATGGTGACCTGCTCGTCATGAGTAAACCGCGTGAACCGGTCTCCCCCGCCATCTACAGAACGAATGCCCAGATGACCTAACGGAAGCATGTCACAATCCGGCCAATGGCCCGGCTGCACATAAGGAGCCCATTTCTCACAGCGCTCAAACATCCCGCGCAGCAAATGCCAATGATCCCAGTAATCATCGGTCATTCTCCAAAGGTTAGCGTGTCCGGCTAAGTGTTCAGCCTCTTCCACTGGAGCAGGTCCAGGCGAAAGACTGAGCACCATCTCGCGACCACTGCGGTCAATAGCCTTACGGATCATAGCAACTTCTTCTTTGTGATATCCATAAATGCGTGAAGCGGCAATATCATCCACTTTCACATAATCCACACCCCAACTGGCATACAACTGGAACAGCGAGTCATAATACGCCTGACTACCTTCTTTTGAAGCATCTACTCCATACATATCCGTATTCCATGGACAAATAGAATTTGGGTGAGCCACATCGCGTGCGGTTTGCTCAGATCCTAGAATGGCACTGGCCGCATGAGCAGCCTGACGCGGGATTCCGCGCATAATGTGTATGCCGAATTTCAAACCCAATCCATGTACATATTCAGCGAGTGGCGCAAACCCTTTGCCTCCCGCTGCGGAAGGAAACCGGTTCTCAGCAGGTTGAAGTCTGGAGTACTCATCCATAACCAGCGGTACAAAGTTGCGGTACTGCGAAGAATTCGCTCCAGGCTCATACCACTGAATATCCACAACTACATATTCCCAACCAAAGTCCTTCAAATGGGTAGCCATATATTCTGCATTGCCTCTTACTTCTTCTTCATTTACACTGGCCCCGTAACAATCCCAACTATTCCAGCCCATCGGGGGCGTAGCAGCTAACAAATTTTGTTTGATGATTTTCACGTCCTTTTCAAAAACTTAGTATTCACTCCCAGCGAGGTGCCAAGGGATAAGGGCAAGTAGAGTCCTGCAATCTTGTTCTTACCTCTACAAGACAGCCACAATAACGGCAAGTGCTACCAAATTGCAGGCCAGAGCAATCTCGGCAATGTTCAATACGCTGCAAATATTGCTCCTCCGGTGCTAAAGGTCTTTCTCTAGTGGCTATTTCTATTAAACGCTCCAATTTTTCTGGGCTTATTCTCATGTTCTCATCACAGCTTTTGCAGCGACGGTTTTTTTCTTGGTTCTCTGACATGATGTTATTCCAGAGTCAAGACTACCACGGAAGCAGGTGGAAGCTCACAGCTCAGCTTTTCACCTAATAAAGACGCACCCTCAAAAGCTACTGGAGTAACTGTATCCGGTGCCTCAAATGTATTGTGCGCTCCCAGCACGGAATGCGTTAAAATCTGACCTGTCACTTTGCTAAAGCTAACCTCTTCAATACCAATACTTAGCGATGCGCTGTCCTTATGGCTCAGGTTACAGAGTGAAACATATACTTTGCCATTCGTATCACGAGATGCAGAAACGCTAATCTGTGGAATTGTAAGCTCCCCAAACGTATAATCAGGGCTCTCAATAGTAACTTCAAGCAGTTCATTATCCTGATGCTCTTTGTACATTTCAAATACATGATAGGTAGGCGTTAGAATCATCTTGTCGCCCTCCGTCAGGATAAGAGCCTGCAGTACATTGACCACTTGAGCCAAATTCGCCATTTGCACACGACTGCTATGCTTTTGGAAAATATTCAGCGTTACCCCTGCTACCAATGCATCTCTGAGTGTATTCTGCTGATACAGGAACCCTGGATTCGTACCAGGTTCACTTAAGAACCAGGTTCCCCACTCATCTATAATCATTCCAACCCGCTTATCCGGGTCATATTTATCCATAACCGCTGAATGTTTAGTAATCAATTCATCCATATGCAAGGTTTTTTGCATAGTCTCAAACCATTCGGCTTCATCAAAACCTAAAGCGTAACGTTTCTCTTCCCAGCTTCCAGGAATCGTATACGAATGAAGACTGAGACCATCCATAAACCGTCCAGCTTCGCGCATTAGCACTTCCGTCCAATTATAATCATCAACGTTGGCGCCACCAGCGATTCTATAGATCTGATTTTCACCATAATTGCGCACATATGTCTGGTAACGTCTGTACAAATCTGCATAATATTCTGGACGCATATTGCCGCCGCAGCCCCAGTTCTCATTACCTACACCAAAATACTTCAACTTCCACGGCTCTTCACGCCCATTTTCACGACGCCAGTCCGCCATCGGTGATTCGCCTTCAAAGGTCATATATTCAACCCACTCCGACATCTCCTGAACAGTGCCACTGCCAACATTCCCGCAGATATACGGTTCACAATCCAGCAACTCACATAATTCAAAAAATTCATGCGTCCCAAAATGATTATTCTCGACGACACCGCCCCAGTGCGTATTCACCATCCGCTTACGGGTTTCTTTTGGACCAACGCCATCCTTCCAATGATACTCATCGGCAAAACAGCCCCCCGGCCAACGAAGGACAGGAATATTAACTTTTTTGAGTGCTGCTAGGATGTCATTGCGGAAGCCCTTGGTGTTCGGAATCGGTGAATCTTCCCCCACATAGATCCCGTCATAGATACATCTGCCCAAATGCTCAGCAAAATGACCATATAGATATTTGCTGATCTTATTAATTCCTTTACCTGCATGTAGCTTGATCGTAGTCATCTATTCTCTTCTCCATTCTTTTGCTTACCCCAGATGGAAATTCCATTTTCATTTAATCCAGTAAATACAAGGGTCTGAGTTTCTTTCTCCCAATCCCATGACGGAAGCAATTGCACCTTCTCTATCCGGCCTTCACCCTCGACAACATCATTCCAGACCAAGGTCAGGACTCTGCATCCATCAAAAGACCAGCTTCCCTTTCCATTCGCACCTTCCAGCTTAAAGTCAGAGGATAGACTTATGACGGCAGACTGAATCTGGCCATCCGCTGAGGGGTCCATTACAATCCATTCCCACTGTCCTGCGATTAGCTGTTCTGGAATATCCTGTTCCACTTCACCCGCATACCGTTCTGGAGATACAACAGGCCAACCATCCTCTGTCCACAGAATTCGACGAACCTGTAAATAGGACCAATGTTTATCGATTTCACCACGTGCATGATGAACTATATAATAGCTGCCATCCTCATGAAGAACTGAGTTATGGCCGGGAGCTATCCAACCTGGATCTTGTCCAAAGCGATAGCCACCCAGTATTTTATTGCCGACCTCATATCGGGGTTGATGCGCACTATCAGTCATATCTCGTCCGTTATAATCCACATATGGGCCGGTAATAGTATCTGCACGAGCGACACGAACGTTATAATCCTCAAACAGGGAGTCATAGGAGACGAACAAATAGTATTTTTTGAATTGCTCGTTATACACTATGTACGGTCCTTCAACTGCTCCATCTTTAATGGTATTATCCCGTTTAGCGATCAGCGTACCAATACCTTCTTGCTTCGGTTTGCCTGTTTCCGCATTCAGCTCAATGATATGAATTCCACCAAAAAAAGAACCATACACCATCCACATTCGCCCATCTGCATCCGTAAGCACATTGGCATCAATCGCATTCAGTGAATCTTCAGCACGCGTCTGAATCACTACACCTTCATCGGTCCAAGGTCCCTCAATAGAAGCTGAAGTTTGAAGTCCGATTAGTGATTGTCTACTTCCGAAAGATGAGGCCGAGTAATACATTCGATACTGTTCACCGTATTTCACCACATCGGGTGCCCATAAATTAGTAGCCCCTGCCCATTCCTTCGCAACTTGGGGAATTCCCGGCAGCGCATAATGAACCCATTCCCAATGGATAAGATCCTGTGATTTCCGAACCATTACGCCTGGACGTAATTCTCCTCCGACTCTTATGTCGGTAGAAAAAACATAGTAACCCTCATCTGTTTTAATAATGCCTGGATCATGTGTGTTGTGAATCGTCCATAAAGACTCGATATCAATCACTGATAGATCATACATTGGCATGTTCCCCGGGGAACTTGGAAAGACAAGATCTGTTGTTTTTTTTACCATTAGATTATCACCTCAGAAATAGCAACAGATTGAACAGCAATAAATATTAAATTTAAAATGAAAAAATATGTATTCGCTTACAATATAAAATAACATATATAAAAAGCCTTGTAAATATATTTCTATAAACCTTTTTATATTTATATGAAATTAAACTCGAAATAAATGAATTAGGGCGAAATAACAGCCTTTTTCTTTAGATTAATTCTTTATATGTTTAAATTTTACTAAATCAAATAAAAATCATGCCAAAAATCCCTCTTATATTCGTACATTCTACAAAATAAGGAAGTATACTTTATTTATATGCCTTATTAGTTTATAATTTTATAAAATAGTATAATTTATGACGTAATCGGAAGAAGGTATTGATAAAATGATCTATATTAAAGATTTAATGAGTGGATTAGAAATTTTTAAGGCACTAAGCTCAGAAATCAGAATTCTCATTTTAGAGCTCCTTGCCACCAATCAAGCCTTGAACCTGAATGAAATTGCCAAGAAACTGAACCTCAGCAACGGCGCCATCACCATGCATATTAAAAAGTTAGAAGAAAGCGGTCTCATTGAGATAAACACATCAGTGGGTAAGCACGGTATTCAAAAGGTCTGCTATTTAAATAAGGACAAGCTTATTGTTGACCTTCGCAGCAAGGATGTTGATAATCTTTACGAAGTAGAAATTCAAGTAGGTCATTACAGCAACTATCAGGCTGTTCCAACTTGTGGACTGGCTACCAAAGACAGCATCATCGGGGATTTCGACGAGCCGCGTTATTTTGCAGATCCGCAGCGAATTGAATCCGAAATTATTTGGATGGCTGAAGGGTTCCTCGAATATAGAATTCCGAACTACCTTAAAGCCAACCAAACGTTCCGCGAAATTCAGTTCTCGATGGAGATCGGCTCTGAAGCTCCTGGGTCTAACGATAACTATCCGTCCGACCTTTATTTCTATTTAAATGGAATTGAAATCGGATTCTGGACTAGCCCTGGCGATTTCGGAGATACCCGGGGAACATTTAACCCCGATTGGTGGCCTCCGCACCTAAACCAATACGGTATGCTGAAGCTGATCCGTATCAATAATGAAGGCAGCTTTATTGATGGCTGTCGGATTTCTGACGTGACCCTTGATGATATCCAATTGGATTACAAAAGTGAACTCACTTTCCGTATCGCAGTAACCGACAAACCTACAAACAAACGCGGACTCACGATTTACGGAAAACATTTCGGCAATTATAGCCAGGACCTACTGGCACGTGTGTTGTATGATGTACATGAAGTTGGAGAGGGCCTCCCTCGTAACGCTGTTATAATAGCAGAGTAACAACCCCGCTTAAATAAAAAGACCCTAGATTCAGCTAACGCTGAATTAGGGTCTTTTTGTGCTTCGTATATTTTTTCGATATTGAACCATAATAACTTTGTCTCCCAAACCACCGAGAAGGAGTGTTTCGAATGCGTGAAGGTCTAATTCCCGCTGTTCTTGGAACCGTCGTAACCGCTTCTAGCGCCGCTTTTCTTGGAAGCAAGTATAAGATGGCAGCAACAGGCGTACTTGGATTTGGTCTGGCTCATGTCGTATTGGGTGCCATTGATCTGTTTGAGCATCGGTAAGGATTGGAAGATGCCGGGTGGTATGAACACTGCCCGGTTTATTTTGTATTTCTTATGTTGGCGCAATTACAAGCTGCTCCAACAGATGATGTCATAAAAAACAGCGCTTCTCCTGATATCGGAGAAGCGCTGTTTATGTTTGGGACGCTAGCTGGTTGCTCCAACCTTGTCTCCATCATCTCACGTGGCTTACGTATCTCACGTGGCTTACGTATCTCACGTATCTCACGTAGCTTACGGACCCAGATGACGTTATTTGAATATTTTTAGCTCTTGGAGCATGTTTTCGGACTCCATGAAGCTAGAATAAAAAGTGGACACTAGTTAACAGACTGGCGATAATGAGTCCACGGAGGTGTGTTCACATGGGAGAACATCGACAACGGTATAACGAAGAATTTAAAAAACAGACAGTGCAGTTCATTCAAGAGCAAACAAAGACAGTGGGCGACTTGGCGGAAGAGCTCAACATCCCAAAAAGTACCCTGCATCAATGGATGAGCCAGTATCGAGAACTAAAGAATGAACCGGCAGCTAGCGTGGATCGAGTACGGGAACTCGAGGCACAGTTGAAGGAGATGCGTCGGCAACTTCAAGAAAAAGATAACAAGATTGCCGATGTGGAAGAGGAATTAGCGATCGTAAAAAAAGCAGTGCACATCTTCAGCAAACCAAGGAACTGAGATTCCAGTTTATTGAAAAACATCGCTCCGAGTTTCTCTTGGAGAAGATGTGCATGACCCTACATGTGTCACGGAGCGGGTACTACAAGTGGCGGACAGAAAAAACCAGTACGCATATGCTTCGTAAGGCTGCGATAATGAAGCGAATTCAGTATCATTTTGCAGACCATCAAAAGCGGTATGGGAGTCCGAAGATCACCCGCCTGTTACATCAAGAAGGTTATACCGTTACCGAACGCACGGTGAGTGTGTACATGCGACATATGAAGCTTCGCTCCATTGTCTCCAAAACGTATCGCGTACAGACCACCGACTCCAATCATGACCATCCGATTGCCCCGAATACGCTGAACCAGCAATTTAAAATACTCAAACCCAATTCAGTATGGGTTACCGACATTACTTACATTCCTTGCCGGGGAGGGCGCTTGTACCTGGCAAGTGTGATGGACCTTTGCACGCGCGAAATCGTGGGGTGGCGTTTGGAGAACCATATGGAAACTAGCTTGATTTTGGGCGCTTTACAAGATGCTTACGAAGCTAAACAACCGGAAAAGGGTCTATTACATCACTCCGATAGAGGTTCTCAATATACTTCTCATGAATACACGAAGCAGTTGAAAGCGTATGGCATGGAGTCCAGCATGAGCCGCAGAGGTAACTGTTATGATAACGCCTGTATCGAGTCGTGGCACAGCATTTTGAAAAAGGAGCTCATTTATTGTAATCCGCGATTCAAAACTAAGGAGCAAGCCTACCAGACACTTTTTCAATATATTGAGTTTTACTATAACCGCAAGCGAATGCATGGCGCGCTGGGGTATCTTTCTCCAGTTCGTTTTGCTGAGCAATTGACTAGAATGTCTGTTGCGTGACTGTCCACTTTCTTGACAGAGGTCCACCAGTGACGCTATCCATTGGAAAATGACCAATATTGGACGTTTTTCAAGCCAATAGCTGCAATGGAGTCCGATAGCACCCAAAATATTGGAAAATGCTGCGTATAAGGTCCGCTGGGTCCAATAGCTACTACTAATACGTATATCTGATGGTACTTGTGCATGCATGCGTGATGGGTAGTGAAAACCCACACGCTTCCGTAAAGGGTAATGCATGAGCATTCGATAGCGGGAATCCACACGCTTCCGCAAAGCGGTAATGCATGAGCATTCGATTGCGGGAACCCACACGCTTCCGCAAAGCGGCAATGCATGAGCATTCAATTGCGGGAACCTACTTGTTTCCGGCAGCGTCAACTTATGTGCTTCCAACAGCAGCATTCCACTCGCTTCCCCCAGCAATAAGCTAAAGTCAAAAAAAGGGGCTGTCCCAGCAGCTATTTTCATAGCTTATGGGACAGCCCCTCTTAGCATTTTGAATAATTATTTTATAGCTACATAAAATAATCGTTCAGCATCATCTTCTGCCTCTACCCACTCGAAATCGGCGTAGATCTTCACATCACTAAACCCAGCCTTAAGCAGCTCTTCCTTCATCCAGTTAGGATCGTAGGCGCGCTGAATATGGGTCTCTTCGAATCGGCGATAGCGATCGCTATGTCCGTCTTCACGGGCAAAAATGGACAGATGATGTTCAATTTCGCGGCGTGGAACATCCATCTCACAAGTCCAAATATAAGAAACAGATGGCTCGTCCAGAATAAAGGGCTGTTCTTCTTCATAACGAATTAGTGTGTTTGGATGATGCACATCGAACAGGAAGGTTCCGCCTTGCTTTAACCCTGCATAGGTACTGGCAAAAACAGCGCTGATGTCATCCTCTTCCAACACATAATTCAGACAATCACAAAAGGAAATTACAGAATCCACCAGCTCCGGAAGCTCCCATTCCTTCATGTTTTGTCTAATCCAACGAACACTGCCTTCGCGCAAAAAACGCCGTCCCTGGGGATGCTCCTCCATTTTGCGCTGTGCCACTGAGAGCATATCAGAAGATAAATCGATTCCGGTCATATGATATCCTGAACCCGCCAAAGGAATTGTAATACTTCCTGTTCCGCAGCCAAGCTCGGCTACAGTTAACGGTTTGCCGTATTTACTCCATGCGGCTTCAGCAAAGGATATCCAATCTGGATACGGCATATCTGCCATAAGCTCATCGTATACATAAGCAAATTTCCCATAGGAAGACACAATTACACCGCTTTCTATAACAACATTTTATAAATTCCGTCTATTGAATCGTAGCTTAATCCGTCGTTTCTTCTTGCCCTTCGGTTGTTCCTTCTTCATTATCCTTAGCAACAAGATACGTCCAGTTCTCTTTTTGAGTAATATGGCCTTCCTTCATCAGCTTCCCAAGTGCACGCTTGAAGGCGGATTTACTGATTCCGAACCGTTGTTTGATAATATCTGGCGGCGTAGCATCCGAATAAGGCATCGCTCCACCTGGACGAGCATTTAAGAACTCCAAAAGTGCGGCAGAATCTACATCCATCCCCACTTCTTTACGAAGACCCATAGAAAGGTTAACACGTCCATCTTCACGGATATGAGAGACACGTGCTTCAAACTGCTCACCAAGACGCAGCAGACGGCTCCGCTCCGAGGAATGGACCATACCGATAATCCCAAAGCCTAGCACACCCGCATCCACAAGTACAAAAGTACCCATTTGCAGCGGCTTATACACCCGGGCTGTTACAGTCTGTCCCATCCAAGATTCAGGTGCAGGCAGAGCTAGAGGAGCAAGCTCCTGTTCTCCGGCCAGCTTGGCACGCAGACGCCCCTGTTTATCATGCTCCATGATCGCAAACACATAGTCCCCAACCTGCGGACGCAGCTCTGGAAGCTCTGGAAGCTCACGGATAGGCAGCAGCAGCTGACGTCCAAGACCCATCTCCAAAAAGCAGCCCAGACGCGGATGAATATCAGCCACTTCCAATAACGCCATCTCGCCCAGCGTCAGAAATGGTTTTTTCATCGTTGCCGCAAGACGGTCCTCGGTATCAAAGAAAATGAAAACTTCAACTTTATCGCCGGCTTTTACCTTCTCTGTCAGCTCCGTATAATGCAGCATAACATCCTGGTCTCCAGCATTCAGAAAAAATCCGTATGGGGAAACTTCCCGCTCTACATGAAGTGTAACCGTAGTTCCTGCAATCAGGCTCATACAGTCTCCACAACCTTGGCATCGGACCACAGACGCTCGATATTGTAATATTCACGCTCATCGCGGTGGAATATATGAACGATAACATCGCCAAGATCCATCAGCACCCAGCGTGCTGAATCCATGCCTTCAATCCCTTTGATCACTCCGCCTGCTTCATGAACCACTTTACGGACTTCGGTAGCGATCGCCTGTACCTGAATATCCGAGTTACCGTGACATACGATAAAGTAATCACTGATTGGTGAAACATTACGTAGATCTAGTGCCACGACGTTCATTGCTTTTTTATCTTCAACAGCCTTAAGGGCCAGTTCTAACAGCTTGCTTGGTTGTACACTCATATTTTATCCTCCAATATTCTAACTAAATCATTACGCGCCAGTACCGTTAAGGGGAAAATCACCCGGCGTTTCTCCAGTAACAAACTAATCGTAGAATCGAACCCAGCGACTAATCCTTCTTCCAAACTTACTTGTGCCTTCTCGCGTATCTTATCAACCCCGGGAAAATCACGCCCAGGCTCGATGTAGTCAGCTAGGCAGACGATCTTTTCAAGTAAACTCATGTCTTCACGGCCTGAGGTATGGAAACGAATCGCATTGATAATATCAGGATCCGTAATCCCATAGTCTTTCTCAGCTACAAAGGCGCCTACTTCCGAATGCCACATCTGCTTGTCATACACCAGAAGATCCAAATTTAATTGATTTTGTTCAATGATCTCCTTCATACGCTCAACCGGCCAATACTTGGCCACATCATGCAGAATTGCTGCTTTCTCTGCACGCTCAGGGTCAGCACCATATTGCTTCGCCAGTTGAATAGATGTCTCCATCACGCCGAGTGTATGCTTCCAGCGCTTATCAGGCATCTGTGCGGAGACCGCTTCAATCAGCGCTTCGCGGCTGTATGCCATACAATCCACTCCTTTGAACATAATCGAACACTGCCTCTGGAACCATATAACGAATAGATTTACCTGCTGCCGCCCGTTCTCTTAACATCGTTGACGAAATATCAACCAGTGGCATATCTGCAAGCAATACCTTTTTTGCTATAAAGTCTGGCAATGCATCCAGATCAAGAGGTGTTCCCGGACGACCCACACCAATAAATGTAAGACGTTGCACCAGTTCTTCAATCTCGTTCCATTTCGGCAAATACTGGACCATATCCGCTCCAATGATGAAATAAAGATCGAAATGCGGATACTCCTCTTGCAGACGTCTTATGGTCTCATAGGTATAGGAGACGCCACCTCTGACCACTTCCCAATCTAATGTGCAAAAAGCTTCGTGATTCTTCACCGCTTCCTGCACCATGGCTAGTCGGTCTTCTCCAGATACACCCGCCTCATGTTTATGAGGAGGGATATGTGAAGGCATAAACCATACCTCTTGCAGCCCATAAGTATCTCTTGCGGCTTCCGCTGCCATCATATGACCGATATGAAGAGGATCAAAGGTACCTCCCATAATTCCAACTTTCAAGAGGACGACCTCCTCGGTAAGGTATACTTACAGCTATTAACGCGGCAGCTCAATGGTTTTGTTATCACGTGATTCTTTGTATAGAACGACAGTCTTACCGATCACTTGCACAAGCTCAGAACCCGATTGTTCAGCCAGAGCAGCACCGATTTCCTTGGGATTCTCAATATTATTGCTCAGTATACTAATCTTCATAAGCTCGCGCTTCTCAATAGCTTCTTCAATATGGCGTACGAGGTGATCGTTTACTCCACCTTTGCCCACTTGAAAAATAGGATCGAGATGATGCGCCAATGAACGAAGATACCGTGTTTGTTTACCAGTTAACATAAATGAATAACTCCTTAATTAACATATATTATTACCTATTATTACCCTAACTTGATGAATCCATTTCTTACTCATTTCCACCCAAACAATCGAGAATAGTCTGCCGCATGATTTCCGTAGGTGCAGGCTTCCCTGTCCAATACTCCAGAGCATAAGCTCCCTGATAGACAAACATACCAAGGCCTCCATGAATCGTACAGCCCCGTTCGAGTCCTTCCAACAATAGCCGCGTGCGCAGCGGATTATAAATCAGATCGCTTACGACCATTCCTTCACGAAGCAGTCCAGGATCTATCGGTGTCTCATCCATATGAGGATACATACCTACGGAGGTAGTATTGATCAGCACGTCTACACCACTTAGCATTTCTGCTACTTCGTTCATGCTAATCCCGATGATATTCCCTTTGCTACGGCATTGTGTCGCCAAATCCTCTGCCTTATCAACACTGCGATTAGCGATAATGATTGAAGAAGGCTTCTCCTGAAGTAGTGCGGCAACAATTCCTCTTGCTGCTCCACCGGCCCCGATAACCATAATCTTCACACCAGACAAATCAGAAATAGCTTCCGCTTTGAGCGAACGCACATAACCGATCCCATCCGTATTATATCCGGTGAGCACTCCGTTATCATTAACAATCGTATTGACTGCACCAACGGCTACTGCACTCTCATCTAATACATCCAAATATTGCATCACCGCAACCTTATGCGGAATCGTCACATTCACTCCACGGAAACCAAGCGTACGGATCGCTTGCACCGCATCGCCCAGCTTCTCCGGGCGGATGTGAAGCGGTACATAAGCACCCGGAATTCCCAGCGCTTGCAGCGCTGCTTCATGCATAATTGGAGATTTGGATTGTATAATAGGATCTCCCATTACACCGAGTAGAATATTACCGCTATTGTAGCCTTCGACTGCAGTTGTAGACAATAGATTATCCTCCCTCGTTAAATCATCGAAGGGCGGGTAAGCACCTTCACACCACGCGGAACATGAATGGCCACAACTGCACCTTCAGTTCCATTAACCTTAATCCAGCCCAGACCCGAAATATACAGATCGGCTCTGCTGCCCCGGTTAATCCGGAACTCATGCCGCTGCCAAGGTGGCAGCTTGTCCATCCGGTCACTTCCCGGTGGAGACAGCATTTCACCGCGATGATCCTGATAGAGGGAATCTGCGCGTTCCAGCTTCGTGCGATGGATTTTTAAAGTACCACTAATAAAGCAAGTGAAGGATTGATGCGGGCCTTGTACGAAATCAAAACGTCCCAATCCACCGAAGAAAAGAGTCTGTCCTTCGTTCAACTGATAAACTGTCGGCTTCAAAGGATTGGCAGGCATAACTGCATCCAGATCCTGACGCTCAACTAATTCACTATAACGCCAAGGATACACAATCCCTGGAGTATCTATAATGTAGTGGCCGTCATCCAGTGGAATTTTGACCGTATCGAGTGTTGTGCCAGGGTAACGTGAAGTCGTTAACTCCTGCTCTAAATCGCTATAGTCCGAAATCAGACGATTAATAAGTGTGGATTTGCCCACATTGGTAGCACCTACTACATATACGTCGCGTTGACCGCGCAACTCCGTTACGGCTTCCAGCAAACGGTCAAAACCTTGATTGCGTTTCGCACTGCAAAGTACGATTTCAGCCGTCCGCAAGCCTTCCTCTTTACAGCGCTGCTGCATCCAGTTACGCAACTTGTTCCAGTTTGTAACCTTCGGCAGCAAGTCACATTTATTCACTGCAAGAATAACAGGGTTATTGCCAACAAACCGCTGCAGGCCGGAAATCAGACTGCCTTCGAAATCGAAGATATCGACAATATGAATAACAAGCGCATTCTTCTCTCCTACTCCACTCAGCAGGCGAAGAAATTCATCCTGATTCACCGAAACAGATGAAGCCTCATTATAATTTTTAATCCGGAAACAGCGTTGGCAAATCACCGGGTCCCGTTCAAGTGCAACCTCCGGAAGGTATCCTGGTTGATCCTTATGCTCCGTCTGAAGCTTGATGCCGCAACCGCTGCACTTCTCAGGACGCTGTGTTTCGCTTTGTTCGTTCATTACTATTTATCCTCCTCGTGCCACAATCCTTTTTTGCGAAGCCGTGTCAGAGCAACCCGCTCTACCCGGCGATTAAACCTTGTGCCGAACCCCTCGTCCTTGACGGAGATTGGCAGTACCAAAACAGTATACAGGCCAAGGCGATTGCCGCCGTATACATCAGTAAGCATTTGGTCTCCCACCACAATCGTTTGTTCAGGGGGCAGCTCCATCTGCTTCATCGCTTTGAGAAAAGGAGCATTACTCGGTTTACGAGCCTGGTGCACAAATTCAATATTAAGCGGTGTTGCAAAGCGGGACACCCGTTCCATGTTATTGTTAGATACGATGATGAGCTTAAAGCCCAGTTCCTTCACCTTTTCGAACCATAACAACAGCTCCGGAGTAGCCACAGGCGCTTTGGCACCGACCAGTGTGTTATCCAGATCCGTGATGATTCCGCGATATCCCTGTCTATACAGCTCGTCCAGAGCAATATCGAATACCGTATTCACCCGGAGTTTGGGAACTAACATTTCAAACAATACGTTCACCTCGATTTCATACAAAAAACTATAACATACTCCTAGCGCATCGCAAATAAATCTGTAGCTATACTTTCACGCAAAGTGTTATTTCTTGGATCTCATTTTTCTCCGCACCCACAAAGCTTCAGTATACACGCTCTGCCAGTCTTTGTCTTCAATAACCTCAGGGCTATATTTCGCCTTTTCGAACATTGTTAGTAGCGAGTGTAGATGATCAGCCACTGCCGGCCGTTCTCCACTCCAGCGATCTACGGCTTCACGTAAAGTTTCGTGTTCTTCTTTTAGCATTCCCTTGCGATGCAAATACCTTACCCAACGCTCAGTTTCCGCCACTACTTTCTGATCTGGCGTTAAAGGCCGGCCATTGCGCAGCTGCTGCATGAAGAAGCGAAGCTTAAAGCGTCTATGCCAAACTATAAAAATCGCCCAGGACAGCAACACCACTACAGCTGCCACAACAACCCATAGACCTACATGAAACCCTTGATCTTCTTGTGCGTTATTCACAGGCGCTGGTGTAGGTTCTGCCTGCTCTTTTTGATCTTCTGGTTCGACTTCAGGGGTTTGCTCACTCTGAGTTAAAAGCGGAATATTAAATCCAGGTGTAGCTTCAACTGGAATCCAACCATAATCACCAAAATAAACCTCAGCCCAAGAGTGGGAATCCGCATTGGTAATTGTATAGTTATTATTCACTGTGCCTGATTGCTGTTGTGCCGGATTCATTGGGATTTCCGGCTGTTCCCCAGGTGCGTACCCCTTAACCCACCGTGCAGGGATGTTCAGAGAGCGCGCCATAGTAACCAGTGCCGTAGAATAATAATCACAGTAACCTTCCTTTAACTCAAACAAAAACCCTTCTACAAAATCGTTGCTTGTGACACGTGATATATCTGGATTATTGGTATATGGAAAGGTTTGTTGTAAGTATTGTTGCAAAAGCGCTGTTTTTTCATACGGCGTTTTTCCTTCAGCCGTGATTTCCTCAGCCAGCTCCCGGACTCTTTTAGGAAAATCGTTAGGCAGTTGAAGAAACATTTTCTCCAAATCGTTCCCTTTATATAGCTCCTCATACGTCTTTGTTGTCAATTCTTGAACAGGAATTACAGGAACCTCAGACGTCACCTCAAAAGTAGACGGATAAGCGAGTTTCTTCCCATCCACATCCCAGATCAGCTCGCTGTCTCGGCTTCTCCAGGAGAGTCCATCTCCAGCTTTTTCCCCATTTAAAGAATCCACCGAAGATACTGAATAAGTGCCAAATAGTACGGGAAATTCATTATTATTAAGCACGGTTACTGTTTGTTTCAGTGTTCGTGTATTTACTTTAGAACCCACACTGCTCTCTAAAGCTTCACCTACATCCACCGCTTCTAGAGGTCCCCGATTTAACCGGTCTCTATCGACCCAACCTCTTCCGGAATATAATCTGCGCGTTTCTCCCCGCATATAAATACGCAAATCAGAAACCACTGTCATCACCGGTGTATAATCGAAGGTAAAGCCGCCACCTAGTTGATCATCATTCAGACTGTAGCCTGACGATGTATTGTTAGTAGGGGAGACAGAACCCATCTCAGATTTCGTGGTCCCAACTGTGCCCTTCCCAGAAGACTTCCCAATCCCATTCCATTCTTGCCAAGCGGTATAAGGATCGGTTAGGGTAGGCCTTACCCCAGGCATATTCACTCCAATTAGGATGACCAAAGAGAAGACGATGGCAATATTAATGACTATTTTCGTGGGATATTTCAGCAGATGCACCCAACCACGCGGATATTGAAGCTGGAAGCTTCTCAGATGCTGGCTGACCAGCCAGCCCATCCCCGCAAATACCGTCCAGGCTACTTCCTGCCACAAAACAATAGATGTAAAGGAATCCAAGGCAGCCAAGGCCACTATGTTCATTCCTATAAACCATAAAATACGTCTTTTTGAGGATGCCCACCAAGACGACAACAGCAGCAGGGCTGAGGCTCCGAGAGCAAACCAGATATAGGGCACCATATGAACTGCAATATCCTGCAGTCTGTCCGGGAGGGTTGTTGCCCAAGGATCAGCAACGTATATACCATAATTGATAAGTATCCGATAAACGATATAAATAATAGCTGCCGCTTCAATAAAGAGCCTTATCTGAACTTTTACAGGAATTATGATTTCAATAACAGTGATCGTTATTAATGCAGCCCACACAACAGCAGTTGTCTGTCTTAACCAGATAGGTTCCGTATAAGAGACCCACTGGTGGGCTATAATCAAAAGCCACAATAGACCTAAAGAACGGTGCCAGGAGAATTTCATCTGATTCCACCAGTTTCTCATATCAGACTTCCCCTCCTAATACTATGGGAAGCTCTTGCAGTGAGCTAATGCTGTAGCCTGTAATCCCCCGTGATCTTAGAACGTCTGTCCAATCTGTGCTGCTATTCGTTTCTGATAAATTCCCTATATGAATGTGCGACGGAGTCATCCCTCTGCTGTCAGCCCAACGTAGTGCATCCAGTACAGGCTGACCACGTTGAGGACTAATTAGCACGAAGTATGAGCCTTTAGGGAACATACGGTAACCTTTTTCCAAACGGGATATGAGTGGACCGTGCCCTTCGGCGTTAAGATCGATCAAATATTGAATCATTTTCTGACGCTCAGCAGCACCTTCAACAGGTGCAAATACCTTCGTGGTCTTATCCAAACAGCAAAGACCGATCCCAATTCGCTCTCGAATGCCGAATCCAAGTAGTGAGGCTGCGACGGAGACTGCGAGTTCAAATTGGTTCGAATTCATATAAGCAGAAGCAGAGCCGTCCAGAACTAGAATGGTCTTGGGAATCGACTCATGCTCGAACTCTTTGGACTTCCACGAGCCTGTCTTTGCCGTTGCATTCCAATGAATGCGTGTTAGGCGGTCGCCATATACGTAGTCGCGTACACCGTTAATTTGGGTAGTCTCACGTCGTGATTGAACAACAGAGGTCTGTGGCCCAGAAAGACGGGATTTTCTTTCATATAACTGCCAGCGCGGAACATAGATTGCACGAGGCAACACCTGAAACTGGCCTTCAGCCAGAAAAGTACCTTTATGCTCAACAAGGCCAAAAATATCTTGGCTGATGATATCCGTATCTGAAAATGTATAAGTGCCCCGTTCGAGAACTGGTGTCTGAAACCGCAGTTCCCCAAGTCCTCTGAGGCTGGGAATCAGGCTTTCCTCAAATACCCAGGATTCGCCATTATGCCGTTTCAGAACTTCCCTAACAACTACATAAGGTAAAGGCAAAATCCCCGGGATTGTGACCTTCAGACCTACACGAAGATACCCACCGGCAGAGAGCAAATCTCCCTTATCCTGTTCGGCATAAAAACTGCGAACACCCTTAGCCCGCCGAACGCCTCCCAAACCTCCAGCAATCAGATATGCAATAAGTACAGAGACCATAATAAACAACATAAATGCAGTTTTACCGCCCTGAAATAGTACATATAAGAGCGTAATACTCCAAATTACAAGGATGCTGGCGAACTTAGTAGGCTGAATGCGAGCTGCCATCGTAGACAAATAACGTCTCATATTATTGCCTCATCGTAACAGGCACTTGAATGCTCTGCAGAAGCTTTTGAAGCAGTGAATCTACGCTAACATTATCTAGGCGCGACTCTGGACGCAGCAATATACGATGACCCAAGGCAAATGGAGTAAGCACCTTTACGTCATCTGGAAGCACATAATCTCTTCCCTGTAAGAAAGCATAAGCTTTACAAGCCAGCATAAACGATAACGAAGCTCGTGGACTTGCACCGAGCAATACAAGCGGATGCTCTCTTGTCTGGCGCACAATATCTAACAAGTAATTCAGTACAGGATCACTCATATAAATCTCACGAATCTCCTCCTGAATACTAGCGATCTGCTCCATACTAGTGACAGCCGTAAGCCTGTCCACTGGTTGACCTTCTTGATGGCTCAACAATAGATTTTTTTCGGTTGCTGCATCAGGATAACCAAGACTAATTCTTAGCATAAACCGATCCAACTGAGCTTCCGGCAACGTGTAGGTTCCCTCAAAATCTATCGGATTCTGGGTGGCGCACAACATAAATGGATGCGGCAGCGGATAGGTCTCCCCATCTACGGTTACATTTCGTTCCTCCATCACTTCCAGAAGGGCGGATTGTGTCTTTGTGGTGGCTCGGTTAATTTCATCGGCCAGCAGGATATTCGTCATCACTGGACCTGGGCGGAAATGAAACATCTCGTCTCTCGGATGATACACAGATACACCGGTAATATCACTCGGAAGAATATCCGGATTACATTGTATCCGGCGATACTCTCCGGACATTGATCTGGAAAGTGCGCGAATAAGCTGGGTCTTTCCTGTTCCCGGTACATCCTCGATCAGAACATGACCACCGGCAAGCAGCGCTGTTAGCAGCAATTGTATTTCAAATGATTTTCCAAGTATGCAGGATTCTAGATTATTACGGACAGCATTCATGATGTGCATTGATTCTTGACGAACGGGCATATATGATCCTCCTAGGTCAGAATAAGCAGTAATATTTATATTTTACATGATTAGGGGACCCAAAGTACATTGTTGAAGCTTACGAAGTGTAAACAAACCAAAAACCCGCAGGACAAAATGTCCCGCAGGTTCTAATCTAAATCGCTAAAATCCCATTATCCTTTAGGCCGAACAACCAATGCAGCCAGAAAAGAGAACACAATCGCTGACGAAATCCCTGCGCTCGTGATATCAAAAATCCCTGTAACTACACCGATCCAGCCATCCCTCTCCAGCTCTGTCAATGCTCCATGGACCAAAGAGTTACCGAAGCTTGTGATTGGAATGGTTGCACCCGCACCCGCAAATTTCACAAGTGGATCATAGATGCCAAAAGCATCAGCAATCGCTCCAGCTACAACTAATGTACTCATCGTATGTGCAGGTGTCAGCTTCAATACATCAAACATCAGCTGGCCTATAACGCAAATGGCTCCTCCGATCAGAAAAGCCCATAAGTAAATCATCATTAAACTCCACCTCCACTTTCTATAGCAACAGCATGAGCCACACACGGAATGCTCTCTCCCTGCTGGTATGACAATGGGGATAATAAGGCTCCAGTTGCCACAATCAGCACCCGTTTTAGTTCACCTTTTTTAATACGCTTGAGTATATGACCATAAGTCACTACCGCGGAACACCCGCAACCACTTCCTCCGGCGATCACATACTTCTGTTTCTCCAAATTGTAGATAAGCAAACCACAATCATCAAAGGTTGTTTGCTCCATTGGAATTCCTTCTTTAGCTAATAAGGTTTTCGCAATGGGCAAGCCTACAGATGCAAGATCACCTGTAACAATTAAGTCATAATGCCCGGGGGATAGTCCGGTATCCCGAAAATGCGCAGTGATCGTATCCGCCGCCGCCGGTGCCATCGCTGTTCCCATATTAAAAGGATCTGTCAAACCGAGATCCATTATTCGTCCAAGGGTAGCCGAGACCACTACCGGATTGTTGCCAGTCCCATCATTCTGACCTACTACAGCACAGCCCGAGCCTGTGACCGTATATTGCGCCGTTGGCGGCTTCTGTGAACCGTATTCGGTAGGATAACGAAATTGCTTCTCCACCGTACAGTTATGGCTGGATGTTCCCGCGAGCACGTATTTGCTGCCTCCGGAATCAACGATCATAGAGGCAATTGCAAGGCTCTCCATGGAAGTGGAGCAAGCACCGAAAACTCCAAGATAAGGCACACCTAATTTTCTTGCCGCGAAGGAGCTGCTGATAATCTGGTTCATCAAATCTCCGCCAACAAAAAACTCCAGCTTCTCCTTATCCAGGTTTGCATTAATCAGTGCCAATAGGGAGGCTTTTTCGAAAAGAGCCCGCTCAGCCTTTTCCCATGTTTTTTCACCCATTTCCAAGGAATCAAATATAAAATCAAAATCTGACGTTAATGGACCCTCTCCCTCTTCAGGACCCACTACAGCGGAAGAGCCTAAAATAACGGGACGGCTCGTGAACTCCCAAGTCTGACTGCCAAGCTGTTTCATGTATGTGCACCTCCGCCAACGCCTAAAAAGAGATAGACGATACCAATTATGAAAGCAGCAACGGCACCAAATACGATGACTGAACCCGCCAGCTTGAACATATTGCCGCCCACACCGAGCACAAGTCCTTCCGCACGATGTTCAAGAGCTGCTGAGCACATACTGTTCGCAAAACCAGTAACCGGAACCGCAGTTCCTGCACCGGCCCATTGCGCCAGTTTGTCATACACGCCAAAGCTGGTCAGGATTACAGAAAGTAGAATCATCGTCGCTACAGTTGGACTTGCGGCTTCTTTGGAGGTCATATCGAATATTGCCATATAAGCCTCCTGAATCCCTTGTCCAATTACACAGATTAGGCCGCCAGCAAGAAATGCTCGCACACAGTTTTTGAATACGGGCCTAGCGGGTACAAAGGGCTTGGACAATTTCTCGTAATCTTGCGGGGTCAGGGTATCAAGCTTCAGCTTGATACCCGATTTTTTCGTTTTCGCCGGCATTGAGGGCACCTCCTGAAAGTTAGGCGAAGGGGGCTGACAAGCATCATAGTAGTACTCACTTTGAGCCCCTCAAGTTGTTTCTTCGCTTAGAAGTTTTCCTTATTGTTTGCCATACCCCGCTTCGTTATGTCCCTCCAATTCAGGAAAAATACAGTAACACAACTATCAGCAGCAAGAACAGCACAAGAATAAGCACTGCTTCCTTTTCCAGAGAGTTGTGGCGCCAGTAACGTCTGCGCGCTCCGCTAACCTTTAGGTTTCTTTTGGAGTATCCTCCCTGCACCCTTCTTTTGGGTACACTACCTGCTACCCTCATTTCCTTCGCATCCTTTCTAAAGCTCCTGCCACCAGAGCCCCTATTGCATTGTATTCGCGGAGCGTTCACCGGGTGTTCATTTGTCTCTTTAGCATGGACAAGTGAGCTCACAATGTTCATACTAAGTGGCAGGAAGAAATAACGTTGTCGTCCATTTTGGATGGCAACCGTTTCTCGTAGAACTATAAGGATGATGTATAACGCAAAGCTTATACGTCCTTATATTTTAATAAAGGAGTGATTTCAAATGAATCAAGAAACATTGGATCTATTCAAAACACTTACCGAATTCCCTGCAGCCCCGGGCTTTGAGCGCGAACTCCGCGCTTACGTCAAGGATGCTATGACACCTTATACCGAAGAGTTCGTGCAGGATCGTCTCGGAAGTCTGTTCGGCGTATTGCGCGGTGAGGAAAACGGGCCAAAAATTATGGTCGCTGGACATTTTGACGAAGTGGGCTTTATGGTCACCGGAATTACTAACACCGGGATGATTCGTTTTCAACCGCTAGGCGGATGGCTTGCTTCTGCTGTTGCTTCCCAGCGTCTCCAAATCATTACACCAAAAGGCACATTGACCGGTGTTGTTGGCAGCACGCCTATCCACCTACTAAGCGCAGAAGAACGCGGCAAGACGGGCGAAATTAGCAAAATGTATATTGATATCGGTGCAGACAGCCGTGAAGAGGCGGAAAGCTTTGGCGTCAGACCAGGTCAACAAGTACTGCCGATCTGTCCGTTCACCCCGCTTGCCAACCCTAAAAAAATCATGGCTAAAGCGTGGGATAACCGTTACGGTGTAGGTCTCGCCATTGAGCTGGTTAAGTCATTACACGGCAAAAAGCTGCCTAATACTGTTTATGCTGGTGCTACTGTACAAGAGGAAGTCGGACTTCGTGGAGCACGTACAGCCGCTAATCTTCTGTCCCCAGACATTTTCTTCGGCTTGGATGCGAGCGCTGCTGCCGATATGACCGGGGATAGCCAAGCCTTTGGCCATTTGGGTAAAGGCGCTCTCCTGCGCATTTATGATCCTACGATGGTTACACATCGCGGCTTAATCGAATATGTACAAGACACAGCGGATACTCACAAGATCAAATACCAGTATTTTGTCTCCCAAGGTGGAACAGATGCAGGTCAGGTTCATGTAAGTGGCATCGGCGTTCCTTCCGCAGTCATCGGAATATGCTCCCGCTACATTCATACTGCTTCATCAGTTATTCATAGCGATGACTACGAAGCTGCTAAAGAGCTGTTAGTTAAACTGGTAGAAGGCCTCGACCGCACTACACTGCAAACGATTATTGAGAACAGCTAAGTTCTTATTTTTAAAAGAGCAGCGATCCTTTTTGAAGGATTGCTGCTCTTTTTTGGGTCGGGGCTTACGGACCTGTGTCACTTGCGCCCCAGTGGTGTTTACAAACCCCAATATTACTTCTAAAAAACAATTGTGCTCATGAACCCCGTTGCCCGCTGATCCCGCCATTGGTACTACGACGAATCCATGATGCTTACGAACCCACGTTGTTTATTATTTACGCTCCCAAGGTTACTTGCTTACGGCGACACGTTGTTTATTATTTACGCCCCCAAGTTGCTTACTTACGGCGACACGTTGTTTATTGTTTACGCTCCCAACGTTGCTTGCTTACGGCGACGAAACATTGTTTATTGTTTACGCTCTCAAGTTGCTTGCTTACGGCGACACGTTGTTTATTATTTACGCCCCCCATATTGCTTCGGACTCAGATGACGCTATTTGCTAATTTAGAGCCTTTTGAGTAAAGTTGCGGACCTCAGAGACACTATTCCAGAGAAATGGGCTCATAATCGGTGTCATTTATGCTAATAGCGACTATGGTGTCCGATATTCCTCCAAAAGTGGCATAATTCTGCGTTTAAGATCATCTGTGTCCTATAGAGACTCCCCCTATCTCTTTTCATATAAAAAAAGCCCGCCTCAACGGCGAGCTCTTTGACAATTCTCAGACAGCTATATCAACTCATATCCAGCGGCACTTTCCACGAAGGTATCGGGAAAGCCTCATCCAGCTTCCATCTTTCTTCTTCACTCAGCGTAATTAAACCTGCAGCAGCATTCTCAATTACATGCTCACGTGAAGAAGCTTTTGGAATCGTAATGATGTCCTCCTCGCGGATCGTCCAAGCTAACATAATTTGTAGTGGGTTTGCGTTATGAACACGGGCAATTTCCTGAACCGCCTCACTTTCGATAACCCCTTTGCGGAGCGCGCCTGCTTGTGCAAGCGGAGAGTACGCCATTACGGGCATGCGGTGACTTTTCTGCCATGGCAGCAATTCAGCTTCGATGCCCCTCGACCCTAAATGATACAGCACCTGATTCATAGCACAGTGAGTCCCCCCAGCTATACTAAGCAGCTCTTTCATATCGTCAACATCGAGGTTCGATACACCCCATCTTGCTATTTTACCTTGAGAGACCAGTTTCTCCATGCCTTCCACAGTCACTTCAAGCGGAATATCTCCCCGCCAGTGCAGTAAATAGAGATCCAGATGATCCGTATTCAGTCGTTGCAAGCTTTCTTCACAGCTGCGAATAAGATTCTCGTTGCCGGCATTATGTGGGTATACTTTGGATACCAGAAAAACGTCATCCCGAATTCCTTTAATAGCGTCACCTACTAAAAGCTCTGAGTTTCCTTCCCCATACATCTCCGCCGTATCTATCAAATCCATGCCTAATTCCACGCCTAATCTAAGAGCAGCAATTTCTTCCTCTCTACGGGAAGCATCATCACCCATATTCCAAGTTCCCTGTCCTATTCTAGGCACAGAGGTACCGTCTGGAAGCAGCATGCGGTTAGCTCGGTTCACTTTCACAATTTCAGCCAAATGCTCGATTGAATCCTTAGTCATTGTAAAAATCTCCTTACCGATAAATTGTATACTTACTTTATACGACCTTTATGACCCTTTCGAAACATCTGAATCGTGTCTAATTTATAACTTATCTTTCCTTTAGGAGAGAAAAAGTAACAAATTGATTGCTAACTACGCTATCAACTTCAGCCCCACTGCGGCTCCCAGTATCATAAAAATACAGATAACCCGCCGCCAGTCTTTGGCCTCCCCATATAAAAGCATCCCCAAAATTGCTCCACCGGATGCACCGATCCCCGTCCATACCGCATAAGCTGTGCCCATAGGCAAACTTTTCATTGCAAATGATAGAAAAAGAAAACTTCCTCCAAAACCAAGGAAGAGCAGCAAAAACGACTGCAGATTCCGGTATTTATTCAACCTGTTGATCATAGCCACTCCGAACATTTCAAACAATCCTGCAACAACCAAAAATGCCCATGCCATTTAAGACTCCCCCTTTATTTCAGTTTCTTTGATATCTTTGGTTTCGTTAGTTACCATTTTCAGACCTATAACTCCTGCCAGCAAAATAACCACCAGTACCAGCTTCATTAGCTTGAAGGGTTCACCGAATAAAACCATGTCCGCAATGACTGTTCCTGCCGTCCCCAGCCCAACAAATACAGAATATACGGTACCCACCGGTAATTTACTGCTTGCTGAAATAATGACATAGAAACTTATGATTATGGCTACAACTGTGATCAGCCACTCCCACACGCTTGAAGCATGCTTTAAACCTATGACCCACATGACTTCGAAAATCGCAGCGCCAACTACCTTCAGCCACTCTGAATTCTTTTTCATTTCAAGCCCTCCTTCAATTCTCCATAACTTATGATTGCCCACGGACAAACAAATAAGCCCGGAAGGTCATCGCCAAATGGCGATACCTCCCGGGCTTTTATCCCTCCGTGTAGACACAAACTTAATGTTCGTGCGTTTTCCCTCGGACCAGACCAGCTGTGCACCCGCTGCGGAACCCTAGAAAACAAATAAATGATTAAGTTACATCGTATGGTAGCAAATCGGGCGTATAAAAGCAACCTTTTCTATTCCGAGCGTAATTAAATCATAGTATAAAATTCCATAAAATTATAAAATAGATATAAATTTCATTCGATTATCTAGGAAAAGAGGTTAATTCATGTTTCTTTCCAGACATTTTAACTGCGTCCCTCTAGTGGAAGGCATTTATTGCCTTGAAGCGAAGGAGCAAGGCGGAGCCATGAGTAATGCCGGTTTGATAGATATGGGTGATTACACATTAATCTTTGATACATTCAACACTCCACAAGCTGGCAAAGATCTTAGGGATGCCGCTCTGTATTATTTTAATAAACCTATCAGATACATCGTCAACAGCCATTGGCATGGAGACCACGTTAGAGGGAACCAATTCTTCTCGGATGAAGTAATCATATCCTCCAGTAGAACTAGAGAGCTCATGATAAAAACTCAACCAGACTGGCTTGCCCGAATGAAGAAACTGCTTCCTAATCTTGAAGAAGATCTTACGAAGCTTAATACATCTCTCGAGCTCAAACTGAACGATTCCAAACAACGAGAGCTCCTTTCGCAAATAGGTTATTTACAAGAAATCAAAGAGTCTATACTAACGCTTGAAGTAACCCTTCCCCAACTAACTTATGACCGCAAAATGACTATACATGGCTCGGCAAGGACCGTTGAACTCCTATCGGTGGGTACTGCCCATACGGAATGCGATTCTATTCTATTTTCTCCATCCGATTCTTTAGCTTTTGTTGGAGATATTGTCGCAGTTGATAATCATCCATTAGTAGTAGACGGTAATCCCTTATCCTGGTTGGAGGCACTTACTTATGTCGAGCGCTTAGATGTGAACATAATTGTTCCCGGTCATGGGCCCGTTACTCAAAAACATTATCTACAGCAAATAAAACGGTATATAAATGATATAATCCATATTAGCGAATCATTGATACGCGAAGACATGAATGTGGATGTGAACCATATAGAAATTCCCGAACCTTATCTGGGCTGGAATTATGGGAGTATTTTTTACAGAAATCTTGAGTTTTTGGCGAAAGCAGCTAGTAACTAATTTTTGGAGTTGAAAGGAGCGGTTCGTTATGGTTTTTGGGATACTATTTGTAGGTGTTGCTGTATTTATTATTATACAAGCCGTAATACGTAATGGCTCGAGCTCAAACAAAAGTACCTTTGATAGAAATAGGCAACATGATGCCGCCAACATGTCTTTTATGGCTGCCAGTCATCCGGATCTGCTGGATCCAAACCACTCTAACCACTCTAATCATTCTAACCACCACCATAATCACCACGGAGATCACTCGCATCACCATTCTGGACCTGACAGCGGGGGGCATAGCTGGGGTGGAGACGGCGGACATAGTGGCGGTGGAGACTTCGGTGGGGGTGGAGATGCTGGCGGGGGCGGTTGTGATTAATTGAAAAGAAACGAAAAGGACATCCCTGATCCTTCAGGAATGCCCTTTTTTTTAATGCTCATTTATGATACTGAGAATTTTAGCTTGAGTTTGGCTTAATAACTTTTCGGCACCGTGCGGATGGAATGGTTCGCTCCAAGCGAAGCCATCTCCTTCGTATCTAGGGATAAGATGCATATGATAGTGAGTCAGGTCGTTAAACTTCCCGCCATTTTGGCAAATGCTGATGCCAGCAGGTTCAAACAAAACCTTCAGGACAACTGATAGCTTCTTTGAAGCGTCCATAATCGCATAAGATGTTTCTGAATCGATATCTTCGAGATCCCAATAATGCTTTTTAGGGAGAATTAGGAGATGTCCTTCGTTAAATGGAGCAATGTCGAGCACACAAGTTACAAATTCATTCTCGTATACTACGTTTACGTTAGCCTCAATCCCGTTAGCGATTCGACAACCCAAACAATCCATACAGGCACCACCACTCCATCCGAAGAAATTAAGCGCGTTCTAGCTTATCTTATTGATTAAATTGAAAACGGCTAAGCAGTACCTCACCATTAAAGATGAGATAAACATCGGTAGTTTCAGATTCCACGGACACTTCACCAGTAAGTGTGTTCCACTGCTGCAACACGCCACCCGACGGTACAGTCACAGATCCAACCAGCTTCCCTGCTGGGCTGCCCGTTCTGATCTCAAGGGTGCCACCTTTTGCAGAGGATACCAAGGCTTCAAAAGCTCCTGCCCCTTGCTCGAACAATACATCTTTAAAAGCGATCCAAGCGCCATCTTTTACCGGATGTATGGAAGCACCGCCTGCTTTGCACTCGTCCAGATATACGCCTTCGTAGTCATCGTAATTCTCTGCTTTGGTATTGATATACAGATTACGCGACGGAATAACGTCCCCTTGAACTGATAGGTGAGCGGATAATTGGATATCAGCAGATGAACGGCCGATCAGAACCATGTACTCTCCATTTTCCACGCAATATTGCTCACGGGTAACATCCCAGAATGCCAGCTCGGCAACCGGTACCGTAAACTCTATGGTTTGCGATTGACCTGCGGTTAGGTTTACTTTTTCAAAACCCTTCAACTGTTTAATCGGACGTTTGACCCGGGAATTCAGAGCTTGCACATATAGCTGCACCACTTCGTCCCCATCAACAACGCCTGTATTCTCTACTTGAACAGAAATTTTCAGCGTCTCATTCGCTTGCAGCTCCTTAGCGCTTAGGCTTAGGTTGCTGTAGGAAATTTGAGCATAACTTAAGCCGTGTCCAAACGCATACAGTGGCTCTCCGTCAAAGTACATATATGTTCTTTTGCCTTTGATAATATCATAATCCATCAGCTCAGGCAGCTGTTCTACAGAACGGAACCAAGTCATGTTCAGCTTGCCGGAAGGACTGTAATCGCCGAAAAGAACTTCTGCCACCGCATTGCCCAGCTCTTGTCCACTGTGGGAGGTATACAATACAGCCGGGATGTTCTCGTCAATCCAAGTGGAAGTTATCGGGTAACTGCCGACAATGACTACAACTGTATTCGGGTTCGCTGCATAGACAGCCTTGACCAGTCGCTCTTGCTCCTCTGGAAGCACAATATCCGGTCTGTCGATTTCTTCTTTTCCGTTAAGGAGTGGATGGTTGCCCACAAAAACCACAGCGATTTCAGCCGCCTTGGCAGCTTCTACTGCAGCCTCTATGCCGTTAGTTACGATGTTCTTTTTGAAAAGACGTGCTTGCGCATTGGCATCCTGATCTGCCACCTGCAGCGTTCCATTTTCCGGATTCACCGAGATCATTTTATCATTCCAGGTCCGCAAAGATACCGTATCTTCGCCTTCCGGAACGATGTTAATCGATTCTTTTACAAACCAGCCGTAAATTTCATCAGCAGATGCTGTGAGAGTCTCTGCTTCGCTTAAAGTTACATACTGACCGCGACTTGTCGCCTTCAGAGTATTGCTAGTCCAGCCCCAAGCTGTATGATGGAACAATTCTCCGTGCTCTGCTATGTCATGTTGTACAGCCAGTCTTCCGTCCTCCCCTGTGATTCCAATGGCTTGGCCGTTTGCGGCTGAAGTAAGAATGATCTGATCTGCGCCACTCTCAAAAGTAACGTGCTTACCAGGCAGCTTTTTGCTAACCCCCTGCAGCGGAGTCACTCCATAAGGTAAAGTGCCAGAATACCAGTCTCTAAAGGCTTCATCACCAAGCGGACCAATAATCGCCAATTTGCTCAGACTGCTTTTGTTCAATGGCAATGTGCCTTGGTCATTCTTCAACAATACTATAGATTGTTTCGCAGCTTCCAAGGAGAGTGCGGTATGTTTTTTGCTAAGTATAACGGAATCGTCGATTGCTGCGTATGGGTTCCCTTCAGCCGGATCGAACTCTCCCAGACGGAAACGAACTCTGAAAGTGTTGGCAAGCGCACGATCCAAATCTTCCTCTGCTAAGAGGCCTTGGTCTAGTGCTTCGTGAAGAACCTTGATTGTCTCTGCGGTTTCTTCTGTTACGCTGTCAATTCCATTTTTGATAGATTCAGCCATCGATTGTGCAAAAGATTCATAATACTTGTGATCCTTCACAATCCCAAAAAGATCGCCGGCATCGCTTACGATAAAGCCATCCATTTCCCATTCGCCTTTGACCACATCCATTACTGCCGGATGAAGAATAACAGGCACGCCATTCACCGAGTTATAAGCGGTCATCATGGACTGTGCGCCACCTTCTTGAAAAGCAGGCTTAAACGCTTCCAGATAATACTCCCGCATATTTCTCGGATCGATGCTCGCGGAGCAGTTCCCGCGTTCAATCTCATTATTGTTGCCGAGGAAATGCTTCAGCGTTGCTACCGCCTTCAAATAGACCGGGTGATCACCTTGGATTCCCTGCACAAGTGATGTGCTGAGGCGTCCGGTCAACTCTGGATCTTCGCCGTAAGCTTCCTCGGTTCTTCCCCAACGCGGGTCACGTTCCATATCCACCGTTGGCGCCCATAATGTCAGACCGTTCACCGTTGGATTCTTTTTGTAAAAGGCTCTAGCTTCATCTCCGATGGCCGAACCAATCTCCTTCAGCAGCTCTGGATTCCAAGTACAAGCCAGTCCGCTCGGCTGAGGAAAAGAAGTCGCTTTTCCAAGCCAAGAAATCCCGTGCGCCGCTTCCGTACCATGCTTGTAGGCCCCAACACCCAAACGCTCTATGGCAGCTTGATACTGAGGCATCAGGCTTACTTTTTCATCAAGTGTTAATCTGGAGATCAGATCCTGCACTCGCTCATTTAAAGGTAAATCAATCTGTTGAAATGGATATCTAGCTATATCTGTTCCCATCAAAATCGCTCCTTCGTCTCTTGTTGATAGCGGTTTCATTCATTCTCGAGGACAATCCTTCGAAAAAACACCCATACGTCCTATCCATCTAATCATAGAAGATTCCCCTCCTCCGCAACACCTTAACAATCTAAATAGAAATCAGGTCATAATTAGAGATTTAGGGGGGGATGATGTGAGTGTGAGTGCATGGGTTTGCTCATTATTCGCTCCATCTCAACAATCTACGGGATTTATACCGTTCATTTGCCCAATTCCCGCTCCACAGCTACAATCTGCGGGATTTATACCGCACATTTGCTCGATTCCCGCTCCCCACCCACAATCTGCGGGATTTCTACCGTTTATTTGCCCAATTCTCGCTCCACACCTCCAATCTACGGGATTTATACCGTTCATTTGCTCACTTCTCGCTCCACGCCCACAATCTACGGGATTTATACCGTTCATTTGCCCAATTCCCGCTCCATCTCCGCAATCTACGGGATTTATACCGTTCATTTGCTCACTTCTCGCTCCACGCCTCCAATCTACGGGATTTATACCGTTCATTTGCCCTATTCTCGCTCCACGCCCGCAATCTACGGGATTTATACCGTTTATTTGCCCTATTCTCGCTCCACGCCCGCAATCTACGGGATTTATACCGTTCATTTGCTCACTTCTCGCTCCACGCCTCCAATCTACGGGATTTATACCGCACATTTGCTCGATTCCCGCTCCCCACCCACAATCTGCGGGATTTATACCGTTCATTTGCTCAATTCTCGCTCCACGCCTCCAATCTGCGGGATTTATACCGTTCATTTGCTCGATTCCCGCTGCACGCCTCCAATCTACGGGATTTATACCGTTTATTCACCACAGCTGAATATCGTTAAGTGAATGTACATATTCATAGCGACAAACCCTCCCACTCACCTGGGAAACTATCGGCTTAAACTTACCTTTCTCACAAAGTGACCTCATACATTTCCTAACTGTACGCAGATCAATGCCAAGCTCTCTCACCAAATCAACAGGCCGAATGTCCCCGTTCGAACGCACCGCAATTTGCAAAATATCACGCTCCAGTCGACTAAACGCCTCCTTCTCTTCTGTCCTTAAAGCGAGGTACGGCATCAGTAATGATCTCAACAAAAAAATAGTATTCTCAGGACTCGCTTCCAGATCATCATATGGTATCGCCACTACCCGATAACCCGCGATTTGTAGATAAGTCTCTCGATTCAATTCCTGCCGATAACGCGTCCGATCTGTGTTTTGCACATGTGGGCCGTAACCTTTTACCTCAAAAGCAAACTTAACCTGCCCAGGCTTCCACGCATAATCAACAAAATAAGGCCATCCCCGCCAATCCAACACTTCATATTCAGGATGAAGATCATTAAAATGACCCATCATTGGCCACCAAACCTTCTCCGTAAACATTCGCTCACCATGCCCATGTCCCCGCTCCAATCTCCCCCGTCTTTCTCCCGTTCTTCGACTAATATGATCTCCCACCCACTTACGATGTTCTTCCGTAAACCCCATAACGTTCTCCTCCTCCTTGGCATAAAAAAATCCCGCACCCAATTATGGATGCGGGACGTGCTTCGTCCTATTACTCAGAAGTATAGTATTCGCCTTCTTATGCTGTCAATGACACTCTACATTCAACGTTAGCACTCGAGATAAATTTGCTTACCTATTAAAAAATCACATTGGTTAAAGTGAGTCGCATTAAAGTAAGTTCAGTTACAGTTAGCTCATTACAGTAAGTTCATTTAGAGTCAGATCACTAAAGTTAGTTCAGCTAGAGTAGATCATTACAGTAAGTCCAGCTAGAGTTAGATCACTAAAGTTCAGTTAGAATTAACTCAGCAAGAGCAATCTTGGCTAAGTAAACTACATTTGAGTTAGACGACTAGATTTAGCTCAATATAGGTAGGTTTTGTATAGTAGTTCCGTTAAAGTAATCTCGGTTTGACTAAGTTCCGCTAGAATAATATTATTCGACCTACCTTTTTGAAATTGTCCGAAATCGTCTCCCATTCTCCACTATTCACTGGCTATCGACCTGTGCTTTTTCTATTTAATTGTATTTCATGCAACTATTTAACTCTTATCCCCCTAAAAGTCCATTTAGTTGTACTTTCTACAACTAAAAAAGGAAACATTAGGTAGTTAAGCGTAAATGATCAAATTTAGATGTACAAAGTGCAGTTAACTGTTACTTTTCCTAAAACTACTGAAGTTTAACTGCACAAAATGCAATTAAAACTGAGTTCGAGATGAGGCTGACTGGATTGCGACTTAGCTACATTGACTTAGCGGCCTAGCTACAACATCGCGACTTAGCTACATTGATATAGCGACCTAGCCACAACATCGCGACTTAGCAACATTAATTTAGCGACCTAGCCACCATCACGACTTAGCAACATTAATATAGCGGCTCAACTAGAGTGACATATTGCTCCCTCTTCACTGCCTTCCCTCACCTAGCAAACGTGCAGCCCGAGCGCCTTGCCCATAGGCATCAAAAGAGATCATTCCATCGTCACCCTGACTTCGACACCCCAGCTTCAATCCGAGACGGGAAATCAATGACCTTAAATCCATTATCCATTATCCTTCACAACAACCTTTCACAGAAATGTCGGAGAGCGTTCTTTTGTTCCCTAACAAATCACCATTTACCGCATATAGCTTACGAAATCCCTGCTTATAAAGAATTCTCGCGGCTTTATTTCTTTTGTAGTAACTTCCTGCAAGAATTAGAACCGAGTCGCCCGGAGATAGACAGTGCTGCCAGACATAGGGTAACCGCCCCAGCGAAATATTTATCGAACCACGGATACTGTCCTTCTGGTAATCAACGGCATCCCTGACATCGAGCATTTTCATAGCCAATGATTGATCCGCTAATTCGCGAACCTCACGAACTTCTATATAAGTAAGTGAACGAACAGGCCAAGCATAACGCAAAAACCTCACAATACTAAAGACAATTAAAATACTCAGTAGGATCCGAACCATCATGCTCATATCATTACTCCCGTACCAAAAAATCATCCGTCCAAGCGCCTAATCCACCCGTCATGTTCACAACGTTATACCCCTTTTCACTCAGCAGCTCACAAGCCAGTCCACTACGGCCACCACTTAAGCACATCACAATTATCTCTCCATGAGAATCCAGTTCATCTGTGCGCATCAATAGCTGTCCAAGCGGAATATGTTTAGCACCCATTACATGTCCCTCCACCCATTCGGCGGGTTCGCGTATATCCAACATGGTAAGAGTTTCGCCATTCTTCAAGCGTTCCGCCACTTGCTGTGGGGTAATTTCCTTTGAAATTTTAAAAGACATCGAGCATCTCTCCTTCACCTTTATAAAAATAACTTGATTTTCATATCACTATATCATAATATTACGATATAAGGATATTGTAAAGTGAGGTGTTCGTTACCATGGACAAAAATTTCAAAGCCTATAACCAAACCGCCGAAACCTTAAAGGCTATAGCTCATCCCGTGCGCTTGTGCATCATTAAAGGACTTCTGGAAAAGGGCAGCTGCAACGTGAGCTTCATGCAGGACTGCCTCGATCTTCCACAATCTACGGTGTCCCAGCATTTACAGAAGCTTAGATCACTAGGCATCGTTGAAACCGAACGTAATGGGCTGGAGATTAACTATTCTGTTAAAGACGAAAAAATCAAACATCTGATTCAGTTATTTTTAGGGGAGGAATAAGTCATCATGAGTAAAAAAGTATTGATTGTTGGTGGAGTTGCAGGAGGCGCGTCAGCAGCCGCCCGACTTCGGAGATTAGATGAAGATGCGCATATTGTAATGTTTGAGCGTGATCCGTACATTTCTTTTGCCAATTGCGGACTTCCTTATTATATCGGTGGGTCCATTCAGGACCGCTCCAAGCTGCTGGTGCAGACACCGGAGGCGATGCACAAACGTTTTAACATCGATGTTCGGATTCAAAGTGAAGTCGTGTCTATCGACCCCGTGAACAAAAAAGTGCGAGTAGAAAGCATAGAAAAAGGCTCCTATGAAGAGAGCTATGATGCGCTTATTTTATCGCCAGGTGCTAAACCGATTCGTCCGAATCTGCCCGGTATCGAGAGTTCCCAAATACACATGTTGCGTAACATTCCCGACACTGACAAAGTCAAAGCTAAAGTCGCTGCGGAAGGCACACGTTCGGCCGTGGTGATCGGTGGTGGATTTATCGGTGTGGAAATGGCTGAGAACCTTAGAGAAGCTGGTCTGGAAGTTTCCTTAATTGAAGCAGGACCACAAATATTAGCTCCATTCGATACTGAAATGTCTTCTATTTTGGCAAAAGAACTCGACGAGCATGGCGTTAATCTTATTTTTTCCGATATGGTCCAAGGGTTTGCTGAGGTGGGAGAACAAATACAGGTGCAATTAGCAAGTGGCACTGTACTGCAAAGTGATATGGTTCTGCTGGCTATCGGCGTTTCTCCGGATACCTCTTTTCTGAAGGACAGTGGCTTAGAATTCGGTCCCCGTGGCCATATTTTAGTCAATGAGCGGATGGAGACCAATCTGGATCAAGTGTTCGCTGTAGGTGACGCGGTTGAGGTGGTTGATTTCGTAAACGGAACAAAAACCGCCATTCCACTAGCTGGTCCTGCCAATAAACAAGGGCGGATTGCTGCGGACAACGTCAGTGGTCTCGGCACAACTTACAAAGGATCACAAGGGACTTCTATAATAAAGGTTTTTGGAGTCACAGGTGCTTCTACAGGTAATAATGAAAAAACATTACAACGTTTGGGTCTGCCGTATCACGTGATTTATATACATCCAAGCTCACACGCAACCTATTATCCGGGGGCAACCCCGATATCTATGAAGCTGATTTTTGATCCAAAAGGTACGGTGCTAGGAGCACAAGCTGTAGGTTACAGTGGTGTAGACAAACGTATCGACGATATCGCTACAGTTATTCGTTTTAGAGGTACGGTCACTGATTTGACGGAGTTGGAGCTATCTTATGCCCCTCCTTATTCTTCCGCTAAAGATCCGGTGAATATGGCTGGCTTTGCCGCTGAAAATATTTTGCATGGTTTGACTACGGTATTCGTCCCTAAGGATTTAGAAGGTCGTGACAAAAACAATACCATTTTAGTTGACGTACGTTCGGAAATCGAACATGCTAATGGTCATATTGAAGGGTCCATTAACATCCCTGTGGATGATCTGCGTGGTCGGCTAAGCGAGCTTGACTCTAGTAAAGAAATTTGGGTGTATTGCCAAGTTGGACTCAGAGGCTACACCGCTTCCCGGATTTTACAGCAAAAAGGTTACCGTGTGAAAAACCTGACCGGCGGTTATAAAACCTATCAGATGATCCAATTTACGCCTAAAAAAAAAGATAACTTGACGCCAAACGTTGGTACACCAGCAGCCAGTAAAGAAATCGCAGCAACGGGAGCAATGACGGAGACTGGAACTGGAACTGGAACTGGGACAGAGACTGGAACTGGCACAGTTACACCAACCGTTAACGCTACAGCTTTCACAACACCTGATTCCGTGCTTGATGCCTGCGGACTGTGCTGCCCAGGGCCGCTGATCCAAGTTAAAATGAGCATGGACCCGCTCTTGGACGGGCAAGTCCTGAAGGTCACTGCTTCCGATCCCGGATTTTATGAGGATATCAAGGCTTGGGCTCGTATGTCCAACAATACGCTTTTGCAGCTAACAAAGCTGCCTACTGGCATGATCGAAGCTTATCTGCGCAAAGGAGTTATCGGGACTTCAGCATCAGCACCAACCGGAGCAGGCGCACAAGTAATTCAAACTAGCAATGCAAGCACAATGGTTGTTTTTAGCGGGGATTTGGATAGAGCGATCGCTTCCTTCATCATTGCCAACGGAGCAGCATCCAGCGGCAAAAAAGTCACAATGTTCTTTACCTTCTGGGGCCTCAATATTATCCGCAAGGATGAAAAGGTGCCTGTGAACAAGAACTTCATCGGTAAAATGTTCGGTGCCATGATGCCACGCGGCAGCCGGAAGCTGACGCTTTCAAATATGAACATGATGGGCATGGGCTCGAAGATGATCCGCTCTCTAATGAAGAGCAAAAATATCTCTTCCTTGGAGGAATTGATTCAGATGGCTATCGACCAAGGTGTGGAAATCGTCGCCTGCCAAATGTCCATGGATCTTATGGGCATCACTCGTGAAGAACTGATTGACGGTGTCGGAATCGGCGGCGTTGGTTATTACCTCGGCCAAGCCGATCAGTCGGGTCATAATCTATTTATCTAAATACCTTAACACCGCAAAGAGACTCCTCTATTTAAATAGAAGAGTCTCTTTCTTATATAAAAATAAACTCACGAGAATCGGTGATATAGATTTGAATAACCAAAATGCAAATTGACTGGATCTGGATACAGAATCTAAAACCTGCTATCCTATTTAATAGACATTCATCCGAACAACGACCCATTTCAGGTAAAAAAAGGAGATTAAATGAATACCCCGATACATATTCTTGTTGCTGAGGACGACAGCGACATCAACCGATTGCTATGCAACATAATTAAGAAAAGCGGCTACATTCCCCAACCTGCTTACTCGGGAACGGAGGCACTTCTCTATCTGGAGCAACGTCAATGGAGCATGCTGCTACTGGATCTGATGCTGCCTGGCATGTCGGGTGAGGAACTACTTGAGAGGATTGCCGGGCGGGACAATATGTCGGTAATTATCATTTCTGCCAAGGGTGAGCCTCAGACCAAGGTGTCTGCTCTGCGGGCGGGGGCGGATGATTTCATTACGAAACCCTTCGACGTTGAAGAAGTCTCTGCACGGATCGATTCTCATCTACGTTTGTATTCGCGGATTGCGCAATCGGCTTTGCCTAACCTGCTCCAGCATCAGGGCCTTGTACTTCATCGAGATGCGATGTCGGTCACGGCAAATGGTGCGGAACTGACGCTCACAGCTCTAGAGTTTGAGATTCTCTCGTTACTTTTATCAGCTCCCAAAAAGGTGTTTACGAAAGCGAATTTGTATGAAAAAGTCTGGCACGAGCCATATTACGGGGACGACAATACGGTCAATGTCCATATGAGCAATTTGCGCAGCAAGCTAACCAAGGCCGCGCCAGGAAGCGAATTTATCGAGACGGTATGGGGCATAGGTTATCGGCTCAAGCCTTAAGACATTCTTAAGATTTGGCTTTAGCTCTTCTTATGTTTTCAATTCTATACTTGGTCTATCACGAAAAGGAGGCCAAGACGAGATGTACGAGTATGTATTAAAAACAAATCAGCTATCCAAAAAGTTCAAGGGCCATACAGCGCTGGACAAAGTCAATTTGTCAATCCGTAAAGGCTCTATTTATGGTTTTATTGGGCAAAACGGAGCCGGAAAATCAACATTAATCCGGATTGTGACCGGACTTGCTTTTCCGACTCAGGGGACGATCGAGCTGTTCGGAGCCAGTGAAGAGCAGGCCTTGATCCAAGCTCGTAAGCGAATCGGCTCGATTATCGAGAGCCCCGCTTTGTTCCCCCATATGACTGCGAGCGAAAATTTAGAAGCAAACCGGATTCTACGTGGTATTCCCGGCAAAGATTGTGTTCCTAGAATGCTAGAGCAAGTTGGACTACAGGGCGCTGGCAAGAAGAAAGCCAAAAATTTCTCACTTGGAATGAAGCAGCGGTTAGGTCTTGCCATCGCCTTACTGGGAGATCCAGAATTTCTGATTCTGGACGAGCCGACCAATGGGTTGGATCCGATGGGTGTCGTCGAAATGCGCGAACTGCTCAAGCGACTAAACCGTGAGCTAGGCATTACGATAATGATCTCAAGTCATATTCTAAGTGAGCTGCATTTAATGGCAAGTCATTATGGCATTATTCATCACGGTCAGTTGCTTGAACAACTCACTGCGGAGGAATTAAACGAGAAATGTCAGCAGTATTTATTTATCAAAGTGGATGATCCGGGCAAGGCAACAGCCGTCATTCAGAACGAGCTGGGTACGGCCGATTTCGAAGTGATGCAGGATGGAACCATCAAGTTGTATAGCCGTATTGAGCAGCCAGGCAAAGTATCAACAGCGTTATTCAATGCCGGCCTCGAGATCGAGAAGTTTATGCCTATGGGTGAAGACTTGGAAAGTTATTTTACAAAGCGGATTGGGGGGAACCCAAATGTATAATCTGATCAGAGTGGAGTTTTTCAAGCTCCGTAAGAATAGATCATTTTGGACTTTTCTATTGGCACTTTCCGTTCTCTCGCTTGCTTACCCATTGCTATATTATTTTGATCATCGGTCCAATGGGGAACCTCAGATCACCGGCGCTGAATTTCTGACTACCTTTATTTCAAGCAATGCCTACATTATTAAATTCGGCGTAGCCATTCTGGCTGGATTCTTTATCTCTAACGAATATTCCACAGGGGTCATGAAGACGATCGCCTCTTCGGGCAACACCAGAGGGCGGCTGTTCGCAGCAAAACTAATCGTATTCGCAGTTGGAGCCATGGCGATTTCGCTCGTCTTTCCTATTGTCAGCACAGTCGAAGTCACGCTGCTTTCGGGCTTCGGTCATCTGCCGGAAGGAAGCACTACACTTTTCATACCGCGAGCTCTCGGGCTAACGTTATTGTACACGGCTGGTTACGCAGCCATCGGGGCGCTGTTCACCGTAATCCTAACCGACAGCGGCAAAACTATCGGCTTCTCAATGATTTTCTTCCTTATGATCGATACGGTTTTGGCTAGTATAGGTTCGAAGATCTCTTTCTTTAGTAATTTGTACGATTATTCCATCTTCAAACGGGTGAGCGATATCGGTAAGCCCAGTATCGACAGCGGAGATTGGCCAGCGCTTCTACTCGTGCCGTTGTTGACAATAGCCGTTTCCGGGGTACTCGGTATTCTCGTATTCCACCGAAAAGAGATCAAATAACAAATGGGGGGTGCAGGAGAGTGTTGCTTATTCTGACAATCATATTGTTTGCGGCAGGAGCTCTCCTGCTTTTCCGTTTCTTAATGTTAAGGCGAGAACTAGGGCGGATAACAGAGCAATTGCATACCTACAACGAGCGAGCATCCGGTAAAAAAATTGATGTGGCTCTATTCGACCAGAAGCTTGAGGCGCTTGCGGGACAAATCAATCGTCAATCTGATTTAATCGTCGAAGCGGAAGCCCAGCGAAAACGTGTCGAACAAGAATTCCGTCAGGCTGTGGCGAATATTTCACATGATATCCGTACACCCCTCACCTCCATCTTCGGTTATATTCAACTGTTGGAGGATGAGTCAATTACCCCTGATGAAAAACTTGAATATGTTGCCATCGTTAAAAATCGGACGAAACGGCTGCAGGCGCTGCTGAATGATTTTTTTGAGCTTTCCTTGATCGAATCGCTAGATTATCCTCTACATACGGAAAAGCTTGGGATGAGGGCTCTACTCTCGGAAATACTGGTCGGATTTTACGATTCTTTCAACGAACGCAATATTACACCGGATATACGGCTACCTGAGGAAAATGTATCCGTATACGCCGATGAATCCGCTGTGCGGAGAGTTGTCGAAAATTTACTTGTCAATACGGTCAAACATGCGACCGGGTATGTAGAAATCCATTTCGAACGACAGCAGGAAACAGCTGACTTAACAATAGTAAACGATGCGAAGGAACTAGTCGGAAGCGATATTAACCTCTTATTTGACCGATTCTATACCGCAGACCGTACCCGATCTTCTCAAGCTTCCGGGCTGGGTCTCTCCATCGCCAAAAGTCTAATGAATAAAATGGGTGGCACGCTGACAGCCGAACTGGAGGGTGAGAAGCTGATAATGACCTGCCGTTGGAAACTAGGCGATGCTGGCATTAGCTTAGCTACTTAATTCATTTTATAGTTGGTCTAGACTAACCATTGTTCTAACCCGTTTATTGAAGGTAGCTCATTCCCGATAGCCAATGGCCTACAGGTTTTTCCGGACTTCTTCGAACTGATCTCCCACCCGTTCAGGTTCATGGTTCTGAACAAAACTTTATCGAGAAATTATTCAATAAAAGGGTCTCTGAATTTACGAAGCAACCTCCCGGCTATGAATTCTATTTAAAAACACTTATGTTTGAGCTGCTTATTTATATTTATCGCCACCAGGAAGCTCGTGCCTTGTTAATCAATACTGCCTTTAAAGTAGCCAAGATAGCTGAAAATGTTGGATTTGATAATATGACTCACTTTGGTCGGGTATTTAAGGTAATCACCGGGCTTTCTCCACTAAAATACCGCCAGACTTATAAGATAGAAAGTCCATGATGTATCTACGAAAAAGGAGCAGCTGCAATCATTTTTATTAATATATCTAAACCAAAAAGACTCCTCTATTTATATAGAAGAGTCTTTTTTTTGTTACGACAGGCTAACGGATTATGTTTAAAATCTAACTCAGCAAGTTTAGGCTTGCTTCTTCAAGCGAGGGTATAAGAAATTTATGATCGATTGGTGATGACATCACGATCAGAATCGTGTAAGTACCGTATTTGTCACATTGATTTCCGAACTCCTCGAGGGCTCGTGTAGAGTCGGTTACTACCTTCAATAAGTAGTTGTGTTCCCCACTTATACGGTAACATTCGACGACATCAGGACTTGAGCGGCAGAAATCAAGGAATGCATTACAATCCCTAGAATGAAATAACATGTAGGCAGCTGCTTGTTTCCCAATCTTTTCAGGAGAAATTATGGTGCGATATTCGCTGATGATGCCTTTTTCCTCCATACGCCTAACTCTCTCCGTAACCGCAGGTTGCGATAAACCGACACATTTGCCCAGCTCTGTCATAGAAATTCTTGCTTGATTTTGAAGATGGAAAAGAATTTGCTTATCAACATGGTCCATCAAAATCGCCTCCTTTAAATTTAAGGTTTTCTATATTAAATAGATTGTAATTAACCGTTATAAAGCTAATTTAGCTTAGTTGCCTTATGTAATCAAGATAACTTGTTATATATAATAACCCTACAATAGTAAAGTGTTCTTGACTTTAACTATTCCGAAGGGATGAAGACCGTTGAGTATATTGGATTCAAATAAAATAATTACAGAATGTTTATCAGGTCGCATCGATAGAGTAATCGATCGAACCCTCGCTGACAAGCGCTTGGTCGGTGCTGTCATTAAAGTGGCGATAGATGGGGAACTGGTTTATAGCCGTGCTGCCGGTTTTGCCGACCGCCAGCTAGGCCGACTTATGCGAGAAGATGCCTTATTCCGGCTCGCTTCAGTTACTAAACCTATCGTTTCAACGGCAGCCCTAGTATTAGTTGCGCAAGGTCGTCTACAACTGGACGACCGCGTTGATCGTTGGCTTCCAGAGTTTCAGCCGCGTTTGCAGAATGGCGAGTTCGCTTCCTTGACGATTCGTCATTTGATGACGCACACCGCGGGCCTGTCTTACCGATTTTTCCAAGAAGAGAAGGGTTCCTATCAGTCAGCAGGGGTATCAGATGGTATGGATCAGTCCGGCATCACATTGGAAGAGAACCTGCGCCGTCTTGCCTCTGTCCCCCTCCTTTATACGCCAGGTACCGAGTGGAAATATTCCATCGCGACAGATGTGCTGGGAGCAGTAATTGCAAAGGTCACAGAAACACCGCTCAGTGAGGCTGTACATTCACTCGTGACAAAGCCGCTTGGCATGAGCGACACGGGTTTTATTGCAGTCGATCGAGAACGGCTGGCCACTTCCTATGCCAATGATACTCCAGAGCCACGGCCCTTACTTGATCCTGACAGTATTGCCTTTGTGGAGGGAACGGCTGGGTTCCTGCTTGCCCCTAGCCGAGCACTTGACACTACTGCCTATCCTTCTGGAGGAGCTGGCATGGTCGGCAGCGCCGGAGATTTTTTGCAACTGCTGGAAACATTACGTAAGGGCGGAGCGCCGCTGCTACCGGAGTCACTGGTTCACGATATGACGACCAACCAGATCGGTGATCTGCCAATGGCCTTCTGGCCAGGACGAGGCTTTGGCCTAGGCATCACGGTACTAAAGGATCCTGTCGCCGCAGACACTCCAGAATCTCCGGGTACTTGGCGCATGGGTGGTACTTATGGTCATTCGTGGTTCGTAGATCCCAAGCAACGCCTCAGTGTCGTCGCTTTCACTAATACCGCATTGGAAGGCATGTCGGGTCAGTTTACTGTAGACCTTTGTGATGCCATTTATGATAGACGTAATAAATAGAGCATGAACACAAGAAGCCTGGGTCCGGAATGAACCAGCCTAGGCTCTCTGTCCAGTAGACCCTATTCGTCGTCTATATCATTGAGTTTGCTAAAATTATATAAGAGAGGGGCTTCTCTATGAGCCAAAACACATCTTCTGCCACACAAAGTGCCCCCAGCACTCCCTCTTCTGAACGTCTGCCATGGGCTGGATTACTCGCCTTAGCTATGACGGGGTTTATCTGTATTCTTACCGAAACGATTCCGGCAGGCTTGTTGCTCCAAATAGGTGAGGGGCTTGGTGTCTCCGAGGCCCTTGCCGGTCAACTTGTCACTTTGTATGCTCTTGGTTCCCTGTTGGCCGCGATTCCCTTAACTACCGTGACGCGTGGATGGCGGCGGCGACCACTGCTACTAATGTGCATCCTTGGTTTTCTCATATTCAACACCGTCACCACTTTTTCTTCCAATTATATACTTACGCTAACAGCTCGGTTCTTCGCCGGCGTATCCGCTGGAGTCTTATGGGGCATGATAGCAGGTTACGCCCGGCGCATGGTGCCGGAGTCACTCAAAGGACGAGCAATGGCGGTAGCGATGGTTGGCACACCTCTCGCTCTGGCACTCGGTGTCCCTGCTGGAACCCTTCTTGGCACCCTTGTAGGCTGGCGCTCTATCTTCGGGTTCATGTCGCTATTAGCTCTCATGCTGATCGCTTGGGTATTTTGGAAGCTACCGGACTATCCAGGAGAAGCCCCTGATAAACGGCTCCCTCTCTACAAGGTTTTTGTTATTCCGGGGGTACGGCCGGTATTGTTTGTCGTTCTGGTATGGGTACTAGCACACAACATCTTGTATACCTATATTGCCCCCTATCTTACTCAGGCCGGGCTAACCCAGCGGGTTGACTTGGTATTGCTTGTTTTCGGCATTACAGCGCTTGTTGGCATCTGGGTCATCGGTATTTTGATCGACCGCAAACTGCGTCCATTGGTTCTGATCAGCCTAGCTGCTTTTGCCTTGTCATCCATTGTACTAGGCATTAGTAGCAGCCAGCCCATAGTGATCTATTTAGTGGTTGGTGTATGGGGGTTGACGTTCGGAGGAGCAGCTACTTTGCTACAGACAGCCGTTGCCGAAACCGCTGGCGAAAGTGCAGATGTGGCCCAATCGATGCTGGTGACGGCATGGAACCTAGCTATTGGCGGTGGCGGAGTGATAGGCGGAATTCTTATTGAAACACTTGGTGTCCGCTCCTTCCCGTGGGTAATGTTTATACTATTGATTCTTGCGCTGCTAGTAGCGTGGCGCGCTAAAGATTACGGATTTCCTTCAAGGAAACGTTGAGGCATACCTATCGAGTTAATGGGTAACGGTATCCAGACAAGAAATTTACACAAATAAGGCCAGTGGTGCATATTAGATAGGACTAATATGTGCCACTGGCTTACTTCTACTTAGTAGCCAATGTATTAAATTCTTGCAGATCCTTGGCTAAATCTTCTTCCGTGTATTTCCCTTGGCCGAAACCGATCATTGCCCGCAGCGGCATATATTTCATCATCGCCATGTACATTTCCGGGTTATCATCCATCGCACCCTCTAAGCCAAAAACACTGCTGAATTTCTTCACTTTTTCCGCTGTCCGTGGATTATCCAGCAAATCACCAATAGTACTATTCCGATGATAACGCATCGTAAGCGGATTGGTCGATTCTACTCCGATACAAGTTGTCAGACGAATATCCCGCGATGATGAGCCAATAGCAATTTCAAAATCTCCACTTTCCACATGCCAATCACCAATGTTAACGTTGTAATAAGCAAAGGAGCGTTTATCTAACTCAAAGGTTACCTCCTGCTCTTCTTCAGACTGAAGCTCTAGCTTCTGGAAGCCTTTTAGTTCCTTCAGTGGACGGATCACGCTGCTCTCCACATCACTAACATAGAGCTGAACGATTTCTTTTCCTGCGCGAGTGCCCGTATTTTTAACGGTAGCCTTAACCTGAACAGTCTCGGTGTCCTTTATGCTGCTCTTGGAAATTGTTAAATGACTGTATTGAAACTCTGTGTAGCTGAGACCAAAGCCGAAAGGAAACAGCGGTTTTATCTCTTTTTTATCATAATAACGATAACCTACGAACAAACCTTCCTTATACTCTACCTTATCCCCTTCCCCCGGGAAATTAAGAAAGGATGGATTGTCGCTCAGCTTCATGGGGAATGTCTCTGCCAGTTTACCGCTTGGGCTGACCTCTCCAAACAATAAATCTGCTACGGCACCCCCAAACGCCTGCCCACCTAGATAACCCTCAAGGACTCCTTTTGTTTTATCAATCCAAGGCATCTCTACAGGTGAGCCATTACTGAGTACAACAACGATATTACTCTGGACCTCAGCTACCACATCGATCAGCGCTTTATGGCTCTCTGGAAGAGACAAGTGGCTGCGATCATAACCCTCTGACTCATAATTATCCGGCAGTCCAAGGAACAACACCGCTACATCACCTTTTGCCGCTGTTTCTCTTGCCTCTTGCAGCAAAACCTCATTAATCTCATCATGCTCCAGTTCATATCCTTGGGCATATAGCAGCTCAGCAGACCCCGCAAGACCTCTCATCTCTTCAAAAGCATCATCCAATTGTGTTGGATTCACATGCGAGCTTCCCCCACCTTGATAACGCGGATTTTTAGCAAATTCCCCAATGATCGCAATAGTACCTTGTTTAGATAAGGGTAGAACTTCCTCCTCATTTCTAAGAAGCACCATGCTTTCCCTCGCCACTTTCCGTGCCAGTTGGTGATGCTCTTCAGCATTAAATGAAGTATTATCTTTACGATTGTCTACCGCCTTAAAAATAAAAGTGAGCAGCCGCTCCACCGCAAGGTTTAACGTTTCTTCAGCTAGTTCCCCACTTTGCACGGCTGCGACAATCTTGGCATCGCCAAGTCCTCCCGTTGACGGCATTTCCAGCTCCAGCCCTGCTTGCAGCGCCTTCACTCGCTCATTGACCGCACCCCAATCCGAAACTACAAATCCTTCGAAACCCCATTCATCTCTAAGAATCCGCGTTAGAAGCGTTTCACTCTCAGAAGCGTATTCACCGTTAACCCGGTTGTAAGAACACATTACGCTCCAAGGTTGACTGTTCTTAACTGCACCTTCAAAGCTAGCCAGATAAATCTCCCGCAGCGTCCGTTCATCAATAACCGCATCTACCGACATTCTCCGGTGTTCCTGATTATTGGCGGCAAAATGCTTAAGCGAGGTTCCTACTCCTTCGCTTTGCACACCTTTGATATGGTTCCCCCCCATCTCCGCAGAAAGATAAGGGTCTTCCGAGAAATATTCAAAGTTACGACCGTTCAGTGGAGAGCGTTTAATATTCGTCCCCGGTCCCAACAGAACAGCAACGTTTTCTGCCTGGCACTCCTTACCAAGCGCCTTCCCCACTCGCTCAATTAGTGCCCGATCCCACGAAGAAGCCAACCCTGCTGCTGAAGGAAAACAAGTTGCGGGAACACTGTTATGAAGCCCGAGGTGATCGGCACTCTCTTTTTGCTTGCGTAAACCATGGGGTCCGTCCGTTACCATCAAAGAAGGGATTCCGAGTCGTTCAATCCCCTTGGTATGCCAGAAATCAAGCCCTGAACAGAGTCCCGCTTTCTCCTCAAGGGTCAATTGTGATATGAGTTCATGAATTTTGGTTTTCATAAAAATGCCTCCTCTGATTGTATACTATCCCCATTTTAATATACTTCATGCTTGATTTATGGCATTATTATCGTGTTTTTGGTATTCTTGTTAGGCGAGGAGGTCATAACATGTTAGATCATTTGGAGGATAAGGAAAGAGTCCTATATATCTGTAAAGTGATGTATGAGTCACAGCAAATTCCCGTGTTCCTGCTCGACGCCACTCGGGAAATTGAATTTGCTATGCCTTCCTCCTTCGAGGGCGCCCCTTGGGTTCATAACCTTAATGAGCCACTTTCTGAAATTACTAAATCTTTTAATCGTGAGAACAACTCTAATGGCAATGGACCGACTTCTACTGTACCAATCGTTCGTACTACAAACTTTCTAGAGAATTATATTATTCTCCATCTACCCTCAGACAAGAGCAACGAGGGAAGCATTGTGATTGGCCCTTCATTGTATGCTCAACCTACGGAGGATAATGTGGCAAGTCTGATGCGTGATCATGAAGTTCCCCTTAAGTTTCAGGAGCAATGGCTTAACTATTACCGCAGTCTGACCGTGTTAAATAAAATGAGACTATACCATACCGCTATGCTGCTATACTCGCTAGTTACTGGAAAAACCTTGACCCTTAGCGAACTACTGCTGGACTCCCGCATTCTTGCCTATAAACAACTGCCCTCAGGCAGTTTGGATTTGGATATTTCTTATCGCCGTGAGAATACGTGGCTGCACCATGAGCCTATGCTAGAAAAAAATCTCTTTCACTATGTCAAAAAAGGCAATAAAACTGAGCTGCTACGCGTTCAAGCTTCGTTCTCCGAAGAGAGTTACGGGCTTCTCTCTAAAAGGAGCCAATTACGTAACAAAAAGAATCTGGCAATCTCTTGTATTACACTCGCTACACGTGCAGCTATAGATGGAGGGCTGTACTGGGAAATTTCTTATACCCTAAGCGACTTTCATATCCAGCATATCGAAGAACTAAAAGATATTCCCGCTGTAGATCATGCCGTTCTTAATGCCCTTTGCGATTTCGCAGACCATGTCAAAGAGAGCCGGATGGCGAAACTGTCGCGCACCGTGGCTCTCTGTCAGAACTATATTTTCAATCACCTATATGAGGAACTTTCCTTAGATAGACTGGCTGAGGTTGCAGGATTAAATAGAAGTTATCTCTCCCTATTATTTAAGAAGGGGACCGGCATCACCATCAGCGATTTTATTCAATTGGAGCGGATTGAAGAGGCAAAACGATTAATAGAAGTACCAGAGATAAGCTTATCGGACATCGCCTCACGCCTACATTTTAATGATCAGAGCTACTTTACCAAAGTGTTTAAGAAATATACCGGAATCACCCCTAAACAATTTAGAACAAATAGGGAAAACACACTTTAAGAAAAGTAGACACAACAAAAATTCAAAATGGATATGAAAATAGCAGCTGACATCACAGCTCTGTGATTGCTGCAAGAACAGTATTGTTGAAGTAATCAACATACATATTTTTAAATGGCTTCTGGTGATCCAGCTCTACGGATAAATGAACCGTCACTGTCTGATAAATCGGATCCACGCAGAGGAAAGGACCTGCCGCCCCCCAGTGTGAATAGGCATCTGCAGAGAGCAGATCTCCGCCGTCACGCTTCGTGCCATTAATCGCCCATCCGTACCCCCAGTACGCTTCAAGGAAAACTTCGTCTCTATATTGTGAGGATACGCCCGGAATTTGATTGCGGGTCATTTCTTTTACTGTTACCGGACTAAGCAATCGTACTCCGTTATAAATTCCGCCGTTAAGGAACATCTGGCCAAAAACAGCCAAATCCATAGCCGTTGAGTAAGCGCCGCCCCCCGCAGATACAGAATTCAAATTGTATTCACTGTCTACCCATTCCGCGCATGCTGCCTCAGGGGCACGTCTAACTACTCTGTTCCGCACTTCCATTGGCACACGATAATATGTATTTTCCATTCCAAGCGGTTTAAAAATAGTTTCCTTTACGAATACATCATAAGCTTGTCCACTAACACGCCGTATAATTTCACCCAACAGCTCATAACCATATCCACAGTAAGACATCACAGTACCTGGCTCATGGCTAAGTGGTGCATCATAACCGCCATTAACCTCAATTCCAGAGGTATGTGTCAACAAATGATGTACGCATACCTTTGTTTTGTTCTCCCCTGTAAATTCGGGGATGTAATCAGAAACCGGCCTGTTTAGGCCCACTTTCCCTTGTTCCACTAACATCATAATAGCGGTTGCAGTAAATAGTTTTGTGATGGAACAGAGTGGAAATATAGCATCCGCTGTTAAATCTGCTGCGTCTGCTTCAGGTCCGAATTTTCCATTCGCTTGATGGACCAGCAGCGTCCCCTTTCTCGCAGCAACAATAACTTGCGCAGGTGTGATATTGTCTTCAACCATTTGTGCGGCGGCTGTACGAATACGCTCCACACCAAAAGCCGAGACACCCGCCTGTTCTAAAGAATTAAATACTAACCCTCTCATCGGTAGCCCTCCAATATGATTCATTTAATACATATATAAACTATTATACAAATATATTAAATAATCCTGCTAGTTTACTATTATCCTGTGACTGAATTGTTGAGTTTCTATTAACTATTTGCTAAAAAAACTAAAGCTGACCCCGGTTTCTCCCGAAAATCAGCTTCAGCTTAGTTTTTGCTAAGTTACCGCTACCTTAAAAGCATCCACATTAAATGTTGTCCCGTTGATGGATAATGTGGCATTGTAATAACCCCGATCACCATTTGTTTTGCATTTATATTCCCCCGAACATCCGCATACGAAAAATTTAGTTTTGTTGTAACCGGGATATATATTACTAAGCTTTCGGTAAAACAGATGTCCATGATGCGTAAAAATAGCTAACACCTTATCTCTCACTTTTGTAGGAATGGATGAAAAAAACTTATTCGTCTCCGATGCGCTTAATACATGGGTTGGGTCCACCGTAATCCCACTTACTTTGAGAGGCCAATGAAAATCTATAATATAATAAAAACTATCATCTAAATTTCTCAACAAATTTATACTACCCGGAGTAAACCGTCCAAGCGCACAATTAAGCCATACATACTTGACCTTCCCCTGCGTACCCGGAAAATTCATTTGACCTTCAACAGCACCTAAATATTGTGTGAATAAGGACTGTGTGCTTGCCTCCCAATTTCCTATAGATGCTTTATAAGGAATACTCCCAAGCGTGCTTGTTACCGTATCCTTGAAATCCTTGTAGTAAGCATTCGCATTATTTCCATAATTAGCTCCCGCTTGCGTATTATCTCCTCCAAAAATAACAAATCTCTTATTCCCGCTATTCACAGCTTTAGGCAAAAGATTTCTAAAAATGCTTGAGCTGTTTCCATACCCCACATGACTATCACCAATAACCGCAAAGTTAATGATTTGCGCTTTTGCTTTAAGAATTAAACTACGTTTAGGCTGCAGTCTGGAGGCAGGTCTTCTTTTCCTACTAGGTTTCACCTGTCTTTTCATCTTAGATTCACCTCTTTTAAAATGGATGAAGGATCATAGTAGTATTTATATTCGCTTGACCTTAGGGACTCTTGGACCAATGGATTCATCTAGGAGATTAGTTTCTCTTCTACTTTGTGGTCATTTATGCGGCTTGTCCCAAACGGGAGATGTTATAATTAGTCCCATAGAAGTGAAGAATATAATACCATTCATAGAATTATAGGTAACGGAGGCTTAAGATTTGAATAACATAGTCCCAGAATGGGCGGAGTCCCATTTCCCTTTATATACCGCTGATAGTATTCAGTCGATGTATGGAACCTCAAATCTGCCAAGACTTCAGATTCATGAGCATTCAACCGTCCTACTAGCTATTGCTGCTGGCAAGGGTATGCTTGAGGTCGATCATCAGACTTATGAGCTAATGGAAGGCATTGTCGTCCTTCTCCCCGAGAATACTTACGCCTCTCTAATTACAAATCGCCAGCAGCCGCTTCATGCTTATAAGCTTTCAATCCGGATTCAAGAACAGACACGAGCACTGCCCTCCAGTGCTATGACGCGGACAAGCCAACTGACATCCAATTCAAATATGCTGTTGTTTCCTCATGAACCAGCCATTGTATCTAATATGAAGGAATTGTATCTTCACCGGTTGCCAGATCGTGAAATACGTCATGTGCAGAACCAGATCCTGTTCCATCAGATCCTTCTTCAATTGCTGGAGCAGCAGGAAACAAGATTTGAAGTGAGTGAGCAGCCCTCAATGGAACGCAGTATCACATACTTAGAGAATCACTTCAGTGAAAAAATATCACGTGAGCAATTAGCTGCAATTGCGGGTGTGAGCGGTTCACATTATTCAACGCTATTTAAACAATTTACGGGCTTTACCCCTAATGAATATCTGTCCAGGTTGAGAGTTCACAGAGCGAAGGAACTACTGCTTAATAGTTCAAGCACACTAAGAGAAATTGCTTTAAAGGTGGGCTACAAGGATGAGTTCTATCTTAGTCGGCGCTTTAAGCAGCAGACCGGCGCATCTCCTTCAGGCTATAATCTTATCCCTTTCCAACGTGTAGCGGTGATGCTCACTCCCTATGCCAGTCATTTGCTGCTGCTTGGCCTGGAACCTGCAGTTACCATTTCAGAGAGCAGCGAGTATTTAAATCTTTCTGACCAGGAACCACCACAGTCTATGAAATTCATCCATACGAACAGCTCGGCTGAGCAGATAAAAGCGTTATTACTGGAAGCAAACATTGAATTGCTTATTGCAGCCACACAACATCTGGAAGAATTCGGCTTGAACGCTGAGCAGCTGCGGGCGGTCGCTCCTATTGTTGAAATCTCTTGGCAGGAACTAGGATGGAAAGACCACTTGCGCTTGATCGGCCGTGCCATTCACCGTAGCGAACGTGCTGAGCAGTGGCTGGACGATTTTGAACAAGAGGAGCTGGAAGCTCGGGCCGTGGTGCAGCAAAGCGCGGTGGCTAACGAGATTGTAACCCTTCTGGTCATTAAACCAGATGGACTACTCGTATACGGGGCAAGAAATGTTGGGTATGTGATCTATCAATCGCTAGGTCTCAAGGCTCCTGCCTTGATTGAGGATCAAATAAATAAACTCGGCGACCAGTTTCATTCCCTTGTGGTTGACGTCTCTGAGCTGGAGGCTTATGCCGGTGACCGATTGTTAGTCACTGTATTTCCAGACGCAAAAGGCTCCACTGCACACAGTGAAGAAATCTTCCACTCCTCTTATTGGAACCAGCTTTCTGCTGTGCAGAACAAGAAGATCCATCTGCTTAATCTGGATGAATGGGTGCCTTATAATCCAGTTTCCATTCGTTTGCAGCTTGGACGTGCGGTTGCATTATTCGAAGGCCAATAATAGTCCAAGTCTTTTTTCCAACAAAAAGGCATGGTTAGGCACATAAGTGATCCCTATAATGATTACAAATGCGAATGATTCTCATAATCAATCTATGGCACAGCCTGGGATTCATTAAATAATGGAATTATTCACGGAAACATAGTCATTAAAAGGGGAGAATTATTTAAATGAGAAAGATATTTATTCCGTTTGTACTTATTTTAGGGCTTGCCCTTAGTGCTTGTGGGGGAAATCAGGCGAAGAATGAGGTTAGTCCTACAAACAGCCCATCCTCGGCTCCTGCTGCGGAGTCAGAAAGTGCGACTTTTACTTATGAATCGGAAAATGGACCTGTTGAAGTTCCGACACATCCTCAGCGTGTCGTTGTCCTCACTCGATTTTTAACAGGTAATGTTATGGCTCTAGGTGTACCTGTTGTAGGCGTAGATGAAATGTCCAAAACCAATCCGCGCTTTGAAGAGCAATTGAAAGATGTAGAAGCTGTAAGTGATGAAAGTCTGGAGAAGATCATTGAGCTGCAGCCGGATCTGATTATCGGTCTCTCCGATATTAAGAACATCGATAAATTCAAGCAAATCGCACCAACGGTTACTTATACTTATAATAAAGTTGATTACTTAACCCAACAGCTGGAAGTCGGCAAATTGGTGAACAAAGAAAAAGAAGCCCAAGCTTGGGTAGATGACTTTAGTGCCCGCACCAAAAAAGCGGGTGAGGAAATCAGAGCGAAGATCGGCGAGGATGCAACTGTCTCTGTCATTGAAACCTTCAATAAGCAATTGTATGTATACGGGTATAACTTTGGCCGCGGAACTGAACTCCTCTATGGGGACTTCAAGCTCGGTATGCCGGAGACAGTAAAGGAAGGCACCAAAACAGATGGTTACGTGGCCCTCTCAACAGAAGTGCTGAAGGATTATCTAGGCGATTACGTTATTTTCAGTAAAAATGCGGATGAAGATAATTCCTTCCAGGATACAGAAATCTACAAGAGCATCCCTGCTGTCAAAAATAATCATGTTTACGAAGCTGATGCCAAAGGATTCTATTTTAACGATCCGCTTAGCTTAGAATATCAACTGGAATTCTTTGAAAAAAGCTTTCTAGGAAAATAATAAAGATGACTACGAAGCAAACTTCCATTCCATTCTTTTATAAGCTGCTTGGTAGCGTGCTGGTAATGGTTATTTGCCTCGTGATCGCGATGTTATTCGGGGCTAAAGAAACCACCTTCCATGATCTGTGGCTTGCCATCACTTCAAGTTCAACGGCAGACAATGTCCTCATTCTTCGTGAGATCAGGCTGCCGCGTGAACTGGCCGCCATGCTGATCGGCGCCGCCTTTGCCGTATCCGGTGCTATTATGCAAGGCGTTACGCGCAATCCGTTAGCCGATCCCGGCCTGCTGGGGTTAACTTCAGGAGCTAATATGGCACTGGCGCTTACCTTCGTATTTATGCCGGGGCTGAACTATTTTGGTACCATGATTGCTTGCTTCTTCGGCGCTGCTCTGGGAGCCGTTCTGGTTCTTATTCTCGGCTCCGTGCGCCAAGGTGGCTTGTCTCCGATCCGTATCGTACTCGCTGGTGCTGCGGTATCTGCATTCCTATATGCTATCGCAAGTGGTGTCAGCATTGCCTTCAAGATATCCAAAGATGTATCCATGTGGACTGCCGGTGGGCTTATCGGCACAACTTGGGGCCAGCTTCAGGCCATTGCACCTGTGATCCTCATCGGGATCGTGGTGGCATTAATATTTTCTAACCAGCTGACTATTCTTAGCTTGAGTGACGAGGTAGCGATCGGATTAGGACAAAACCTTGTTTTGGTTAAAGGGATTCTGTTCACACTCATTATTCTGCTGACTGGCGCATCGGTCGCTCTAATTGGGGACATGGCTTTTGTAGGGCTAATGATTCCGCATATTGTCCGCAAAATAGTCGGCACCGACTACCGCTATATTCTGCCGATTTCAGTATTCACTGGGGCATCCTTCATGCTACTTGCAGATACGATTGGACGTACAATCCACGCCCCTTATGAAACGCCGATAGTTGCTGTCGTGGCTATGCTAGGACTGCCTTTCTTTTTGTTCGTTGTTCGTAAAGGAGGTCAAACACTCTCATGATTTCCTCTGCTCCAGTACGAAAACAACGTCTTATCCTGTGGGTATGCACCGGACTGATCCTGCTTACGGCTATTGCCAGTATGGGAATCGGCTACTCTTCCCTGTCTTTTGACAGGCTGCTTCCCGTTCTCTTCGGTCATGGAACCTTTAAAGAGGACTTTGTATTATTTTCTGTGAGACTGCCACGTATTCTAATTACGCTACTGGCAGGAATGGCCTTGGCCTTATCTGGGTCGATTCTGCAAAGTGTTACCCGAAACGATCTAGCAGACCCCGGTATTATTGGGATTAACTCCGGGGCAGGTGTGGCTGTCGCTGTATTTTTTCTCTATTTCCCGGTTAGCGTTGGATCCTTCATTTATGCTTTGCCGCTGGTTGCTTTTATAGGGGCTATAATTACGGCAGCATTAATTTATCTTTTTTCATATAGTCGGACTAGAGGACTTGATCCTATTCGGCTAGTTTTGGTCGGGGTCGGATTTTCCCTAGCGCTGTCGGGAGTTATGATCGTAATCATTTCATCCGCAGATCGTGCCAAAGTTGATTTTATCGCAAAATGGATTGCCGGGAATATTTGGGGTACAGATTGGCCCTTCATCTGGGCTTTACTGCCTTGGTTATTACTGCTAGTTCCCTTTACCCTGTACAAATCGCTGCGACTCAATCTGCTCAGTCTGAGTGAGGTATCAGCCATTGGTGTCGGTCTGAATCTGGAGCGCGAACGTATCGTCCTGATTCTTATCGCCGTCGCAGCTGCCGCCTCCGCGGTATCCGTAACAGGTGGAATCGCTTTTATCGGATTGATGGCACCACATATTGCGAAATCGTTGGTGGGTCCGCGCAATCAGATGTTTATTCCCGTCGCAGTATTGCTGGGTGGCTGGTTGCTTCTGATCGCGGACACCGTTGGCCGCAATCTCGTCTCCCCTGATGGCATCCCCGCTGGGATCATGGTAGCATTGATCGGCGTACCTTATTTCGCTTATTTATTGATTAAGAAATAAATAAGCATATAGAAAATCAAAAAGAGGTAACTCAGAAGCCATGAATGGCTATTGAGTTACCTCTTTTAGTTAGAACACTCTTTATTAAATCTTCATATCCTTACCCGTATAGTCTACAAACATGAATTGACCTTCCGGTGTAGTCCGCTTCTCGATCAAGTCCATGATGCCCTCAGCACTTTGGGTCGGATTCGTTGGCGCCTCTGCCCCGCCCATATCCGTATGCATCCAGCCGGGATGTACGCCGAGTACTTGTACCCCGCGTTCTTTTAAATATACATGCAGCTGCTGTGAGAACATATTAAGTGCCGTTTTGGAGATGGAATAAGGATAGTCTCCGGAATAAGCATTAGTAATGCTGCCTGCTTCCGACGATATGTTGATGATCGAAAGCTCGGGTTCAATGAGTAGCGGCAAGAAATGCTTAACCACTCGCATCGGTCCATAAAGATTAATATCCATCGTGGTAAGCATATCTTGGAAATCCAGCTCTTCAATCTGTGTGTCCCTTGCAGTCAGTACTGCCGCATTATTGATAATGGCACCAAGCGTCCGGCCTTGTCCTTGCAGATTTGCAGCAATTGCCGCGATTCCTTCTTCATCCGTCACGTCCAGCTGGGCCACAGTCAGCTTCTCCCCGTAGGTCGCAGCGAGCTGAGATAGTGCTGTTTGTTCCTGATCGGGACGGCGAACCCCGGCAATGACTCCATGCCCCCGCTTCAATGCCTCAGCCGCCAGCTCATAACCTAGTCCACGTCCGGCACCAGTAATTAGAATATTCACTATACATCCTCTCCTTTATCTTTATCTTTATCGTTCTCCAGCAGCTCCACAATCACCTTTAACTCCTTGAACGTGTCCATATAAGCATAACGCCCCCCGGTATACTCACCCTTTTGCTGGAGTGGGAACCCTTTGCCTTCGAGCAGCATAATCTTCTCCTTCATTCCTTCAACCACAAAAGCAATATGATGAGGTCCCTCACCATGTTCATTCAAATAATCACGCCATGTACTGGGCTGCTGGTCTGGCTCAATCAGTTCAAGCTGAAGGGAGCCCATATCAAAAAAAGCCAACTTCCCCCGCGCCACCGTCGCCTCGCCATTATACCGAGTCTGCGCCTGATCTTCTGTATCTGTAACGATAATTTCCGGCTTTTCCAGTCCAAAAAACTCCGCATAAGCCGTGCTTACCTTTTCAACATCATTCACCAAAATTCCAATCTGCGTAACAAAATGATTCCCCAGCCATCCTGACATGTACCCTACCTCCCATTTGTCTGACAAGTCCACCATACCGATTCTTTGAAAAGGCTGTCAAGCCCGAAAAGAAATCGCTCCGGGCCAATGAAAATTATCCAGAGAAAGCTCAGCCGACTTCGGCGCTATCAAGGGCATTTTTGCCTCTCTTTTCTCCAAATCGCACACTTTCGGCGCTATCAAAGGCATTTTCGCCTCTCCCGATGCCGCAACTCGTTAAGAATACTTGGTGCGTTATATTACTGTTTGTTTCGGTTAATCACCAATTCGGTTATAGAATGAAAAGTTTAAATTAACAAAAGGGGTGAGGAACGATGGACCATAGAAAAAGATCACGCCTGATGCAGCAGTTTATTTTTGTCGGGCCAACTTCCTTGTTTTTCTTTATTATTGTGCTGATTCCTTTCTTTTTGGGACTCTATTATTCATTTACCAGCTGGAACGGAATCTCGCGGCATGTCGAGTGGACCGGACTACGAAACTATCTACATATTTTCACCAAGGATCCTTCCTTTCTTAATTCATTCTGGTTCACGGCGAAGTTCACTTTCTTCGGTCTAGTGCTGACCAATCTGCTTGGCTTCGCACTCGCTTATGTGCTGACGCGCAAACTGTTCACACGTAATGTCCTGAGAACGGTATTTTTTGTACCGCATGTGATTGGCGGACTTTTGCTCGGGTTTATTTGGCAGTTTATTTTTGTCAGAGGATTCTCCTCTATCGGGCAGGCCACCGGCTGGTCCTTCTTTAATCTTCCCTGGCTAGGCACCGGAGGGACAGCATTCTGGGCGATTGTTATCGTATTTGTCTGGCAAAATGCAGGATATCTGATGGTGATCTACATCTCTGCTATCAACAATGTTCCCCAAAGCCTAATTGAAGCGTCCAAAGTGGATGGAGCCGGACGTTTTCAGGCCTTGCGCCATGTCACTCTTCCACTGGTCATGCCTGCTGTAACTGTTTGTCTATTTCTATCTATCTCCTGGTCCTTTAAGCTGTTTGACCTCAACCTGTCGCTGACCAAGGGTGGACCCTTTAAAGCTACCGAATCTGTAGCCTTGAATATTTACAATGAAGCCTATACCATCAGCCGGTTCGGAATGGGCTCGGCTAAAGCGATGGTTTTCTTCGTCATCGTGGCCGTGATCTCCCTACTACAGGTTAGAGCAACCAAGAAAAGAGAGGTGGAGCTGTAATGGAGACTACCGCCAAGAAATTTAATGTCCCCCTGCTTCTCATCGAAGTGATTGTAATCCTGCTGGGACTTCTATTTTTAGTGCCCTTTTACTTTTTACTGGCTAACTCAGTGAAAAGCTATAGTGAAATACTTTCTGACTCTGCTGCGCTGCCTTCCGCACTCCAGTGGAGCAACTACGCGGAAGCTTGGAAAGCTACCAATTTCCCTCGCGCCTTCCTGAACTCTTTTATCATCACGGTGATTAGTAATATTCTGCTAGCGTTCCTCTGCTCTATGTGCGCTTACAAAATGGTCCGCAACAACAGCTTGTATAACCGTGTGCTCTATATTGCATTAGTAGCCGCCATGGTTATCCCATTTCAATCTATCATGATCCCGCTGGTGCAGGTCGTCAGCGGTTTGGGCGTCATGGATTCAACCGCCGGTTTGATTTTAGCATATCTTGGGTTTGGCGCCCCGATGACTGTTTTTCTATTCCACGGCTTCGTTAAATCGGTACCTCTCGATATCGAGGAGGCCTCAAGAGTAGATGGCAGCAGTCCTTATGGTACCTTTTTCCGGATTGTACTTCCGCTTATGCAGCCGATTATCGTCACCGTCATCATACTGAATACCCTGTGGATCTGGAATGATTACTTGATGCCATCGCTTATTCTGCAGGATCCGGTGCTTCGCACCATCCCTATTGCCACTTATAGCTTTTTCGGACAATATACGAAGCAGTGGGATTTGGCGCTTCCAGGACTTGTACTCGGGATTACGCCGGTGGTCATCTTTTTCCTAGTGATGCAAAAATATATTATTGAAGGCATTGCCCAGGGCTCCGTGAAGGGCTAATGATACATGTTGCTTTCAGCCAGAGAGGATGAATGAATATGAGAACAAAACGTGGAATTCTCCTCGCATGCTCCCTGCTGCTGGCTGCCCTGACAGCCGGTTGCGGACGCAGCAGCGACAATGCAGATGGAGTCAAAACCGTACACATCTACCAGTTCAAGGTTGAAATATCTGAAGCGCTGGCTTCGCTCAAGACCGAATTCGAGAAAGAACATCCCGATATTAAGCTTGAGGTGCAAAGCGTGGGTGGCGGGACCGATTATGGCGCCTCGTTGCGTGCCAAATTCTCTTCCGGAGATGAACCGGATATCTTTACCATCGGCGGCAACAATGAACGTGATATGTGGCTGGAATATCTGGAGGATCTGAGCGGCGAAGCTTGGGCCAAGGATGTAAAGCCACTCGCAGCAGAACAAATGACTATAGATGGCAAGCTGTATGGGATGCCGATGAATCTGGAAGGATACGGCTTCATCTATAATAAGGATCTATTTAAAAAAGCCGGAATCACTGAGAAGCCATTGACGCTAACCGCTCTACGCGAAGCCTCCGAGAAGTTAAAAGCGGCAGGCATCACCCCTTTTGCGAATGGTTACCAAGAATGGTTCGTGCTTGGCAATCATAATGTAAACGTGCCTTTCGCCCAGCAGCCTGATCCAGAGGCATTCATCGCCGGACTTACAGACGGTTCCAAAACCTTCGCCGGAGACCCTATTTTCTCCAAGTGGATCGATCTACTTGACCTTACTGTTGAGTACGGCAATAAGAACCCGCTCTCGACCGACTATAATACACAAGTCACTATGCTAGCGAGCGGCGAAGCTGCGATGACTCAGCAGGGTAACTGGACACAAGGGCAGATCGACGGCATCGATCCCAATCTAAACCTTGGCATCCTGCCCATGCCCATTGACGACACTCCCGAAGACAACGACAAGCTTTATGTAGGCGTACCCAGCAATTGGGTTATCAATAAAAACTCTCCCGTTAAGGAGGAGGCCAAGGTCTTCCTGAATTGGCTCGTCACCTCCGAGACCGGAAAAAAATATATCACTAAGGAATTCCAATTCATCCCTGCGCTCGACAACATTAAGGGAACCGAAGAAGATCTTGGAGCACTAGGTGCTGAGGTGCTGGCTTATACTGATAAAGATCAAGCGCTGACCTGGAACTGGACCCGCCTGCCGAACGGGATGCCACAGGAATTATCCAGCAGCATTCAAGGGTATCTCGGCGGCAAGCTGACCAAAGAAGGGATGTTGAAGGAATTCCAAATCAACTGGGATAATCTCAGTGTGCAGTGATTTACCTGCTCTAGATACGACAAACAGCCGCGCAACGATGCGTGGCTGTTTGCGCGTGTTCATTTAATTCCTCTCCCTTCATTAGTCGGAACCCGTTGCTAGTTCGCACGCAGCATGCTAATTTGTCTGGCAAGATACACAGGCGTATAGGGCATGTCATCTCGGAGCCAAGAAATAACCGTGCCAATTAGAGCTGCTGAACCGTACCAAACGGCAATGTCCTTTTGTATCGGTACCTTTGAATGATCAACGGCCCCCTCCTTTTTCTTCTGGTGTGCAGAAATGATTTCCGCCATCAAATTAAACAGGCGATCTGTAAAAATCGGGCTTCGTTTCGATGTGAGTATGACTTTGTAGAATTTTGCATTTTCCGCAATATGCTTAAGCAGACTCTCTAATATTCTCAGATTCTCTTCATCAACCGATTCATCATGGTTGCCATCGTTGTTCACCACTTGTAGAATGTCCTCCACCATCTCATCCGCCATCTTTTCTAACATATCCGGGAGATCCCGGTAGTGCAGATAAAAAGTAACACGATTGATTTTAGCCCGCTCTGCAATACGGTTTACTGATATTTTCTCAATATCCATTTCCTCAAGCAATTCAATTACAGCATCTCTAAGCAATTGGCGCGTCCGAAGTACCCGGGGATCTGTACGTTGCGTTGTGTTATTCATCTTCTACTCTCCAATCTTTTACTTTCATATTGTAAGCTACATATTTTAAATAATTGTTGTTTTTAAAAAGAAAAAACTACATTTTCACAAAGAATGTAAACTACTTTACATTTTTTCGCAAATTGTTGCTTGATTACATGAAAATTTCATTTATAATCTAATTCATGCATTGTAAACTATACAACACACTGTAAATTTAGTCCATGATCGACGAGTTGAAAGGATGGAGTGGAGTGAGTACAAAGAGAGAAGTAACAAGCAGTTCCGTGAAAAAGGGCCCCATCTTATTCATTATGATTTTGGGCGCCTTTCTTGCGACACTGAATCAAACGGTAATGAGCGTTGCCGTTCCGGAGTTAATGCATGATTTTAATATCTCGGCGGCTACAGCTCAGTGGCTGACAACGGGGTATATGCTGGTTAATGGTGTTCTAATTCCAATTACAGCTTATCTAATGCAACGGTTTACGACGCGGGAGCTTTTTCAAGCTTCTATGTTTATATTTTTGGCTGGAACGATCGTATCGGCCGTCGCGACAAACTTCCCTGTTCTGTTGACCGGGCGTATGATTCAGGCAGCTGGTGCCGGGATTATTATGCCACTGCTCACGAATGTCATCTTGACCCTGTTCCCTCCTGAAAAGAGAGGGGCTGCCATGGGGATGGTAGGGTTAGCCATCATTTTCGCACCTGCGATTGGACCTACTCTGGCTGGATATATTTTGGAACATTATTCTTGGGAGACAATGTTTTATGGCATGATTCCTTTGACCGTCATTGTAATCATATGCGGATTTATTTATTTAAAAAATGTATCGGAACGCATCTTTCCCAAGTTGGACATTGTTAGCGTAACTCTTTCTACCATCGGTTTTGGAACCTTGCTGTATGGCTTCAGCCGCGCTGCCAGTGCGGGTTGGTCGAGCGCAGAAGTGTTATTGTCTTTAGCAGCAGGTGTGCTTTCCCTTGGCTTGTTTACTTGGAGACAGTTGGCTTCCCAAAATCCACTGCTTGATCTCCGGGCCTTTAAATACAATATGTTCTCCTTAACAACTGTCATCAGTATCGCAGTTACAATCGTAATGTATGCAGATATGATGCTGCTACCTTTGTACCTGCAGAATGCCCGCGGTTTTACAGCGATGGAGTCCGGCTTGTTGCTGCTTCCCGGTGCACTCGTAATGGGATTGTTGATGCCGGTAACCGGCAAGCTGTTCGACCGGTTCGGGGCAAAATGGCTCGCTATTATCGGTCTACTGATTACAATTGCAACGACTCTTAGCTTTGTAAATTTAACAGACTCAACCAGCTACATGTATCTGGTATACATGTCAACAGGCCGCCGGATCGGGATGGCTTTGCTCCTCATGCCTATACAAACTCTGGGTCTAAATCAACTCCCCGCCAAGCTTAGTGCGCATGGTACAGCGATTTCGAATACCATTCGACAAGTAGCTGGCGCCGTTGGGACTTCCCTGCTCGTCACCGTAATGACAAGCCGTACTACAACGCATATGAAGGATATGCTGGCCTCTGGCAGTACACAGAACGGAACACAGGAACATATGATTATGGAAGCATCCATTCAAGGGATCAATGATTCCTATCTAGTGATTGTGGGAATTGGTATCCTCGGTCTGCTGCTATCTTTCTTTATTAAACGTGTTGGGCAAGCGCCTGACCCTGAGCAAGAACCCAAGGTGAAGCTCAAAAAAATCATTGCCAAAGAAGCTTGATATAAAAGTTATCAGCACTGTGTAAGCCTCATAAAAAAAGAGATCAACGATGAATAACATCGTTGATCTCTTTTTCTGCTAACTTGCATAACTATTTCAGTTTAAAATAGATGGATCTTTTGTCGGACTCAAGCTTACTATCGTTTCTATAAAGAATAAGGGTGTTCTCCTTGCCTTTGATTATTGGCAGAACAACTTTACCCGAAGCTTCAAAAGAACCCGGTTTACTTGGGGTGACTTCAGGAAAATCAGCCAACAGCTTTTCGATATTTTCTCCGAGGGATCCCTCAAAATAATCACTAGAGCCACCAATATAGTATTGTCCACTGGATGTTTCTACCCCCCAAATGGTAGGTGTAAAACTTGAAAGGAACTTCCGCCCTTGGTCCTCACTACCTTTTACAAGAGTGGCGTTTTTCACCTTAAGCGTTACATCAAGCAGGACATAATCTACAGCTACATCGGGATCAGTGACATGTTCCTCAAACCCAAGAGCATGTAATTGTCCGAGAGTAGTCGACGTAACCTTATTGATAGTGAAAGTATATTGAGCAGATGTTGAATCACCCTTAGGGCTATAATTGTTATCAAGGTCCGTATAAGTAAAAGAAGTACCCAACTTCACTGCATCTGCAAACGAAGCGCCGCTGTTACTGGAAGTCGTAGCGGAAGATGATGCAGCAGGCTTTGGTGTTGCTTGCGGAGTGGGCTCGGTTGCAGGCGGAGTAGATACGGTTGCCGGCTTCGCAGTAGCTTGTGCAACAGTATTGTCCTTATCCGGGACAACGGATGTAGATGTTCCGCCGTTCGCCGATGTGATCACAACAGCTTGACGACTGTTATCCCATTTCACGGTTGCCCCCAGTGCTTCAGATACAGCCTTGGCGGATACATAGCTATGTCCCTCATAGATAATTGGGTACATTGTTCCTTCACTACTTGACAGGTTCACTTTCTGATTATCCACTTCAATGCTGATGGCCGCATTCTGATATGCAGAAATCTTCTTCAATGTCGTGTCTGCATAAGCGACTGCACCCACAGCCAACAGCATTGAGCTAACTGTAATAATTGACATGACTTTTTTGCTTGTTACCTTTAGCATCTTACACTCTTCTTTCATGTTTATGTATATGAATCTCGAAAATTATATCACTTTATATCGAATTTTGTAAATATTGGAACGATAGGATATTCGTTCTTTATTTGTGAATACTTAAAAAAGACACATTTCCATTGCCCAACGCCACATTTCGCTTTTAATCTCCTAAATAGCATGAATACTATAAATCTTTATACTCAAATCAAAAAGCAGCCCTGGGGGCTGCCTTGATCAAATGTATTAGTAAGTCTCTTAGAATCATTCTACGCCGAAGCTTCAATGATCTGTCCTGCCAAAGCAATCAAATCCTCCTTGGTCAGATGTCCACCGGTTTCCCGAATAATATAATTAACACGGGTCTTTGGATTCATCCATGCAACTGACTTGTACTCCATCTTATCAATAGGTGTGTATACCACCTCTTGGCCACTCACTTTTAGCTTCTGCGACTGTGCATTTGCTGGTTCGGATTCAACAGTCGTATCCTTAGGTCCTGCAGGTTCGGCAGCGATGGCAAGAACTCCTCTTTTACCATTTTTCTCTGTGGTCATATTATAGATGATGTTGATAGCTGTACGCTTCTCCTGCAATTTCTTTACATATATTTTCTTATCGGACGCCTTACCCTCGGCGATCACTTGATAGTATATCTTATCCTGTTCTTTTTTCGTCATATATGGAGAAACAATTGCCCTGAAAAAATTGTAGCCTTCCGGAGGCTCTTGCAATTGCAGTGGCATGGAGGTATTGCCGGCAGCATACTTTTCCACATATTCATTATACGTATTAAACGAAAGGGAATAATATGCACCCGCAGTGGGTGATCCCTTAGCATAGGCTTGATATTCCTTGTCATTAATATACACATATCTGATTTCTCCAGGTTTAAGCTCTTCACTTAATGCTTTCTGCTGCAGATCTTTGAGATTTTTGAATTTTTTTTGTTCCTGATCTGTTTTCGCTTTGGCAGCTTCATCGATGCCCTGAGCTATATATTTGACTTCCGCCTTAATGGCGGTTTCTTCCACAGACTGAGCAACAGACTTCTCGGCGTAAGCTTCTCCTTTGAAGCCATAACCTAAACCGAACATTAGGGTCATACTGGTCATGGCAATGAGTGTTTTTCTATTATTCATTAAAATACCTCACCTTCCTGTATATGTAGTACTCTTACATAACACTTACGTTACCGGATTTGTGACATCAAATTTCTATACTTATTTCATCATGTCGGCAGCAATTCGGATAACCTCCTCTTTGGTTAAAGAAGAAGACTCCGGTGCAGCAGTCATATCGTATACTACATTTTGTTCTGGATCCGTCCAGACAAGTCTGTATCTATACCCCAACTTTATTTCATTGTTTGTAGTTTCCGTATAGATCAGTTGGGTTCCGTTAACAAGAATATTCTGTACGATTGTGGTGTTCGTCCTTAGTAAGCTTTCCACCGTTCCGGACTTTGCCTTGATGTGTTTGGCATTAATTCTTACCATACTCTCCCCTTTTTTGTATCTCATCGACGAATAGTCATAATTAATACTGGCCGTAGCTTCTTTTTTCCACATAACCCGGTAACCGCCTTCCAGCTTTATACCATTAGTCAGGGCAAGCAGTTCATTCTCGTTGACTTCAAAATCAGGTTGTATCCATGCTTGATCAAAAACATACCCTTCTGGCAGATACTCCGGGCGTGGCAAATATGGCGCCTTATACTCTTCTGCTTTGGCTAAATAACTGGAGTAATCATTAAATAGCATCGCAGGAATAACTCTGCCAAGCTGAGGACGTTCATCTCCAGCACCTTCCTTTTTTAACACGTAAGAAGCGCCCTCTCCCGGTAGTAATAATTTCTCTACAACTCTATATGCCTCTAAATTTTTTTCACTCAGCAGTTCTTCTTCTTCGGTCACCACTCTCTGAGGAATTTTTACCTTTGAAGGAACTAACGGATTCCTAGATACTTCAATCGTCCCCCCTTCCTTCGTTGCAAGAAGCGGCTCGTATGGCAGCACTTCATATTGAAATTTGGCAGCTTGCCAGGGACTCTCCTTAAACAAGGAATAGCTTCCTCCTACCAAGACAACCAGGATCAGCACCGCTGCCCATCTCCTTACAGACCTGCTCCACATGCGCTTACGGCATCGTTTGGCATAGGTTGCTGGCTCCACTCTATGCATAATATCTGGGATGTCCCCCTCCTGCTGGTGAGGTACAGGCTTAACAGCAAGGCGACCATTACCTAGCCCGATGGCTTGCATTACAGAATCATGAACATCAACCAGCGGAAGTTTGGCAGAATTATCCCCCTCCTTCAGAAACAACTCTTCGGAAGTCAATTCGTCCTTGCGCATAGTTGTTTCTCCTTTCTTTCAATGACTTCTCTGAGCTTGCACCTTGTCCGCTCGTACCGTTTCCTAACTGTGACCGTACTTTTACCCAGAATTTCACTAATTTCTGCAAATGATTTATCTTCAAAAATGCGCAAAATCAACAGATTGCGTTCCTCCACGCTAAGCTTTTCCAGGGCAGAGGCCACGGATTCACTGAACAACTGATTTTCTACCATTTGTTCAGCGCTTTTAGTGGTTACATCCTGTCTGAGTAATTTTCGCAGCTGATTTTGAAATTTCTTCCGGCGCAATTGATTCAGGCAATGATTATAGGAAACCCTGTAGAGCCATGAGTTAAAACTCACCTGAGACTCAAAATGGCCGATGTTCTGGTAAGCCTTAATAAATATGTCCTGAACCGCATCCTCGGCTTCTTCCTTATTGTTTAACAAGCGAAAGCAGTAGAGATAGATCCGTTGTTGGTAGAGTCTGATAATATCTGAAAAAAGGTAGACTTCCCCCGCTTGTACCCGCTTTATCTTTTCTTCAATAGAGTCCACGACTTTCTCCTTTCTACTATCAGTACAGTTATAACACTTGAGCGGTCTGTTTCGTGACATTTTTTTCCGTTTCAGTTCCAACTCAACGGAACATACACAAAAAAATCGCTGCTCCTCTCCGCAGGGAGGTGAGCAGCGATGCTTAAAACAGAAGAACGCAAGGGATGGATATACACGTATTTCCACTCTTTCAGACTAAATATGGCCTTGAGTCAATTCAGACTTTTTTTCTCTGCTGCCGGGACTACTACTTCCAGATACGATACAGAATGACTGCCGCTTCTGCACGGGTAAGGTTATCGTTCGGTGCAATTCTATTGTTCTTTCCGTTTACGACTCCGGATTGGATCAACAATGATGCACTGTCTTTTGCGTAGCTAGAAAGGCTTGCTTCATCTAGATAAGCTGCAGCTACAACGCCGCTCGCCTTAACTTGCTTACCGGCTGCCGCCAGCGCGCGTGCTGTCAGCACCATCATATCTTGTCTGGAGATATTGCTATTGGGTCTGAACGTATCATCTTTAAAACCTGTAGCAATTCCCAATTCCTTCGCGATGACCAGTTCATCATAATAGTAGTCTGTCTTTTGGACATCGTTGAACATTATTGCACTTTTGCCCGTTCCCTTCAGTTCAAGCGCTCTTACGAGGAGAGTAATGAAATCCGCTCGTTTGATTGAATCTGCAGGTGAAAAGCTGTTCGTGGACGTTCCTTTGATGATATCGCGAGCCGCCATAACGTCTATAGCTAGTTTGGCCCAAGAAAGATTCTGCAGATCTCCGAAGTTTTTCTTTACGAAGGTTACTGCATAAGTGCTGAAGTGGGTTGTTTGAAAGACCACCGTTTGGGTTGCAGCATCATATCGACTGCTCGGAACCGGCAGTACGTTGCCTTTGCCATCGATGTACCAAACGACTATAAGCTCTGGATGGCTTAGCTCCTCCGCTGTCGGCACGTAAGGAATGGCTACCGTTACAGGTGCTTTAGGGTTATTCCAAGGAATAACTTTGTCACCTGCTACTACGCTTAGACCGATAATTGGACGGTTGCCAATCATATTGCGGGTAGCTGCTTCCAAGCTGTCCGTGGTGACTTTACTTATTCGTATAGATACTTGCTCAGCATTGTCTGTTACGTTAGACAGCATATTGCTTGGAATTTGAATTATGGCATTTTCCGTCTTAAGCCATAGTTCAAAGTTTTCTTTCCCCGTTAGGCTTTGGGTCGGTAATTGTATATCATACCCTTTCGCGTCCGTTTGCTTTGGCACTTCAATGATAATTTGTTTCTTGCCGTTTGCCGCTACAGTAGCCTGCTCAAGCGCTTTTTTCATGTTGTCGCTGGAGATGGTACCTATAGCACGCCCGTTGTCGGACTTTACCTCCAGTTTAATCGTAACAACACCATCTTTGTTTGTAATGGCTCCAGGCTGTGGAGTTGATACTACATTACCCGAGTTACTGCTACCCGTTGGCGCATTTGTTGGTGCTGGCGTCGCTGTTGGAACAGGTGTCGGGGTTGCCGATGGTTCCGTTGGGTTTGTTGGATCGGTTGGATCGGTTGGGTCAGTTGGATCGGTTGGGCTCGTTGGTGTCGGTGTCGGTGCTGTTGTCGGCGTTGGAGTGGGTTCCGAACCCGTAGATTTACCCTTTAGAGTAAGCACACCATAAACGGATGTGTCCATATACCCAGTTCCACTCGTATCATTCCAAGCCGCGACACTTTGACGTGAGCCCTCTTTAGCATCGTTGATCTGTACATCAAAACCAAGCTTTTTATCGTTGTCCGGAGTGATCCCTTGAAGTGGAATCTTCACTTCAACCGTATAGTTGGTTCCGGAAATCTGGGTTGCCGATTCAAAGCCGGCTGCGATACTTGCAGGATTAAATGAAGTTTCGTTGTCAAAATTGATTCTGTACTGGCCGTCATCATCTTGATAGAACGTCGTTTTCCCATTATTTTGGTCCACGAAGATTTCGACCGAATCCTGTTCATGTGCATTCACACTGCTCTTATCAAGCTGTGTATCACTCACCTGGATCAGGACATATAAATTTTGATCATCCCAGAGTGCTTTTGCCACTCCACTCGCTCCTTGCCAAGCGGTTTGATACCGATTGACCGGAATCTCAGCGGTCTGGCTCCAGATCTCGTCAACTGTTCCGTCTATAACAGGTGCAGCAAATTTAGCAGTAGATTGATTAGCTTCTACTGATTCAGGCTCATGCTCTTCAATGAAGGTATCAGGATCGATAACGCCATAGTAAGCCGGCTTGGCTTGCAGATTTTTATCGAATAACAACGGATTGGATGAAGCTCTCCAGCTTGTGTTATCATCCATTCCCCAGAAGGTAACACGTTTGATAGAATCAGCATGATCCCTGAAGATATTTAGCAACTGCGCATACAGATAACCCTGCGCATTAGCAAGCTTTTCAGAGAGCTGATAGTTGGTTCCGGCCTGAATGTCCAGCTCAGTTATGCTTACTTCGACACCCAAGGAAATGAACTTTTCCAAGGAAAGCTTCACATTCTCTGGGTTCGTATTAATGCTGTAGTGCCCTTGCATACCAACACCATCGATAAGCAATTTGCCAGGGTGAGTCAGCGCGTACCTATCATTGATTTCTTTGACCATACTATAGATGGCTTGCGCTTTATTCTGATTATCTTCGTTATAATCGTTGTAATAGAGCTTAATATCCCAATCTGGATGCGCGTCCAGTACTTCTCTTGCCGCCAGGAAGGCTTGCTCTACGTAATCTGCTCCAATGGCACTTTTCCATGGGGCGGATCGCAGCGCTGTTTTCCAATCTGTTGGGTTGGATGGATTATCGCTCATCGCCTCGTTTACAACATCCCAGGAGATCACCTTGTCACCAAAATGCTCCATAACGGTTTGGATATGGGTCTGCAAATTCATAAGAGCTTCATCCCGTCCCAAGGGTATCGTGTTGTTAGCTGCGTCTGTTGTTGTATTCAGCCATGCAGGCGATTGTTGATGCCATACCAATACATGTCCATGCATCTGCATGCCCTCAGCCAGTACTTTATCTACAATTGTATCTGCCGCGGTAAACGTGAAATTACCCTTCGTAGGCTGCAACGCGTCCGGCTTCATGGCATTACCTGCCGTAGCAACATTGTGATGCATTTTCAAAAGCTCAAGTCTGACACCTTCCAGATCCTCAGCGGTTATCGCATTTCCGATCAGAAAATCATTCTGATAAGCATCCTTAATCGGTATAAGATCTTTTTCGATATCTACCGGGCCAGAGCCTACCTTTTCAAAATTAATATCATCAATATAAAAGGAGGCCGTGCTATTACTGGAGCTTTCCACATAAATGGTCAAATACTCACTGCTTACATTGTTATAACGGTAGGATCCCTCAAACTGAATCCAGCCATCGCTTGCACTGATGGTTTTAGGTGCGAGCTGCACATAATTGGCGCTGCTGCCATTGCCAACCTGCGTGGACAGCTGGAGCTGCGAACTTGCAGGCTGGATCAGCTTGACCCATAACGAAATTTTATATTCGTAGCCTTTGTCCACATACTTCTCCACACGTAATGTCGGCCCATGCCATGTACTGGTTCTTCCCTCAACCTTCAAAGCGTATGAACCATCATCCGTATGATTCGCTTCATTAGTAACCGTAAGCGTTTCTGTACCTGCCCTGCCTTCAAAACCACCTGCCGTTTGATCCTCAAAAGTAACAGTGGTAAAAGGTAAAGCTGGGTCTCTAGGTGTTTCTGGTGTTGGAGTTGGCTCTACGGTAGCCACCTTTTCTGTGACCAATACATCCCCAATGTAGAACGGAACCGTTTTCCCGTCATCATTGGATTGAACGCGCAGTGTCGTATCTTTGTCCGTATCCACGGTAAATTCTTTCGTCAATATGACCGCTTGGCCTGCTTCATAATTCGCATTTGCCAAAAGAGCATAGCTGCCTATCGCTTGAAGATAAGCTTGGGCACCGCTGGGTACAATCACATCAGTGTCTACATACACGGATGCAGTTACCGTGTAGGTTTTGCCGTTCTCTAGGCCCATGTCGCTGAATTTAAAATCAGCCGCGTCCCAGTTATTCGCTCTATTGCTTACATATAAAGCTGCCCCGTCAGCATTGCCCGCAAAAACCTTTCCGGTGACAGGGGTTAGGTTAGCGCAGCCTGATTGTGAGGCTAAACCTTTGCCACTCACAAAAGTTTCGTGATAGATTTCTTTATCCGTTTCCGTCACTGCTTTTTTTGCTGTAATGAGAAGCTCCCCAATGTAGAACGGAACCGTTTTCCCGTCATCGTTGGATTGAACGCGCAGTGTCGTATCTTTGTCCGTATCCACGGTAAATTCTTTCGTCAAGGTGATTGCTTTGCCTGCTTCATAATTCACATTTGCCAAAAGGGCGTAGCTGCCTATCGCTTGAAGATAAGCTTGGGCACCGCTAGGTATAGCCACATTAGCATCCACATAAACGGTTGTAGTCACCGTGTAGGTTTTGCCGTTCTCTAGGCCCATATCGCTGAATTTAAAATCAGCCGCGTCCCAGTTATTCGCTCTGTTGCTTACATATAAAGCTGCGCCGTCAGTATTGCCGGTAAAAACTTTATCATTCACAGGTGTAAGGCTAGCACTGCCTGCTTGAGCTGCAATCCCCTTGCCACTCGCAAAAGTTTCATGATATACCGTTACCCTATCTGATGATACTGTCGTATCCTGCGCCGCAGCTTCAGTAACCGGAGCGATCCAGCTTGTCGGAATAAGCAAGGCAGCTGCGAGTAAGATCGAGATTACTTGTTTAAGCATTCTACTCATTTAATGCAATCCTCCTCTAGTGATTTTCATAAAAATCAGTTAATGACCTACCTTATTAGCACCAGCCCTATATTCCCACGCTAATTTCCTTACCTGCTAAATCCTTAATTTCAACAGTGGTACAATCATCCCGAAGAGCAGTAGAACATCATCACAAATGAATCTTTTTACTTACAGATCCCCTCCTTTTATGTAAACGCTTTCATGTCTACTCACACTATTTTACAGCCTCGCTACTACGCACTACTACGCTAATATTAAAGGTGTTACCCCCCATAATTATAGGAAAACATAGGTATGATTAAAGATTCTACAAATTTAACCCAAAAAGAAAACCCCACTTACGGACCGTTGAAAGTAACGGAAGGTAACGGGGAATTGGTTTGTTATTTGTTCTGCCGCATAATTAAATGGTCTGTTTGGATAACGCTCCAAAATATTCTACAACTACCTCCCGAAATTCCAAAGCAGCCTGCGAAATGTACCGGCTCCTGTGCCACAATAAAGCTATCTCCCTTTCCAATTCGTGATTCTCTACTTGGAGGTATTGGATATCTTCCCGTGAATTGCGTGCCGTGCTTGGTATGAAAGCTAAACCAATTTCAGCTTCCACAAGAGTGCTAAGCCTTGCGGGTTCATCTCCCTCATACACATATTTAGGCACAAATCCAACTGATTTGCATACAGAGTCTATTAAATCGCGAGTACCATAGCCACTCTTTACCCCAACAAACCACTCATCCCTTAGCTCTATCAAAGTTACGCTGCTTCGATTGGCCAGCCGATGCCCCTTTGGAACAGCCACAAGAATTGGATCGATAAAGACGATTTGACATTCGATGTCATCCCCTTTTATTGGAGGTGAGGATAAGCAATAATCAACTTCTCCTCTATTAAGAAGTGTAACCATTTCCTGCGTGGTTAGCATTTGCACATGGTATTGAATATCAGGCCGCTTTTTCCGAAACTCTCGCAGGATATTGGGTAATGTGCTTGCGGTCGTCACCGCTAATTCGAGTGTGCCATGTTCAGGACTGGATAAATCGCTAAGCTCCTGTTTTCCCTGCTCCAATTCAAACAATGCCCTTTCAGCTCGGCGAAGGAACCGGCTTCCGGACTCATTCAGTCGCAGCTTTCTTCCTACCCGATCGAATAAAGGTACCCCCAGATCCTCCTCCAAACGCTGAATCGTTTTGCTTAGTGAAGATTGAGTAACGTGTAGATTTCGTGCAGCTTCAGTCATATGTTCCAACCGAGCTACCGCGAGAAAATATTGCAGTTGCAAAAGTTCCAATTCGCACCTCCGTTCATTCCCTCAAGTCAATGAGATCATAACATAAAATGCGTTGGAATGAATAATCGATTTCAAGTACGATGACATTAATAAGCTTTAGGGGGATTTAAAATGAGTGTTCGCAACAGGTGGTTAATGATTTCAGTAGGTCTGGGGATTTTATTGAACCCTTTAAATTCTTCGATGGTATCTGTGGCTATTCCAAGGCTGCAAAATGTATTCCAGCTTGACTATACAGGTGTTTCCTGGATTATTTTTTCTTTTTACATTGCAAGTAGCATCGCTCAACCTGTCATGGGAAAGGCCAGCGATTTATTCGGCCGGAGGAAAATATTTCTTACCGGGCTTGTCGTATCCTTCATTGCAGGTTTATTAGCTCCTTTCTCCCCAAACTTTGGCTGTCTCATCGTGTTCCGTATTGTGCAAGCCATTGGAACTAGCATGATGGTTGCCGTTGGAATGGCCATTGTGCGGATTCATATTACGGAGAAACAAGCGACCGCACTATCTGTTTTATCCATCTTCCTATCCGGCGCGGCAGCAATTGGTCCCTTTATTGGAGGGGTTATTATTCACTGGTGGGACTGGCCAGCTATCTTTTTCGTCAATATTCCATTCGTGGTCGCTAGCTTTTTATTATCTTGGAAGCATATCCCCAAGGACGAACCGTCAACAACCGTTACCCGGGGAATGTCCCTGCGCAAATGGTTTGATTTGATTGATGCGTCAGGAATCCTGCTCTTCACTGTGGGGCTGATTGCCGTGCTCCTTGGATTGCTTTCAGCAAAATCATCCGGACATATCTCATTAATACATGTCATTACCTTGCTAACAGGACTCGTTCTGCTAGGAGTATTCGTCAGGCATGAGCTAACAGCGGCATCACCCTTTATTCCTTTACGTACATTTGCCAAATACCCGGCAATGACTTGGGTTAATGTTGAATTCATGCTCGTTAATGTACTTTTTTACTCACTCTTTTTCGGGATCCCATCCTACTTGCAAATGGTACGTCATGTCAGTGAATTCCAAACAGGAATTCTCATGCTAACGCTGGGATTATGCTCACTGATTACTGCTCCAATAGCAGGACGCTGGATCGATAGATCAGGACCCCGGCCAGCATTGCTAGTGTCCGGGGTCCTGATGACATTGGGATCAGTGTGGCTTGTGACCTTAAATCAGACTTCACCAGTTATCAGTGTATGTGTGGCTTTAGCTGCATTCGGTATTAGCAACGGATTGAACAATGTCGGACTGCAAGCAGCCTTGTTCCAAAGTTCTCCAAAAGAAATAGTCGGTGTAGCCTCCGGATTATTTAATACATCGAGATACCTGGGAACCATTCTCTCTTCATTGTTAATAGGTATCATAATGGGAGGTAAGTTTAGCTTCGAGGGATTTCAAGTCCTTGGGGTTATCCTCACGGTAATTGCATTGTCTTTGGTATTCATGAGTCGGAAGCACCGTGAGTCAGGGCAATTGCAGAAATCGGCTAATTCGGGCGCTAACAAATAGGAAAGTGCAGACAAATAAGACCTGTCATCAGACGGGTCTTGTTTTGTTATTTTAATGCGTAGCCTCAGCTCTTTATGAGTTTTATTTAACTCTTCAAGGTGGGGATAAACTCGATTCATAAATAGGATAATAAATAAAGCGCCCATAGTAAACTTGTGCTCGGTGAGCCAAAAACATAATGAAGAAACCAGATTTACATATATTTTTCCGTCCAATTTCAAGCTCAAAAGACACATTTATAATGTAAAAACAGTTTCGGCAGCTCGATATTTTGAAACTTGTCCCGGCTTGAACCGTAATTTTTAAGAACAAAGACACAGCACAGCAGAGAGGAGCTATCATTAGTGGAATATTACCGCAACAATGTAGCCGACAGTTTACAGGATGTTCAGAGTTCAGCTAACGGGCTTACTTCGGCAGAAGTCGACAAACGTCTGAAAGATTATGGTTTTAACGAATTAAAAGGAAAGAAAAAAGATCCTGTTTGGAAGCTTTTTCTTGAAAACTTCAAAGACCCTATGGTAGTCGTACTGCTTATAGCGGCCATTGTCCAGATTGTTATGGGACAAGTTATGGAGTCGCTTATTATTTTCCTCGTGTTGATTCTCAATGCAGTTATAAGTGTCATCCAGACCCGTAAAGCGGAGAGTTCACTTGATGCCTTGCAGCAGATGTCAGCACCCGAGGCCAAAGTGCTGCGTGATGGAGAATTAAAAACCGTCCCGGCAAGGGAACTTGTTCGCGGTGATATCGTATGGCTGGAAGCCGGCGATTTCGTACCCGCCGATGGCCGGATTATAGAATCGGAAAGCTTAAAAATAAATGAGGGTATGCTAACCGGAGAATCCGAAGCTGTGGAAAAGCATACGAATATCATCGCGAAAGAATCTCCGCTTGGAGACCGGCGTAATATGGCGTTCAGCGGCTCACTAGTTGTATATGGCCGCGGAACCCTGGTAGTAACGGGAACTGCACTCACTACCGAAATCGGTAAAATTGCTGAACTCATTGAAAGCGCCGAAGCCAAGCAAACGCCGCTGCAGCGCAAGCTCGAAACATTCAGCAAGCAGCTGGGGGTAGCAATTATACTCCTGTCCATTGTAATCTTTGCCATCCAGGCCGGACGTGTTTGGTTGTCGAATGATACTGTGGATACAACAGAAGCTATCCTGAATGCGTTAATGTTTGCAGTCGCTGTGGCAGTTGCTGCGATTCCCGAAGCTCTTTCCTCAATAGTAACCATTGTCCTATCCGTAGGTACTAATAAGATGGCTAAGCAACATGCGATTATTCGTAAGCTGCCCGCTGTCGAAGCCCTTGGGTCAACCAGTGTCATCTGTACAGATAAAACCGGTACCCTCACCCAGAATAAAATGACTGTTGTAGATTACTTTTTGCCAGAAGGGGATCGTGATCAATTCAATCAAGCGCCTGAAGAATGGTCTGAAGAAGCCCGGCGGCTCCTGCATATTGCTGTGCTCTGCAACGACTCTAACATTAATGAGGATGGTAAAGAGCTGGGTGATCCTACAGAGGTAGCGCTTATTGCCTTCAGCAACAGCAAGAATAAAGATTATAAGGAAATACGCGATAATTTCCCGCGCGAAGCCGAGCTACCTTTTGACTCGGATCGCAAGCTGATGACGACCTTGCATACTTTTAACGGGCAAAAAGCAATGATTACTAAAGGTGGGCCCGATGTGCTCTTTGGTCTATGCTCGCATGTACTGTTAAGTGGAAAAGAAGTACCGATGACACCAGAAGTTCTTGAACGCTTCTTCGAAGCCAATGAGGAGTTCTCCAGCAGAGCACTACGTGTACTTGCCTATGCCTACAAAACCGTACCAAATACGGTTACTGAAGTCGGATTAGAGGATGAACAAAATCTGGTGCTCGTAGGTTTGACAGCTATGATTGATCCACCTCGGGAAGCTGTCTACGGCGCGATCGCAGAGTCTCAGAAGGCTGGCATCCGAACCATCATGATTACCGGTGATCATAAGACAACCGCACAAGCGATCGGCCGCGATATCGGTCTGATGACTGAGAATGAAATTGCCGTAACCGGCCAAGAACTCGATGCCATGTCTGACAAGGAACTTGATCAAAAACTCGAACAGATCGGTGTGTACGCCCGTGTCTCCCCGGAGAATAAGATCAGAATTGTCCGCGCGTGGCAGCGGAAAGGCAAAATAACAGCCATGACCGGTGATGGTGTAAATGACGCGCCTGCTTTGAAACAAGCAGATATCGGAGTTGCCATGGGCAGTGGAACCGATGTTGCCAAAGATGCGGCTGCCATGATTTTGACCGATGATAATTTTGTATCTATTGTCAATGCTGTATCTGTGGGCAGAACGGTATTTGACAATATCAAAAAAGCGATCGCCTATTTGTTCTCAGGTAACCTGGGTGCAATTATCGCCATCCTCTTTGCCCTTATTTTCAACTGGATTAATCCTTTCACAGCGATTCAGCTTCTATTCATCAATCTGGCGAATGATTCTCTGCCCGCCATTGCTCTCGGGATGGAAAAACCTGAACCTAATGTGATGAACAGAAAACCAAGAGAGCTCAAGGAAGGAATATTCGCAGGAGGAATGATGCAGGCCATTGTCACTCGTGGTCTACTCATAGGTATAGCTGTAATCATATCCCTGTATATCGGACTTCAGGATTCGCCTGATATGGGCGTAGCTATGGCATTCACAACCCTGATCTTGTCTCGTACGTTGCAGACCTTTGCCGCCCGTTCGAACAGTCAAACTGCTATTGAAGCTGGGCTTTTCAGCAACAAATACGTCATCGGAGCCGTTCTGGTCTGCTTTGCCTTTTACGGCATTGCAGTTCTGCCAGGGGTTAGAGAAATCTTCTCGATTCCGGCTTCATTTGGAATGTCAGAGTGGCTGGTTGCAGCAGGCTTAGCCCTCGGCTCCCTCATCCTAATGGAATTAACGAAGGTTGTTCGAAGAGCTTTTACACCCAAATCTGTTGAACAGAACCCTGTAAATTCCTGAGTAAGCTATAATCGACCGAAAAGACAAAACAGCGATTCTCCAATGATGGAGTATCGCTGTTTTTCTGACATCTAGAGTTAAACCTAGAAAAGCTTCTATTGATTTTAATCAAAATAAAATAATTCTTCGAATTTTTTATCCAACGCAATACATAAAATCAAAGCCAATTTTGCAGTAGGGTTAAACTGTCCGGTTTCAATCGAGCTTATAGTATTTCTTGAGACACCCACCATTTCTGCCAATTGTGCTTGCGATAATTTTTGTTCTGTTCTTGCTTCGCGCAGTTTATTTTTTAAAACCAAATGTTCACTCATACTAATCACTCATTCCATAAAAGTAAATAAACAAAAAATAAACACTTATAATTAATCCTAAAATGAATTTGAGTAAATCCATCTTCTTCTTAGTTACAGAATACATTCCAAGTCCTTCAAAGCCCAAATATCCAAAAAACATAGCTATCATAGCTTTTAATGCAAAATTTGTTTCCTGACTATGATTATATAAATTGAAGACACTCAGAATGCAAAATACAATCAACATTCCAATGAATCCGCTTTTTCTACCTTTAGCAAATACAAATTCTTTTCCTTCGTCTCCTTTTTCATTTCGGCTTTTTTCTAATATTTCTTCCTTTTTCATAAAAATTTCTCCTTTCAAATTGAAAAGATGATGACAAGTTTTCTTGTCATCATTATTATAATACGCCAAGTTTTCTTGTCAAATAAAAAAATAGCCCACTCCAATCCAAAGATTGGTAGTGAGCTATTTTCTATACCTTCATATATTCGTTATATAATTGCTCGAAAGTATTGTATCGTTCGACTTTCCTGCCTACCTTGTTGTATTCCTCCAGATATTCATCCATGACCTTCAGAAACTCATTTTTAAAGACTTGAAGATGGTCAGAATCAAAATACTGCATGATAGCAAACTTTTTGGTTCCCTTCCATTCTGTCATTTCATCAAGAAAACCTTGTATGCCCATTGCTGCTAGATACGCATACGATCTATCACCCGATTCTACACTTGCTATAATCTTATTGCGGTAGTTGCACCATAATTCCTCATAAGTTCCGCCAAGATTATCATAGCTTGGGACTGGCTGCACTACAAAATCCTTATACATTTTATTATATAGATCGTTGATGTTTCTAAGGGACTTATATGCTGCACTTCTGATTTCATCGATAGTCTTCGCCTCTATCACAGCCATATATTTCTTTTCAAAATCATCAGGAACATAACGGTACGTAGCTATTTCCTCCAAATATCTTTTCATTCCCCGTTTGAAATAAGTATTGTTCAAATGAGTTAGCGCATTTAACAAATTGTATAAAACTTCGCTTGAAGCATATCTTACTGCTCCTATATCTTCAGAAAGTAATGTATTCGCATATTCCTGTTTTGCTATGTCTATACACTTTTTCGCTCTACTGATACATTCTTTCCCTATAGGCATTGCCAGAGCATCGAGTGCTCTCTGTTTATATAAATTTAGCCTTTCCAAATATTCGGGTTTTGCACAGTATAACACCTGTAAATCCACCAGACATGAAATCATTGGACTCTCGAGATTGGCTTGATCTTCTATCCTTGTTTCCCATGGCGTACAATATAGATCGTATCCAATATCATCCAAAATAAAACACGAAGATATTCCCCAGCCCTGCTCTGTGTTATTAATTATGATTAGATCAAGATCGCTTTTTTCATGAAAATCCCCAGTACTAAAAGAACCTGTAAGCCCAATAATTGCAATATCATCAGAAAAATCTCTCTTAGCCCGTTCAATGACCATGCTAATAAGCTTTTCATTTTTGATTAAGATCTTTTCTTTATGAACAGCATCCATATCCATGTCCCCTCTCCAACCTTATTAATTCTATTGTATAAGCATGTTGTTAGAGTAAGTATTCCAACTTTAATTATATTAAATCTGTACCAAGCCCTTCCTCTCCTTCAAAGAAAACAAAAAACGCGCTGGTAAGAGCATAATTAGCTTCTCTCCAACGCGATTTATAGTCATTAGTGAATATTTTTCTTTTTGAAACTGCCGCCCTTAACTTCTGCAACATCGTAGACTACTACAAAGGCATTCGGGTCAATTTCACGAATAATATCTTTTATTTTACTTTCTTCCAGACGGTTAATGACACAAGTAATTTCTTTGAATTGTTCATTGGAGTAGCCGCCATAAGCATCTGTATAAGTTGCTCCACGACCCAATCGGTCACGAATAGTCTCGACCATGATTTCCGGTTGAATGGTGATGATTTTAAACGTTTTAGAGCCACTCAAACCTTCTTCAATAATATGAATGACCTTAGAAGCAATAAAATAAGCAAGCGCTGATAGAATAGCCCCTTGTAGGCCAAATACTGTTGAAACAACAATAAAGACAAACATGTTTAGAAATAAGATTAAATCACTGGTCCCAAAAGGTAATTTTCGTGAAAGTAAGACAGCTAACATATCTATCCCATCTAATGCTCCACCATTACGTAAGGCTAAACCCATACCAAAACCGATAATAATCCCGCCAACAACGGTAATTAATAAGGTATCACCTTCTATAATCGTCGGTACATGATGCATAAGACTAGTGCCAACAGCCAGTGAAGCAATACCGATAACGGAGTAAAGAGCAAAGCTTTTACCAATTTGCTTATACCCTAGCCATACAAAAGGGATATTAATTATGCCAATTAGCAGCCCTAGCGGTAAGCCAAACAGTTCAGAGCCAACGATGCTTAGACCTGTGACACCTCCATCTGAGACGTTGTTGGGTATCAATACGGATTCTAGACCATAGGCAGCTATTAGCGCCCCAATAATAATCATGAATACTTTTGAGAATATCTTGAGTTTATTTGATTTCTGTTTTCGCGTTTCAATCATTGAATTTCTCCGTTTCACATTGCTTAATTTAGTCCATAAAAATTTCCTCTAAAGGTCTTCCGTCACCTGGATTAAAATCAATCCCTAAAATCTTTGCCATCGTGGGGGCTATATCTACCATTTCGATGTCCCCTATATGATGCCCATTTCTAATCTTTTCCCCGGAGACAACCAAGTTGCATCTATAGCCGTCTTTATCAGGAGAATAGCCATGCGTGGCAAATTTAACGCCTTGTTTGTCCAAATCAACAATCGTTGGTTCATCCATACTTTCGTCGAAACAATAACCTCTCTTAGCCTCAAGCATATACTTTGTGGTTTGGCCCACATGAAAATAATCCAGTTCATCTCTAGCATACAATTTCTCTATACCTGAGGATTCATCTCTCATATTATCTCCAATAACAGCTAATGCTATTTGCTCAGCTTCTTCATCGCCCTGCCGGATATGCAAGTAAGCCGCTCCACCCCCACACTGAAAGTAAGCTCTCCACTTCATTTCGCCGTTCTCTTCATAGATCAGGCCCTTTTCCTGCAAAAGGTTGTTTAAATGCACCTTGTACCTAACATTAAACTGGCCATGGTCCCCCAAAATTAAAAAAATCGTATCATCCTTTATCCCCGCTTCATCCACTGCCTGCATAATATCGCCTAACCTTTTATCCATACGTGTGATTACCTGCTTCACTTCGTCACTGTCAGTTCCATAAGCATGTTTGGCATCATCCAGGTCGATCAGATGCATCAATAGAAGATTAGGTTTTTTGCGCTTAATCGTGTCTATAGCACATTTGGTCGTGAAGTCATCCAGATAGGGCTGCTCAATCCCTTTGCGGATCCGGCCATATTTCAGCTCCATATCCACGCAGTATAAGGGGCTTCCGCTTTTTAATATCTTCAGTGCCTGATTTTCGTTTTTGATGGCTCTGATTTCAGGTATATTGTATTGGATGGAGGATTTACCCGATACTGGCCATAGGATTCCGGCGGTGCTCATCTTATGCTCGCGCGCAACATCGTAAATCGTTGGCACCTTGATCGCATTTCTAAACCAGAACCAATTCTGCTCCTCTTCCTTAATAAAGGGCTGAAACGGATTGTTGTGATGGATGCCATGCTTATCCGGATATACACCGGTTGCTATGGTGGTGTGCACTACATATGTGAGCGTGGGATACACACTTTTCAATTTATGGCTGTGGGCTCCGTTTTTAATTAATTCCGCTAAGTTTGGAAGCAGGCTGGCCAATGCCCAGTGGTCTTCTGAAAAGGCATCGTAAGAGATGACGATCAAATGCTTGGCCATAACGGTTTGTGCTTTAATTGACTTCATAGAATAAGCCCCTTAGGTTCGTCATGTTCAGGCTGCTCTTTAGGTAAAGTTATAAATACGAATAATCCAATAATAAAAAGTGGGATAATCGCTAAAATACTAAATTTAGCATTACCTGTTAAGGTTGTTGTTAAAGACATTACAGCAGGACCAACAATGGCCGCGAACTTGCCAAAAATATTGTAAAAACCAAAGAATTCATTGGAATTCTCCTTTGGAATGATCTTCGCATAATAAGACCTGCTGAGCGCCTGAATGCCTCCCTGAGCGGAACCAATTAGCGCACCTAGAATAAATATATGCCACACTGAAGTGATAAAAAAAGCTGCGATGCAGGAAATGATATATGTAACAATCCCCACGATGATCAAAGTCCTGGCGGAGTATTTTTTGGCGAGATTACCATACAGGATTGCACAAGGAAAAGCGATAATCTGGATAACTAATAATATCCCCAGTAAGGTAAAGGTGTCAAAAGCATCCGCACCCAGAACCGATGTGGCATAGGGCACCACCATTTTAATAATCGTATCTACCCCATCAATATAAAGAAAGTACGCAATTAAGAAAACAAATACAACTTTATGCTGTCTAACATTCCTAAAGGTGTCCCCCAGTCTTTTAAAGCTGTTGATTACAGGTCTTGGTTCAGGCTCAATATAATATCTCTGCTTCACATCTCTGATCATGGGTATGGTCAACAGCCCCCACCAAAGAGCAGTAATGATAAACCCAATCTGATAACCGATCGACTTATCCATCCCCATAAACAGAATCAATAGCAGGCTGATGCCAAATGGAATGACGCTGGCGATATATCCATAAGCAAAACCTTTTGTGGATACCTTATCCATCCTTTCATCAGTGGTTATATCCACAAGAAAAGAGTCATAAAAAATATTGGCTCCGGCAAAACCTATGACAGACAGGATGTAAAACACAATCAATAACTGCCACTGCCCGCTCGCAGGTGCAACGAATGCCAACGAAGCCGTAGCCAGCACACCGATCAAAGAGAAAAATAAGAAAAAGCGCTTTTTCTTATCCTTGTAATCTGCGATCGTGCCTAAAATCGGACTAAGGATAGCCACAAGAATACTAGCAATGGAGTTAAAGTACCCTAAATCCATGCTGCTGTTAACATTTGAAAACATGCCAAATACAATAGGCAATAATGCAGTTGTAACCGCCATCGAATAGGCTGAATTCCCGCAGTCATATAAAATCCATGATTTTTCCTCTTTGCTAAGTTTCATCTAACAGCCACCTTTTCACCTATTTGTAACTGTTATATCATTTCAGCATAAGAGCCATGTTAAATGAATGTTAATTACATCACAACTTCTTCATAAAAAAACGACCTTTTAAAATTGAAAGGTCGCTTACTCGCTTTTATATATGAATTTAATATTTGACGATATATTCGCAATATTCATCCCCATTAACATTACATTTTATTTCCCGGACGGAAACCCGCTTTCCACGAATTTTAGTAAGTGCTCCTTCGATAATGGCCCCCTCCAGGTCACAAACCATTTTCCCTTCCATAATAGGTAACCCTTCGCAGAAACAATCGTGTACTGCAATCGTCATCCCCTTGTCATCTTCATGGGTTATTATAGGAATCCCTATCTTCAATTGTTCGAATAACTCGAATAGTTCATTAACCGAGGTAACACCAAATTCTTCCCCAATTTTTCTTCCTATAGTCAACGTTGTACCCTTACCATTCATGGGTAACGCTTGATATAAACCAATAAGTCTAATCGTTCTGAAAAGCTCTAAAGGTACGACATTACCTAAATTTTTTCTCTTTATTTTTTTCATATCTGTAAAAGTAAATTGATCCATGCCAGTAGCCTCCAATTGCTTATGTAATATATATTTCAAATTTAATTGATATATTGAGTATAAACGTATCCAATAATTGCTTTGTGATCTTACGCACATCCTGATTTTTTGTAGAACCATAACAAAAAAAGCAACTTCCCTGTTGGCAAGTCACTCCTTCATTCATTAGCTGCAGCAGCATCTCAAATATGATAATCATAAACCCAAGGCAAAATAACCCTCACGCTAGTTCCAACCTGAACCTCTGAATCTACCTTAATATGCCCCCCATACATTTCAATTAATTGTTTACAAATCGATAATCCAATCCCTGTTCCTTTTTGCTTGGTAGTAAAGAAAGGGTCAAATATCCGTTTTAATTTATCCTGTGGAATTCCTTCTCCGTTGTCTTTAAAGAGTAGAATAATTTCGTTTGTCTCAGCAGCTGTGGTAACAGAAATATCTATTCTGCCTCTAAAAGCTGTGAAGGAATCGATACTATTTTTCAAAATATTAAGAATTACCTGCTCTAGCTGAGAGGCGCTTCCAAACGTTAGTACTTTTTCTAAAGAGCACTCTACTGAAAGTATAATATCATCACTAAGTATGAGTTGATTCACAATGTTATTAACTCTATGTATAACCTCCATAACGTTAAATACTACGCCGTTATTTTTCGTACTGTCACCTTTTCGAGCCAGTATTAGAAAATCCGTTACTAATCCATTCAGAGCATCAATCTCTTTGATGGTGATATCCAGATATGCACGCAATTCATCCGCTTTGATCTCCGGCTCATTTAGCCTGATATTTACAAGCTGAGCAAAACCTTTAATCGAAGCTAGCGGATTTCTTATTTCATGCGCCATTCCTGCTGCCATTTGTCCCATAACAGCAATTTTTTGTTCATGTAAATTGTCAATCTGTTGATTTTTATTAGACAAATAACCTTGTGCAAAGCCAGTAAAACGGGTCCAGTTGCATTCCATTAAACGATTATAAAAAAACAATCGGATCGCGGAATCATCTACAAACTCTTCAATGATCTTAAACATAATATTCTGAGCGGTTAAATTTAAATCCTTGCTCATATCAAGTAAAATATCAAAATGATCACCGAATATTTCTGCAGTATAAACCCCTTGCTCAGCCCCCTCTTTTTCTAGCAGGTTTAAGTATTGATCGTAACCAAAAGAATCAAAAAACAAGGCTTCTACCATACTCATTAATATCGTACTGAATGATGAATCTAACAATTCCTTATGCGTCTCTACAAACCAGGAGAATTCGATGTTTTTCATAGTCATGGAATGATAATGCCTGTTTAAAATGATTGGAACTGCTAAGATTAATGACGAACGCAATTCATTTTCTTTGTATGACATTGTCATCCTCCTTCTTTGTAGTTTGTATTCAAGATATGTGTATATTTTCCTGCTTCAAAAACACAGTAATTCACTTTGTTTTAATCATCATATTATATTCTGGACTTGACTGTTAGAGTGGCATCGAAGATAATTACAACCTCACCAAAAAACCAAAAAAACTATAATTAGGAAGATCATTGATTTTGAAAAGGGGCGGTCGTCATTAGCTGGTTAAGTGATCTCTACAAATTACAGAAGCAGGAGCTAAAGAAGGACATCGAGCCCTCTTTAGTCAATGCTATCTTTCGCATGTATGATAAATTTCCCAGGATTGGACTTAAAGAGCGGATCGGCCAGCAGGATATGTCTCTAGATATCGCTGATGCCTATATTAATGGTCGTAACGCGATGATTGAAGCTGGAGTCGGCATCGGCAAGTCCTTTGCCTACCTCATTCCCAGCCTGCTTATTAACCAAATCTCAAGGCAACCGGTTATTATTGCGACATCCTCCATACAACTTTCAGAACAAATACATAAAGATCTGAGATTCATCGGAAGTCGGCTCGGATTTACAAGGGTACGTTCGGTAGTTGGAAAAGGCATGGGGCAGTATGCTTGCCGGTATAGGGCAGCAGATCTGTTCCAAGCGGATGATTCAAACACCCCTCTGTCTGCGCTTGCTCAACAGATTGTGAATTATGAAATTGATGAGCGGGCGGATATTAAGGGCGGGGTTAGTGATGCAGTATGGTCTAACGTTTGTGTGAATGATTGCAAATTTGAACGTTGCCATTATAAAAGTACATGTACGTTTTATGAAATGAGAGCTAAAATTAATGCCAACGCGAGCGACATGGATTTTATTATCGTAAACCAGGATCTGCTCATCCGTGATTTAATTAAGAAAAAGGAAGGAACGAAGGGGTTAATCACTGAACGGCCGGCTCTGATCGTAATTGATGAAGCTCATAATCTGGAAGCGAAGGTTAGAGATGCAAGAACGCTCGAATTTACAAACCGGGGAACCTGCCGTATTCTGGATGACGCCTTACAGATTCTCTTCAAACAATCTGCCGATACGGAGCTTATGCCGCAATTTAAATTTATAAAAAGATGCGTTGGCCATATTTTTAAACAAGTAGAGGCAGACTTACTGCAAACAGCCAAGCAGGACAATGACCGTATAAAAATATCGCAGATCACAGGAATCCCCTTAAGACGAGCAGCTCAGGTTTTAAAAGATTTTAATCTCAGCCTTTCCGTCTTAACTTCACGGCATGAGCGGGAGATTGACAATATTTTCGAAGCCATGAACGGACTTATCGACCTCTTTGATGTACTCGCCGGAGTAGAGGATAACTATCTGATCTGGGCAAGCAATACCCAGCGGGAGAGTACCCTTAGTATCTGCCCTAAAGGGATAAGCCAGTTTCTGAAATATACCTTATTTAACGGGAAAACCTCTGTTATTTTAACGTCAGCAACGATGTGTCAAAACGGAGAAACGCTGGAGGAACAATACGCTTATCTCACTGAGTCCCTCGGTTACAGGGGAGATTATATGGAGCGCCAAGCTTCACCGTTTGATTATGACAACCACACCATGCTGTATATTGCCAAGGACATCCCCTACTATAACCATCAGCGGCGGGAAGATTATCTTGAAGCGGCATACAAGGAAATGATGAGGCTCTGTAATTTAACAGACGGGCGGACATTGGTTCTTTTTTCAGCTAAAGAGGATATGAAGTATATTCATAAGAAATTAAACTCTGAGAAGCTGGCATGGGCATTGCATGTTCAAAGGGAAGGTTCGTCCCAGGACGGGGTGATCGCTGACTTTCGGGGCAGTAAAGGCGTTCTACTTAGTACCGGTGTATTCTGGGAAGGTGTGAATATCGAAGGTTCCGATTTGTCGCAGTTAATCATTTTCCGTCTGCCTTTCCCTGTTCCTGCCGATCCTGTCTATGAATATAAGACTTCGATGGCAAAGAATCCCTTGAAAGAGGTTTTTGTACCGGACATGCTGCTTCGGTTAAGACAAGGAACCGGGCGCCTGATCCGCAGTGAAACTGATCTGGGTGTACTCAGCATACTCGATTCCCGCCTGTCCATTGCCGCCAAAAAGGATTACCGGGATCAGGTACTGGAAGCCTTACCTTTTAAAAAGGTTACTGAGGATTTCAAGGTTCTGGAGAAGTTTGTGAAAGAAAAAGGGATACAGCTTAGCGATACGTAGAGAGATGAAAAAAAGCAACCCATCCGCAGACAAGTCGCTTCTAAACCCTATAACGTTATCTGCAATTAAACTACTTTATGTTTGTATACCCGCATCGCTATTAAATAAGCAACTACTAGAATGGCTATGCACCATATGATGGCTCCCCAAATATCATTGCCAACAGGCTGCCCCATCAGGAGGGAGCGAACCGCCTCTACTATAGATGTAACGGGTTGGTTTTCAGCAAAGGCGCGAACGACTGGCGGCATCGATTCGGTAGGCACAAAGGCCGAGCTGATGAAAGGAAGGAAAATAATCGGGTAGGAAAAAGCAGTCGCGCCGTCCACCGATTTTGCGGATAGTCCAGCAATTGCTGCGACCCAAGTTAGAGTCAGCGTAAACAATATCAGGATGCCGGCAACCGCCAGGCATGAGAGCACTCCTGCCGATGAACGAAACCCCATAATCAATGCAACAAGAATGATGACGCTAACTGAAATCGCATTGGATATCAGGGAGGTCAGCACATGTCCCCACAGCAGGGTAGAACGTGCAATCGGCATAGAATGGAATCTCTGAAAAATCCCTTTTTGCACATCATTAAACAGGCGGTAAGCCGTATAAGTTACACCACTTGCAATAGCGATCAGTATGATCCCGGGCAATAAATAATTCACATAGTTATCCGTACCCGCCTGGATGGCCCCACCGAACACGTAAACAAACAACAGCATAAATGCAATTGGCATGATAGTTACCGTGATGATGGTATCCATACTGCGGAGAATATGGCGCATAGAGCGTCCGAGCATTACACTCATGTCACTGAAAAAGTGCTTCTTAATCATTTCCATTTACTTTCCCTCCTTTTTGCCGATGATTGCGAGGAATATTTCCTCCAGCGTCGGCTGCTTTTCAATGTACTCAACTTTTGCGGGCGGAAAACGCTTTTTTAGTTCTTCGAGTGTACCGCTCGCAATAATTTTACCTTCATGTAGAATGGCGATTTGATCAGCAAGCTGCTCTGCCTCTTCCAAATACTGCGTCGTCAAAAAGACAGTCGTACCGCCGTCGGCAAGCTCCTTAACCATCTTCCATACATCCATCCTTGCCTCAGGATCAAGTCCAGTGGTTGGTTCGTCGAGGAAAATAATCTGCGGTTTTCCAACAAGACTCATCGCGAGATCTAATCTCCGGCGCATCCCGCCTGAATAAGTGGATACCTTGCGATCCGCGGCAGCGGTCAAAGTGAAGCGTTCCAGCAGATCGTCCGCAACTTGACGCGGACGCTTCTCATGGCGGAGCCTCGCAATCATGATCAGATTTTCCCGGCCGCTCAGAATCTCATCCACGGCAGCAAATTGACCCGTCAGGCTGATGGACTGGCGTACATAATCAGGCTTTGTGGCGACATCAAATCCGTTCACTGCAGCAGTCCCGCCATCTTGATTCAGCAAAGTGGTGAGGATTTTGACAATGGTGGTCTTGCCTGCACCATTGGAGCCCAGCAGAGCAAAAACGCTGCCCTGCTCCACTTCAAAATCCACCCCCTTTAAAACTTGAAGCTGTCTGTAGGACTTTTCCAACCCAACCACTTTAATGGACTTGTTCATTGCATTCCCTCCTCAAGGTTTTGTTAGCATATCTTCATGGAATTCTCCCCGCAAAACTCACTTCGGAAGCTCAGGCTTATAGGACTGTAACCTTTGTCAAATCAGCTTCCATGCCTTTGAGCGCAGCGAAGGTCAACTTATCCATCATTGCACCGTCAAAGTTGATCGTTTTGATTGCACGATAAAACTTCTTGGATAACGAAAACCCGGAGAGGAATGACACATTTTTTAACGTCGCACCTCTAAACGAAATATCGTTCAGCGCCGACTTTTCAAACTTGACCCCGATAAAGGTCTGGCCGTCAAAACATAATCCCCGCAGATCAGAGGTTTTAAATTCCACACCGTCAAAGATACAGTTCTCAAAGATTGTTTTCGTGAGATCAGTCGTACACAGCTTGACGTCGGTCAGTCTTGCACTGATAAATTTCGCCCCTGTAAGTCCTGATGAGCTAAAGTTGGTGCGAACAAGAATAGATTTGTGAAAGCTCGCATTTGCCAGTTCAATGCCGGACAGATTGCAGTCGGTCAGATTAGCGCTGTCGAACTTGGCCTCGCCAACGTCACTGCCCGCGAAAGAACTGCCGGTCAAGTCTGCGCCTGTAAAATCGGAACCCCGCAACGCGCTCACTTTAAAATCCCCTTTATGGGCGGTAACGCCTGCAAAATCACTCTTCGATAAGTTGCTCGCCCTAAAGCTCGTCACCACCTGCCGCTCAAGTGAACGGGAGAGATTGGCAACCTCCTGCACCGTCTGTTCAATGTCGCCGATGCTGTCTATCGTCATCTTAAACGCCGTTTCATCATCCTTGCCTTCAGCCTTGAGTTCACTGAACCGCTCCTGCAAATCGGAAAGGAGGTCACTCTTTAATTCAGCAACGCTTTTTATCCCGTCATAGGGTGCGAATACGCCATTTAAATACATGTTTAATTTCTCATTCATATTATCAAGTCTCCTTATAATAAGTTTTCAAGCACACGTTTTGCGTACTCCCAATTAGTCTTGTTATTGGCGTAAACAGCTTTCCCCTTCTCGGTAATCCGAAAATACTTCCGTCGTCCCCCCTGAGACTCATCCCCCCAATACCATTCAATGTCACCGTCTGCCTCAAGCCGCCGGACGCTGGAGTACATCGTAGCTTCTTTTAATTCATACTCGCCTCCGGAACGCTCAGCAATCAATTTGACGATTTCATATCCATAACGATCGGCTTCGGACAAGAGCCGTAATACCATCGTATCGGTATGCCCTCGCAGCAGATCGGATGTGATTTTGTTCTCACTCATTTCATCACCTCATAATCGCATTGTATATCATACTACTGTGACAGTCAAGGTACTTTGATCATCATGTTTATACAAAATAAAAAAATGCCGTCCTTAGTTGTCTAAGGCAGCATTTTTCTCTTTTAAGTCTGCTGGTAATTCACAGCTACCTGCCGGCAACCCTCACACAAAAATGCATAATAAATCCCCTCGCTGTCCTCGGCCTGTTCCATGTCCATTTGGGCAATAAACTTCATCGTCGTCGAACAGCAAGGGCACACAGGATATTCCGCATCCTGAATCCAAGCCGGATGTCCTCCAATCTGCGACGCAGGCGCCTCAAGCATCCAATACGAATTTTCATAGGTTCCCATCTGCCGTTCCGATAGCTGCATGGCATGCCATGCTATTTCTTCCCTGTCTTCATTTGCAGGCAAAAAATCAGGAACGGTATTATATTCACTCCACGAATATTGGCCATCCAGCTCCGCTTTCATAAACACGGTGCCATAACAATTACAATGCATGCAAGCTGCAACCCTTAACCGCTGGCCGGAAAGCTTCATAAATTGAACCAGTGGATTCTGCAAATCGTAATCAAACAGCACTGTCAATTTACCGCCACACCAAGGGCAGGAATGCTCACCCTCCTGCAGCGCCACTACCGCCGTATGATCCCGATCCAGCCCATTTTTTCCGTCCCTGTTTACTTCAAAATGATAACTCTCGGGGTAAAAGAGCAGCCTTTTCCCACCGTCGGGATCTAATTCCCATCCTGCTTCGTGAGCATAGGTTTCCGGAGCCACATTTAACTCCGATGTCCATCGAGGCGGATGCTGCCGCCATGTCTCGAACTGCCGTACAACCTCTTTATCGCCAATCCAGGCCAATGCAAGCAGCAAATGATTACGGTTTTCCGAGTCATGCTCTAACTGATGAATGATCATATCGCGGATCTCCTGACCAGCTTCTTTATAGAGAATACCGGGATAATACTTCCCTTTGTGAAAAAAAACCTCCAGCCCCCGTTCAATGAACGCACTTGAAAAACATATAAGCGACAGTAAAATAGCCTCAGCCTGGTCAAAATCATCTTCTTCCATCAATTCAATGGCGTAGGATTCCAATCCCTCCCTTTCGCTTTCAGTCAGTTGACGATACAATTCTTGCGCGGTTTTGTGATAGGAGATTTCGTGTTCAAGCGGGCTCCATCTCCGCGGTTTGTGCATGATTTTAAGAATTTCAACCGGATCATTCACACCTGCGTACAAATCAATGTCTTTTCGATTTTGTTCAATATAAGCCTTTTGCTCCAGCGCAAGCTTCCTTTGATGACAGGGCATGCAGATTCCCCCCGTCTTTAAAGCAGTTGCAGGAAGTATGCTTCCCTTGCAGCCTGAGGTTTGGCAGGGTATACGCTCGCTCATCGTATCTCTCCTATTCTGTATAAGTTATTCTCAAAGACTATTATTAATAAGCTAAACTGCATTATAGAATTAGCTATATTATAGAATTAGCTGCATTAAATATACCACCGGATTTAGCAGCTTTAAATTCATTTCAGATTTCAATTGGATATATCCCCCACCATCACCTTAAACGGAAACAAAAAAAGGTCAACCAAATATTTCTGGTTAACCTGATAAACGAAAACTCCCCCGGATAAAGAAGAACCGGTGCCCTTGTATTAGGCTTAATCCGTAATCTTCACATTTCCAAACACAGCCTTATTCCTCGAGTCATCCCCGGGATTGCTAAGTGCTATGCCAATGTACACCTTGCGGTTCATCGGAATCTGAACAGTTCCGACCGTTTGCCAGTTATTCCCGTTCGTCGAAATAGCCCCTTTGAAGGTATTTCCACTTCGGGTCAGCTTTAGCCATCTTGGAGCCGAGGCAGCCGCAGTCTGATCAACCATATTGCCCGCAGTCTCTGCACGATACTGGAAGGTGGCCCCATTTTCGGGGGTAAGCATCATATCTGCGTGCTTCGAATTATGACCCAGCGACTCCCGAATCATAATGCCGGCCTTGGCCCAGCCGTCCAATCGGCTAGTGGACTGCACTTTAACAATAATCTCCGCATCGCCCCGCACGGATTGGTATATATAATTCAGTTGATCTCCATTTCCCCAGATATCCGTAGAGCTGCTGCTGAGTGTAAATTGCTTATTGGAAGAATTGTAGGTAACGTTCCCCGGCATGGAACCAATATTTCGCGCCTTCCACCCTGCTGGTAATTGAGCCGGATAGTCTTGTTCTACCGGAGGCGTCCAGCCTGGCGTAGGCCAGGTTTCACGTTCTTTGATATTGGCTAGCTCATCTTCTGGCCAGGCCCCGTAAGCAAAGAACGACAGACGCTTCACACCTGGATAATTCTCGCGGATTCCCTTGTAAATCTCCTGATATTGATCATCTGTCCAGTCATTATCCAGCGTCGCAACAATTTCCACGTCACTGCCGCTAATCCGGTCGCTCGTATCCTTCAGGATTCCGTAGGAAGTGCTGTATACCCAATCACTGTTGAACTCCCAGTCATCAAAGTACGCCATTGGTGCAACAAAGTCGATATCATCCTTGAATTTGGCTACATTCTGCCCAACTTCAATGAATTCTGGCGGCAAAATATACACGCCGAGCTGCACATCCGGCTTCGAGGACTGTGTGATATCCTGACGGATATCGCCCACATACTGTCCGATTTGTTCGGTTCTCCATTCATTCCACTGCTCACGCTGAGGCGAATCTGTCTCGAAGTCAATGCTGAGCGGTGAATACCCGAACTGCGCCTGATACTTCAGGGCCGTGTAATCACTGACGTCCATGTTGTAATTGTCGAAGCGGATCCAATCCAGCACAACGCCATCCACATCATAATTCTCGATTACTTCCTGAATAATGGAACGCTCATACTCCTGCACTTCATGGTGAATCGGATTGACGAAGTATTCGTTGCCGTTAGAACCTGTAAACGGTGTCTGAACCCCGTCAACCAGCGCCTGCATCTGCCATTCATCGTGCTCCAGGAAAGCCTGCTGATCATGGAACTGCGGAATCCAGGCATGAACCTTGATTCCTGCAGCATGGGCTGCCGTAATGACAGCCTGCAGGGCATCGAAATTCTGGTAGCCTTGGGCAATTGGTGCGATATCACTCTGATAAAATACACTTCCAGACGGAACCTCATCATCTTCATCCTGCTTCACGTTCATGCTAATAACATCAACGCCATAGCTTGTAGAGAGCGCGATGAAATTCTGGACATCCGCCATGTTCTTAAACTGGTTTACGGTCCGTACAATAACTTCCGTTTCGAAAGGGGGGTTACTCTCCTCTTCGGCCATAACAGGAACGGAACCACCGGCTATCGAAGAAACCAACACGATGCTTAACAGTGCTATGAACCTCGATCTCAACGCAAATGCCATAATCTCGCCTCCACAATTATAAGATTTTATAAATAGTCTTATTTCGTCGCGTTGATTTTCTTAACATTTTCCTGCCATTTTTCGGTTCTGAATTCAAGCAGCTTAGCAAGCCCCGCTTTTTCGGTGTTCTTTTTAGCTGTCTTTAGCGCCGACAGCACCGCTTCATCCGACTTCGCCTGAACCATCTGGGCGTAAGCAAGGGTATAAATATCCCCGATATTCTGTGCGATGATGCCGATCTCCGTATCCGGAATCGGATCGGTATTTACAAACTCTGTGATATCCAACGCGGTTTTCCAGGTCACCGTGGACTGCGCCACGGTCTCCCAGGATTTCTGGTTCGCGGAAAGCAGCGCCTCGAGGCTCATTTTCGCCGTATCAATAAAGGTCGTATTTCCCGCCCAGTTAAAGTCCTCGAATTTCCGCATCGTTTCCGTACGCTCGTTAGCAGGAGTCGTCTTGTATTTCTCGTTCGGGATTGGAGCTCCGTCCGCATCCTCTTCATCCCAGTACAAGCCTTTAGGACCGAAGAAAAGCACCTTCTGCCCCTCCGGACCCGTAATCCAGTCAAAATAAGCGAAGATGGCCTCTGGATCCTTGGCCTTTTTCGTAATGACATTAACGTTCCAACCCAGCGTCTCAAAGCCGCTTACAAACACTCGTGTTTTGTCTAGTCCGGATTTATGAATCGGCCATATAATCTCATAACCGCTGTCCGGATTATTCGCTGTCAGTGCCCGGTGTCCCTCGGCTCCATACGTAGTGATATTGGATTCGACCATGACTGCTACCCGGTTGGTATTGACCTTTTCTTTGACCGCATCCTGGGTTTGCTGCAGTGCATCCTGCGTAATCAGCCGTTCACGATACAGCTTATTAATATAAAGTACCATCTCCTCGTAAGCGGGATCGTCCAAGATAGATGACAGCTTGTCGCCATCCGGATATCCCATGAGTGAAATAAACTTACTGGTGGAGTTCTCCTTAAAACCACCATACATAATTTCCAGACCTGCCCCCTTCTCCCCAACCTCCAGAGGTACTACATCCGGATACTTTTCTTGCACCTTAAGCAAATATTGATACAAATCATCAAAGGTCTCCAGCACCGGTCTGCCGAGTTCGTTATAAATATCTTTATTCACCATCCATCCGCCGTTGCCGAATTGCCCGGATGTATACCAGTTCGGGATTTGATAGATTTTCCCGTCTTCTGAACGGAGCAAATTCAGGGTGGATTCCTTCACATATTTCTTGAAGTTCGGATACTTCTCATAGTAATCATCCAGCGCAACGAGTTGTCCTGCCTGCACCAGCCGCTCCACTGAGGATCCCCGGTCAGTAAAAATGACATCCGGTAAATCACCGCCGACGATCATCGTGTTGAGCTTTTCTCCGGCCGCTCCTCCGGATTGTATGGGTTCAACAGTAACCTTACGGTTCTCCTGAATCCATTTTGTCGCCTCATTATCCCCCCAGGGTGATGTCGTAAGCCAGTCATAGTTTCCATAGAAGCTGAAGGTGACGGGCTTGATCCCGCTGCCGTCATCTGTGGCGGCCTCAGTATTCAGATTTTTCTCGCTTGTGTTTGGTGAAGTGTTAGAATTTCCTCCTCCGCTACAGGCAGCCAGAAGAAGCACCAGTGAAGTCAGCAAAAGAGATACCCATTTCATACGATTGCGCATCTTTTCCCTTCTTTCTACATAATATGGAGACTGCTATTCTTTCATCGAACCAATCATTACGCCCTTAACAAAGTACTTTTGGAGAAAAGGATACGTCAGGATAATTGGAATGGTAGCGATCATCATCGTAGCCATAGTCAGTGACTTCGTGGTAATCGTCCGATTCCGGTTCATATGATCCAGCGCGATAGCATTCGATGAGCCAATTTGGGTCATGATGTTGGAGTTCATAATCTGGCGCAGCAGGGTCTGTATAGGGAGCAAGTGATCCTTTGTAATATAGATCGCTCCCGTAAACCAGTCATTCCAATAACCTACTGCGGTGAATAAGGCAATCGTGGCCAGCACCGGGCCGGAGACCGGAATGACGATTCGGAAAAAAATGCCGTAGTTGCTGCTGCCGTCGATTTTGGCAGATTCCTCCAAACCATCCGGCAGAGCATGGAAGAAGGTGCGGATGACAATCATGTTCCAGACACTGATGATGCCGGGGATAATCAGCACCCAAAAGGTGTCCAGCATACCCAAAGAGCGAACTAGTAAATAACTAGGGATGAGCCCTCCACTGAAGAACATCGTAATCATGAAGAACACCATATATTGTTTTCGAAAAAGCAATGTCTTCTTGGACATTCCGTAGGCTAACAGTGCCGTGAAAAAGACAGACAATGCCGTGCCGCTTAACGTTCTAAGAATGGTGATCAGAAAAGAATTCAGCAGGCGTTGATCCTGAAACACAATATAATAATTTTCCAGGGTAAAAGCTCTCGGTAACAAGGTTACACCGCCGAGCGCCGTATCGCTCCCTAGATTAAAGGAAATGACCAACGCATTCCAAAACGGGTATAGCATGAGTAACGCCAGCAGCGTCAAAAGGGTATAAATACTCCGCTGCATGATTTTGTCGCCTAGGCTTAGTCTCATTGTTCACTCCTCCTAAAAGGTTTATGGAGCATCGGAAGCATTCGCTATGAGTAGTAGTACTACCAGAGACTAACATCTGCCCGGCGAGCGATTTTGTTGGCCGTCACTAGCAGAATGACACTGATCACCGCCTTGAATAGCCCTACAGCTGTCGCATAAGAGAATCTGGCATTTAAAATCCCAACACGGTACACATAGGTGTCGATAACATCGGAGTAGGGTCGCAGAATTGGATTGGTTGCCAGCAGCAAAATGTCCTCGAAGCCCGCACTGAGCAGACTGCCGATGGCAAGAATCATAAAGATAATGATAATGGGGGTAATGCTGGGGAGTGTAATCAAGTGAATTTGCTTAAACCGGCTTGCTCCATCTATAGAAGCGGCCTCATATAGGGTTGGATCAATACCTGCAATCGCGGCCAGGTAGACAATGCTCCCGAATCCGACCTCTTTCCATACATTTACGCTTACTAGAATCGACCAAAAGTATTTGGGTAACGCCAGGAAGTTAACTGGCTCCCCTACCAAATTGAATCGCTCCAGCAAATAGTTCACCGTTCCGTTATCAACGGATAACAGCGAAAATACAAAACCGGATACAATAACCCAGGACAGGAAATAAGGTAAATAGCTGACGGTCTGGATAATCCGTTTAAAGCCCATATTCCCGATTTCATTCAGCATCAGTGCAAGAAGAATCGGGGCAGGAAAAGAGATAATCAATTTAAGCAAGCTAATCACAAGGGTATTTCGCATCACATTCCAGAACTCCGGCGCCTCGAAGAACATTCTGAAATGCATAAATCCAACCCAGGGGCTCTTCATAATGCCGCCAAAAATATCGTATTGCTGGAATGCCATAACCACGCCATACATCGGAATGTAGCTAAAAATGAATACAAAGATAATTCCCGGCCAAACCATGGACTGCAAATCCAATTGACTGATAAATTTCTTCCATCTACGCGGTTTCTCGGCCGTGTTCATCCGCTTTTCCTCCTCTGGACGATTCTAGTGAAACAACGGCAACAACGATTTGTTCTTCTCCAGCATTTCATCCAGCAGTTGTTCAGCTACGGTGACCGAAGGCACGAGCGGATGATGAACCATAGCCTGTAGGGCTATATCCCGGTCTCCGTACACAGCCGCCTCGATGGTTAGGCACTCGTATTGCTTGACCGCGGCCAGCAAGCCTTTGATGGGCTGAGGAATTATACGCAGCGGAATCGGCAGCGGGCCTTGCTTGGTTACCATACAGTTCACCTCAATAGAGGCATCGTCCGGCAAGAAGTCAATCATTCCGTTATTCCTTACATTCAACGTCTGGATATCGCGGGAATCATTATAAATGGAGCGCATCAGCAGCACTGCCGCCTCCGAGTAGTAGGCTCCGCCGCGCTGTTCCAACTGCTTGGGCTTTTCCTTCAGCTCTACGTTCCGGTACAGTTCAAACAGCTCTTCCTCCACCTTCTTCACTACCTCAGCGCGCGATCCAGTCGTTGCTGCTGCTTCCTTCTGTTCCGCAAGCATCGCGTCCGTCATATAGTAATAGCTCAGGTAATAAGAGGGAATCGCTTTCAAAGCATTCAGAAACCGGTAGTCCCAGGAATCAAACGGCACATTGCTCGCCTTGTAGCTCTGCGGGTAATCAATGAGCTCCTGCAGCTTGCTTTTACCGTCAATCACGATATCGGATACCCAGTGCAGATGGTTGATGCCGACAAACTCCGCGTAGATTTTCTCCATAGGAAGTCCGAAGAACTCGGAGAGCCACTTTTGAAAACCGATCGGCGAGTTGCACAGGCCTACGCTTTTTACCGATGAGTATTTGTGAACAGCTTCAGTCACCATACCGGCCGGATTCGTAAAATTCAGCAACCAGGCATCCGGAGCCAGCTCCTCAATGTCTTTGCAAATATCCAGAATGACCGGGATAGTCCGTAGGCCTTTCATCATCCCTCCGGGACCTGTAGTCTCCTGGCCGATGACATTGTATTGAAGCGGAATTAATTCATCCCATTTGCGCGCTTCCAGCATGCCTACCCGGATTTGCGTACATACAAAGTCCGCTCCGGCAATGGCTTCCCTGCGCTCAAGCGTCTGGACCACGGTAATCGGCAGTCCGGACTCAGCAATCATGCGTTTGCTCAGTTCTGCAATCGTATGCAGCTTCTCCCTTCCCTCCTCAATATCCACCAGCCATACTTCGCGAATGGGAAGCTCTTGGTGATGCAGGATGATGCCTTCAATAAGCTCAGGCGTATACGATGATCCCGCTCCGATGACAACCAGCTTCAATGTTTCCTCCATGATAGACCCTTCCTTCATCTTTTTCATTTTGGTCTTATAAAAACTAGCCTATTGTGTTCAGTACTTTCCCCTGTGATAGATTATCTAGAACCTTCTGATCTACACGCATACCGCTGCTTTCCATAGCCAGAACGACCGATCCTACAACCGGCTCCCGGGTCAAAATCCTTAAAGTGCCATTCGGAGCCGACAACTTCACTCTTCTCTCAATGGCCCGCCGGATGATGCCTGAGCGGTCTCCCTTTGTCAGCAGGCTGCCTGCAAGTACGATGTCGAAGAAGTCCTCCTCCATGCCCAAGCGCTGGATGGCCGATGCCGCGGCCAAACCCAGCTCATCCCCTTGCTTGACCAGCAGCTCGGTGGCAACCTGGTCCCCTTCCTCTGCCGCTTGAAACAATAGTTCAGCAATATGGGGAGGCAGGTCTCTGAAATGATCCAGGTAATCCTCTCTTAGCTCCGAAACATTGGAATAGCCCAACAATTCCGTTAAGCGTTCGGTTAGGACCGTCTCCTTCTCTCTTCCCTCATCCGCCCGAAGGACGCTACGGAATACCTCAATACTTAAATCATAGCCACCGCCATAATCCCCGAACCGGTAGCCGAATCCACCACATTGGTATGTAGCACCCAACGGATTTTTACCACTACAGTTCACGCCTGATCCGCAAATCAGCACGATCCCATAGTTCTTCTCTGTACCTGACCGCAAGGCAATCCAGGTGTCGCAGGAAATCTCAGTTTGGGGAAGATCAAAGCTGCTGATGATCGGTCGCAAAATCCGGAAATCAGCCTCTCTGTCCGCTCCCGCTAAGCCGAACCAGGAGTAATCCAGCTGATCCTTGGTCAGCCCTGACGCCATAATTGCTTCCGATATGGCCTGCTGCAAACTGTTCACCGCCTGCTCACGGTTTATTTGATGATTTCCGATCCCACCCTTGCCAACTCCGATGACCTTCCCTTGTTCATCTGCAATCATTGCGTGGGTTTTACTGCCTCCTGCATCAACTCCCAAAAAATACTTCACGGATGATTTCACTCCTAAAATTCAAGGTAATCTAACAGATGCGGTGGATTCACGAATGAGTAGCTGCGGAGCGAGCTTCGTTACAGCGGGCGGCATCACCTCCCCATTGATCATTTTTAGTAGTAAATCAACGCCTATATTGCCCATTTGTGCCTCAGGTTGTCTGACCGTCGTTAACCGCGGGTAAAATTCACCTACGAACTGCTGATCATCAAATCCAACAATTGAGATATCGTGGGGTACTCGAATTCCCTCTTCCCGGAGAGCCTGAACCATTCCAAGAGCAATAAAATCGTCCCCGGAAAAAAAAGCTGTCGGCAGCTTATCTTCGCGGATCCATCTCTTGGCCACCTCATAGCCGCCGCTTACTGTAAAACTGCAGTATTCCGTTCCGAATGGCGTTAACCCGGCATCCTCGAGCGCTTGGACATAACCGCGCTTACGCTCCGCTACACTTAGAAATACCGAAGGGCCGCCAATATAGGCGATTTGAGTGTGCCCAAGATCGAGCAAGTGCTTTGTAGCCTCATACCCGCCTTGATAGTTATCGACCACGACGCTAGGCACATCCTCATGCTGAAACTGGTTATCCAGCAATACAAACGGAATATTTTTTCTTTTCAGTTCCTCTACATATGCCTTTTCTTCAAGTGGGGACAACAGGATAATTCCATCAACGCGATCCTTCTGAAACAGGAAATTATCGCCCTCATCCTCATTCTCGGCGATCGATAGGGCTAAAAAATACCCTTGCGCCGCCAGCTTCCGGTTTACCACGCGAATAACCCGGTCATAGAAAGAGTCGTTAAAGTTGGTAATCGACATCCCGATGACTCCCGTTTTGCCTCTCACAAGACTCCGCGCTGCTGAATTGGGTTGATAATTTAATTCCTCCATAGCTTTCAGTACTTTCTGTCTATTAGCTTCCCGTACAGAGGGTAAATTGTTAAGCACCCTGGATACGGTCACTACAGAGAGTCCCGACTTTTTGGCTACATCATGTATATTCATCTTAGCTTCCATACCTCCGTCACCCGAAAGTTTAAACGATTAAACTTTTTAGGTAAATAAAAAAACCTTACCTTTCGTGATATTTCTATGTTCTGATTGAAAATTGCACACTGAATGTCAGCTTTGCCTTTATCAAGAACACCAAAATTCTTTACAAAAGTTTTAAGGTTTTAACTAATTTACATTCTACTTACATTTCCAATATCCGTCAATACATAAAATGCAGCCAAAACAAAAAGCAACTCATCCGCAGACAAGTTGCTTTTTAGACACGCTATTCCCCCTTCCATTACTTCTATCATCCTCAGGTTAATTGGTAATTACCCATTGTTGTCGATCAAGAGTAGGATCAAGCTCGCTAAGGGACAGTGTCGACCCATCCGCTGATACTTCCAGCGCTTTCTTATGATGAGCAGAAATAATACTTACGGTACCATCATCATTTTTGTGAAAAATCCAACGCTGATTGTTATATCCGAGATAAGGGTATAACTGGATTTTATTTTGCCCTGTGTCTAGATCAAGCGCCTGACCGGCTGTTGTACGAATAGAATAGGAGCCTGCATCGTCCCCCGTCGGCACGAATACCCACTTCTGATCCGTAAAATCATTCGCATCCTTCAGTGTAACAGCTTCACCATTTGCGAGATTTGCTGTATAAAGGGATTTCTGTAGTTCTGCATTTACTAGACTGGAAGTGGTCAAATTAGCCGGTGTTGCTCCGCTCACGTTAACGTTTTGATATGAAGCATATCCGCCAAATACATGTAGTCCAAAGCGGCCTTCTGCAAATGTGCCGTCCTGGAGGTCGATCACTTTCTGCCCATCCACATAAACCACGATATGCGGGCCCTTCGCTTCGATTTTCACTTTGTAGGTTTGACCCGGCTGAATGAACGTCGGAACTTTTACTAGAATCTGACGCTCTTCAATACGGCCGTCGATTTTATAAAACAGACGGATGGACTTCATATTCGGATCCAGATTTAAGTAGTATCCGCTGCGTCCATCTTCGCTGGCACGGAACAACATAGAGCCTGCTCCTCCGGATTTCCCTAACATCATCTCTGCTTCATAAGTAAAATCTGCTGCCTGCTTCTCTGCGATATAATTCGCGTCACTCCAGTAATTTCCACGAATCCCATTTTCACCAATGACCCAGGAGGCTGCAGATAGATCTTTAGTCCACCCACTTAAGTTCGTATGAAATTCACCCCCAGATACCTTAACTAATAAGCTAGCCGATGTCTTCCCATTTGGAGTAGAGACGGTAATGATAGACTCGCCTTCTTTTTTAGCTACAAGGGTTGCCTGGGATTTATCCACCACGTTTAGTTCAACAACATCCTTGTTACTGGAATTCCATTTAAGCGGCTGTGCCCCATTACCGGTACCATTCTCTACCATCGCCAAAAGTATGTCGCTTTGCCCCTTGCTCAGTTCGCGATCACTTGTATCCATCATTATCTTGGTAGCTGAGCCCGTCTCCTGATTCCATACAGAGCCTAACTGATTCACCTTCAGAGATACGACTTTTACGTTGCCTCCTTTGGTGTAAAAACTCAAAGCTCTGCTGGCTGGATCCGGAAAAATGACGTCAGAGAAAACAACTTTACCGTTGTTGCCAAAAACCTCAATAGAAGACTCATCTACAAGGATACGCATCTTAACTCGCTTGTTCTCCGTTTGCATTGCCGCTTCATGTCTTGTACTAAATAGACTCGAAAAATCCGTCAAACCAGATGCAGACCGATTCACGAAAATCCGACCCTCACCAGGTTTATATCCAACAACCGTTTTTTGACTTCCCCCTACACGAACGTTAAAGCCAAATTCACTAACCTGACTACCTGCTGGAATTTCTACTTCAGCTTCAATTTCGTATGCACCAGAGGTAACCCCTTTCAATAAATTCTGAGAAGAAGGACTCACCTCTTTGTTAGCAGTAGAAAACAGCTGACTACGTAGCGTTTCCAACTCCTTGATCGGACTTTGTGTGAGCTGAATCCCATCTTTTGTCGTTACTAATGAGACTTCTCTTGGGATTGACAGTACGCCTTTCCAATGGGTTGTTGGAAAAGCAAACGGATAGTCCCAGTTTGTCATCCACACCATCATTACACTGCGATGATCTGGCATGTTCGAAAAAGACATTGAAGCGTAGAATTCTTTTCCAAAATCTGTTCGCAAAACTTTCCCTGCCGGATTATCATTAACGAATTTACCTTCCGCTGTTAAATGACCCACAAAATATTCAGCATCTGATCCGCGTGTTTTTGAATTCGCTCCTGTACTAATCATCAGAACCCATTTCTTCTGTGATGTTCCGTCTACCGAAAGCTGAAGCAAATCCGGACATTCCCATACACCGCCGCGAACATATTCCCCGTATCCCCAACTATCTGTTAGGGTCCAATCAAGTAGATTCATTGAAGTAAAGAAACGAATATGGTCTCCACCGGATACAACCATTACCCACCTGTTATTGTCGTTATCACGAATCACTTTCGGATCACGGAAATCCCAGCCTCCCGGCTCCCCTCCATTATCGCCTGGATTTCCGATAACCATTGGACGCGTCTTGGAATATTCCCAAGTACGACCTTGGTCCTTGCTGTATGCAAGACCGATACGCTGATTCCCATTCGGGCCATCGGGATTATAGGAAGTGTAGTAGGCAATTAGACCTTTACCTCCTGAATCCCCGAACAAACCTGATGCATTCGTCAAATCTGCCACAGCTGATCCAGACCAGACATGCCCATGATCATTCCACGGCAGCGCAATCGGAAGCCGCTTCCAGTTCAGCATATCCTTACTGACAGAATGTGCCCAAGTGCCTCCGTCCTGATGGAATAGATGATATTCACCTTCGAAGTAGACAAGTCCGTTCGGATCACTGGCAGAACCACGAATTGGCGTATAGTGGTATTGAGGACGATATTTTTCACTATAATAATTGCTGGCATCCGTCACATAGGTATCCTGGAAGTAAGCTGTTCCCTGTTTAACAACGATTCCTGCATATCCATCGGTATAGGTTTCATCTGTTAGATCGATTGCGGCCGGGGTGTATCCGTCTAGAAAGACCTGAATTCTGTTTCCCTTCGCCTTTATCTCTACATGATGTTTTGCTCCGGCCTGACTTGGATAGGTATGCTGTGAACTTGCAATCGTTGTTCCGTTAGCTTTCGTCAGACTTACACGAACCTGATTTCCTTCCTTCGTAAGGGCTGCTTCATATCCCTTTGTTCCATCAGCCGATGAACGAAAGGCGAGCGCTGCAACAGAATCAGGACGAAGAGATAGATTTCCTTCATATACAAAATCAGCAGCTTGTTTGTTATAAATTTGCTGTGACTTCATCTGCTTTACTGCCATTCCTTTCTTGCCGTTGATATTAGGCTGCCATTGTCCTTTATTTGTAACCACAGCACCCAAATTCCCTTTCAGGTCGCTTACGATAATATTTTGGAACAAAACAGAACCATTCCATACATTGAGTCCCAGCTTACCAGTACGATACGCATCATCCTGAACCTCAATCACAGGTTTATATTCATTGTCCCAATATACTTTCAGTGATGAACCCTCTGCTTTCACCTTGAGATGATAGATCTCTTCTGCCTTAACAGTAACCTTCCGCTCCTCTTTTAATTTCCCTTCACCATCACTTGCGTCTCGTAAGCGGATCATACCTGCATTCGGAACAATTTGGAGCATGTAGGAACCCCAGCCATCTTCATTAGAACGGAACAATAAGGTCGCGTCCGCTTGCATATCCTTGATCATGACATCAGCTTCATAGATAAAATCCTCTGACACCGTTTCGGAGATTGCCATTACATTTTCTTGTGGATCGGAAGTCAGTAAAATCCCTTCCACAGTATCCGCCAACTTACCTTTTCCTTTTATTTGCCAACCTGTCAAGTTTGTGTTTGTTTTGGTTACGCTTTCAAAAATAGAAAGCCCCTCCTTAGCTTGTTTACTTACCTCCTGATCAGCGGGCGCAGCCCAACCCGTACCGGGATTCGCTACATATATGCCTGCCAAAGTCATAACAAATCCTGTTGCCATGAGAAAGGATAAAATTACTTTTCCCTTATTAACCATCCTCTTCACCCTCTTTTTCTATCATCAATCATTTCTTTTATTGTAAAATAAGAAGGAGACCAATTCATTGCACTGACCTCCTCTCTATATTCTTTTACAATTGAGCAGAACTCTAACTTTCCAGTGCTGTGAGTCCAAGAGCGAGAGCACCACATAATCCCGCCTGTTGGCCTAGTCCTGGTGGAACGATATACTCATCTATGTGTTCCAAAATAGTACTTGAGCTGACATAACCGTTCAGGTTCTGTAGCACGGCCTGCCGAATAAGTGGAAACAATTGGGACTGCTGCATAACACCACCACCCAGAATGATTTTCTGAGGAGAGTTAAGCAATATAGCACCCGTAATCGACTGCGCAATATAAAATGCTTCCATTTCCCATGCAAGGTGATCTATAGGAAGTTCATGTCCCTTCTTCCCCCACCTTGCTTCAATAGCAGGACCTGCCGCCATCCCTTCTAGGCAGTCCCCATGATAGGGACATCCCCCTGGGAATTCATCTTCAGGATGGCGTCTTGTAAGAACATGACCCCCTTCAGGATGCACAAGACCATGAATAAGTTTGCCTTCTGAATACACTCCCACACCAACACCTGTGCCAACTGTATAGTACAAACAGCTGGATAACCCTTGGGCTGCGCCCCATTTGGCTTCACCAAATGCCGCTGCATTGACGTCCGTGTCCCAGCCAAAGGGAACCAAAAAGTTTCTTTTCAAAGTGCCCAGCATATCGTAATTTCCCCAACCTGGTTTTGGTGTTGTTGTAACGTAACCATACGTCGGGCTATCTGGGCGTATATCGATTGGACCAAACGATCCAATTCCGATAGCTTCTACTGGTTTGTCTTGAAAATATTGAATAACTTTGGGCAACGTCAACTCAGGATGTTCTGTCGGGAAACTGATCTGATCTTCAATGATCCCATTTTCATTCCCGATGCCACATATAAACTTCGTTCCGCCAGCTTCAATCGCTCCTATACGCATATACAAGACTCCTCTCGGTGACTAATTCTTGTCTTGCTCAGCAGAGAGAGTAAGCTCATAGATATCCAGGGAAATCAGCAAGTCATTCTCATTTTCTGCAAACACAGCAATACCTTTAGATTCTAGTCCAGGGAATATAAGATCCGTAATCACTGCCTGGCCTCTATTACTAAACGCCTCAACGGAAGAGCGATCCACATAAATACGGAGATCATTTGACTCATCAAGCGCTGCGAGTTTGGCTGAATGATGTCCTACGAAATGTTCATGGAAATCATGCTGGCCCGAAGCCTTCCGGTCTACATAAAGTTCCTCTGTCTCACCGTTGATACCGATCACTGTTTGTTCATCCGCACCAATTCTTACTTTGAAACCTACAGATTTACCCCTAGCGAACTCAGCTATAATCTCATAAGATTCCAAGTGAATCTCTTTAAGAAGAGTATTGATTTCTTGCACCGTTGCATTTTTTATGGAAAGGACTTGTACACGAGCTGATTCCAACTCTTGGACCGGCTTCTGCACAAGAAAGGTTCCCCCTTGTCTTGATTCGAGCTGAAGTTCTCTTGCAATTGTCATCGCGCCACGGAATTCTTCTGCTGGCGTCTTGTTAGCATACATCCAGTTGCTCATCCAGCCGATAAATAGCCTTCTTCCATCTTCCGCCGGTATATCGGACCAGCTTACACCTGCATAGTTATCTCTTCCATAATCAAGCCAGCGGACTTTTATCGAATCTTCATCTGGCGTGAACACTTCTCCATCAAAATCCCCTGTAAAATACTGTGTTCTTGATCCTTCCACAAAAGCGGGATCCGCACCGATGCTCACTAGCATCACCCATTTCGTGTTCGAAGGATCGCCATCAATGGCCAGCGGGAACAAGTCCGGGCATTCCCATACCCCGTCATGAGAACCGATTCCTTCTCCGAATTCACTGGCAAATGTCCAGTTCATCAGATCAGGAGAATGATATAGACACACCGTTTGACCACAAGCTACAATCATCACCCATTGATTAGTATCTTTATTCCAAAATACTTTCGGGTCACGGAAATCAATGAATGTATCATGTTCAAGCACCGGGTTTCCATCATATTTCGTCCAGGTTCTTCCGTTATCCTTACTATAAGCCAAGCTTTGACGCTGAATGGCTGGCTTGCCTTCCGGCATATCCAAATGGTGTGTAAAAATCGCTACTAGACCTGGTTTATCTTCAAAAAATCCAGTCGTATTATTCCAGTCAACTACGGCACTGCCGGAAAAAATCATACCTAACTCATCTGGAGCAAGAGCGATAGGCAGCTCCTCCCATGTAACCAGATCCTTGCTGACCGCATGGCCCCAGTGCATAGCGCCCATAGTCATTCCACCTGGATGGTGCTGGAAGAACAAATGATATTCACCCTCAAAATAAACCATTCCGTTTGGATCATTCATCCACTTTTCCTTAGGGGAAAAATGATACACTCCGCGGTAATTTTGTTTCGCAATCGTAGACATTATTGTTTTCTCCTTTACTCCCGAACACGGTCTTTACCGCATATTATTTATAGTTTATTATTTGCTTGCTCTGTCATAGCCGCCTTGTTTAATTTCAAGCCATTCTTGCAGGCCCAGACGGTCCAATTCTTTCAAATATTCATCCCACTGCGCTTCGACTTTACCATTTTGGTACCATTCAGTACGCATTCTAAGCACGTAGGCAAACAGATCCGTCTCAATTGTCGTAAGGCGATCAAGCTCTTGAATAGAATGGAATACACTCGGCATTACGTTTTCTGCTTTCATTTTAGGCGCCATGATGTTCTTGATAATATCCATTCTGCCTTTGGCATCATCCGGCATGGTTGTGTATTTGCCATAATAGGAATCAAGGATAGCTAAGGGTCCACCGACACTTGTTTTCTCACGTAGTTCTACAGGAGCTGCACCCTCCAGCGGCAAATGCTTCAGCATTTCTTTTTCTTTATCAAATTCGAAGATATTTTGCTGTTTATCGTCTCCATACGTTCCCCAGTTGTTCTGTACAGATTGAATCGGATCGTAGAGTTGATCAACCCATTTCGCTGTCGTTTCTAAGTTCTTATTGGCGCTAGTAACAACCATCTTACCTCTGCCCAAACCAAGCGCGTTCGTTCTTGTTACGTTAACTTCACCATCTGGTCCAGCAAGTGGAGGCATAACCTCGTAAATGTCATTTGCTCCAGTGATGTTGGCTTTATCCCATGAGAAGTAAAGTCCGTATCTCTGATCCTTCCCTTTTGCAAGGTAAGTACTCCAGTCCTGTGTATAGGCTTCAATATCAATGAGTCCTTCTTTATACAGCTCGTTAATAAAAGAAACGGCTTCTTTGTAATCATCTTGTGCCGCCGTAAATATTACCTTCCCATCATTGCTTACAACCGCGTGGTCGGGGTTCTCCCCCAATCCGAATGAAGCAAATAGGAAAACCAGATCTTCTGCTCCAGGCTTGTTAATAAAGGACAAAGGAATTTCGTCAGCCTTACCATTGCCATTTGGATCTTTTGTCTTGAAGGCAATTAATACTTCTTTTAATTCTTCTGTTGTTGTAGGCATATCAAGGCCCAGCTTCTCAAGCCATTCCACATTGATCCAAGGCATACTGTCTACCGCCTGGATTCTTTCTTTGCCATTGCCCAGCTCTTCGATCCACGGAAAGGCATAAATATTACCGTCTGGTGCCGTAATCATACTCTTGTATTCCGGTGCTTCTTCCAGCACCTTTTTGAAGTTGGGCATATTGTTCTCGATAAGCTCATTCAGCGGAATAATGGCACCATCTTTAGCAAGCTTGAGCAGCTCATAGTCGCTATAGTCCGCATTAAAAATTGCATCAGGAAGATCGCCGCTTGCCACAGCCAGGTTTCTTTTTTCAACAAATACGTCTTTCGTGAAATTCTTCCAATTAATATGAACATTCGTCTTTTCTTCAAGACGCTTATTAATCAGTTTTTCATTTGGATCAACGGGTGCAAGTGGAGAGCTTTGCGTAATAAAGTTCAAAGTTACTTTACCGCTGGCGTCCTGTTCTTTACTAGCTGCACTTCCCCCTCCTCCTCCGCCACCGCATGCAGTAAGGAACATAAACGAAGCAAGTACAGATGCAGAAGCTACTTTCGTTGATACTCTTGATTTCTTAATTCTTTTCATAGGGTATGACCTCCAAATTAGATATGAATGAATTAATCTTTATCTATGTGCAGCCTGTTTCCTACTTAAGGGAACCGACCATAACACCTTTTTCAAAGTACTTCTGGAAGAACGGATACATAACAATAAGTGGCAAACTGGAAACAACAATGGCAGCGTACTTGATGATTTCAGACAATCGTTTCATTTCCGCCATGGCGAGTTGATCGCTGATCATGCCCGGATCTACCTGATTCTGGATCAAGATGGACCGCAACACGAGCTGCAGTGGATGAAGATTCGGATTATCTAAATAGATCATGGCGTCAAAGTAGGAATTCCACTGGCCCACAAAAGCATAAAGAGCGAGCACGAAAACAATCGGTTTGGAGAGCGGTAATACGACACTGAAGAAAATCCGCATCTCCGAAGCTCCGTCTACATTAGCGGCTTCCTTCATTTCATTCGGTACTCCTTTGAAGAAAGTTCTAGAGAGAATGATGTTCCATACATTGACTGCCCCTGGAATAATCACCGCCCAGACTGTATCAAGCAGACCAAGGTTCTTAACGAGCAGGTATGTAGGTATAAGCCCACCCCCAAAGAACATGGTGATAATAAACAAGGTCATGAAGAATCCTTTTCCTTTGAGCCTGTCATCAGACAGTGCGTACCCTGCACAGATTGAGACGAGAACGGTAAGCATAGCAAATGAAACAGAGTATAAAACAGAGTTTCCAAAACCTCGGATCATGGCCGGATTAGAAAGAATTTTTATATACCCTTCTAATGACCAGTCCGAAAGGTTGAATGATAATCCTTTACTGAGCAGAACTGATGGATCCATAAAAGATGCAATCACTACATAAATCAAAGGAAGTACAATGATAAGTACGGCCAGTGTCAGGAAGATCGCGTTCAGCACGACGATAAAGCGATCTAATCCGGAATGTTTAATGGGCATAGCTTGTTGCTCCTTTCTTAGTAAAGACCTTCGCCCTCATTCAATTTCTTCACGGTAAAGTTAACGGTGATGAGCAAGACGATGTTGATGATAGAGTTAAACAATCCTACTGCGGCTGAATAGGCATAATCGCCCGACTGCAAACCAATTTTATAAACGTAAGTCGGAATGATTTCTGAGGTTGGCAAGTTCATCGCCGTTTGCATGAGATAGGCTTTTTCGAAGCCAATGGACATAATCCCACCAGCTGCAAGGATAAATACAATAGCCATAATTGGACGAATGGTTGGCAAATCGATATGGCGTATTCTTTGTAGAAGATTAGCGCCGTCAAGATTGGCTGCATTATGTAACTCAGGATCGACATTAGCAAGCGCTGCTACATAAATAATGGATGCCCAACCGGCTCCGGTCCAAATATCGGACAGAATGTAGATCGAACGGAAGTACTCCGGACGAGACATGAACATGATTGGTTCACCTGTAAGCCACGTAAAAAACTGGTTAATCGGTCCCGTTGGGGACAAGAAGATAAACAACATCCCGACCACAACGACAACAGAAATAAAGTTAGGTGCATACAAGAACAACTGAATGTTCTTTTTGACGCCTGCACGGCGAATTTGATTTAACATCAACGCAAGCAGGATTGGAATTGGAAAACTCAGAATTAATCCGAAGAAACTTAATTTAAGCGTATTCATAAAGATAACTTCGAAGTTGGGGGATGACAGGAATTTCTCGAAGTTGTACAAGCCTACCCATTCACTCCCCATAATCCCTTTGATTGGGCTGAAATCTTTAAAGGCGATAATCGCACCATACATAGGACCGTATTTAAAAATCAGGGTCAGGATCACAGCTGGTGCGAGCAAAATATAAAGAAAGTAGTATTTCTTTAGATAGTCTAGTAAGGAGCTCTTATGTTTGGTCACCATTGTTCTGTGTTCAGCTTCTATTAGGTTTTGCAATGCCTTTACCTCCGTTCTTATCAATGTTTATATCTTGATGCAGTAAGGGCTTTCAATTGGCTTATGTCCTGCTGCTTTTACAATTTACCAAACACTTAATCGTTCGTCAATACATTTTGTAAAAATATTTATGTGCATTTGACAAAATATTTTGTTCATAAATGACGCTTTAAATTTTACAAAATTACAAATACAGCCAATTTAAATAGGATTATATACTTTAAAGTCAACATATTCTCATGAAGATGAAAATAACAATACCTTTTTTGCACATTTATCCGCTGATAAAATGTAAACTAAATTGTGCATTTGTAAATATCATATTGCTATTTTGAGTAAACTAATATACATTAAAGAGAGTTGGAATCATGCCAAACAGTACACTATTTGTGGCGAAGGTTAAGAACAAGAATATAGAGGTGAATTACATAGATGGCCAGGGAAAAAGTAACCATACAAGACATCGCGGATGCTTTAGGAATCTCCAGAAATACAGCTTCCAAAGCCTTAAATGGAACGAATGGTATACCTGATGAAACCAGAAACAAGGTTATAAAGAAAGCGATAGAGTTAAAATATAAACAATTTGCTTTTATGGACACCGAGAGTGTTCAACCAAGAAACTCTGGAAACATCGCTTTATTAACAGAAAACTTACCTAACACTTCCCACTTTGGATCGAAACTGATCAGTGGCATGGAGAAACGAATCAGCGCGGAAGGATATAATTTATCCATGCACATTATAAGAGACATTGATCAGGAGTCCTTGTCTCTTCCAAATAATTTTGATGTCGCCAATGTAGACGGAATTATTTGTATTGAGTTGTTCAATTCCGAATATAGTAAGCTGATTACAAGTCTAGGCATTCCAACTATTTTCATCGACTGCTCTGCCGATATCTGCTACCCTGAATTCCAAGCAGATGTACTTCTCATGGAAAATGAACACAGCACATATCAACTTACAAAAAAGTTAATTGATGGCGGTTACACATCACTGGGATTCATCGGAGACTATAATCACTGTAGGAGTTTTAACGAAAGATGGGTGGGCTTTAATCGCGCATTGATAGAATCTGGGATTCAGCTTGATCTCTCACAATGTATTCTCGATGACGATAGACTATTTTTTTCGAGTCCGGAGTGGGCAGATGCTAAGCTAAGCCAAATCAATCAGCTTCCTTCTGCTTTCGTGTGTGCTAACGATTATATTGCGGTTACCTTTATGAAGTCACTCAAAAATATGCTTTCCATTCCTAATGACCTCGTCATTTGTGGTTTTGATAATGGTCCTGAATCAAGCATTGTAGAACCCCATCTCACCACTGTTCATATTTATAGTAATCAGATGGGTGTCAAAGCAGCTGAAATGCTACTTTCCCGAATTCATGATCCGAAGCAACCCTATCAGGTTTCTCATATTTATACCAAACTCATCCTAAGAGAATCTACACCTAATATCAGTTGATGAATTTAAAAAGAACCCAAGCGATTAAAAATTCCGTCGCTGGGGTTCTTTTTTTTCGTTGAATTGTTCCAATTACAATTTCCTGTATTTATAATCCCACAATTAGTTCAAGGAAGGATTGTATTCTTCATAAGAAAGAACAATATGCTCACTTTTTAGCAGACAATGCTCTATGATCGCCTTACGTTTCGCTTTCAGGACAATTTGTTCAATATCAGCAAAACTGCAACCGGAAAGACGTTCGCATGTTTCCTCCAGCAGCCCAGCTTCACTTTCAAAGTCATTAATTAACAGTTCGACATATTGACGCCTACTTGATTCATCCGGGTTAGCATAAATCATTTTTGTATCAAACCTTCTCCAAATAGCTCTATCCAGTTCATTTTCTAGGTTCGTCGCTGCTACAAAAATGCTATTGTCACCAAAATCATCGAGACATTGCAGCAGTGTATTCACCGCACGAGCCATTTCTTTAACCTCGTCATTACTCTCCCGTGTTCTTGCAATGGCATCAAACTCATCCAGGAAAAGAACACAAGGAGATGCTTTGGCATACTCAAATATTTTCCGGATATTACTTCCAGTCTCGCCCAAATGACTGTGAATAATTGCATCAAGTCGAACTAGGATAAGTGGAAGCTCCAGCATTTGAGCCATATAAAATGCCGTCAGTGTTTTCCCTGTGCCCGGTGGACCATACATAACCACTTTATTGGGAATTGGAACTCGATGCTCTTCAAATCTTTCCCTCATACCTAAGATTGTGATGAATTCTTCGACAATCTTTCGATTCATATCGGGTAGGATCAGATGTCTAACCTTTTTGGCACATTCTTTGGGTGTATAATAGGTACCCATATCAATCCCTTTTGCTCTGGGTAGACGTTGATTGGTGCTGCTTTTATTCATTATTTATTGAAGCTCCTTTAAAATGGTTATTTTCAAGAAATCCAAAAGATCCTTTCTGAATCCAGTTCAACCTGCTCTAATTGCCGTTCGAAGTCCTCGTGAGGAACGATAGAGTCCGCTTGTGACCATTCGTTATCCACAAATCAATTCATCTTCCACATTGTATTTATTCGTAATTATTACGATTTAAAATATCATACTTTCTTTTTGTTTATTATGTCAACCAGTAGCACAAAAAAGAGCCTTTATAATTCCAAGGCTCTTTTAGGGTATATCTATTAAATCGGCCATCCAGGCAAAGCAGAAGTTCCAGCATCTTGCCTTCACATATTGTAAGTCCTGGCTAGCTTGGACTTAGCTCTGAGCCGGGTGAATTCCTTAGTTACCAGGATTACCGTCCACACTACAACCACAGAATCAATTACAAGCGAACCCCAATATACTCCGGAGACGCCTAACCATCTTGGCAAAACAAGCATCACTGGCACATAAAAAACAAGTTGTCTGGTGATGCCGATAACGGCTGCCGGCTTCCCTTTATTAATCGCAGGGAAAAAGGTCATGGCCATAAAAATGAGCGACAATAACGGCAGAACCGCCATGTTCAACCGGAAATATAACATTTCGCTGGTCTTAAAGATTTGATCCGGCAGCATCAGCCCCAGAATGGAAGCCGGCGAGATCATGGAAATTATCCAGAAAGGCAAAGTCAGCAGCATAGAAACGAGTGTGAATATTTTATAGGCTTTGATGGCGCGCTCATACTGTTCTGCTCCAAAATTTATGCCGATGACTGGCTGCAAGGCGCGCATTAATCCGAATATCGGCGTCAACAGGAAGGTGAATACACGAAAAACCACTCCATAAAATGCAATATCTGCTGTAGTCCCATATCTCGACAGTGCATTAAATACTACAACAGCCTGTACCAGATTCATAAAGTTCATAATGAAAGAGGACATTCCCAGACCAATTATGGATTTGATTGTGGCAGCATCCCGATAGATTGCAAAGACATTCGTTCGGAATGAGGCAAATCCTTTGCCAAAATAAATCCATCCCAGCAAGGTGTAGACCAGCATCCCGATATTTGTAGCCCAGGCAGCTCCCTCTACTCCAAAATCCAGCCAGGCTACCAGAATATAATTGGACAATACATCAACTGCCAGTCCAATGCCCATTACCACGGCTGCCGATTTCATTTTCCCTTCGGCACGTACAATCATGTTGGCAGCCAGTCCATAAATCCAGAAAAATGAACCAATCACCGTAATTCTAAAATAGCTGTCTCCAAGAGCCAGAGTTTCCCCTTCTCCTCCCATGATTCGCACCAGCTGTGTAGAGAAAAGCAAACCCAATACCATATAGATAAGCGTTACAAGGATGGACAGATAATTAACATTCCCCATCAAACGCTTCTGCATTTCTTTGTCCTGCCTGCCGAGGGCTAAACTTAAAGCAGAACCGGCACCCACCCCAATCAAGGAGCCCAGTCCCAAGCTGATCTGGGTTAAAGGATAAGCTACCGATACCCCAGCCAGTGCTTCCTCTCCGACAAATCTTCCCACAAATACAGCGGCAATAACCGCATTTAAGCCATAGAGGACCATTGCGATGATAGCGGGCCATGATAACTGGACCATAATATTCCAAAGATTACCGTTGAGAATAAAATGCGTCTGCTTGTCTTTGCTGTTTTTTATCTGTGTTACTGTGTTCATAATATGAATTTTCTCTCCTTCTTTTGACTGAATATGCAAAGTCGTCGTTCAAAAATTATACGGGACTCCTTGCATTAACTAGTCTATAAGACATGTTGGCTAGCAACTACCGTAAAAAGGATTGTTTCTATCTCATATAGGATTTTATCTTTGAATTTATATAAATCTCCCCGGAATAGCCCCCTCTCATTTTCATTCCTATTAAAAAACTGCAGCAGGAGTGGTCGCGGCTCCGCAAGTTTCCGGTACATGGTCAATTTTGAATGCTAGGCAATCATTTAGTCCCCCCCTACTTAACTCAACAAAAAAAGCAACTTCCCAGTTGGCAAGTTGCTTTTAAAAAAACTCTTTTGTGATAAAGTAACGATGAAAAAAAACGATTGAAGTCAAAAAACGACCTAATAAGCAGCGAACGGATCCGCATTATTCGAAAGGAACTGAGCCCATGTGAATTTGAATTCAGGACTGCCTACAACACTTTCTGCTATATCACCTGGAACAAAAAACACAGTGAATCCTGCATTAGTCAAGTAGAAGTTATCCAGGTATGCATTAGCATCTTTAGTTAACTTATTGAACAGGTCAATAGAGTAGATAGAAGACTCAGTACCTTTTTGGACTTGTTCTTGAAGTGATTTCTTAATAACCTGACTGTAATTGCTGTTGGATTTCAGCAAATCTCCCAGCTTGATTGTCGTACCATCCTGCAGAGAGTAAGTAAGACCTGTTTGTGAGCCGCCTCCATGAGCTCCGCCGAGGTATTGATAATTGGTAAGCAGGAAGCTAATCACTCCATTTTGATTGTAAGTCACCTTGTAGGCCAGTTCGAAATCGTATGTCGCTCCTTCCGCTGGAGCACCAGACTTAGCCAGTTGTTTTTCCGAGGCATCTAGAAACTTCTGTGCCTGAGCTTTCACCGCTTTATTAATTACCGCTTCGGCATTTTGATTCGCAAGCTGCGATACAACTGGATATACGATATTGATGGTTACATCCTTATGGGAATTAGAAGACTGGAGTTTACCGGCAGTTATAGTCAGTTCATTCATTCCTGCATTCGTGATATTGACAGTACGGGTTTGTCCGTTCCATTGGGCCAAATATCCGAAAGGTTCAACCAAGGCTTGCACTGCAACAAAAGAAGTTCCTCCGATTACCTGAGCTTCGTATCTTTGTCCCAGACCGCTTCCATTTAACTTTACAAGTGCACTGTCGATATCCAATGAATAATTTACAGTATTCTCTCCCAGGGTAAGCTCTACACTATGATTTTTGTTATCGTATTTAACAGCTGCGCCTAATGCTTGCGCTGCGTCTTTAAGCGGAATGAGTGTATTACCTAATGGGCTTAGGAAAGCCTGAGTCCCGATTGCTTTACCTTTAACCTGGACATTCACCCTGGAGGTTATTGTTGCAGTAGTGGCTGCAGCATGAACTGATCCGACAGACACGGGTAAAGCCGCCGCTGTGCCAACTGCAGCCAGTGCTGCTGACAATAGAAGTACGGACATCCGCTTTTTAGTTGTGAATTTTTTAACTTGAGTTTCCATTTTGAAGATCCCCTTTTAGTCATTTTCTTACTATCACACTATAATCCCGTCATTTCCCGGATGGTTTACAGTATTTTCAGAAAAAGATTACAATTTTTACATGGAATTCGCTAATCAATGATGCATTGAAACCATTAAGGCAAATCCAAAAAGTGTCCAGTCATTTAGCACATGCACTATAAACGATGTCCAAATGTTTTTAGTCTTAATGTATGGATAGAGCAGAACAATCCGTACAATGCCGATACCGAGAATGGCTTGTGCAATATTCCAATTATAAGTTGGTAAATGGTATGCGCCAAAAATAATGGATACTACAATCCACGCTAAGATAATCGCAGACTTTCTGTTCAGTTTAAGTTTTTTTACTCCTAAGTACAAAATGACTAAGAATGGAAGGATCGTTATTAATTCTTCTCCAAAAAGCATCGGGAGCATTGTCAGGAACGTCGTAATTGTATCGGAAAAATTACCATTGAATCCTTCACTCACTGGATTTGCACTAAAATTAAATAATTTCGTAATAATAAAACCAACACCATAGGTCACAATAAGATTTACAATGTACGTCCCAAGAATTAATATAATATCTTTAGCAACTAATTTTCTGAAAAGTAATGTCCACTGACTCCGTGCAACAAAGATAACTGCTGCTAATGGGAAAATCACATTTATAAAAGGATGTCCATAAGTACCTCCAAACCCAATAAGAAACAATGCAAAACCTGCAGCAACAGCTATCAGAAATATTAGGCTGGTTTTCAAATTTAGAGTAGGGGATTGCAGTTCACTGTAGAACGGAAAATCATCATTTTTACGCTCAAATCTAAAAAAATTACTTTTACTCATCATTAATCAAATCCTTCCTGAAAATAATGAAAAGCTATACTCTCTGAATACTAAAACCAATGATGCGGAGAATAGAAATACAGTCAGCTGTTTTTTGTACTATCACACTATACTCCCATTTTTTTCTGAAAAATTTACATTTTTTTCAGAAAAGAATTACAATATTTACACAAGTTTTGAATAAACTGAAATTAATTCATCACTTAATTTTGCAAATTCATGAAAATGTATAAAAAAATGAATCTATTTCAGAAATAATTATGTTGTTTTGATAAAATAGACAGGTAATAATAGAATAAACAGTTCTCTTGTTAAAAAACTAAAAAGCGAGGTTTACCAATGTTATGGACCTGAAGCTGTTAAAAAAAATTAAAACGATAAATTTCTTCACATTCTTCTTTTTTTGGACTGTCATCTTTTTTGCTCTTGCGGATAAGCCACCACCTGCTGGTTTCTATGGGCTTATTGCCCTATTATTAGTTTATGGTATTTTACTTATTATCTATTTAAATGATTTTATTGAAAGCTTGATTAAGAAGCGAAGAGGAGTTTTTCTACTCAATTTGTTATATTTCTCCTTGGGAGGTTTTGCTTTCAGTCTAATTCTTTCAATTATTGTCATTAACCTTGTTTCAAATGTAGAAAATGAAGGATATCTAATCTCGGCATTCAGTTCAACCGTAATAGGATTGCTTAACGGGTTATGTTTTTATTTTTTCAACAAGCTGCTTGTGAAGAGGTACAATCTAATGATTGAGCAGAACCGCTCTGAATAATAAAAGAGCCGAATTAGCTAAAGAATGACGTATCGCCAAAAAGCAACTTATCCGCAGATAAGTTGCTTTTTTATCATGATTTTTAACTTCTACACTATATAAATAAAGTAACGTAAACCGACGAATCCCCTGTCCTCACAGGTATTAATCTATTCCCAGACTTTGTTTCTTAAATTCACTCTCGAAACATAACTCCGTGAGATCCCCAGCTCCTTCGCTATCTCCCGCTGTATCCGCTCTTCTCGATCTTCAGATATACTCCCTTGAGCAAATCATCCACTTCCGAATCAAAATATCGATAAGTGTAATGTTTAAAAAACTATATTTACAATTCAGAATGCTCGTGTTTCGCTTTGAGACGACTCCAGCGGCGCTGAACTTCGCTCTCAAAGCTGCGCAGAGCCGGTTCGTTCTCAGGCTTGAGCAGATGGCGGGTCTTACCCATCGTCTTCAGCCAGGCAGAGACTTCAATACGTTTGTCCTTGTTCTCCGGATTGTACGTAATGGTCGTTGTGCCTTGTTCCACTTCATACAGCGGGAAGAAGCAGGATTCCACCGCCAAGGATACAATATCCGTCCCATCCTTGTCTTCGGTCATCCAATTCAACGGGCAGGCAATCAGAATCTTGCCGTAGACCAGACCTTCATTCTGCGCGTACCATTGGGCCTTAGCTGCTTTTTTGAGCAGATCCTGCGGGTAGGCTTCACAGCCGGTGAATACATAAGGAATATTAGTGGCTGCCATGATCTGGGCAGTATCTTTATGCTGGGTAACTTTACCCTGCTGGGTCTTGCCGATGCTTGAAGTAGAAGTCCGGTGACCGAGCGGTGTTGAATAAGACTGCTGTGCACCAGTGTTCATATAACCTTCATTATCATACTCGATGATAATCATTTTATGTCCGCGCAGTGCAGCACCAATGGCTGGTCCCATCCCGATATCCATACCTCCGTCGCCTGTTACCATAACGAAAGTAAAGTCATTCCTCAGGCCCAGTCCATCCAGCTCTCCGCGGCGTTTGCGTTCCCAGAACATTTCTACCACCCCGGACAACGTAGCCGCACCGTTCTGGAAAAGGTTATGGATGAACGTTGACTTGTGCGACGAATAAGGATAGCCGGTTGTTGTAACCATTGCGCATCCTGTATGGTACAGCGCAACGATATCTCCTTCAATTCCCCTGAAGAACAGCTCAAGACCCGAGAAAATCCCGCAGCCCGGGCATGTGCCGTGACCCGGAGCCAGGCGTCTTGGTTTCTTCATCAAACTGCGGATCGGGGGAATCTTCACGGCCAGCTTTCCGGTTTCTTCATTTTTAGTAACAGTAATGGGGCCCGTCTTCAACAAATCGAAATTCATCGGCTTAAGCAGGCGCTGCGGTGCCTTTTCCGGTTCACCAGGATTGTGGCCGTAGTAATCAAACGGTACTTCAACACGGTCAGCAACAACAGCATCCAACGCCAGCTGGAAGAAATGATGGCCATCTTCAGCATAGAAGTCCTTTCCGCCTAATCCGTAAATCCGGCTGATGACTTTAGTCGTTGTATTCCCGTAAGTGAACAGCGCTGCTTTGATTTCGTTAACCATGTTGCCGCCGTGTCCGCCGAAGGAATCCGCACGGTCACCAACAGTAATGGCTTTGACATTCTTCAGTGCTTCCGCGATCTGCTTCTGCGGGAACGGACGGATCATGTTCGGTGAAATCGCTCCGGCTTTGACTCCCTGCAGTCGCAACTGATCCACAACATCCTTAATGATCTCGGACGCGGAATTCATCAGGAAGACAGCCACATCGGCATCCCCCATCCGGTACTGCTCAATCACCTCATAATGGCGTCCGGTCAGATCAGCAAATTCCTGAGCGATCTCTTCGAACACTTCACCGGCATTGTACATGGCCACAGACTGCTGATAGCGATTATTGATATAATCCGGTTCATTCATGTAAGGACCAACAGTAACCGGATTGTTGCGGTCAAGGGTATCGGTTGAGCCGGCTGGCGGCTGTTCGCCTACGAATTTATGCACATCTGCGCGGTGCGCAAAAGCCTGTACGCGGCGCTTCTGGTGAGAAGTGAAATATCCGTCCGAAGCTACCATAACCGGCAGGCGGACTTTGACATGCTCAGCCAGCTTCAGTGCCATCAGATTCATGTCGTAGACCGACTGCGGGTCACGGCACATCAGAATCGGCCAGCCGGTATTGAGTGCAAAATACAAATCGGAGTGGTCCCCGTGAATGTTCAGCGGTCCGGAGATGGAGCGGCAAATCAGGTTCATAACCATGGGCATCCGCGTACCGGCTTGTACAGGCAGCTGCTCAAGCATGTACATGTAGCCTTGCGCACTGGTGGCGTTAAATACGCGTCCGCCGGCTGTAGAAGCGCCATAACAGATACCTGCCGAGCTGTGCTCACCATCTGAGGGCACGAGCATAATGTCATGCTGGCCGCTGGCTTTCATCGTATCGAGGAATTGGGCAACCTCTGTCGATGGCGAGATCGGGAAATACCCCATGACATGATAGTTGATCTGATGCGCAGCATAGGCCGCCATCTCATTGCCTGATTCATATAGGAATTTCTGTTCTACTTTGGCAGAACCTATTTCTTTTTCATAATCAATAGCCATTGTTCATTCCGCCTTTCTAACCAGATTTACGCTTGCGTGATGAGATCGAATGGATGATGCACTGTATGGCTGTCGGCATAGCCTTCCTTCTCGCGCATGCTTGAGAGTGCCGAGGTCGGGCAGGCGCCTACGCATTTCAGGCAACCCTTGCAATATTGATAATCGATGCCCCGCAGGAACATCTGTGAGCGCCCCTTGCGGTCAAGCCGTTCTTCCCACACAAAACACTGGTCAGGGCAGACGGTGTCACACTGTGCACAGTTAATGCAGGACTCATTTTCATAAGCCGGAATCATTCCGGAACGGGAAATGCTCAGGTTCTTGAGGAAGCTACTTCCCGGATTGATGATCGTACCGCCTATAGGCTGAGTTTCATAGCCAAACGGCGAAATGTCGGAACGCACATATTCAGGCATGCTGTCCCCTGCCTCCAGCTCGAAGTGCATAAACTTCACTTCATTGTAGCCGCGCTCAAAAGTCGTAATAGCCGATTGTACAGCCTGCGGATATTTTTTGCCGAGCGATTTCTCAATAACGCCCTTCATCGTTTCAGCAACCAGGAATGGGCAGAGCCGGAACAGGGCACCCAGCATCGCCATGTTTACACGGTTTTTCTCTTTCAGTGCGATGCTTGTCGCGTCGATCACAGCAATGGTTCCGGCTTTCATCTTCAGCAGCTCTTTGAGTTCTTCCGGCGTCTTGGCCGAGTTCACAAGAACAGTGCTGTCTTCATTAATCCCGCTGGTGACATTAACGGTCTTGACAAGCGCTTCGTGGAACACCCCAACCACATGGGGACGCTCTACCGGCGAAGTATCACGGATATGCGTGTTTAAATCACAGAAGCGGATGTGGGCCTTTACAGCAGAGCCCTTTTTCTCTGATCCATAAGACGAGAAGCTTACGCCGTTCAGCCCCGCTCCGACGACTCCCGCTTCTGCGAGCATTTTACCCGCCAGGTTAGCTCCCAAGCCTCCAATAGACTCCAGTCGAATTTCAAAAAATCCGAGATCGTTAATTCGTGGTAATTCAATCATAAATGAACTCCTTTCACTAGAAGACTAGTAATACTCTTGCGAGCATTAATCCCGTTCAGGTCTGGAATAAGCTAAATAATTTTTGTACTTCTTCAACCGTTCAGGCAATTCGTCAGCCTTTGGATTACGTTTTAAAGAAACTTGATATAATTCATCTGCGTGGCCAAGCTTTCCGGAGATTAGAACATGGGAATGTGCTCTATCTTCCTCGGCGATATCAAATCTTACTTTACCGTCTTCCACCTCCAGAGTCCCCCTGACCCCGCAAATTCCACATATTGCTGGGTAATTATCATCATGATTTCTGATTTCTATGAGTTTGGAATGACAGATTGGACATAAACCAGGTTCGCCAATATACTTCGCTTCCGTATCTGGATTCATGAGTGTTTCAGCCACATGACGACCGGATTGTCTTGCTCTCTTAAGTTCTTCCTCCCTGAACACAACTGCTCCAGGTAAGCCAACCCAATTGACCAGCATTTTATCTATTACATTAATTTGCATCGGCAACGTAAAAAGGTGGAGCATCGGCAATGCGAGTGTGTCCCACTCACTTCCTCCTACAGCAATAAGAGAAGCTACTCTTGTTTTAAAGCTTCTTTCATCCGGGCCTTTGCCGGTAGTAATCCCTCTTTCCTCGCGTTGCTTCTTGGCAATCATCCGGAAAGCAATGTCATGAGAAGGCCCCATCCGGTCATTCAGAATCTTCAATAATCCGTTAGGACTCTTTTCATAAATGGCTGAGCTCAAGATTAATCCGTCGCATTCCATTAATTTTTCATCAATAAATCCATAGTCATCATTCTTTATCACACAGTCTCCTGAGCCACACTTTTCAAGCAGACTCACTACACAAGCATTACAACCGGTGCAAGGTTTAATATGTAAATCATTAAGACGCACAAGTTCTACTTCGGCACCAAGCTCCTCAGCACCCATTAAAGCTTCTTTAACAAGGATTTCTGAATTGCTCATTCTTCTTCCGCAACTGATCCCTAAAATTTTCATTAGTAGCCTCCTACAATTCGAATTTGTTAAGCATATTTTCAGAAACTGATCCACGAGATCGTTTCAGCTTTTTCACAAGAACTGGAGTGACAATTGCACTGGCAACAACTGCGAATGCAATTTGTGCGCGGGCACTCTCAACATAAGGCAGATATGCCTGATCGACCTCTGCCATAAGTTGAGGTACCGTTATGGATAACCCGGCTACACAACAAATCGCCGCAGAAGCATGCCCGTCTTGTTTCAGACAGAATCGGTCAACTAACAACATGGGGATGTTATTAATCAAGGTAAAGATCAAGAACAAAATCAGCCCCAGCCCACATGAGCTGAGTGCGCTCTTGAGATCGATATTCGCCCCAAGGCAAAACCCCAGAAAAGGCACCATAAGTGAGGTCCCTGATTTGGAAAAATTACGAACAGCAGGATCAAACATACCCAGAAGAAATCCGACTACAAACGGAATTAAAGTAGCCATGATGCTTCGAGCGTCAATCCCATTTCCGGAAGAGAAACCAAGAATACAGACGGGTATGAACGGTAGCCCGATAAGGTTCAGCAGAGCAAACGCAGAAATGTCAGTGTCATCACCATAATTCTCCATCAGCGCAAGGTACATGCCGGGATTGCAACTAGTGATGCAAGCCACAAGTGCCAGGGTAGAGATTCCTCCAAAACCCGCCAAACCGAAAAGCTTCATAACAACGATCCCAAAAACAACACTAAGAACAAGTTTTACCGCAACTAGTATGCCGCCCCGCCGCAGAGTTGTCACAAGCTGTTGAGGTTTGAACTGAATACCACAGAATACTAGCAGAATTCCCACGATCGTCATCGTTCCCGCATTCGAAAATACAGCAGTGGACGGATTGCCAACCATCAAGGTTCTCGGATAAAAAGTATGCATTATTGCAGCGATTCCCATAGGAAGCAGCATCATTCCGCCTGATATTCCCTGTATTCTCTCTAATATTTTCATGTACGGCGATTCCCTTCTTCCAAGTAATCGTGTCCTTCCTCTATCTGACTGTTACTCTTGCGCATGCTTTATTCCCGGCAGCTTTGGCTAGAGGTGTCATGATCATGGTCATTAGATAGGAAACCAAATAAAGCACCGGATAATTCCCAGTAAATGAGGTGAGAAAGCCTGACAGGTTTGATGTGCCAAGCAGAGCCATCACTCCGCTGATTACAGTTACAGGAATGAAGTTTATTAGCAGACAGCCGACACATTGACCCGCCAGTAAATCCTTCTTTAGAGCAAAAAGCCCCGTAAACCAGTCGCTAATCCTCATCAAGGGAATAAAATCGTTAATAAGACAAGCCAGCGAGAAACCAACCAGGGTGAACACCCATGTTCGTCCATTAATCCCCTCATTCATCAGGGAAGCTGCAAGCGACATCGCCGCCGCAGAGGGAAGATTCAACACAAGCTTAAAATACAAAGAATATGTCTTACTCATTTTCCTGCACCCGCAGCCGATATGGCATGCTCTTTCCATTTTTCTGTTACTTACTTGAATCTGCCCACCCTGGTCAGCTGTTTGGGGACACGGATGCGACCAGATGCAGTGACAATCGCATTCTCTTCACAGACTTCCGTACACCTTCCGCATTTTTCACAAATCGCCGGATCGATCATATGGATATAGCCTGATTTCCCTTGGATTGCATTTTCCGGGCAGACATCAAGACATTCCCCGCAGCCGCTGCATAATTTCGGATCAATGACATAGGCAAGAAAATGGGTACACACCGAAGCCGGACAGGTCTTGCGTACAATATGGGCTTCAAGATCAAGACGGGAGCAGGCAACAGCAGATAACGCCGGCCCCACCATATTTCTTCCAAATGCGCAAAAAGATCCTGCTCCGATTAATTCGCCAATATCTGTTACTAAATCAAGATCCTCTTTTTTTGCGCGCCCTTCGGTAACATCAGTGAAGACTGCTTTGAGTTGCCAGCTCCCCTCACGGCAAATCACACATTTTCCACAGGATGTCTCCGCTGCAGCGCTAAGTAACCCTTTGGCGATAGTTGCCATACAGTGCTTGTCGGTAAAGATTCGGATACTGTCATAAACAGAATCATAGCTTATGAATTCCGAAGTTAAGGCCGGAGCCGATGCGAAGTGCCCGAGCATGCCACCCAGCAGCAGGGGCTTGGCTGGCGCAAGTTCAAGCTCCTCTAACAGAGCAGACACAGGGGTGCCAAGTGCAACTGCCACAACCCTGGTTCTCTCATCTGTTGTAATCATTATTAATTTCTCCTGACGGCGGGAACTGCTTACACCTTCGTAAATCCAGTACGCAGTCTCCACATCCAGCAGGAAGGTAGGTCTCCCTTGCCAGCCTTCGGCACTGAAGCTTTTCACCCATAAGTCACAACGTATTACACCATTGTCTATGGCATTGTATAATGCTGTTTCTTCCCGCAGGACAGGAGAAGCCGGTCCGTACTTCACTGATATAAGCGAGGCCGGAGCTATCTCACGCAGCGGTGCCGCCAACATCTCAGCTTGCGCCTCTGTCTCGGCATAGATCAGAATCTCACAATCCATGCAAATCTTTGCAGCCATTGCCAGCCCTGCTGCTATTCGACTCGCGACATGCGCAAGAATAAAGTCCGTGAATCCATCTAACTCCTGTGCGAGAGAGCAGATTAATACGGGTCTCCCGTCATCTGGATTGATTGCGGATAAACGTTCATCGAGAAGCACTCCTTGTTTATCCGTCAATGCAAGTGCTCTAATTCTTACTGCCGCGTCCGAAGCTGAAATTGCTAGCCTATTCTCCAAAAGCTCCTGAATAGCAGGCTCTTCAGCATTCGGGAAAGGCGACAGAAAATGGGGAGTTCGGCTGACTTCATGTGGCATCTTTATTCACCTCTGGCAACACTCGAATAATCATTCCAAAATTTTTGCGCAGCTATTTCTAGTCGCAGATCACACTGCAGACAACGTTGCGCCTCATCCGGTACTTGCGCTTCAGAATAACCCAGATCCATCGGATCAAAGCATTGGCAACGCTCCTCTGGTGCAACAATCTGTGTTTTCTTTCGCTTTCTATCACTCATGCCTTTAATTGCACCAATTCTCGGGCAAACCGCCTGCTCCGGTGAAAGATTTTCCTCAATATTGCCGTCCCCGCCGAGAAACCGGTCCATCTCTGAAGCAGCCAGGCGCGCACCTGCTATGGCACGAATAACTGAATCTGTGCCTGTTACACAGTCTCCGGCTGCGAAAATACCGGGAATGCTTGAAGCACAGCTATTCGCTTCGACAACAATGCGGCTGCCACGACCAAGGGCTAACCCACAGCCCTCTGCCAAATCAGGTCCTTGACCTACTGCAAAAATCACTGTATCAACCGGGAGTATCGTTTCGCTGCCAGGTATAAGATCAATGACACTCCTGCCATTCTCATCAAACTGGAAGCCTTTCACTTCTGCCATCCGCAGCCCGTTCACTTTACCGTCGCCGCTGCCGTTAATGGCGAGAAACGTTCGGCTGTTATGCACCAGCACTCCCTCTTCTTCAGCCCAGCGAAGCTCTTCAGGAGATGCGGTCATCTTATTTCGGCTTTCAAGGCAAGCCAGATGAACGGTTTCCGCGCCAAACCGTTTTGCGATTCCTGCACAGTCCAAGGCAACGTTTCCCCCACCCAGAATAATTACGTTCTTACCGACAGTCGGAGCCTCCCCCTCTGCCGTCTGGCGCAGAAATTCAATATTCGTATATACGCCTTCCAGCCCGGCGCCCTTCAGTGGCAGACGCGCTCCCTTATGAGCCCCTACGGCTACCAAAACAGCGTCAAATCCTTCTGAGATCAGGGAGGCAGGAAATTCAATCCGAACACCGGTCTGTAATTTCACACCCAACTCCAGGATCATGCCGATTTCTCGGTCAACGATCTCCCGGGGAAGACGATACTGTGGAATCCCGTATTGCATCATACCGCCAGCCTTTTGGCGTTCTTCATAAATAGTTACCTCATGACCTAGCTTTGCAAGGTACATGGCTGCCGTCAGACCAGCAGGACCTGCACCAATAATAGCGACCTTTTTGCCAGTGGCCGATTTTTGGAAAGAACGAGTTTTCCAACTACCGTCATCATGCTCGCAGGCATGGCGTTTCAGGTCACGTATGGCCACCGGTTCATTGAGAAAATTACGTTTACACTCCAATTCGCAGCGATGGGTGCATATGTACCCGAGCGCGTGGGGAAACGGTACTTTTTCGCGCATGACGGCAGCCGCAGCCGGATAATTTTTTTCCCGTATGAACCGCAGATATTTGGGTATATCAATATGGGCAGGACAAGCCGCCCGGCATGGAACCAGGGCATCTGTACGGGACTTTCCAGTCATCTTCTGCGTAATGGCCTCGTGTTCACGAATAGCTCCTGTGGGGCATACCTCTACACAAGCACTGCAAAAGCGGCAATCTGCATCCTGCAGGGAATTACCATCTACTACAACCTGCAACCGGCCCTGAACCTTCTCAAAGCGGATAGCTCCCACACCCCGCATCTCTTCACATGCACGCACACATCTTCCACATAGAATACAGCGGGTCATTTCATGAAGAATAATCGGGTTCCTGACATCCTCAGCAATACGGATCGGGTTGGCCCGGAGGCGGCGCCCCGTATCTCCGACAAATTGGGAAATGGATTGGAACTGGCAGTGTCCGAATTTTGGACAGCCTGTACACTCACTTGGATGTGTTTTGAACATTAAATCAACAGAAAGCTTTCGTACGTTTTCAGCGAGAGCATCCTTACTGTCAATGACCATTCCTTCTTCCGCCTTTACAGCACAGGCAGCCACGACACCCTTTTTCCCTTCCTGACGCACCATGCAGAGTCGGCAGGAGGCAGTGTGACGAAGATTCTCATGGTAACAGAGGTTCGGGATATAGATACCGTTTGATAGTGCAGCTTCTAGAATCGTTCCACCTGTACGCACAGATACGGTCTTTCCGTCAATCACCAGTGTCACTTGTTCGTCCTTCATCGTTTATTCCTCTGCTCTCACATATTCAGCGGCACTTTCACCAGCAAAACGTCCCGTATTCAAGCAATAACCCATCGTGTTTCCGGGTAAAAGAAACATATAGCTGTCCCCGTAAATGGTACAGGTATCTGTACCGGCAGCGTACAGACCGGGTACAGGCAACCATTCCTTATCCAGCACTTCTGCTCTATCGTTTATTTTTATACCGCCAAGTGTGCCATACGCGCTGGGACGAAAGCATCCGGCATAGAAGGGTGCCTTCACAACAGGCTTCATATAAGTCTTGTTTTTGAAGAAGAGCTCATCACTTCTATCACACATATCGTTGTATTCATCAACTGTATCGAGCAAAGCCTCTGGAACGATCCCAAGTTTTTCAGCTAGCTCCTCAATGCTGTCTGCTTTGATAATGTCCGGATTGCCCTGAAGGATGTAATCCTCTACGACCTCATCAAAATCACTGACATCATCCGGGTCATGCACAAAGTTTATGACATCAAGACCATTGCGCTTATACCCCTTTAGAATAGTGGAATCAATAATGGAATAACCTACACGCCCTTTTTGAATAGCGATGGCGTTGCCGGTGAAGGTATTGTTCTGCATTTCTTCCTCATTAATAAAACGTTTGCCGAGTTGATTCACCATCAGGTTAGGTTGCATCAGTACGGCAGGCACACTATCCGGACCGGTATCCGAATGTGGCAGAATGTAGATCATTTCAACAGTCATATCGGTTGTCGCAGCCCCTGCCTCGCAGGCCATACGAATTCCGTCACCCTTGAGTCCGGGTATTGCAAAATTGAACATATCCTCCTTGTAGCTATAGCCGGTGCGCTCCTTAATCATCTCTGGATTATCACCTGCACCTCCCGTAGCTACAACAACAGCCTTGCATCGGAACTCAGTTTCTTCACCATCAGGCCCTCTGCCAATAACTGCGCAGACCTTGCCCTGTCCATCTGTAAGAATACGCTGAGCAGGGGTTTCAAGATAAAACTCAACCCCATGCTCACGTGCGTATTCCATGATTGCTTTATTCATGATGGCACCGCCATTGCGGCCAATGCCACCGTTCACTGCTACGATATGCCAGGTCTGCTCAGATTTCGGAAAATATTTGTATGCGCCAGCAAACTGGACGCCCATCTCTTCTAGCCAGGTAATGGTATTGGCGGAATTTTCAAAATACCTTTTCACAAGAGTGGCATCTACGCGCCAATGCGTATATTCCATAAACATTTTGAAGGCCCGTTCTACACTGATATCTACCATCATGGATTTTTGCTGCCGCGTACCTATCCCCAGAGGTCCCATCCCCATATTTGCTGCGCCACCTACCGTACTGTTTTTCTCCAGCACTACTACCCTCGCTCCGTTCTCAGCAGCTTGCGCAGCGGCTGCCAATCCGGAAGGTCCTGCGGCAATTACAACTATTTCTGTCTCGATCCGTCTCATATAAAGTTCCTTTCCTAGAAACATTAATTTAAATACATCCTTAACCATTGCGCACTCCATTCCACCGCCTCATTTGCCAGCTCACGGAAGTTGATTGCATGGGTTTCTTTTGTATCTATGGGAAGTTCGTTATAACAGGCACTATTAAAAGCATCTTCTATATAGCCATGGTGCGCAGCTTGCATCTGCCGTATAAAGACTGGAACGCCTGCCCTGGACAAACGAATTGCATATTGTTCGCCTTCATAGCACAACGCATCACACTCGGCAAGTACTATAATGACCGGCGGCATATTAGTAATGAACCGTTCAGGCGCATGGAGCGGTGATACATAGGGTTCCTTCCGTTGCTCCTCACTTGAATATAGAAAAGTAAACGCTTTCATCAACTCTGGGGCCATATCGGACAAACAGCGCTCCTTCGCTGCCGGATCAGTTACGGCATCAAGATAGGGGTAATGCAAAATCTGGCAGCAAATAGAGTAGCGATCCTGTTCCCTTGCCTTCATTGATGCGGCTGTAGCAAGAGTCGCCCCTCCACTGAATCCCATAACTGCAAACCGTGAAGGGTCCATACTGAAGCTTTCAGCATTTTCGGCAAACCACTTCATTACTCCACAGACGTCATCTAGCGCTGCAGGGTAAGGATTCTCAGGAGCTTTGCGGTAATTTATCCCTACTACGTGACAGCCAATAAGAGTTCTGACTTCCTCGCACAGGTTATCATCCTTGGCAGCATCGCCAAGCACTAGCCCCCCGCCATGCAGCTCAAAAAGTACTGGCGAGTTTTGCCGCTGGGCACGATGCAACCAAACTTCAACACTGTGGCTTTCACCGCAAGGTATTTCCAGCCGCTCTCCATGAATATGCTGTGACAACAGGACCATTCTTTCAGATGCACGAATGGAGGGTATGATTTTAATGAAGCTTTGCAAGAAATCATCCATTTGATTTTCCTGTTTCTGTTCTGTTGAAACCTTCCCATACGGGATAACCCGTATACACTTTGGTTTCTTCTTCACCGTTCAGAGCACGCACAGTGCCTGCCGCAAGTGCCTCCATTTCAAAATCACCCCCGTACACCTTAACAGGTGCGATCCAGCCACAGTATAGCTCCACAAAACCTGTAAAATAGAGGTCATTGCTGACGCCGCCTGTGAGAATGATCCCGTCCACTTGGCCTTGAAGAACTGCTGCGCAAGCACCGACAGCTTTGCATAACTGATAAGCCATAGCATCATAAACAAGCTTCGCATAAGTATTTCCGCTAGCAATTATTTTTTTGATCTCCATGGTGTTATCTGTACCGAGATGACTGACTAGTCCTCCTGTCTTGCTGATCTTCTGGATCATTTCCTGATGGGTGTATTCACCGGAGAAGCACATATCAATAATGGGGACGGCAGGGACTGAGCCAGAACGATTCGGCGCCATAGGACCTTCTCCATTTAGTACATCATTGCCGTCTACCATTCTTCCCTTCTTATGGGCAGTAACAGATAGTCCCCCGCCCACATGCGCCACAATAAAGTTGCATTCCTCATACGGTCTCCGTAGTTCTTTGGCATACCGCATGGCGACTTCTTTCTGATTGAGCACATGTACTCTACTCTCTCGATAAATGCCCCTTATCCCTGTAAAACGGGCCAGCTCCTCATATTCGTCAACATCAGGCGGGTTGACCAAATATGCAGGTGCTCCGCCAAATTCATCCGAGAATGCTTGAATAAGCTGTGCGCCGAGAATTGCCGGATGCTTGACCGTTCTTCCCTCCCGGGAATGCTTAAGAATGGCTTCATTAATCGGATAAATGCCACCAACCATGCTTTCCAAACCTCCACTGTACGCAGCGTAAGCATCCATAGCAGTAAGGCTGATTTTAGCCTTATATAACTCCGATAGAATCGTCTCGCGCCGGTAAGGAAGTTGGTCGCCAATAGTTTCAAAGGTCTTTAGAACTGCCGGGTCATGGGTAACATTCGCTTTGAATACTTGTGTGTTGTTCTCAAAAACCGCCAATTTTGTTGAAGTAGAGCCTGGGCTGAGCGTAAAAATTTTATATATCCTTTCCATGTCTTCACAGTTCCTTTCCATGCTGTGCGCGTACAATTAGCATAATAATATTGCCCATCATTTCGGAAAGCGGAGCACTGCGGGAAAAATCGCAGATCGGCTGTGCAAAGCCTTGAAGTACAGGCCCATATGCATCGGCTTTACCAAAAAGCTGTATCAGCTTGACACCTATATTCCCGGCATGCAGATTTGGAAATATAAGCACATTTGCCTTGCCAGCGACATCACTTTCACGCTTCACTTTGTTTGCAGCCACCCCTGGGGATATAGCTGCATCAAGTTGAAATTCACCATCGATCTTCAAGTCCGGCACTCTGCCATGTACAATATCGATTGCCTTGCGGATAACATCAATACTCTCATGCTCCGTGCTGCCACATGTAGAAAAGGAAAGCATAGCAATACGAGGCTCCCAGCCGAGCAGCGTTTTGACAGTATATCCAGAGGATATGGCGATGTCAGCAAGTTCGTCAGCATCGGGAGCGGCATTCACCGCACAATCAGCTATAGCAAGCAGCTGACCTTCAGGACCCTCAAAGCCCGGCACATTCACAATACCAAGACTTGAAATGCTGCTAAAGCTTTCCTGCATCCCGATAATGCTTTGAGCCGCCACTATAACCTCAGCCGTAGTATACTCGCGTCCAGCAGCTGCACAATCAGCCCTGCCGGTCTTAACCAGCAGCATCGCACAGTTTACTGGATCTTTTGCCTTGCGCAGGACCGCTTTTCTGCTCAACTCATCAAAACGTGCTGTATATTCGTCAGCGAGTTCTTCTAACTGCTGCTCATTCGAATTATTGAAGAAACTGAATGCCTCAGTCGAAATTCCAAGTTCCACCGCACGCGCACTGATACTCTCTGAATTGCCAATTAGCACAGGTTGGCCTATCTTGCGTGCGACCACCTCCGCGGCGGCTTTCAAAATCATTTCATTATCACATTCCGGGAAAACCACCCTTTTGGGATGAAGACGTGCTTTTTGCTCGAGCGTTTCCAGCAGGCTCATTTATATACTCCTTCCATCTGCAGCTATGGCAAAGGCCACCGCGTAGTCTGTATCATAAGAAAGGGAAATTTTCACTTGCGCACATGAGCTTTGCAGCGCCCGTTTGGCGATTTCCCCATGCAGTATCACATTAGGCCGCCCTTCGGCATCATTAAGGATTTCAATCTCTTTGAGACTAACTCCCTCGCCACTGATAGCTAGAGACTTGAACACCGCTTCCTTGCCGGCAAACCGCGTTACATAGTAATAAAAAGGCTCCGGACGGCTTATAGCTTGCGCGATCTCATTCGGAGTATATGTTTTTTGTATAAATGGATCTTCCTGCACCAGCGTAATGGCTCGCAGATGAGAAAAATTCACGATATCTGTCCCCACACCGATCATCGGACTTTCCTCCATATCTAACGGTAGATATATTCACCAGATTGATAACGTGGCGGAATTACCGGTACCTGAAGGAAGGATTGATATTCCCCGCCAGTGCGAATGATGTGTCTGCCCTTATTGTCTGTGTCCCACGCTAGAGGCTCGAACCAACCCTCCCGGATATAGCGGCCTGCCACCTGCACCCGCAGTTTCTCACCTTTATGCCAGATCCGGCTGGAAGGTACAATTTCGATATCCACCGGAACTACCTCTCCCCCAGTGAGCTTCAGCTCACGTTCGTGAGAAAGCACAGGCTGATAGTGGGTACTAAGCTTTGAATCAAGCTCTCTGTGCGAAACACGAATCTTACCCCATGCTCCGGGATGCGGCTCATCCAGTACATGCCAGGGAATCCAATTGCCCTCTCCATCAGCCTTCTGAATATTAATGAAAAGATCCATGTCGTCATGCCCGGCTGCTTCAACATAAAGCCGTAAAAACATATAACCGGTCAGCTCAGTATCCTCTTTAATTTCCATATCAAAGATTGCTTCTCCACTGTCCGAGTCGTAAGTTGCTTCGGATGCGGCAGAAACAGGACCTTCTTGCATGCTCATGCTGGCCGCATCCAGGTAGTAACGTGTATATTGAGTTCGCTCCAGAGGAAATCCTTTTTCCTTGCGCTGTACCTGGTAATCACAATCGAAAGCATCCATAACATCAAGCCGGACACGGGGGGTTAATTCCCAGCCATTATGAATGTCTTTCAGGTAGCGGTCATAGAAGCGCTTCAGGTCCTCAAGATTGTAAGGATCATAAGCATCTGCCCATTCAAAATCGCGATGTACGCGCAGCCATTTCTGCTTCGTCTTAATTTTACGATAGCCCTGAATTGAACCACGCAGATGAAAATGACTCCAGCCGGCGGTACAGTAACACGGAATCGTAATCTTGCTGAAATCAGGAATTTTGTCACGCCAGTAACCGTTCATTAAAGGATATTTCCGTGCCATAGCCACTTGATCATCGACACCGCCATTCCCCGTAACCGAAGCTGCGATGAATTCATTGAAGCTAAGTGCTGGGATGCCCCCTTCATAAATTGCTTCCCGGTACACATCAGTCGTGCCTTCCCACGGGGCTATACAGGCGAGATGGGGAGGTTGATAAGCTGCTACACGATACTGGGTCATGGCTACACCAGAGTTTCCTCCCATACCCACTCGACCGTTACACCAGTATTGAACACCCAGCCATTCGATAAAATCATAGCCATCCTCACAATCCTGACGACTGAACATGCTTACATCACCTTCGGAATGACCTGCACCGCGAGTATCAACGTTGGCAACGGCGTAACCCATTCGGCACCAATACATAGGGTCCGGAGACTCGAACTTTGCGAGTTTGGATACGGTCTGCGGAGGAACGCCCATAATCTGCCACTCACTCATTCCTTCTCCTGGCCTTTTCCCGAAAAAACTCCAGGAAACTAGTGCAGGAATCTTGTCTATTCGGTTTTCCGGCATATATATATCACAGTAGATAGTCACCCCGTCACGCATTTTAACGGGTACGTCTTGCTGACAGATCACGCCTTCACCCGCAATGTATGTTCGTTGGTTGAAGGGAGGACAGAAACCTTGTCCCATTGCATCCATTGGATTTTCACTTGCAGAAAGATCAATATCCTGCTCTTTATTAACAGGCCGACGGGCCACACGGTAAATACTCTCAAGCTCTTCGCCCTGAAACATTTCTTTCTTTGTAAAAAATTTGTTCATTGTCCTTCTCCTTATCCGTTCTCGCAAATTTCCAGCACATAATCAACAGCCTCAGCGATGGTTTGTTTCCGGCGAAATTTCATATATGGAATTTCAACATTAAAAGCGTCCTCCAAGAAAGTAGTGATCTGCGAAAAATGCACAGATTTTGCCTGTAAATCACTCGTAAATGAAAGACTTTCCGACAATTCCTCCGGCTTCTTCCCGAATAAAGGCGAAGCTCTTTCCACCAGCTTCGCATAAATTTCTTCACGTAATTCCAATACAATCCCTCCTTGTTGAATACAGCTCATCACACATTTTCAAGCTAAAGTGTCATTTATTGCTGCATGTGATAAATTCAGTATATATAATGAGAGCGTTATCTCCCATGTGCTGCAACTTAATCGTGATCGGTTATTTCAGCAAAGTTTTGTAAAATTGCACAAAGGTTCCTAGTGCTATTGGAGGCTGTTCTCGTGAATCTTCAAAAGATCATCAGAAAACTTAGCGACTGTTGTCTTGCCTGGCCGGAAGAGGCATTACAAACCAAAGAGATTAACGAATTTGCTATCCTGCGACCCTGCTCCGTATTCAAGACTGACACTGCCTATTTAGGCAAGCTTTCAGATATACCAAGGGACTTTCCAACAGACACCCCACTTTTCTGTATTCAGGATTGTGACGCATCTGTTGATTCTTATACTTGCCTTACCCTTCTGCCAAATGAACTGGATTTGCTTGATCTTTCAGAGAAAATCTCTACTATCCTTGCTCATGAGAATCGGCTTATTGAGCATATGCACACGCTTATCTCCGCACTTAACTCCAACAAAGGATTGCAGCACATGACGAATGAAGCCACCCGCATCTTTGGTAATCCGGTTATCATTGTTGATGCTGGCTATAAATTACTCGCTATGTGTCAAGCACCTATTCCCAGCCGACCTGATATTGAACAACAGAGACACTTAGGTTATGTCCTTGACCGAAATATTCAAAGCATGAAGAAATCCAATTTATACGAGCGGACCCGGATGGCTCTTTTTCCTTATTACTCTCGTGATCCCGAGACCAAGAACGGTTGGATTACAGCTTTTGTGTACGTCCACGGTATAGAATTTGCACAGGTTAGTGTTATGGAGCTTGATCGTGAATTTACTGATATTGATTTTGAACTAGTAAAATTTCTTTGCGAGCTGGTTTCGGTAGAATTGCAGAAGAGTGATTTCTATAAATCCAATCAAGGAATGGTTCATAGCTTTCTGCTTACCGAACTCCTTACTGGTGATCTCTATGATGCTAATGTCATTGCAATGCGCTTGGCTCATATGGAGTGGCCGCTGTCCTCTAACTTGCGTGTGTTGACCTTAATTGACCAAAACAACGGTTTTTTTGAGGGAAAAGTTCAACTGGTCGCGCAGCATCTAAGTCAATTCCTGCCAAACAACCGTTGGATCGTTTTTCAAGGGCGCATTGTATTTCTAATCTCTCTCACCGATTCATCCCACGAAATAATTACTAAAGAAGAACGGATTCTGGAGTTTCTGCAAGTAAATAGTCTGACTGCTTCAATGAGTGACTCCTTCAGTCAATTAAATTTTTTGCGAAAATATTACAAACAATGTCTGGCTGCCATCGACTTAGGACTCCAACTTGACTTTAACAAGTCAATCTATGTGTATGAGGAATATCTCTGTGAGCATATTGGAAAAATCATATCTGAACATCATGATCTTGCTGATTTCTGTCATCCGGTTATTCAGAAGCTTATTGCTTATGACCATACCCACAAAACAAGTTTGCTGCCTACCCTTGAAGCCTATCTTCAGTATGTGGATACTCCAGCTCTTGCGGCAAAAGCTCTTTTTATCCATAGAAACACTTTGTTCTATCGTATCAACAGGATCCGGGAGCTTTTCCAATTAGACTTAAGCAACGGTGATATTCGTCTCAAACTGCAATTGACATTTCATTTTCTGAACTTAAAATACGAAGTACATAAATAAAACTAATCTTCGAGGAGCTTGTATGGACGTTCCATTTCAAAGAGAGGACTCACCCCAGCAAACCTATATAACTTCATTCATAATCTGTAGAAGCTTTTACAGCACAAATAAAGGGCACCTTATACCGCTGGGCTCGGAACTTAAGCCTTAGCATAAAGGTGCCCCCATTAATACTTCAGAGCAGATTACAGTGCGCTATCTTTAGCCATTGAAGCTAATTTTTCAGTCCTGTCAACGTGATTCCTTCTACGAAATATTTTTGACCAATCAGATAAAAAATGACACCCGGCGCAAAGGACATACACGTAGCCGCCATCGTCAGCGACCAGTCCTGCTTTAGTTGGCCTCTAAAGGCGGTTAGTCCCAAGGCTATCGTATACTTATCGCTTGAGTTTATGTAAATCATCTGTTGAAGTAGATCATTCCATAAACCGATAAAGATAAATAATGCGACGACGATCATCGCAGATTTAATGGCCGGCATAATAATGCTGAACAAAATGCGGTAATATCCAGCGCCATCGATCGTTGCTGCTTGATCAAGCTCTCTCGGAATAGACATGATAAACTGCCTAATCAAAAAGATATTAAAAGCCCCGCCACCACAGAAATAAGGCAAAATCAACGGCAGATAGCTGTCATGAATTCCTAAACCTCTCGTCCACCCAATATATAGCGGAATAAGTGTAACCATGGCAGGTAGAAGCATCGAACCGACACAAAGAGCCCAAATCAATTTTTTGCCCCGAAAACGCAGTCTTGCAAAGGCATAACCGCATAAAGTCGCTGTAAAGGTTCCTGCCAAACAGGCGGGTACAATAATAATCATAGTGTTCCATAAATATTTCCAAAACTTAAAGATCTCTAGCGTTTCTGCATAGTTTGAAAACAACCAATTTCCTGGCAGCAGTGAAGGCGGATATTGGTATATCTCGGCATTCGACATGAGCGACGTGCGAAATATCCACCAGATTGGAAAGAGCACGAGTATAGTAAAAAAAATAACAACGACAAACGAGATCAGGTTCATCCATTGATTATTACGTTTTTTGCTCTTTAATCTTCCGTATGAGGCTACACTCATTTGTCATCGCCTCCTTCATTAAAGATCCATAGGTTGGAGGTTTTGAATAATACACCAGTAAAGCCTGCAAGAATAACAAAAATAACGGCTGTTGTCGCACAAGCATACCCCAATTTATAATTTACAAAAGCTTGATCATACATCAGATAAGTTAAAAAGCGTGAAGAATTACCCGGGCCGCCATTCGTTAATGAAAGAGCCGGCGTAACAATTTGGAGATTGGCAATCAAGCTCATTAGCAAATTGTAAAAGATAATGGGCGACATGCACGGTAAAGTGATATGCAAGAATCGTTTCCATCCATTCGCACCATCCATTTCAGCCGCTTCATGGTAGACGACCGGAACATTTTGCAGCCCAGCTAAGAAAATAACAATTAAGTTACCTGACAGCCAAACCGAAATCAAGGATAGGGATGGAATGACATAGCTGGAATCCGCGATAAAAGAAACTTTGTTCAAACCCATCTCAGAGAGAATAAAGTTAAAAAATCCAAAATTAGCTTCGTATAACCAGGACCATCCTACATATATTGCGGCTGCCGGCAAAACGTACGGTACATAGAACACAGCTCGGAAAAACCCTCTAGCCGGAATTTTACGATTCAGTAGCATCGCAATAAAAAGTGAATAAATCATGCCTCCAACTACCGATAAGACGGCAAAGTAGACCGTAGCGATAATCGAATCTTTAATATAAGGATCAGTGGTAAATAGATTAATATAATTCTCGAAGCCAACAAATTTGGGGTCTGAAAGTCCCGTCCAATTCGTTAAGCTGATCCCGAGCACCCCAATAAGAGGTAGATACGTTAAAAAGATCAGCCCAATGAAGGCAGGGATCAATAATATATACGCGGCTCGTGCCTCACCTGCATGAATACGTGAACGACGTTTCGGAGATTTATTAATCATTTCCATCTCTATCTCCCCACCTGAAGATCATAATATGGCCGCCGCGTGTGTGAGCTTGGCAGCGGCCAGTCTTTTACGAACTTTACTAATTGCCTGAATGGGCTGCTTTCAACGCATCGAGATTTTTAGAAATAGCATCCTTAGCGGTCGTCTTTCCAGTCCATACATCCCCTAGAACCGACCCGAGCAAGGTGTTAAACTCCGTCGTATGATTCGTATAGAACCACGCTGCAGGCTTCACAGCAGGTGATTGCGCATAATCGACTACTGCAGATTTATATTCGTCATAAACAGGGAAGTTAGGATTTTCGACCCATTTACGGGTAAGGGTCTCATCCGTGTACCACTTCTCCAGTGTCGGCATCCAGATCCCCGAGCTAATGAGGCCCCAGTTATTTTCTTCTGAGTTGTACCATTTCAGCCATTCCATCGCTTCTTTTGGATGCTTAGTCTGGGAGAAGACGACATTGGCGCCACCCGTGTTGAGAGTAACCTTATCCTTCATGTAAGGCAATACTGCGACGCCATAGTTCAAGCCTTCATTCTTGGCCGTATTCAGACTAGTTCCCACGTTCCACGCACCGTTAGTAGCCATGGCAACAGTTCCCGCGATGATGGTTCGTTGAATGCCATCATCAGTCTGTCCGACAGACAACGGAGCAACATGATCCTTCAAGTAAAGATCTGCAACCTTCTGAATTCCCTCTATACTGGCGTCTTCTCCAATTCTCACCTCAGTCCCATCACCCGAATAGAACCCTCCACCATTACCAAGCGCCCAGGTCTCAAGCTGCCATGGTAAGTTTTCAACGGATGCGCCAAACTGTACGATACTCTGCTCATTAAAGCCACTCTCATCAGGATGTTTACCATTTTTATCAAGGGTCAGCTTCTTTGCTGTTGTTACAAATTCGTCCCATGTCCACGCTTGGTCTAAAGCGGCTGGGGGATAGGGTACATTGGCTTTGTCAAACATATCTTTGTTGTAATAGAGGAGTAAGATTTCATTGGCAGCCGCGTAGGCTACGGTTTTCCCTTGATATTTGTAGGCTAAGCTATCGAGTGGTTTGCTGTCGCTTCCTTCGTACATTGTATTTACATCATTCAGCATGCCTTGGGTAGACCACTGAACGACCCCATCTTCTCTGAGCATCCCTGTATCAGGCAATTGCTCTGCCGTAGCCATTGTATTCAGCTTAGTCATGTAGTTTTCCCAAGGAATTGCTTGTACTTCTACTTCAATTCTGTCTTGAGAAGCATTAAACTTATCCGCCACTCCCTGGGTTACATTTCCTTCTTCCGCACTTCCCCACATCGAATAGATAATCTTGACCTTCTCCTCAGGCTTGGAGGTTGCGTTCTCAGATGCTTTGGGTGCATCAGATGCCTTGGTTGCTGTGTTTGTCTCGTCTTTCGCGCAGCCAATGACACTTAACGCTAGTGCAGTTGAAAGAATACCTACCCCGAATGCTTTACCTACTTTCATTTCCCTCTCCCCCTTCATAATTACATAGATATGTCTAACCGTTTGACCCCTTAAGTTATTGAGTTAAACGTTTAGTACCAACTTTTTTAATAATTTCAACCTTTGCTTGGAATCCGCAATTTCGGCCAGCAGATACGACTTTTAATATCGTAAATATTTTCAAAAAGTGGTATAGAGTCTTCATGAACTTGGGATGTTTTAATGAAGTAAGCGCTTTATTATTATTGTGTCATGATTTTCTATTAGGGAAAATAGCATTTTTCAACCTGATTTTTAAAAATTCCAACCTTTAAAGAATCATCTTTTTCATAAAAACGGCAGAATCAGCTGATCCAAAATATTCACTTGCAGTAACGACAATAAGCAGAGCCGCCCTCCTACCCCAATGGTAGAAGCACTGCTCTGCCTATTTAGCATTTATACACATACACTGCTGTATGCAGCAACGCCGTTTTTCTCTTCTCGAAACATAACTGCGTGAGATCTCCAGCTCCTTAGCAAATTCCCGCTATGTTATCGAATTTCTTGAGGTTGTGGCCACGAACCGAGGTCAAGAATGAAGGCGTCTCTTATTCGTTCCCCATCGTGCTGATGTCGATGACAAACCGGTAACGGACATCTGAAGCCAGCACACGCTCCCAAGCTTCATCAATCCGGTCAGCAGAAATGACCTCGATTTCAGAAGCAATATTATGTTCAGCGCAGAAATTAAGCATTTCCTGCGTTTCACGGATTCCGCCAATCATCGATCCGGCAAACGAACGGCGGTGGCCGATCAGCGAGAATACGTTAACTGCCAATGGATCAGCGGGCGCACCAACATTGACTAATGTACCATCCAATGCCAGAAGTGAAAGATAGGCATCAATATTAATTTGTGCGCTTACTGTATTCACAATAAGATCGAATGAACCGGCAAGCTGCTTAAATGTCTCCGGATCGCTGGTCGCATAATAATGATCCGCTCCTAATTGCAATCCGTCTTCCTTCTTCTTCAGTGACTGTGATAACACAGTAACCTCAGCTCCCATGGCATGAGCAATCTTCACAGCCATGTGTCCAAGCCCGCCAAGACCCACTACAGCTACTTTTTTGCCGGGAGCGGCTCCCCAATGGCGCAGCGGTGAATAGGTGGTGATTCCTGCACACAAAAGCGGTGCAGCCGCGTCAAGCGGAATAGCATCAGGAATCCGGACTACGAAGTCTTCTGTTACAACGATGTGCGTGGAATACCCGCCCTGTGTATAGTGACCGTGCCGGTCGATAGCTCCATAGGTGCCCGTATTTCCACTCAGGCAATACTGCTCCTCACCTTTTTGGCAATTACTGCACTCTCCACAGGAGTCAACCATACAACCAACCCCTACACGATCGCCGACTGCGTACTTTGTAACTTCGGAACCGACCTGGCTGACAATACCGGCGATCTCATGCCCTGGAACAAGTGGATACTTAACCGGTCCCCACTCCCCGCGGGCTGTATGAATATCCGAGTGGCAAATGCCAGCGTATTTAATCTCAATAAGAACATCGTGCGGCTGCAGATTCCGGCGTTCGATTGTAGTTAGCTTGAACGGGCCTTCCTGACTGAATGTAGCACGTGCATTTACTTTTATCATAGTGAAACCTCTCTTCTAGTTAATATAAAAAACTGTAACGCCGACTTTACAAAACCTATGTTATTACTTAAAGTTAACTCTAAGTCAAGCATAAAATATAATTAAAACTGGAGATAGATGATGAAGACATACTCCATAAGTGAAGTTGCAGAATATTTTAATATGACATCACATACCCTGCGTTACTATGACAAGGAAGGGCTTTTGCCTTTTATAGAAAGAACCCCCAGCGGGAAACGCGTTTTCAAAGAAACGGATATGGATGCTTTAAAAGTAATTGAATGTTTGAAGTCATCCGGGATGCCGATTAAGGAAATAAAACATTTCATTGAGTGGTGCTCTGAAGGGGACTCCACCTTGCAGCAGAGATATGACATGTTCTTGGAACGGAAAGCTTCTGTAGAAGCACAGATGGAAGAATTGAAAAAAACGATGGAAGTCATAGACCATAAATGCTTCTACTACAAGACCGCCTTGGATAGCGGCACGGAAGATGTTCATAAAAAAAATAACATTAAGAGTGCATTTACTCATTAAAAATGGACCTTCAAATTACAGTAAAGGCGGGGCAGATTGGTCTGCCCCGCCTTTCTTAATTTGGACGCTTTTTTGCCAGCAGCTTCTCCGTAAAATTCACATCAAAAAAATGAATAATGGGTCCCAAACCAAGTGCGGACACTAGAGTTCCTAAGCCTATAACGCCTCCTGCCAGGAAGCAAATCAAAGCACAAAGAGCATCCGTAAACATCCGGTGCCAAAAATAAGATATTTTCGGGACGTTATCCCTCATAATCAGGGACAGGCTGTCGTAAGGAGCGACTCCCACAGCCGATGTCTGATACAGGGATACCCCAAAACTGCATACCACCACACCAATCGCTACGACCACCACCCGCTGCCATAACAGCTGAGGTTCGCCCAACAGAGATAGCCAAGTACTATGAAAGAACGTAGCGATATACCCCAAAAAGATTGCGTTTACAAAAGTCCCTGCTCCAATATACCTTCGTCCGGTGATGAATTCGATTACAAACAATACCAGGTTCAGCAAGATCAGAAAATTTGCATATGTTATACCCACGCACTCTGCAAGAGCCATTACCATGCCGCTAAAGGGATCATTCCCCATGCCGGACAGCTTAAAAATACTAATTCCCATGCCCAGAAATACATTGCCGATAACCATAATAATCAATCTTTTTTTATCCACGTTATAAAGATAACCCTTCATATTGCCCATCCTATTTTTCATATTAAAATTGCACCTTACAACAACCACGTCATTATATCATATATTCTATTGTTTGACGGTTATCTTTATTGATAGTATTCAATGATTTGGAAAAGCAGATCGCTCAGGACTATATTGTTTTGATGGGAACTGAAAAAAACAAAAGCAACCCGTCCGCAGATAAGTCGCCTTTGTAAAACTTTAGTGTTAACAGATCTAACTTATGACTTTAAGCTCAGCGCTTAGCCTTTTAAAAATGATGATAAAGCTTCATAAGAGTATATTTCATTCCACCGGGTTCTATAAGTTAATTTCAGACTTCTCTACTTCATGCCATTGAAAAAGCATTAACACAGGAGGAATATAAATTGGCTGGCCCCAGCAATAAATCAAATCAGGTGTCAAATTCGCAAGCCATAGCTCCCCATTCTCATCTAGTTGCATTCTCCACTTTCCGCTGGCAACAACTTTTTCCTGCTCCATAAGGAAACGAGCCTCATCATATGAAACTTCAATTCCTTTATTGCGCTCTATGAAATCAAGGGCAGCTTGGTAATTACGTTCTTGCTCTTCTTCTTTTTCTGCAGTAAAAGCTGAATCGTATACCTCTGAGAAATCTAAGCCCTTAAGGTCATGGAGTTCCACTAGTTGTTTAAATGCGTCCGTTACAAAAAATTGAACGATAGCTGTTTCCTTTATTTTGAACAGTCTATAATCAACACTATCAATTACATTTGTGGTGTTAAGCAAAAACAACATCAAATCAGGATGAGCCAAGGGAAGTGTTTCGTCTTCTTCCGCAACAATTAGCTATCCAGGTAAATATCTCGAAAAATCATTGTACTTCCCCTTATTCTTGGTGTGCATGATTCTGGGTTCTCCTCCTTTTTTTGCTCTGTATGATTGTACTGACAATAAGGTACCAAAAAATCTCCAATCAAAGAGAAAATCACGCCATTGATTCCATCGGCTGGTTCGCCAATTATTGATATTATCCCAACACTACCCAAGCAATCTGTCACTTCTCATTATTTTATTTGTGTTCAAAACTCCCCGTTCTTTGCCAATGATAAGAGTAGAAGAGTCTCCATTGCCAGCCAGCTAGAGGCCGACTCTATCCACCCCTTCAGCAAATGGTTCAAACAAATGTCTGGCTATCCGCCAGGCAAGTTTCGCAGCCGCAGCAGGATGATTTAATATAGAAAACGGCGCTGCATCAGTGCAGCGCCGCTGTACCATTTTCAAGTTTGATCACAGCATCCAACCAACCTCCCTGTAGGCCCTCCAAAGCGCCTGAAAAGATTGCGACTGTGCCAGGTGTCATTTCGTACAACGTGTCTAGCAGCAGGAAACAAATCTCGATATCCATGCCATAGAGAGGCTCATCCAGCAGCAGAAACCATGGATCAGCAAGCATCGCCTGAGCAATCATAAGCCGTTGCTTGTTGCCGCCTGACAACCGCTGAATGGGCGTCTTCCACTCGGCAGTAAGCCCGAGCCGTTCACATAGCTCACGAGATCGTTCTTCAATGGTCGCCCGTGGCATCAGCTTCATCTCACCCACATAACGCAAGTATGCCTCGACATTCATATTGTCATAGTACGCTGCCTGCTGTGGCTTGTAGCCCAGATAAGGCTTGAAAGCATTGCCTGACAACGTCACGCCATGAAGCTGATAGGTAATCAGGCCGCGTACAGGCTGGTATAGACCAGCTATCGCTTTGAGCAATGCTGTTTTTCCACTGCCATTGGCGCCCTCCAGACCATACCAGCCTGGCGGCAATGCCAAATTCACATCCCCTAGCAGCAGGTGACCATTATCTGCAAGAAGTTCAACCGCGGTAAGTTTTAGTTCAGCTCCTCGCACCACTCTTCCCTCCTATCCATATTGCTTGTAATAATGCCGATGGCGCAGCAAAATACTTGTTATAACACCAAGCGCTATTGCCAGACTAACAGCAACAAGCTTGCTTGCAAGCCAGTGTTCGGACCCGTATTCGCTGAACAATTGAAATACGCCAAGCCTCTCGCCAGCGGAAAACTGGATGACGCCCACTGCGAGGACAACCGCGGTACCAGGCCATGTCCCGAAACGAAGCATTGCAGCCAGCGCTGCAAAAGCGCTCAGGCAGATCGGCAGTAATAGATCTGTGATCAGTAAAGTAGTGTTAGATCCGAATTCACCGCTGGTACCCGTCATAACGAGTATTCCATAAAACAACAGCGCTAGAAGGAGGTCATATAGCAGTATGGTTCCTATTCTGGCTACCATAAGCTGTACGGGTGTAACAGGAAAGGTCGCCTCAAGCTCACTCATTGGCGTATGCATGGATCGGAGTGAATAGGCCACACTGGCTACAGGAAGCAACAGAATCGTAAATAAAAATACATCCGGCTTGGCAGAGCTACTGAACCATTCACTTGCTACCAGCCCCTCAACGACTGCTCCTATGCCAATCATAAGCGCTGATGTAAGCCAAAACAGCCAATGCATCGTCCTTACCTGAGCTGCCATGCGTTGCATAAGCCTTACTGGTAAAGATATAGCGACTGTTGCTTGCCGCCCAGGCCTGTCATGTCTTGCCACTCGCTTGGAAGAGGGTACAGCAACCGCCCACTCAGGCTGTGTGGCATATGTGGCGGCAAGCGCCAGCAGAGATTCCGTCTGCTGGCCGCTGGGACCATCGACGGTATAGCGATCCAGTTGGCTAAATACGGCTCCGATCTGGTCATGCTCCCATCGATCCGCTGCTGCTTCACCCTTTTCCTCTAGTTGCCGCTGCTCTTGCAATTCCCTGTGCAGTTGACTGTCGCGACTAGCCTTATCGGCGCTACCGGCTCCGGATATGTAACTCATCCTGATCCTCTCCTTTCTGCAATGTATGGGCCAGTCGCCTGAACGCCCGATACAGCTTGGACTTGACCGTTCCAAGCGGCAGTTCCAGCAACTCGGCTATTTCATCCAGCTTGAGCTCCTCATAAAAACGCAAAATAACAATTTGCCGCTCCTCCTCAGGCAAAGCGCCAAGGGCAGCAATGACTGCTTCACGCTCATATTGCTTGTCTAAAAAAGACGCTACCGTATCCTTACCGCCATCTGCCGCATCATACACTCCGGTATCCTTAGCCGCTACTTCATAACGATAAGCTCCGGACTTCCATACATCACGGCACAGGTTCGTCGCAATTCGATAAATCCATGGTCGAAACCGTTCAGGCAACCGACCAGCTTGCAAAGCCGTGAATACTCTGACAAAACACTCTTGCACCAAATCTTCTGCGAGCTGACGCTTGCTGGTCAGTCGGTATAAATACGCATAGATGGTCTGATGATACCGATAGACGAACAACTCCAGCACGGCTGTATTTCCTTGCTTGTATTGCTCGAGCAGTTGCTCATCCGTGACAACAGCCCTGCTGTTCACTTGACTCTCTCCTTTCTCGCTCAGCACTATTGCCTGCACACGAGCCAACCTCTGCCTTTCCCCAATAGAAGCATACAGCAGAAAAGCAGTATTCCAGCTGCTGCAAATAATGCGATAGCGTTATGCGATTTATCTGTGAACCGGCTCACCGGCCAGACGGCTTGAAATAAATAGTACCGATTGAGCGGCATACTGGACATAAAATACTCCAGCAGCCACACCGTTGCCCCCACTCCTAGCCCGACAGCCATATTGCGCCCTAGCAGACTGCCCAATGCCGCCAGACCGCCAAGGAACATATTCACACTGAGGCTATGTTTAATTATGTAAGCTAGTTGTGCCGTACTTAAAACGATCGCCCAGCGGTCAATTGCCCAGAGCAACGCTGCTTCATAGATAACTAGCAATAGCGCAGCGACCGCTCCTCGCTCGGCGAACACGAGTAATTGTGAATATGGATAGCTGAAATGATGGGCAAAAGTACCCTCACTGAAATCATCGGCGAACAAGGCAGCACTCAAGGCAATCGCAAGTAAAGGCAGCACAAATATAAAAGCCACTTTGACATGATAAAAACCAGGAGAGGGCATCATCATTGGCAGCATGAGGCAACCAGCTGCTATCAGCGCCGCAATAATAGCTATAGCTAGCAAGTAGCCGCCCCATAGGATGCGCCAAGCATATTTTGCACGGGACAAAAGAATGAGGGCAACCTTCATTGTCCTCCCTCCATTTTCCTTTGCAAATAGCCTCGCAGAAGCGCTTCCATTTGTTCATCAATGTCCTCGATTAGCTGCTCTGTGCCAATACTGTCATAGACAAGCTTGATGACATCGTAGACACTTTCAATACCGTACTGGCTGTATATGGTATTCATAAGGTCATAAACCTGATTCGGTGTACCGTTCAAAAAATAGCTGCTAACAGGTTCGAACAGTCGATCTGGCAGTTTGCCTCCGACCAGCTTGAGCTCGTTATAAGCCTGAAAAAAGTTATTCAGTGTATATTGGGCGTTTAAATTTAACATTCTCGCATTTCTAATCTCTCTACGTTTGGCACTGTAATCAAGCCAGTACTGCCCCGTTCTCAGTTGGATATTCCCATTTTTCCCTCGATCAATTTCCGCCCCAAAATAACTTGACACAGACACCTTAGACAAAAAGTGGACATCGCGAGCTTCCGGACCTCCAACTGATGCATCTACCATGCCAAGGGTTCTCATACTCACCATATTCAAACTATAATACGGATAATCGGCAAGTGCCATAGTAACCGTCTGGGGAAAACTCGTTGCAGCTTCTCCATCCAACTTTTTCAAAGTACGCGCCGCTTGGGCGTAATGCCTGGCTGCGAACTGTGCTGCTTCTTCGACAGAACGGGCAGGCAATTGACCAGATGCCAACAGACGCAACGTCTTGCCGTCTGCCGTCGCTTCTGCAAGTTGCAGATCGCCCCCAAATAATGTAAGTCCGCTTGCTTCATCCAGCTCCAGGCGCGTGATGGTCGCTCCCTTCTCTCCAGCCATCTTACTAGTAATGACAGAGGCGTTGGAGAACAGTTTCAAGCCACTTGGCCCTGTGATAGCAACTTCAAAGCCCGCCATAGGGCGCGGCAGTTGTGTGTCCAGAATATCTGTAGCGTGACGCCCCCATTCGTAGTGATCGGTAAGCAATTCCGATAGCCGGCTATTGCCGATAACAGGGTACCAGCCATAGAAAGCTGGCAGGAAAATCCTGTTATCGTCGACAACAGCGATCTGCTCCCATCTATCCCTGCTAGGAGCGACGGAATAATAATGCCGCCAATCATTTAGGGTACCTCTATATGTCATCTCGATCTCCATATGCTCCCCTGGCATAACATCCGTTGCAGGCTTGATCCAAAGTACATCTGTAGCCTCTTCCCACTCATAGGCAGTTGCAGCACCGTTCACCTTCAGTTCCTGTACATCAAAGATATGTCGCAGCATGATTGGGAATCGCTCTAGTGTTGCCGCTTGTCCATTGCTTGCTTGCATCGTCGCCTGTATTTCTAACCCATGCCGCGGCAGTAATTCCAAATTCAGCTTGTAGCTGTTAATGTGTAGATCCTGGAACTTCATTCCGACAAGCAGATCTTTAATATGCGATACCGAGAGCGGATTGCTGGTATTCCCGTTTGTGTTAAGGGTGATCCGAGACATTTCCTCAATATCCGCCTCCGAATATTTACCCGCTGCAATTCCAGCAACGAGCAGTTGCTCCAATTCACGCTGTTGCGTGATATCATTGGCTGAAGTAAGACGTTCGCGATAGAAACGTTCATTGGCATCCGCAATATCTGCCCGTTCCTGCAGGTATCCGTACATCGCACTACCTGCCCATAACAATGCTGCACCTAGAATCAGCATCGTGGGATAGACAAGCCATGCCTTGACCCGTTCCCGCCTGCGTCTACATACTACAAGTAGAACAGTCATGACCATTCCTGCTGCTAAAGCTGCAACGATGCCGCGATGCAGCCAAAATGCCGGATCATATATAAATCCCCACATACGTGAGTAAGACTTACCAATATATTTAACTAGTGAATAATCGAACCAAATCTGCGTATGAGGGGGTAATGAAAAAGATGGGCGATCGGTCTTAAAAAATTCCGGTAAAATAATTGCCAAGCTAAGCAACAGGACGAAGCTGATCAAGTAACTGTATCGCTTGCGGATAATGATACCTACTAAGTAGGCAATTACAGTTGCAAATAACATCGGGATGGCAAAGGAAGCCAATACAGCAGAGGTATACCATTCACGCATTCCCCATGAGATGCCATCATTTACGACCAACCATACATAAGCCCCCATTGGCACGAGCGCAGCTGCTAACGGAAGGGTTACAGCACAGAGCAAGCGTGCAGCCTCCATTTCCCATGTTCGATACGGAAAGGTAGCCATCATGGTTGCTGTCTTCCATTCTTCATCCCGCCGTGCTATCGCTGTTGCCAGCAAAGGCAAAATAATGAGGGCTACAAGGCAATACACCTCAGAAATATCCATCACGTATACTGCACGATCCAATTTGGCATCGGCGGTCTGAAACATCAAATACAGGATGCCGACCACAGTTGCCAGCATTAGATACAAGCCTGGGCCACGCAGCAGTAACTTGCACTCTGTTTTGTAATAGCGAATCAGGCTCATTGGCTATTCCCCGCTCTCATGACCGCGATATATCCGTCCTCAAGTCCTGCCTTTGCCTGGACTGCTCCAGGTAATGGGACAGAACTGGCAAGAACACGCGCCTCATAGCCGGCTCCTGAACGCTTTGCAGTCACAATGGCTGCAGTTTCTTTGAGCTCTGTAAGCTTCTCATCACCCACTTGGACCGTCCACACTTGTCCCTGCACACGCTGGAGCAATTGTTCTTGCGTACCGTGAAATACGATGCGCCCTCCGCTCATAATCGCCATACTCTTACAGTTATTATCAATATCGGCGACGACATGTGTAGACAGTAGCACAGTACGATCTTTACCCAGCTCAGTCAGCATATCACGAAATCGCATGCGTTCTTCGGGATCAAGCCCTGCCGTAGGCTCGTCCACAATAATGAACTGCGGATCACCTAGCAACGCCTGGGCAATACCGATGCGCTGCCGCATCCCGCCAGAATATTTGCCTATACGCACATGGCGCTTCTCCTCCAGATTAACTCGGCGCAGCATTTCGGCTACTGCTTTCCTCCGGGCTTTTCCATTTGTAATGCCCTTCATGGACGCGACATAATCGAGATATTCTGCGCCTGTCAACTTGCGATATACGCCAAACTCTTGTGGCAGGTAGCCAAGCAAGCCACGAATTTCACGTTCATCCCGCCCAAGCTTGCAATGTCCAATTTGTACATCCCCTGATGTTTTCGGTATTACTGTTGCCAATATTTGCATCAATGTTGATTTTCCCGCCCCATTGGGACCGAGTAAGCCGAACATACCCGTACCCAATGTCAGGTTAATTCCGTTCAGTACTTGTTTACTGCCATATTTTTTGCACAATTGCTGGATAACTACATGCATCATTACCTGCCTCCATTCGTACTTGGCCAACTACCGTGCGCACGAGTAGATTGTCGAACAGTATAACGACACTCCCTTCTAAAAGTTTAAAAAACAGGTATTTTTTTAAAATAATAGTATCCTTGCGCTGCCAATATGACATTTGTTCGATGTGTCTACTACGACAAAAAAACCTCCAACCCCGTATATGCGGCTTCGGAAGTTATTCATTAACCTGCATTTCGCAGTTACTCTAAGTACAGAATCCCAAAATCACAGCTTCTATGAAATTCTGGTTTGTTCGAATGAACTTTGCTCCATGTTCCAAAGTGCGGATAAACCGTTTCATCGCCGCACTTGTAAAAGTTTCCTCTTATCCTTTTTCCCGGTACTGCCCGAAAATCCGAAAAATAAGATTGTACCCATGCCCATGAGATCGAAAAGCTTAATTCCCAATACGCTTCCCCTTTATCATTAATCTGATCCGTGGTGGATAGGACTTGGAAAAGTGCTGGATTGATAGTGATTGGGAAGCGATCATACCGATCCGCTCCTATCTGCAAGAGAATTGCGTCATTCGCATTAAATTCGAAATTCATATAGCGCTGGTCCGAATCCGGAGTAGGCTGAAAAAAGAACTCAATGCAGCTATCCTTATACACAGGATCATTCATGTTTCTATATGTTCGTATTGGATTCTGTTCGTAAACCTTAAACTGAAGCTTCAGATCCTCCTGACTGTAATTTAATCTTGCTGTAACGACCGGGTTATATCCTTTAAGCCATTGATACTGTTTAATGATCTGGAAATCTTCTGTAACTGAAGCATCCGTCTGATTTATCAGTCGGGAAATCACTAAGGTTTCTAATTTTCTTTCCATGGTTCATTCCCTTCGGTTGGAAATCCTACTAGGCTAACACAGCAAAACAACCCTATTAATTAACTTGATTATTTAGACCCGCGACTTACCGGTCTTCCAATACGCAGTCTCGATCCCCGAAATTTCGCACGGCCGTCTGCCGTTACCTGTATTAGCGGATGATGGAACTGCACACTCTATATCCCCTCGGGCGCATCCCCCACTTCCCGATCGATGGTCAGATCCCCCCGTATCCGTTCTCCTGCAATGCGGCGAAATAGGTGTCGAAATCTACCTTCACCTCGCCGAATGGAACCTCCCGTAATATGGCTCCGGAGCTTACTAGCCCTGCAATCCGTTGATGATCCAGCGGGTGGTACCCGACGGCACCGTATACATCCCCCAGTTCGACTGACTGATGTCGGCTGCCGTACTTTGCATGGGTGTGGACAATTTATTCCTCAGCAGGTGTACACCATGCACCGGTTCATCCCCTGTTACCATCACCATGTTGTTCAACCCTTATTTCGCGCAAGGTAACGTAATTCCTTCATGGATCGCCCGGTCGGCTAAGAGAGCGATCTCCATCGCCCGGCAGGCTTCCTCCATTGCCGGTATAGGGGGCAAGTTGTTCTCCAGCATGGACAGGAAATAGTCCAGCTGGGCACCCGTAGGCTTTACGGAGAAGTCCATATTGATCTGCCGGACCGCTCCTTTCTGGTAGTCTTCGACCTCGATCAGATTCCCCAGATGCTGATCCTCTCGCGGTCGTTCGTTCTTGTATATGATGCGAATCCGGCCTGCCGGTCCGATAAATTCCTTCCGGTTATCAGTCGGAAGCCCCTTGCCCCACCCTGTCTCAAAGTAGCCGATGGAGCCGTCCGACAGACGGAGGGTCATGAGTCCGTAATTGTAAGTATACGGCGGGACATCTTCGTAGAGACGCTGCCCGATCCCATTGACGCTTACTACGTCCGCCCCTGTAGCCCAACGCATCACATCGATATAATGGACGCCGCAATCCACGATCGGCGAGACGTCCCGGAGCAGGGATAAGTGGGAAGCCCAATTTTTGGAGGGCTTCAATTGGGATAGCCGGATGACCAAAGGGAAGCCGATGGCGCCCTCCCGGATCATCTTCATAACCGCCTGGTACGTAGTGTTATGGCGAAGGATGTGACCGATCAGCACCTTGGTTTTAGCTCCACGGGCCAGCTTCATGAATTCCTGTGTTTCCCGTGCATTGCCCGCCATCGGCTTCTCGCATAGGATATGTTTCCCTGCAGCGAGACAATCTTTTGCGATCCCCAGATGGGAGGACGGGTACGTGGCGATAATGACCAGATCCACATCATCACGCTCTATCAAGACCCGGTAATCCGTGCTCCAACACTCAGCTCCGTATTGGCTTGCCACTAAGGAGGCCCTGTCCCGGTTCCAATCCGCCACGCCGATCAACCGAACCCGCACCTGTCGTGATATCGCGTCCAAGTGGAGAGAGCCCATATAACCGCAGCCTATCACGACCGCCCCGTACCTTTTCATGATGCATCCATCCTATCCTTCTCACTCGCGGAGGTTATTTTATGTTGATCCAAGCTCCTTGTTGGGAGAAACCGAAGTCTCCTTACAACGTCTAGTCTTCTTGGGCATTGATGATTTACCATTCTTCATGCATATACTTCTCTTACATTTGTACAATACCGGACTACTACAGAATAACCTGCATCTTGTTATGATACCTTGTCACCTTTATTATATAAGAATGATGGATATTTTTATTTAGCAAAGAAAGTTACTTTTTGCACGATTCCGTTATTCCTTCTAATTCTATGTAGGGGAGGGGCTCGGTTCATAGGTTCTTTCTTCTATCGCTTGCCGCAAGGTCTGCCATTTTTGTACGATGTATGCGAAACTTCAACCCTATAGATTGCCAATGCTGGGCGCACATAAAAAAGCAACTCCCTTTTTGCAAGTCGCTTTTAAAACACTCTATAGTGAATCTTAAGTTATTATCTAATATCCTCACCGCTTCGCCTTATAAAACTCATGATACAGCTTCAGAGCCAAGGATATCGATAAGTGTAATTTCATTACCTTCCTTGTCTGTCCCAATCGGATCGTGCAGAGATACGTCTTTACGTGTTTTCTTGAGCGAACGCAGGTGCAACAGGATTTCGTTTTCAATACAACGTGCTGCAAATGTGGCTAGTTTGGTTCCTTTGTTCGGACGATAGCTCTCGATGGCTTTAATCAAGCCAATGGTTCCATGGAGATTAAGTCCTCCATGTCTTCTCCGGCATTATCGAATTTTTGAGGTTGTGGACACGATACGATGTCAAAATCCACTTTCTTGATAGAAAAGCGTTGATAGAAGTATGAAGGTTTTACCGGATGGATGGCTCTTTTTTTGTTATTCATTGTCCTTTTTTTTAATAGTCACTTCGTTTTCTTAAATTTTCACTTGATATCAACAACTTAACAGTTGAAAGACATGATATTTAACATAGTTTGAGCATGTTTACAGTCACATCCGGGAAAGAATTAGCTGTGTTACGATATATCTTATTACTCTAGAGGAGTATTAATAATGTCAACAACTTGCAAAAGAGGTGTGTAATTGAAACTTCCAACAATCCAATTCGGACATATTAAATCGAGAGTTCCTGTTATTCAAGGTGGAATGGGTGTAGGCATATCCTTAAGTGGACTAGCCGCTGCTGTAGCCAATGCAGGCGGGATCGGCACCATCTCTGGTACAGGGATTACTCCTGATGAGCTGAGAATGCATATTCGCAAAACAAGAGAACTCTCTAAAGGGAATGGCTACATCGGTGTGAATGTACTATTCGCAGTGAAGGACTTTGCCGAAAAAATGAAGATTGCTTTGGAGGAAAAGGTTGACTTTATTATTTCCGGAGCCGGAATCTCTAGAGATATTTATGCTTGGGGTAAAGAATATGGTACTCCTGTCGTAACTATTGTTTCATCCGCCAAATTAGCCCGAATTTCCGAAAGACTTGGTGCCTCCGCAGTCGTTGTAGAAGGGTTCGAAGCTGGAGGCCATTTAGGTACAGACAGATCCATGTTTGATATCCTTCCTGAAGTCTTAGAGGCCGTTTCGATTCCTGTTATTGCTGCGGGTGGAATTCTAACAGGGGATGATATCGCAAAAGCCCTTCGGATCGGCGCATCTGGTGTTCAAATGGGTACCCGTTTTGTGGCTAGCCTTGAGTGTGATGCTCCCTTAGCCTTCAAGCAAAAGTATGTAGATGCTCAGCAAGGAGATACTGTCCTAATCAAGTCTACTGTGGGTCTAGAAGGTAGAGCGATTCGGAATGAATTTACGGACCGGATCAGTGATGATGCCAAATTAAAGATAGTCAAATGCTATAATTGTCTAAAGGTTTGTTCACATCGCTTCTGTACAATGGAATCCCTGCTCACTTCCCTTAGAGGAGATGTTAAGAACGGATTGGTTTTTGCTGGGTCCAGAGTTCATGAGATTAAAGAGATTTTGTCCGTACAGCAGATTATCGACAATTTAATGGATGAGTATCAAGGGGCATTGAACCCGACAACTTAAGGTTGTTATAAGATTCAAAAGCACGATTAACCACTTAAGCAAGCTTGGGATTTCCGAGCATAAGTGGTTTTTTTATTTCGCTTGATACTCAAATTTAGTTATATTTAATAAGCTTTTGTGTTGTATTAACCAAAGATTTCCGTACCTTTCTTTTTAATTGCAACAACAGCTAAATATCTTCACAGCCAAAATGCAATAAGCCCAATCGTAAAAGATGACTGGATATATGTACTCTTCAGAGCACCACTTAACAATTTTCCCTCTCCCTTTCTCATGTATTTTTATGAGTTGGTTTACTACAAAAATTCGCTGAACTATATCTTCTCTAAATAATTCTAATATGGTCCTTGAAGCTTTCTATGTATGCCGGTTAACGGATACTACCTTGTGATTATGAGTTTACCGCTTAGCCTTATAAAACTCATGATAAAGCTTCATGAGCGCCCTCTTCTCTATCCTCGAAACATAACTCCGCGAGATCCCCAACTCCTTAGCAATCTCCCGCTGTGTCCTCTCTTCTCCACCTGTATCCAGCCCAAACCTACCCACCACAACTTCTTTCTCCCGGTCATCCAGAATATCTAGGTTGCGATATATCTTACTCTTCTCGATCTTCAGATCGACTTCTTTAATGACATCATCAGCTTCGGAGCCAAGAATATCGATAAGTGTAATTTCATTACCTTCTTTGTCCGTCCCAATTGGATCATGCAGAGATACATCTTTACGTGTTTTCTTGAGCGAACACAGGTGCATCAGGATTTCGTTTTCAATACAACGTGCTGCAAATGTGGCTAGCTTTGTTCCTTTGTTTGGACGATAGCTCTCAATAGCTTTAATCAGACTGATGGTGCCGATGGAGATCAAATCCTCCTTGAGGTTATGGGCACGATGTGATGTCAAAAAATAAACCAATTACGATCGATTCTGATTCGAATTGGTTTCCTTTGGCATATTATATTTAATTTGTAGTTTCCCATTGATTTCTTGTGTACATCCTGGTAATCCATTTAAATAACACTTTACTTGATCAATCAACTCTAAGTAAGATATCAGATTATTCATACTTGTTAAATTGCGTCTAATAATATCCTCGGTTTCAATATGATAGCCACCGTTTTTCACACGTAGAGCAATACATTCAATATTTAGCCGAACATCTGCTAGTTCCACATAAAACACAATAATTTCAAAGCCTTGTTCCTTTGCATCCTCATCTACCTTATAACGTTACCACCCGCTAAAGTGGTTTCCACAATGAAATCCCACTTATTCCAGATACACTACCTGGCTATTCTTATGGCTTCTTTCCCAGCAGATACTTTACTCTTTTCAGGATGCCCATTAGTGATCTTGCGGCTATGCATCTGGAATCATCAGTGATTCTGCTTTATGCCATGCTCCGATATAGAATCTTCCACTTTCATGAAATGAAAAAAATAATATTCTCCGTTAATTTTTAGCTGTTCCTTTTCTTTTTGATTTCGTCAAATACACATAGAGATAAGTGAAATTCAAGGTTTTTGGTGATGCAGCCGGATGATGATACTCAATATCCTATAGACACTCCAAAACCTATCATAAATTGTAATCTATTTAACACAATAGTTTACATATACGTTACACATAATAATTAAAAGAGCCGTTTTTTCCTTTTCACAAACTCAAAATATATTAAATTTATAATATTCATTGACTGAAACAAATACTAGTGTTATATTTCCTAACATTAAATAATAAAATACATACAGGAAAAGGAGATTACGCACATGAATAAGTTCAAACGTCTACGTGAAACTAAAAGAGAGCATTCTGGTTCCACCCGATCTGAATATTCACCAGCAAAAAAAAATTGGAGTAAAAAGCAATTTATAGCTACTTCAATTGTGTTATCTGTTATTGCTACGAGTGTAATTCCGTTCCAAACAGCTGACGCTTTAACTAGAGTTACTTCAGAAAGTGGCACAGTATGGGAGATTCACGATGTTTTTGCTCCTAGCTTAGACACAGGAAGTTTACGTACAGTTGGTGCTACACAAGTACAAGGTTTCGGCAATATCTTTGTTAAAGTGTCCTCGCCTTCAGCTCCGCTGATGAATGGTCAAATGATGCGTGGGTTTGACTTGAAATATGACGGCGTTAATAAGTTTACTTCGGCTCAATCTGTAAATCTAGGAAATGTAACAGTAACACGTGAGGTGTATGTGGATACTATTCATAATCGAACGAGATTCTTTGATACTTTCACTAATAAAAATGATGTGGCAATAAAAGTTGATGTATCATTCGGTGGCTCTTTAGGATATGGTACAACAACAAATGCTTCAGTAGTTAAGGCAACCTATTCAGGCGATCTAAAGGTAACTACAGATGATTCATGGATTGTTGTAGATAGTAGCGCCAAAAACAATAAGCCGCTAGGCGTTGCAGTGGGATCTCCAAAGCCGTTTGATAATGGATTAACCGGTCTAGGTAATCAGCAACAGGATCCCTTCACAATACCCTTAGCTGAGTATGGAAATGAAGCGAATTTCTATGGGTTCATTAATTCACTAAATATTGGGCCGGGCGAATCGAAATCCCTAGTAAATTATGTACAAGTTGGAGAAGCTGGTGAAGAAGGGTTGAAAAATCTGGTTGCTATGCTAGATGGACTTAATAGTCTGCTGGATGTAACAGGATTAACAAACGCACAAATTCGGTCAATTAGCAACTGGGATATATCTGCTATAGAGGGACTTGATACTGGAGATCATCTGGTTATACCAAATGCTCCTGCGCCTAAAGAATTAGTAACTTCATCGCCGTATGATGTTAAGAATAAATCAATTGCAGAAATGCAACAGGATATGATTACTGGCAAAACTACCTCTGTACAAATTACTCAAGCCTATTTAGATAGAATCAAGGTATACGATGAGGGACAATTGGGATTCCATGCATTCCTGCATGTATCTGAAACTGCGCTTAACCAAGCAAAAGCTGCTGACGATGCCCGTGCACAAGGTGTAAAAGGTGATTTATTGGGTATTCCAATTGCGATAAAAGATATTTATGATACAAAGGATATGCCTACTACCGGTGGCAGTAAAGCTCTTGAAGGCTGGCAGCCTGATTCTGATGCATTCCAAGTGAAAAAACTGCGGGAAGCTGGAGCTGTAATTATTGGTAAAGTAAATACTTCTGAGTTTGCTAACAGCGGAAGTTTTAGTGAAAGCGGCTGGCAGCAAACATGGAATGCACTCTATCCATCGAAAACATCTTTTGGCTCAAGCGGCGGGTCTGCAGTATCTGTTGCAGCTGATTTTGCAGCAGCAGCAATGGGATCGCAAACAGGGGTATCTCTCTATGCACCAACTACAGGCGCTAGCTTAAAAAGCTTCCGGGGTACAGACGGTATGGCAAGTACTACAGGTGTACTGCCACTCACTTGGGGACAAGATTATGCAGGTCCCATTGCTAAAACAGTAACTGACCTAGCTATTATATTGAATGCTACAACGGGTACGGACCCACAGGATATTTTCACAGTCACTGCTGATGCAGATCATAAGCGTCCAGTGGATTGGAAGGAATCTCTGGATGTTAATGCATTGAAAGGAAAGAAAATTGGATACATTCCTGCATCCTTTGTATCTGCATATGCTGATGATGATACTGGACAGGCAGTGATGGATAAGTTCTCAGAGCTTCAAGCAGCGGGTGCGACTATGGTTGAAATGTCAGCTGTACCATCAGGCCCTAGTCGTCCTTCAGGTATTAATGGATCTACTGAAGGTTGGGCACGTTATATTGAGTTGCATAAGGACTTCCCTTATATTGATGGAGCAAGTGTACTAGCTTCAGATAAAGTGCTTATCTATAATCAAAGAGGATATAGTACCCCAACTCGTATGACTGAACAGGCTGTACAAGATTACATTAAGTATAGAACTGACTATAAGGATGTTATTAAAAGCTGGATGGACGCGAATGGCGTTGATGCTGTTGTTTATGCAGGTTTTATTAGTGACGTATATAACAATGACGCAGCAGCTTCTCAATTAAGTTCAGACCGTAACACAGGCGTATTAACCTCTACTATGGGTCTACCTACGGTAGTTGTTCCTGTAGGAACGAATGACAGCGGATATTCTATCTCTATGCAACTGGTTGGTAGAGCATGGGACGATGCAAAAGTTTTAGGCATGAGCTACGCTCTTGAGCAACAAAGTCAAGCTAGACTACTTACAACATTTGCTCCAGCACTTCAATACGTTTCAAACTCTACTAATCCTGATCCAAACACAGATAATGGACCACCCCATCCAAATACTGGAGGAGGTACGGTGACACCTCCAGCAATAACAACGCCTATAGAAACACCGTCACCTGCAGAAACAATAATACCAGCAGATAAACCGAAAGTTGTTAGTTTTGTAGATACAATGAATCATTGGGCAAAAACAAGCATTGACGCACTAATTGCTAAGGGATTATTGACGGGGTATTCCGATGGAACATTCCGCCCAAATTCAGGTTTGACTCGTGCCGAAGCAATTAAAGTAATTGCAACTTATATGGGACTTGAAGGACAAGAAAGTAACTTTATAGATGTATCTCCAACTCATTGGGCGAATAAGTTTATTGGTGCAGCTGCTAGATCAGGCTTGATGAACGGATATAGCGACGGAAGCTTCCGTCCAAATGAGAAGATTAGCCGTAGTGAATTAGCGGTACTAATCACTCGAGCTTTTAAGCTAACTGGTACTGGAAACACATCATTCAAAGATGTTACAAGAAATGCATGGTATTATGATTCCGTCGATGCACTCGCATCCAATAATATTATTACAGGATACGCAGACAGTACATTTAAGCCTGAAAAAGATATTACTAGAGCAGAGTTTGCAGCAATTGTTTCCAGATTACTAGAAACTACTAATTAAAAGAAATTCAATTAAAAACGACAGAGTACTCGAGTAACCACGTTTACAGGAAGGGCCATCCCGAAAGGGATGGCCTTATAACTTGCCGTTACAGATAGTGCGATGAACCGTATCATAAGTAGGGCTAACCCTATCCACACAAAAAACGACTCATCCGTAGACAAGTCGCTTTTCAAGTTTTATTATTAATGGATTATTACTGTGTAATTGTCATCAGTCTCACCGCTTAGCCTTATAAAACTCATGATACAGCTTCATGAGCGCCCTTTTTTCTATCCTCGAAACATAACTCCGCGAAATGCCAAGCTCCTTAGCAATCTCCCGCTGCGTCCGCTCTTCCCCGCCTGTATCCAATCCAAACCGCCCAACCACAACTTCTTTTTCCCGGTCATCAAGAATATCAAGATTACGATAAATCTTACTCTTCTCGATCTTCAAATCCACTTCTTTAATAACATCATCCGCTTCCGAACCAAGGATATCGATGAGAGTAATTTCATTACCTTCTTTGTCCGTCCCAATTGGATCATGCAGGGATACGTCTTTACGTGTTTTCTTGAGCGAACGCAGGTGCAACAGGATTTCGTTTTCAATACAACGAGCAGCAATTGTGGCTAGTTTGGTTCCTTTGTTCGGACGATAGCTCTCAATAGCTTTTATCAGGCCGATGGTGCCGATGGAGATCAGATCCTCCATGTCTTCCCCAGTGTTATCGAATTTCTTGAGGTTGTGGACACGATACGATGTCAAATTATTACGCGATTCTGTGCTTAAGATTTATTTAGATATCCGCCAAGTTAGTCTCCATCTTTTCATTGCAACCTAACCAGATAAAGATGGCATCATTAATTACCATTCTTCTGTAAGGCTAAAAGTAGCAGTAACAGAATTAGTAGCGCCGCTTAAATTTGCTACAGCCAGTGAGACAAATTCATTATCAGGCAATTGGAAATCCAATAATGAAGCAGATGCTGAAATTCGAGCCATACCTCCAGCTCCAGCTGCTAACCCTTGTAATAGGACCTGACCTCCTGATATTGTCGTTAGAGTATTATTAACTAGAAGAGCGGTCTCTGAAGAGGGGATATTAGTAGTCACAGTTGGGAAGTTTGTAAAAGCTCCATCAATCGTTCCACCGAGTATGAGTTGATAGTAAATATCTTCGGAAGTTACAAGATCAATCGCTTCGAGTTTTACACTGACTGAATTTGCTCTACTTGAACCTGGCGGGAAAATCTCCTTTCTTTGAAAGGACAAAACAGGTGTAAGGGTTCCTGACGCAGTTACTGTTCTTCTTTCGGAAGTTACCCTGAAGACTGGATTATATTTGCCTAAAATACTATATTGTCTTCCTCCAACAAATAAATTGAGTTCAGCTGCTGTGCCATTATTAAATATTTCTGCACGCAGGGGAAGATTAGGATCAGCAAGACTTGTCTGCCCGCTAGGTGAGAACCGGTGAACTGTAATTACTTCTTGTGCTAAAGTCGTAGCATTGGGAAGCACTACTCTAAATTCAATGACTCCATACCCATACCAAGTAAATACCATTTGAAAAATGTTACCTTCCGATAAATTAAGCGTTATCCCGCTTGGCCCCGTTCCATCTAATTTATCTGCGTTCCAGGATGTTTGAGGAATTACAGTGTCAACACTTGCTCTTCGAATTGCTACAAATATTCCATTCGCTACACTCTGACCAAAGAATAAGCCATTTTGATCGTCAAAAGCACCCCATCTCACCACTTGGCTTCCTGTCGGCGCAACCGGTAAACGGATGCCTATACCTGCTTCGGCAGCTAGACCTGATTCATACCTTCCTCTCTCCGAACTTTGGAGGATGGCAATATCTCCGCCCGATGCTGTCGTAGTTAACTGAAACTCCGTGTTGGTATTTCCAACTGTAGCACTGCCCAGTGTGGCAACAACGTCTCTTAGATTAGATAATCCATATACCGAGGTCAGTTCAATAATCGGGGTTTTTTCACTTGTTCTTAATTCGCTAAATTGAGAGCTAACATTTGGCCCTACTCCCACTATGGTTGCATTAGGATCGATAGTACTTGTTGCTTCTAGCAATTCTGAAGATACGATACGGTGAGGTGTTACAAGTTGCCCTGAAGCATTTTTCCCCCAAACGGACATTTCAATTTGATCTTCTGCTACACCGCTGGTTGTAAAGATAAACTCAAAGGCACTAAAGTTCGCATAATAATTCTTCGTTACTACCTCATTTGGGCTTATAATAATTGTTTCGAGTATATATAACGTTCTGGTCCCGTTTAGGTAGTATCCCTGGATCATGATGCTCCCATTATTGACTGAATCACGATTTTCGATTTTAACGGTCAATTGTTGTGTTGGGCTTTCACCACTGACCTGATTATTTTCAATCGGTCCGGTTGATAGGATAGCCATATCTTCGATTCTCCTTTGCCTCAAAATTTTGGATACAGTAAATCAAAATTCCAATCCATTTCACTATTTTACTGAACCTGAATTATTGAAACAGAACCATCCGTAAATGTAGTTGTTGCTGACCCATTATATAGAAAATCTAACGTAATAGCAGTTGAGGTAGTGTCCACTAAGAACGTACCAGATACGCTCACATTAGCATCTACAGTTCCAGTAACTGATCTGCCTGAAAAACGACTTTGAAATACTAGATTTAATCTTGGTGTAACAGTAACATTTCCATTTACTGAACTAGTTGCCCTGAAAGTAAAAGAAATTAAATAAATGTGTCCTATGGCCAGTACAAAGGTCGTATTTGACGGATGCAAAATATTAGCGCCATTAATGAATGAGGTCGCATACGAAATTGCCGTCCCATTTACTACAGATGCTACATTAACAGTAAATAGTCCGTTTTGTAATGTGCCACCTGTTCCGGTTGCACCGGTGACACCTGTCGCTCCGGTGAAGCCGGTAGCTCCTGTGGCTCCTGTTGCACCGGTAACGCCGGTAGCCCCTGTGGCTCCTGTTGCTCCGGTAACGCCGGTAGCTCCTGTGGCTCCTGTTGCTCCGGTAACGCCGGTAGCTCCTGTGGCTCCTGTTGCTCCGGTAACGCCGGTTATACCTGTCGCTCCGGTGACGCCTGTAGCTCCCGTTGCCCCGGTTATACCTGTCGCTCCGGTGACGCCTGTAGCCCCAGTTGCCCCGGTTATACCTGTCGCTCCGGTGACGCCAGTAGCTCCCGTTGCCCCGGTTTCACCCGTCGCTCCGGTGATCCCGGTAGCCCCCGTTGCCCCGGTTATACCTGTTGCTCCGGTGAGGCCGGTAGCCCCAGTTGCCCCGGTTATACCTGTTGCTCCGGTGACGCCAGTAGCTCCCGTTGCCCCGGTTTCACCCGTCGCTCCGGTGACGCCAGTAGCTCCCGTTGCCCCTGTTTCACCTGTCGCTCCGGTGACGCCAGTAGCTCCCGTTGCCCCTGTTTCACCCGTCGCTCCGGTGATCCCGGAAGCCCCCGTGGCTCCCGTCTCACCTGTTGCTCCGGTGACGCCGGTAGCTCCCGTTGCCCCTGTTTCACCCGTCGCTCCGGTGATCCCGGTAGCCCCCGTGGCTCCCGTCTCACCTGTTGCTCCGGTGACGCCGGTAGCTCCCGTTGCCCCTGTTTCACCCGTCGCTCCGGTGACGCCAGTAGCTCCCGTTGCCCCTGTTTCACCCGTCGCTCCGGTGATCCCGGTAGCCCCCGTGGCTCCCGTTTCACCTGTTGCTCCGGTGACGCCGGTAGCTCCCGTTGCCCCTGTTTCACCTGTCGCTCCGGTAGCCCCCGTGGCTCCCGTCTCACCTGTTGCTCCGGTGACGCCGGTAGCTCCCGTTGCCCCTGTTTCACCTGTCGCTCCGGTGACGCCGGTGGCTCCTGTTTCACCCGTCGCTCCGGTGACGCCAGTAGCTCCCGTTGCCCCTGTTTCACCCGTCGCTCCGGTGATCCCGGTAGCTCCCGTGGCTCCCGTTGCCCCTGTTTCACCTGTCGCTCCGGTGACGCCAGTAGCTCCTGTTGCTCCCGTGGCTCCGATAGCACCCGTTGCCCCGGTGGCACCTATTTCACCCGTCGCTCCGGTCGCTCCTGTTATTCCGGTCACTCCTGTGGTCCCTGTTTCACCCGTGGCTCCGGTTACTCCTGTGCTTGCTCCTAACAATTCAGAAGATACGATTCGATGAGGAGTTACAAGTTGTCCCGCGGCATTTTTTCCCCAAACTGAAATTTCAATTTGTTGTTCTGCTAAACCGGTCGTTGTGAAGACAAACTCAAAAGCATCTAGGTCTGCAAAATAATCCATTGTTATTGCTTCATTTGGATTTAAACTAATTAATTCAAGTACATATAAAGCTCTCATTCCGCTTAGATAGAAACCCTGAATCAAAATACTTGCAACATTAACAGAGTCAGTATTATCAGCTTTAATGGTCAGCTGTTGTGTTGGCCTTACACCACTGACCAAATTATTTTCTATCGGTCCAGTTGATAGAATAGCCATTTACTTGGTCCCTCCTCCTCAAAGGTATGTAGAGTTCATGTTCTACATAGAGTATTCAAATTTTATCTCAAGGTGTGGACACTAGGTTCGAGTACAATTTTCTATTCCTACAAAAATATTACTACCCTGATTAAACTATATAGACTGAACTCATATAATTGAGAACCGACCAATCGGGTAAAAGACGAGAAACTTCTGAATCATGGACACAAATGATAGTGCAAACAGGGTGGCATGATCGTTATCCTTTCGAAATGCATGTTTATTAAAAGAAAAAGCAACTTATCCGCAGACAAGTCGCTTTATAAAAGCTCTATTGTTAACAAATAACGCATTGTGACTTTAAATTTATCTTTTCGCCTTATAAAACTCATGATAAAGCTTCATCAGCGCCCTTTTTTCTATCCTCGAAACATAACTCCGCGAGATCCCCAACTCCTTAGCAATCTCCCTCTGTGTCCTCTCTTCTCCACCTGTATCCAATCCAAACCGCCCCACGACAACTTCTTTTTCCCGGTCATCCAGAATATCAAGGTTACGATAAATCTTACTCTTTTCGATCTTCAGATCTACTTCTTTAATGACATCATCCGCTTCCGAACCAAGGATATCGATGAGAGTAATTTCATTACCTTCCTTGTCTGTCCCAATTGGATCGTGCAGAGATACATCTTTACGAGTCTTCTTCAAGGATCTTAGGTGCATCAGAATTTCGTTTTCAATACAACGTGCTGCAAATGTGGCTAGTTTGGTTCCTTTGTTTGGACGATAACTCTCAATAGCTTTAATCAGGCCGATGGTGCCGATGGAGATCAGATCCTCCATGTCTTCTCCGGTGTTATCGAATTTCTTCACTATATGGGCAACGAGCCGCAAATTATGCTCAATCAACAAATTGCGGGCCTTGGCATCTCCCTCAGCCATCATCCCTAAGTATCGGCTTTCCTCCTGCTCCGAGAGCGGTTGTGGAAATGCATTATTCCTTACGTATGATACCAGCAGCGTCAGTTCTTTGATCAGCAACGCAATCGTGCTTAAGAATCCAGGCAACTTGGCGACACCTCCCGCACTTGTACAATGAAACCGATCTGTTTGCCTTACGGGTTCATGGTCATCCTTATTGTATGTGGGCGTGCGCCTAGAAGTGCCTGTACGGGGGAAATTGTACAACCACAGAAATTTATTTTTCATACGAGAAATCAGTCATACTCTACTCAATTACTTGTCTTTTTAACACAATGTTGTTAGCGGTAATTCTCACTCTCTTTTGATAATAAATTCCGCTTCACTAGACGTAAAAACCTTTATGATGTCCTTATCAAAAGTAACCTTCAAAATAGACTCAGGTGATTGTTCAAGAATACCACCGCAAGAATCTCCCGACGGATCACCGTATACAGCCGAAGCCAGCCAGTGGATTCCAGGCTCAAGGAAAGTCGTCAGTGTAGGCAAAACAGTCCGGGGATGAAGCAGGTTTGTGTTGGCATTAGGCCAAATTAGCTCAGCCTTTTCATAGCCGATCAAACCCTTGACTCCGCTTGTTCCCCATGCTGTAGATACTGCGGCGGTTGTAAGGCCGATCTGCTGTTCCACCCCCGCTTCCTGACCAAGTGCGAAGCCACCCTCTGCAGCGTCCAACGGTCGTCCGGTCTCGATCCGGTGTATCCGAATATGCCAGGGCAGCCCAGCAACGATCCAGGTCCGAACCTCCACATTAGTCCATGGCTTCCAGACGGAGTGCAGCACATTGTCCACAATTTTTGACTCCATATTCCGCCGTCTGACCCGATACAAGTTGTCCCCGCTCTCACTTAGAGCGAGCATGGAATCAAATGCCCCTTGAGACAATCCCCATTCGGAGCGAGGTACGCTGAACCCGAAGCCTGTTGAGTATACGAATTTCTCATACTTGGCAGACGTGTGGGTATGCTCATTCGTATATAGATGACCACTGTTGAAGGCAGCGACATGGCCGGAAGCAGGTTCGCGGACAATGACAAGATGCGCAGGTTTCTGGACTATAACTGCAGGAATATCCGGCAGCGGCAGTTCCTCTTCTTTCCAGAATGGATGCTCCGCGCTGAGAGCCAATGGCAGGAATGTCTTTAACGCCCAGTAGGGCGAACCGGGAGCGTTATAATTCTCCGCCATGACCAAGTTGGGGTAGGTATAACCAATCGTCAGAACGCCTCCGGCATCAAAGATCGGTTGGCTGAACCACCATCGCAAATTGCGCAGTACTAATCCTTTGACCACACCTACAGGGAATACTTCAACGCCTGCATAGACGAGTGCGCTCCAGAAAGCAGACTGGGCAAAGCGGTAGGTTAAGCTCCTTCCATAAGGAAGGGCAGATCCGTCCGGAGCGAACCAGCCCAACAATTCGGTGGCAAAAAGCCGGGCCCGTTCTTTGAACACCTGTGAACGTTCCGGGTCCTCCTGTTCCATCAACTTCGCGTACAGTAGCGCATAATAATGGATGGCAAAAGGAACATAATAATCGCTATGCCCGTTAATTCCATCACTGTACCAGCCATCACCCAGATAGAAATCATCCATTCGCTTCAGATTGTTCTCTAGCTGCTCCGCGTCGTAGGGTCGGCCGATTCTGCGGAATCCGACATTAACTAGCACGTTGAAGAACAGCCAGTTGCAGTCATAGCAAGGATGGGAATTAATCTGATTCAGCCAGCTGTGCAATTGCTCCTGTTCCTTCTGGGTAAGTGGTGACCAGATCTGTTCAGGAATGGCGGCTAAGGCGAAACCGAAGACCGCCATCTCTACCAGACGCTGGTCATAATCTTGAACTTCACCCCAGTATTCTTCATGGGCAGGATCCGTGCCGTGGCGTATGCCATCCAGCACAGTATCCCAAAGCCCGTTTTCTCCGCCTCCCATGAGCAGGGGCACTAAGCCCCACAATACCCGGGAGAAACCTTCCATTTCTGCAGTTGCTGCTGGATAGCTCGCTCCTGTTCCGCCGATTGCCAGCCGTGCGCCGCCTCTGCTGTAGAGCGGCCGAAGCGGATCTGTAAGCTGTTCAAGAGCAGAGACCAGATCCTCCCGGGTCTTCAGCGGATTCATAGCTATAGTAGTAGAAGCCTTCATGGTCTGCATCATATCCCCCCTATTCCCAGTAGAACGGTCCGGCATCTTTTAGCCGGGCTAGCGCTTCTATATAGAAGAAATCGCCATAGATAAGCGGAACATCTATATTCCGATTCTCAGGATAGTTACTCGTACCATGAAGCAGCAATCCTTCTTCTTCTGCATTGTCCCAAGTTCCATAATTCCTATAAAGGGATTCTGTAATTCTTATAGCCCCGTTCCGATACACATGAGCCTCCGAGTCGTCCACCTGGCTAGCCAGCAGGAGCAAGCCACTCGCTGCACAGGAACCAGCAGAGCTATCACGAATCTCGCCAACTTCACCGGGAGCACGGAAATCCCAATGTGGAACGTGATCTTCGGGCAGACGGGTCAAGAAGAAATGCGCGACCTGCTTGGCTGCATTAAGATAACTCTGCTTGCCCGTATGATGATAGGCCAATGACAGTCCGTAGAGCGCCCAGGCTGCCCCGCGCGACCAAGCCGACTCGGGCGCATAACCTTGCCCGCCAAGCTTTTCAACCACTTCGCCCGATTCCGGGTTGAATTTGACGATGTGATAAACCGAACCATCCGACCGGATGAAATGCTCCAGCACCGTATCCATATGCGCCTCAGCGATATGCCGATAACGTGGATCCCCTGTTACTTCGGAAGCCCAAAAAAGCAGGCTGGTATTCATGCAGCAATCGATAATGGCTACCCCGCTGTTATCCTCGCCTTCACTCCATGGATTCCAGGCCCGGATGTAGCGTCCTTTCAGATTGAAGCGGGCCGCCAGATAGTTGGCTGCCTTCAACGCCCGGACTCGTGATGCTTCTCTGCCCGTGAGCTTGTAGTTCGCAACACTGGTCAACAGCCACATAAAACCTAGGTCATGGTCCAGCTTCACATAACCATCCAGCACCTCGTCAAGCCGTTTCTCACACTGCTCAGCAACCGCTTTCAAATCCTCATCACCACTCTCAGCATAGAGCTGCCAGAGCATTCCCGGCCAAAAGCCGGCCGTCCACCAGTTTGGTGCTTCAAGCACGTATTTGCCGCCTTGACTCGCATGGGGGAATTCTGCACCGATTCTCCGACTGTTCGTTCTAGTCTTCTCCAAGGCTTTGCCCCAAGCCTCGTCTACCCAAGCTTGCTTTACTAATCTACTCATCTAAATCCCGCCTTTATTCGAATTAGCCACTACCCTCTGATAGAGGACTTTTTATAAGCTCAGGCCCATCTTTTATAGAAATTGAAAAGTGAATACCAGTTTGCCCACCGCGCCAAGCTGAAGCACATGGAAGTCCAGACTATACCAGAGCTTCTCCATGCCAAAATGATCCCGGTACATATGCACAGTAATCTCCGGCTCAACTTTCAGTGAATCGTAAGTCACTTCAACGCCGCGAGCCGTAGTCCCCGGCAGCAGCAAGGTACCCGGATGAAGGAGCTTAGGCTCACGCCAGGTGACAAACCGCTCCGTCCAGCTCGCCGGAATTCCCGCATACCGGTAAGTGTCTGTCAGCTCCAGCCGTGGACATTCCTCTTTATGCCAGACGAACGAACGGATTAAGGACTGTAGTCCTGTTACCTGATACGCCTGTGTCAGATCCAATGTCAGCTCATCATTCTCCTCCGCCGATGCATGCAGCACTGTGGAGCTGAACTCCCGACCGGCCAGCTGATACTGGCCATCAATGATCGGCAGCGAATGGCCCTGCGATCCATTGCAGTCATACTGGTAACGGCCAGCCCCAAAATAATCAGCGGTATACTCTCCGCTTCCAAGATCGGATGCGTAGATCTCTCCCCGGCCACTCAGAATGAAATGTCCCAGATCATTATGGTTATGCGGTTCAGCATTGTGCCCGCCCTTGGCGGCGAATCCGAATGAACCCGCCTCCGACACATGACGCGAGACAAGCCAAGCGGCATCAGGGAGATAATAGCTGGCGGCTCGCCAAGCTTCGTCCTCCTTGCCAGCCCTGGTCCAGATCAGATTGCGGAAAGCCGGTGCAAAGCGGCTGCAATGATCTTCAGTGTAAGGAGCGCGCAAAGCGGATGGGGGGCGTTCGACATCCGTACAGACTTCCGCCAGATAATGAGACAATCCCATATGTACTAGCACCTGAGGCACTGAATCAGAGAAATTGGCTACATGACTTCCGTCAATGAAACATTTTTGTTGGAAACGCGCGATTTGCGCTACCTTCTCTTGGTTGAACCAGTCCAGTCTGCCTGCGCTTCTGGAACAGAGGAGATCGCTATAATAAGTGAAATAACCAAACCCATAATTCCAGTACCCAAGGCCTTCCAGACAGGCACCGTCCTCACCGAACCCTTCCAGGTAATACAACATGGCGCGCTCTGTCCTCAGCAGAATATCCGCAAGCATGGCTGGGTCCTCCACAGACAGCAAGGCAGCAGCCCCGATTGATCCCGCACAGACCGCTGCCCAATTATGCCGCGCTGTCTCCCAATCATAAGGACCATTTTCAAGAAATGGACGAAACAGTCTCCGCTCTACTTCATGGTGGATTCGGGATCTCAGAAGCTGCGAAAGTCGTTCCCCGAGCAAAAGTAAAACTTCACTTAAAGTAAATCCGGTCTCGGAAGAAAACAGATCAATATACCGGTTGATATCAGCTGCATTATGATCCGCTGGGAGGTGGGCCGGAAGACACCAGGTGTACTCATCGCAAATAGCCCAGAGGATGTCCTCCAGCTTCTCCAGTACTTCCGGATGATCCGGCTCCAGCAAAACCAGAAATACATAAGTATTCAGCCTTCTTCTCCGTTCAAAATAGACCCGTTCATATTCCAGCCTTGAACCCGTACGCGAATAAATGAAAAATAACGTATACGACATTTCAGGTATAGACTGTCCGTCCAGCCTTACCGCCTCCGCGCGGATCTCGCTGATATCTGCCTGTAGTACTCCCGATGATAACGCCCGTTTCCAAAAAGCAGCCGCATCCCCCTTTGGATAATACAAGCTCAGATCGACTGGCTTCATTTCATGCACTATTTCCAAAAGCATCTGTTTATTCAAGCCTTTTTTCCTCCTTATAGGTCAGTCAGATCCGCGAAGCATCTTATTCATCACTAATATGGCTGAATACTTTTTATTCCAAGGCATGATCTCTCAAAACATCCTCACCGGCTGCAATTTTTAGTGAAGTCCATTTCATCTCTTCCCCTGACCAGAATGGATCAGAAGGGAGCAGCCCCAGCGGGAGGAATACGGAGGCGCATAAATAAAGACTGCCTGTATTGATATAGCTCTCCGCAAGCTCCGGCTGATAACCGTATACCCCCGGACGTAGCCATCCGGACTCATCAAGCGTACCCGGATATTCCATAATTCGCGTAATCACAGCTGTCAAAGCGCAGCGTACCTGTGCAGGAGGCAATGCTTCCTCCAAAAAATGCTGCAGCGCCGCCTGCGACAGCAGTTGAAACGCCCCAAAACGGTAAACGATCGAACGCCCGATAAAGGGATAGGTTCCATCCGGTGCAATGATCCGTTCGAGAACAGTAGCGTATCGCTGTGCCCGTTGCTGAATCAGCGGTTTCAATGCGGAATATTGCTCCGACTCCTGTTCAAAAAGTGCTACCACATCCACCAGCATCGGCTGAATAACAAAGCTGTTGTAATAATCCCAGTGAAAGTCCTTGCCATCCCCGTAAACTCCGTCGCCCTTATACCAATCCATGAACATATGGACCGCATAGCCAACGCGCATCCGGTCATATTCAGGATCGCCAAGTATATACAAAGCGGCTTCCACCATTGCGCTGAACAGCAGCCAGTTGCTGCCGCTTGGCGCTGTCCGGCGTGTCTGCTTCAGCGCTGTTATTACATTGCCTTTGACCCGCGCACTCAGCTTGCCGGCAAGCTGCTTTGGTGCACGCACCAGCGCATGTGCCAGGAATGCCGCATCAACCAGCGGTTGGCCTTCAGCCTTGAATTCCATATAGTCAGGTGAATTCGGATCAACAGCGGCATCAATGGCTTCCAGCATTAGCCCGGCATAACGTGCTCTAAGCTGTTCTTCCTCACCCTCAAGTCCCTCTAGCTCAAGCCAAGGGGCCATTCCACATGCCAATCTAGCAAAAGCCTCCAAATGGGCAAACTGGCTCCGGTCACTATGAAACTTTGTAGGCAACTGTTCCTTTAATTTCCGCTCAGCCAAAGCATTCAGCACAGGCCCCCCGATCAGCAGCATTGTATCCAGCCAGTATTTACGCTGTTCCTTCCCATTCATGCACAATTCCACCCTTTCAATTGCATCTAATCAGCTACAGCTACTTCTCTTGCCTAACGCCTGAATCTTGTTATATTGCGTAATCTTCTACTATAGTTTAGTGTTGTATTATTGCAATGTCTTTGCGAATAATGATGTTTTATTGCGTATATTGTGATCAATCTGAAAGGGGCAGTTCCAATGAAGCATGCCCAGTATTATGAGCCGTTCGATGGAGATATTCTGGCAGGTATCGGAAATTCGCCGATCTCACCTACCAGGGATTTCCACATCCATGACCACTATGAAATTTTCCTGTTCTTGGGCGGCAAGGTGAACGGTTTTGTAGATCAGTTCAGCTATCCCCTGCAGCGGGGCAATGTCCTGTTGTTCAACAATCACGAGATTCATAAAATCATCAATTTATCTCCGGAGCCCTATGAACGGTTGACAATCCATTTCAAAGCTCCACTTGTCTATCCCTTCTGTACCGCAACTACAAATCTGCTCGCTTGTTTCCAGAACCGCCAGCCCGGAGAGCATAATCTCGCGCAAATGGATGAACCGCTGATTGAAGAGTATACAGTCCTTGCTTCCCGCCTGATTGAGACATTAGAGAATCAGCAGTACGGGAGTGAAGTTCTGGCTCTGACCTACCTGGTTCAGATCCTCGTCCTCATCAATGAGCTGTACAGCCGCACCCGATCCACCGTACCCAGCATTATTTCCTCACATATTCAATCAGCCATGAGCTATATCGACAACCACTTGCATCTAAATCTGTCACTGGAGCAAATCGCTGGAGAACTGAACGTCGATAAATATTATCTTAGCCATCTGTTCAAACAGCAGACAGGCGGAACCATCTACCGTTACGTCTTGCTCAAAAAAATTGCGTTATCCAAGCAACTCTTGTCCGCCGGGAACTCCGTATCCGATACCTGCTATCTGTCCGGCTTTAACGATTATGCCAATTTCATCCGTACCTTCAAGAACATCACGGGCATTCCACCCGGAAAATATAGTAAAAGAAGCTGAGCTTTAAAACTCAAATTCAAGGATTCTTCAAAAAAGATGCAATCGCTACTGCGGTGAATAGTTGGACTTCCCGCCGCTGTTTTCCTAAGCACTCCCCCGTCTCTCCAAATCTATAAAGAACCTAGCAGCCCACTTAATACAGCCTGCCAGGTTCTTTGAGATGCTACTTACAAATATCCCAGCAGATTGGAGATAACTTGCGCACCTTCGGCACGGGTCATCGTCTCTTGTGGCGCGAATTGCTTATTGCCGCGTCCCTTGATCAGTCCCGCCTGTTCGGCGATGTTTGCTGCGTTCTTCGCCCAGTCATGAATCTGGGAATAATCACTGAACGATCCTACAGCAGGTTCATTGGTCTCGCTTCCCTGCAAATATTCATAAGCACGAACGATCATCACAGCCATTTCCTCGCGGGTAATGCTCTGATCCGGGGCGAACGAATCCGCACTGCGTCCGAGCACGATACCCGTTCCGCTAACAGCTGCAACGGCTTCGGCATACCAGGCTTTGGAATCCACATCACCAAATGTTGCATGGCTTCCTGCCTTAAGCCCAAGCGCGCGTGCAATCATAGCAGCGAATTGTGCCCTAGTTACATCCCCTTGCGGATTAAACTCCGTACTGGAAATGCCTTCAATAATATGCTTCGCAGCCATGGTCTTAATCACATTGCTGGCCCAGCTGTCACTGCTGACATCTGTGAACAGCTTATCGTATTCCAGGACTGCATACTGGCTGAAATGCCGTATTTCAGCAGTCCATTTACCATTAGTCAACGTTCCGCCCATGAAATCAAGCGTACCATTTGCAGAAATATAGTAGATGCCGAGCAAGCTTGTATTGGCATCCGGATCTACGTTGAACGTAAGTGTCAACGGTTTATCAAAAGCAGTTACCGTTACAGCAGTGCCGTTCGCAGCAACAACCTCCAAGCTGAAGTTGATCACATCACTTGCCGCAGATAAATATACGGAACCATTAACAGCCGGATTATTGATTAACTGTTCCACAGCATCTCTGGATACCTTCACTGCTGAGAGCTTAATTCGCGCCCCCTCCGTTTGACCTCCAGTAGCTTTTTCTTGAATGCTCTTCAGCACTTCTGGGGTCAGGTCGATAGCAACCTTACTCCAAGCCAGACGTAGAGTGTTCTCTCCGATGATTCCTGATAATCCTGCTGGAAGCAGTACGGATTCTGTAGCTTCAGTAAGCTGAACCGTTATTACTCCTCCAACCGGTGCCGTGAAATCCTTTGGATCAAGAACCTTTTCGGTCTGCGGCAGCGGTATTGGCGTTGGGGACGGGGTGACTGCTGGTGTCGGTGCTACCGTCCACACTGGTGCTTCTGTTGGTGCCGGCGTAGATGTTGGTACTGTTGTTGGCTCCGGTTCCGGCGTCGGCGTCGGCGTCGATGTCGGTGTTGGTGTTGGTGTTAGTGTTGGCGTCACTACCGGAGGTTGCTCTGCTTCGCCCACTGTCACGGTTCTAGTCACTTCAATAGCCGCGTTGCCCGCCGCATCACTCACATTATAATGATAGGTGTAGATGCCTGCCGCCTTAGTGTCCAGTGCCAGCACATTCTCCTCATTCTTCGTAATCGTTGCTATAATAAGCTCCGTAATGTCGCCGTCACGGTCATCTACCGCTGTGGCTCCAGCATCCATATAGCTTGCGCCATTTTCCAGTTGAATGGACGGTTCACCAAGCAGTGTAATCACCGGCTTCATTACATCCGGATCAAGTGCAACGACTACTTTTCTTGTCACTTCTTCAGCCGTATTGCCTGCGGTATCGCTGACATTATAATGGAAGGTATAAATATCAGCTTTCGCTGTATCGAGAGCAGTCAAGCCGTATACTTCACTGCTAACTGTTGTTGTTATACGGTCTGTAATATCACCATCCTTGTCATCATAAGCAGTCGCTCCTGCATCTGTATATTCAGAACCGATGTGCAAATTCACTATTGCATCACCTAACAGAGTAATCAAAGGCTGAACAGTATCCGGTTCCGGCAGCTTGATTGTTCCGCTCACCGAACTGTCCGCTGTGGTCTCTCCCTTACTCAGTGATACCGTAAAGCTGAAGCTGCCGTTAGTCTCATCGGTTGCTTCTTGGAAGGAAGACAAGGTAATCTCACCGATCGCAACTCCGGTATCATTGAGACCGGGCAGAGCGCCTATCATCTGCAGCAGCCAAGTATGGACAGCTTCTTCGCTGTTTGCCGCTTCCTTCTGCACGCTGTATACCGCACCTTCTATGATACTCTTAGCCTCATTTACAGCCTGCTCATTAGCAACACTGGCTTTATCTCTAGCTACAGCCACATAGCTGATCAATGCAGCCTGATTGCCTGAATACGTATTGTTTATTGAGTATTTCACACTACCGCTCACCGGAAGCGAGAAGTCATAGTTAATCATAGCGCCATTAGGACCTGCGACGAGGCCGGTTCGGACCGGTTTGGTCACTTCTTTCCCTTCAGCGTCAATATAGCTGAGCGTAATATCCATCGTGCGGTTGGTGTTGTTCCACCAGTCCCGATGGAATGACGTAATCGTATATTTGCCTGCGTTCAAAGGGAGCAGGTATACAAGTGGATTATTTTTTGTATCCGAACCATAAACACCTGTCTGACTTTTATCAGAAGGAACTACAGCGCCACCAAGCCCCTTGAGGAGGTACTTAGTACTGGTATGCCCCCATACGCCATTGCCTGTCGAAGGCTGATCCGCCTTGTTATTAAGCAAGCTGTCACCTACAAAATCCTTGATTAACGTATACGGCGGCGTGATACCGTCCATCGATACACCAGCATCGAGGAAGTATAAGAGCCCCTCCGGCACCACTTCCACATAACAAGTTGTTTTCAGATTTCCATAAGTGCCGGTTACAGCTACCCGTTCATACGGATTGTTGAAGCTGGCCGTATTTACATTCCACTTTACTGATACCAGCAATTTGGATCCGTCTGCCCGAGTGGCTTCCACCTTGTCTGGAAGATCCGGCAGTTTTCCAGCATAAGTAGCCAAATCCTGAGGAGCGACAAGCTCCCGTATATCTCCCGTAGTCAACTGGTTCTGGGCGGAGATCAGGCGTGCTTCAAGCTGAGTAACTCCTTCCTGATCCAATTTGTATAAAATAGGATTATCCAGTGTTCCCTGTGCATCGCTCTGTGCATCTACGAAGAGCTGCCAGTCTCTGTCCGAATATTCATCCTGTTTGTTCATTTCTTTCGCGGCTGTTACCGCCGCCTGAAGAGCAGCAGTATCTACAGTACCAGTTACTTCCCCGGAAACAACCGCCACCGCGTCGACAACCAAGGTGCCGCTTACCACCTTTATCTGCACATGGTGCTGGCCATATTTAAGCCCGCGGAGTGCGTACGTCTGGTACAGCTCCTTGGAAGCTACTGTATCAGCCAATAGAGCAATAACTTTTCCGTCCACCGTTACCTCAAGCTTCGCCGATCCGTTATTCGCTCCTAGAATATCCAGTCCGGTGCCTTCAAACGTATATTCCATTGCAGCGTCTACAGCCTGGCTGGTAGAAAGAGAACGCTGGTAAATGTACATGCCCGCTCCATTTATATGGCTCCACGACCCGGTATATATCAGTTTAGGGTTCGGAGCAGCTGCCAGGTCATACATCTCAAGATTGTCTAGAAGCTCTGAATAATACGGCGTGTAGCCCTCAACCTTCTCCACCTTCAAATTATCGAAGCGGACGTGATAGTAGCCGCTGGCCAGATCTACCCGGCCGGACAATTCAGGAGTAGGGTCGGTATAGGAAGCCAGCTTCACCCCATCCAGATAGGCAGTCACTTTATCGCCTGCAACCTGAACGGCAATATTATGCCATGCGTCATATGCGGTATCGAATCCGTCGATCTTCACGCCGCCGGAACCGTTCGCGGCATTTCCGCTCGCAACTGCGCTATTGTTGACCAGCAGCTGCCAGCCGCCGTCGAACCAGAATTTCAGCACATACGGTGTACCGGTTATGGAGTGGGAACTGCCACCTCCCTGATAACGGGCGCCTATCGCAGCATAATTGGCTCCGCCCTGAGTATTGTTTGTTTCGAACGAAACATCAACACTGGCCTTGTAGTTCATCCACCGGTTGTCGCCGATGGCCGTTACGGGATCTCCGCTGTTCCATGTGCCGCCAAGCCCCATGGTTCCCGTGTCCAGCTGCTGCCGCAGGACATAATTGTCTGAACCGTCCGGAAGATAGGCCTCAAATGCCCCGTTGCGGTCATGGGTATAACGCGGGATAACACTTTGGGAACCGCCGCGGGATTCGATATAACTCTGGGTACCCTCAGATTGACCACCTGCACCAATCTTCACAACAGTCTGCTTGGAATAGTCAAAATCATCAGCGTACAAAATGTTGTCCACAGTACTGTGTCCCGCTCCTGTAGCATCAGTATCCAGTACGGTACGCTCGCCTTCTACAGGCAGCGGTGTATTATATTCTTCTTTGTCCTTGTTCTTCAAAGTAGACACAGTCACGGTCGAATACGGTTTAACCTTAACGGTATACACCCCGCTGCCATCAGCAGTGACATCACCGAGATACTGCATATAATTGCTGTTGAACGCTTCTCCTGCATCAGCGGCACGGGTTTCCCATACTTCCATGGATGGATTACCCGTATAAGCCATATTGACTGTCTGCAGTTTGTAGATTTTGGAATACTCGCTATCGTTCACGATAACCGTCGAGAAATCTTTTTTATCAGGTGCTGCAAGGGTTATATAGCTAGGGGAACCGTTGCGGCCGCTGACCGGATTGGTGCCTGTCGCACCTGTAGAGCTGGCTTGAGGAACTGCTCGCCAGATCCCAGCAGTATTATCCTCGTTCTCCCAGCCTACATTCGCAAACCAGCTGTAATGCTGCAGAGTGACAAGACCCGCATCATAATGAATCCATCCCGACCACGGATCGCGCATGCTGACCAATTCCTTGAAGGAATATTGTCCGCCTTCATAAAAGGAACCAATGGCGGGTTGGTAAATAAAGTGTGTCCGGCGGGAGTTAACGAATCCTTTAATAATCGTGTTACTCATCTCCAGCGGACTGCCGACACCACCAATTCCTGTTCCTGCCACTGTAGGATCTTTCATATTGTTGTTGGGACGGAAAGAGGAATTACTGAAGGTAGACTGCGCCTCGCTGTTCCAAACCTCAATATCATATTGTTCTGCAAGTTTTTTGAAATTGCCTGCGCTGTCGTCGTCCGTGTTGTAGTGGTATCCAGCGATCGGCACGGCTTCCCGCAGAGAAGGATCACTCACCATACTGGCACCGAAACTGCCAATCCCGACTTCATCGGATATCACAGACTTGATCCGGTTGTACAGTTCCCGCTCTTCGGTGCTGTTGAAGCCTTCGCTGTCAGTCTTGACTCTCTCAGCGTACTGTTTGGTCCACGCCAAATCTGGAGCGTGCTCGTTGATATAAGGATTAACGTAATCGGCCATATAACCGTATTCACGATAAGCGGCCAGAATGGTTTTTTTGTACCAGGTATAGATTTTGTCGTTGTTATTCGCCCAGGCCGGAGCACTCCATCGCAGGATGCTCACTTTAAGATCAGGGTTCACTGCCTTGGCATCTGCGGCAAGCTGGAAGCCGGGATGCCGGGTAACATTTGCCTCTTCATCGGCCGTACGCATAGTCGCCGGGTCAGGTCCCGTGGAGTTATTGCGGTCATTGCCCATCTCGATTTTCACATGCGTCATGAGCGGATGTTCTCCACCAAACAAGATCTGTAGCATTTCTGCATAAGCCTCTGGATGCTCTGACTTATAGTCCATCAAAAGCGCACTGGTGCTGTTAGCGCTTAGTACGCCAAATCCCTTGAATGTGAGGCCGTTGACATTGTCAGCTTGGATATCGTTGCCGTCAAGCAGAACCTTGACCATAGAAGCTGCGCTCTGTGTAGCCTCTTCGATCTGTTTCTTGATTCCGCCCTTGGCAACGGCGAACCAGCTCAAAATAGGTTTTTCGTCAGCAACATAGGCGTAAGTCAACGTCATTGGACTACTAACGTCAATGTCTCCAGGAATGGTGAATTCGCCGGAAATTAGCTTAGTCACATTAGTGTTGAACTGGTCAAACAAGATCGTCTTGGTTGCCCCGATAGCATCCTTATACTCGATCTGAGGACGTATTACACGGGAGCGGCTGCCGTACCAATCATGGAAACCGCTGCTGAGCGTATAGGTTCCAGCTTCAAGCGCTTTTAATTTATACACGATATGATTGCTGGCAGGGTCGGCACGAAGTCCGACAGTCCATAGGGACGGATCGGTGGCTGGATCGGTAAGTCCCCCGTCTTTGGAATTCTTGACCTTGTTTACGGAATCATCAAATCCCCAGTCCGCCGTACCGCTGATATACTTCTGGTCGGGTGACTGGTTGAGCAAATCGCTGCCGCTCAGCGTGCGGACCGCTTCGTACAGCGGCGAGGAAGTAGGCCCGTTGCCTACGGAATCGCCCCCTCTGCCGCTATCCACAAAGTAAACCAACGGATTACTTGCGGGCGGAATAACTTCCACACTGGCTACGACCGGCCCCCCGTTTGCTGTACCGCTGACGGTCACGGCATCGTATGGCACGGCAAAGGTATCTGCTCCAATATTCCAGTTCACTGCTGTGCTCTGGCCTCCGATATCAATGCTGGCTGGCAGAGTAGTATCTGCAATTGTTGTAGCCCCCATATGGGCGGCAGCGTAGATAGAATTTACGGTAGCAGCAGAGGCTGCAGGCAGAGTGAATGCCGGAAACATCCCAACTACGAGCGCAGTAGTCATCGTTATTGAGAAAAGCCTTTTTCGAAAGTGCTCTCTGTTCATTCTCTTCTCCTCCTTTGATGGCCAATAATAAAAGAAAGCGTATTCATTTTATTGTTAAATGAATAATTACTAGAGTTATACAGACCCCTTTGACTTATAAAAAAACCTGGCAGCCTATGAAGCATGCAACTGCCAGGTCAAATACGGTTCTAGCCCTTAATGCCCGATGCTGCAACACCTTGTACAAAGTACTTTTGCAGAGCCAGGAAAACAATTACAACCGGAATAATGGACACCACACTCGCGGCCATAATCAGGCCATATTCGGCGGAATATTGCGAGATGAACATTCTTAGTCCGATTTGGATAGTCTTGAGTTTCGTATCTGTCAGATAAATCATTGGCCCTAGGAAGTCATTCCAGGTAGCGACAAAGGTGAAGATCGTCAATGTAGACAATGCTGGCTTGGACAACGGCAGCATGATTCGCGCCCAAATTCCATATTCGCTCAAGCCGTCAATACGGGCAGCCTCGCATAATTCATCCGGAACACCTTGATAGAACTGGCGCATCAGAAATACTCCAAATGCCGAGAATGCCTGCAGCAGTATGATTGCCAAATGCGTGTTGTTAAGTCCCATGTAACGCATCAGGATAAATTGCGGCACCATGTAAGCCTGCCAAGGGATCGCAATCGTTGCAATATATCCAAGGAATAGAATGTTTTTTCCCCGGAAATGCAGTTTGGAGAACGCGTACGCAGCAAAGCTGGAAGTCAGTAGTTGTAGAATCGTTACGATAATCGATAATTTCGCCGTATTGTAAATAAAACGGCCCAGCGGAATCCGTGTCCAGATATCCGCGAAATTCTCCCAGCGCGGATTCTGTGGAATCCACTGCATTGGGAAGGAAAAGACATCTTTGTTCATCTTGAGTGAAGAAGACAACATCCATATATACGGAACCAGCATCGCCAGTACTGTCGCAAACAACAAAATATACACAAGAACCATAATGCTGATTCGAAGTCCTTTACTTTTACCAACCATATCTTTTGAATCCTCCTATTGTCCGTATTTCTTCTCGCCGCGGAACTGGACGATGGTGATGCCAAGTACCAGCAGAAACAATACAATGGCCATGGCGCTGGCATATCCGTAATCAAGCGAGCGGAACGCCGTATTGTAGATTTGATACACCATAACCCTTGTAGAATCATTCAACTGGTTATCGGCGCCGGCAAATAGGTTGATAAAGATATCGTAGACTTTGAACGAATTGATGACTAGAATCATCAGAACAAAGAAAGAGGTAGGCGCCAGTTGAGGGACCGTCACATTGCGGAATCTTCTCCACGCGCCCGCACCATCAAGTTCAGCAGCCTCATACAATTCAGGGTTGATGCCCTGAAGACCTGCCAAGTAAATAACCATGTAATAACCCATGTTTTTCCACACTGTAAACAGTATTACTGTGAACATCGCCCAGTGTTTATCCGCTGCCCAGCGGGGAAGATCCTCCAGCGGGATACCGGTAAGGGTATGCAGGATATTGTTGATCGGACCCATCGTAGGACTGAAGATAAAGTTCCATACGGCAGCAACGGCTACCAGGGATGCTACATAAGGGAAAAAGAATACGGTTCTCATGAAATTGCGGGCCATTATCTTCTGATTAAGCAGAATCGCCAGCGCCAGCGCGACAATCATGGTGAACGGTACTACGCCAATAGTGTAAACAATGGTATTCCATAATGCTTTGTGAAATGTTGTATCTCTGATCAACCGAGTGAAATTGTCCAGCCCGATAAACTTCATTGGATTGGCCCCGTCCCATTTCACAAAAGCAAGGATAAAGGCAAAAAACATAGGTACCAGTGTAAACAGGGCAAATCCGATAAAGTTCGGCGCAATGAAGCTGTAAGCTACCAGGTTTTCCCGGACACCTTTTGACAAATGACGTTTAGGGATCTTTTTTGTACCCAATATGGTTTCGTTCTGCATTCTTTCTCCTCCAAACCTTCTAAAACTTTCCCCACAAATCTATACTCTTTAATATAAAAGGCGGGCTTTCACCCGCCCTTAGAACCGGCTCTCTTAAGGTTAATTATTCAAGAGCTGCTGTACGCGAGCATTCATATCATCCAAACCTTCGTCAATCGAAGCATTTTTAGTCATAATATTGTCATGCGCTTCATTCAAAATAACTTCGATGTCTGCGCTCTTTTCATGCATAGGCATTTCCAGATAAGTCTTAACAGTAGTCAGTGCCGCTTTGCTGTTCTCATCCGTAGGGAAGCCCTCGATGGAAGTAATGGAATTGATAACTTCATCATTCTTAATCGCTGGAATGGTTCCGGTGGAAGCAATGACTTTAGCGCCTTCTTCACCAGTCACGAATTTCATGAAATCAAGTGCGGCTTCTTTATGTTTGGATTTCTGATTTACAGCTAGGGAAGTAATTGTACCCAGGGTTGTACCGGCTTCCACACCATCCGGATGAGGGTATTTCGCAATGCCCCAGTTAGCCGATTGGGACTCGCCACTCTTCACTTTCTCAATCTGTGTAGCGATAAACCAGCTGCCCATGTTCATAGTAGCAACGGAATTATTGTAGAATACGCCAGAATAGTGCGTGCTTGAAGTCTTCAGTGTGGCGTAATCCATTACGATGCCGTCTTCCTGTTCTTTCAGGATCCGCTCATAGGTTGGCTTCAAGAAATCGTAGTTTCCGTCAACAACAGTGTTCTTGCCGTCCAGAATACCGAACAGTTGAACCGCACTACGCCAAGTATGGTAGTGAGCTCCGTACACTTTTTCAGAACCGCTGCCGGAAGTCATTTTTCTGGCCAACTCATCATATTGCTCGAATGTCATATCATTGCTTGGATATTCCACGCCTGCTTTGTCGAACAAATCTTTATTGTAGTAGAGAATCCAGAAATCGCTGCGGAAAGGAAGCGCATACACCTCATCGTTCACTTCGATTTGTTCTACAGTACCTCCATATACCGAAGGATCAATAGCGTTGCCACTCATAAAGCTTTTAAGCGGCTCTAGGTGATTCTGTTTCACAAGGTTCGAGTAGCCCGGAATATCTTTAATTGTAAGTACGTCCAGATCTGCGCCACCGGACAGTTGTGTGCTTAACATGGTCATATAGTCCGTCGACCCCAGATCGACATATTCGATTGTTACATTCGGATGCTCAGCTTTATAGGCATCGATTAGCGGCTTGTAGTAAGCGGTAGCTTCCCAATCCCACAAGGCCCATTTCAAAGTCACAGGCTCCTGGCTCGGTTCAGCGGAAGCGTTTGCAGAATTCCCCGTTGCTGGAGCTGTCGTTGCAGCAGCACCTTCGTTGTTGTTATTACCAGAACATCCAGCCAACAGACTCATGGAGAATACTGTGGCGAGGGTTATGCCATAGAATCTTTTCAGTTTCATTTAAATATCCCCTTTTCTTCTGATTGTGTAACTACGATCGGCTCTTCTGAGCTTAGTTCAAAGTTTATAGCTTTTTTCGCAAGAATGGCATGCATTATCAAACAAAGTTCATTCACTTTTCTGTGTTCTTCTTTCCTGCTCCGGTTCAAACCTGTAATTTTCTATCTAAAACATGTAAAATATTCAGCTTATGTACCTCCCCCTGTATCGGAACGCAGGAATATGCTATGGTATATGAAAACGCTTTATATGTTTTCACATTTTGTAGAGGAGTGTTAAATACGGTAAGAAAATCCACCATTAAAAGTCGCATTATTCTGCTCATGGCCGTATTCGCACTGCTGATAGCGTCGCTGTTGTCTTTTTTTAGCTATGAATTAATTACTTATTATCAGCGTAAAACAACCATCCAGGCGACCGAGTTCAATCTGCAGCTGGTATCCCATATTATTGAACAGGATTTAATTGATCTGTCATCGCTGGCGATGACCTGCAGCACTAACTCTTCTACTAATACCCTGATTACAGACTACTTCAGCTCACCTAAGGCTAGCTCTAAGGAAGCAGTTAATGTATTCAACTCGATGCAGCAGGACTTCCTGAACAACCGCTCCAACAGCTATGCCCGCCGTCTGATTGTTACGGACAGCAACGGAAAGTTTCTGCAGGTGGATAAAACCGGCACCTCTGTTCCGCTTACCATACACAATATCGGTCAAATTACCGGCCTTAGCAATGATGCCGAGGAGAAATGGGACCGGGTGATCAAGGACCCGCTGTCTAATACGAACGGGATTCCATTTGTTTTTCCTATTTACGGCAAAGGGGCTTCCCGGGTTGGAACGGTGTACCTGTTAGCAAATACCACTGTTATTACCGACAAGCTGAAAGGGTACTCCCTGCCGAAGAATTCCCGGCTGCTGCTGACGCTCGGCAATCATCATTATCAGCTCATCGGCGATCAGGTCATCGCCATTGCAGAGCCGTATGAACCGGTGGCCTATACCAATGATAAACCTGTCGGTCCGCAAACTGAGCTGTCCATGGTCAAGCTCGAGGACGAGAAAGAGAGCCATATCGTGGTATCTTATCCCGTCCGCAGCGGAGTCATTCTGTCACAGACTTTATCCAATGACCTGTTCGCTCCCAAGACAAATATATGGATTCTGGTTATGCTCGGCGTCTGTCTCCTGGTTATTGTCTTAAGCGCTATCATTACGCTGTATCTGACCCGTACCATCAGTCTTCCGGTGGAAAAACTGAAGAAGCGGATTGATAAGATCGCCCAGGGCAATTTCCTGCTGGACCGCAATATCGAATGGAACAGCGAGCTTGGCGATGTCGGCCGGGGCATTAACCGCCTGTCCCAAGATATCGTAGCGCTTATGGACAGCCGGCTCGCTGACGAGAAACAGAAGCAGGAGCTGGAATACCGGATGCTGCAGAGTCAGATCAATCCCCATTTCCTGTACAACACACTGAATTCGATCAAATGGATGGCTACAATTCAGAATGCTACCGGCATCGCGGAAATGACCACTTCACTATCCAGACTGCTGCGCAGCATCGCCAAAGACAACCGTAGACTAATGCCGTTGAAAGATGAGCTGAGCCTGCTGGATGATTATTTTCTAATTCAGAAATACCGCTATGGCAGTACGGTCTCTATGGTAAAGGAGATTGACAACGAGGAACTGCTAACCGGTCTAATTCCACGATTCACGCTCCAGCCCCTGGTCGAGAACGCCATCTTCCATGGCATCGAGCCCAAAGGCAGAGGAGAAATTCTCATTAAGGTGACCAAAAGTGGATTCGCCGATATTCTAGTTACGATTGAAGACAATGGTGTAGGGATGAAGGAAGAAGAAATCTCCACGATTCTGTCGAATCCAGGTGATGGAAGCAAAGAAATGCCCGAGAATATTGGACTCCGCAGCGTAAATGAACGTTTGCGCCTGGCATTTGGGGATAATTACGGTCTTTCGATTGAGAGTGAGTCGGGCCAATATACCCGGATGAAGATTCTTCTGCCGTTCCTGCAAAAGGAATAGAGTAGCATATCAAGCAAGGATGTGATGGAATTGATCAAGTTGTTAATTGCTGATGACGAGGCGCTGGTCTGCATCGGCTTGCAGTCCATGCTGAAGTGGGAGCAATATAATATAGAAATTGTCGGCATTGCACACAACGGGGCTCAAGAGGAAGAAATGATTGACACCCTACGTCCTGACATCGTAATCAGCGATATAAAAATGCCAATTAAAAGCGGCTTAGAAGTTGCCAATGCGGTACGCAAAAAACACGGCCGGCTTCCGCTGTTCATCATCTTAACAAGCTACGAGGAATTCGAATACGCGCGTGGAGCGATTGAAGTGCAAGCCACAGATTATCTAGTGAAGCTAGAACTGACACCAGAGGCACTTGATGCCTCCATTCGGAAAGCAATTTCCCAGTTGGAGGCTTTTCAAACCCTAGACAGCTATCCCATGCTTGCTCATAGAGGCAATCTACAAGCTCAACGCGATAAATTTTTCATCCGCCTGTTCAATAACTTATTCGCAAATAAAAACCAGTACCTTTTGCAGAGAGATGATTTAAACCTTGAGCTCAAGGAACCTGCTTATCTAGTCTGCACTTGCCGTATTTTGGGACCAGACAGTGTCCCGCCCCGCGGCGATAAAATGGTTGCTCTGTGCTCAAGTACCGTCCAAATGGCTAAAGATACGCTTACTTCCATAAGACCTTGTTATGTGAGCAGTCTGGACTTGCGCAATTTTGCTGTAACCCTGCCCGTCAACGGGACGGATTCACGGCAATGGATGCCTGAGATTGAAATGCTATTGACCCATATGGCCTCCATACTTCATAACTACTTCAATGTAAGGATCATCGGCGCGATCGGCTTTTCGGTCGAGGATCCTTATTTGCTGCGGGAAAGCTACCTCGCTGCGCGAAAAGCGCTTCCTGCTGCGGTTAAAGCACAGTCGTTTGTGTTTTTTGCCGAAGGAGAGTCGCTGGAGCAGGATCATCTGTTGTTTGATTTCTCCGAATTGCGTACAGAGATCCGCCGTGCTTTTGAAGAAATGGATACCCAAGCTTTATACGCCATTATCTCCAAAATGATCGAAATCTTCGACGGCCGGGCCGACCTGCTGGTTCCCGCCACTGATGCTGCCTGCAACATTCTGTACATGGCCACTTCACTGCTCGCAGACGGTGAGAACATTGTGGAACAAATTTTCGAAAATGAACCGGAGGGCTACCGGGCTATCTACCAGATGCATACGATTGAAGAGATCGCTGGCTGGCTGATCCAGTTCCGGGACGGTTGCTCAGACATCCTCTCTACCCGCAGACAAAGCTACAAGGAGCAGCTCGTCAAAAATGTCCAAGAGTATATTAAACGAAATCTCGGAACTAAGCTCTCGCTCAATCAAGTGGCTGATGTCTTCAATTTCAGTCCCAACTATCTGAGCCACCTTTTCTCCAAGGTTGCCAAGGTCAACTATGTGGAATATATCACGGAGATCAAAATCACGACAGCCAAAGAAATGATGGCACGTGGGGAAGGTCGCATCTACGAAATCTCACAGAAGCTGGGATATGAGAGTGCCTTCTATTTCAGTAAAGTTTTCAAAAAGGTAACCGGAATTTCCCCCAGGGAATACATGCAGCAACTTAAAGCAGATTCACCATCTGACCGAAGCCTCGGAGTGAACAACCGTTCTTGAGATCAAGAGATTATTAAGAATAATCCCACTTCGCAAAAATAAAGCCAATAAATCTGCAAGGAGCAGGCTCTGTTCCTTGCAGATTTATTGGCTTGCCATCACCCTCAGCAGCATCCCTAAGTATCACCCTTATTCCTGCAATCTTTTTATTTATATTTTTAAACTAGCAAAATGCTAATACTCCGGTCTTTCTGCCCTAAAAGTCTACCAAAAAACCGCTTACGAGACACTTTCTCAGCTATTAAGACTGCTGTTCCCATATTGACTTTTCAACATATAGTAATTAAAATAAACAACGCACACTAAATATAGTATAGATACGATTTTTCAGAATTTATAGCTTATCCATTCAGTTTTCATACTATTTTCAATAGTTTTTAATATTTACAGGGGGACAGACACCATGCTAGTCGCGTATGATTCAAAAACAGGAAATGTCAGACGCTTCATCAGCAAACTTAAGTTGCCGGCTGTGCAGATTGAGGAGCATATGACGATTGATGAGCCCTATGTGCTTATTACATATACCACCGGCTTTGGACAGATTCCAGAAAAGGTGTCTACTTTCTTGAAGAACAATAATGCCAATCTGAAGGGCATCGCCGCCAGCGGCAATAAGAACTGGGGCGAGCTGTTCGCGCACAGCGCGGACTTGATTGCAGATCGGTATAACGTGCCCGTTATCGGTAAATTTGAGTTATCGGGTACATTTGGCGATGTAGAACGGATTAAACAGGAGGTGAGCCGGGTTGCGGCATATTGAATTAAACAACATGTTGATGAAGAGAGACGAAAGTGGCTTCTTTCAGCTAGACAAAGATCTTGAGGCAGTAGCCGAATTTATGCGGGATGTAGAGCGGCGGAGTCTGGTTTTTGCGAATACAAAAGCCAAGGTTGATTATATGATTGAACAGGATTTCTACGAGAATTTTTATGAACAGTACAGCACGGCGGAAATTGAAGAAGTCTACCAGATTACCCACGCCTACAACTTCAGTTTTCCATCTTATATGGCAGCTTCGAAATTCTACACGGATTACGCTGTAAAAACCAATGACCGCAAACAATATCTGGAGCATTACCCGGACCGTGTGGCGGCAGTCGCCCTTCACCTGGGACGCGGCAATGCCGATACTGCGGGGGTACTTGCCCGTTCGATGATGGAACAGCGCCTGCAACCTGCGACACCAACCTTCTTAAATGCCGGTAAGAGCCGGCGTGGTGAGCTCGTCTCCTGCTTCCTAATCGAAATGGACGACTCGCTCAATTCCATCAACTATGTGCTGAATACCTGCATGCAGTTGTCGAAGATCGGTGGCGGTGTGGCCGTTAACCTATCCAAGCTACGCTCCCGTGGTGAAACTATCAAGGGTGTTGAGGATGCTGCGAAGGGAATTATACCTGTACTTAAGCTGATGGAAGACGGCTTCTCCTATGCAGATCAGATGGGTCAACGTAAAGGATCAGGAGCAGCCTATTACAATATTTTTGGCTGGGACGTTCTGGAATTCCTCGACAGCAAGAAAATCAACGCCGACGAAAAAACAAGACTCAAAACCCTGTCCATCGGCCTGATTATTCCAAACCGCTTCTATAAGCTGGCGAAGGACAATGAAGCGCTGCATGTATTTGCTCCTTACAGTGTGTACAAAGCCTACGGCACGCATCTCGACGATATGGATCTGGATGACATGTATGATAAGCTGCTGGCCGATCCACGTGTCAAAAAGAAGAAAGCTATGAGCGCACGGGATATGCTGACCAAAATTGCCATGATCCAGCTGGAATCTGGCTATCCATATATCATGAACAAGAGCAATGCCAATGCGGCCCATGCCCTGAAAAACGTCGGTCAGATCAAAATGTCCAACCTTTGTACTGAAATCTTTCAGCTGCAGGAGACCTCAGAGATTGCCGACTACGGACAGGAGAGTACAATCCGCCGCGATGTAAGCTGCAATCTGGCTTCCTTGAACATTGTTAACGTGATGGAACATGGCAAAATCCGTGAATCCGTACATGAGGGCATGATCGCCCTGACCGCTGTTAGCGATATGACCAGTATTTCCAATGCCCCAGGCGTAGCCAAAGCAAACAAGGAAATGCACTCTGTCGGTCTTGGCGTCATGAATCTGCACGGCTATCTGGCTAAGAACAACATTGCTTATGAAAGCGAGCAGGCCCGCGATTTTGCCCGGACCTTCTTTATGACCATGAATTTCCACTCGCTGGAGAAAAGCATGGAAATCGCTGCCGCCACGGGCCGATCTTTCCATGGATTTGAGGCTTCTGATTATGCTACGGGAGCTTATTTTGAGCGTTACCTGACTACCGATTACCGTCCAGCTACCCCAAGGGTACAAGAGTTATTCGGAGATATTTATATCCCATCCCCAGCAGACTGGGAACAATTGCGGGATGCGGTAAAAACAAATGGCCTATACCATGCTTACCGTTTGGCGATTGCGCCAACGGCCAGCATTTCCTATATCCAAAACGCCACTTCAAGCGTTATGCCGATTGTTGAGCAGATTGAGACTCGGACTTATGCTAATTCAACTACTTATTATCCGATGCCGTACCTGCGGCCGGACAATGTGTTTTTCTATAAATCGGCTTACCAGATGGACCAGTTCAAGGTAATCGATCTGATCGCGGAAATTCAGCCCCATATCGACCAGGGTATCTCGACCGTTCTGCATGTTAACAGTGATGTTTCCACCAGAGAACTGGCCCGCTCCTACCTGTATGCGGCGCATAAAGGCTTGAAGTCGCTGTATTACACCCGGACCAAAAAGCTGTCCGTCGAGGAATGCCTCACCTGCTCGATCTAAAAGGAAGGCTATAGCCGTAGAAAAGGAGATTGCAATATTATGACCGCTATCCAAGCCGTTAACTGGAACCGTCCCGACGACGATTTCTCATTGATGTTCTGGAATCAGAACATTATGCAATTCTGGACGGACGATGAAATTCCATTATCCGATGATAAAATGTCCTGGCTCACGCTCAGTGAGCAAGAAAAGGACTCCTATATGAAGGTGCTGGGCGGTCTGACACTGCTGGATACGATTCAAGGCGGAGTCGGAATGCCACAGATTATGGAGCATGTCGAAGGCCTTCAACGTAAAGCCGTACTGGGCTTCATGGGTATGATGGAACAAATTCACGCCAAATCGTACAGCAGTATTTTCACCACTTTGTCCTCTACAGAGGAGATCGACAGTGTATTCCGCTGGGTAGAAGAGAACCCCTTCCTCCAGTTCAAAGCGGAGACCATCTCACAATATTACAAAAACATAGACTCACCAAAAGACCTGTACCTCGCCATGGCAGCCTCCGTGCTGCTCGAGAGCTACTTGTTCTACAGTGGTTTCTTCTATCCCCTATATCTGGCTGGGCAGGGCAAAATGACTTGCAGCGGTGAGATCATCGACCTTATTCTACGGGATGAGAGCATCCATGGGGTATATGTCGGCGTGCTGGCACAGGAGATCTTTGACGGGCTCCCAGAAGACGAGCAACGCGAACTTCACCATACGCTGGTAGAATTGCTTCGACTGCTGCATGAGAATGAAGAGCGTTATACCGAGCAGATCTATGCCCCTATCGGATTGGTGGACGAGGTTAAGACTTTTCTAAGATACAATGCCAATAAAGCGATGATGAATCTGGGCCATGATCCGCTATTTGACGAGGAAGAGATCAACCCGATTGTTCAGAACGGGATCAGCACCCACACCAAGCAGCATGACTTCTTCTCGAAGAAAGGCAACGGATATGTCCGGGCGCTTAATGTGGAGCCACTGAAGGATGAAGATTTTCAATTTTAAATATAGATAAAACAAAAAGTGCGGAGAAAGCTCTCCGCACTTTTTGCTAACTCTATTTATTAGATTATTGCAATTTTTTCAGTACTGTTCTAGCTTCTTCATAGGTATCGTAAGCATCAGCAAAATCTCTGCCAAAAATACGTTTCAATTGCATTTTCCAAATTGGGTTTTTAGTTACATAAGCCCATCCTGCTTGGCCAGCTGCTTTCGCCATCTCACCTGTTGGAGCCAACATTGCTGCAACTTCAGGGGAAAGTACACTTGCAGATTCAGTTACATCAGTTGTACCTGTAAATTTAGGACTAACAAGCTTCATGATATTCTCAAAATCTTTCAAGTATCCTGGAACATCCTCAGCAGAAAAATCGATAGATACTACATCGATGTGGTTTTCACTTTTGTTGTATTTAATTGTGTATGACATAATTGTATTCCTCCAAGTTTTAATAGTTATTTTTTAATAATAGAAAGTAATGTATGTAACTCCAACAGACAAAAAATTTCTGCCCAGGCTTTTCAGTAACTTCTACTTTTGGCAACTGGGTTTGGAACAAACTGCCTTGTTTAAATGATGCCATATCGTTACAATCAATAGTTAATGACATCTATTTCCTGTATCGTTTTATTGCAACATCCTTTCTAATATATTTTAACTCATACCTATTACCTATATTATTATCGACAAATTTCTTTTTTTATTTATATTAAAATACAAATTTCTACAAATTCCAACATATCCATGGTTATATTTGCCTTAATTTCATTCACAATTGTGTAATTCCGTTATCATTTAGAAACAACTAAAAAAGGCTCTGCGTGCGCCTTCCAACTCCAGTCCATTCATCCTACAGGATTTTCGAACAGGAATACGCCGCAAAGCCTTCGATACTAGATGCTTATATAAGTAAATTAATCCGTCTAATTACTTAGTTGCGGAGTAGCCCCCGTCAATCACATGTGCTGTACCTGTAATAAATGAAGCCTCATCACTTAGAAGGAAACATGCAAAAGCAGCTACTTCCTCAGGCGTACCATATCTGCCCAAAGCCGTTCCAGAAGCGATAAGAGATTGAAGCATCTCTACATCATCAGACAACAGCTTTTCGTATCTGTTCATGGTTGGTGTAGGAATAGGACCAGGGCAAATAGCATTTACTCTGATATTACGGTGACCCACTTCTTTAGCAACCGATTTAGTCATGCCCACAATGGCGTGTTTACTTGCTGAATAAGCTGCATCATTTGCCATCCCAATAAAAATACCATGCAAGGAGGAACAGTTTAGAACGGAAGCACCGGATTTCATATGTGGTAATGCATAATGCAACATGTAGAATTGGCCATTAAGATTTGTCTGAATCACCTTTTGAAACAATATCGGATCATATTCTGTAACATCCGCATTATCTCCTGTAATTGCTGAGTTATTATAAAGGCAATCAATCTTTCCATAAGCTGCTAAGGTTTGATCTACGATATTTTTGCAGTCTGCTTCAACTGAAACGTCTGACCGCACAAACAGCGCTTCTCCACCTAAAGCTTTGATTTCTTCGACTGTGTTAGCGCCAGCATCTGATCGATTGGCAACTACTACAGTACCACCCTCTCTTGCTACTCTCAATGCTGTAGCTTTTCCGATTCCGGTACCAGCACCCGTAATAATAACTACTTTGTTTTCAAATCTGTTGCTACTCATTATGCGCACCACTTTCTTATGTCTTTTTCAGGAAGAGGATTTGAACCTCATAGACCCTAATGTCACCTGATACAATGTGGATTGGAACATTTTTGCAGAAAAATCGACAAAATTATCCTCTATATGACAACTTTATTGTATTTAATTGTATATAGCAATCAATATTTTAATCTACTTTTCCAACAATTGAGAATTTGGTTTTGATCGTCATAAAAAATACACCCCTTAGAATTTCATCAGATAAACCAGAAGTTTTATCCAATGTTATTCTAAGAGGTGTAATAAACCTCTACCTAACTCCACGAACTGGGACGTCGATTCGAACTTGACCTCCACCCGTCAGGGTAGAATTGCTAATATGCAGACTGCCCTGATGCTGCCTGACAATGGTGTCGGCAATATAAAGTCCCAATCCATAGTGATTTTTGGAGGTACGGCTACTGTCCCCTCGATAAAACTGCTTAAGTGCTGATTGGAGTCCTTCACTCGTAAATCCTGATCCACTGTCTGCTACCGTTATACTCCACCGATCTTGTTTTGCCTCAACCTGCAAATAAATCACACTCTCATACGGGGAATACTCTACCGCATTAGCGAGTACATTCATCACAGCCCGATGAAGTAGCTCATCGTCAATCAACACCTCAGGGGGCAGATTATTGTCCTGGTGAAATTCTATCTGAAGACGCTTAGGGACAACCAACGCATCTAACTGCATACGAATTTGCTGGATAAAGGCATCCGTTGCAACCCATTTAGAGCGGGGAGAAATTTGTTTTCTTGTATTAGAAATCTCAATAAGTGTTGCCATGTATTGTTCGATTTGATCTGCATTTTTGGAAATATACCCTATATATTCTTGCTGATTCTCTGCTAAATCTGAGTCTATCAGCAAATCTGCATTTCCTTGAATAATCGTAAGAGGAGTCTTAATGTCGTGGGCAAGCGCAGAAATCTGCTCTTTTTTCATTTGTTCCAGATTCCATTGCTGTTCTAGTGACTTTTTCAATTCCTCTCTCAGCTGTTCCAGGGATGATAGCACCTCATCAATTTCACTGACCCCAGAATACACGACAGTAAAATCCAAATTTTTAGCTTCAATGTGATGTGCAGCTTCCTGCAAGGAAGCCATTTTTTGACTCAGTCTTCGAGCGAAAAATCCAGAAATCAGAATAACTTCCAGTAACATCAGAACTACAAAAAACAGCAATAGCGTTAATTGCGGATTAGGCAGCGTGTTATGCAGAAAATTTGAGGTGAACTGCGGTACAATTGCATATTGCAGTACGATAACCTCATGCTCCCGCTCAATCACATCGCTGCAGTTTGTACCCATGAGATTGCAACTGCTTTGATTCTTCTGCAATATATCTAGAGCGCGTTCTTTAGGAATATTTCCTGAAATATAGTTCTTTTGCTGATCCAATACCGCATATTCCGCTCCCCAAGGGATCATTTCTTCCGTAATTTGTGGCGCACGCTGCAAAACATCCCAAGACTTTGCAATGGATTGCTCGGTATGGTTTGCTGGAACAATCATTCCATACTGCATTAAGAGAGTAAATACCCCTAAACACAGAAATGCCAATAATAGAGTACACGCACCTAATGATAATAAATATTGAATGAAGACTGTACGGAGCCGTATTCGTTTCACACCCATTTGTAACCTATCCCCCAAACGGTTTCAATCGGTGAAACCTCCCTCGCACTCAGCTTACTGCGGATATTTTTCACATGTTCTGTAATAGTTGAGCTATCGCTTTCTCTGTCATAGCCATAAACCGATTCATAAATTTGTTCTTTGGAAAAAACCTGACCTTTATTTCTAGCAAGAAATTCACATATCTGATATTCACTTTTAGTGAGATTTATTTTCTCTTTATCAACAAAAATCTCCTTTGCCGAGAGATTGAATTTCACTCCAGATGCGCTTAACATATGATTTTTCTCTCGATTTTCACGCCGCAAATGAGCGTTCACCCGAGCCTTCAACTCGCCTGCGCGAAAAGGCTTCACGATATAGTCATCTGCACCTACACTAAGTCCAAACATAATATCCGTTTCCATTGATTTAGCTGTAAGAAACAGAATCGGACAGTCTACGATATCCCTGATTTGAGTACAGAGCTCAAAACCATCGATATCTGGCATCATCACGTCCAACAGGATTAAATCAAATGTCGAGTACTCATTCAAAGGCATATGTCGTGCACTTGTTTTTATCGTAACCCTATGGTGATCTTTGCTAAGAATATTATTTACTAGCGCCAAAATATCAGGTTCATCATCTATTATTAAAATATTAGCCAGTGACCTCACTCCTATTTATTCATATGATTTCCTACCCTGAAAGTAATGAAACCATATCAAGCCTAACACTGCCATTACCATTGTACTAATAAGTATAGCAGGTACGGAATGAATAAGTTGCAGCTTCAATACTTCCGTTTCAATGAGCCCGTTGGGTTGAGCATAAAATAAGGGAAGTTGAATCATCCGCATCGACCAGGCCCACGGTATGTATAACCACACTTTATCGCCTACAATTGTTCCACCTACGATAGCTGCAATTAGCGTACCTGCACTACCCACCGTTAGAGAAAGTCCCATGCCTCCAGCATAACTTAAGATGAGATGAAAGATCATTAAGATTAGAGCAGTGCCTACTACCCAACAAGCTCCTTGCCAGAATATTAGATATTGTATCCGCTCTATATGCAAAATTTTTTTCATGCCCAGTATTAGAATTGATGTTGAACCGAATACGATCCATATCATTGCCAAGATTATGAACCCTAGTTTTCTTATATAACACTTCGGACGTGAAAGAGCACTTAATAGATTATAGAATCCCCCTGCCCCCTCCTCTAAACCACTCATTAAAGCAGAGAATAATCCTATCCCAACAGGCAACCCAAAGGCTAGTAATGAAAAATAACCATCATATATGTGAAGCTGATCCGCACGCTGTGAAAAATACCAAAGTACCATCATCGGATATAGAACAGGAACAAGGAATATCAACCAACGAATTGCAGTGTGCTTAGTCATCAACCATTCAGCTTGTAATAGTCGGAGTATCACCATCTCTATCGCACCTCTCTTCTACTAAACCAGCAGCTAGTTAAGGTGAGGGTTACCAAAAAAAATACAAGCGACACCACAATTCCAGGTAAAATAACCGAAGAGTCTCTTAAAGCATCCTGTGCTGAAAGAGCCACACCATTGGGACGCACACCAACAATGGGACACATTAACCTTAAAGCCCAACTCCACGGAACATAAATCCATGAAGGTTGGTCCGCTGCTAGTACACTCACAATCATCCCAAACAGACCTGCAAGAATAGATACTACCGCCCCAAATTGTTCGGCTAAGAATAGATAGATTGGAATCATCCCCAAAGAGGTCAACCAAACAACAATAGCGGCTGTTGTAATTTCAGATAAGGGTGCTGCACCCAAAGGAAACAAAAGACCAGATAGGTACATTACTGCAATAAGAAGCAGCGAAGACAGCAGCAAATAATATGACACCACAATTATTTTACTGAGCCAAAGTTTAGCGATACTAATTCCGTGACTGCTTAAGCTACGGTACCCTCCAGCCTTACGATCCTTGTTATTCGATAGTGTAGACAACAAAGCAGATCCTATGGTCATGAATAACAGCGGCCACCAATTAAATACCATTTCCATAAAATAGTGGTCTTCCGTTTGCAGGTTCTGTTGTGTGAAAAATGAAAATAGAAGAAAAAACAGTGGCACCGCAACAATCAATTTTCGCGAAAATGTTCGTTTGAATTTAAGATTTTCGGATAACAGATAGTGGATCATCTTGTTACCTCCTGTCTGTTCCGAGTCACGACTTCCATGAACAATTTCTCCAAATCATCACCAGGATATATTGCATTCTGATACCCTAGAACACCATTACTAATGATCCCAATATGATCGGCAATTTGCTCCACCTCATGAAGAATATGACTCGATAAGATGACGGTAATCCCTTGTGCAGGAAATGAGCGTATAAGCTCACGTAATTCCTGAATCCCAATGGGATCAAGCCCATTTGTCGGTTCATCCAGAATCAAGAGTCTAGGTTGATTTAACAAGGCGATCGCAATCCCGAGACGTTGCTTCATGCCCATAGAGAATTGTCCCGCTCTTTTTTTACCTGTTGTTGTTAAATCAACAATTTCAAGAACTTCCCGAATCCGAGAATCCGGTAAGTTTAATATTGTCGTATGTACCTTCAAATTTTGGGCAGCAGTCAAATTCCCGTAAAGTGGCGGGGACTCAATCAGCGCTCCAATGTGTAGTAAATCCTTACGTGTCCATGGATGACCGTCAAATAAAATTTGGCCTGACGTCGCTCGAAGAATCCCTGTTATCATTTTTAGGGTCGTCGATTTACCTGCGCCGTTTGGGCCTAGCATTCCATAAATCGAATTAGTTTTTACGGTTATGCTGATATCATTAACCGCACACTGCCCCCTAAAATTCTTGCATAAATTATTAGTTTGTAAAATATATTCTCCCATCCTATATCATCCTCTCATTTGCTATACGTTGATCATATATAGCAAATCTAAGGACTTTATAAGGTTTTACTGAGCTCAAATTATACGGGATTATAACGAGCATAAAAAAAGCTCGGTTCAAATTTAACGTTGAACCGAGCCTGTTGAATTTTTATCATCATGCTCTGCGAATTGTAAATTCAAAATCCATATCTAAGGATGGATTGATTTGATATTCATCAAGAACTGGAGCTCCCCAGCTGTCATCCCCGCCTACGCCCATTTGACGTCCAGCAATGGTAACAACGGTATAGTGAACGTTCGGCAGCTCATAATGATGTGTCGCATTCTCCAGCTCCATTGCCGAGTAAGGCGAGATATTGGCTTCAACAGGGGCTGTAGCTGGTGCCGATATTATAATGCCTTGACCATAATCGTTCTTAATGGATACTTCGCGCACACCTGTGCGGTTGCCCGATTCCTGCGGCACCAAATAGGACGACACATTATCCACCGCATGATTCTGGAAGCGACACAATCTTGCTCCACACGCACGGTCGATATAATTTTCTTCCGGCCCATTTGCATACCAATTCAGCTGGTGATAATCCGCTGGCACCTTAAAGCTTAAAGCGAAGAGTGGAAGCTTTGGTAAACCCGCTGCTCCATGGTAGCTTGATTTCACCTGTATGCTTCCATCGGAGAACACTGTGTAAGTTACACGTACACGTACCTCCTCTGATACACTAAGCTTATACACGTAAGTCACGGTCGCACGATCTTTCTCCTCCACGAGCTCGAAGCTTAACGTTCTACGGGTCAAGCTTGCTGCATACCAAGGGGAAGAGTCGAAATGCATTCCTGCCCCCTTATCATTGTCTGTCATTGCTCTCCAGAAGAGTGGTGCCGGCGGTGAAGAGATCATTTCCTGTCCTGAATATTTAACAGAAATTAATGTACCCGCCTGCTTTGAGAACATTACGGAGAAGTCACGACCATGTACACCAATATTCACATCTCCTTCAACCACGCGAAAATCATTCACGACAGATGTTATTTTAGCATCTGTTAAAGACTCCTCGGCTGACGTATTGGCCACTTGAAAAACATGCTGGCCAAAAGCGATTTCATAACCGCTATTCGCCCATAATGAATCTTCCTTCAGGACAAGTGAAACATCCAAGCTATACTCGCCAGACTGATTCTTGATATCGGGTAGATCAACTTCTACATATTTTTCCTCGCCTGGATTAACCTGAGCGAATACAGTTCCACGCTGGATGACCCTACCCTCATAGTTCAGAGCGTATTGTAATTCATAAGCATCCAAGCCTACAAATAAGTTTTCATTTCTGATTGTAAAACCCTGACTGTCCGGGAGCAGCTTGACGTTCTGATACAGAAATTTCACTTCCTGCATTTTTGGCGACCATCTCCGATCCGCATACACAATTCCGTTACCGGAGAAGTTGTAGTCGGTTGAACGGTCATCAAAGTCTCCTCCATAAGCCATGAAGGGCTTACCGTATCGATCATTTTTTATAATCACCTGATCCATATAATCCCAGATAAATCCACCCTGATACATTGGATACTTCTGTTCTAGCTCTGTGTATTTATGCAGTCCCCCGACGGAATTACCCATCGCATGCATGTATTCACAGCTAATATATGGCTTTAACGGATCTTCTGTTAAATATCTTTCAATATCTGCCGCTTTCGCATACATGCGGCTTTCCATATCGCTCGAATCATCATATTCACGGTTATGGAACACCCCTTCATAATGAACCAAACGAGTAGGATCCTTCTCTCGAAAATAATTGGCTACGTTCAAAATTACTTCTCCTGCAAAAGATTCGTTCCCACAGGACCAAATTAGAATGGAGGGATGGTTTTTGTCTCTCTCTACCATGGAAATCGCACGATCCATCACGATATCCTGCCATTCAGGCTTATTGCCGGGGATGTTCCAAGACGGCTCAACTGCCCCCATTTTCTGCCATGATCCATGCGACTCTAAATTCATCTCGTCAATGACATAGACTCCGTATTCATCACACAACTCATACCAGAGCGTCATATTCGGATAGTGCGAGGTCCGCACAGCGTTGATGTTCGCCTGCTTTAAGGTTTTTATGTCCCATAGCATATCTTCTTTTGTAATGCTGCGTCCAAAGCGCGGATTAAACTCATGTCGGTTGACGCCTTTAAATACAATACGTTTGCCGTTTAAGTGCATAATCTTATCTATCATTTCGAATTTCCGAAAACCAATTTTTTGCGGCACAACTTCTACAAGATCCCCGGATGCGTTGTAAACAGAGACGTAAAGGGTATACAGATTAGGAGCTTCTGCGCTCCACAGCTGCACCTTTGTTGCCGCAAGCATAAGCGAAAGGGAATCTCCTGAAACTTCACTTTCCCCACTAGCTACAAGATTACCTGCTCTATCCTTTAGCTCAAGGAGCACTTTTGAGGCAGACTTACCTATCAATTGCATGACAGCCGTCAGCGTTCCTTGCTCAAACTTTTCATCCAAATCGGTTTGAACGTGGAGATCCCGCACATGAACATCCGGCACGGTGTATAGATACACCTCACGAAAGATTCCCGAAAAGCGCCAGAAGTCCTGATCCTCCAACCAACTCCCCGTGCTGCGCTGATAGACTTCGACCGCCAGCTTATTTTCACCTTCCGTCAAGTACGATGTTAAATCAAATTCACTCGGTGTAAAGCTATCTTCGCTATAGCCAACAAATTCCCCGTTTAGCCATATATAAAAAGCCGATTCAACTCCTTGAAAAGATATATACACCGGACGTTGCTCCCAGCCCGCAGGAACTTCAAAATATTTGACATAGCTGCCTACAGGATTGTGGTCCTCAGAGATCATCGGAGGTCTAAGATGCTCATGACCGTCCCATGGATACATCGTATTCACGTACTGAGGCTGCCCATAACCCTGAAGTTGGATATGACCGGGAACTTTAATATCCTTCCAGCCTCTGCAAGACACGTTCTCCTTATAAAAATGAACCTGTCGTTCCATGGCATTTTGGGCATAGCTAAATTTCCAGCTGCCGTTCAGGCTGTGGCGCCAGGGCATTTCTCCAAGCGCTTCGGCTTCATTTTTCGTTTGGTAATATCGATGGTCAGAATGCGCGTGCACTCTGCCTATTGCATAAATGGAAGGGTCTGATAACCATTCCAGACTTGGAGTGAGGTTTCGTTCAACCTGCTGCTTCATCTATATATCCTCCTCTATTCATAACATGATCGCTAACTTATTTAACCGAACCCGTCATCCCAGCTACAAATTGCTTTTGCATCATGAAGAACACTAGTGCTGTCGGCAAGGTCGTAATGACAATCGCAGACATGATCAGACCATAGTCAGGGGCATAACCTGAACCTAGATTCGAGATAAGAAGGGGCACAGTCATATTTTCTGGTGATTGCAATACGATCAAAGGCCACAGATAATTGTTCCAGCTGTTTAAAAATGTGATAATCGCAGCGGCGGCATAAGTTGATTTCATCGTTGGCATATAAATGCGGAAGAACAGACCAAATTCCGAAAGACCATCGATGCGCCCAGCCTCCATCATATCCTTAGGAAACATTTTTGTACTTTGACGAAAGAAGAAAATTAGAAATGCTGTTGTAAATGTCGGAAGAATGACCGCCGATGCTGTATCGATGCCCAGAAAAGGCACTACACTAGATACTTTTGCGAACATTTGAAATAGAGGTACCATGATCGCCGCAAATGGAATCATCATTGAAGCAAGTAAAATATTGAATACGATATCTTTACTCCGGCTGCGGTACATTTCAAAACCATATCCAGCCGCCGATGCGACTAGCAGTGAAAGCACAGTAGTCACCACAGAGATTTTTGCAGAGTTCCAGAGAGCCTGCCACATATCCACTGAACTAAAAAGATTGTTTATATTTTTCACTAAATGTGCACCCGGCAACAATGTTCCTTTGGTTACATCAACCGACTGGTTCGTGGCGCTTATAACCATCCAGATAAATGGAAAGATAGAGATCAGCGCAGCGATGATTAGAAATACGTAAGTAAACATGCGTTTGGTTTTCATTATCTCTTATCCCCTCCTACTTTGTTCTGAATAAGCGTCAGAATGAGCACCATTACAACAATCGAATAGGAGACAGTTGCAGCATATCCAAAGTTAGGTGTGTATTCAAAGGAAAGGTTATAAATATATTGGGAAATCGACATGGTTGCATTGCCGGGTCCACCTTTCGTGATGTTAACCACCTCGTCAAACAACTGAAGGGTACCAATGGTCGATGTGATCGTCGTAAACAAGATAATCGGCTTCAATAGGGGAATTGTAATTTTGAAAAATTGTGTAAATGCACTCGCACCATCTATATGAGCAGCCTCATATATTGATTTGTCGACATTTTGCAGTGAGGACAAATAGAAAATCATATTATAGCCAGTAAAGCGCCAAGTGATAGCGATAATGATAGTGACTTTAGCCCAGAAGGGGTCAGTAATCCATTGAATCGGTTCGCTGATTAGATGCAGATTCACCAGAAATTTATTGACGATACCTTCGGCTCCAAACATGTACTTGAAAACAACGGAGTACGCTACAAGTGAAGTTACCGTTGGCAGAAATATGGCCGTTCTGAAAAATCCTTTAAATTTCAGTCTTTCGTCATTTAGCAGCACAGCGATAAAGAGCGCCAGCACCAGCATAACTGGGACCTGAATAATCAAGTAAATAAAAGTGTTTTTGACGGCTGTAAGGAAAGTGGTGTCGCTAAACAGCCGAATATAGTTATCAAGGCCGGTAAAATGAAGATTGTTGCCTCTACCTGTCTTGAAGGATAGAATTAAGGCTTGAATCATTGGATAGAAATAGAAAATACTGATCATAATTACCGGCACAATAACGAATAACCAACCTGTCAGATGGATCTGCCGTTGACCCTTAGAGCTTTTATGTCTTTGAGAGCTTAGCCCTGGCTTTACATTTTCCACTCCACTTCACACCCTTCTGTCTGATTTATTAGAGATGAAAGCCCCTGCTACCCATCCTTCTGTAGAAATCCAATTTACAGGAGAAGTAGAAGCAAGGGCTTAGATTGTACAGCCTAAGTGTGATTAGCGAACTTGGGTATCTGCTTGCTTCTGGGCATCCTTCAGAACAGTATCTACATCTTTTCCACCAAGATAAGATTGCACTGCTACAACCATAATGTCCTCTATTGCGTAAGTGTTCATGCCGTAGTTTACGTTAGGAATTTGCTCGGTCCATGCCGCAAAATCTGATACAACCTTTTGACCTTTGAAAAATTCATCCGCTGCTGAATAAGCTTCTCCACTTGCCGCAGCTTTTAAAGTGCCGATAACACCAACTTTTGTATTCAACGTCTGATACAAATCAGCATCAGAAGCAAATGTTTTTGCAAGGAACTCCGCAGCGGCTTCTTTACCATCTACATTCATTACATACCAGGAGCTGCCCCCAAGGTTAGATGCATGGACGGAGCCTGCTGTTGCTGCCAGCTTAGGAAGTGGAGCTACTGCCCACTTACCGGATTGGGAAGCTTCGGCTTTAATTGAAGGGGTAATCCAGTTACCCGTCGGCACGGTTGCCACTTCACCACTATTAAATGCGCCTACAAATTGGCTCCAGTCTGAGTTAACTTTCACGATGCCGGAATCCATCATTTCTTTGTACAATACAAGTGCCTCTTTTAAAGCAGCGTTGTCTGCAATGGTCGGAGTCTGACCGTCTTCACCTGTATACCATGCACCCGCCGATTGAATCATGACCCGGATAAGTCCAAGATCATTGGGATCCAGTGTGATCATGCTTTTGCCGGTTTTTTCTTTTACAGCTTTACCGATCTCGATATATTGCTTCCAGTCGATATCCTGTAGTGCATCCAGGCTGTAGCCAGCTTGCTCAAGATAGTCTGTCCGTACATACATTCCAGTCACACCAGAATCAAACGGAACACCGTATTGCTTGCCGTCAACACTGGTCGGGCCAATCTTATAATCCGCAAAATCAGCGGCTTTTACAACATCAGTCAATTCATAAAAGGAATCCGGATACGCTTGTAAAAAGCTTTGCGCACGGTAATCCTCGATCAATACAATGTTAGGAAGACCCTTCGTAGATCCAGAGTTCAGCCCTGTGTTCAGCTTTTGCACGATATCAGCCTGCGCGTTCTCTACGACGTTTACCGTTATGTCTGGATTGACTTTCGCATAAGCTTCTTTGGCAACATTCATGGCTGCAATGTTAAACGCTGGGTCCCAAGCCCAAACTGTGATTTCTTGTGGCTTACTGCTACCTTCGCTTCCGGAGTTGCCCGTTTCGTTTTTCGTTCCACCTGAGGAACATGCCGAAAGTAGAACCACACTAGCCAGCATCACGGATAATAATTTTTTCACTTCGTAACCCCCTTGTTAATCTGTAAAATAATAAAGATGGAAGCGTTTTCTCTGCTACAATTCCATATTATCATTTTGTATTCGCTTTCTTTGGCAGTATCTTTGTTAGCTTTGGTGTTATTATTGGATTCTATTTTCACTCTGAGATCGACTCTGGTACTAATTTTAGATTTTTGTAAATTTTTTAGCTTTTTAACAATGGAAGCGTAATTATAATCTTCGTACCTTCATTTCGTTTGCTTGTGATGTTAATACCGTAACTCTCTCCATACAACAATTTGATTCTGTCATCAACATTCCGTATACCGATCCCAGAGAACAATTGGCGTTTGTGCTTCGAGGCTGGCAACTGTTCTTCTTTCAGAAAATTAGGATCAAGGTCCATCCCGTCACCATTATCTACAACTTCGCATACAAGCTGATCTTCCTGAACGGCGATCATGATTAGAATTCTTCCCTCATCTTTAAGATTGAATGCATGAAAGAACGCATTTTCGATAAAAGGCTGCAGAATTAGCTTTGGCATATGATAATCCAAGCTTTCAGGCTCCACAAAATAATTCACGCGGATCTTCTCGCCATACCTTACATGATTGATATATACATAATGCTTCAGCGATTCTAATTCCTGACTAACAGGTATAGTGGATTGAACATCACTGACAGTATTTTGCAGGAGTGAGATTAGCGAATTTATCGTGCCAGCTGCTTTTTCCTTGTTGCCCTGTTGCACCAGAAATTTGATAGAAGCCAGTGTATTGTATAAAAAATGGGGATTGATCTGCATTTGAAGGGCGGCCAGCTCCGCATTACGCTGCTGCTTCTGGGTCTCCATCAACCGATCAACATAATCATGTAGTGAATCAAGCATAAAATTAAAGGCATTGCCTAGCTCCTTAACTTCATAACTACTAGTGGCGACATCCACGTGGTTATCGAATCCTCCCTTAGGAATACTCGACATCTGTTCAACGAGTACACGCAGGGACTTCGTCATTTTCCTTGTAATTAAAAATACAATAATAAGCGAAATGGCTACGATAGCCATGATCGTCAACGACACTGCTTTGGCATTAACCATCTGCCCGGTCACAGCTTTTTTATCGATCAGATTCACCAAATAAACATCAAATTCAGGCAAGTATTCTGAGAATACTACCCGTTCATTCCCCATCACATAGACAGATTCTCCATTGTCTCCTGTGCTCTGTTCATCAACTACTTCTTGAAGCAGCTGTTGATCGTTCAGCCCAATCAGCTCTGTCCTGTTGCTGGATACGATTTGCCCTTTTGCATTCAGCAACACAACATCATTACCTTCACTCGTAAAATTGGCATAGAAGGCCTTGAAATCGCTATCACGAATTGCAATGTACATAGTGCCATAGATACTGCCGGTCGAATGATCAAATAGAGCTTTAGAAGCCACTAACATGATCTCTTTCTTATGCGTTTGACCATCCTCTTTTTGATAAAGCTGGTACAGAATTTGCTGCGGATGAGCCACTGTCGCTTTCGTAATCGGGTGGTTCTTCAATTCTTCAGCAGTAGCAGACCAATACCAAGGGTCAGTTGAGTAACTTCTGCCATTCGCACCTACAATCATAATCCCCACATCAAAAGCACTGAGGTTGGAGCGGACTGCCCGCATGCTTTCTGTCATCTGGTAGGTTTTGATAGCGAGTGTCAATGAATCCGTCTCTCCCCCAGACAAATAGCTGCGGATGGCACCTTTCTGAGCTGTCATTGTAGCACCCGTAGCTACAACGTTGTTGTAGGACTCCAAGTTTGTCTTCATCTGATTTAGTAGTTTGCCATTCGTTATGCTGAAGGTCTTTAAGAATAAATTTTCTGACATACGGATGGTAATGGACAAAGTCAGCAGGGATACAGCAACAATGCTTATGAGGGTCACAAGAAAAAGCTTGAGAAATAGGCCCTGCTTTCTAATCTTGTTAATGATAGTTCCAATCATGGTCGCTCTACGTCCCGTCTTCGGTACTGGCTCGGAGAAATACCAGCCTGTTTCTTAAACACTTTAGTAAAATAACTCTGATCCGAATACCCCACACTAGCGCTGATATCAGAAATTGTTTTTTCCGTCGTCACGAGTAACTCCATGGCTTTCTCCAACCGGACCTTGTTCAAATATTCATTAAATCCTTCACCATTCTGAGCAGTGAAATGGCTCGATAAATAAGAAGCGTTGAAATGAAACTGCCGCGCAACCCCAGTCAACGTGATGGGATCAGCGTAATGAGTCTGAATGTATTCAAGCAATCGGGTCATATTGGGATTGATCGTTAGGTTCGTCTCACCAATCGCACGTTCAGCTTCGCGAATAAAGGCTTCAGCAACAGCGATTGCGTCTCCGGCATACATCGCTTCATCTATTTTTCGAAAGAAGTCGTATTTGGATGCCTCCAAGCCTCCAGTCTCGTACTTCATTTTTCCAAGTGTGGTCGTTACGTTAAATATGAAATTCCCCAATAACGATTTGAATTCGAAAATATCGGTCCGATAATCCATCGAACGGAGATGAACATATTCCAGAAATCCAGTAAATGCCTTCTGGTATTGCTTACGTTTCAGTTGTTCCATTAATTCGCCCATATCATATTCCTGATAGGCTCTTGGAAGGCTGGGCAAATGATCGTTTTCAATTAAGCTTCGATCCGGCAAGTAGAAACTGTATCGTGTAAGCTTTAAATAATTGTCTCGATAAATCTCTCCCAGCTTATTAAAATCCGTAAAGCTTTGGCTGATAACGAAATGTGTTTCTCTCGCCCAATGATCCATTTCCGAGACCAGATATCGGAGCTCTATAACAAGCTCGTCCCACTGTTCCGGGTTTGCATTAAGCAAATAAATAACTGAATCATTGACAAACTTCAACCGAATAAACACTGTATCACCCAAAGGGAGCGTACTAAGCCCTTTTTCTATTTTCTGTGTGAAAGTTAACCTATCCCCAGAATCTTTAATATGTCTCATATCCGCTCCGAAGAAAGCGAATAGTGGGTGTGGAAACTTCGCATGAAGCAAAGCAGGTTCAAGCCCAGACTCATATCCGGTCATAAGCTTCTCGATAACTAGCAAAATTTGCTTTTCACCAGGATCCGTTCCTTGATCGGACATCTCCATCCCTACCAATTTAGCAGTGGTTTTATTTAGGATGGATAACAAATAGTCAGCTTCCAGCTTTGGCTTTAGAATGTAGTCCGCTACCCCACTTTGAAATGTGGATCGGACATAATCGTATTCACTGAAACTACTTAAGACGATTACTTCAATATGAGGGTATTTCTCCTTAACAATCTTAACCAGTTTCTCTCCGCCCATTATTGGCATAACAATATCTGTAATGATGATATGGGGACTGACCTCATCCATCATATTTAGTGCTTCAAGACCGTTAGCAGCCTCACCAACAATTCGATACCCTTCATTTTCCCAATCCAAAAGATGTTTGATTCCTTGTCTTACAAGCATCTCGTCATCAACAATCATAATTTTGAATATTGGTTTCATTTCTTCCCCCTTGTAACCGTTTTCTTTCCATTTGTTAGTATACAATACATCCAACAAGGAGCAAGCTTCTATACAAGTAAAGCCGTAAGCTTACTTAAAAATTGTTCATTCCAAATCATATGCCCCACCGACAAATATGGTCAACCTCTCATTTTTCATCCCATGAAATATTCTTAAATTTAAGGAAAAAACTTCTAGCGGATACAACAAAAAAAGCTGCGATAATTGCAGCTTTTTTGTTAATGAAACAATAATCCAAATAAATTATTTATTGGCTTATAGATAAAAATAATAAGAAACAGCGGACTGGGGATGTTCAATTTTAACAACGAGCAGAAGGTCGCACCAAGACCCAAAATCCAAAAAATAAAATATACGCTAAGATCACGCACTCGGCGCTTTCGCATTAATTTAGGCAAATCAAGTGCCATACAACCTACAGCAATCACCAAGAATAACAGTACTAGCATTTGACTTCACTCCTTGATTTTTTCAAGAAAAGAATTATCTGTGAGACCCACGCGGTTAATAACTGCTGAGGCTTTGTAATGGATGGGCAATGATTTAAGATAATCGTCACCCTTTTGTTGCTGCAGCTTTGCCCAAGCTTTAGGGCTGGCATGGTAGATCGATTGTCCGAATCCCATAATATCAACATTGAAACGATCATTTACATGCTCCACAGTTTTTTGCATCCGCTCTATAATCCGCTCCTCTGTTTCCTTTTCCAAACGTTTTATAGTGCTTTCCGATTCCAAATTTTCTACACTTTGCACTTCTTCAATATTGCAAAGCGTCTTAACACTAAGGTAAATATGCGGCTCCCCATTAATGATTTTCACTTTGCGTTTAGTTGTAGCCTGGATCGCTTCGATTACAATGGGCTTTCCGTCTTCCCCTGCGATCGGGCCAGAATGTGCGGTTACCTTATCGTTGATATAATTGTAACCAATCGTTTCTCCCTCGGTTAGCCAACCGATCAACTTGTCTTTTTTGAACACAGCTACAGTATGGTATTCCAATCTTGCCTTAGGCATTGTTCGCTCTACATTGCTTTTGTCCTCTCCATCTTTGGGATCGCCTATAATTTTCACTCCGGTTAGCACAGGATTCTCGCCTTCAGACAATAAATTCTCAATAAAATCATCCAGCGTGACAGCGACTGTTTTTGCTGAATCTTTATAAGAATTATCCAAGGAACTAAATAATTTGTTCGCTGGTAATTTATCCATAGGTGTAAGGACATTCAAGACATTGCTGGCGGTTGTATCTCTGGCAACCATAACGTAGAAATCCATCCGGGGTTCCCGACTTCTTTTAAATACATCGAGTATCTCACCCACTCCGGTGCGGGCAAGCTCCTCCCCAATCACCAACACCCGGATATGACCGAGATAACTTGACCTAGAGCTATCCAGATTCAGCTTACGCAGCGCATCATAAAACGTAGGTACAGTAAATTTATATACAACCACTGGGACTCCACTGCCTCCCCCTCCTCCATTCGTTTGGGAGGAAATCGCAGATGGAATAACGACCTGCATCGAAACGGTATAACCTTTTTCTGCCTTGTCAATCCCTATCCCCAAGACAAAAGCTATCTCATTCAGCTCATTTCTTTCCCAACAGCCGCTTAGCACTAACGTAAATTGGAGGGCTATCATTAATCGAAGAACGCCTCTAACTAATTTTTTATTCATTTTGTTGGTTCCTTATCACTGGATGTGCTTTGACGAAACAGGTTCTGCGTCTTATTCTCAGCAGGCCTTGTCTTTAAAAACGGCCACGGAAAGCGAAAAATTGAGTCTTTTAAATCTTTGGAATTATACGGTCCGAGCGGACTCATATAAGGCATTCCGAAAGAACGCAGACTCGACAAATGCAATACGATGATGAAAATACCGAAGAGAATTCCATATAATCCGATAAATCCGGCCAAAGCTATAAGCACAAAACGGATCATCCGCGCAGCAATAGACATTCCTGTCTCCGGAATAACAAAACTAGAAATGGCTGTTAGCGATACAATAATGACCATTGCGGATGAAATAAAACCCGCTGCTACCGCGGCTTGTCCTATCACCAGCGTTCCGACAATGGAAATCGCCTGACCAATATTTTTGGGTATCCGCACCCCGGCCTCCCGCAAAATTTCATAAGTCATTTCCATGATCAGTGCCTCAATAAAAGCAGGAAAAGGAACACTCTCCCGCTGGGCAGCTAAACTGATTACAAGATTGGTCGGTATCATCTCTTGGTGATAAGTAGTAATCGCAACATACAATGAAGGGGCAAGCAAAGTAATAAAAAATGAAATAAAACGAACTAATCTCAGCAATGTTCCAATATCAGCTCTTTGGTAATAATCCTCAGCTGACTGGAAAAATGCCACAAAAAATGTGGGCACCAACAGTACAAAAGGAGTTCCATCAACAAGAATGGCCACTTTTCCTTCCAAAATACCCGCTGCAATCGTATCTGGACGATCACTGTTGTATACGGTAGGAAAAGGTGTAACTGCCGTCTCTTGAATAAACTCTTCAATATATCCACTCTCGAGAATACTGTCCGTATCTATTTTATTCAGACGGCGCTTTACCTCTTGTACCAGTTCCTTATTCGCGATGTTACTTAGATACATAATGGATACGCTGGTTTGAGTCACCCTTCCGATCTGAACGGTTTCCAGCCATAAATGGCTATCTTTGATTTTTCGCCGAACCAGTGCCGTATTCGTCCGTAAATTCTCAGTGAATCCTTCCATTGGACCCCGAACAACCGACTGTGAGCTAGGCTCCCCTACATTACGATCTTCCCAGCCTGGTAAGCCGATCCGCAGAGCGCTGGATAACCCGTCAAGCAGCAGCATTATATTACCGGACAATAAATGATGAATAAATTGGCTGTAATCGTCAATGACGGCTATATCGCCGGCTATTAATATCTGTTTCTTAATCATCTCAAACTTCTGCTCGGGAGAAAGCCCCCTCAGCTGTTCGTAAGGAATGTGTTCCTGCAAGGAATACAAAATTGAATTATGCAGCACCTGAGTATCCACAAGACCATCTATGTAAACCAAAGAAATATGAGTGTTTTCTTCTATCTGCAACTCTTTTATGACTACATCAGAGCTTTCCCCCATCAATTGGTACAAATTAGCAATATTAACTTCCAATCGGCTTGATAATGTACCAATCTCCGTATCTTTCATGATGCAACCTCCACTTCTCCATAGATAGATGAGTATAGTTTGATGTTAATTATGATAATTATTCCTTCGGATTAAAAAATCGGGATGGCATAATTCTGGTAACTACAACCATACTAAAACTAGTCCAATAAATTTGAGGGGGTATATGAGTTTGGAGAAAGATCGAATTAGTACCAATCAAATGATTATACTCGGGCTATTCACATTTATTGGGGATATGGCGCTTGTGTATCCGGCGTTAATGATATCAGGAGCGAAGCAAGATGCATGGATTGCTGCTTTGATTAGCATTCCCTTGGGTCTAGTGACCATAAAACTGTTACTCTGCTTAGCAGACCTTGAACCCAACAAGAATATTATCGAGCTTAGCCTACAAATTTTAGGAAAATGGGTCGGAACTGCTGTGGCCTTATTCTATTTAGGGTTCTTCCTGATTGCTGCCTCCACCTACATAAGAGAAATTGAAGATTTCATGTGTACACAGATTTACGAGAAAACACCCGGTGGGGTTATTCGTTTCATGGCCATTTTCCTGCTGGTATATGGGGTACGACTTGGCCTAGAAACCTTGGGCCGGGCAGCTCAGCTTTTTTTCCCTTTATTTGCAGTTTTTTTAATCGGTCTGCTGCTCCTGCTGACCCCCGATGTCAAAATGGAACGTTTATACCCCATCTTGAACACACCAGTACCGGACATGCTTCATACTTTGATGTATGGTGTTTTTTATCCTTTTGGCGAATTATGCGTGTTTCTAATGATATATCCTTATGCTCAGAAAAATAGTAAAACAAGCCGGGATATTTTCATAGCCTTGATCATCGGAGCTCTGGGCCTTAACCTCATCTTATTGTTTTCCCTTACCGTTCTAGGTGTTTACGCTTCTGAACATCAATTTTATGCCGCTTATATTCTTGCTCAAAAAATTAATATTGCTAATTCTCTGCAACGTATTGAAGCGCTTATGGCTACAGCATGGATTATCAGCACATACTTCAAAACTGCAGTTTATTACTATGCTTTAACCTTAGGTACAGCCCAATTATTTAAACTCAAAAGCCACCGTCCTCTGATCATCCCCACTGGATTTTTGTTATTCGGGATGTCACAGCTGATTGCCAAAGACATCATTTTCTATGTGAAGGAGATCCCCGCCTACTGGGTAGATTGGGATTTCACCTGTGCATTTGTTCTGCCGCTTATGTTGCTAGTTGTGTATAAATTTAAGAAACGCCACGCTTCTAAGGTTTAAACGACACTAGATTGTGAATAAGTGAAATTAAGATTGTAGATACGAATCCCACTTAATGATCTAATTACGATCCACTAAAATAATTTGGGAATTTCTCCCTGAAATTCACAAAGTGAATATTCCGCCGCCCAACCTAATGGCATAGAATACTTTGTGTGCGTAGCCCATAGTCTATTGGCGAAAGCAAGAATCCGCTTATAGCCTTTTTACTAAAAAAGAAGCTGCCTCATAAGTAGTATTCACTACTTTTAAGACAGCCTCTTTGTTCATAAGTTTCTTGTATGAAGTAACTCTATTCCTTCTTATCCAAAGAAATCGACGATGGAGTTACATCACTGACAGGTTCTTTTGCCACTTCAAAAGTGGATCCGCAGGCCGGACAAAAGCGAGCCTCGATCGCAACATTCCCACCGCATGCTTTACAATGCTTTACATCGGACAACTCAGCAATTTGCTGAAGGTTCGTCTCAATCTCCGCCTTCAATTCGAGAATACGATTGATATTAGTCTCGATTTGCTCACTTGGCAGTGGTCCTGCACCTTGAGTTACGGCTTCAAATAACAGTTTGCCCATGACCTGATACTGCTGGTCAATATCATTTTGCTTACCGTTATTTTGCAGCTTCAACCGGTTAATCTCCACCACTGTTTTTGCTTTATTCCCAGCCTCGCTTACCCCTGCTTTTACTTTGTTAAAAAAACTCATATTCAGCCCCCAATTCCGTAGTAGTCATATATAAGCATATTTCGACACCGCCAGAAGTATTCCTTTCTTTATTGTACCTAACTTCGTCCATGGTTTGTAGCCTATAACCGATTTACTAACCCTTTCCCCGCCTTCCTGCGGGAACGAACCTCGACTCAGGTCTGGTATACAAAACCGCCTTCAGGCCGTTTTTTCGCATGCAAAAAGACATTAGAATGAGTACATAAGCAAACGGGTTGCAGGATTCAATAACAATCACACCCATACGAGAGGAAGAAAACAATAAATGAAAAAATTATATCGTTCCCAAAGTGATCAGAAGATAAGTGGTTTGTGCGGAGGTCTTGCTCGTTGGTCTGGTATTGATGCTACAGTAATCCGTCTTGTTGCTGTTGCCGCAGCATTGTTCAGCTTCGGAACAGTACTTATCTTCTACGTCATCGCTAGTATCATCGTTCCTAAAGAACCTTTTAACAGCTTTTCAGATGGACATGATTTCTATTAATTAATCGTCGTTCAATACAAGCCAGCCCTAATATAGCCATAAAAAAGGAGAGATAGAACATGAGTCTATTAAAAAGAATTTCCACAATTACTAAAGCAGCCCTACACGAAGGTCTAAATAAATTAGAAAACCCGGTATTGCTGACAGGTCAGTATTTACGTGATCTTGAAAATGATATTGCTAAGGCGGAACGCAATGAGCGTGATCTGCAAGTTACAGCAAGTGTGTTGGAACGCCGCAAGCAAGAATATACTCAGTTAGTAGAGCAAAGTGAAGCCGAAGCCGTTCAAGCAGTTGAGCAAGGAAATGAAGAAAGAGCTCGCCTGGCACTCATAGCCAAGTTACGGTACGTGGAACAGCTGGAAGAGTCCATAAATAGCCAAGTACAAACTAAGCAATCCCTGGCAGAGCTTGAGATCAATATCGCTAGAGCTAAAGAAGAGCGTGAACATCTCAAAGCGAAAAGAACTGAGCTTATCGCTCGCGCTCAACAAGCCACAGAAACACTCCACTCAGCTCCACGTAGTTCTACGAAAGGTCTACATGTAGGATCAGCTTCGCAAGGCTTCGAACGTATGGAAGAGAAGATTTTCGAGTGGGAAGCATTGGCGGAAAACTCCAAAAATAAATTCAATACAGGTACAGGAATAAGTCCTTCCATCGATCCTAACCTGCGTAGCGCTGTTGACATCGAAATCGAGCGAATCCGCAACCGTAAAACTAACACTGAAGTAAACACTGAGAAAAAATAAATAGGACAATAAACCCCTTATTACTCAGCTATTGTGCTGAATAAGGGGTTTGTTTTTTACTTCTTTTCATCCCGCGAATCCATTTTTTCGTTTCCGGATCCACGCGATAAGACTCCGTGATTTTCTGCAAAGCCTTGTTGTAAGTGAAATCATCTAAGCTGTTGTTTCTCAAATAACTCATCGTAGGCTCTGGCAATTTCACATAACAAATCGAAAGCGCCCAAGAAACCGCCATTTTTACATAATAGCCTTCATGACTGACCTTATCGAGCAATGATAAAATCCGGCTGATATACGTTTCTTCAATAAAGAAATTAAGCAGCATTACCACAGCAAATCGGATCTCATATTCTTTATCTGATGATAAGTACGGCATTATAAACTCCCATACCCGTTCTTTATTCTTTACGGTAAACTTCAGGCCTGTGCAAAAGCTATCGCATACCGACCAGTTATCGATTCTGGGAATAAAGTCAGCGATATAACGTAGGATTTCTTCAAGATCTGTCTTCACGTAGCCAAGCACCATACCTTGCAGCATCACTTCTTCAAAATAATCTGTCTCGGCATGCTCCAAATAGGCTCTCCAATCACCCTTTGCAATGATTTTGGCAAGCTTGCGCAGTTCCGGTAGCCTGACGCCTATAACATTATCTATCGTCGGAATTAAGGCCGCAGAAAACTTTTGGTAGTCCACATCTGCCAAATTCAATAGCTGTTCTCTTATTGTTTTTTCCATAGTAGTACTCCTTACCCGTCCATTATTCAAATGAAATTTCCCATAAATATATAGAAGCCACAGAACCCAAAGGAGAATAGTTTAGCCGGTATTGTTCAAATTGATCTTTGGTAAGCTTATCAAGTCCATACAGCTTCATCATCCCCCGACGAATCGCAATATCTCCCCAGCTGACCACATCCCGTCGTTCCATAGAATGGATTAACATCATTTCTGCCGTCCACTTGCCAATGCCCTTTAACGTCATAAGTTTTTGTATAACCTCTTGATCTGATAACCCAGGCAATTCCTCCAGCTTAAAATCACCCTGAGCGACCAAATTGGAAATCTCATGGATACATAGTGCCTTTTTCATCGTCATCCCACAGCTTTGAATCTCATCCGCCGTATGTAAGGCTAACTGCTGCGGAGTGATGTCTCCGAACTGAGCCAACATTCTGTTCCAAATGGTCCGAACCGCTTTTACTGAAATAAGCTGTCCTACTATAGCATAGATAAGCGCAGCAAAAAGATCCGGTATAATTACACGTTCCACTCTACCCATCCGTGCCATAGCTGCGCCAAGTACTGGATCCACACTTCGGAGATAATCTATTTCTTCTTGCCCATAATCAAAAAACTTAGTAACTACGCTGCTCAAAGTGTTTCCTCCCGTATCTGATAGTGATGACCCTAATCCTAATATACAATACCTATTTGGCAGTGTACGGATTGTTGAATAGAATAGCAAGATAGCGAAACTAAAAAAGCCATAATACCTCCTAAGATAGGTGGTTATGGCCTATAGTAACGCACAGGCTTATTCATTTTCAGTAATGTATTTTTATGTTCGCAGGATTCTTTTTTCTTTCGCTGCGCTTAGCCACAAGGGGAATTCATTCAGCAGCTGATCATATAGATCTTCATCAGTCACCTTTTCAATGTTGTCCAGATGAATAAAATTGGCGTTATCCACCAAACGGCCCTTCATCGTATCAAGTTGCTTCAATACTTCAAAATCCGAGTTACCGATTCCGACAAACTGCCAGAAAATCGGTTGGACCGAAGCTGCCATAATCACATTTTTAGTGGATTTCACTACACCACCATCGTTAATAAATATGATAAATACTGGTGTAGAATCGGGTTCTTCCTCCGTATATTTTTTAATGATATCCTCCATTACTGGCGGTTCATTATTGCGGCCAAACTTATGAATGGTACGATTATTTAAAATATGTGTAAACACATATCTTCCTAATTCCTGCTCTGTCACAGGTGGCAGCCGGCTAAACTCCGTATCGTACACCCACACATCTAATGATTGGTTATCATCAAATTTGCAGGCAACGGCTAATATACGCTCAACTACTTCTTGAACGGTTCCATTATTATAGAGATTTCTCATAGATCCTGTAATATCCAGGACAACGCCTACCCTTGCAATGACTCCTGTCAGATTCTTTTTTTCTAAGGTAATCTGAACAATTTTTTTACGTAAATCAATAGAGGACAGTACATTCTTCTCTTCATAACGGATCGTCTCTAAAGGTAGGGTTAACTCAGCTGTGGCCGCTACCTCAGGGTTCCCTTCGTCTTCTTCAATAACGAGCCCATAGTTTGTACATAACGCAGCCAATCCTCCCTCAAAGCCACTACCAATCGCACTGAATTTCCACTCTGGGCCATAGCGATATAGCTCTCCAACCACAATAGCTGTCTCCGTCGACAGGTCAGAGCCATACTCGAAAACGAATATTTCCTCGCCGCTAGCAGCATCCACTAAGCGTAGATAAGGAGAGGTTACTTGCTTCATAGAGTGTCCTAATTTTTCTCCTTCATAGATCGTTAAAGTTAAAGCTATTCTAGTAATATCCTTAGGAAGTTGAGAAAATGTAATGGCGATAGCTTCTTTATCCCCTTGTTGTAAGACAGAATGAGTTACAGCTTCGTCTATAGACAACGGATTACCATAAAAGATAAAGTTCTCATCGCGTTCGCAACGGTTCTGTTCTGACAGTAAAAAAGCAGCAGAGTCTATGCCAATTCTAGTATCAGCAGTCATCCACCCAAATTTCAGCAAAAGCTTGTTCACGTTTCTCCCTTTCGTAATATCCACCTTTTGCCCCTTTATAAGCCGCACTCTATCATCTCCTTATTTTTACTGAACAGCTCATTGTGATTCACTAGATTGTATTTATCATTTTACTACTTTAATATGAAACGTATATATGATAGATAAGGAGCTTTACGAATGGACTTTATAGCAATTGACTTTGAGACCGCGAACTCCAGTCGATCCAGCGCATGTGCCTTGGGACTTGTGGAAGTTAAAGCTGGAAATATAACCGCAGAGCATTCTTGGCTAATTGACCCGCAGCAGCGGTTTGATGGCATGAACATTTCGATACACGGCATCACGCCATCAATGGTAATCGGGCAACCTACTTTTCAAGAGCTGTGGCCCACCGTTGAACCGTTACTACACGGACAAATCGTCGTGGCGCATAATGCTGCTTTTGATATGAGTGTCCTGCGTTATTGTCTCGATGGAATGTCCCTGAGCTACCCAAGCTTTCAATACTTATGTACCTATTTATTAGGCAAAAAAATGCTGCCCGACCTGCCCTCCCATAAACTTAATGTAGTCTCCGAGTTTTTCGGCATTACGCTAAAACACCATGATGCCTTGGATGACGCACGCGCAGCCGCTGCAATTCTAGTAAAACTTATGGAGCAGGAGGAGCACTATGATCCTCTATTGCTCTCTGCCAGTCAAGGATATACTAGTGGAACGATGTTTGCCGGCGGGTATACCCCATTTTCCACTCGCGCGAAAAAGCCTGCTAAGAAACAAGGCACTAAACATAAACCCTCCATTTATAGCAGCCGCGCCACTTTGTCCAAATAACCAAAGAACATCAAAAACCCCCAACCAGCTGCTTTCTGCTAATTGGGGGTTTGGTTTTACAGGGTATCTCTTAAATCTTCAAACGATACACAGCCTTATTCTCTAGACCTCTGATGAACGGTGTCCATTCCTCGGTCTCCGGTGTGGTATCCAAAGCATCCTCCACCATTTGCAGCTTCGCATCCATCGCATCGATATGATGCAGAGCGACTGCCTCAGCTGTCTGTGGCTGAACAGGACTACCCCATTCGCCCAAATTATGATGTGACAATACGAGATGCTGTAACGCCATAACCTTTTCCGAATTCAAATCAATATCTAAACGGATAGCCGCTTCCGTGATCCAGTTAGACGCCATCGAGATATGGCCAATCAACTTGCCCTGAACGCTGTATTCCGAGACAATCCCAAGCTGGGAGACCATCTCCTCCGGCTTCGCGATATCATGCAGAATGATTCCTGCCTTCATTAGATCTGGATTCAAGAACGGACGCTGCTTGCACAGAAAATCACCAATCTCCAGCATACGCACCATATGATAAGCAAGTCCGGCAAAATAAGCATGATGATGTGTTTTGGCTGCCGGATAATGCATCAATTTCTCTTCCACTTTACCCACACAAAAAGAGACAATCGAAGCAATTTCCGGATCTGAAATACTTGCCATAGCCCCTTTAATCGTATGAATAAGGTCTACTGGACGAATTGGGGCAGAACGGATGAAATCCGTAAGTGCAACACCATCCTCATCGTTAACCAACCTGATTTTAGTAATTTTTATTTGTAATTTCTCACGATAAGTATGAGCAATCCCGCGTACCTTCACAAGCGCCATAGGAAAAAAAGTTTCTTTATCGGTTGTGCTGGCATCCCAATATTTCGCAGATAATTGTCCAGTGGAATCCCCCAGAACGATGTCAAAATAATCTTTTGGAGGAGTGCCGTTCGTTTGTTTAATTGCCAGCTCTCTTAAAAGATAAAAGCCAACAAATTCATCTTGTGGAGCGAGCTGTTTAATTTGTGTCATGTTGGAGCCTCCTATTAATAACAGGCTTTTGGCCTGCTCTCTATATTAAACTTTAGACACTCACCTCCAAAATCCCTTTAAATCACTATACGATCTATTTTCATATTTATGTACAAGCCAAGAATATTTGAAAAAGGAGGCTACTCCCCGGCCATATTCTGGCACTGGAATATCCTCCTTTTATTATAAAACGATAATTATTTACCAGCCGATTCAAGCGCTGATTTAATAGCTTCTACCGCTTTAGCGGATATTTCTTTTTCTGCATCATTTTTTCCGAAGGCTGCTGGACGGTAACCATATTTGTGCAGGCTGTATCCGGTCGATGTCGACTCGATTTCACCTTTCACTGCCAGCTCCGCGTCCGTTAACTGATTGATTGTTCTTACACTTCCGTTTTTATCCAAATAATAAACAAGCATTTTGACAGGAACACCGTACTCTACATTCACCATAACATTTACAAGCTTATCGGCACTTACACCAATGAAGATTCCATCGAAATAAGCCGCTTTATTAGCTTCTACAACCTCAGCTTTTCCGTATGCTCTATCCACCGCAGTCTTCAAAGCCACGCTGCTGCTGGTTGCACCAGACACAGCATCTACTTCCTGCACACCTTCTCTAGTCCCTGCTGCGAGGAAGCTAGCCGTCAACTGAGGAATTGCTTTTACCACCTCAGGGTAAGCAGCGTTCCCTCTATCTACAAGGTTCATTCCTACACGGTACAAGGCTACATTTACGATTTTGCCGTTACGCAGGGTAACGTCTGCTCTGTTCGTTCCTTTATCATAAGCATCACCAAATGCAGTAAAGGTTCCGTCTTTATAGGTTCCTTGGACTTTGGATGCATTGGTCAAAGCATCTGTCAGTGCTGCTTTAGCTGCTGCCGACAATGCTTCTTGGCCTGTAATATCGGCCATTTGCACACCTTTTTCTAACAGCCCGGATGTGAGTGTAGCTACCCATCCTTTTTGTTCTGCACTCATTTTATCGTCAGCAATCAGCTTGCCGTCAGCTCCAAACAGACTTACTTTAATGCCTGTTACCGCATCTGCATCAACATCAACTAACAGCAGTACTTTAGATTGGTTATCTACTCCGGCAAATTTGCCGTCAAAATATTGACCTTCAGCAGGAACCTTCAGCGCTTTCTCAAATGCTCTTTCTACAGCTTGGTTCCAGCTGTGACTGCTTTCCGTAGCTCCGGAAATTCCGTCAACCTTTTCATCATAGTTAGCGATATATGAACCATTCGCTAACAGCTTAGCTGTCATAGGAGCATTTGCTTTTACTACTTCCGCATAAGCTGTTGCCCCTCTGTCAATCAGGTTGTTGCCAAGTCTAAACAGCTTCACATCAACCAACTTACCGTTGCGAATCACGATGTCGGCTCTTTCAACGCCAACACTTCTTGCCGTACCATAAGAGGAATAGAATCCGTCTACATAAGCAGATGTATTATTGATTATTGCATTCTGCTCAGCATCCCAGAAAGCGTTAATCGCTGCTTTAAAGTCGGCTTCAAGACCTGCAACAGGCTGTGCCTCTGTTCCTTTGGCCAGCAAGGCTGGAGCTATAGCTGCAACCGCTGCCGCTTGCTCAGCTGTGTAAGCTTTCTCCTCAATGAAATCACCAGCGCTGTTCATAGGATACACTTTAACATCTGTAAGCTTGTTGGATTCGTAGGTCGCGAATACAGAATATTTACCTGTAGGATCTACGCCCATATGAACTCCATCAAAGTAAACGGCATTTGTATCTTTCACTGTCAGAGCTCTTTCAAACGCTCTATCTACAGACAATTTCCAGCCATTACTGGAGCGGGTAGCTCCCGAAACAGCATCAACTGCCGCTGCTCCATCTCTTGTTTTGCCAAGCAATCTATCCTTCATCAATCCATAAGCTTGCCATAAAGCACTATAATTGTTACGAGCATCTCTATCAATCAGCTTAGGACTGGTTCTCAAAAGCTCAATGCTAGTAATTTTACCATCTTTAATTTCGATCTTGGCACCTTCCGTGCCTTTGGAGTATGCATCGCCATAAGCTACGTAAACTCCATCTTGGTATACGTTTTCATTAACTGTAACAGGCTTTGCTGTAGCCACAGGCTTAACAGTTTCCGCCGGTACTACTGTCGCTGCTGGTGCAGCGGTTGCTTTTGGGGTTGCTACTGGTGCTGCTGTAGCTTTTGGGGTTGCTGCTGGTTTGGCTGTTGCCTTTGGTGTTGCTGTTGGTTTTGCCGTTGGCTTTGGCGTTGCTGTTGGTTTTGCCGTTGGCTTTGGTGTTGCTACTGGTTTTGCCGTTGCTTTTGGTGTTGCTGCTGGTTTTGCCGTGGGTTTTGCTGTTGGTTTTGCTGCCGGTGCATCCGCTTCTTCGGAGGCTGCCGATACTGCATCCACCTTCAAGTTTACAGCAGGCACATTAAGTGTGTAAGCAAACGGCGCTAACAATATAGCCGCGCTAACCGTTAAAGAAATTAGTTTTTTCAATGAAAATTCTCCTTTACCAAACCCCAGTGATATGTAGCTTTTTGTTAACCAAACCTTTTTCCTACGATGCCCCTTCTCTTCTTATGAAGCATAACTTCTCTCTTCATAAGAACTCATCCCCCCTCTCATGCCTTTACACGCTCGATTTTCAATAAAAAATAGCTTGAATCTATTTCATTTCTTCCTTTTAACACAAAGCTGTATAAAAGGTGAAATAATTCACATAAGTTACTATAAAAACACTTACACCCGTTTTCCATCAATTTCTGGTTTGATACTACCAGACCTTTCTGCGGTTCTTCTGTATCGAAAATCACACACCCTATAAGAAACATCACTATTTGCGATTAAATTTAATTTATACGCGCAAAGTGATCTCAATAACTGTGCATTCAAGGCTAGCTATGCTATTTTAGAACGATCTCTTATATGGGAAAGGAGTTCTGTGCTTTGAGCAAACAGCCACCTATTGGAGTTATACTCGCCCAAATCGGCACCCCTACTGCACCAACTGCAAAAGCTGTACGGCCTTATCTGAAACGTTTTTTATCAGATCGCCGAATCATAGATTATTCTCCTCTGCTGTGGCAGCCTTTGCTGCGAGGTGTCATTCTGCGTTCACGTCCACGCCGGTCCGCTGAGCTGTACAGTCAAATATGGACAACCGAAGGATCACCATTGCTCTTTCACTCTTTAGCTCAGCAATCTGGATTACAAGAACTGCTGGGTCCACGGTATCAGGTAGAGCTTGGATTGGCTTATAGCGAACCCAGCATGGAGCAAGCGATGGCGAAATTCGACACCGCCGGAGTTACCCGAATTATCATTGTGCCGCTGTTTCCGCAATATTCGTCCACGACTACCGCATCCGTATTCGATCAGGCCAGCTTTGCAGCCTTAGGTCGCCAAAGCTCCACTGGACCTGTAACTAAACGTCTGATTCCGGCTCTAAGATTTATTGATGCCTACTATAATGAGCCCGGTTATATTTCAGCCTTGAAGTCACACCTACTGCGTCAAATGGAGATTCTGAGCAAAGAACCTGATTATTTTGTACTGACCTTCCATGGGATTCCCAAACGGTATGCGGATACCGGTGATCCTTACCCGCAGCAATGTATGGAAACTGCGCGTCTTCTTGCTTCTGCTATGAACTGGGAGCCCGAACGCTGGCAGCTTAGTTTTCAATCACGTTTCGGACGAGAAGAATGGGTAGGACCCTCTACTGCGGATGTTCTGGGAGAGCTTGCCGGACGAGGAATACGTAGACCTCTGATTTTTTCACCGGGTCTTGTGACCGATTGTCTGGAAACGCTGCATGAGCTAGCCATAGAAGGACGAGAACAATTCGAGGCTGGTGGAGGACAAGCAGAGGAATTTATGGCAATCCCCTGTTTGAATGACCATGAGGATTGGCTTGATTTTTTGGCTGAACATGTAGAAAAAAACGCCCAAGGATGGTAAATCAAAAAAACCGTCTTGTCCACAGATCATTTCTGTTGCAGACAAGACGGTTAGCTATATCAATTGTTAAGCATGAAGAATCGAAAGGATACTTATGCTGTAAGCTGCTTATATTTCGTAGTCAGTTCATGGAACCACTGCTTGTCCTGCAAGGTCAACGCAAAATCAATCAGCTCGGCAATCTCACTCGGCTGTAAATCTGCTGAGTCATTAAAGGATACTTCAGCCGTAGCTGTAGCTGCGCCATTCCCATCCTCTGCGTAATCATAAGAAAAACATAACTTAATGTCACTTTCCAGAAATTCATTACGAAGGAAATATAATACCTCACACATTAACACAGGTCTAACATGATCATCAAAGACACATTCCATAACCTTTGCCCAATATTGCTGGTTGTTGAGGTGTAACTTATCATTAGTTAAGAGATATTTCTCACCCTGAAAATCGGTGACAAATCTCAGTTCAAGCGGCTTCATCTTAAAAATAGTAGCAATTTGCTTCATGCTAATATTCAAAATATCTTGCGTTTCTAGTCTGATCATCTCTCCATGCACCTCGTCCCTCTTAGTTGGGTTATTCGAAACCTGCCATTATCTATAATTCTTTATATGCCATTAATGTAAAATTAACTCCATTAATTCACTTTAATTTTATCTAATTTAACATTATTATCGTCACCTGACTATGCTTTATTTATATTTTTTTAGGATTTCGCTCAGAAAAATGTTTCATTCTCTAAAAATCTGTTTAATATTATTGTTCATTACAATAAGATGTATAAAGATTACGCAACATGTGAAGCTTTTGCTTTCTTATATTTAAACAAAAAAACTGTTCTGAAGGGTCATTACGACCTCAGAACAGTTTTTTGCATTAGGATTATACTTCAGTTAATTTACTTAAACAAACAATGGCACTAACTGTATTCCCTCGGGTGAAATCCGCACGAGTCCTTTATCTGTGATACGTAACGTTGGGATAACCGCCAAAGCAAGCAGCGATAACGTCATAAACGCGTAATTCAAAGTACAGCCGGCATCATACAACGATTTGCTGATCGCAGCTGATTTCTCAGCAGCAATTTCAAATGGCTCTGTAGACATTAGGCCTGCAATGGCCAACGGGAATAACGTTTCTCCACTAGAAGTAATTACGGCAACCCCACCCTGAGCGTCCGCCACCGCGTTCGCAGCTTTGGCCATTAACTCATTATCATTGCCGATGACGAGTACATTATGACTATCATGAGCAACAGTCATTGCGATAGCAGCCGGTTCTTTAAAACCGATGCCTTCCACAACAGCCACTGATTTATTTCCTGTTCCTTTATGCCGTTCGAGCACAGCGATTTTACACAGACCCTCTACAGCATTTACATCCAGCTGCCCTGCCACTACAGGTACCGAAACCATACGTTCAATGGTCTCCACATGATTTTCTCTTACTTTAATAACTCTTGTAGTAAGTTCCCCTGTTTCAATTGGAGCCGCGATAATAAAATCTTCGGCGGTAGGACGCTGCGGCAAATGAACCGAAGCCAAAACTTCCTCTGGATATGTGAATTTAGCAAGCTCTGCCGTCATCACACCGTTTTCGGCAACTACTACACCCGCGGCAATCGTAAGTACCACGTGAACATCGGCCAAATTCCCGTCCAGCAGAATAATATCCGCAAAAGAACCTGGAGTAATAGATCCGATATCCTGAGACAACCCAAAACGCTCTGCTGTATTAATAGTTGCCATTTGGAAGGCTGTTACTGGCTTCACGCCTTGAGCAATCGCATGGCGAACAACGAAATCCATATGACCTTCGTCCCGTAACGATTCCGAGCTGCGGTCGTCAGTAACCAGCATCATGCGACGCGGGTCAAGTCCACGCTCTGTATGAGCGGTGATGGTCTTGGCAACATCATGCCAAGCCGAGCCCCGGCGCATTTTGGCATACATCCCCAGTCGAACGCGCTCAATCACATCGTCTGCTGTAACACACTCATGATCACCAGTTACCCCTGCCGCAGCATACACTGGCAGTCTCCAGTCGCTGGAAGGCCATGTGAAATGACCGTCAACAAATCTGCCTGCCCGCAGCGTAGCTTGAATCTCTCCAAGCATTTTCTCATCGCCGTAAACAACGCCAGGGAAATTCATCACTTCGCCCAGAGCAATCACATCTTTGCCCCAAGTAAAAGCTTCGGCAACTTCTTCAGGACCAATTGAGGCACCCGTTGTCTCGAATTCCGCACCTGCCGCAGGTACACAAGAAGCCACCTGCATGTAAGCAGCTAAAGGCGTACCCCGCATCTCATCCAGCATCAATTGAATACCCTTCAGCCCGAATACATTAGCAATCTCATGCGCATCAAAGAAACCACCTGTTGTGCCAAGCGGCAGAACAGCGCGGGAAAATTCAGTAACGGTTAGCTGGGTGCTCTCAATATGGCAGTGGCCATCGAGCAATCCCGGAGCTATATACTTGCCGTTCGCATCAATAACTTGCGTTCCTTCGCCAATCATATGTGTCACATCTTTACCAACATAAGCAATTCGTCCACCTTGAACACCAACAGACATTCCTTCTAGAATTTCACCAGAGCATACGTTGACCAGCTTTCCACCTGTAATTACCAGTGTTGCCGGTTTATCGCCTCTTGCCGTAGCCACAAGCTCAGGTACACAATCCGCTAAAGGCTTTCTTGTAAAAGTTGTCATCTTCATCTCTCCCCCGTTAGTATCCAAGTGTTGTCTTGATGTAGTGAATAGATCCGTAATCATAGAGGATTGCCTAACTATTAAGCCTAGGATAATATAGTTGCGCAGGTCTGTATTTGTAAGAAAAAACGGCTCAATCATCCCTGTAGATGATAGCCGTTTACTTATTCCCAAAGATTGTCCGAACCATCCGGACATGCCCCTGTTTTTACTCTCCGCCATCCGCTCTATTCCAACGATTATCTTACTTTTGCCTCATATACGTCAAGTGCTGCCTGAACCCCAAACCCGCAAGGCCCCTTAAATCCATGACGCTGTAATGCGGCTTCCAGCGCTCCAAGCAGCCGCAACACGTTATTCTCACGACAGCTAAAACCCATCGTACCGATGCGCCAGATCCTTCCCTTTAACGGTCCAAAAGAACTGGCAATTTCAATTCCGAACCGCCCCAGCAGCAGCGAACGGACAGCTTCCCCATCTATCCCCTCAGGGATCAGCACACAGGTAACAACAGTAAGCTTGCAGGAAGGATCCCCGTATAGTTCTAAACCCATAGCTGCTAATCCAGCTACAAGTGCTTTTTCATGGAGGATATGTCTGGCGAATCGGGCATCCAGCCCTTCTTCAAGGGTAAGCCGCAAGCCCTCCCGCAGTGCATAAAGCATTGAGGTCATCTCTGTATGATGATTGAGACGTTGTGGACTCCAGTAATCCTGAAGCATGCTGAGATCAAAATAATTGCTGCGGACAAAAGATAAGTCACCTGGCTGGACATCACTTGTTCTAATCCCGCGTTCTACTCGTTTTCGGGTCATGAGCTTAGCTTCAGCACGATCATTATACGTTATCGGTGCCATTCCGGAAGGGACGGACAGGCATTTCTGTGTACCGCCAACGACGGCATCCAACATCCAAGCATCTGTCTCGACAGGAATGCCCCCAATGGTTGCAACTGCATCGACTATGAATAAAGTATCCATCCGGCGGCAAGCTCTACCAATTTCCGCGAGTGGCTGCACACGTCCTGTAGAGGTCTCCCCGTGAACCATTGCCACCACATGTGGCTTAAAAGTCTCCATAGCTGCTATCACTTCATCCGGCTCAAACACACTCCCCCATGGCTTTTCCAACACGAACACCTCAGCGCCACATCTTTCAGCAATCTCATGCAATAGATGTCCGAAGCGGCCAAAGATCGGAATCAGCACACGCTCACCCGGCAGGATCAAACTAACCATCACGGCTTCAATTCCAGCACGGGAGGTACCATCAATTGGGTAAGCCCATGAATTAGAAGTAGCAAACAGCTCCCGCAGCATTTCCATCGTTTCATTCATAATAGAGGTGAACTCTGGATCAAACTGACCCAGCACCGGAAAAGACATCGCCCGCAGTACACGCGGATCTACCTCGACCGGACCCGGAGTCATAATACAGCGTTGGGACGGCGACAAATCTTCGTAACGCTTCATGATGATCCTCCCTTAAAAGTTCGGCGAACTCTTTTTAATAAGCTAACTCATATAACATCGCAGTCAGAACCTCAAGCCCAGCAACGAGCTGCTCAGGGGAAGTATACTCTTCCGGAGAATGGCTGATGCCAGCTCGGCTTGGCACAAATATCATCGCAGTAGGGCAACGCGGCGCAAACAGCTGGGCGTCATGTCCCGCTCCACTTACCATCATGCGGTACGTCTTCCCCTGTTGGCGGCAGATATTTCCCAGCATTGCAGATAGCTTCGTATCCATAGGTGCAGGGACTGTGTGGAGCACGGATGTAACCTCAAGAATCACCCCACGTTTAACAGCAATTTCATTACATTCCGCTAGAAGCTTCTGACAGAAACGTTCCAGTTCGTCCTCTTCACTATGGCGGATATCTAGTGTAAAAAGAACCTCACCCGGGATCACATTTGGCGTATTCGGATACACCTCAAGCTTACCCGAGGTTGCTACAAGAGGTTCACCAGCCGTTTTAGCAGAACTTTCAAGCACGTACAGCATTTCAACCGCACTAGCCAGTGCATCCTGCCGCATAAACATCGGTGTCGTGCCCGCATGATTAGCAATACCACTGACCTTGACCACATATCGTCTCTGGCCAACAATCCCCTGAACTACGCCTATCTGAGTGTCCGTCTTCTCCAGAATAATCCCCTGCTCGATGTGCAGTTCTACAAAAGCACCAATATCATTTCTGACTCCAGTCCGCTTAGAAGCTTTCTCCTCCGTTATGTCCTGTAAGAAGCTGGATTGTGCCATTGCTGCTTTTAACGTCACGCCCTCTGCATCCATACAGGTCTCGGCCTCGCTTCCGTCATACCTTTCCGTGACATGGCCCGAACCCCAATAAGCAAGCGGAAATCGGCTCCCCTCTTCTTCACAAAAAGATACGACCTCAAGCGTCCGCTGCGGCTGGCCAAAGTTCCTCTGCAAATCTTGAAGCGCAATCATAGCCGCAGCGATCCCATACGTACCATCATATTTTCCGCCATTGATTACAGTATCAATATGCGATCCGGTTAAAATAACCTTTTGCTGCGGATTGCATCCACTCAATCGTCCATATACATTGCCAACCTTGTCTATGGAAACTTCTAAGCCGAGCCCAGCCATTTTTTCCTGCAAAAAAATCTGCGCCCGGCTCCATTCCTCCGTATATAGCAGTCTAGTAACTCCTGGCCCAGGTGTGCTGAATGCCGCCAGCTCCTCCAGCAGCTCCAGTAGTTTCTGAGTCGACGCTTGAACTCTGGAATCATTCATAGGCTGTACTGCTCCTTCCTAACTCGCAGCCACTGTCCACCTCCCTCACTGATCACTCCTTCTTCAGAGGTATAGATCACATTCCCGCGACAGATCGTAGCAACTACTTTGCAGGATAAAGTTCTTCCGATGTAGGGGCTGTGCTTGTGGCGATACAATAAATCCTCCGCAGTCAGCGTATAGGTTGTATTTGGATTCAGCAGAACTAAATCGGCATCTAGACCTAGAGCTATAGCGCCTTTGCGATGCTCTATTCCAAAACGTTTTGCGGGTTGCCCTGCAAGCAGACTGGAAATTAATGTAACATCCAAACCCCGCACATTCACGCCTTCATGGAACATAAGCTCCAGACTGCTCTGCGCACCCGAGATCCCACCCCAAGCTGCAAAAAAAGACAAGTCCGGCTTCACCTTCAATTCCGTTGGACAGGGGGAATGATCCGAAGCAATCAGATCGATTTTGCCTTGGGCCAGCATCTCCCATAACTTCTCCTGCTCCACCGCACTTCGCAGCGGAGGCGCACACTTCGCCACAGGGCCTAAAGCCTTCATATCATTTTCAGTGAGGACCAGATAATGTGGACAGGTTTCGGCCGAAACGTCCAGACCTCGAAGCTTAGCTTCATAGATTTTCTCAATGGCGGCGGCCGTGCTGATATGAACAAAATGCAACCGGCAGCCCGTACGTTCACCGTACAGCAGCGCCCTGGACACTGCCTCCAGCTCTGCTTCAGCAGGGCGGCAAGCCGCAAAATCACTTGCGCTGGTTCTGCCATTTCGCACTGCATCTGCGGTCAACACCGCCGTGATAGCCTCACTTTCTGCATGCAGCGCCAGAATCCCGCCCAGAGAAGCGATTCGCTGCATCCCTTGATAGAGTGTATCCTCATCCACTTCACGGAATCTGCCTTCGCCCTCCCCTCCAGGATTGGAGAGAAAGGCTTTAAACCCAGTGACGCCAGCGGCTGCCAAAACTTCTAAATCATCCAGATTGCCGGGAACGAGCCCACCCCACAGCACATAATCAACGGCAGAGTTTCCAGCCGCAGCATCTACCTTTTGACGAAGCCCAGCCTCGTTCACAGTAGGTGGATTGCCGTTAAGCGGCATATCTGCATAGGTTGTGCAGCCGCCAGCTGCCAACGCCGCAGAACCGCTGCGAAAGCCTTCCCAATGTCCAAACGTTGGTTCATTAAAGTGGACATGCATATCAATCATACCGGGGAGCACATAGAACCCATCTGCGTCGATGACTTTGGTTAGCGGCGCAAGCGAAAATTCCTCTCCAAGTGCGACAATCTTACCCTCTGATACTGCAATATCCAGCTTGAGTACCTGATCGGGCAGCACTACATTCCCGTTCTTAATCACAAGTTCATAGGATTCCTTCATGAGCTGCCACCTCCTCCGGTCGTCAACTTTCTCTTAACTTCCCCGATACGTACTATATCCACCAGGTGCTACTAGCAAAGGTACATGGTAGTGTTGCATGGAGCTCTCTATATGAAAGCGAATAGGTATCTGTTCTAGAAAAAAAGGCATCTCACGTTGAGTGTCTGCTGACGCTTTGGCATCCGCTCTACGGTAGTAATCGCCAACCATAAACAGCAGCTCGTAACATCCAGACTCCATTTCGTTTCCCTCCAACAGCGGAGCATCCAGCCTCCCGTCACTGTTCGTGACTTCTTCACACAGAAGCTTGCTCATCCCATCCGTAAGCTTCCAGAGCTGAAGCGTCAGACCTGTAGCAGGAATCCCCCGCGACAGATCCAGCACATGGGTGGTAAGACGCCCGCTCATTACGCTGTCTCTCCGGCCAGATCTGCACGGCTGACAGAAAAGCCCTGAAAACCATAGGGTGGACGAGGTTCGGTGAAGACTCCACCTTTAGTTTCTTCAGGCTCAACAATGGTTTCCCAAGTCCGGTTATTGGACTCAAATGAAACGGTAGCCAGCTGAGGAAAACGGGACAATACGCGCAGCCCAATTTGATAAATCAACGATTGAATTGATGGACTGTTCAGCTCATGAAAAGCGTTATGGGCGATATCGCGAACCTGCTCCGCAGCCACATATTGGCCGAGATCTCCATCCAGAGCATGCTGAACACCACTGTAGGTCCAGTTAATATTCAGAAAAATATAAAGCGGACGGTCAAAGCTCTCCGGCAATGTTGTGTACTCATCACGGACGAATCCATAAAACGAGCTTCCACTCACTTTTATCAGCTGTAAATCCTTCAATCGGCATTCATGAGCGATAACCTCAGTCCCATTCTCTCCACGTTTTATAGTTAACGAAGCCGAATAAGATTCATTATTGGAGTGACGCAGTACTAAATGACTCTGTTTAAGCCCCTCAACCCCGGGCACCATCACCTGTTCAAAAGGTAACCGGTCTGCGGAAACTGAAACTGCGGTGACATGATCGTATTTATCGAGAAAACGGCTGCTTAGAAGCTGCAGTAGCCCCTCCGTTGTGCTTCCAGTGTAGTCCGCGGTATTGCGCAGGATAAAATTTTTCATAGAATCGGTAGCAACGACCATGGAATTATCCCCCTCTGAAAAAGAAGGAAGAAACGCTTCGCCCGTGACCGCGAATGTAATATTATGTGCGAATATAATGTTGTCGCAGCCCGTGAAGGAAGATTCGGGAACGGGGGTAACGGCCAGCGGTTTAGCATAGGTACGATAAGTTAGCACATCACTTTTTCCATAAAATATTGTACGTCCGTTAATTGGTTCCAGCATGGCTGACACCCTCCCCGTTTATGATGAATGAATAATTAAATAATTAAATAATTAAATCACTTAGGCGAAATCTCGTAATTGTACCGACTTCAGAAAAGGCTTGAACCCATTCCTCCTGAGGGGAACGCTCAACTCGCACGCCAATGGCGCTGATAATGTCATCTTTGTTTTTGCCACGAACAGCTAGAATAAAAGGGAAATGAAATTTGTCCGTATACTTTCGATTCAGATCATTTAATAGATTGAACTCTTCCGTTGTTAACCGATCCAGTCCAGCTCCCTGCTGCTCAGAAGCAGATAAAGCCGTAACTTGAAGCCTAGTCGCCAAATCCGGGTGAGCTTTTAATAGTCCCTCCATTCGGCTCCGGTCAGCACTCAGTACGGTCTGCATCATGGTGCTATGCAAATGCTCTAAAGAATGGAACGGAATCTGCTTATAAGCCTCCTCTGCTACCCACGGTGAATGTTCAAAAATGCCGCCTAGATGCTTCACAAAATCCGTTATACTCATGGCATTTATCTCTTCCATCGTAAACCTGCCTTCAGAAACGACCATCCACTCAACCTCCAATAGCTTTGTTAACAGCTCGTAAAATGCCACCGTACCCCGTACAGCGACAAATGTTACCCGATAAAGCTTCTTCCACTTCAGCCTGAGTAGGATGCGGGTTCTCTTCCAGCAGAGCAACCACCGAGATAACCATCCCTGGTGTGCAATAACCGCATTGGAACCCCCCCTCTTCTAAAAAAGCCCGCTGAACGGGATGCAGGCCTACTTCACTAAGACCCTCAATCGTTGTAATTTCCGCACCTGAGCATTGATAGGCCATGACCAGACATGAATTCACTGGACGTCCATCCACCAGCACCAGACATGCCCCGCAGCGGCCAATCTCACAAGAACGTTTTGTGCCGGTCAGCTCCAAATCTTCACGTATGACCTTTAAAAGCCGGCGGGAGGGTGGAATCTCCGTGGATATCGCTTTGCCATTAAGATTGCAATTAAAGGTGAACCTCTCTTCTGCAAAGGCTTCCTCAGACGATAAGGGGTCAAGGTTATCTTCATCTAGATTCGCATCTGAATTATGGCTCGACATGGATGTTCACCACCTTTTGTGGAATAAACGGTGTAGACTGCAGCCATTCGGGATCAATGGGCAGCTTGGTTACCCGTTTCCCTACAGCCTGAAATATGGCTGACGCGACTGCCGGAGCTAAATTGACGGAACCCACCTCTCCAATGCCGCGAGGACCGTACGTGTCATGATCCGGCAAATCCTCTATCGGCTGCACCTGAATGCTGCCATTCATGTCGGCAATGGTCGGCACCAAATAGGTGTCTAAATTTTTGGTGACATAGCTGCCGCCAGACATCACAGCATCCTCTGACAAGGTGAAACCGACCGCCATACTGCTGCCACCTTCGATCTGTCCAAGATAACCTTGCGGATTAGCCACCGGTCCCGCCGCTACCGCATGATATTGATCCAGTACACGAACACGTCCAGTAAGCAGATTAACTTCCACGCGGACTGCGATTGCAGAATAGGTGTATAGGAAATGTGCCCCCACTCTTTTAAAGGGTGTGGTTGGATAAGTAAACTTTGTATTACAGACAATGGGTTCTGAAATATGCTGTGCCAAGTCCTTGTAAGTCAGAAGCAGACCGCCGTCTTTTAGCCAAATACCGCCAGGGCCGAGCTTCATTTCATAGTTATCCAGCTCTGGCTTTATCATCGCAGCTGCCTGCAGCACTCGAGCGGTGAAGTCTGGACGCAGCCGTTTTAAGGCCATCCACATCATGCTGGTTGATCGGGAAGCCGTACTAGATCCGCTATCGGGCACAACATCCGTATCGCCAATGACGATGCTTAGATCCTCTGCCGCCAAGCCAAACTGTTCAATCAGCATTTGTTCCATTGTTGCGATTAACCCCTGACCAAACTCCTCGTAACCAAACACCGCCTCAATCTTGCCCTCTAGCGTCAAAGAGAGCCTGCCACCCGCCGGATCGGGAATACCATAACCAAGTCCTGCACCATGCATAGCTATAGCAGCACCCGTTCCAGTTACGATCCAAGGTTCCACAACACCTGAATCACTGTCTGTAGATGCGGCCTCAGTCATAAGAGGCGAACCCGCCAGCGCTTCCCACACCTGAAAGGCACCATCGGTCTGAGCAATTTCCTGACCCAGCGGCCCCAGATCTCCATATTTACGCAAATTGCGGCGGCGCATTTCCCACGGATCGATCTGCAATCGCTCAGCCAACCGATCGATTTGTCCCTCCAAAGCGAAAATCGCCTGATTGCCGCCAAAACCGCGAAATTCACCAGATACACCGTTATTGGTATATACAGCAAAACCCTTCACATCCACATGATCGATGATATAGGGGCCCATCACATGTTCTGTCGCGAAGTTGAGCACCTCCGCCCCCAGTGTTGCGTAAGCTCCCGTATCCGAAATAATTCTGACCTGATGTGCCCTGATGATTCCTTCGGGGTCGCAGCCAGTTTTCATGGTGATTTTCATGGGATGGCGTTTTAGTCCTGCACGTACCGATTCAGCTCTCGAATTATGCAGTCTTACCGGACGGAGTGTCCGCAAGGCGAGCAGCGCTCCATATGGCTGTACATTCAGCTCGTCTTTTCCTCCAAAGGACCCGCCGATAGGACTCGAGATGACGCGAATATCTTCTTGAGGAATAGCCAGAATTCTGGATAGCTGCAGGCGATCCATCAACCCATGTTGTGTAGCTGAATATACGGTAAGCCGTCCGTTATCCTCTGGGATAAACAGTCCACCTTCAGTCTCCATATAGGTGTGCATTTGGCGTGGTGTATAGTAAGTCTCCTCTACCACATGACAGCAATCCGTAAATACCGTTTCCGGCTCCCCTTTCCGATATTCCGTATGATGAAGCACGTTTCCCTCGGCATGCAGCAGAATTGCGTCCTTTTTCATCGCCTCTTCCGGATTCTCGAGTAAGGGTAGAAGCTCATAATCCACTTCGATAAGAGATAAGGCGTATTCCGCAATTTCGTCCGTCTCTGCCGCGACTGCCGCAATCGCATCGCCAGTGTAACGCACACGGTCACTGCAAAATACCGGTTGATGCGGCAAAGCTATGCCAAAGCCGTTAAGTCCGGGCACATCCTCATGAGTAATTACAGCGTGTACACCAGGGACTTCAACGGCCTTCTCAATGCGTATGGACAAAATACGAGCATGTGCCTGCTCACTGCGAAGCACGCGGCCGATCAACATTCCTTCTGCCCTCATGTCGGTCAAATACTGCAGCTTACCGGATACCTTGCCCTCTCCATCGGGTCGTGTACGCCAGCGGCTACCGCTGGATTCCTTATTCAGCAGCATTTTCCCTCTCTCCTTTCGTCGGGTTATTCACCTCTTAACTCCGTATATTCATAGCCTTCCACAGCTCAGATACAACCAAATTCCCAGCAGTCTTTTTCTTGTAAAGTTCTGTTGCAAAGGGATCACTATACGTCTCAAAGCTGTTCTCAACCTCTTCATATAAAGAAGCCAACAGCTCCTCTGTATACCTCACACCTTCAAGCATAACTTCAGCTCTACTTAGTCGCTGCGGCCGCCCAGAGCCCCCACCTGCGGCGATACGCACCTCACGGAAACGGAGTTCCTCATCGATTGATGCTGAGATTGCTACCGTTACAAGTGAAGGGGTGAACACTTCCCTGCGGCCAACCTTACGAAAAATTTCTAGCCTATCCGTTAACGGACTCTCTAAGAGAGTAGGTGAGATGCGAATCTCAGCCACAAGATCTGCCGCAGGTTTTATCCCGCTCCAGTGATTGTTTAGCCACTCTATCAAAGGTAGTGCCGTCATAAATTTGCCGTCAAAGGAGATTAACTCCGCGTCATAGACCAGTAACGCAGGTAGAATATCTCCGAAGCCAGAAGCGATATTGCCCCCGAGCGTGGCAAGATTACGCACCGACGGAGCCGCTATGCAACGTGCAGCCTCTTGCAGCGCAGGAGCCACGGCCTGCAAATGCTCATTACTGCGGCACTGGGAGAGTGGAACAAGAGCGCCCAGAGATAAGTGAAATTCCGTTAAGGTAATGTCGCCGAGATTTGTGATTTGCCGAAGATCAATCAGCTGTTTGGGCATATGATCCGTTCCATTTTCCCACCCTGTTCTCAGCAATGTTCCTCCTGCGACATATCGGGAACTGTCTCCAAACGCCGTTTTTCTCTCCCAAGCTTCGTGCAGGCTGTGGGGTTGAATTACTTCAGGTAGTCTTCCATCCTCTTCCCGTATAACTCCCATACACTCCGCCTCCCTTTTTGAGTACCAGATTGCCGCTTCCCTTCTCGTATAGCCTGCCTTAAAACCTTTGTTCCCGAATATAAGGAACTCCGAGCGCCTCCGGTGTACCGGATGGTTTGTTGCGATTGCGGTACCCCAGGTACATCAGGACCAGAATGGTCACAAGGTACGGAATCATTTTGAGAAAATAGGGCGGAACTGCACTGCCCAGCAATTGAATGCGGAAGCCAAGTGAATCCAATGCCCCAAAAAAGTAAGCGCAGAACAAGGCGCGCAGCGGATTCCATCTGGCAAAAATCACTAGCCCTACCGCAATCCAGCCTCGACCGGCTGTCAGCCCTTCATTCCAGGTTGGCGCATAGGCCAATACCATATCCGCTCCGGCCAGACCGATGAGAGCAGCACCGGTGATCACATAGCTGTAGCGGATAAGCTGCACACGGATCCCCATCACATCTGCGGTAGCCGGACTGTCTCCGACTGCCCGCAAATGCAGGCCCCATGAAGTGCGGTGAATTAGCAGATGCAGAGCAAGCACTAGCAGCAGGCTGAACCAGGTTAGGTAATCCATGTTGCCGAATATTTTTCCGATGAACGGTACATTTTCCAGCCAAGCCAGATGCAGCTTAGGGGAGGTTCCCGGCAAAGGAATGCCGCTGATCGGTTTACCAAGATAAGCGCTCAACCCACTGCCGAACAAGGTCATCGCAAGACCGGACATCGTTTGATTCGCCCGCAAGGTCACACAAAGAAAAGAATGCAGCAAACCAAGCACAGCCGTTACAGCTACGGTAGCCAGCAGAGCCAGCAACAGGTTTCCGGAGCGAATATACACGATACAAGTGGTGACCGCCCCCATCAGCATCAGACCTTCAGCCCCAAGCTGTATAATGCCGGCTCGTTCATTTAGAATGCCTCCCAGCGTAGCCAGCAGCAGCGGGGTCCCTGCGGAAATAGCGGCAATAAGTAGCTGTGTTGTAAAATCCATCGCCTATCTCCCCCCTTTCAGCTGAACCCGGCTACGGCGAATGCGGAAACGATAGATCATATCGCCAGCAATCAAGAAAAACAGGATGGAGCCTTGCAGCATTTCTGAAATTGAAGAGGGCAACCCGATGGTTTGAACACTATATCCGCCAACAATTAAGCCACCGAATAGAATAGAAGTAACGATTAGACCGAGTGGATTCAATTTGGCCAGCCAAGCTACGATAATGGCGGTGTATCCATAACCCGGTGAAATGCCCTGCATCAGCTTGTGTGTAACACCGGAGACCTCCGCCATGCCAGCGATCCCGGCGAGCCCCCCACTGATCAGCATGACGATAATAATATGCCGCTTGATAGGAATCCCCGCGTATCTGGCTGCAACAGGATTGGCCCCAATCAGACGGAGCTCGTAACCCCACTTGGTAAAACGAATCATTAAGTAATAAATCACAACGGCGATAAGTCCAAATAACAATCCAATATGCAATCTTGTACTTCCGAGAACAGGCAGCGATTGAGCCGCAGTAAACATAGGTGATCCCGGGAAATTAAAACCTTTAGGATCTTTCCAAGGTCCGAATACCACGTAATCGAGCGCCAATAGGGCAACATAATTCAGCATTAATGAAGTGATTAGCTCATTCACTCCAAAATGCGTCCGCGGAATAGCAGTCAATAGTCCCCAAAGCGCACCCGAGGCAATCCCGAACAGCAGCATTAAGCTCAGGGACCAGAATGAAGGTAAGTCAGGAAAATAAATCGTGACCGCTGTGGCCGCCATAGCCCCAACGGTTAACTGGCCTTCTGCTCCAATATTCCATACCGAAATGCGGTAAGCCACAGCAATCCCAAGCCCACATAGGAGTAGCGGGATCGCTTTAACCATCGTTTCCGTGAGCCCATACGCAGTGCCAAATGCGCCACGGAACATTTTTTCATAGACCAGCACCGGATTCATACCATTCGCCGCAATAAATAGGGCACACAACAATAGCGCTAAAATTATAGATACAATAGGTGTCCACCAAGGAGAACGGATGCGGCTGGCATCGTATTCGAAACGTAGAGAGAATCGTTTTCCGGAGTGGGAGGGGAGGGGTTCCAGTACAGCTGCTGCGGTATTTCTTCCATTCTCCGGGCTCATACGGCGCTCTCCTCTCTATTATGAATACCAGCCATTAGTAGTCCGATGCTCTCTCGATTCGCTTCCTCATGTGTACTCTCACCAATAATTGAGCCGTTATAGATCACTAGAATCCGGTCGGACAACTGAAGCAATTCATCTAAATCCTCCGAAATTAACAACACGCCACTACCTGAACCACGCAGCTCCATAAGAAGGTCGTGAACACCAGCCGTGGCACCTACATCCAGCCCTTGTGTCGGATGAACGGCGACCATCAGCTTAGGCCGATGACTGATTTCACGTGCAAAGAGCAGCTTCTGCTGATTACCACCTGACAACTGTTGTACTGGCGTCTCCAGCTCAGGTGTTTTGACGTTAAAGCGCTGGACCAGCTCCTGTGACCACAAACGGTTCTTCGCGGACTTCAAGAAACCAAATTTGGAGTGCTCCTTTGAGCGGTAAGACTTAAACAAAAGATTATCCACCGATCCGAGGCGTCCAGCTAAACCGCTCTTCATCCGGTTCTCCGGCACGTGGGAGATTCCTGAATCAATTGCCCCTCTAACCGAAGCCGATTTCACCGTTTTTCCATCAAACGTGATTTCACCACTTTTCCAGCCTCTAAGACCTGTTAACACTTCAGCCAGTTCCTTTTGCCCGTTACCAGCTACCCCAGCTACGCCTACAATCTCCCCTTTACATACGTTCAGTGAGAAGTGATCCAGTGCTTTTCGCCCGTGATCGGCATATACGTCCACATCTTTCACTTCTAATAAAGAATCCCCTTCAGTGGCTTCCCGTTCTTGACGGGTGATGGTTACTTCCTTGCCCACCATCAGACGAGCCAGCTCCAGTTCATCTGTATCTGCCGTGGTCAGTGTGGCGATCATTTTCCCTTTGCGCATGACGGAAATCCGATCGGAGGACGCCATAACCTCTTTCATTTTATGAGTAGTCATAATGACCGTTTTTCCTGCCTGCTTCATGACCCGCAGCGTTTCAAATAGCTGTTCCACCTCTCCCGGGGTCAATACAGAGGTTGGTTCATCCAGAATAATAATGTCAGCCCCGCGATACAGCGTCTTAACGATTTCAACACGCTGCTGCTCCCCCACGGACAACTGCCAGATCGGGCGATCCACCGGGAAATTCAGTCCAAACCGTTCCGCTAATGCCTCTATCTCCTCGCGTTTGTTCTTCATCCACTTACGGCCGCGCCAGAAAGACGACTTTTCGCCAAGCACGATATTTTCTGCTGCTGTGAGGCTTTGCACCAGCCTAAAGTTCTGAAACACCATACCTACACCCAGCTGCGCAGCATCTTTAGGAGAACGGATCTGAGCACCTTTCCCATGAATGAAGATTTCTCCTTCATCTGCTCTGTACACCCCTGACAGCATGCTCATCACCGTGCTCTTCCCGGCCCCATTCTCCCCAAGCAACGCATGAATCTCACCCGCATTTGCCGAAAAGTCGACTTGATCACTGGCGGTTACCGAGCCGAATTTTTTCACAATCCCCCGCATTTCAACTGAAGTTCCCCGCATGGCCTGAACCCCTCCTTCCTTCAAGTTGTAGTACGGGTGGGGAAGTTTCCGCTTAACGGAACCCGCCCCACCCATAGATTGTGCACATCTTATTCCCTATTTTTAAACATTATTGCGGGATAGTTCCTTCCACACCTTTTACGAGCCAGTTCATGCCCAGCACTTCCTCCAAGGTCAGCTTCTGACCCTCCTGAACCTTCACATTCCCTTGATTATCTGAGATCGGACCTGTGAAAACCTCAAGCTCACCACTGATAATTTTGGCTTTGGCGTCTTCGACAAGCTTTTTCACATCATCTGGGATCTTGTTCCCGAAAGGAGCCAGCTCCACCATACCGTCAGCCATATCACCGGAATATTGCTCGCTCTTCCAGGTTCCATCCATAACTGCCTGCACAGCTTTTACGTAATACGGCCCCCAATTCCATACCGGATTCGTCAAATAATTGTCCGGAGCGTATTTACTCATATCCGAGTCATTTCCCCCGGCAAAAGCCCCTCGTTCAGCAGCAGCCTGCAGGGTTGCAGGTGAATCCTGATAGGCCAAAAGCACATCCGCACCCTTATCCAGCAAGCTGATTGCCGCTTGACGTTCAGTCGTCGGGTCATACCATGTATTCGTCCATACCACATTCACCTTTACATCAGGATTGACACTTTGTGCTCCAAGGGTAAAAGCATTCAAGTTATAGATCACTTCGCTGATCGGAAAAGCGCCCACATAACCCAGCTGATTATTTTTGGTCATTTTCCCTGCCGCTATGCCGCTCAGATAGCTGGCCTGATAGTTTTTCCCGAAGTAGGTCCCCATGTTCTCTGCGGTTTTGTAACCCGAAGCATGCAGGAACTTCACGTTGGGAAATTTGCCCGCTACATTTAATGTAAAATCCATATATCCGAAGCTCGTTGTAAACACGATGTCGTGTGATTGCGCAAGCTCTGTGATGATTCGTTCGGCGTCAGCACTTTCAGGGACATTTTCTACAAAGTCAGCTTTAATCCCCAGCTCCTTCTCCATATACAGCCGTCCTTGATCATGTTGGTACGTGTAGCCGCCATCCCCTGGAGGTCCGATATAAACAAAAGCAACCGTCGGTTTCTTTGCAGCCGGTTCTGTTGTTGCAGTTGCCTCTGTTGCCGCTGTAGTTGTCGCTGGTGCCTCCGTTGCATTTGTAGAAGTATTATTATTGCTGCCACACCCCACCAAAGCCACCGTCATTAGAACCATTAATGCAAGACAAGATGTTATGAACTGACCCCTTTTTTTCATAATTCTCCTCCTCCAAATCATCTCTCATCATGGCTGCAACCATTAATGTACTTCTACTATACTTAGAGGTGGCCTTGGCGTAAATTTATATAACATACGTTTGTATAGGAATATAAGAATCAGAACTTTTTTTGTGTGTAATGCACTAATTGGTTTTTGTAAGGTGAGTTGCGTGTCATATTATATGACCAAAGGTGGAAAAGGAACACTGTTTCAGATTACTTTCCAGACTATTCTTTACTTCACTTTCCATTTCTCAGAATCCATTGCTCCTGAATCTCACCAAAATCTTCTTTTGTATCTGCGTCCATGAAATAATGGGCAGACTCAGATTCCAGAACAATCCCCTTATAATCAGGTGAACGCAATATCCCCGCCGCTCCTCGATCTCCATCTAATCCCTGTAGTGCTGGAAACAACGTCTTCGAGAACAAAGCCGGGGGCATAGCCGACCCATTGCTGACGCTAGCGACATAGTCCATCTCCGGAGATTGTTCAAACGTTTGTATTAGACGATTCACTAATGCTGTAGTAATAAATGGCTGATCCGCAAGCGCCACAACTACTGCATCGGGCTGTAAAGGTAATACCGCATTAAGACCGCAGCGCAGTGAAAAAGACAATCCCAGATGTGCGGTTAAGCAAGTTTCGGTACGTCTGGAGCCTTGCGGCTCAATCGCGGGTGGCAGCCATTCCAAGTTGTCATCCGCACGCACTACCACGATTAGCGGTTCTAGATTGCAACGATCCAATTCACTAAGCGCGACGCTCCCGAGTGAGACCTCCTGCGACAATTTCAGTGAAACCTTGGACACGCCCATCCGCCTGCTCTGCCCCGCTGCCAAATATATTCCTGCTACCTTCAATACTATCCGCTCCTTTGGGCAGCTCTCGTGAGCCCACCCTTCTAATTTGAATAATTTCTGCTATAATACTGACCGCAATCTCCTCCGGACCTTCTCCTCCAATCGGCAACCCTACAGGTGCATGCAAAGATGCAGGAGCCTCAAACCCTTCCAGTAAAAGAGATATTCGCGCCTTCGAACCGATAATCCCTATATATAGAGGAGCAAGCGGAATCACACTCTCCAGGAACTGTCTATCCCGCCCAAGTTGATGACTGCAAATCAATACATAATCCTCCCGAGCTACGCCCAATCGCTGAACAACCTCCATAGGGGAACAAATTACTTGTTCAGCCCGAGGAAACTTATTGTGCAAGCTTCCTTCGCGCCAATCCGCAACCGCAACCCGAAAGCCAACTCTGTCAGCAAGTTCCGCAATTGGAACCACATCACGTCCCCCGCCAAAAATCACAAGCCGCGGTTTAGGCACGAAAGACGTATGGAATGCTGTCAATTCTGCTGGAGCGGCCATAAAGCGACCTGTCGCCAGGCTTTCTTTTTCCGAGTGGGATAATTTCGGATGTTTCTTGCTCTGCGGCAGTACAAGGTCTGGATCCAGCTCCAGCTTATAGGCAAAACCGTTCTCCACTGCTTCGCGGAACAGAATTAGCTTCTCTCCCCTAGCCAATCTGTCACTCGCCTGCACTAAAAGCTTGTAGAGCTGACCCTGCACGGGTTCAAGCACTACTTTGATTTTGCCTCCACAGCCGACAACCTCACCCCAGGACAGATCATCCGGAGACAGCATGTTGTATTCCACAATTTCGGGCAGCCCTCGTTCCCAGATTTCAGAAGTCCGCAGCTGCAGATCGTTTTCCAGACAACCTGGACTCAGGCTCCCAATCGTACCTCCTTCAAAAAACAACATCACCGCTCCGGCTTTACGATACGAGTGTCCCTCCACCTCTATCAGCGTTGCCAGCACCGCAGGCCCCTGATGGGTTTGAATATGCATGGCGATCTCATGTGTATTCACGAGGTTCCCCTCCTCCGTGTTTGCATTTCAATCCAGAACTTAGACCTTAGAACTTAGACCTTAGACTTTAAACCTTAGACCTTAGACTTTAAACCTTAGACCTTAGAACTCAGACCTTAGTCCCGTCCGAGCATCCTCCGAAACATGAATACTAACTTCAACCTCATGAGATCATTTATTTTTTTAAAATCGACGTCCAGCAGCTCACTAAGCTTCTCGATCCGGTAGGTAGCCGTGTTTCGATGAATAAACAGTTTCTTAGCCGTCTCATTAACATGACCATCGTTCTCTAGATAAACTTCCAGCGTCCGCAGCATTTCCCTGACATACTCCGGTTCTCGGCTAAGCAACCCTCTTAGACTTCCATTACAATATTTCTCCATAACCTCTGCCGGAATTTGCCCGAGCAGCAGGTTAAGCTCAAGCTGCCGGTAATGCACAACACTCCCTTTTACTCCCCCGCCCTGAAGCATTCCCATACAATCCTTTACCTCGGCAAAAGCCTCCTTCAGCCCCTCCGGCTTCGCTTTACAACTGCTTATCGCAGCTCGCGGATAATATCCCTTATCAAACTTCATGTTGTCAAAACAAAGCTGGATTAGATCCCGAAATTGTTCAGGACGCTGACGATCTCCCGGATATATAGACAAAAGTCCTTGATCTATGATCACATGAATTCCCTTTACTTCCCGCAGCCCGGGATGTTCAAGATATTCTTCTTTTAGCCTGAGTAGCTCCCCTTGGCGTTCTTCCCCAGTCGCAGCTGTATCGGTCAATAAGAGACAAAATGGTAATTGAAGCAGCTCAATCTCCAAATCGAGAGCAGCCTGCGCCAATTCTGTGTAAGATAAATTACCACTCAAACAACGTCTCAGCAATCCGCTAAACTCCCTGTGTTCTGCCTGTTCAAAATAATCTTCGTATCCTGAATGAATATGATATGAAATAAGTTCAGCTCCCTGAACAAACAAACTTTCTTCCATTGGGAGCAATAAAGGGTCGATGGCACAAAACAATAGATATCCGGAACACTTCTCTCCTTGCAAAAGTGGCGTACGGTAGCTCACATGATCTCCCACACGAAAGCGCTGATTCCGTTTCTGCCATGGCCACCCCTCCAGCAGCTGTGAAGGATGGTATTCAGAGTTGTTGTAGATCACATCCCCCCGCGCGCTAACCACCACAAGTGAATGGCCAATCACTTCAGACACCGAGTCAAACAACGGACGGCTGCGGACAGATCTTAAGGCGAATTGCATCAGCTTTTTCTGCTTCTCCATAATGCTCTGCAGAACGTGAGTGCTGCGGCTAAGCTCGGCGCGAAACAGACCATTCATCTGATCCGAAAAAGTAAACTCGAACGGCAGCTGGATTAGAGGGAAGTTAAGACTCTCTGCTTCTGCGACCAGTTGCTCTGGTACTTCATCCCAAAACCGCCCCAGCTTAATGCCCAAGGCCGAAGATCCCCGGCGATTCAAAGTCTGTAGCAAGGCAGAGGCTTCCTCCATATTGTCCTTTATCAAATAGGCTGTCGTTAGCAGCATCTCGCCTTCTTTGATCCAATCCGAAATATCGGGGGCATCCATCACATTAATTGACTTCACAATTCGATGTTTCCCTTTAGACCCAGCGATAAGCTTCGCCTCGGACAAAGGATAAATGGACAACGCTTCTTCAACCGTAAGATGCATGCCACCCCTCCTTATTAGGATCAATAAAACCATTTCTGATTTATAATGTTATTTTATGTAACATTATAATTAAAATGAACCGTGTTGAATAGAGGAAAGTTAAAATTTCATGATTATATGTAAATAAACTTAACACAAAATGAACATGGATGATGAATTATGAATTATGAATTATGAATTATGAATTATTGAACTTTAGCTCATATCGTTCATGTGAACTGTATAAGGGGATTGGAAAATAGTAGGTGGAGTTGAGGGAGGGCTTTCGAGTAAAAACAAGTTTTTACGGGTTCAACATGGGAGTTGATGGGAGGGTATTCTCGGGCCATTCGAATTGACCATCGGATCGAAGTTGCAGGCACACCAGCGCTGCAAGACGGGGAATTGATCGGTGGAGGAGATCCGTACGAGTAGAGATAATACCACCCCACTGTAGCTGTGGCGGAGGTACAAGCGCTTATAGATCTACTGCTGCCGGTAGAAGTGGAGGGCTTTTTTGCCCTTCTTTTTGGCTGTTTGGCCGAAATCGCCGAGATGAAGGGCACTGTTGCCCTTCTTTTTGGCTATTCGGCCGGAATTGCCGAGGTGTGAGGCATTTTTGCCCTTCTTTTTGGCTGTTTGGCCGAAACTGCCGAGATGAAGGGCACTTCTGCCCTTCTTTCCAGCTATCCAGCCGAAATTGCTGAGGTGAAGGGCACTTTTGCCCTTTTTTTTGGCTACATAGGCGTCTTCGCCACATTCTACGGGATTTATACCGTTCTTTTTAGTTACTTGAGCCATTTCCCCCTACTTCTACGGGATTTATACCGTTCTTTTAGCTTCTTTAGCCATTCCCCTAGATTCTGCGGGATTTATACTGTACTTTTAGTTACTTGAGCCATTTCCCCGACTTCTACGGGATTTATCCCGTTCTTTTTAGTTACTTGTGCCACTTCCCCGACTTCTACGGGATTTATACCGTTCTTTTTAGTTACTTAAGCCACTTTCCTAGATTCTACGGGATTTATACTGTACTTTTTAGTTACTTGAGCCATTTCCCCGACTTCTACGGGATTTATACCGTTCTTTTTAGCTTCTTTAGCCATTTCTCCGATTTCTGCGGGATTTATACCGTTCTTTTCTCTCCAGCGACGTATTCACTTAATTCCACTGGTCTTACACCACACAATCGAGCGCTGAATTTATCTTTTTCACACTACTGCCCCACTATTGAGCTAACTCCAACTACCTTAGTATTAAAAGCAACTCCACTAGGCTCCCCGGTGTCAATAAAACTAAAAGCAGGAGGGAATGACATGTGCATTTCGTTAATTTGTGAATGAATAAGTGAGTGTGGCGTTAGAGTGTATTGCTAGAATGTAATCCAAGAGTGTATTCCTAGAGTGTATTCCAAAAGTGTATTCCAAGAGTGTACTCCAAGAGTGTATTCCTAGAGTGTATTCCAAGAGTGTACTCCAAGAGTATATTCTTAGAATGTAATCCAAGAGTGTATTCCTAGAGTGTATTCCTAGAGTGTACTCCTAGAGTGTACTCCTAGAGTGTATTTCTAGAGTGTATTCCAAGAGGGTGATGGAGGAGTACCGGTTAATAGTAACTAGAAAAGAATCATCAAGCTATGTTGTTCAGTAGCTACGATCTGTTTAGTATCGCTTTTTCAAGGCCGCTACACCCAGCTTCTCAGGACTGCTGCCACACTTCATTCACCCAAGAGAGTAACCGGAGATCCTGACCATGTCCGGCAATAACGGATAATCCCAGTGGCAATCCACTTGTGGAGAGCATAGGTATTGTTACCTGAGGCAAACCCGCCAACCCTGCTATGCAACTCAACATCATCGCACCGCTACGATTCTCCTCCAATTGGCGCAAATCCCCTCCACGCAGCGGCGCTGGTCCCGGAACTGTCGGAATCACAAGACAATTGTCCTCTCCTAGCAGCAGGCGCAAATGATTAGAAATCTCTTTTTGTTTACATTTCGCAACACTATGATCCTCTTCCGCCAAACTAGCAGCCCACGAGAATCGCGCTGCAATATCAGGCCCAAAGACTGGTTTCTCGTTCTCAATCCAAACGCCATGAGTTTCCCAAATTTCATTCCCCTGCAATTCTCTAAAAACATCCATCCAGACCCTTAACCCCTCCAAAGCAATTTCTATCTCCATGAGATGATCTGCCCCGGATCGCAAACACCTTAATCCCTCCGATAAAATAGCTGCATTCTCCAGATTAACCAAAGCCCAGCAGTCAGTAGCAACAAATAAAGTACCCATTTTATTTTTGTCTTCCATATACTTTTTCACCTTGTTTTCCGGGCCAATCTCTAAAATTTTCTCCGTACTCTTCTCAGCACTCTTCTCAATACGTTTCTCCAAAATCGTTTCTAAACTTTCCTTCTGGCTCTTTTCTAAATTATTTTCATCAGTCTTCACCATGTCTCCCTCTAGGTTATTCTCTAAATTTTTCATTACATTCTTTTCCATGCTCTTCCCTACAGTTTCCTCTATACTACTTTCTATTTTCTTCGCCATCTTCACAGATGTACTCCCAGCCACAAACAACACTTCCCCTACCTTCTGGAGCACATCCAAACGATCTGACATCCAGCCAACGGTATCAAAAGCCGGAGATAATGGAATAACACCTTGAAAATCTACAGCTCCATGCGTTGGTCGAAAGCCATATACTCCGCAATAGGAGGAAGGTACTCGAATTGAGCCACCGGTGTCCGTACCGAGCGCAAAATCAACACTACCAGAAGCTACCGCTACTGCCGAACCACTTGAAGATCCGCCCGGGATACGACCTACAGCACGCGGATTAATCGGCGTTCCAAAATGAAGGTTCTCGCCGCCCAGACTATACATCAACTCATCCGTATGGGCAGCACCACGAAGTGTAGCACCCGACAACAGTAAACGATGTACAGCCACCGCATGCTCCGTGGACGGATGGTGGCTATGCAGCCAATCAGGATTACCTGCAGAAGAGCTGTGTCCAGCTACAGCGAATACATCTTTTACTGCAAAGGTCAGTCCATCCAATATCCCGCTACCTAAACTCTCAACCGTAAGCCCAGGATCTATAAACGCACCATACCGATTATCCAAAACCATAACTCCCCCTCCTCCCTTGACCATTACTATTACAATCCCTCTAGTAGCTTTTCGTATCCGTCACCTTTTCTCCTACGATTCCTTCAGAGTCCTTCCGGCCGCTCCATCATTCCTATACCTACCACCCAATCGCCGCACCATCGCAGCGCGGGTCCGTTCCCCCACTGCGGTATCCATTGTCATCTATCGAAATCACGTGAGCATGACCCATAACCCCATCATAGTCATCTACTTTCCGGACAGTATGACCGGCTGCGGCCAAATCTGCCAGCACCTCATCAGCTACCCTGCTCTCCACATTCAGTTCTTGCGTAGGCTCTCCCCACGTTCTCCCCCACACAAAACGCGGCTCATTCACAGCCATTTGTGGATTCATGCCATAATGCAGCATCCTTGTGAGCAGCAGAGTTTGAGTCTGTGGTTGACCTTCGCCACCTTGCGTCCCATACAGAATTGCAGGTTTTCCCTCGCGGCAGGCCATCGCTGGCATCAGTGTGTGGAAACTGCGCTTATGCGGCTCAAGCGTATTGATGTGCCCGGGATCCAGCGAAAAAAACGAACCTCGATTCTGCAGCAAAATCCCCGTATCCCCAGCGATCACGCCCGAACCAAATTCAAAATACAGACTCTGAATAAAAGAGACCGCATTCCCGTCTTCATCCACAACCGCAGCATAAGCTGTATCACTGCCGATAGGCTGACTTGTCAGTTGTGCAGCTTTTTGCATCGAAATCGCAGATGCTAATTGTCCTGCATAACGTTTTTCCAGCAGCTGCTCCAAAGGTATAGCACTAAAATCCGGATCCGTAAGCACCCTATCCCGATCGTGGAAGCTTAACTTCAACGCTTCAACAAGCAGGTGATAATATTCATACGATCCATGCTCGATTGCTTCAAAATTGAAATACTCCAACATATTAAGACTCATTAGTCCTGTGAAACCTTGAGAGTTAGGCGGCACTTGGTACACCGTATGCCCGTGATAATCCGTATGAAGCGGCTCGCCCCACTCGCCCTGATGATCCGCAAAGTCATCCCGAGTCAGATACCCGCCAGATGC